>JAFKGR010000025.1 GCA_017307735.1 Chitinophagaceae bacterium
TAAACAAAAGATATCAGGTCAATTCAAATCTGCCGAAGGAGCCGATATGTTTGCTATCCTGAGATCAGTAATTGATACCACAATCAAATCGGGACAAAATGTTTTGAATGCCTTATCCCTTATCGCTATACTGGGGACTGAATAGTTACGATTTTAATATTAAAAAAAATGACAGAAATTATTTTTTAATGAAGCAGGTAAAAAATAAAAGGTTCGATAGGGATCGATAGAGAAATTATGAATAGAAATGATTTTGAAATACAGGGTGTTTTTTTATCAGAGGTATTTCAGGGAAGATTGTTTTTTAGAAAGGGAATAAAAAAACCCTGCGAACTGCAGGGTCTTTTAAATTATGTATGTTTATTAAACGCTATCTCTTGCGGTTGTTTTGTCTGCGTTTTCCAAAGATATTTCCTTCTTTGAAACCGTTTCCTTCCGGACTTCCCAGGCGGGTCATCGCACAACGGAATCCTACTGTGCTGCTTGCCTGATCCTGTTCCATGTAGCGGCGTGCTCCGGGTGACAACCAATAAGGCATATCGTCCCAACTACCACCTTTTATCACTCTTGATTTATCACTTATCAGTGTATTCACTCCATATTCATAAGTTACATTGCTGATGGAGTCTCCATCCAGATAGTTGATAACATCGCCTTTCTGATAATTAAATCTGCTTTGAGCTTCTGCATCCGAAACAACTCTTTTCTTCAGGTGGCCAAGCGTGTCTCTTTCATATTCACCCTGGCTGTTGCGGTAAAATTCAGTGAACTTATTCCCGCGGAAAGGTTCCACATCATCCACATCTATTGAGTTCATCGGCCTGTAAACATCGGCTACCCATTCGCTCACATTTCCGCTCATGTTATATAATCCGAATCCGTTTGGATAGAAAGATTTTACGGGACCGGGATAAGCGGCACGGTCATTCAGTCCGCCTGCAACGCCCATAACGTCACCATTTCCTCTCTTGAAGTTTGCTAAAAATTCACCCTGCCAGCTACCTCTGCGGTTGTCCCTGAGTCCGTTTACATTTTTACTCCAGCTATAAACCTGCTGGTTGGTAAATAGTTCTTCACCACGGTTCTTTTCTTTGGTACGGGGTTTTGGATTTTCTGCAACCAGGCCATATGCTGCATATTCCCATTCAGCTTCGGTCGGGAGCCGATAGGCTGGAAGAAGAATACCGTCTTCAAATGTTACAACTTTTCTTGGGCGGCCACTTACATCTTTCAAAGCGCCTTTCTTGGGAGCAGTTTTATTATTAATCTGATCCGGATCCATCAGATAAGTATCCGTATTGAATGTCATATCACCTTCGCCGCCTTTCATTGCAGCAAGAGGTGCTTTTTTATTCAGATAACCTTTGTCAATTAATATTTTTTCATTTACCCTGTCAGTACGCCAAACACAAAAATCATGTGCCTGTTCCCAGGTTACCCCAACAACCGGATAGAAATTATATGCGGGGTATCTGAAATAATACTGAACCATAGGTTCATTATAAGAGAGTTCACTTCTCCATACCAGCGTATCAGGAAGAGCCATCTTCATAATGGTGGTATCATTGTCGAAAGTGTTAGCCAGCCAATAAAGATATTCGCGGTAATGTACATTGGCTACTTCGGTTTCGTCCATATAAAAGGAATTGACACTCACGCGGCGCGGAACATTATTCCAGTCGCCCATGACATCGTCTTCTTTGGCGCCCATAATAAAAGTACCTCCCTGAACAAATACCAAACCGGGACCGGTTTTTTGTTCCTGGGCTTTTAATACATGGAAATTACCAAATTCTTTGTCATCGTAGTTCCATCCCGTGACGGAAGACTTTTCTTTTTTCTTTCCAAACAAACCTCCATTCTTACATGAACTGAAGGCAAATGATGCGGCCAGGACGACAAGGGTAAGTTTCCCGGCAGAAATGAATTTTGACATGTACATTCGTTTTGCAGATTAATTAACGAAAGGTTTTCTTTCTTATTGTACTGAGGATGTAAATGCGAATATAAATACTTTCGGTAATGATACCGGATAGCTGAACAAAAAATCCCTTATGGAAAAGGAATTTTACATAGCGTTCACATAAACAGGTATTGTAAAAAACGTTGGATCCTTTCTAAAAAAATATTTATACAATATTGTAAAGAGGTATTCGTTTTTATTGACGATGCCATTTTTCCGGTGCCTGAATATGCAGCAATATAAAAATTGGCTTATTAATTAAATCAATTATTTTTACAAACCCAAAAGAAACAATATCGCCGCACCTCTACCTAATTAAGATCAATAAGTACACATGAAACATGCGATTTTGAAGTTTGCGGCATTAACTATGCTTGTAGGCTGTTCTATTTTGGTAAAAGGCCAGAGCGCTTCTGAGAGAATAAATGTTGTAACAACTGCAGTTCCTTTTTTAAGAATATCACCCGATGCCCGCGCAGGTGGAATGGGCGATGCAGGAATTGCTACAATACCAGACGCCAGCTCCATTTATTGGAATCTTGCAAAAATCCCGTTTGCAAAAAGCAATTCAGCGGTTTCCCTTACCTACACACCGTGGTTAAAGGCGCTTGATCTGAATGATGTTTATCTTGTGTCTGCTGCGGGTTATCATCAGATAGACGAGTTGCAGGCAATTTCAGCTTCAGTACGTTACTTTAGTCTTGGTAATATTCAATTCACTGATAACAATGGTAATTCATTGGGCTCCTACAGGCCAAGGGAATTTGCAATTGATGCGGGATATAGCAGAAAACTTTCGGATGTCTTAGGCCTCGGTATTGCATTGAGGTATATTAATTCTAACCTGGCGAGCGGACAATCCAGCAGCGGTTCCACCTATAAAGCAGGTACTTCGGTGGCAGGTGATTTAAGTTTATTTTATAATGGATCTCAGTCGGGCGACCAGAGCGGAATAAATTGGGGTGTTACCCTTTCCAATCTCGGATCAAAAATCGCTTATACAAATGACGCTTCCGAAAGAGATTACATCCCTGCCAATTTGGGTTTGGGTGTGGCCTATGTGGATAAGGTAGATGATATCAATAAAATCACTTTTGCATTAGATGTAAATAAATTATTGGTTCCGACACCTCCGGCTTTGGGTGATTCAGCAGGGCTGGCTGATTATCGCAATAAAGGTGTGGTATCAAGTTGGTTCAGTTCATTTGGTGATGCACCGGGCGGATTCAGTGAAGAGTTGAAAGAGTTTACTTTAAGCCTTGGTGCAGAATACAGCTACAACGATCAGTTTTTCTTCCGTGGCGGATATTTTTATGAAGCGCCCACCAAAGGAGACAGAAAATATTTTACACTCGGCGCGGGAATAAATTACAATGTTTTCGGATTGAATTTTTCTTACCTGATTCCAAGCGGGAGCGGTGTTAACAGGAATCCGCTTTCAAATACATTGCGGTTCAGTTTGCTGTTAAATCTGGATCCCAATGCAGTATCGGGAAATCAATGATAAATGGTTTGAACAAGAAAATGAAGAGGCTGTATCCTAAGACATTTGGTACAGCCTCTTTTGTTTGTAGTTTTTGATTTTTCGCGTAGTTTGATGAGGCACGAAAAAGAGGTACTTTGATAATGTATGTTAATCATGATGTAAGCAGAGCAAAAATTATACTCCGTTATCCTGAAAACTCACTTGTTCACACTGTATGGAAATAAAAAGGGGATTTCCTTTTGAGACAGGATAAAGTTTTCCTAATCCGGAATCGGGCAGCAATTATTATAAACACTTTTTCGCAGGCAGGTGAGGACACCTGCCTGTAAAATCAGCTACGGGAGTGATAATCCTGCCCGGATAGGAATTATTCTTGTGGCAACACTTTCAAAAATTGGTTTGGGTTTCGAAAAATCTTTTAGCCGGATAGGAATTATTCTTGTGGTAACACCCGCCCATAAAATCAGCTACCGGTCGGTGTCGCACCGACCGGAATTAATACCTACATAGAAAATTTGGAATACTCTTGGTAATTATAATCCTTTTCCGGAAACGGTTTCCTGACTGTATGAAAGGAAGCACGGAGAGAGTAATTTGATTAGAGTGCACACTTCGGAACATTCGTTTTCCACCGGTGTTATTGTTCTTTAAACGCTGCTTTGCAGGAAATATTTCATCCCTGTTTTCTTCGCCCTTTCTCCGCCCCTTGTCCGTACCATTCCGTATATCCGGGCGGAGATGGTACGGCACAGGTATAGCGCAGGTATAGGAAATTGCCGGAGAAGTAATTCACGGATTTCTGATTTTTCATTTTGTCCTTTTTCATACAAGATTCAGTAGCACTACGCAAAGATTCAGTGGCAGTACGCAAAAATATCAGCCGCTAAATGGCTTCTTTTGTATAAGAACAAAATCCGGAAGTTTTTATACTGATGCTCCTCTTCAAAAAGACTGCCATGGAAAAAGTAATCAACTTCCTTGACAAACCGGAATTCATTCGCGTCAGTGGTAAGGGAACCCTGCAAATTATTTATGATGCCGACGGCAATAAGTTGCAACGCATTTTCACACCCGACGGAGGTAACGCAAAAACCACTACTTATATTAATGAATTCGTATATCAGGGCGACAGCCTCTCCTATATCAATTTTGAGGAGGGCAGAATACGCCTGCTCACCCCGGTATCTCAAAACAACGGATACGACGGCCTGGCCATAGACGGCAATATAGACCTGCCAAACGGCAAAAGGGGCGCTTTTGATTACTTCATCAGGGATTACCAGGAGAACGTGAGGATGATACTGACGCAGGAAACGCATTATGGTATCAATGAGGCTACAATGGAACCTGAAAGGGCCGGTAGTGAGGAACCTTACTTCGGGCAACAGGGCAGCAGCAATGAAGTAGCCGCCACCCGTATTGCCAAACCCGGCGGATGGAATGCCAATACCAGCAGCAGCGTAAGCAAGCTCAGCAAACTCACCGGCCATACCATAGGGCCCAACAGCCTCCTGAAAGTAATGGCAGGCGATGTGCTGAGTGCCAAAGCGGATTATTACTATCCCGGGCCGGTAACCAATAATAGCAACAGCCAGATCGCTGATATTGTGACCGGACTGATACAGGCCATTACCGGCAGCCCTGCTGTGAACCCCATCGTGCATGGCAGTACCGCCAATATCAGCAGCGACCTGAACGGGAGTGTTCCTTTTGCGAGCCTTGCTGATCCGGATAAAAATGCTACCGATAATATCCCGAGAGCCTATCTGAACATCATGTTCTTCAATGAGAGGTTTGAATTTGTAGAAGAAGGCAGCATGGCGCTGAGGGTAAGCCAGCCGGGAGACGGGGCGGCACCGCTGGTGTTGTCGGATATCAAGGCACCGAAGAACGGGTATGTGTATATTTATCTGAGCAATCCGCCAAAGGGCGGACAAGTTAAGAATGATGATGCCGTTTATTTTCCTGCCCGACTACTAATTTAGAATATATTTGTTGGCAGGCGGGGATAACTTCACTGTCAGCTTTACAAGAGGAAAGATAATTGAAGAAAACCATTATTATGCTTTCGGTTTACGGATAGCCGGTATCAGTAGCCGGAAGTTTGATGGAGGAATGGAAGGTTCTTTGAAAAATGAGTTTCTATACCAAGGTGATTTTGCGGAATTGGATGAGGATATCGGGTGGTACGATTTTGAATTAAGAAATTATGATGCGCAGATTGGAAGATTTACAACTCTTGACCCCTTTGATCAATTTGCAAGTGGGTATGTAGGAATGGGTAATAATCCAATAAGCATAGCAGACCCAAGCGGTGGATTAGGAATAGACTTTGGAACACTTGGAAGTTTTACAGGAAGTGTTTTAGCAGACAGGGCATTGGTAACATTGGGCGGTGCAGCTTTAGGGTTTGGTATTGATAAGTTAGGGGGCGGTAATGGTTGGAAAGGTGCAGCGATAGGCGGAACGGTTGGATTAGCGGGAACATTTATACCACCGTTTGATATTGGAAATATCGGAAGTGCTTTAGGGAAAGCAGCACCAAGTATTGCTGTACATGCAGCAGATATAGCAGTTCAAACGATAGCATCTCATGAGAATGAAAAAGTAATTCAATCAGGAATAGATAATCAATATAACGTAATGTTTGCAGGGTATAGCCCCAATCAATTCCCTTCTTTCAAAACATTATTATCAAACTATCCATTACCATATAATATTCGTCCAGACCGAACCCCCATAAATCCCAAATTACCATTGGATGATGCAACAGGAGCAAATTTTTTATACTTCAATCAATGTGCAATAAGAGTCAGCCTTTCATTAAGAAGGTCAGGCGTAAGTTTAGCCGGAGCAAAAAATATAACAAATCCAGGGCATAGTCCGTATGGGAATGGTAATATTTTAGGAGCAACAAATTTGGCTGGCTTCTTATTGAAGTTCGGTACACCAGAAGCGTATGATGGCACAAAGACCGATGTTGTTTCCAAGATAAAAAATAGAACGGGTATAGTGTACTTTGAGAATTTTATTGAAGATGGAAGAAGAACACATTCAGCTACTCATATTGATTTATGGAATAAAACTAATTACCAAAGTCCTTTTCCTTTTTCACAAATGTTTGATGCAACAAGAATTCTTTTTTGGGAAATAAAATAGACAAGGATGAACAATAAAGTATTAATAATAATTATCGCACTATTACTGTCATTTGGATATTCGTCCGCTCAAAGCTCATTCCCCAAACAGCTTGCTGGTTATTGGATTAGTTATGAATATGAAAAAGTGTTAGCGGATAGTCAAAGTGAAAAAATTGGTGCTTTAATCTCACCACAGTTCCTATATTTTGATTCTTTAGGAAGATGTACTATTCAAACGAGAATTGAACATAAGTTAGCAATAGGCAAGCCTGTTAGAAGCAGAAATTTTGGAGATGCATTACAATTTACATACATCATTAATAAAAGCAAGATTAATGTTAATCAAGTAAAAGACGATAATAATTTACTTTATGTAACTTTTAGTGATGTTCCTGTAAGTATTGTATTTAAGAGGTACGAGCAAAATTGAGAATAGGCAAACAATTTTGAAAATGACGCTGGCTACAATCCAGCGGCATTTTTATTTAAATGCTTTTTATGCTTTAAGCCCTGGGATACCTCTTACGATCCAAAATATTATGATAAAATGTTAGTAGATAACCGTAAAAAACCTTTGCATTTAATACATAGGAAACAAAGAGATTTATTAGAGATGATTTAAACTCATAATATATATATAGCAAAAATAATTACCTACTGGCTTCTCGCTTATCCATCGTTTATTATTCTGATTTAACTTGGCCTTATCCGTAGTTTCAACTTTTCAGCAGAACAAGCCACTGAAATACTTTCGGATTGCGGATAGCAGGAATCAGCAGCAGAAAATTTGATGCGGGGACGGAGGGTGAGCTTATCAACCACTATCTTTACAACGACAAAGAGCTCTTTGAAGATGCAGATCTTAACTGGTACGACTATGGATTTAGAAACTACGATGCTCAGAACTTGTCTCGCCGAAGGCGGATAGCGCGTTTCACACAGCTTGATCCACTTACGTGGGAATACCCTGAATTGACCAATTACCAGTATGCCAGTGATGAACCGATTGCCAATGTGGATATGGATGGGCTGGAAGGAGCAAGTTCTGTGGTTTCCAAAGCAGATTTCTTTTTAGATGGGGCAAAAAATATTGCTGTTGAGTCTCTATCTCCAGTGGTGTTGGTAGCTAAGGTTAAGTCTGTTGTTAAACCTCTTTCATTTATAGAGAAAACCACAAAAGTTCTGAAAGATGTAGGCTCGGGAATAAGTTGGTTTGCGAAAGGATTGTGGAATGAAGGTATGATGCCAACGGTCGACTGGTTCAATCATAACATAAATCCTGCGTATGGAATTTTTAATGGTATAAATTCTCAATTCACCGGTCAGGATTTTTTGAGTGGAGAGCCTATGACCAGAGCGCAGGGAGTGAGTGATTTTGCCTTGTCTGTAATACCTGGAATGAAATTGGAAAGTGCCGCGGTGAAAGAAGGAGAAAGGCTTTTCTTGAAAGAGAGTGAAAAAGTTGTTTCTAAAAAATTAAAAAAGTTTTTACCAACCTTAGATGCAACTGGAAAGGTTCACGGTGATTTGCCGAAAGTAAAGGATTTAGCGAATTATTCTAAAGAAGAACTTCAGACACTATTAGGGGAATTAAAACAGAGTGTCAAGAAAAGGATAAAAGTGACCTCAAAAATGGGGCGAGATCGAGCTCACGGCCAGCGGCAAGGTGCGGAACAGGATTTGATAAAATCACTTGAAAAATATCTTGGTCAATAATTTATGAAATCATCAAAGGAAATCTTGGGAATGTTAGTTCATGAACTACTTGTCCATTTTGAAAAGGCAAAATACTTCAACAAAAACGTAAGATATTTTAATGAAGCTTTAGGAGATACTTCTTTCTTATTATCAGGATTACTAGACTCTCTTTTACAAACAAAAAGTGACTGGGATAAAAGCAAATGGATTGACGACAGCCTCATAACTAGTGTGAATCAATCAGACAATAAATTGATTCTTGAAGGGGTAATGATATGGGGCAAAACAAATACTACACAGCAATGGACAGATCCATTTTGTTTTGAAATGGATATAATAAAGAAGTATAAGGATTTTAATAATTTCACTTTCTTTTTCTGTGATGTTGATAATCGAGAAATAACTTATGAGGAGTTTATAGAAAACCGTGATTATTGGGTAAGTTCCCAAAGGCGATGGAAGTATATAATAAATTCAAATAAAGTATTGCCAATTTAGGCTATGTCTGAAGGGCAATAGTTGAAAGTCAGTGGCGGGAAAATCATTATTAGGTTTTTGGTTTACAAATAGCTGGTATCAGTAGCCGGAAGTTTGATGGAGGGTTGGAAGGTTCTTTGAAAAATGAGTTTCTATACAACGATAAGGAGCTTTGGGATGATGCAGACCTTAACTGGTACGACTATGGATTTAGAAACTACGATGCCCAGAACTTGTCTCGCCGAAGGCGGATAGCACGTTTTACCCAACTTGATCCGCTGACCTGGGATTATCCTGAATTGACCAATTACCAGTATTCCAGTGATGAACCGATAGCTAATGTGGATATGGATGGGTTGGAAAAGATATCAACTGTAGGTGGTTGGTGGAATGGGGCTTATTTAAGTAAAGCGGGCAACGCGGGAGCAAGTGTTGGTAATATTGCGGCCCATAGTATAGTGCGGTCGGCAAATGTGGCTATTAATCAGATAAACAAAACTTCACAGGACAATACCTATTTGAAAATTCCGGTACAGAATTTACAGTTAAACACCAATGACTTTCCTTTAAACCAGCAACAGGCTACAGTAGGCCCGGCAAAGCGGATTATACGAAGCAAGCAGGAGCAGGCATTTTTAGATAAGGTTTCTAAAGATGCAGAACAGGATGCATTGAGAAGAAGAAGAGAAAAGGCTAATGGTTACAGGTTGCCCGTAATGGGAGATTTGTTTACAGCATTGAACAGGATTTACTATGGTGATTTTGGTGGAGCTGTGCAACCCGCTGTAATGTTTAGTCTCAATACTGTTTCTGATGGTGCGGGAGGGGCCGCTGATGGGGGAAGAACATTTTTTGAGGGTGCTAAGTATTCAGATAAAGTTCTGCGCCAAATGAGTAAAGCAGATGATATTTATCATGCCTTTCCTAAAAGTGTTGATAGTTATGCGACTAAATTTGGTAAGTGGTCTACAAAACTTGGTGAGGATGGAAAGACTTATCAATGGCTGAAAATGCCGGGTAGTTATGGAGGTAAGACAGGTGTATTTGAATATACAAAAGATGCCAACGGTCTTATTAATCACAGATTTTTTAATGTGCCTAAATCACCATAGTATGGAAAGTATATCTACTTATTTAAATCTTCTCAAAGAAAAAGGCATTCCATTATCTGAAATCAATCCTGGTAGTGATGAAGTAGCTTTAACAGTCAATGATGCGTTACAGGCATTAGACTTATTAAGAAATAGTAAAACAGCTATTTTAGGCGGTGATATTCTTTCAGAAGAAAATAACGAGCTTATTTATGCCTATAAGCTATGGGGAGAAGAGTATCAATATTTAAATTGGTATTGTAATAAGGATGACAATGAAAGCAAAATAGATTATTTACAAAGAAGTTATGTAGCAGCTAGAGACGGAATTATTAACGCAAGTAAAAAAGCAGAACAACTTAACCGAAAATGCTATATAGTTTTTGTAATATAAAATAAGCCAGAAACACCATGCTTAACTGCGTTTTTGGAGGTATGTCAGGAATGTATATGCGCTACAGGGGAAAATCCCGAACATACTTTGCGGAATAAAATTTTAGCCAAGAGCGAAGATGTCCAACACAAAGTGGAATTTAAAGGAAGCCGGCAGCCCTGCTGTGAACCCCATCGTGCATGGCAATACTGCCAATATCAGCAGCGACCTGAACGGGAGTGTTCCTTTTGCGAGCCTTGCAGATCCGGACAAGAATGCTACCGATAATATACCGAGAGCCTATTTGAATGTCATGTTCTTCAATGAAAGGTTTGAATTTATAGAAGAAGGCAGCACGGCACTGAGAGTAAGCCAGCCGGGCGATGGGGCGGCATCGCTGGTACTTTCCAACATCAAGGCACCGAAGAATGGATATGTGTATATTTACCTGAGCAATCCGCCAAAGGGCGGACAAGTTAAGAATGATGATGCGGTTTATTGGGATAACTTTACGGTGAGCTATACGCGAGGCAAAATCATAGAGGAAAATCACTACTATGCGTTTGGGTTGAGGATCGCAGGGATCAGCAGCAGAAAATTTGATGCAGGGGCAGAAGGTGAGCTGATCAACCACTATTATCTTTACAACGACAAGGAGCTCTTTGAAGATGCAGACCTTAACTGGTACGACTATGGATTTAGAAACTATGATGCTCAGAACTTGTCTCGCCGAAGGCGGATAGCACGTTTTACACAGCTTGATCCGCTGACCTGGGAATACCCCGAATTGACCAATTACCAGTATGCCAGTGATGAACCGATAGCAAATGTGGATATGGATGGGTTGGAAGGAGCAAGTTCTACTTTTGGAAGCAGGAAACAAGACGGCAGATTTTGTTGAAAATGTGAAAAAGATAACACAGGATACAAAGAATGCTTATTTCCAAAATGGGCTCAGGAAGCCAATTAAAATTGTTCTAAAGCCAGGAGGAGGAATCTCTCCTGATCCTGACTCTCTTCAATGGGCTAAAACATCGGGAGACAGCAGATTTCTATAATTTTCATTTCTGAAACATTAGGTAAAATTTTCTTGGTGCAGATTGAAATATTGTTTCATCAGTTATATTTACAAACAGAGCAATTAATTTTCTTTCTGCCTGATGGATGCAATCACAATTAAGATAATCAACAGATCAGGGAATCCTGATCCTGAATATGCCACTCCGGGAAGCAGTGGTATGGATTTGCGTGCCGATATTGAACAACCGCTGATTTTAAAACCTCTGGAAAGACGGATGATCCCTACCGGAATCTTTTTGGAAATTCCTGATGGTTATGAAGTGCAGGTGAGGCCAAGAAGCGGGATGGCATGGAAATATGGATTGACCTGTCTGAATTCTCCGGGAACGGTGGATAGTGATTACAGAGGTGAATTGAAAGTGATTATAGTTAATCTTTCAGACACCCCGCACGAAATTCAGAACGGGGACCGTATCGCACAAATGGTGGTTTCTAAAGTGGAAAAAGCAGTGTTGGTACATTCCGATGATTTGGCAAGTACCGAAAGAGGTTCCGGCGGATTTGGCCATTCAGGGATGAAATAAAAATTTCCATTTCGAAGTTTTAATATTTAATATTTATCATGAAAACTATTCTGGGAAGCATAATTATAATTGTCACACTGGTTTCATGCAGTGCGTCCAGAAAAATCCGGACCAATGCTTCCTCAATTTCCCCCATTCATGATACCCTTGCTTTGGAAAATAAAGACACTTTGAAAACAGAAGCTGCCCGCTTACTTTATTCTGAAAATGGAATCCCTTTCCAGACTTTTTCTGCCAAAGTAAAAGTGGAATACCAGGATGAAAATGGAAAGCAACCCGATGTAAATGCTTTTGTCAGGATGAAAAAGGATCAGGCAATCTGGATTTCGGTTGCCGCTACATTTTTAAATATTGAAGGATTCAGGGTCCTGATTACACCGGACAGTGTGGTTGTAATGAATAAACTGGAGAAGACCATAGAAGAATATCCGTTTTCCTATCTTCAGTCACGTATATCCATACCTGTTAGTTTCAATGATGTTCAGGAACTGGTAGCAGGAAGGGCAGCTATGACAGGAGACAGTATCGGGCTTGTAAAGAGTGACGGCAACTACCTGGAGATCTCACTTTCTGATAAAAATATTGATAATATTTTTTATTACACCCTTCCCCGGTTATTGCTTGCAAAGCAGTCTGCACGCATCTCCCAGCCGGGAAAAAATTACACGGCCAATATGCTTTACGAAGATTATTCAAAAACAGATGCAGGATATTTTTCCACCTCACGCGATGTTCGAATTCCTGAAAAACAACAACACATATTTTTGTCTTTTAAACAAATTGAGTTTAACAAGGAATTATCACTCCCCTTTAACAGGCCCGACGGATATACCGTAAAATAATTTTATTTTAGCTGTCATCCATTCAATCCTTCGCCTTTTCAAAAAATATTGTATTGATGTATTGGAAAAGAATTCTCTCTCTGGTTTTTGCCTTTTGTTTTGTGTTCAGTTTGGTAAATGGACAGAGCCGTTCAGCCCTGGAGAGCCAGCGCAATCAATTGAGAAAAGAAATTGAGCAGACCCAGCAACTCCTTAATGAAACCAAAAAGACCGCAAAGGTCAGCCTGGGACAACTGGCGCTGATTTCCCGTAAAGTAAATCTTCAGGAAGGTGTCGTAGATAATATTCATAAAGAAATCCGAAACCTGAGCGATAATATTTATTTATCGCAATTAGAGATCAACAGGATGAACCGGGTGCTTGATACGCTCAAACTTGAATATGCCAAAAGCATGGTATATGCTTACAAAAGCAGGGGTAATTACAGTTTCCTCAATTTTATTTTTGCATCTCAGAATTTTAATGATGCCATCAAAAGGATTGCTTATTTGAAATCATACAGGAATTACCGGGAAAATCAGGCAAAAAATATTTTAATGACACAGGCCCTTCTGAAAACAAAAGTTGCCGAGCTTGAAGATTCAAAGAAAAGAAAGGGAGTTGTGCTTAATGAAGAAAGCCAGGAAATGGGGAATTTGGTAAAGCAACGTTCTGAAAAGGCACAAATTGTCAATGGCTTGAAAGGGAGACAACGGGAGTTGAATGCAATCATCAAAGAAAAGAGGAGCAGAGATGCCAAATTGAAAAATGCTATTGCTGCAATGGTCAGGAGGGAAATTGAAATGGCGAGGGCCGAAGCTGCCAGGAAGGAAAGAGCAAGGCTTGAAGCCATGAAAAAAGAGAATTCAAAGCCTGAAACGGCGGCATCAAATTCCAGGTCGGCGCCTGCGTCTTCATCTTCTGAAAAAAGATCTTCTGTCCCGGCTAACAGTGTGCTGGTAACAACTGAGGCCGACGCTACACTGAACGCAAATTTTGAAAAGAATAAAGGAAGATTGCCCTGGCCGGCAAATGGATATTTGCTGTATCATTTTGGAAACAATGAATTGCCTGGTGGTGTTGTTTATAACAATGCGGGCGTTTCTATCGGAACAAAATTGGGTGAACCTGTAAAGGCCGTATTTGAAGGAGAAGTAACCCTGGTAAGTTATGTCGAAGACAATCAGGCGGTATTTGTAAAACATGGCAGATATTTTACCGTTTATGGCAACCTGACCAATGTGACAGTTAAGCGTGGTGACCAGGTGCAGATCGGCCAGGTGATAGGAAGAGCCGGTGAAAATGATGAAGGTGAAGGCGGACGTGTAGAGTTTCTCTTATTAAGGGAAAATGATTATCTGAATCCTCAGGCCTGGTTAAAATAAAGTTTTTTAATGCTCCCCATAAATATGATATGCCCATTATTATTGAAGTAAATGGTCATTTGCCAAAGTTTGGAAAAGGGTGTTTTATTGCCCCCAATGCGACCCTCACCGGAGATATTATTACAGGCGATGAATGTTCTGTATGGTTCAATGCGGTTTTAAGAGGCGATGTCAATAGCATCCGAATGGGCAACAGGGTTAACGTTCAGGATAATGCCGTGGTACATTGTACGTATCAAAAGTCATCAACACGGATTGGAAATAATGTAAGCATCGGACACAATGCAACTGTACATGGTTGCGTTATTGAAGATGATGTGTTGATAGGAATGGGTGCAAGGGTGATGGACCACGCGGTGGTTGGAAGCAAAAGTATAATTGCAGCGGGAGCGGTTGTTTTGGAAAATACCATTGTACCATCTGGCAGCGTTTTTGCAGGAATACCAGCTAAAAAGATCAGGGATATTTCTCCTGAACTAATAGCCGGCGAAATTCAGAGAATTGCTGCCAACTATGTGAAATATGCCGGATGGTATCAGCCTTCATTTGATGATTCAAAAGGAGTATGATGAAAAAGCTAATAATTTTTATCGGTTTCTTTTCTTTCCTGACAGGATGTTCTATCTTTAGAGGAGGAGAAAAATACGGATGCCCGACGAACGGTAAGAATATTGGTGCGGAACGAATTGCCTCGGGTGATCCTGCTGCCATCAAAGCTGCAAGAAAAGCCGGTAAGTTTAGAAATTAATTCTTCAATATAAAATCCTACCCGTATGTGCTATCATTTAAAGACGAGCTTTGGCGGTACTGAAGCTGTAATCGACGACAATTGCGGAATTTCCAAATTTTACAGTGTAGCCAGTGCACTCAGTGATGAATTCAAAATTAAGTTTATTAATCAGATTGATGACGCAGATATATTATCGTGGGATTTTAAGTACAAAAAACTCTACCTCACTTTACAATACAGCATCTTCAACGGAGTATCCATTTTGCCAAGGCCGGTGAAAGATCTTTCCAAAGCAGACAAGGCTGTCAGGGAAATATCTTCGATGCTGATGAAAAAAGCGTTTTGATTTTCTAATACTTTTTCTTTTCAATGGAATCGAGGATATTCAGGTAACTGATATATCTGTCTATATTGATTTTCCCTTCTGCGGCTGCATTTTTAATGGTACAATCCGGCTCTTCATTGTGAAGGCAATTGTTGAATCTGCACTGCCCGATCAGGGGTTTCATCTCAGTGAAATAATGTGAAAGTTCCACCGGTTCTATGTCCATCAAAGCAAATTCTCTCATCCCCGGTGTGTCAACTATTGAACCGCCAAAAGGCAAATCATACATTTCTGTGAAAGTGGTTGTGTGCAATCCTTTGCCGCTCCATCCGCTCACATCCTGGGTTTTTATAGCGAGGTCGGGAAGTAAAAGATTAATAAGCGATGATTTTCCCACACCTGAATGTCCGCTGACCAATGTTCGTTTTCCGCGCAATACATTTTTCAATATCCTCAATCCTTTATTTTCTGTAACGCTTACCAGCATAACCGGATACCCTGCTTTCTGGTACATACTTTTTATCTTGTCATATTGCCTGATGTCTTTTTCCTGATACAGGTCTTTTTTATTAAATACGAGAATGGCAGGGACATGAAAGGCTTCACTGGCAACAAGGAACCTATCGATAAAACCGGTACTGGTTTTTGGATTTCGGATGGATGCCATCAACAGGCTTTGATCGATGTTGGCAGCCATAATGTGTTGCATATTTTTATTCTGTGGTGATTGTCTGATGATATAGTTCTTACGGGTTTGTATATCCGTAATCATGATATCACCCTGTTCATCTTTTTCGAGAAGAACCTGATCCCCCACGGCTACCGGATTTGTGGAAGTGAAATCATCAGTCTTCATTTTTCCGCGCAGGCGGGCTTCAATGAAAGAGCCATCTTCGGTTTTGACGATGTACCAGCTTCCTGTTGATCTGTAAACAGTTCCTTTCAAGTTTTTAAAACAATTTATGGAAACTTTTTAAATACTGTATATCGAAGGATTCCTTCAAGAAACAACAGCCCAAGTGCAATGAACACTAAAGGATAAAACCGTTCGGTGAAACGATGAAAAGTGGTTATCTGTACTTTCGACTTTTCCATCTTATTGATGTCGGCATAAATTTGTTCAAGGCTGCTGTTGTCCGTAGCTCTGAAATATTTTCCTCCCGTTTCATTGGCAATATTTTGCAACAACTTTTCGTCGATGCTGACTTTTTCCGGTTGGGTAATGGTGCCGAGTGGAGTTGGAATAGGAGTGGGTGCATACCCGGCGGTGGTGCCTACGCCGATTGTATAAACTTTTACATGAAATGCTTTGGCAATTTCCTTTGCTGTGGAAGGGTCAATAAGCCCCCCGTTATTGACACCGTCAGTTAACAGAATTACTACTTTACTTTTTGATTTGCTGTCGCGGAGCCTGTCGACACTGGTAGCCAGCCCGCTTCCGATAGCTGTGCCGTCTTCCAATAAACCATTCCGGATTTGTTGTATTTGCGAAATGAGTACAAAGTGGTCGGTCGTCAACGGGCATTGGGTAAAACTTTCACCAGCGAAAATAACAACGCCAATTCTGTCATTGGGCCGGTGATTCACAAAATCGATGGCTACTTTTTTTGCTGCTTCCATCCTGTTGGGTAAAAAATCCTGGGCGGTCATACTCCCGCTTACATCAATGCACAGGATGATATCAATTCCTTCACCTTCACGCCTTGTTTCGTTGTATTGATTTTGTGGCCTTGCAAGTGCTGTAATTATACATGCCAGTGCAAGGATACGCAACCAGAAAGGAAGATTCTGAAAAGTGTATTTGAGGCTCCCGTTCCTGCTGATACCTTTAATGGTACTTATCCGGAGCGCCGCAGTCCTTTTATCTCCACGTGTATATTTTATCCAGATCAATATTGGAATAAGGATGAAAAGCAGGAAAAATAATGGTTGCCCAAAGGTGATATTTTGTAAATAATCATACAACATCTTTGGGCTTGTTTAAGTTTTGTTCAACTTCCTGAATCAGGTTTTTCATTTCAAGGAAACACAAATCACAATCATTGGGTGAAGGCTTGTATTTGGCGAATTTGGCTGCTTCTCCCATTCTGATGCACGACGCATATTTGCTGAGTGAATCCCTGCTGGTTTTGTCGCCAAGCTCATTGATAAGTTCAGAACCCGTCAATGGCATTTGGTCAATATGTGTTTTGCCTGATATATATTTTTTGACAATATCTGACAGCGCTGTGAAGTATTGCCGGTATTGTTCTTTTTCGGGTAACCGTTGCTGTTGTAACCCGGTCAGTGCAGCCAGCGCCTCGTCATAAGGAAGGATTGGATTTTCAGGAATGACGGGAACTTTCTTCTTTTTCTTCCTGATAAGATAAATAATGAGAATAATCAGAAGAAGAATAACTGCTCCGATAATCCACCATATCCAAACGGAATCTACCTGACTTGCGGGTATGATAGGTTTAATATCATGAAACGGGAGAACGCTGTCAGCCGGAGAAAAGGTGACATCTATCGGAATTGAATCTGTCAGCATTTTAAAAGAGGAATCTCCTCTCAAGGATTCAAAATCTAACTCAAGCGGGAAAATAGTCTGGTGACCGGAATCAAAACTTGTAAGTTCTAATTGTTGTGAAAAACCCAGTATTCCGTTAGCAAAAGATGAATCAATTTTTCCGGAAGATGCAACCACAAAAGCGCCAAAGTCAGATGGAATGGTAAACCAGGTCAATTTGTACAAATTGTCCAGCATCGTCACATTTACCTTGTAATTGATCTGTTCCCCGATTAATATTTTCTTTTTGTTGATGGATACAGATACTTCAGGCCGTTGTGCCAAAAGATGGGACGGCAATAAATAAATGATTAAACCAAAAAGTAATTGCAGACGTTTCAATTCTTCCCTATCGATTTACTTTTCTTCTTTTGAAAAATTGCTGGAGGATTTTTACATAATCATCTGATGTCTGAAGATGTAAAAGATCTGCACCTGCTTTTGCAAAAATATTTTTACAATGGGTACTCCGGTTAATAAAATTCTGATGGTATTGGTGACGAATCAACTTGTCTGATGAATCGAGCCAGACGGTTTTCCCGGTTTCCCATTCTTCCACTTTAACCATTCCCATTTCGGGGAGCTGGTTATCCATTTTATCATAAACGTGAAGCCCGATCACGTCATGGCGCGGGGCTATCACTTTAAGTCCTGATTCATAATTATCGTCAATAAAATCACTCATGATAAAAGCAATGCTTTTTTGTCTTGTATTTCTGTTGAAAAAATGGAGCGCTTCACTGATATTGGTTTTGCCATTTTGCGGATGCGCTGTCAATAACTCCCTGACAATATACAATGCATGGTTTTTTCCGCCTTTGGGAGGAATGTATTTTTCAATTTTGTCTGTAAAAAAAATAACTCCCACTTTGTCATTGTTGTTGATAGCGCTGAAAGTGAGTACGGCGCCAACCTCAGTTATCAAATCACGTTTCCGCCTTTGCGAAGTACCAAACAATGAACTCTTTGAAATATCCACCATTAAAATAACTGTCAGTTCTCTTTCTTCTTCAAACACTTTGGTAAAAAGATGAGAATAACGCGCGCTGACATTCCAGTCAATAAAACGTACGTCATCTCCGTGGTAATATTCCCTCACTTCCTTAAACCGCATGCCTTTTCCCCTGAACGCAGAATGATACTGACCACTGAATAAATGAGTCGTTATCCTTCGGCTGATGATCTCCAGTTCCTTGACTTTCTTGGCTATTTCTGCAGGTGTCAGCATAATTTCAACTTCAAATCTTAAGGAGCTTTTACGGTTTTCAAAATCTCATTGATAATCGATTCTACATTCGTGCTTTCGGCCTCTGCCTCATAGGTAAGCCCGATTCTGTGGCGAAGCACATCTTTGCAAACATTGCGTACATCTTCAGGAATGACGTATCCTCTTTTGTTGAGGAAGGCGTATGTCTTTGCAGCCAGAGCCAGATTGATGCTTGCACGCGGAGAACCTCCAAAGGCTATAAACGGCTTCAGTTTGGCAAGGTTGTACTGGTCAGGATAACGGGTTGCAAAAACAATATCGATGATGTATTGTTCCACCTTTTCATCCAGGTAAACCTGCCTTACCAGGCTGCGGGCATCAAGGATTTCCTGTATGCCGGCAACGGGATTTACAGAAGGTTGTTTCAATCCGGAAACATTCTGCCGGATAATAGCCTGCTCTTCCGTTTTGTTGGGATAATCAATGATTACCTTCAACATAAAGCGATCCACCTGGGCTTCGGGAAGAGGGTAGGTGCCTTCCTGTTCGATGGGGTTCTGTGTCGCCAGTACAAGAAATGGTTCTTCTAACTGGTAAGAATTGTTTCCAATGGTCACCTGCCGTTCCTGCATGGCTTCCAAAAGTGCACTTTGTACTTTGGCGGGAGCACGGTTGATTTCATCTGCCAGAATAAAATTGGCAAAGATGGGTCCCTTCCTGACGACAAATTCATTTCTCTGCTGATTGTAAATCATGGTGCCTACCACATCGGCCGGAAGCAGGTCGGGAGTAAATTGGATTCTGCTGAACGAGGCCTGAATACTCGATGCCAGTGATTTAATCGCAAGTGTTTTTGCCAGCCCGGGCACACCTTCCAATAGCACATGGCCATTGCTCAACAGGCCGATAAGGAGGCGCTCAACCATGTGGTTTTGCCCAACGATCACCTTATTGATTTCAGTGTGAATCCTGTCCAGAAAAGTTGCCGAGTAACCAATTTTCTCGTTCAGAAGACGGATGTCTTCAGCGGTTTGTAACATTTGTAACGATGTAAATTAATAAATGATTGCAAAATAATAACTACTCTTCATGATTGGAATCATGAGGAGCAATCTTCACCGAAAGGTATGTTAAAATAAGAAATCCTGATACCGGTGAATACGGATCCCGCCTTCGGTGTTGCACATTTTATTCCGTTATTTTCAATTTGTTCCAAAAAAACTGATGCTATTCTTTCAAAGTTGGATTCAATCTACTTTTTTCTCCTGTCGTTTACACGGAAAGAAACTTTGCAAATAACACCATAGGAAGAAATCGACTTCCCGGAAACATGCACCTTGAAATCTTTTACATAAACGGAATCGATATTGTCCACGGTTTTTGAAACTTCTTTTACCGCATTCTGGATGGCATCTTCGAAACTTTTTTCTGAAGATGCGATGACTTCAATAACTTTTACGATTGGCATGGGAATTTATTTTTTGGTGAAAAAATCGTTGTTGATAACATGAGAAAGATATTGAAAGCTTAATTGAAAGATTTAGAATTTCGGAGATATAAAACCGATCATCCGGGAAATTGAATCTTTCCCAAATATATTTAAAATAAAATATTTACCCGCACAGGATCAGGTATTTTGTAAAAAAATATTTTTCGATTTGTGTATTGAGAAATCAGGTTAGGAGTATGAAAGTGGAAATTAATTTTAAAAAAGTTTTCACTTTCAGAGACTTTGGGTTTTGTGTTTGTTATTAAATTTTATCCAGCAGATCGGTCACCTTTTCACTTTTCAGAATAAAATATCCCAGCCGGTCATTGCTGACACCTTCTTTAAGCTGATAGTTGAAATTCAACTTGTCATCAATTACCTCAGTCTGAAAATATTTAAAGTCTATATTTTCAAAGTTCTTTAAATCATCACTGATTTCATAAAGGTGTGTACTCAGAATAAAAAGAGAATTCCTGACTTTGATCAATCCCTGTATCACAGCCGTGCTGCATTTCATGGCATCCTGGATATTGGTTCCTTTGAATAACTCATCTATCAGCACAAGCCATTTTCGTTTGTCCGTAACCTTTATAACCGTGTTCTTAATCCTGATAACTTCATTGTAGAAATAGCTTTCACCTTTGACGATATTATCCTGCACATTGATATTGCTCAGCAACCCGTCAAATAAAGTAATCTTCATAGAGGCTGCCGGCACACCCATTCCGAGGTGGGCCAGAAATACAGCGCCCCCGACGGCTTTGATAAAAGTACTTTTTCCGGCCATATTGGCTCCGGTCAGAAAAATAAAATTCTTTTTATCATCGAGGATTACATCATAAGGAACAGGATGCGGGATAAGGGTATGATAAAGGCCTTTGATTTGCAATACCGGACCATCTGATTCAATAAACTCAGGAAAAACAAGACTGAATTTTTTAACTGACATAGCCATCCCATACCATGCATCCAACTCGTAGTAGATTTCAATTAACTCATAAAATAATTGTTTGAAATGATACCTTACATAAGAAGCGAACCCCAGCATTTGCATGATGTTCATCTGGCCAGGCCGTTCGAGTTTGAACAAAAATTCAAGTTGAGGTTTCGCCATAATGGAGAGTGCACGTTCGAGTTTGCTCACCAGTGGTTTCGGATTTTCTTTTACATAAAAAAGATGGATCAGGCTCTCCATACCTTTAAGGAATTCGAAGGCATGTCCGGCAGAATATTTTACAAGGCCGTAATCAGGGCCGTGCAATGCTTTGTATGAGTAAGCTGAAAAAATTGTAGGCTGGGCAGGAATTGAATCGACCGCTGTTTCGTAAAATTTGTAAATCATCATTAGTGAACCATTGCTGATGCGCACAGGCCATTCTGATTCCTTTTCCAAAATCAGTTTCAGGATACTTTGGGTATCTCTTATTTTTTCAATAGAATCTAATGTGTGTGTGAATAACCTTTTGAGATGTTCCTGTCCACCAACGGTCCGCGTTTGATTATATTTTCCAAAAATAGATTGGCTCTCATCATGATGAAAAACGGAGAGATCCGCGAGTGTGGTTTGGTCTGTTTCCATTACAGCTACTTTATTTTCTCCTCTTAAGGATGCATTTGCCTTCCAATATTACCAAACAGAGGTTAATAAAGTTAAGAAATTATGGTTTCAACAGAGTGTCTTTTCTGACCAGGATGAAGTGTTTTGCCAGATCACCTTCTATGGGTTTTCCTTCGCCATCCAGCATGCTCACCGTGGAATCGTTAAGTATTTTGAAATAGCGGAGCGATTCTTTGCCAACGGTAACAGTGATTATCGAATCTTTCTGTATCCATCGGCCTGAATCCCTGAAATGAGAATTTCTCTCAAGATAATTCAGGTATTCAGTAAATGAACTGTCTGGCGAAAAGTTGACAATCGTATAAATACCCGGGCAATCGGCGCATGGAGTGGTTCCGCCAAATACACCATTAAAGGAATCTGAATGTTTCAGCGTATCCGTATTTTCATTGTTTCCTGCCGGTTGGTTTTGAGTTTTGTTTTTGCAGGAAATTATGAAGAGAAAAGTACAGGCTATCAGGATAACTTTTTTCATTTTGCATTCATTTTATCTTACCACACTTCCGGTGGAGTCATCGTCTCCGGAAGCAACAAAAAATAATTTTCCTTCATGGTCTTCTGCCATCAGGATCATTCCGTTGCTGTCTATCCCGCGCATCTTGCGTGGCGCAAGGTTGGCAACCACTACCACTTTTTTCCCAACGATGTCTTCAGGTTTATAATGTTCGGCAAGGCCAGATAAGATGGTTCTTTTTTCAAATCCCAGATCGACTTCCAATTGCAGTAGTTTGTCTGCTTTTTCCACTTTTTTTGCGCTCAGGATTTTGCCCGTGCGAAGGTCTATTTTTGAAAAATCATCAATGGAAATTGTATCCTTGACCGGTTTCCATTCCGGTTCTTTAGCGGCTGTTTCTTCGGCTGCGCGGGCTGCATCAGTTTTTGATTTTTCCAACCCGGCCTCTAACTTTTTCAATTGGGTTTCTATTTCCGAATCTTCAATTTTTCTGAACAACAATTCCGGTGCCCTTAGTGAATAACCGATACTCAGCAATTTTGGTTTGCCGGCGTTTTCCCAAAACAGCATCCTGTTGACCACCTTCATCATGTGCAACATTTTCTTGGCGGTGAAGGGCATGAAGGGGTAAATCATGATTGCAAGATTGGCACATAGTTGCAGGCATACATGAATACACATGTCAATTTTTTCCTGGGATTCCTGTCTGACGTTGCCTTTCTCATCCACATCCTTTGCAAGTATCCAGGGTTCTTTATCCTGCAAATATTTATTTCCGCGGCGGGCCAGGTTCATGGCTTCGGTAAGAGCTTCCCTGAATTTAAAGTTTTCAAGAAACTCTTCCATCCTGGATTTGGTTTCTGCAAAAGAATTCACCATCGCCTGATCTTCCGGTGTCGCAACGTTTCCATGAAGAGGCGGAACCTTTCCATGTGTGAGTTTGTGCATTAGAATGAAGGTGCGGTTTACAAAATTTCCGAGTATCGCAACCAGTTCATTGTTGACCCTGTCCTGAAAATCTTTCCAGGTGAAATCATTGTCTTTCGTTTCCGGCATGTTTGCACAAAGCACATAACGGAGTGAGTCCTGCTGATCCGGAAAATCTTTCATATATTCTTTTACCCACACAGCCCAATTCCGGCTCGTACTTACTTTGCTGCTCTCGATATTCAGAAATTCATTGGCAGGAACGTTGGTTGGTAAAACATATCCGCCATGTGCTTTCAGAATTGCCGGAAAAATGATACAGTGAAATACAATATTGTCTTTGCCGATGAAATGGATCAGCTTCGTATCATCTTTACACCAGTAATCCTGCCATTCGGCAGTTAATTCTTTTGTAGCGCTGATGTATCCGATGGGTGCATCGAACCATACATATAATACTTTTCCTTCTGCATCCGGAAGCGGAACTTTCACTCCCCAGTTGCTGTCGCGTGTCATGGCCCGCGATTGTAAACCATTGTCGAGCCAACTTTTGCATTGACCATATACATTGTTTTTCCAATCTTTATGATCTTCCAAAATCCATTTGCGCAGGAAAGGTTCAAATTTTTGGAGTGGGAAATACCAATGTTTAGTTTTCTTTTTTACCGGCACGGCATTGCTCAATGTGCTTCTGGGATTGATAAGCTGTTCGGGGCTTAGCGATGAGCCGCATCGTTCACATTGGTCGCCATAAGCATTTTCATAACCGCAAATCGGGCATGTTCCGGTAATGTATCTGTCGGCCAGAAAAATCTTTTTTTCTTCGTCGTAATACTGTTCGGTTACTTTCTCTTCGAACAAGCCTTTATTGTAAAGGTTCAGGAAAAATTCCTGTGCGGTTTCATGGTTGGTACGGTTGGATGTACGGCTGTAAATGTCAAAGCTGATGCCTATTTCTTCAAAGGTTTCTTTCAGCAATGCGTGGTAATAATCTACAATTTCCTTGGGCGTTTTGCCTTCTTTCATGGCGCGGATGGTGATAGGTACACCATGCTCGTCGCTACCGCCTACCAGGATGATATTTCTTCTTTTTATGCGGCAAAACCTCGCATAAATATCTGCCGGAAGATAACATCCGGCCAGATGTCCTATATGTAATGGCCCATTCGCATAGGGCAGGGCCGCTGTAATCAAATAACGGGGAGCATCACTCATTCCAATCAAAAATTTAGTGCTGCAAAATTACCTGAATGATGTTGTTTGACAAAAAGAGAGGGGTTGCCACCGGTGACTATACAAGAAACTTTTGGGGTAAGGATATGGTGATGGAATGATTTTTAAATAAATTGATTTTGGTGTTTTTGAGATTGGGAGGGTTGAAATTCCCGGATATCCATTGATGTAAAAAAATAAAAATTCAATTTTTCTTCCAATTTAGTAAGAACTTTTGCCTTTCAAATGAACCTCCGGGACAAGAATGATTTTTTGTATTATAAAAATTTTGTTTTTATCTGTGATGTTAATTTTGATATAACCTGTTTTCAAATTCTGAGATATGAAGATGATGTACTATGTAAATTTTTCGCGAAATATTTTTTGCTTCCTGTGTGTTTTCATTTTTATTAATTCGACTGTTTGCGCTCAGGTAAAAAACCTGGATTATTTTATTTCTGAAGGATTGAAAAACAGCCCCGGATTGCATGAAATAAACAATCTTGAGCGGTATTTCAAATTTCAAAATGATTTAATCAATGCACAGAACAAAAAGCCACAGATAAGTTTTTCTGCAGATTATCTTTTATCTCCTTTCTTTTTTGACAATGGCAGGGCCGTTAGCATAACACCCAATCCTTCCGCAAAGGCTTATGGGTATGATGCAGCTATTTCCAATGGCGGGCTTTATGCAGCCCAGGTAAATGTGGCACTTCCTCTGTTTAATACCGCCATTCTGAAACGTCTTTTTGAACAGAATCAGATTCAGTCTGATATTTCTTCCTTTGGCAAAAAGCAAATTGAACATGATCTTGAAAAAACGATTGCCGATCAGTATATCATCACGTATGAATTCCACCAACAGATGGATTATCAGCAAAAAATTATTGATCAGCTTGAAAGCAGAAAACCATTGATAGCTGCCCTCGTAAAGCAGGGCCTGATGCAGCAAAACGATTTTTTGTTGCTGGATATACAACTCTCGGCAAGTAAAAATGATTTGAAACAACTTGAATTTGCTTACCGTAACGGGGTGGCTATCCTGAAAAATCTTGCAGTAATCAGAGACACTTCAATTTATAATCTTGCAACTCCGGTTATTACGATGAATGTTCCACCGGATGAATTTAATTATGTCCAAAAATTCAGGCTGGACAGTCTCAATCTGGCAGTGCAGGAAAAAGTTTTTGATACGAGGTACCGTCCTCAGGTGAGTTTTTTGGGTTCAACAGGGATCAATGGATCGGACTTTAATAACCTTTATCGGAATTTTGGCTTGGCTGCAGGAATCCATTTGAGTGTGCCTATCAGTGATGGCCATCAGAGAAAATTATTTCATGAGCAAAACAAAATTTTGATGGAGAATCAGCAAATATTTTTTGACAATGCTTCGGCGCTTCTCCAAAATAATTTGCGCGATGCTAAAATCCGGATTGAACAATCCAGACAGACTATAGAAATGCTCAAAGACCCCATTGAAAGGCAGGAATTGCTTATCAATATGATCAGGGATAAAGTGGTTAAGGGGCAGGTATCTGTACTTGAATTTGTAAACGCTCTGCAGGAATATGCAACACTTCAGAAGAACAAGACCCTGGCAGAAACCAATCTTCTTCTTTCCATCAATCAATTCAACTATTACAACTGGTAAATAAAAATGATGTCATTAGAATCTTATAAAATAGTTACGCTTTTTATTTTTCTGGCGAGTCTCGCTTCCTGTTCGGGCACCCAGCCGGAACAGGCCACAAGCCGGCCAAAGACTGATGTAACCCTTACCCGGCCTGTTGTCCGGGACTTTAATAATTTTATTCAATTGAATGGTAATACACAATTTCAGAAAAAATTAATTGTGAGATCGGTGATAACCGGGTACATCACTACCTTGCCCTGGAAAGTGGGTGAACGGATTTCAGCCGGAACGCTTTTTTGCAG
Source organism: Chitinophagaceae bacterium (assembly GCA_017307735.1). Classification (GTDB taxonomy): domain Bacteria; phylum Bacteroidota; class Bacteroidia; order Chitinophagales; family Chitinophagaceae; genus Ginsengibacter. The sequence goes on from JAFKGR010000025.1 coordinate 26,484, forward strand.
AATCAGGACAAAGGAACAACAGGCCCTGAAAGGATTTGACAGCAAAGAAACTTCACTGGAACAATTTCAAACTCCTTTGGATGTTCATTCAAATGTGTCAGGTATTATTACAGCCGTAAATTTCAGCAAGGGGGATTTTGTAAATGAGGGAGACATTATTGCCACAGTTACGGATCCTTCTTCTATGGTTTTGGTAATAGATGTGCCTCTTGAATACCGCAATTATGTTGGCACCGGAAAAAATTGCCTTATAAAATTTCCTGATGGAAAAGTGCTTCGTTCTGTTATTCAGGAAGTGTTGCCTTTTGTGGATTCCGTTTCGCAGACACAACAATGTATTATCAGGTTTCCGCAAAACAGATCCATTCCTGAAAATATGAATCTGGTTGTCCAGATCCCGGTTTCTCAAAAACAAAATTCGCTGGCGCTTCCTCTGGCAGCCATCCAGACTAATGAAACCGAAGATCAATTCTGGGTGATGAAACTCGTAAATGATTCTATGGCTATAAAAGTTCCCATCACAGTTGGCATTCAGAACGATTCTCTTCGTGAAATTTTATCCGGTGTAAATATCAATGATAAAATAATCATGAATGGCGCTTTCGGATTGGAAGATTCTTCATTGGTAAAAGTGCAAACTGTAAATGAGTAATATGAAACAGTTTCATCATCGATATAAAAAGCCGCTCATCGGACTTACGGTATTAATTTTTCTCGCCGGTATTTTTAGTTACTCCAGGCTGAAGACAAGTTTGTTTCCCGATATCACCTTTCCTAAACTGAAGGTTATTGCCGATGCTGGCCAGCAACCTGTTGATAAAATGATGGTGGCTGTGACCATCCCTTTAGAGAATACAATCAAGCGCGTGGAAGGTTTGGATTTTATTCGCAGCACCACATCCCGCGGCAGTTGTGAAATTTCGGTTTTCCTGAAATGGGATGCCGATGTGGATAAGGCAAAGTCTCAGATGGAAGCCCTGATCAATGATGCGAGAAGTAATATTCTTCCCGGTACGCAGACCCGGGTTGAGAAAATGAATCCGTCCATTCTTCCTGTAATGGCATTCAGCCTTGAAGGAAAGAGGTCTCAGATTGAACTGAAAAAGATTGCATTACTCCAGGTCAAACCATTTCTTGCCGCTGCTCCGGGTGTTTCTGATGTAGCTGTTGTGGGCGGCAAAACAAAGGAATATCAAATCATTTTGAATCCGCAAAAGATGACTGAACTACGGATCACACCTGAGCAAATCAGTACCATCGTCGGTCAATCCAACGTCCTTCAGTCTAACGGTTATTTCAGTGATTACAATCGGCTCTATCTGACGCTCACCGACAATGCCATTGAAAACAAATCTGAGCTTGAGAACATAGTGATTGTAAGTACACCCCAGCGTGTAGTACGGTTAAAGGATATTTCAGAAATTAAAATCGGCGCTCAAAAAGAATACATAAAAATCAATGCTAACGGAAAAGATGTTCCTCTGGTGGCGGTATTGAAACAGCCCAGGGCCAATCTCATAGATGTTAATGATGGAGTGATGGCAAGGGTGAAAGAGTTGCAGAATATATTGCCCCGAGATGTGACGCTGAGACCCTATTATCTTCAATCTGATTTTGTTCAGCAAAGTGTGAGGAGCATCAAAGATGTGTTGTGGGTGGGGCTATTGCTCGCCATTATAGTCGTTGTGATTTTTCTGCGTTCTTTGAAAACAAGTCTTGTAGTTCTTTTTACAATTCCTACGACACTTGCGCTGACATTAACCATCATGTATGCATTGGGTTATTCATTTAATATTATGACCCTGGGTGCAATAGCGGCGGCCATTGGTTTAATGATAGATGATGCCGTAATAGTAATAGAGCAGATCCATCGAAGCCATGAAGAAAACCCCGGTGAACCTATGTCAACGGTGGTAAGCAAAGCCATTGGTTTTCTATTCCCTGCCATGATTGGGTCATCCATGAGTACGATTGTAATTTTTATTCCTTTTGTACTGATGACCGGTGTTGCCGGTGCGTATTTCAAAGTGTTGGCATTTACTATGATCATCACATTGTCGGCATCTTTTATTGTTACGTGGCTGGTTCTTCCCATGTTGTTTTTAATTTTTCCCTATAAATTGAAAAATGTAGCCGGCGTTACAGATGAACGATTGGAGAAAGGGAAAAAAGGTGCATGGATTTTATTTTTTATCAGGCATCCCTATATCAGTATTTTATTTGCAATAATCTGCATTTCGGTGATCTATTTTTTACCGGGCAGATTGCCTTCGGGTTTTCTCCCGGATATGGATGAAGGAGGAATTGTATTGGATTTCAAAAGCCCTCCCGGAACGACTCTTGAAGAAACTGACCGGATGCTGCGCCAGGTGGACAAAATTATTCAGGCGCAACCGGAAGTGGAAAGTTATAGCCGCCGGTTGGGTACCCAGATGGGATTTTTTATTACAGAACCTAATATAGGTGATTATTTGGTTCAACTAAAGAAAAAGAGAGATAAAAGTACTGATGAAGTTTCTGCTGTCATCCGGGCAAGAATAGAATCCACATTACCGCAACTACAGGTAGATTTCGGACAGGTAATTGGAGATATGCTGGGCGATTTGATGACCAGTGTACAACCTATCGAAATAAAAGTTTTTGGAGATAACAGGCAACAGTTGCAAAATTTGTCAAAACAAATTGCCGCAATAACAAAAGAGGTCAGAGGAACTGCTGACGTGTTTGATGGGATTGTAATTGCCGGGCCGCAGGTGGTAGTACATCCCGACGTGGCCAAGCTGGCGCGCTTTGGCATTTCTCCAACTGACTTTCAGTTTCAATTGCAAACCCAGCTTGAAGGAAATGTAGTAAGCAAGGTGATTGAAAAGGAACAGGTAGCCAACATACGAATGATGTATCCCAAAGCGCAGCAGACCAGTGTGAATACACTGGAAAATGGAAATATCTTTTTGCCCAATGGAACCTTAAAGCCAATCAATACTGTTGCTACAGTCAATTTGGAAAAAGGGGTGGCAGAAATTGAAAGGGAAAATCAAAAGATGATGGGAGTCGTTACGGCACGCCTTGAAAACAGGGATTTGGGGAGCACTCTCAAAGACATTCAGAAAAACCTGAATGAAAAATTATCATTGCCCGCAGGATACCATATTGAATACGGAGGATCTTTTGCACAACAACAGCAGGCATTTTCAGATCTCATGTATATTTTAATCATTGCCTGTGTGCTGGTGTTTATTGTGCAATTGGTTTTGTTCAGGGAATTTTTAGTTTCAACTTTTATCATCCTGCTGGCTGTGTTGGGAGTTGCCGGTTGTCTTACATCATTGTATGTAACAAATACTCCCTTAAATGTCGGCAGTTATACTGGCATTATTATGATAGTGGGCATCATCGGAGAGAATGCAATATTTACTTACCAGCAATATTTGTTTGGAAAAGAAACCCTGAATACAGAACAAAGTATCGTTTATGCCATCAACACAAGATTACGCCCAAAATTGATGACCGTTACAGCAGCCGTCACTGCACTTTTACCATTGGCAATGGGTATCGGTGCAGGAGCGCAAATGCACCAGCCGCTTGCCATTGCAGTGATCGGAGGGCTTGTTTTAGCGCTTCCTCTATTGCTGATCGTACTCCCGACTTTCCTCAGAATTATCCACCGGAAATGATTTTCATTTCAGTAATTCATTGCTTCATTTTGAAAGATGTTTTGCAAAGTGCATTACATTTATCTCCAAACGAAAGAACACATGAAACGCAAAGACTTTTTGCAAACAACCATTCCGCTTGTTGCCTCCGTGGGTACAATGGGATTTACAGGAAGAGATGAAAATAAAAGTGCGATTCCAAAATATTTAAAGGAAGGCGATACCATTGGAATTACCTGCCCATCCGGTTGGATAACCATCGAAGAGGTACAGGCATGTATAAAACAATTGGAAGCATGGGGATTTAAAGTTGTGATGGATAATACCGTAGGGGCAAAAGATTCTACGTTTGCCGGAACAGATGATGAAAGAGCAGCCGGCTTTCAGAAAATGATGGATGATGAAAGTATTGATGCTATTATGTTGGGGAGGGGAGGTTATGGAGCAATACGGATAATTGATAAAATTGATTTTTCGAAATTCAGGAAGAAGCCGAAGTGGGTCATGGGATTCAGCGATGCTACCATAGTTCATCTGCAACTGGCCAGGTTTGGAATACCATCCATTCATTGCAAAATGTGTAATAGTTTTCCGGATGATCCCTCCACCGAAACCACGGAACAAGCGTATGCTATCAATTCCATCAATACCTGTCTTCGGGGAGAACAAACCGAATACGATGCCAACACCACACAGGTAAATCGTCCGGGTTCGGCAAAAGGAAAATTAATTGGAGGAAACCTTTCAATCATTGGAATGATGTGTGGCAGCAAATCTGCGATTCGCACAGATGGTTGTATTTTGTTTATTGAAGATGTTGAAGAATATATGTACAAAATTGATGGCATGCTCTGGAATCTTTTGCGGAGTGGGAAACTGGATCGTCTGAAAGGCTTGATAATAGGGCAGTTCAGAATTAAGCCCGATGATCCCGGAGAAGAATTCGGATTGACACTTCATGACATTGTTATGGAAAAAGTAAATCAATTTTCCTATCCTGTTTGTTTTGATTTTCCTGTCGGACATGTGTACGCCAACAATGCGCTCAAATGTGGAATGCCTTATTTGTTGCAGGTTTCACCGGATAATTCAAGGCTGACATCTTTGGCGTAAATTGCCGCCCGTATTAAAAAATAATATGGCAACAATTCCTCCGTATTTGAAAAAGGGTGATACCATTGGATTGGTAGCTCCTGCAGGATTTATGCCTGAAAAAAAGTTTCAGGTTTGTGTTCAAACATTACAGAATCGTGGGTTTAAAGTGAAGATGGGCAAAACCCCCGGTCATCAGTTTCACTATTTTTCAGGGACAGATAAAGAGCGCAAAAATGATCTGCAGAAATTTCTTGATGATGAAAAAATAAAAGCCATCCTTTGTGTACGCGGCGGATATGGAACGGGAAGGATTATCGAGGATTTGGATTTTAAGAAATTTGCTGCTCATCCCAAATGGGTGATAGGTTTCAGCGATATTACAGTTTTGCATTGCCATATCTTTTCAAATTATCAGATACCGACATTACATGCCCCAATGGCGGGTGCATTCAACAAAGAAGGATTTAAAAATGAATATGTCGGCAGTTTGTTCGATGCGCTTTCAGGGAAAAAAGCTGATTATAAAGTTCCTGCGCATGCATTCAACAAAAAGGGAAAAGCATCCGGAGTGCTGGTCGGCGGAAACCTGATGTTGTTTACACATTTGATTGGAACCAGTTCTGAGGTGGATACAAGAAATAGAATTCTTTTTATTGAGGATACCGGCGAATATATTTATTCAGTGGACAGGATGATGTATCAGCTCAAAAGGGTGGGAAAGCTTAAGAATCTGAAAGGTCTGATTGTCGGGCGTTTCAGCGATATGAAAGATACAACTATACCTTTCGGGCAAAGTGTTGAAGAAGTGATCCGGGATGTGGTAAAAGAATATGATTATCCAAAATGTTTCAATTTTCCAGTAGGGCATCAGGATGAAAATTATGCATTGAAAGTGGGTGGCCGATACTCCTTAATTGTTGAAAAAAATAATGTTTCCCTGACTGAAAAATAGAATTTTAACCTGATGAAGATTAAATTGCTACGCTTTTTCAAACGTTTGTTTATTCGTTTACACCTGCATGTTATATTCGGTTGGTCAGAGGGTTTTTGCCTGCAGTTGGTGTGGATGTCGCGGTTGTCGCGCTGGACAAATGCAAATAAAAAAATCCCGTTGAATGATTTTCCATCCCAATGGGATTATCAAAAGCGGTATCAGTTGTATGAATATGTTTATCAGAAAAAGATTGAAGGGCAGCCATTTCATTATCTCGAATTTGGTGTGGCGAACGGGGATTCCTTCCGTTGGTGGAGCAAGAGGGACAAGAATCCAAATTCGGAATTTGACGGCTTTGATACCTTCACCGGATTGCCTGAAGATTTTGGCCAGTATAAAAAAGGAACGTTTAATACCGGAAATTCCGTTCCGGCACTGGACGATACGAGATGTAAATTTCACGCCGGACTTTTTCAGCAAACACTGCCTTCTTTTTTAAAATGTTTTGAAAATGATAAACGTTTGGTGATAATGATGGATGCCGATTTATATTCCTCCACCTTGTTTGTGCTTTCGTATTTGGCTCCGTATCTTAAAAAAGGTGATATTGTTTTCTTTGATGAATTTGGTGTGCCGCTACATGAGTTCAGGGCCTTTACACAGTTTCAGGAATCATTTTATTTGCCGATGGAACCTGTTGCTACGAATAATAATTATTATTTCATGGCATTTCAGGTAAAATAATTATTTGATTTTGTTTTTGATTTAATCGAATTCACTATTGAACCAGGAAATGAAATCGTTCAAAATGAAAGCTTTTCAAAAAGTTTTTGCAGACTTGATTATAACGATTTTCAGCGAATAAAAAAATTATTTTTTTAGGGATAATACTTTGAGTTTCAAGTTTGTAAGAAGTTGAAATGCTTTTAACGTATCTATCACATTAAAGATTTTATACACGGTTAAAATCCAATATAATTTTAGGTTATAAATCTAAAAAGATATATGAAAAAATTCATCATTGCGATTCTTATGGTTGCAGGTTCAATTGGATTTGCAACTGCCCAGACGAAACAAAGTGCCGTTCACAAGAAAGCCCCAATGACAGCCGTTACTTCAACAACGACTTCGCAATCGCCTGCCCAAACAGTAAAAGCCCAACACAAAAAAAAGACAAAAGCTGAAAAAGCTGAGGTCAAATCCACTGCATCCACCACACCTCACATGAAAAAGGACGGAACGCCGGACAAAAGATTTAAGGCCAACAAGCACTTAAAGAAGAATGGAACTCCGGATAAGAGATTTAAAGAAAACAAAAAGAAATCTTAGTTCCCTTATGATCTGATTGCAATACCGTATCAAAAGGAATTTGGATACGGTATTTTTTTCGATTTATTCAACTTTGAAAAAAAATAAAACCCATCTGCAAAAAGATGGGCTTAAAAAAGTCGGGATGACTGGACTCGAACCAGCGACTCCCACGTCCCGAATCCCTACAGTATTGTAGGGACTACCGGGTTGCGCTGTGTTGTAAAATAAAATCGTAAAAGATTTAAGGGAAATAAGAAACCCATCTGCAAAAAGATGGGCTTAAAAAGTCGGGATGACTGGACTCGAACCAGCGACCCCCACGTCCCGAACGTGGTGCGCTACCGGGCTGCGCTACATCCCGAACAATTCAAAACGAATTGAACAAATGGGAGGCAAAATTAAGGAACTGAATTTATAATCAATTTTAATTCGACTGATTATTTGATTTATTGAATTTGCTTTTTAAGAAATTAGAAGGGGAAATAGCTGCTGCACCGAATGAAAAGATTAATTATTTCAATATGTTTTTTTAAACGAATAGAAAGAAAAAGTTCAATGAGAGAACCCCCAATCAGGGTAAAAGTTATTGATTTATTGTACCAGCGACCCCCACGTCCTCCCTACAGAACTGTAGGGACTACCGGGCTGCGCTACATCCCGAACAATTCAAAATGAATTGAACAAATGGGAGGCAAAATTAAGGAACTGAATTTATAATCAATTTTTATTCGACTGATAAGAAATAGTTGGGGTACCGAATGAAAAGATTAATTATTTCAATATGGTTTTTTTTAACGAATAGAAAGAAAAAGTTCAATGAGAGAATCCTAATCAGGGTAAAAGTTATTGATTTATTGCACCAGCGACCCCCACGTCCTCCCTACAGAACTGTAGGGACTACCGGGCTGCGCTACATCCCGAACAATTCAAAATGAATTGAACAAATGGGAGGCAAAATTAAGGAACTGAATTTATAATCAATTTTTATTCGACTGATTATTTGATTTATTGAATTCGAATAGAGAAAAAGTTCAATGAGAGAACCCCAATCAGGGTAAAAGTTATTGATTTATTGTACCAGCGACCCCCACGTCCTCCCTACAGAACTGTAGGGACTACCGGGCTGCGCTACATCCCGAACAATTCAAAACGAATTGATCAAATGGGAGGCAAAATTAAGGAACTGAATTTATAATTGCGCTTCATTCATTTCTTTAATCAGGTCAATCAGTTTTTTTCTGCCCGTTTTTTTGGTACTGCTCGTTGTGATTTGCTGAGGGAGAAACTGCTGATATTCTGACAAGGCTTTTAAAAAGGATTGAATATTCTGATGCACTGTTCTCTGGTTTTCTTTGTCGGATTTGGTAAAAATGATGGTGTAAGGAATCTGGAGAGAATACAATTTTTGAGCGAAATCAATATCCGGTTTTTGAGGATTGTGCCGGCTATCCACCAGCAGGAATATTTGCATGAGGTTCTTCCTTCCGGTGACATAATGATCGATCATCCTTTGCCATTCGTTTCGCTGGGCTATACTTCTTTTGGCAAATCCGTATCCGGGAAGATCTACTACATACCATGACTGGGTTTGTCCATTCGCCTTTTGGCCACTGAACAAAAAATGATTTATCAATTGTGTTTTTCCGGGAGTGCGGGAAGTTTTGGCGAGCTTTTCATTATTCGCAATCATGTTTATCAGAGAAGACTTTCCCACATTGCTCCTCCCGATAAATGCATATTCCGGAAGGTCTGCACGCGGACAATCCTGCAATGAAGGACTGCTCTTGATATATTTGGCGCTTGTGATTTCCACGGGCACAATTTAATTGAAAAATAAAAGTGAAAGAATGAATCATCACTTTATAAAAATTTTCAAAAAACTATCTTTGGCATGTGAATGAATATCCGCATGACAGTGTAGTTCCTTTCAGGGCATCTTCCGAAGGGAAAAAAGAACAGGTTCAGGAAATGTTTGATAAAATTGCCTTTCGGTATGATTTTCTCAATCATTTTCTGAGTGTGGGAAATGATACCTCCTGGAGGCGAAAAGCGCTGAAGTTGTTGAAATCGGACAATCCCAGACAAATTCTGGATGTAGCGACAGGAACAGGGGATTTTGCAGTTCTCGCAGCAGAAATGCTGAAACCTGAAAAGATTATTGCTATTGATATCAGTGAGGGAATGTTGGAAATAGGAAGAGAGAAGGTGCGAAAGGCCGGTTTACAGTCAATCATAGCGATGGAAACGGGCGACAGTGAGGCAATTTCTTTTGAGGATAATTCGTTTGATGCAGTGATTGTTGCATTTGGAATAAGGAATTTTGAAAATCTTGACAAAGGGCTTAACGAAATAAAAAGGGTGCTGAAGCAGGGTGGCAAATTGGTAGCTATTGAAGCTACAAAACCTTCCACACCGTTGATTCGCGATTTTTATAAATTGTATATGAAATGTGTGGCAACACCTTTGGGCAGATGGCTCTCAAAAGATAAAGATGCATATCAATATTTAAATAATTCCGTAAAATATTTTCCTGAAAAAAAAGCATTTATTCAAATTCTAAATCAAACCGGTTATCGAAACGCATTCTACAAAACAATGACCTTAGGAACATGTACTATTTATTGCGCGGAAAAATAACCTTAAGTGTTTTATTTCTATTGTTATCTTCTTCTTTGATTGCTCAGCAGACTTTCAACCTGGAGGACCATGATGATAAACCTTACCATTTCGGAATTAATTTGGGATACAACAGATCCCATTTTATGGTAACGCATCATCCGAGGTTTCTTCAGTATGATTCCATTATGAGTGTGGAAAGTATTAACAACTCTGGATTGAATCTTGCTTTTCTGGTAAATCTAAGAATGAGCAACCATTTTGATTTGAGGGTGCATCCGCTGGATCTTACATTCTCCGAAAAGGCATTTTTATACACCCAAAAATATGAACCTGATTCTGCGGTGACCAAGAAAGTGTCCTCTGTGATGCTGAGTTTCCCGTTCAATATTGCATTTAGCAGCGACCGGATAAATAACCTGAAAGTATATACTTTTCTCGGTGGCCGGTTTGATTATGATTTGGCCAGCAATGATAAAAAAACCGAGGCCGAAGAATTGATTAAATTGAAAAAATACAACTTTGAAGTTGAGCTTGGGATGGGTTTTCATATTTACTTTCCCTTTTTTGTTTTGTCACCTGAAATCAAAATCAGCAACGGGCTGATGAACTTGCACAGCCGTGACCCGAATTTGAAATACAGCAATGTGCTCGATAAAATTTATTCACGGACCGTCACATTTTCCCTCACGGTGGAGTAGGATCGGGTAGTTGTTCGTTGCTATTTAATTTTCTGAGTTTACTTCCATTATCTTTTTGGTATTCCTCAATGTGAGTAGCGCTTGTTATTTTTTAATTTCTCAAACAATTACTAAGGTTTGATTTTTGTAGCTTTGCACACTTTTTTATTGAAAAACAAACAATAGAATGCAGCCGGCTACAGAAATTAAAAAGAACCCGAAAATACTGGCAGAAATCAACAGGCGAAGAACTTTTGCCATCATCTCGCACCCTGATGCCGGGAAAACGACACTCACCGAAAAGTTCCTTTTGTTTGGAGGAGCTATCCAGACTGCCGGCGCAGTGAAGAGCAATAAAATAAAAAAACATGCGACCTCCGATTTTATGGAAATAGAAAGGCAGCGTGGTATTTCGGTTTCCACTTCAGTACTGAGTTTTGAGTATCATGATACGTTGATCAACCTGCTGGATACGCCGGGGCACAAAGATTTTGCAGAAGATACTTACCGTACACTTACAGCAGTGGATAGTGTGGTGCTGGTGATTGATAGTGTGAAAGGTGTGGAAGAGCAAACACGCAGGCTTATGGAAGTGTGCCGCATGAGGGATACGCCTGTAATTGTATTTGTAAATAAACTGGACCGCGATGGAAAGAACCCGTTTGATTTGCTTGATGAAATAGAATCTGAATTAAATATCGGCCTCCATCCATTGAGCTGGCCCATCGGAATGGGAAAGGAATTCAAAGGAGTGTATAATTTGTTCGACAAGGAATTGCTTCTCTTTAAACCAAATCAAAAAGTAACGGCAGAGGATGTGCCTTTGAAAGATTTGAATGATCCTGTTCTCGAGAAAAATATTGGTGAAAAATATGCAGATCAGTTGCGTGAAGATGTGGATTTATTTGAAGGGGTTTATGGAGATTTTGATCGCGGGCGGTACCAGGATGGAAAGCTGGCTCCGATATTTTTTGGTAGTGCAATCAACAATTTTGGTGTCAAAGAATTGCTTGAAACATTTATCCGTATTGCACCGGTACCACAGAAAAGAAAAGTTACCACAGGAATTGTTGAACCAACAGACAAAAAGTTTAGCGGATTTGTTTTTAAAATTCATGCCAATCTGGATCCCCGGCATCGTGATCGCATTGCTTTTTTGCGTGTTTGTTCAGGGGAGTTTGAACGCAATAAATATTTTCATCATGTAAGGCTCAACAAGGACGTGCGTTTCAGCAACCCTTACACTTTCCTGGCAAGCCAGAAAGATGTGATTGAAAATGCATGGCCCGGCGATGTGGTCGGATTGTACGATTCAGGAAATTTTAAAATCGGTGACACCCTCACAGAAGGAGAAGATTTTTATTTTACAGGTATTCCCACATTTTCTCCTGAAATATTCAAGGAAGTAGTTAACAAAGATCCGATGAAAACAAAACAACTGGAAAAGGGATTGGTACAATTGACCGACGAAGGCGTTGCCCAATTGTTTACCCAGTTTGGCGGCAACAAAAAGATTATCGGATGTGTGGGTGAACTTCAGTTTGAAGTGATCCAATACAGGTTGAAAAATGAATACAGCGCATCGGTTGAACTCGTTGCCTTACCCTATTACAAAGCTTGCTGGATAACTTCAAGGGATCCGAAAAAACTGGATGAATTTATAAAATTCAAACCATCCAATATTGCTGAGGACAAAGACGGTCATTTGGTATATATGGCACAGAGCGAATGGTTTTTGAATACCGAACGAACCAATAATCCTGAAATTGAATTTCACTTCTTTAATGAAGTGAATAAATAATTTTTAGAAGCAACTTCCCCTGAATTTATTTCGTTGTCCGGCAGGTTGTACACATTTTTTTCGTATCGTAAAAAATGCATTCTGTATTTCGTATAAGTACTTTTTTGCCGAAGTACTTTTTCTCTTTTTCAATCCAAATTATTAAAACTAAAATAACCGTGTAATAAAGCACCACAATTGCCGTTTTAGTGAATGTAAGTTTTTAAAAAATCCGAACTATGAAGCCCTTACATTTTGGAACGGCCTTGCTGTTTCTTCTTATAATAACCCTATCCGCAACTGCGCAAAATCACGGTGCTGAAAGACAACCTATCTTCAAAAATTCTGCTGACCGTTTGCCGACTGCCATTACCGAACTTGACAAGGCTTTCAACTTAAAAGAAGGAACTTCTGTGTCATTCAAGTTTTACAATATGGCATTTAGTGGTACTGTGGTCAGTGCTGCCGACAAACACGGAAGGATAAAGAGTGTGGTGATCGAAAGTTCTTCTCTGAAAAATACGATCCTATCATTATCCAAAATTACAAATGATGATAAGACTATCACCTATACCGGACGTATCCTGAACCAGGGTGCATCGGATGGTTATGAACTGACAAAAAACCAGGATGGAACTTATACATTTCATAAAATCCGCACCGACGATTTAATCCAGGATTATTAAAACCTTACCGCTACGGCGTTAATTATAAAATCCTATTTACCATGAAAACCATTGCTACCTTCTTGATTCTCTTTTTCAGTACGGCCGCGATATTTGCGCAGCCCAAACTGAGTAGTTTTCCCAGTGCAAAGGCAACCGTCTTTCTTGATTTTGACGGACAAACGGTGACCGCATCTCCGTGGAATGGAGGACAGCCGCTTTATTGTGCACCTTCAGGACTGACGGACGCCCAGATTACCGAAATATTCCAGAGAGTTTCAGAAGATTTCAGACCATTTAATATCAATATCACAACTGATTCCACAGTTTTTTTTGCGGCTCCTCTGTATCAACGTATAAGGATGATCGTTACACCTACCAGTAGCTGGTACCAGGGAGTAGGTGGTGTCGCTTTCACCGGATCTTTTACCTGGGGTGATGGCACACCCGGATTTATTTTTCCCGACCGGCTGGCATGGAGCCCAAAGATTATTGCAGAATGTTGTTCTCATGAAACCGGTCATACACTTGGTTTATCTCATCAGGCAAAATTTGATTCCAGTTGTAACCTGATCACGGTTTACAATCAGGGTGATGGTACGGGTCAAACATCATGGGCGCCGGTTATGGGAAACAGTTATTACAGAAATTTTACCGGTTGGAACAATGGACCTACTCCAAGCGGATGTTCAGCCGATCAGGACAACCTGAGCATAATCACCGGAGTCAATGGTTTTACTTACCGAACCGACGATCATAGCAATGTTCCCGGAGATGCAGCAACACTGCTACCGGTTCAAAATGATAATACTTTCAGTGGTGATGGAATTATTTCTACAAATACGGATCAGGATGTTTTCAAATTTGTGCTGAATGCGCAAAGCGAACTCAAATTGAATGTAACTCCATTTTCTATAGGGTTAAACAATGAGGGAGCTGATCTTGATGTGAAAGTTGTATTGATGAATTCAAATTTCGAAATAGTAAATGTGTATGATCCGCTGGATAAAATGGATGTTTCGGTTGATTCTGTTTTCAACCCGGGCACCTATTATATACAAGTGAGTGGTTCAGGAAATCAGTTTGCTACAAATTATGGAAGCCTTGGGTCGTATCATGTGGCAGGTACGCTGGCCACACTTTCGACGCTGGCCATTCAGCAATTGGACTTGAAGGGTTCTGAAAAAGACGGGATCCATAATCTTACCTGGAATTTGGTTTGTGATGAGGCAGTTTTGTCTGAAGAAGTACAGGTATCTTATGATGGAATCAGCTTCTCAAAACTGGCGTCAGTTAATTCTGCAGCAAGGTCATTTGAGTACCGGCCGATGAATCAGCAGGATGCCTATTACCGGGTTCAGGCTACAACCATTTCGGGGGTTACCAGGTATTCCAATATTGTGATGATCCGTTATTCAGGTCTGCATAACAGTGTGGTGCTGCAATCCAACCTGGTGAGAGACCGTGTAATTATTTCTTCGCAGGAACCTTTGAAATATATTTTGATAGATGTGAATGGAAAAATATTACAAAAAGGCAATCTGCAACAAGGCCAAAACGTTATTAACATATCAAATTCTCCTAACGGAATTTATTTTATCCAGATGGCAGGTGAAACACAGAAACTGACTCAACGAATTGTAAAACTGTAAGGTAGATTCATGTGTAAGTTAAGGGTCAGCGTTAGGGGCTGGCCCTTTTTTATTTTGTCCATAACAAGGGTGCCATTCCATTATTCAGATCGCTTTTTTCTTTACTGCGCCAATTGAAAATTTTTGTGTTATGCAGACTGTGTGAAAAAAATATCGCTGATTTTCATTCACGATGTTTTAAATTGTACAACCGTAAGTAAGGGTTTCATTTAATTTTTTGCTTACCTCATTAATAACCCAATTTATGAATTGGAGAAAATTCAATGGAGATCGAATAGATTTACCCATTAAGACCGCTGTAAAACAAGCCATCAAAAGAGAAACTGCAGCCGGAAATAAGTTAAAGGTATGTATCGGAACAGACAGCCAGGTAAAAGGAGTCGAAACAGAATTTGCTACCGTTATCGTATTCCTGAGAGAAGGCAGAGGTGGATTTATGTTTATTCACAATGAGAAAACTTTTCAGCAATTCAGTATTAAGGAAAGGATGCTTGTGGAAGTTTCAAAGAGTGTGGAAATAGCCTATGACCTGTGTGATCTTTTTACGCAGTACGATGTGGACATGGAAGTACATGCGGATATCAATACCAACCCCGGATTCAAAAGCAATGAAGCACTTCGCGAAGCGATGGGTTACATCCTCGGGATGGGATTTGCATTCAAAGCAAAACCAGAAGCTTTTGCCAGCAGTTGCTGCGCAGATAAGGCGGTGAACTGAGAAGGGGTTTAGAAGTTTAGAGTTTAGAAGTTTAGAATGTTGAGGAAATAACAAACCCCGGAACATGGAATCTGCATAGGAAAAGAGTCTCTGATTTATCAGCGGCTGACAGGGTTATAAACGCCTGATCATAGTGGGTTATATTCCGCCTTTGGCAAGACAAGGTCCAGCCACCAAACAAACCCGAAACTTAAAACTCGAAATCCGCCTTCGGCGGGACAAGCTCGGAACCTGGAATCCGTAACTTGAAATCCGAAACTGCACCCAACCTCACTTCTTCGGCGGTACTATCATAATATGCGCTTTTGCTGTTCCTGCTTCCATCAGCCACGGCATTCCGGGAATGGATGGCTTTGCAGACATTCCGGTTGATTTGAGCGTGGCATAGGGGACATAAAACGCGTACCGGATATGGGATTCTTTTAAATCGCCTGTAGCCTTGTCATAATCTTCATCTTTGCCTGTTAATACGTAAAGTATATTAGGTTCTTTTGGCATTTTCAATTTGCCCTCATCAATTTCTTTATTTCGGATTTCCTGTTTTTCTTTTTCGGTTTTTCCTTCAGCGAGCAGCGTTCTGCCGCGGGCCATGAAGGGTTCGAGATTGGCCGAATAACAGGCCACACTTATCCCTTTTTTATTGGGATCATCTGCAAGGCAAACAAGATCGCCTTTACCTTTTCTCAATGTTACAAGTTTTCCGGATTTGTCATAGCCTAAAACCGTTGCATTGTCTTTTTGATCGGCCGGTGCAGCCAGCAAAGCAGTTTTGATCTGGATTTCGGGAGAAAGGATTTCCTGTGCGTAGCTGTTATTTGTGAAAAATAAAAAACTACAAATGATAAAGTATTTCATGATGGGGAGTTTTACTTTAATAAAACTAAGGAATATTTGAGAATTGATAACGTGAGATAAAGAGATTTGAAAATCCGGTATAAATATCAAAGGTCATGGTTTATTCACTCCAAACCACTTTATCTATTTCAAGTTCTTAATTCTTAATTCTTAATTCATAATTGAATAAGACATCCGTCGCCATAGCTGAGAAACCGGAAATTATGATCCAGTGCATATTGATACATTCTCTTCCAATCGTCGCCCATCAGTGCCGAGACCAGAAGAAGGAGCGTGGATTTGGGCTGGTGAAAATTGGTGATTAATCCGGATACAATTCCAAAGCGGTATTCCGGTGCTATGATGATTTCAGTTTGAATTAGCAGATGATCCTCATGATGGTTTTTAATCCAAAGAATGAGGGCTGCAATACAATCTCCGGCGTTATTCATTTTCTGGTTATCATAAGGTTCCCATTGGGTTACTTTCAATGCGTCATGATCTGTGATGGTATCATTGATGATTTTGTTTCCCATCCAATATATGCTTTCCAGTGTACGCATCGACGTTGTACCGACGGAAATTATTTTTTTATCGATATGATTAAGAAGTTCGTTTAAAAATTGAATAGTGATATACATCCATTCTGCGTGCATGACATGGCCTTCCATCGTTTGCGACTTGACCGGTTTAAATGTTCCGGCGCCCACATGCAAGGTTGTAAAGAGTGTGTCGATATTTTTTTTATGCAGATCATCAATAATTTCTTTGGTGAAATGCAATCCTGCTGTAGGGGCTGCCACTGAACCATCATGCTCTGAATAAACAGTCTGATAGGTTTCCTCATCATCTTTAATTGCTGTGCGTTTAATGTAGGGGGGAAGAGGCGTCACCCCTGCTGCATTCATGACTTCTCCAAGAGTAAGTTCAGCAGGCGACCAGGAAAGCCTGACCACATAACTATCTTCCTGTTTGTCAATTAATTCAGCCTGCAGCATCACTTCTTTTTTATCAACGAAAATTTGTTTCGACAATATTTTTTCCTTCCATTTGCCGGCTTTCCCAATCATACATTTCCAGAGAGAACTTTCCTTTTGCTGAAACAGAGTTTCATAATCGACAAATTTTTCAAAAGGTTCAAGACAGAAAATTTCAATGGTGGCTCCGGTGTCTTTTTTGAAAAGGATCCTTGATTTGATAACTTTTGTATCATTAAAAACAAGCGTTACTCCGGGAGTAAGGTGCTGTGCGATATTGCGGTAAATATCTTCTGAAATATTTCCTTTGTTATAGACAAGAAGTTTTGAACTGTCGCGCGGGTGAGCCGGAAACAACGCAATTTTTTCATTGGGCAATTCATAGGTGAAATCGTTAATCGACAAATCTTTCGGATGCATGCGTGCAAAGGTAGGAGATGGAGGCTTATGGGTTTAGAAGCAACGCCGTCGCCAATCTCAGCGCTGGATTGCGCGGGACAGATTGTTGAATGGTGATCGCAAAGAGTTAAATAGGGAATATAAAAAATTCAACGGCAGAAAATTGGATTTCGCCAATTTGCTGCCGCCGTTTGCTTGTTGGATACCTGCCGGATTAAGGTTGTGTTTCCTGAAAAATCAAACCGTCAGAAATTGAATCCGATGCGGGCGCCAATAGAGGAAAGAGTAGCTCCACTCAGGCTTACAGACTCATACCTGATGCCGATTTCCGTAGTTCCGAATTGAACTCCCGCAGAAGGACTGAATAAAAAACCGCTTGATGTTTCTGACTGCAGATCATCATTTTCATCCTTGTAAAAAGATTTGAATGAACCGTATCCGATTTCGCCCATCGCAAAAAACCGTTGCTGGAAAATATATTTGTATCCGGCCCTCACAGGAATGAGAACGCCCGCTTTTAAATTTTCTCCTTTGAATGATTTGGGGAGAAATGCAATGGCGCCGGAGGTGAGTGTCACAAAGCCGGGGCCTGCATGGTAAGAACCTCTCAGCGTAATACCTGCATTACCGCCATACACATCTTTGAAATCGCCGCTGACGAATCCTCCTTCAATTCCGATACCGAAACTGAAAGTTTTGGAGAGTTTCTGGGCATTCAAATGCATACCTGTAAGGATGATTACAATTATGAGCAGCATCCTGGTAATTGTCTTTTTCATTTTTGGGTTGTTTATTTTTTAAATAGATTTTCACTTGGTTCTCTTTCCGTTGAAGGTTATGGTATAACCGTTGCTGTCTTTGAAGCTGCCCGACATTTCATCTCCCGACAGGGTTCCAATCACATTGCCGCTGTCATCTTTTATTTTTCCATCACTTGTAAGGGTACCCTCTGCATAATCACTGCTGTTGCTTCCATTTTCGCTCGATACCACGGCAAAGGCATGAAGCTGTTCACTAAGAATTACGTTGAAGGTGCCATCTTCGGGCCGCGTAGTGTGGTACTTGCCTTCAAAACATTTGATCAGTACGGTACTTGTTTCCTTCGCAATTAAAAAAGTGGCATTCGGATGTCCGGGGATGTTGGATGAAATAACAGTGGGTTCCACACCGGTGCTTCCAACTGAAAAGGTAATGGTAACAGATGCACCATTGAGCGTACCGGTAAAAGGAGCTATAACAGGTTGCCCTGCTGCCCATGTAATGTTGCTGGTCAGGTTGGCTGTCTGGCCGTCAATTACCATCGTTGCGGTAAGGGTGGTCCCATTGTTCATAATATTGAATTCAATGGTTCCGGTTGATCCGATGACAACGCCTTTGTAAATTCCTTTGCTGCTGTTGTCGTTGGCAGCAACTCCTTCCGGTGTTGAAGTGCAGGTGGTACATTTATAACCACTTCCGCCATTGTCGGATGATTTTTTACACGATGCTATGGCAAAGGTAAAGATTGAAAACAGTAGCAGGTAAACGGATGCTTTTTTCATAAAAAATAATTTTGTAATCGCAAACCTACTCTGCAGGGGCAACAGAAAAAATGTGAAAAAAGTAGTAATTTATTTTATACCGATAGGATATCAGTAATAGCCCGGTAAAATTGGTCTGAACGGCTATCACATACCCGGTTTTCAGGATAGGCATTATATTTTTAATGATTCATGGACCATATTAAAATTCACTTTGGTATTACAGCTCATTCACTTTTTATCAAACAAATTTTGCAGCCACGAATGCACGAATGAAAAAATATTATTCGTGTATTCGTGGCTATCTTATTATTCCACAAAGATTTTATCCTTTCGAATCTCTGAATAATACCGAAGAGATATTCATAATAGCCCGATAAAATTGGTCTGAACGGCTATCACATTTCCAGTTTTCGGGACAGGCAGTATGATACCAATGAATTATGGACTATATTAAAATTCACTTTGGTATTGGTTTTCATCCGTGCCGGAATGGATTCTTTTCCGTCGCCGCTTCTGCAAATTTTACAGAAAGCCTGTTTTTCTCAATGCTTCCACTCTTGAATTGACCTGCAACTTCTCGTAGATATTTCGTACATGCGTGCGGATGGTATCAATGCTCAGAAATAGTTTGTCAGCAATTTCTTTGTACCTGTATCCTTTGTTGAGTTGTTCCAGGATTTCTTTTTCGCGTTTGCTCAGTTCCTGAAAATATTCGTTGGTTTTTTCCTTTACATAAAATGCTTCAATCACCTTCCTTGCAATCGGGCTGCTGATGGGAGAGCCGCCATTATTTACTTCGCAAATGGCTTCAATGATTTTGTCTGATGGAGTTGATTTCAGCAGATAACCTGTCGCGCCGGCTTTGAGGGCATTGAAAATAATATCGGGATTGTCGTAAACGGTAAGCACAATAATTTGCATCCGCGGATGCAGGATCTTGAGTTTTTGGATACATTCAATTCCATTCATTCCCGGAAGGTTGATGTCGAAGAGGGCAATGTCAACCGGCTCCTTTGTCAGTTCGCGAAGCGCCACAGCGCCGTCTTCAAATACATGCAGATCTTTTACCTTCAGGTTCATGTAGATTTCTTCTGACAACAAAGTATGCACTTTGGGATCGTCTTCTACTATTGCAATGGAATCTATGGATAAAATTTCTTTCATGCTGCGGGCACTATATACAAATATGGGGAATAAAATCTGACACAACAATGTGATTTAAGTGGTAGAAATGGGAATGGAGTAATGAAAGGTACTTCCCTTGCCGGGCGATGAATCAATGTTGAGTTCGCCCTTCAACTCTGCAAGCCTCTTCCGGATATTTTTCAATCCATTGCCATGCCTGATTTGCTGCAGGTCAAAGCCTGAGCCGTTATCTGAGATTTCAAAATTCAATTGATTTTGAACAATGTCAAGTTTCACAATCAGTTTTGAAGCCCCGCTGTGACGGATACAGTTGCGTACAATTTCTTTGGTAATCATCAGGATGTTCCGTCTTTGGGCAGGGGCGAGGGGTACATCGGGAATCTTGTCGGGGAATTGTATTTTGTAATCAATGGTTGAATATTCCAGTTGCTTATAAACCTGTTCTCTCAGGTAGGCAATTAATTGTGGGAAATTCCGGTTTTCAGGATTCAGGCTCCAGACAATTTCACTGATGTTGCCAATCATGCGCCGGCTGATATCGCTGATTTCATTTGCTTTTTCAAGGCTGCTTTTTCCGGTTCTGTGTTTGATATTTTCGCTGATGAGTGATATCTGTGTCAGTCCTGCGCCAATGTCGTCGTGCATTTCACGCGCAATGCGTTCCCGTTCCTGGTTGAGCGCTTCAAGGTGTTCCAGTTTTTCAATCCGCCGTTTCAATCTTCTTTGTGCAATGATTTTTGTAAACAGCACAACAAAGAAAATCAGTGTAACCATTACTGTTATCCTGAACCACCAGGTTTCCCAGAAAGGCGGATTGATTTTGATTTTTAATTCCAGCGGATGACTCCAAATACCATCGTTGTTGGATGCCATCAACTGAAAGGTGTAATTGCCCGGCGGCAGATTGGCATATTTTACAGTGTTGTTTTTGTCCGGGGAACTCCAGTTTTTTTCCACGTTCTTCAGCCGGTAGGTAAATAAATTGGTTTCCGGATTCGTGAATTCCAGTGAGGCAAATTCAAATGACAACGTATTCTGCTGAGGAGAAAGGGTGAGCGATTTCAGATAATTGGAAACGGCACCGTGATTCAGTGGTTGATCATTGCAAAGGATTCCGGTAATGGCCGGGATACCCGGATGTGGATTGACTATTACAGAATCAGGGTTGAACCAGTTGATTCCCGAAACACCTCCAAAAATAAAATCACCGAGGGGGGATTTGTAAAATGCATTACTGTTAAATTCGTTGGATTGCAGGCCATCATTATAAGTGAAAGAATTAAATGTGATTTTCTTTATGCTGTGATCCACTCCATAGGTAACGACTGCATGATTGATTCCTCTGTTGGTGCTAAACCACAATGATTGGTCATTTTGTGCAAGAATTCCGTAGATGTACTGGTTGCTCATGCCGTCCGATTCATTAAAAATGCGGTATGTTTTTTTTGATGGGTAATAGGCTATCAATCCTACTTCAGATGCTATCCATACGATGGGTTGCGTTTTACAAAAATAAAAGTCGCGGATGCCGGTATTCAGGAATGCGCTGTCGAGGCGAATGATATCTTGTCTCGTGACCTGGATTCTCCAGAATCCGCCCCTGATTTTTCCAATAAAAACAGAACCATCACTTCCTTTTTTAAGTGAGTACACAAAACCGGAATAAGAATCCGGAATTCTGAATGCAGAATCTGAAACTATCTTCCCCTGTTTATTGGTTTTAAAATTATAATATCCATGATTGGTACCCGCCAGAAATTCGTCTTTTTTTATTTCGAGCATGGCAAATGGAAATACAGGCGCCGTATTCTGTTTAAATTTCCTTTCCAGTGTATAAAAAAACCTGAACCCGCTGTAATCTTTTTTCAGATAGCCGACTTTGTTGCCGCTGTTTAACCAGACCCTTCCTGATGAATCCCTGCAAATAAACAGGATGGGTTCGGGTTTGCCGGATGCATCGCTGGAAAAAATAGAATGAGTTGTTTTTTTTGTATGAGTGTTATAAATAATCAATCCCTGGTTGTAGGTACCAATCAGGATATTATTTTGTTCATCAGCATATAAACCTTTTACCATCAGATTGGCTCTTTCCTGCCTGAATTCCGGGTAACGATTGAATTTTTTCTTGCTCAGGCTGGCAATGTATAATCCGGCCCCTTCAGTACCGATCCATAGATTTTGGGAATGATCTATGAAAATATAATTGATTAGATAGTCAGAGAGGCCCGTTGCCCCTGGATTGTGCGAAAAATCAATTTTGCTGAAAGAAGGATTTTTTTCATGGATGATATAAATATTGCCTTTTGTAGAAAAACCAATACTGAAATCCGCTGCGCTACATACCAATTGTTTCCACCCGATGGGAGATTTGTTTTCATCATTTGTCTTTATCGTAAAGGATATATGAGTTTCAGGGTTGAAGTCGATCAATTGTCCTGAACCGCCAATCAACAAATGGCCATTGGGAAGAGGGCTGATACAATATACAGGTTGCCCGGAAAACAGAAGCTCCCGTTGATGGGTGCGGATGTCGAAACAGGTAATTCCCGATTTGCCGGTGATATAAATTTTTCCATTATGAAAAATAAAATTAAAGTTGGTAGGAGTGAGGGGAATGCTCGTCCGGTAAAGCGTATAACCCATGTCATGGATATTGATGGCTCCGATTCCGGTGCCAGAGATGTAGCCCCAAAGTGAATCTTTCCCATCTATGCCAACGGGCATAAAGGAAATGAAGAAAGGATATTCGTTCGCTTTTTTTTTGCCAACTATGGTGAATCGCTCCGTTTTTTTATCCAGAAAAACAAGCCCTTTGTTGGTATTGAACCACAATCTCCCTTCACGGTCCTCAACGATCCTGCTGTTGATAATAGATCCCGGCAGGGTTGTACGGGTAGTGTCTTTTTCGCGGGAGCGGAATATTCTGAATTTTTTGCCGTCAAATCTATCGAGTCCGTCGCCTGTACCAACCCATCCAAAGCCCTGGCTATCCTGCATAATTACATAAACAGAATTTTGAGAAAGGCCGTCATTGACACCGTAGTTAGATAGCCGGGTAAAATCGGTTTGGGCAAAATGATGAAGTGGCATCAGAAGCAGTGCGATGGTAAAATACTTTTTCATGGCTCTCAGGCTATAGGTAAGAAAAGCAAAAAACCTGATGCAATTTACGTTTTTGGGAAACAATCTTGTGAAGATTTAGTTGTTTTTTGAAGAGGATTGCCGGGAACTCATTCGTTTTGGCGGACATTCTTAGTCTGCGATCAGTGGTGAAGGTTGAAGAAGTAAAAATTAAGAATTAAGAATGAAGAATTGGCAATTATCTTTTCCGAAATGTTTTCCTGCCGCGTCGGGCAGCAGCACCCGCGATGACTGAGGCTCCCGAAGCCATCGGTTTGGCAATGGTCGGGCCAATGAGCAGGGCTTGCCGGTTAATTAATATCTTGATATGCCGGAAGGTTTTAAACCTTAGTAGAAAGGTGAGTTTATGTTACATCCAACCTTATTACCTTATTTTGATTTTGCTTTCTTAAAAGGCTGCAATGGTTAATAAGGTTGAATCTGAATCGTGGAGATAATTTTTCTACTAAGGTTTTTTCTTTAGTGGCTGGAGTCTGTTCCGCCAAAGGCGAATCCTTACCTGCCACGTCTGAGGCTCCGAAGCCATCGGTTTTTTTCTTCCTTCTTGTTCCTTTGCGTCTTTCTGCCTTAGTGGCGGAATGGTGTACTTCTCCGCTTTCAAAACACTTCAAGGTTTTCCCATCCCGCAAAGCCCCGCAAAACGCTTCAAGGTTTCCCATCCCGCAAAGCCCCGCAAAACGCTTGAAGGTTTTCGAAAGCCATCCGGGCGGTCTTGTAAAACCTTCAGGCGTTTGGAGCGATGGCACTGAAGCATAGCAAAACCCTGAAGCGTTTAGCCTTCCGTGGTCGGTGAGACACCGACCACTAAGAAATTAGTCCGGGAATAAGCCCGCCGCTTCAAGCAGCTCTTCCCGACGTCTGAGGCTCCGAAGCCATCGGTTCTTTTCTTCCTTCGTGCCTTTCTGCCTTGGTGGCGAAATGATTTACTTCTCCGCAATGTCTTTCTCCGCCTTCGGCGAGACACGTCCGCCTTCGGCGGGACAAGCCCGAAACCCGAAACCCGAAACTTGAAATCTCTAAATCCGCCTGCGGCAGAACAGACTCCTAAACGTCTAACCGCCTAACCGTCTAACCGTCTAACCGCCTAACCGCCTAACCGTCTAAACGTCTAACCGTCTAACCGTCTAAACTCCTAAACGTCTAACCGTCTAACCGCCTAACCGTCTTTTTCTCTCATAATTGCGAATTTGGAAAATGTCCGCATTGTGGAAAAATTCTGTTAATTGATTGGTAACGAACTCTTACCTTCGCGAGGTTTAACTTTCATAGGAAATTATATTACTCACAAAACCACTCTGAAATGTAAGTTTCCTTAAAGTTCATCAAAATACTTTTTCTCTATGGAAGTTGATGAAAGGAATACCTTAGTAACCTACGGTGACAGAATCTCCGTTAGCCAGCACGGATTTGTTTCCAGAGTGCATTTGCGCGATTTGATAAGCTTTTGCCTCAGGCAAAGCAAATACTTTTTACTGATTGCCGACTGCCTCTTGTTTGCATTAATTTTTGAATTGACATGCCTCAGGCCTTCTTCTGAAAAGTCGATTATTGTACTCGTCCTTCTCACTTCTGCCTGGGTATTTATCGGTTATGTAAAAAAAATATATTCCTTCCTCATTCTTGAAGATTCGGAAGTGATCATGGTGAAGTTATTCCACCATTACATGGTATTTCTGGTATCAGGCCTGTTACTTTACTTTTTTCTTTTCCGCGATGTATTTACCTATATGGACTTTGCCACCTACTTTTTACTTACGGGTATTTGGGTAGCTGTTTCAAGGATCGGGTTTCTTTCCATCCGAAAAAGATTCAAGTTTTTGGTGCGCAGAAAATTTAAAGCGGCCATCATCAACAACAATGCCTACTCCGAACAACTGGAACAATATTTCAGCGAAGGGATCTCTGATTACAAAATTGTGTCGAAGATTGAAAAAAAGAACCTGAACCTCTTTCCTCAATCAAACCAGACCCATTCCGATATCTATTACATGTCGCGGATGGGGGTAAGTGAAATATTTTGCGGGCTTTCCGGCTTCAGCGGAACTGAGATCAATCAACTGATCCAGGAAGCCGACAAATATATGATCAGGGTAAAATTCCTTCCCGATTTTTCATTGTTCAATTGCCCTGTCACTATCGAAAACTTTGGAAATGTTCCCGTCATTGCCATACGTGCCGAACCGCTCAGTTCTGAAAAAAACAGGTTTCTGAAAAGGGCTTTTGATATTCTCTTCTCTTTGCTGGTGATTGTTTTCATTATGAGTTGGCTGATCCCGCTTGTCTGGATTGCCATACGCATCGAATCAAAGGGTTCATTGTTCTTTAAACAAAAGAGATCGGGGTTGAATGACAAAGTATTTAACTGCTACAAATTCAGGAGTATGGTGGCGGTCAATCCGACCTCTGATACGGTACAGGCTACCCGTGGCGACACCAGGGTTACCAAAGTGGGGGCATTTTTGAGAAAAACAAGCCTCGATGAACTTCCCCAGTTTTTCAATGTACTGGCAGGAAATATGTCGGTGGTAGGCCCGCGGCCTCACATGCTGGCACACGATTTTCTTTACAGGCAAAAAATCGGGCAATACATGGTGCGCCATTATGTGAAACCCGGTATTACCGGATTGGCACAGATCAAAGGATTCAGGGGAGGAACTCTTGAAATCAATGCCATGCAGAAAAGGATTGAACAGGATATACGGTATATCGAAACCTGGTCTTTCTTTCTCGATCTGAAAATAATTTTTGTAACCGGCTGGGATTTAATTCAAGGAGATAAAAATGCATATTGATAATTTATTGAAATTCAAACTATTGTTCAAAGACCATGATTTGCTTACTTTCGCGCCCGAACCTGATTTTTAACCCCCCAATTCAATACCCTACACCCATCCCACAATGAAAAATTCAAACCCCGTTCTGATTTATATCCTTCTTTCGGCAATTATATCCGGCTCTTTTTTATCCTGTACCACTTATAAAAATATTTCCTATTTCAAGAATCTTGCAGATAGTGGTGTCATTTACAAAAACGGTGAAAGCATCCCTGTTTCCAAATTTACTCCTCTCCGCATTGAACCGGATGACATACTCAATGTATCTGTCACTACCATTGACCAGAATGTAAACGGGGCTGTCAACATCACCGATGCCAATTCAAATATCCAGGGAAGCATTCCCGCGGCAAACATTCCCGGAATGGCGAGGGCGTCGGATGGCTATCTTGTAAATAAAAAGGGGTTCATTGATTTGCCGGTTCTGGGGCAGGTGAAGGTGGGTGGCCTCACCATCGACAGTGCAAGGGGAAAAATCCTTCAAAGGGCTATGGTACTCTACAAAAATCCGACGGTAAATGTAAGGCTGACCAATTTTAAAGTTACGGTTCTGGGCGAAGTAGCGCGGCCGGGTACTTATGTGGTGGATGGTGAGCGGGTTTCTGTGCTGGATGCGCTCGGGCTTTCAGGCGATTTGACCATTTATGCCAAAAGGGAAAATGTACTGCTCATCCGCCAGAACGGCGACAGTGCAAAAACCGTGGTCAGGTTTAACCTCAATGACACCCACATGATGAATTCTCCTTATTTCTATCTCCGGCAGGGAGATGTGATTTATGCAGAACCTGGCAAAGGGAAGGCTGCCGCCACCGACATGGCTGCCACCAGAAACTATGCTATTGCAGGTTCTGTGCTGACGGTTTTGGTGGTCTTATTGAGCAGAATAAATTTTTAAAAAAGTATCTGATAAAAAAATATGAAGGGACCCAAAGACGATAACTGGGATTTGTGGGAGGAAGAAGATGCCAAACCGGCCGATTTCTCCAGGATTACCCGTAAGATCATTGCTTACTGGCCTTACAGCCTGCTCTGTGCGCTGATCCTGGCCGGACTCGCCTTTTTGTACCTGTACAAAACCAATCCGGTATATAATGTAAAGGCATCTATCCTCATTCAGGACAATGACAATAAAACCAGCGGCAATAACGGCGGCATGCTCAGTTCTCTTCAGGACCTCGGGCTGCTCAGCGGAACCAGCAATGTGGACAATGAGCAGATTGTTATCACCAGTTATCCGCTGATGGAAGGGGTGGTGAAAGACCTGCAACTGTACCTGCAATTTTCTGCCAGCGAAAACCTGCGCGATGTGCCTCTGTACCGCAATGATGTTCCTTTCAAAGCCGATGTGGTGGATTTCGATTTGAGCAGGCTCAACAAAGATCAACTGGCAGACCTCGATTATAAAATTGAAAAGAGGGGCAACACCGGATTTACCATTTCTTCGCAGGAGAAAGTATGGAACGGAGTATGGAATACCCCGATTCTGATGCCTTTCGGCCATCTCACCCTTCGCAACGACAGCCTTACCGGTGCCTGGGAAGAAGGTGAGATCATCCTGATGCATGTTTATTCTGTCAGTGCGATGGTAGATCACCTGATAGCAGGTATCAGCGCCGATATTCCTAACAAACAAACGAGTGTAATCAACCTCTCACTTCAAACCACCCTTCCCCAGCAGGGAAAAGATGTGCTGAACGATTTGCTGTCGGTTTACCAGGGTTCCACCGTGGAAGACAACAACAAACTCAATGACAGCACCCTTCAGTTTATCAACCAGAGATTGTCGATTGTCGGGTTTGAACTGGATTCCATTGAACAGCAGATCCAGCATTTCAAACAAAAGAATGAACTGGCCGATTTGCCCACCCAAACGGAAGCTCTGGTGGACAATATGAGCAAAGCGCAGCAGGATTTAAACAGCCAGTTGGTGCAGCTCAGCATTGTGAATTCACTGATTGAATATATGAAGGCCAATAAAAACAACCCTCGTGTTATTCCGGCTTCATTGATTTTGCAAAATCAAACGCTGGCAGATGCTGTAAGCAATTATAATCAATTGCTGATTCAAAGAGAGCGGCTGCAATTGAGCGCTACCAAAGAGAATCCCATTTTGCAAAATGTGGAAGGGCAGGTGCAGGGTTTGCAGAAAACTATTTTTTCAGGACTGGAATCCATCAGGCTTACCCTGACAACCGGGATCGACAAAACCAAACAGCAGAATTCGGTATTCACCGGCATCATCCGCAAAGTGCCCGGCATGGAACGTACATTTGGAAGTATCAGCCGGCAACAATCTATCAAGCAGGAATTGTATGTCTATCTTTTGCAGAAAAGAGAGGAAGCGCTCATCGCCAAATCTTCCACACTTTCCAATTCAAGAATTATTGCCCCGGCCAGATCAGAAAATACCCCGGTAAAACCCAAAAGAAGGCTGATACTTTCGGGAGCATTCCTTCTCGGTTTATTGCTTCCCTTCGGATATGAAAGGGTTTACAGGTTGTTTAATACAAGGATCAGTTCCAAAGAAGACATTACCAACCGCACGGATGCGCCCATTATCGGGGAGATCGGCCATAAATCGGAAGACAAGCTGGTGGTTATAACCAACGGCACCCGCAATATTGTTTCAGAACAATTCAGGGCGCTGAGAACCAACATCCAGTTTTTGTTTACGCGGAAAGAAGATAAGGTAATCCTGATTACCAGTACCATTACCGGTGAAGGAAAAAGTTTTGTGTCGTCCAACCTGGCAACGGTATTTGCCATGACAGGTAAAAAAGTGGTGCTTCTGGAAATGGACCTTCGCAAACCCAAAATTGTCAGCGGGCTTGGATTAACCTCCGCCAAAGGATTTACCCAATACATCATGGGCAATGCAGAAATCAGCGACATCATCATTCCGAGCGGGATCCATGAAAATTTGTTTGTGATTCCGGCAGGAGCCATCCCGCCCAATCCTTCCGAACTTTTGCAGCACGAACGCACGGATGCTTTGTTTGAATACCTCAGGGCCAATTTTGATGTAATCCTCGTGGACACACCGCCCAATGTGGTATCAGATGCACAGTTGTTAAACAAGAATGCCGATGTAACGCTGTATATCGTCCGTATCAATTATACCCACAGAGAGCAGGTGGACCTAATCAGAAATATGGACATCGCACACAAATTACCCAAGCTCAATGTGGTAGTTAACGACATTAAGCCCAAACGGTATGGCGGCAGTTATTACGGTTATGGAGGTTATGGAGGCTATGGGTATGGTTCGGGCTATGGATATTATTATGGCCAGGAAACCGCCGACAAACCCTGGTGGTCTTTTGGGATGAAAATAAAGAAAAAGCGGCTCTAAAATATTAATTCGTGCAATCCGGATCCTGTCATAAACCACAAATAAAATGAATCAACAAAAAAATTGTAAAGCCATGAAATCAATTTCAATTTTGTCAGTCTGCCTGCTGTTTGTATTTACAGCAAGTGCTCAAACGAGCGAGAAAAAAGTTCACTACGAAGCCCAGGTTGATCTGGGGGTCGTATCCAATTCGGCAGTAAAGGGAAAATTTGCCTATGGAGGTACTTTTGAAGCCCTTATCAGGTTGGGGGAGGCCAGCAAGGTACCCGCCGTTGTAGGAGCAGGTCCGTACCAGGGGCCCGAAAGGAGAAATTACCTGACGTTTGCCCTCAAGGGAATGTCCAACCCGTTCAAAGGTTCACCGTTTCTGGTTACAGCCCAGGCTTTCAACAAAAACGGAAGTGATGCGCTTAACTATGCCATGCTGCTGGCAGGTTATCGTGCTGATCTGGATGCCACCGACAACCCCGACAACTACCTGTATTTTGAACCGAGGATCGGGTTGGCGCTCAGCGGCGGTTTTCATTGGGCAGGATTTGCCATTTCACCGGCCTTTGGTTACCAGGTGAAGAGAGTGGATTTGCAGGTATTTCTTGATGGTGGATTTGGCAGCAAGGAGCTGACTTCACGAACGAAGTCGTATATAACTCCGGGTATCGGGGTGGGTTATACATTTTAGGGGAGGTTGGAATTAAGAATGAAGAATTAAGAATGAAGAATGAAGAATGAAGAATTAAGAATTGAGAATGAAGAATGAAGAATGAAGAATGAAGAATTAAGAATTGAGAATTAAGAATGAAGAATTAAGAATTGAGAATTAAGAATGAAGAATGAAGAATTAAGAATGAAGAATTAAGAATTAAGAATGAGGAATGAGGGATGAGGAATGAGGGATGAGGTTCCGATTGGGATTGGGATAGGAATCAGGGCATGGTAGTTTTGGTATCAGGGATTATGAGTTGACAATTTAAGTCATCATTTCCATTGCCATGTTGAGCGCGAAGACGGAGTGTGGTATGGGAATGCAAAGAGCACACATCAGGCGCGCGCTGTAAGGTTTGGAAAAGCATGTTTAACTAAAAGATTAATTCAGTATGTGACTGAGGGCGGCGAAGCCTTGTAAAACCTTCAGGCGTTTGGAGCGATGGCCATGGAGCAAGCATAGCAAAACCCTGAAGTGTTTAGCCTTCGGCTGCGCTCAGCATGACAAACCACGGCGGACGGGACTATCCACTAAACGCGAAACACGAAATCCGAAACCTGAGCTTTTTTCTTCCTTCGTGTTCCTTTGTGCCTTTCTGCCTTCGTGGCGGAAGCCGTTTTCAAAACACTTCAAGGTTTCCCATCCCGCAAAGCCCCTGCGAAACGCTTGAAGGTTTTCGAAAGCCATCCGGGGGCCTTGAAAAACCTTCAGGCGTTTGGAGCGATGGCCATGAAGCATAGCAAAACCCTGAAGCGTTTTCAAGTGGTAAACGTGGCAGGTCAGGATTCGCCTGCGGCGGAACAGGCTCCAGCCACTAAATTAAAAACGAAATCCGCCTTCGGCGAGACAGGCTGAAACACGAAACCAGAGGTTTTTTTCTTCCTTCGTGTTCCTTTGCGCCTTTCTGCCTTAAAGCCCCTGCGAAACGCTTGAAGGTTTTCCCAACCCGCAAAGCCCCTGCGAAACGCTTCAAGGTTTTCCATCCCGCAAAGCCCCTGCGAAACGCTTGAAGGTTTTTGAAAGCCATCCGGGGGCCTTGTAAAACCTTCAGGCGTTTGGAGCGATGGCACTGAAGCATAGCAAAACCCTGAAGCGTTTTCAAGTGGTAAACGTGGCAGGTCAGGATTCGCCTGCGGCGGAA
>JAFKGR010000001.1 GCA_017307735.1 Chitinophagaceae bacterium
ATATGGCTTAGGGTTTGCTGGTTCGTAATCAATTTCGGAATACTCAACTTTAGTAATTCTCAATCCGATGAGTTGTCGGGTGAATTTTTCAAAGTCCAAATGTTCTTGCGTCAGTTCCATTGCTGTTTTGCCTTAAGGTAGCCTATAACGGTTAAGGGCTTGCTGCCGTGCCGGAATTCGAAGCGTTTCAGCCCGAATCCCGATAGCTATCGGGACCCAATAGCGGATCCAAAGCCGAAGTTAATTACAAATGTTGATTGGTGTTCCTTCAGCCAGAACGAATGTTCAATAGAATTACAAATGTTGAGGTTTTATTCCCTCTGCTGGCATGGAAGCAAGCCCAATGTAAGCGGCATGGCATTTTACTTCAACCAATCTCTCACTTCTACAACGTTTCCTTGGTAGTCGAGTTTGAAAAGTTTTTCCTCTGTAACGTATGCTCCAAGAGCATTTTTTGCTCTGTATTTGTGGCGCACTTGATAAGAAGCGAATCCAACTTGTTTTGTGTCGTTGAGTTTAACTACCTGGCTCCATTCTAAAGGCTTGTAACTCTCTGGATCATTGAGATAATTGTTTTTTAAATAGTCAACTACTTGTTGAACAGATGCGTCCCACTCGCTATTGTAAACGGTTTCAATTGATGACGTTGATTTTTTGTCATTATCATTATTAAAGAATATGGCATAAACCACAAAAGCTAAACTTATTATTAAAATCCATGCACAACCAGAAAGTTTTGGTATAACGGGTTTTTGAATTGGTTGAGAAGCAGAATTGTTGCTAACAAACTTTTTTTTTGATTTCTCAATTACTACTTCTACTTGGTCGTCAAAGTAATAAATGCTTTTTTCATCTACATTATAAATATCTTCAAAGATTTGCGAAATTTCCTTTGCTGTATTTTCAACGTCATTTTCAGAATTCAAAAGAATATCCTTTGCATAGTTCTCATCTTTTTCTAAGGAAAATCCTAACGTCACGAATTGTGGTTTCAGATTTCTATTTACATACTTTTCAAAATAGTGAGAAAGTGCTTCAAAACGAATCACCCCCTTAGGGCTATCCTTTACTAATTGACAATAATATTCATTTCCGATGTTCGTTGAAGCTTTCAAAAATTCATTCTGGATTATAAAGTATCCTTGATTGTCTTTGAGTTTTCTAAGCAGCTCTTTTAATGTGTTTAAATATAGTTGTTGCACAAAAGCGGATTTAGTATCAAAAGTTTAGTTTGGTTTTTAGTAATTTTTCTAATTTCAAGCAGCTTTCTTTATTATTAGAAAAAATTTCTTCCACTTCAAATTCGTTAATCCGTAGTGTTGGTCTTAATTCATGTTCTTGAGGCAGTAAATCTCTAAAACAATCCAGATACGCCCTCTGGGAGGTCCTACCACCTTGAAAATTAAAGTCAGTAGCAGTTTTTGATTTTCTATATCTATCCGCTCGGTTTTTATGCAGTACGCATTTTCTTTTCCATTCTTCAATTGAGAAGTTAAACTTCAATTCTGTTGGATACAGTTCAAGGGATTTCAGTCGGGCAGAACTGAAATGTTGAAATTCGTCAAATTCAAATATAAAATTATATTCTCCGGCAAAGAAAGCGTCACACTTTAAGTATTGAGTCCTTTTGCTTTTATTTAATGATAAGTCTCCATTCAAAGTGAAAAAGATTGAGTCAATCGTTGAGTACCATTTTCCAAAATGGTCTGTCGTATGCTTGTTAATAAACCAATCAAAATACTTATCCAATTGAGGTGTTTGTCCAAGCACCTGACCTACAATTTCTGTAATGAGTTTTTGTTTGTCTCCAACTGTCATGAATATAGTTTAGTTTGCTTGCCGCTTACGGATAACGCATTGGTGATGGCAGGGAATTCAAAGTACCTTCAGCCCGTACGTCAGCCGATAGAAGTACTAAAGTACAGATTAAGTACAAATGTTCAATAGTGAACTTTCAGCCCGAACCTCTGCCAAATTGAAATACGAAAGCTGAAGTTTATTCGTTCAGCCCTGCTAACACCAATGCGGATGTTACCTGCTGTGTAGTCTTTCTTAGTTCATGCAAATAATCTAAATACCTTAAGCCACTTAGTTAGCATCACTGTTAATTACGTTTTAATTCTGTTCTCGTTTGGCCAGGTTCTACCAGTTTGCAAAAAATTAATTATTTAGGGTTGTCAATTATTGCAATGCCGCCTTGGCCTAAACCAATATACCGTTTATTGTCTATAGAAAAGTCATACGTCTCGTATCCAGATGAAGAAATATAAATTTCAAGACGATGCCCACTTGTCAATGAAAGTACTAAGTCAAAAGTGTCTTTAATAACTTCAATTTTTGTCAAATGTTTACCTGTCAATTTTCTTTTGAGTTCTTCAACCAGGTCAAGTGGCTTTGGTAAACCGAATTGTTGTTGATGGTCAAGCGAAACAAATTCAATCTTATTTTCTATTAATAGTCGCCAAAAACCTGAAGAACTTGCCAATATTTGGTTAGAAAAATAAAAATACCAACAGTCTGCGTTTTTGTCAAAAGCTACATTCTCAAAAAGTGAATGGGGTGTAAAAGTTAATTCATTTGTCATAGATATATGGATGTTTTTTCATAGCAGGTAACGGTCGGCGTATTTATGCGGGCGGCGTCTAACGAAACTAATTAATTTTTGATTACTGTCAAGCCGCTCGCATAAATACGTTTGTTATAGGCTGCCGTTCTTGTCATTTCTTAATTTATCATTTTTACTTGTCTTGCTAATTCCTCGT
>JAFKGR010000026.1 GCA_017307735.1 Chitinophagaceae bacterium
CATAAATCAATTTTTTCAAGTCAAAAATGTGCACAAAAATCAGAATCTTCAAAGCCGCAAAAAAAATGTGCATAACTATTTGAAATTATAAAAAAGACTAAAAAACATATATACCGCTTATTGTATGTTTGGGTGCTGAATAGTTACAAAAAGGATAATACCTTGGATTCACAAACCTACTGACTGCATGTTCTCCACAGCGAAAAAAATATTGTGCTTTATTGCAGTGCTGATGGCTCTTTCAGCAAGTGCACAACCAAAGGTGGATACCACTGCCGGCCTCACATCCCTCTATACCCAACGCTACCCGAAAAAAGTACTTGGCAAGATGCATCAGTATGAAAAGCGGCTTACGGGGAAAACAGAAAAAACACTTACCAGGCTCAGCAAATGGGAAAACAAGATCAGGGCCATACTGAAAAAAGCAGACCCGCAGGCAGAAGCAAGACTGTTCAGCAATGAGCAAATGACCTTTAGCTCCCTGCTTGCACAACTCAAATCAGGAGAGGCAGCCTTATCCGGTTACCGGTCACAATACAATGCCTACCTGGATACGCTAACCACCTCGCTGCAATACCTCAAAGAGACAACACAGGACGGCATAGCCAATACGGCCATTGAAAAAGCCAGCCAGGAAATATCACAGTTGAAGGGCAGCATAGTACAGGCAGGCTACACCGCGCAATTCATTAAAGAGCGTAAAGTGCTGCTCATAAAAGAAACAGGCAAATACGTGAAGCAAAAATTGCTGACAAAGATCAGCAAAGAAGACTATTACTATGGGGAAGCGCTTGCCAACTACAAAGAACTCTTTTCCGACAGAACAAAAACAGAGGCGCTGGCGAAGCAGGCGCTGGGTGAGATACCCGCCTTCCGGGAGTTTATGAAGAAGAACAGCATGCTGGCTTCCCTGTTCCGCATGCCCGGCAGTGATGCAAGCGGCAATAGCTCAGCGAGCCTGGCCGGATTGCAAACCAGGGCCTCCGTACAGGGTCTGATACAGCAGCGGATAGCCGCAGGCGGGCCAAATGCAGCCGGTCAACTTCAGCAGAACCTGGCAGAAGCACAAACAAAGCTCAGCGAGCTGAAAGATAAGTTGCTGAAAGATGGAGTGATCGGTTCCGGCGGCGAAGCAGAGATGCCTGGCTTTAAGCCCAACGGACAAAAGTCGAGAACACTATGGCAGCGCCTGGAATATGGTTTTGATATACAGTTTGCAAAAACAAATGGCTACCTGCCCTCCACTACCGACATCGCAGCAAGTATCGGCTACAGGCTGAACGACAAAAGTGTGATCGGTGCAGGCCTGAGTTATAAACTGGGATTGGGCAGTATAGAGCACATCCGGCTGAGCAGCGAGGGAGTAGGATTCCGCAGTTATTTTGATTGGAAAATAAAGGGCAGCATCTATGCGACGGGAGGGTATGAGATGAATTACAGGAGCGCATTCAAAAGCATTGCTGAATTAAAGGACGCCGCCTGGCAGTACAGTGCTTTGATCGGTATCAGCAGGCAATACAAAGTGAGCAAAAAGCTGAAAGGAGAAGTGAAGGTGCTGTATGATTTTATGGCGGAGAGGCATGTACCCCTGAGCCAACCGATGATACTCAGAGTAGGGTATAATTTTTAAGAACAAACAATGAAAAATAATATCTGATAACTAAACTTTCAATTTGAAAAATAACAGCATGAGCCATTTAAAAATTTTCTATTTCGCATTTCTAACATTTATAGGTTTTAATCTGCGGGAGCTAACTTATATTTCAGCCACAGGAGGAACCATAACTACTGACGGGGATTATAAAGTTCACACCTTTACTTCGTCAAGAACATTTACTGTAACTACAGGTAGCGGAAATGTACAGGTATTAGTAGTAGGCGGAGGTGGTAGTGGAGTTAGTTCCACAGCAAGAGGAGGTGGTGCTAGCTGGCTTATATATGAATCAGCTTATGACGTTATTGCTCAAAGTTATACTGTTACTGAAGGCGTTGGAGGAGTACAAACTGCAGAGCGGACAACAGGCAATAATGGTCAAAATAGTGTCTTTAGGAATATAACTGCTTATGGAGGAGGGGGCGGCGAATTCACGAATAATACCAGCTGTGGAAGAGCGGGATTGAACGGCAGAAGTGGTGGTGGAGGAACTGAATATGTAGGTTGGAGTTATACAAATGGAATGGGTACTGCCGGCCAAGGAAATAACGGAGGTACGTATGGTACTGATATTTATCCTGGCGGAGGCGGTTCATCAACCCTTGGAGGAATTGGGGGAATTGGTGGAGGGAGAGCTGGCACAAGCAATGGTTATGCAGGGACTGCTGGTACTGCAAACACTGGTGGTGGTGGACGGTTCTATTCGGGCGGTGTAGAAGGAGCTGGCGGTTCAGGAATTGTTAAAATCAGATATCAATTTCAGAATACCCGATCTCTATGGATTACATCGGCCAATAATATTTTTTATGATGCAGGTAGTGTTGGGATAGGAACTGTAAACATTAACGACCCAAACTATAAATTATTTGTAGAAGCAGGCATTCGTACAAGGAAGGTTAAAATTGATCAATCAAGTTGGTCGGACTATGTTTTTCATAAAGAATATAAACTTCCCTATTTAGAAGAAATAGTAAAATACATAAAAGCAAATTAACATTTACCTGAAGTACCCTCATTTAAAGAAGTTGAAAAGGATGGAATTGATTTGGGAGAAAACCAAGCGCTACTTCTTAAAAAGGTTGAAGAACTAACATTGATTATTATTGAGCAAAATAAAAGGATTATAGAACAGGACGAGCGAATTTAGAATTCAGAAGATATCATTTACACAGAAAATAGCGACAATTTTAAAGACTTTAAATAATTTATAAATCATACGAGCGGTATTGGAGTGTACCTACTTATGCGATTAGAAGTGCGAATTTTTTAAAATGCGGTTTAATGATCTTTATGGCATAGACGATTAGCAGGAATACTCCTTTGCATTATTTGGAATTACTAATAATTAAAATATACTTATGGGCTTTAAAATTATATGTGTTTTATTCTTCTTGACGTTGATATGCGTTGATTATAGTCACGCTCAAACCCGTCCAAGTGCTGTTGATATTCAAACACCCGAAGTAACTGCATTTAACAGAAACATTGAAATGCCTGTGTCCTTATACACCGGTGTTCCCAATATTAGTATTCCTCTTTATACTGCCCATATAAAAGATGTTGAAGTTCCTATTACATTAGAGTACCATGCAGGAGGCATTCGGGTGGATCAAGAGGCAACTTGGGTGGGGTTAGGTTGGGACTTGAATTATGGCGGCCAAATATCGAGGAAAGTGCGAGGTATTCCTGATGAAAAAGGATACTTTGTAACCAATCAAACTGTTGACTATTTTAATAACTTACCATCGCCGATAAATCAAGGTATTCTTTCACGTGTTGACAACTTACGACAAGCAAAATCAGGCAATCAGGATTTCATGCCTGACGAATTCTATTATTCTGCTTTAGGATATTCAGGAAAGTTTATGTACAATCAAACACAACGAAAATTTATATTGTTTCCTCATGAAGACATTAATATTACTCAGTCATCAACCTCCACCCTTTTCTATTCATGGAATGTGCTTCTGCCTAATGGAATTTCTGTCAAATACGGCGAAGAGGGAACGGTTTCGCAGATGATCGGATACAATCCCAATACTTTTACTAAAAATAGCTGGTTGATAAAAAGTATAAATAATACATGTAATGAAGGTATTGTCTTTAACTATGAAAATTTCAACTACAGTCTTTGGAAAATAGGTAATGAAACATATAGTATCAGGCGGTTTTCAAGTATCAACAACTCTGTAAATAAGGTGTTGACAACATATCAATATAATGATGCAAGAGTAAGTTCAATCACATTTCCGAATGGCACGATTAATTTTATTACTACATCAAGAGATGACTTACCCACAAAAGCTTTATCGGAGATAGATGTAGTGGATAACAAGAATAATATTATACGAAAAATCTTGTTTAAATACAGCTATTTCATTGGAGCAGCTAACGATATACTTCCTGTATTAAACGCACCAGGTGATATACAAATCCCTGGTAAATATTCCAGATTAAGATTAGATAGTATAAATATTATAGGAAATAATGGAACTCCAATCACCTATAAATTCGATTATTACTATAACAATAGCAATCAAGCTCCATCCAAATATTCTTTTGCACAGGACCATTATGGTTTCTATAACGGAGTTGCTAACATGGGAGAATTTTCCTTTATCCCCAATCTTTATGAAAGAGGGTTTGTAGGAGGTGATCGGAGGGTTAATCCATCTACCAGCAATGTATTTTCGTTACATACAATTACTTATCCTGAAGGGGGGAAAACGCAGTTTACATATGAGAATAATACAGCGAGTATTATTGGTATTCCAAAAGAATTATTGGAAAACTATCAAGACGAAAACCTCCGTGATGCTTCTAATGGATTAAATCTTAGTGAATACGGAGAGAGCATGCATAATTATGCTCCTACTCCTACCCAAATGGATCCTCAGGGCATAGCCTATTTTCAGAAGCAATTCACAGTACCTAAAAATGCATATTCAGCTCTTGGCTATAATGTTGAGTTTTCAACAAATTACGGTACATCATCGGATTTTTCCATTTATCCTGCCAGTATTGATAATGTTCATTTTAAAGTGGAAGAGAAAAGCACTGCTGGCGTTCAGGTTATCTGTGATTTTAATAGTTCTAATTCTGCTCAAACTTCTCCTCCTTATACTCGCATTGGTGAATACAAGACTCATATTAATATTAAGCCTGGCGAGACTTATATTTTAACCATAGAATTAAAGTTCTTAGACTTGAATTATAAGGCTTTTCAAAATAATTTTGTACGTGCCACCTTGCGGTGGAGAGAATTGGATACTTCGGTGTCTCAAATAAACACCGGAGGATTACGTATAAAAAATATAGACTTTTATGATAAGGCTGGGAGTATAGCGAAGTCAAAGAAATATACATATACAACCTTGAATTCAAACAAAAGTTCAGGAAGAATTATTTCTCTTCCCACATATTTCAAATATGGATTGAAACAATCAGGGTTTGTTCCGGGTATAAAGTACGGAGACTTAGATTGGGGTATAGACTTCTATTCATATTCAACAATTCCTTTGGAAACAACTAATGGAAGTTTCAGCGGGTATGATAATGTGGATGAATTTGATGTTATTTATGGAAAGTCTGATAATTACTTTCGAACAAATTATCAGTTTTTATTTCCTATGCCTTTTTATAGTCGATACTATGGCTATGATAGATATGGAATAATCGAGGCTAACGAATGGACAAGAGGTAAACTTTTATCAAAAAAGTACTTTAAGGGAAACAATATATTAAGACAAGAAGATTTCACCTATTACAATTGGTCACCACATCTTACGAGCTCGGACCAGGAAGAATCCGTGCAAGAAATAAATACAGATCTGATCAGTTACCAGGCGTTAAACCTTTCCTATGTCCCTTCATTTGGAATATACAATAACGAAGATAGTTATGATTTTTATGACTTTGAACAAAGCCAGACAAATCGGCTGATTAATTACGATAATGTAACAAATGTTTCTCTAAATGATCCAACACTCACTCCGGCATTCTATTTTTATTATGGAATCGCGGACTACACCACTTCCTTTCCTTTTGCTTTTGTTAATAGCTTAAACGGTACTACCATTTCGTATTTCATAGATCAATCTTTACATCTTCCGTATTTTATCCATTATACAGGGTTTGATAAGATAAGAAATAGAACAACAACTACTTTTGATGACTTTGGGAATAAAACAATTCAAACCGATAGTTACATTTATAATAAGACCCCTTCCTTATATCAGGTAACCCAAACACAGACCCTTAACAGTAGAGGTGAGGTATTAAATACCCAAATCACTTATCCCATTGATTATCCAGCCACCTCTCCCTATGATCTAATGCTTCAGCGCCATATTTTAAACATTCCTGTGGAACAATTGTATAAAAATGGAGGATTTCTTTTACAATCAAAAAAAACCAATTATCAAAATTGGGGAAATAATATTATAGCTCCTGGAAACACACAAACGACTATTGGGAACAATTCTTCTGAAAATAGAGTGATATATGATAATTATGATTCAAAAGGCAATCTTCTCAGTAGCTCAAAACCGAATAACGTTAAGACGGTTTATTTGTGGGGATATCAATTGCAATATCCGGTCGCAAAAATCAGTGGAAGTACATATTCCACAATAAATAGTTTAATAACTCAATCGCAAATTGACGCTGCTATTGATAACGACGCCTCATTAAGAAGCCTTTTAAATGCGCTTAGAACCAACCTCCCCGATGCACTCGTTACTACCTATACCTATAAGCCTCTGGTGGGTATGACTTCCGAAACTGGTCATGACGGCAAGACCATCTACTATGAGTACGACGAGTTTAACCGATTATCATTGATCAGAGACCATAATAATAAGATAATCAAGAAAATTTGTTATGCCTATGCGGGTCAATCTGGGGAATGTAGTGGCGTTGCTGCTATTTATTATAATACCGTAAAAAGTGGCTCCTTCAGGCGTAATGATTGTAAAGAAGGTTTTACTGGTAACGTAGTGACCTACGTGGTACCTGCTGGTAGATATACTTCTACAGTCAGTCAGGAAGCTGCAGATTTGCTTGCTCAGGATGATATAGATTCAAACGGTCAAAATTACGCAAATTTTAATGGTTCTTGTATTGCAAATTCTTGCAGTTTTACTACAATAAATTGGTTTACCTGCCCTTCTGGTGGATTTTATAATAGCGGTTCAAACGTCAGTGGGTACCTGGTATTTTATTCGTCAAACGCCTTAAATCCTGGTAATTCGTATCAGGTTGGTTTTATTTCTGGCACCTGCGTTCCATCCAGTACCAGAGCATTTTCTTATAATTCCTCTGGTATAACTTTCAATTTTACGATTGAATCAAATGGGTTGTTAACAGTTCAATTATCACCTGGCTCACCTACCTTAAATCCAAATACGACTGTTTCTTTAAATTTTTCATATCCACTTTAAATTTTTAACCTAGTAATTTTTATGTATGAAGAGTATTTTTGTTTTGTTAATATCCTTCGTTTGCCATATACAGGTTCAGGCACAGGATTATAGCAAAGTTTTTGCAGCAGCTGATACGAGTCGTTTCTCTGCTAACACAAAAGAAGGCTGGCAATTATTTAACTCCTATGTCAAATCTATTTCACAAGACAGTGTTACATTAGAATTAATTATTCAACATATTAATAATATTGATTTGACGACAGAGCAATACGTAGGAAAAATTAAGAAATCATCTTTAATTCCTTTGTGTACACAGACATTACCGTTTCACTTATTAAATGATTGCTATTACTTGAAGATAGACAATAAAGGAAGATGCTTTTTGCGATTTGTTCAGGGAACAATACCGTCTGCAGACGCAATTATTTTGCCTTTAAAAGTTTTTTACAAATTATGATAAAAGAACTGTTATG
Source organism: Chitinophagaceae bacterium (assembly GCA_017307735.1). Taxonomy (GTDB): domain Bacteria; phylum Bacteroidota; class Bacteroidia; order Chitinophagales; family Chitinophagaceae; genus Ginsengibacter. The sequence continues at coordinate 7,551 of JAFKGR010000026.1, forward strand.
AGAAGTATTTGTTTTCACCGTCTATTTTTTTATGTTATTTACGTTTTACTTTGTACTATTCACCTCGGGCTATGTGCACAATCGCTACGACCGGTACCAGACCTTTACCCGTCTAATGCACCAATAAACTATATCCGCACGTGGAATGCTGTAAAACCCGAGAGCAATGCAAACAACATTACCACTTCAGCCACGCCTGACCAGTTCAAAATGACTACCCAATATTTTGACGGATTAGGAAGACCCATTCAAACCGTAATAAAGCAAGGTTCACTTATCACAGGCAGCGCGGCAGTGGATATGGTGAACACCGTCCTGTACGATGATTTCGGCAGAGTCCAATATCAATACCTGCCATCACCCGCAAACAGTACCGGAGGCAATACCCATATTTCGGATGGACTTTTCAAATTAAATCCCTTTCAGCAACAGGCTGCTTTTTATGATAATACCAATCCCAATAATCCGATAAAAGGCCAGGGGGAATCATTTTTTTATGGACAGACAAAATACGAAGCCTCACCACTTAACCGTGTTGAGGAAGCCTTTGCACCCGGGAATAGTTGGATGGGCAGCAGCGCCAATGCTAATGAAAGCGACCGCAAATCCATCAAAACAAAATACTGGATTAATACAACTACAGATGGTGTAAGAATTTGGAAGGTGGCCAATAATGCCACCATGGGCAGCTTCGGCAGCTACAGCAGCCCCGGCGCCTACCTGGCAGGAGAACTCTACAAGACGGTAACCGTTGATGAAAACGGCAAGCAGGTCATAGAGTTTAAAGATAAGGAAGGACAGGTGATCTTAAAGAAAGTGCAACTGACCGCCACGGCTGACAATGGCACAGGCAGCGGGCATAGCGGCTGGCTTTGCACATATTATATTTATGACGACCTGAACCAGCTTAGATGTGTGATACAGCCCAAAGGCGTGGAACTGATCGCCTCCAACTGGGTACTCACCGATGCCACCATCCTTGCCGAACAATGCTTCAGGTATGAATACGACCAGCGGCAGCGGATGATCGTAAAGAAAGTACCCGGAGCGGGAGAAGTGAATATGGTCTATGATAAGCGCGACCGGCTGGTAATGACACAGGATGCTAATCTGAAACTGAATAATCAATGGCTGGTTACCAAATACGATGAGCTGAACCGGCCTGTAGAAACCGGTATCTGGACCAATGCCACCACCGCAGCCATACACCGTACTAATGCAGCGGCGACATATCCTTACCCTGCTACCTCCGGCAACTACGAATTGCTGACCACCACCCATTACGATAATTACACCGGGCTGCCTGCACCATTGACTAACTATCTGAGTACCTGGAACAGCAATTTTTCATCAACAGATAATAACAGTTACCCTTATCCGCAAATGCCTGCAGCGAGCAATGCTACCCGTGGCATGGTTACCTGGACGAGTACAAAAGTATTGGGCACATCTACCTATCTTTATGCTGTGAGTTATTATGACGACAAAGGAAGAGTCATCCAGGTGCAAAGCACAAATATTACAGGCGGTACAGATGTCGTTACCACCCAATACGGCTGGCAGGGATTGCCTTTGGTAACGGTGGCAAAGACGTACCAGGGCACGTCTCAAACAACTCTAATCGTAGTAACCAAAAATACCTACGACATCCTTGGCAGATTGGAAAAAATTGAAAAGAAACAAAGCCATAATCTTGTAAATGGCGGCGCCATGAGCGCATACAGTACCATCAGTGAGATGGAATATGATGCGCTGGGACAGGTAATTAAAAAGAAACTGGGAGCGGCGCCTCTGGAAACCATGAAATACGATTACAACATCCGCGGATGGCTGCTGGGCGCTAATCGGGATTATGTAAAAGATGTGGCAACTGCCAATTATTTTGGATTTGATTTGGGCTATGATAAAGATGGAATCTTAGGTATCTACACCAAACAATACAACGGCAACATTGGAGGCATGATCTGGAAAAGTAAAGGCGATGGAGAAAAACGGAAATACGATTTCAGTTATGATGCCGTGAACAGAATTACAGGAGCGGCGTTTAATCAATATGTATCAGGCTCGGGCACTTCAGCAATATTTAATAAAACGGCCGGCGTGGATTTTACATTGTCAAATATGACTTATGATGCCAATGGAAATATAATGACGATGAATCAAAACGGTTTGAAAATAAACACCTCACCATTGATTGATCAATTGAGCTATACCTACCAAACCAACAGCAACAAGCTATCAAAAGTAGTGGATGCCGTTGTTGACAAAGACAGCAAATTAGGCGACTTCAAATACGACCCTGCAACCAAGCAAAGTACGGATTATGCATACGATGCCAATGGCAACCTCACCAAAGAGAATAACAATTCCATCAGCAGCATCACCTATAATTATCTGAACCTTCCTTCAGTTATTACGATTACCGGTAAAGGAACGATTACTTATACTTACGATGCCGCAGGCAATAAGCTGAAAAAGGTAACACAGGAAAATAATGCTACTGTTCCGTTCAACGGCATCAATTACACCACTAACATCACAACTACCACATCCTACATCGGAGGCAGTGTGTATGAAAGTAAAGTGTATAGTCATTCCGCATTGACATCACTTCAATACACCGATGAGCTTCAATTTATCGGTCATGAAGAAGGAAGAATAAGACCTGTAAGAGATGCAAGCAATAATATCACGAGGTTTGTGTATGATTACTTTATCAAAGACCATTTAGGGAATGTACGAATGGTTTTAACCGAAGAACAAAAGCAAGATCTCTATCCGATGGCAAGCCTTGAACCGTCAAAGGTTGCCACAGAAGAAAATTACTATGACATACAGCCCGGCAATATCGTTGACAAAAGTGAAGCAACCGGAATAACGGATTATCCAAACAACAACGGCATCAGTAACAATCCATCCGACCCTTCCTTTGAAGCAACAAATAGCAGCAAGCTTTACAGTCTCAACAGCGCAGGCACAAAAATGGGATTGGGCATTACGCTGAAGGTAATGGCAGGAGACAGGATAGATGTATTCGGCAAAAGCTATTACTTTCAAAATACCAGCAGTACCAGTGGAAACAGTCCTATCGCGGTACTGGATTTGCTCGCTGCATTTCTGGGTAGCCCTTCATCCCCGCTCTCGGCACATGGACTAACAGCTACAGACCTTAACACACCGTCAGGAATCCTCGGTATCCAATCGTTGATAACAAATCAGGAGAGCCAAAGCAATGCTAATCCGGCTAAGCCAAGAGCATTCATCAACGTGATATTTTTTGACGAACAATTCAGGAGCTATGATTTTCGTATAAGCATGGCAGGTAGTAACAGCATAGTAAAAGACCATTACAGTGAATTGCAGAATATTACTGCCGGGAAGAGTGGTTATGTATATATCTATTGCAGCAATGAAAGCACGGTGGAAGTTTTCTTTGATAATTTGCAGATAGTGCACACAAGAGGGAGGATATTGGAAGAAACCCATTATTATCCGTTCGGGCTTACGATGGCGGGGATATCTTCTAAGGCGCTCAACTTCGGAAGCCCTGAAAATAAATACAAGTTCAATGGCATTGAGCAGAATAATGATTTTGATTTGAATATGTACGATGCCTTCTATCGTAATCTTGACCCTCAAATAGGAAGGTTTTGGCAGGTGGACCCTGAAACAGAATACCAGGAATCTTATTCGCCATACGAAAGTTTAGGAAACAATCCTATAAGTAATGTTGACCCATTAGGAGATTTCAAAACAAGATTCGGAGCATGGTGGCATTCCTTATGGCATGGAGGCGATGTAGGTAAGAATAAGTTTGGGGAATACTATGTAATTAAATCTGAAGATGGTGGAGAGGAAAAAGGCGTTACTGTTAGTATAGTATATGGAAAAGGCCGGGACAAATATTCAAATCTAAGAGAAGCCTTAATCAGGGATTATGAGATAATGGAGGATATACAAAGGAATGGTGAAAATTCCATGTATAAAATGTATGATTCACCGGAAGAGGCAGGAAAAGCTGCATTGAGTTTAGGGACAGGAGTTATATTGCCAAATCCGATAATTAAAAGCGGAACGATTGCGGCGAACACAACCCAAGCTGCCAAAGCTGTAAGGAGGACCATTAAAAAGTTACTAAATGCAGGAAATAACTTAGATAAGGGCGGTTTATCTGCTGCTGGTAGAGCCTTGCAAAAGCATGGAAGTAGAGTTGGTAGTATTTTTCCTAAAGCAACAGGAAATGCCTCTGCCATAAATGCCCAAGGCGAAAGGGTTTTAAATGAAATTATCACCAACCCATCTGTTACAACTGTTACTAGACATCATGCAAGGTTTGGTAATATCTTAGAATATAAATTGCCAAGTGGACTGGGTGCGAGATTTAGCGCTGATGGTAGTAAATTTATTGGATTCATTGAGCCATGAGTAAATTTAAAATAGAAATTGCAAGTGTTCCTGACAGGAATAATCTAGTTGCAGAAATTTGGTTTGGAGATACTCTCATTGCAGAGATTAGCCAAGAAGAAAAAAAATTAGAAATAGAAATATATAATGAGAAAGGGCAGAAATTCCTTTTAGAAGATTATTTAAGTGCAATAAACGAAGCTGCAAGTAAATTGCTTTCTAACTGAATCTATAATAATCCGTTATCCTCAGTTTCTTTAAATAAATGAAAGTACTGTTATTCGGTATCCACCCGACCAACCGCATATTGCGGGGCCATTGACATTAGAATAGTTTTGCCACAAACCAATTCTATATGGACAGGGAACAACAGATGGCTGCACTAATTGAAGAATACCATCAGAGCGGGCAGAGCATAAAAACATTCTGCCTTCAAAACCAAATTAGTTATCATACCTTTCAGTACTGGCGTTATAGAAGGAAAAGGCTCAGCAACAAGCAGGGGGCTTTCATTGCTGTCCATGCCGAGCCACAACCATCCACCGGCAAGATAGAGATCGCCTATCCAAACGGAGTCACCGTCCGACTGGGCTGTTTTGATTGCCACCAAATTTCAGAGCTGTTGAAGTTGGGCAATGTTTAACCTGGGATCATCACACCGTTACCTTCTTTATACTAAGGCATGCGATAACTTGTCCGCCGTAGGCTGGATGAGAAAGAGTTTTGACTCACTCAGCGGTATCGTATCCGGTGAGCTTGGTCGTGAACCGACAAGTGGAGATGTATTCATTTTTTTAAACAAACGCAGAAGCCATATCAAATTACTGCATTGGGAAACAGACGGCTTCGTACTCTACTACAAAAGACTGGAAAAGGGTACCTTCACTCCACCGGCTACGTCGGCTAACGGCGGCATCTTGTGGCCGGAACTAGTACTGATGTTAGAGGGAATAAAAGCAGAAAAATTGACAAGAAAGCCAAGATATTTTGTACCTGAAAAATGATATGATTTTATTAAGAAATAAGGTGGCAAATACAGGTATATTTATTTGCTGAAACCCTTTATTATCGGTACTTTCGTGGCATGGAAGCCACGCTTGAAAAGTACTCAAAAACAGAGTTGATTGCTCTTGCTCTTGAGCAAAAAAATCAGGCTTCCGTGCTTGAGAAAAAAGTCTTTGAATCTGAAAAGGAAATCTTTGAACTTGAAAAGAAAGCTACCAATCTGGAAATTGAAATCGGCTATCTGCAACATCGCATAGAGCAGCTTAACAGATTAGCTTACGGACAGAAACGGGAGCGCTTTGAAAAACCGGATAACAGCCAGCCCACACTTCCTTTTGAGATGGAAGAAGAACAAAAGCAGGAACTCTCGGAAGAGGTTACTGAAAAGATTACCTATGAGCGCAGAAAGAAAAATCCCAACCATCAGGGCCGCAAACCATTACCTGAACATCTTCCGGTAGAAGAAATCAAAATATATCCCGAAGGAGACCTGTCAGAAATGGTTTGTATCGGAGAAGAAATTACCGATGAACTGGAGTGCGAGCCTGCCCGTTATTACATCAAACGCTATATCCGTTATAAATACGCACCTAAGAACGGAGAAGGTGTACTGATCGGCAAGCTGCCTCAGAGGCCCATTGACAAATGCATTGCAGGCCCGGGATTACTGGCTTCCATATTAGTAGATAAGTATGCAGACCATCTGCCCCTTTACCGTCAGGTACAAAGGTTTAAACGGGAGAATATCCCGATAGCTGCTGCTACCATATAGAGGGGTGGACAAAACAAAGCCTTCATTTTCTCCAAATCCTCTATGAGCACTTAATAAAAACGACCAAATCCAAAGGCTACCTTCAGGCAGATGAAACATCGATAAAAGTTTTAGACAAGAACAAAAAAGGGAGTTGTCATCAGGGATACTATTGGGCATACCACAGCCCGATAGACAGAACCGTGCTGTTTGACTACCAATCCGGTCGTGGCACAGATGCTGCATTGAATGTGCTGCATGGTTTTAAAGGTTACCTGCAGACAGACGCCTGCCTGGCTGGCACCAGTCAGACAGGGCTACGGCGTCTATCACCGTTTGGGGGAAGATAAAGAAATCACTCATCTGAACTGCTGGGCACATGCCAGAAGAGAGTTTGACAGAGCATTGTCTAATGACAGGCAAAGAGCTGAAAAGGCGCTGTTGTATATCCAGGAGTTGTACAAGGTAGAGCGTGAGGCCAGAGAAAGAAAACTGAATGCAGCACAGCGCAAAGAGTTGCGCTTAGAGAAATCGCTCCCTGTAATCAATGAGTTTGCAAAATGGATGACAGCAGAACTCAAGAGCGGAGTGATACTGCCCAAAAGCCAGATGGGCAAAGCCATGGGATACAGCCTGAGCCGATGGGACAATCTGAGCGCTTATCTCTACGATGGAATCCTGGAGATAGACAACAACCTGATAGAAAATGCCATCCGTCCCATAGCGCTCGGCAGAAAGAATTATTTGTTTGCCGGCAGTCACGACGCTGCAAAGCGTGCTGCCTGTATCTATTCATTCTGTGCCATCTGCAGGAAACATGATGTCAACCCGTACGAATGGCTCAAATATGTATTTGAGAATCTAATGGATACCAGGATAACAGAACTGGAAAAATTATATCCCCAAAATTATAAAGAGGATACCACAAAATAGACCGGTCTTCTATATCATATTTTTCGGATAGTGCAAAGATGTATTTGGTCGGGTGGATACGAATTATTGGCAGTATTGGAGGAGGTATAATAGGCGCCTTTACAGGCGAGAAAACTTATGATGCAGTAACTGATAAAAAAGATTAGTATGAATTCGTTGAGTAAATTAATAAAAAAGAAAAAGCAAAACCCTTATTATAAGAAACTTAGTGAGGTTTTAACCAAGCAAGGTATTAATATAGATATAAAGAGGGCTTATTTTATGTTTGGTATTCCTTATACTGATACAAGTCTTGATGAAATTAAGGTAGCTATTGCAGATAATAGGCTTAACGAACTTAAAAAAAGAATGCCTTATAATGTAAATGTTGATAATGTTGAATTATATCTTTTAGAAGATGTGAATGATAACGTTTCTGTAGTTCTTTTATTGGACCCCTACGAATTATATTCAGCAGAAAATATTTTAGAGATAATACCTATTGTGTATACAAATTTTGAAAAGGAAATAATCTTTCCATAAAATAACAAAGTCCATCTGTTGGCGTAAAATAAGGAGATGTGTTTTTTATTTGAGTTTGATAAATTACTTACTTCTCAATTTAATGCGCATAGGCCTGTTTGGTTTTTATATCTCTTATAAAAGGTATCCACCCGACCAACCGCATATTGCTTTGCCATTGACATTAGAATAGTTTTGCCACAAACCAATTCTATATGGACAGGGAACAACAGATGGCTGCACTAATTGAAGAATACCATCAGAGCGGGCAGAGCCTAAAAACATTCTGCCTTCAAAACCAAATTAGCTATCATACCTTTCAGTACTGGCGTTATAGAAAAAAACGGCTCAGTAACAAGCATGGGGCTTTCATTGCTGTTCATGCCAATCCACACCCATTGCAGCTGCTCCCATTTCAAGGGAATGACGGGTATATCCGGGAACTGATATCTTTTGCCCTTTTTGAAAAGTTCATTTTCTTTCTCAGAAAATTCCTCTCATCGCGAACGATTTCATTATTGCAAACAGGAAGGACTTTTAAGGGACAACTAAATAGTTTTAGGATAGACACCCATTTTAAATTACCTTTAATCTTCATCCATTAAGAATTCATCAATAATAGTATGTTTAACAAACTAACAGAATATGCCGATACATTCTCAGACGTCTTTGATTCTCCTTTGCTCGCTGAATTAGAAACCAAATCAATGCTGATGGAAGTAGCTGCAGGCACTGTTATGCTCAATCCCGGGCAAACGATTCGTGCAGTTCCTCTTGTAATAAGTGGCTCTTTTAAGGTAAGCCGCATTAATGAGGAAGGCCAGGAATTGCTGCTGTATTATGTGCAGAAAGGGGAAAGTTGTGCCATGACCTTTACTTGTTGCATGATGTCGCAAGCAAGCGTAATAAAAGGATCTGCCGAAGAAAACAGTGAATTACTTGGCATCCCTGTCGAATTGATGGATATATGGATGATTAAATATCCCAGTTGGAAGAGGTATGTAATGACCACGATTCTGAATCGCTTCAGCGAAATAATAAAATGTATGGACGATGTTGCCTTTAAAAAAATGGACGACAGGCTGATCCATTACCTGAAAAAAAAATCAAAAGTAACCGGATCTTCACTCATTAATCTTACTCACCAGCAGATCGCGGACGAACTAAGTACCAATCGTGTTACCGTTTCACGGTTGCTGAAAAAACTGGAGCTTGACAAAAAACTGCTGCTCTACCGTAACCAGATCAAAATCATGAAGGATATGTAGCCTTTGCTACAGAGATAAGTAGCCTTCGCTACCAAAAATGCCCTTGCCCGACATTACGTTTGCAATTGTAAAGAAAATTATTCTCTAACAATTTAAAAACGTAAAATTATGAGTCTCAGATTAAATGACATTGCGCCGGATTTCCGGGCAGAAACTACCCAGGGCACTATCAATTTCCACGAATGGATCGGCAATGGCTGGGCAGTATTATTTTCTCATCCCAAAGATTTCACACCGGTATGCACTACCGAACTGGGGTCTATGGCACAACTTGAGCCGGAGTTTAAAAAACGAAATGCCAGGATTCTTGCTTTGAGCGTGGATCCGGTAGAAAGCCACCTCAGATGGAGAAAAGACATTGAGGAAACACAAGGCAGCGCAGTGAATTATCCTATAATTGGCGATACTGATCTGTCGATTGCAAAATTGTACGGCATGCTTCCTGCCGATGAAACCGGCACCGCAGAAGGCAGAACCTCTGCTACCAATCAAACGGTTCGTTGTGTTTTCATTATCGGCCCCGACAAAAAGATTAAGCTGATGCTTACTTATCCGATGAACACAGGCCGCAACTTTCCTGAAATACTTCGTACACTCGATTCAATGCAGTTAACAGTCAATCATAAAGTGGCTACTCCTGCAAACTGGAAGTTTGGAGAGGATGTGATCATTATGCCTTCCGTATCCGATGCAGAGGCAAAAGAAAAATATCCGCAGGGCTGGAAATCAGTTAACCGGTACATCCGTCTTGTATCCCAACCCGGAAATGTACAACCATCCGTATATTACAAAAGAAATGGAATTGCCACATTCGAAGCACCCATTGACAGTGTTTTCGGGTACATGAAACAGGGCGGTCATGTGCACCAGGCGTTCAAAAGCCACCGTCTTGTAAGCACTAAAGGGAATGTAGTTACTATTGAAGGCGAAATCTTCAACCCTGATGGTTCTACCTTTAAAACTACCATTACCCAAAAACTTGATTATCCGAAAGGCGTTGAAACCATCATGGATGGCGGAGCATTCAGCGGAGCCAGGTTCAATCACATTTACACAGCCAAAGGGAATAAAACGAAAGTGGATCTGGAAGGCACCTTCCCTGTAATTCCCGGTATGTCCGAAGCCGATGAATTAAATATGATTGATCAGTTTTTCACAATGATTTTTAATGAGGATGCAGCTACCTTAAAGGCAAGATCTTTAGTTGGTGCGTAAGATATTTTATACATTGCAATAGTGACGAAGAGTGGCTATTGCAATGTATTTCCATGTTCACATAAATTAATTTGCAAACCATAAAATATTAGCAAAATGAAACTACGTGTGGTTGTATTAGGCGCCGGATTCGGAGGTCTTGAACTTACTACAATTCTTTCCGAAAAAATGGGCGACCGTCTTGATCTTACACTGATAGACCAAAACGATACTTTTTTCTTTGGTTATTCAAAGTTTGATGTAATGTTTGGCCGTAAGCCTGCCGATGCGGTAAAAATTTCGTACAGCAGCATGGTAAAGCCGGGTGTAAAGTTCCGGAAGGAAACCATTACCCATATTGATCCGGTATTAAAAGTGATCACCACAAAAAATGAAAAATACGAAGCAGATGTATTAGTAGTTGCCCTTGGTGCAGATTACGACATGAATGCCACACCCGGACTTGCGGAAGGCGCAAATCAATTCTATACCTTCAAAGGTGCCGAGGAATTAAGGGAAATACTTCCTGGTTTTACAAAAGGCCGCGCCATTATCGGTGTATGCAGTGCACCATTTAAGTGCCCTCCCGCACCAAGTGAATGCGCATTATTGATGCATGATTATCTTACCAGGCGTGGAATACGCGAAGCTTGCGAAATCAGCCTGGTGATGCCATTCGGAAGTCCTATTCCTCCATCGCCGGATTCCTCTAAAGCATTGATAAAAGCTTTCGCAGAAAGAAATATCAATTTTATACCCAATAGAAAAGTAAGCTCAATTGACTCCTCAAAAAAAGTAGCCATCCTTGATGATGGGAGCACCATGCCTTTCGATTTGTTTCTGGGTGTTCCAAAACATGTAGCACCGGAAGTAGTATTGAAAAGTGGTATGACCGAGAAGGGATGGATCCCGGTTGATAAAAAGAACCTGAAAACCAAATACCCGGGTGTGTATGCGATAGGCGATGTAACCAGTGTGGGAACCCCGAAAGCAGGTGTGTTCGCAGAAGGAGCGGCAAAAATTGCTGCTGATTCCATTATGGCAGAAGCCAACGGCGATCAGTCTTCTTCGATATACTCAGGTGCAGGCACTTGTTATATTGAGTTCGGTGGAGGTAAAATCGGAAGGGTGGATGTAGATTTCTTTTCGGCCCCGCATCCCTTTGGAAGCCATACGGATGCTTCAAAAGCGCTGGTTGCGGAAAAGGAACATTTTGGAACCAGCCGCAAAGCCCGTTGGTTTGGCTTGTAAGAGAGTAATCTGCAATGAGTAACAGAAAAATTTATAAAAGATGGATAATGAAATTTTAAAAGAAAGTATCAGCGTTGAAGAATTAGATCAATTACTCAACAAAACATCTCAGCCCGCCTTTCTTATTGACTTAATGAGCCGTGAAGACTTTGCAGAAACGCATATTCCGGGAGCAGTGAATATTCCCGTGGAGGAATTAAAAGACCGCGTTGCAGAAATACCCGACGGCAGGAATATTATTGTTGCATGCAAAAAAGGGCTGATGAAATCGGACATTGCATTAAAGCAGTTGCGTGAATTAGGATTTAGGAATGCAAAGAAACTGGAAGGAGGCACTATTGGATGGTTTACTATTAAATGAACCAGGTTGCTGTTGACGGCAGCGTGAACAGCTTCGGCACAGGTACAATTATTCAAGGCAAAAACATTTCAGCACCAAAACCTTGCAGATTCCACATGCTTTACAAACAATCATAATCAACGGAGACAATGCAAGCGACGATAAGGATTACTTTTTTAAAAATAATTCTGCTTATACCTTGCAATCTGCACAATTGTTCATCACTGCTGAAACCCCAGCAAATATCTTACGAATCCATAGTTATGCCCTTTTTTAAAAGGAGTTCTCCCTTTCAAAGTGAGTTCGTAATTGTGTGCGCGGATACTTTCATAAATAATTTCATTTTTTACAAAAGAAAAATAAGATTCAATCGGCATAAATGCGGCCAGTTGTTCATGAATGCCTGTGACAAAACGGTATCCCGGTTGAAAAAACAATCCTTTGGTTTTATGCAATACATCCTGTTTGGCGGCAGCATCCAGATATTCCGAATGAACAAAAACCATGCACTGTAACTGTTCTGTATAACCGAAATAACGGTTGGCCGGGGTGATATTAAAGACTTCAGGAAACCAGATACTTATCCTTACCGGAGATTGATCTGTAGAAGGATAACAGGAAATAATCCAGTATTCATTTTCATTTTCAAGAAGGCAGGGAATAAAATTGGTAATATAATGTTTGCAGATTTTCGAAATCAGTTTCGCTTCTTTCAGTTTCAATAATTTTTCCAGGCGCTTGGCTTTTTTCTCATCAGCATCAAAGGTTTTGAGCTGGCGGGCAGAAATGCCAAATTTATAAGGAACAGGTTGTTTCATTACAGTTGGAATTTATTCTTCACAGAAAATTTATTGCAAACTTATATTTTTTGAAACCACTTAACATTTCCTGAAACAAAGAAGACTTTAATGAAAATCCAAAAAGGTGAGCCATCATTTCGCAGTTGCCCGATAGGACCTGGTATCGCAGAATATTATTCAAATTCCTCATTTTGTAAATTTTTGTCCGATAAAATACTGTTTATGATTTCAATCTCCTTAAAAATAAATATTTGGCATCCGAAATAGAAAAAATGATCATAATGTATTACTGAATTAATTTTGCCCCCTAATATTATTTTGTGAGTAAAGGTTTAAACAGGTTAACAGGGGTTGGATTATTGGTTGCACTGGGTATCATCTACGGAGACCTGGGCACATCGCCGCTCTATGTAATGAATGCCATTATTCGTGACAGGGTAATTTCAAAAGAATTAATTATCGGGGCTGTCAGTTGCGTCATCTGGACATTGACGCTTCAGACGACAATTAAATATGTTGTGCTGACGCTCAAGGCAGACAACAACGGTGAAGGAGGAATTTTTTCTTTGTATGCTTTGGTACGAAGAAGAAAGAAATGGCTGATATTTCCAGCTATGATTGGCGGAGCATCCCTGCTTGCCGATGGAATTATTACCCCTTCCATTTCTATTACTTCAGCTATTGAAGGATTGAAACAAATTCCCGCTTTTACGGGAGTTGAGCACAATACGATCGTGTATATCGTATTGGGAATCCTGGCCGTCATTTTCTTTACCCAGCAATATGGCACCTCCACACTTGGCAAGACCTTTGGCCCCGTCATGCTCGCATGGTTTCTGATGCTGGCAGTATTGGGAGCCATCCACATTTTTGACGGGCTTTATATATTCAAGGCTTTCAATCCGTATTACGCAATTCAGTTATTGGTATTATATCCCCACGGATTCTGGATCCTCGGAGCTGTATTTCTCTGTACCACCGGAGCTGAAGCCTTGTACAGCGATCTGGGCCATTGCGGTAGAAAAAACATCCGTGTTTCATGGGTTTTTGTAAAGACAGCTCTCATTTTGAATTATCTTGGGCAGGGAGCATGGCTGTTGTCGCATCATTCCGGAAAAGTATTTTCAAAAGCTGTTATTGACAATGGATTCAATCCTTTTTACGGAGTAATGTCAGATAATTTCCGTTTGATCGGGATTATCATTGCCACCATTGCAGCCATTATTGCCAGCCAGGCATTGATCAGCGGAAGTTTTACACTTATCAGTGAAAGTATGCGCCTCAATTTATGGCCCCGCATGCGAATCAGATATCCGACAGAAGAAAGAGGGCAACTCTTTATACCCAAAATGAACCTGACTCTTTTTATCGGATGTGCGGGAATCACTTTGTATTTCAGGACGTCATCAAATATGGAAGCTGCCTACGGTCTGGCAATTACTATTTGTATGCTGGCAACTTCGATACTATATGCCAACTATCTGACCATCAAACGCGTCCCCCGGATACTTATCAATCTCTATCTTGCCATTTACCTGGTCATTGAAACTTCCTTCCTGTTTGCCAATCTCGACAAATTTCCACACGGTGGATTTGTAACCATCCTGGTAAGCGGTGTGCTGTTTTCCCTGATGTATGTATGGTACAGGGCAAGAAAAATCAAGAACAGGTATGTGGAATTTGTACGGCTGGATCAGTACCTGCCTGCGATTCAGCAACTCAGCAATGATGCTACCATTCCAAAATATGCCACTCATTTGATTTATCTGACAAGTGCAGATAACCCGAAAGAAATTGAGCATAAAATTGTATATAGTATTCTGAATCAAAAACCCAAGCGGGCTGATATCTACTGGTTCGTCCATGTGGACACCCGGGATGACCCTTATACCGCAGACTATGTGGTGGATACAATCATTCCCAACGAAATTATCAGGATCGAGTTGCGGCTCGGATTCAGACGGGAACAGCGGATTTATCTGATGTTCAAAAAAATTGTACAGGAATTAATCGAAACCAAAGAACTGAATATTACCACCAAACAATTTGATGTACAGCAAAACGATATACCGGGCGATTACCAGTTTATCGTAATGGAAAAGTTTTTATCGCGCGATAACGACCTGCCAATTTTCGAGAAACTAATCATGCAGGCTTATTTCTGGCTCAAACATATCAGCCTTTCGGAAGAACGCGGTTTTGGACTGGAACAAAGCAATGTGACGGTTGAAAAATTCCCCGTCATTGTAGCACCCATCAGGCAATTATCGTTAAAACGGATAGCCGGTAATGAAAAGTAACCAAATGATAGGCTTTTAAAAGGTTTTCTATTCCTAATTTTGCAGCGATGCAACGACATAATGCGGGATTGAAGTTTTTTGCGGTTTTTCTGATGGCCAATTTTTTATTGGGCATTACACCGACTTATGTTTTGCATAAATGGTTTGCCAACCACACCGATCAGAAAAAAGTAGTATCTAAATCTCCCTCCAATGACAAATGCCTGACCATTCCAGGGATTAATTGCCATTGCAACAGCAATGTGGTAAATGTTCCCTACCTGCCCGGAATTGCCAATCAATTTAAAACGGAGCCATCTCAACCCACAGGTTTTCCTCCTTCTTTCAATGAAGGAATCATTGTATCCACCGTAATTTTTCATAACCTCAGGGCTCCTCCCGCTCTCGGCTAAGTTTTGCAAACTCAAAATTTCTGCAAAACAAAAAGAGAATCTGGCCAATCAACCAATTTCAATCCATTCCCTGAAATAACAGAGGGAATCAAAAAAAGTTTTATCAATCCGGCTTCAATACATATACAGTATTCAACTAAAATATCTGAATTGAAGTCGATTTACTAAAAACCCAAACAGGTAATCAACAGCATCAATTAATGAAACATTTATACCGGCTATCAGTGGCATTATTATTACTGATTCCAATAACCATCCGTGCTCAGAAGAATGAAAAAACATTTTCCCTTTCAGGCGTCATAGAAAACAATTTAAATCAACCCCTGCCAGGCGCTACTGTTTACATACCCGATTTAAGAACGGGTACTATTACAGATTCAGCAGGCAACTACCGTATTTCAGGTATCCCGCAGGGTAAATTTTATATAGAGATCAATTATTCAGGTTACAAAACTGCCTTAAAGCAAATCCTGTTTAACCAGGACAAAGTAGCCGACTTCAATTTACAAATCAGCATTACTGAAGAAAAGGAAATTGTTATCACAGGGGCATCAAGAGCCACCACATTAAGAAGGTTGCCTATTCCTGTGGCTGTCATTTCTAAACAGGAATTTGCCCAAAACCTGAGTACAAACATCGTCAATGCGCTCTCTGCCATACCGGGAGTCAATGCGGTATCCACCGGTCCCAATGTTTCCAAACCTTTTATCCGGGGCCTGGGATACAACCGGGTGTTGACACTGTTTGACGGCATACGGCAGGAAGATCAGCAATGGGGCGATGAACATGGAACGGAAATAGACGAAAACATCATCAACCAGGTAGAAGTTATTAAAGGCCCGGCAAGCCTGATGTATGGTTCGGATGCAATTGCCGGAGTAATTAATTATATACCTCAGACAACGCCGCCAAAGGGCACACGAACAGGAAGCGCCGGACTGAACTATGAAACAAACAATAACCTGATTGAGGGAACAGCCAACCTTCAAAGCTATTTGGGCAAATGGACCTACGGGATAACCGGGAGTTATAAAATGGCAGCAGATTATCGAAACAAAATCGATGGAAGAGTGTATAATACGGCTTTCAGACAGTCATCCCTGTTTGCACAAACGGCCCTCCACAAATCGTGGGGATACAGCAGATTCGGATTATCTTATTTCAACGATTTGCAGGAAATACCTGACGGCAAAAGAGATTCGGCAACCCGGAAGTTTTTAATGCCTCTCAATGACAGCATCTTTACCATTGCACCACCTTCCGTTTTACGTTCTTATTCTATTTCAGCTGAACATCAGCAAGTGCAGCATCTGATGTTGTACAACATCAGTAATTTTTCTTTGGGCAAAGGAAGGATGACCACTCAACTGGGTTATCAGAAAAGTATCCGCAAAGAATTTGAGCAGGAAAACAGCAATGAACCCGGCCTTTTTCTGAATCTCAACACCATCACCTACGATGTAAAATATCTCTTTCCTGATATGGGTGATTTCAGCCTGACGGCAGGATTAAATGGCTCGCATCAATCAAATATTGTTGACAAAGGATTCGAATTCCTGATTCCCGCATACAAGCAATGGGAAGCAGGCCCTTTTCTTTTCGGGAAATGGGATCACAGGAAATTAATTCTGGCAGGGGGTGTCAGATGGGATATGAGGTACATCAATACAGACCCGTTGTATGTATCCGAAAATAATGGTATCATGAAACCGGTTTATGGTACAGATACCGCCGGAGCCTCGCTTTTATTTCCTCATTACCGGCACACATTTACCGGAGTGAGCGGTAGTTTCGGATTCACCTACCAGTTCAGCGATCATTTGAGCGGCAAGGCCAACATTGCAAGAGGATTCCGCGCTCCCAATATCGCAGAAATTTCTTCCAATGGTATTCACTCCGGTAGCCAGATTTATCAATTGGGCCAGACAGATTTCAAACCGGAAATGAATATTCAGGAAGATATCGGTTTGACCTATGATGCTCAACACCTGACATTTTCGGCAAGCCTCTTTTACAACCGGATTCAAAACTTTATTTTCAACCGAAAGCTTGTCACTGCCACCGGACAGGATTCCGTAATTGTACCCGGATTTCAGACTTTTCAGTTTGCAGCATCCAGGGCATCCCTGTGGGGAGGAGAATTTTCGGCAGATATCCATCCCCATCCGTGGGATTGGCTGCACTTTGAAAATTCACTGTCATTTGTATTCGCAAGGAATCTCGGAATCAAAGGAGAACAGATTCCGCCCGAAGAAAAATATCTACCTCTTATCCCACCTCTTCACCTGACTTCAGAATTAAGAGCCAACATTAAGAAATACGGAACTTTCAAGGATATTTTTATCAATTTTCAGATGAATGCTTTCAATAAACAAAACAGGATATTTTCTGAAAATGAAACAGAAACTCCAACGCCGGGCTACGTAATTTTTAATGCCGGGATAGGAGCAAGTATCACAAACAGAATGAAAAAAACCATGTTTACATTCTCTGTTCTTTCGGCCAATCTTTTCAATACGGCTTATCAGTCAAACATGAGCCGGCTGAAGTATTTTGAAGATTTTCCCAATGATCCGAGAGGGCATTACGGAATTTACAACATGGGAAGAAACGTGTCTTTGCGGGTGACTGTACCCTTTCATTTCTGATATTATTTTCCGAAGGATCAAATTCAATTGATTACAATCATATCAAAAAATAAGGCACATCATATTCCGTGCTGTTTATTGTCGATAATTTGCCGGCATCAAAAAACGGAATACGATGAAAAGAATATTGGTACCTACAGATTTCTCCGATACGGCTGAAAATGCAATAGATTTTGCCGTTCAAACCTCCAAAATATTTCCGGCAAAAATCACGCTGTTACATTCATACGAAGTGTATAGCAGCTTTTCAACTGATTATCTCGGTGTCAACAGGGAATTCACTTATTCCATGTTGAATGACATTGAAAAAAATCTTGATGAAGTTAAAAACCGGATTCTGAAACAACACGGGATTGAGGTGGATACTTTCATTTCAACCTATCCTCTTTACAATGCCATTGAAAAAGCCGTTCAGGAAAAAAAACCAGATCTGATAATAATGGGTACACTGGGAGCAAGCGGAATCAAAGAAAAAATATGGGGCAGCCGTACTTCGTCGGTCATTGGCAAAACCAAAATACCCGTTTTGGTAATACCGGATAGTTATAAATGGAGCAAACCCAAAAAGATGCTGCTTGCAACCAACAGGTTTCAGAAAGATCCTGAAATACTGAGGTTTCTTTTTGAATTGGCAGGGCTTTATATGGCCAATGTCCAGGTTGGGGTATTTACAGATACAGACAACGACAAAGCAGAGACTTTCATTGAAAACAAACAAAAAATAGCCGAGTACGAAGATTTCCTCAAATCGACATATTACGAAAATACGCTCACATCAAATCATCTCACCGGCACGGACTTCAGGGAGACTATCCAGGATTATATCAGCCAAAACGATATCGATATACTTGTGATGGTCACTTACCAAACCGGTTTCTGGAAAAGGCTTTTCAATCCAAGTATGACCAAAAAAATGAGTTATCATACAGAAGTTCCTTTACTGGCTATTCCGGGTGTATAATAAAATTCCAAACTAAAAACGTCTTTGGAAAACGAAGAAAAAGTATTCAATAATATTTAACCTTTTATCATGACTAAAAACATAGTTCCAGTTTCAAAAATAATGACCCGAAAACTTGTATTTGCGCATCCGGGTGACGACCTGCGACATGTAACAGAGCTGATGAAAAAGCACGGAGTAAAGCATTTGCCGGTAGTTTCAGGGAATAAACTGGTTGGCATGGTGAGCAGAACGGATATTCTCAGACTGAGTTTTGGGGATATGTTTGATGATCGCAGCAAAGCCGACGATACCGTATTTGATTTGCTTACGCTGGATGATGTAATGAATAGCAATCCAATCACAGTAAAAGAAACAGACAGCATATCCGAAGTAGCAAAAAAATTCACCACGGTTGAATTTCATTCCCTGCCTGTAATGAAAGGAGATGAAGTAACAGGTATAATCTCAACCACAGATCTAATAAAATATCTGCTGATAGTGATTGATGGCGAATAAGGCTGTTCACGTCGAATCAGTTAACACTATTTCTCTGTATTTCACAATTGCCCGTCAGGAGGGTGACTATGGTCTTATTAAAAATGATAAAAGAATTCAGTTCGCTGTTCATTGGGCGTGTTGACCAATCTTTATCAGGATTTTAGTTAATTCATCCGGTTGCTGTGTTCTGATAAGGGGTTTTAATTGTAGTTCATTCAAATCAATTTTTTTAAACAACTTACTTTTATCAGGAAATAAAAAATCCTGATGATGATTAAAAATACTCTTTTAGCGGTTCTTGCTCTCACCTTCTTAAAGTCTTCTGAAATCACACCCGAAGAGAAATTCATTCCCAGGCCGGATCACATTATCATAGTTATTGAAGAAAACCATAGTTACGGTCAGATTATCGGATCACCCAATGCTCCTTACATAAATCAGTTGGCAAAAGAAGGAGCCCTTTTCAAAAATTCCCATGGAGTAGCCCATCCAAGCCAACCCAATTACCTCGCCATTTTCTCCGGCGGAATTCAGGGCGTAAAAGACGACAGATGTCTGAAAGACTCATCGTTTCAAACTGACAATCTCGGTGCATCTCTTCTGAAAGCTGGTTATACTTTTAAAGGATATGGCCAGACAATGCCTTCTGCGGGATTTACGGGATGTTATGCACAAAAAAGTGAACTCACCAATGCCTTTCTTTACGGCCGCAAGCATTGCCCGTGGGTAAACTGGCTCGGATCAGGAGAAAACCAATTCCCGGATTCATTGAGCCAACCTATGACAGCATTCCCCACCGACTTCTCAAAACTCCCTACCGTATCTTTCGTAATCCCCGACATGGATTATGACATGCACAACATCGGCGGGCCCGGAGATTCTGCTGCAATCAGAAGAGGCGATGAGTGGCTTCAGAAAAATCTTTCAAAATATGTGGAATGGGCCAAAACACACAATAGCCTTCTCATTTTCACTTTTGACGAAGATGATTTTGAAAGTGTCAATCACATTCCGACAATTTTTGCAGGGCCAATGGTTAAGGGCGGACTGTATTCCAAAAAGATTAATCACTATAATGTTTTGAGGACTATCGAGGCCATGTACAATCTTTCACCATCAGGCGATGCAAAGGAAAAACCCATAACCAAAGTTTGGAAGAGGGAAAAACATTGACAATTTCAATCAGGCATTTCAAATTGTAAACTATTTCCCCGATAAAACAAAGTTCAAAACAGAAGAAAATTATTGGAATAATCCCGTTTAATGCAAAAAAGATGTTACCTGCATAAAGGATAATACTATTTATAATTCACTAATAGTCCTAAATGTATCTAAATAAAGTTGAAATGAGGTGATTGAAATAATTCTTTCTACAGTGAGTTTATCTTGAATAATTCTTTCCAGTTCCTTTGAAAGTTCCTCAATAGACTTGTAAGTTTTGT
>JAFKGR010000027.1 GCA_017307735.1 Chitinophagaceae bacterium
CCGACTTGTTCTTTTTCTTTCGGACGAACATGCCTAAAATTAATTGAAAAATATGCATGGGTCACCCGTTTTTGGTACTATACTCAAAAGTAAATACAGACCATCTGATATTTATATATGAAGAATATATATAGTGCGTAAAACAAGAAAAGTGGTGCAAAGTTATCATTAATTCGCAGTGCATTTCTACCGGGAAATTGCTGAGCGGTCAATTTTTAATTTAAAATTTCGATGAAGAAATCTTTTCAGTTTTTCTTATTGAATCAAAGCAGCGTAAATACCGCCCCTGCCATACAAAGAGGCATGATCGCCTGTCCTGACAACCGAATGAAACGACAGCGAACCGGATAACTTATTTAACGATTCAAAGTTTATTGGATATGGCACCCAGTTAAAAACAGGAATATCCGTATCATATTCCACGATCAAAAAAGTTTCGTTATGAAATATTTTCATGCATTTTTTAAAAAATGAAAATTTGTCTTTTACATAATGCAGAGAATTTGCCATGAGAATGCCATTCAGCTTTTTAAACGGTAAATTATCTTTTTCAAAATCTGCTTTTATGAAAATAAAACCTGCATTGCTTCCTGAAATTTTAAAACCAGACCCGGCTCTTTTATCCACACAGAATATTTTACTTCCGGGATACAAATAATGGTCTAATGCCTGCGCAAAAAGTCCGGCACCACATCCCAGATCCGCCCAAACAGACGGAACAGATTGCCTGGTTAAAAAATCACATTCAATTAGTTTTATAGCGTCCTTTAATTGCATAAAATAATCATATAAAAAAGAATCAGCACCGCAAACAAAATCCAACTATGCTAAACAAAACAGCCCCATGATTTCTCAAAGGGCTGCCGCTTTAGTATTTTGTTTTTATCGATTATAAATTTTCAATACTTGGATGATAACGCTTTACCAGGTGAAGGGTATTTTTGTCGGTATGGTGCATTTCCTTTCCGCCCAATGCTGCCAGCTTCAAAACAATATCCGATGAATGCGTAAACGTACCATCTGCATTAAAAGTGAAAACGCTTTCAAAACTTTTGAGTGTGGCCCTTTGCAATAAATATTTGTTTTGAAGAATACCGTAGGCCGGATCGCCGGGCATGGCTTTAAAATGAATTTTCTTATCACGTGCTTTCGCTGTCGCTCCTGCCAATATAGATATTCCGCGACCAAATGTCACTGCGCGGATTACCTGGCCGGTTTCTTTTTCCCATAACAGGTATCCTACTTCATCATGAAATGGAATCATGGCTTCTTCACCATGGCGCCAGGCGGTACTTTGATAAGTGAGACCTTCCAGATTTTGTTTACCATTGGTTTGTGTTGGAATCGGACGGAACCAGGCTTTTTCAAAGTAGCTTGTTTGCGTTGTTTCATCGTCCTCGTTGTGATAAGAAAGGTCAACGCCAACATTGCCTTCCCATTCACCAACCAACGGGGTCAATGGCCCTAATCTTTGCGGGCCCATTATAATTTTCTTTTGTGCCATTGTTGATAATTTTTAAAAATTATATTAGAGATTAAAAAAACAATTTTATTAAGTGCAAGGTACAACACATTAATCTCACTTTTTACAAAGCAATGACAAAATGAAAAAAGGCCATTTCATTTGGACAATCCCAAATGAAACAGCCTGAATTAATTTCTTCGTTTATAATGACGAACTTTCGAAATATTTAGCCTATGCTTTTGCCGATTCTTCTTTCACCTGATTTTTCTTTTTGCCCATCCGGGTAATAAGTACATACAGTACCGGAACGGAAATTACACCCAAAGCAGTGGCAGCAATCATTCCTCCCAACACGGTAAACCCGATATTGACACGTGATGCTGCACCGGCTCCTGTTGCAAAAATCAAAGGAAGTACTCCAAAAATGAAAGCGAAGGAGGTCATCAGAATCGGGCGGAACCTGAGTCGCACAGCCTCCAGGGTAGCCGGAATAACTCTCATTCCCGAATCCACTCTGTCTTTGGCAAATTCAACAATCAGAATGGCATTTTTTGCCGCCAATCCAATCAGGGTAATCAATCCGATTTGTGAATACACACTATTTGGCTGGCCGGAAATCCACAAAGCGACAATGGAACCAAACAAAGCAACCGGAACGGCAAGCAAAACGGAAAACGGAATCGACCAGCTTTCGTACAATGCAGTCAACAATAAAAACACAAACAAAATAGAAAGCATGAAGATCATCATTGTTTTATTTCCCGCAAGAATTTCCTGCAACGAAATATTCGTCCATTCAAAACTGTAGCCATTCGGCAATTCCTGGTTTGAAACCCGTTCCATGGCAGTAATTGCATCACCACTGCTAAATCCTTGTTTTGCGGATCCGTCAATTTCAACCGAACGAAACAGGTTGTAGTGGTTAATGACGGGAGGCCCTCCTGCCTGCGTGGTACTTACCAAGGTAGAAAGAGGCACCATCCCGCCCTGACTGCTTGGGACATAATAATTGGACAACTCAGAAATTTTTGATCTGAAAACTGTATCCGCCTGAACCATCACCCTGAAGTTTCTTTGAAAAAGCGTAAAGTCATTGATGTAAGCTCCGCCAAGAAAAGTTTGAAGCGTATTAAACACATCGCCGATATGAACGCCCATTTTTTTACACATGTCACGGTCCACCACCACATTAAACTGAGGTGTGGTTGCGCTGAAGAAAGCATACGCCTGTGCCAGTTCAGGCTGCTGATTGGCTTTGCCCAAAACATTTCCCATCACATTGGCAAGATCCTGAACCGATCCATTCGATCTTTGTTCAAGGATATAAGAAAATCCCGAGCTGGTACCGAAGCCACGAAGTGTGGGGGAAGGAATCGTTACAATTCGCGCATTGGGAATTTGCATAAACTGCCCTTGCAACCTGGCCACAACGGTTTTCATATCCTGTCCGTTTTTGTAGCGGATATCCCACGGTTTTAATGATACGAAATAGGTAGCAGCATTGGGTTTGGCAGCGCCGCCAGCGGCAAAGTTGACCCCGGTTACTCCCATGTAATGCGCGACAGATGAATCGGAAGAAAGAATTTGATTGATCCGTGAAGCCAGCACCTTCGTTCGTTCGGTTGAAGATGCATCCGGCAATTCTGCTGAGATAATGATACTTCCCATGTCTTCCTGCGGAATAAAAGTGGTAGGTACTTTTTTGAAGAGAATAAAAGTAATTCCAAATACGACCAACAGAATGGCTACAACCAAAGGAGTCTTGCGAATGGCCCATCTGACGCCTCGTGTATAACGATCCGTTTCCTTCTTAAACCATTTGTTGAAATGGAAAAAGAACCAGTTTAATCCTTTGGATTTCTCGCTGTACTTTTCCGGTTTCAAAATCATACTGCACAATGCAGGTGTCAACGAGAGCGCAAGAAATGCCGAAATCAAAACAGAGAAGGCGATCGTCAAAGCGAACTGCTGATACAATCTTCCACTCACTCCGGGAATAAATGCCACCGGCACAAAAACAGATGCCAGAATCAATCCAATAGCAATTACAGGAGCTTCCACTTCTTTCATTGCGGCCAGCGTGGCTTCCCTGGGCGACATTTTATCTGCATCAATGTGCTGCTGCACCGCTTCCACCACCACAATGGCATCGTCCACCACGATACCAATCGCCAACACAAAACCAAATAATGTCAGTGTATTTATCGAAAATCCAAACAGATTTAAAAACAGAAATGCACCAATAATAGAAACCGGGATCACCAACACCGGGATCAATGTCGCCCGCCAGTTTTCGAGAAATATAAATACCACAAATGCCACCAGCAAGAGCGCTATCAGCAAGGTCACCACCACTTCGTGAATAGAAATACTTACGAAGGAGGTAGTTTCAAAAGGCATGAGCCAGTTGACATCAGGAGGAAAAGATTTGGCAAGATCTTTCATTTTTGCCTCCACACGTTCAGCAGTAGCCAGCGCATTTGCGCCAGGTTCAAGATAAACTGCCATACCGGTTCCCGTTTTTCCATCCGGCCTCGTTTCGGTACTGTAAGAAAATGTACCGAGATCAACGCGTCCAACATCTTTTAATCGAACCAATGATCCGTTTTGAGGATTGGTTGCAATCACAATATTTGAAAACTCTTCCGGTGTGGTCAACCGTCCATTTACTTTCACGTTGTATTCAAATGCCTGTGCACCCTGGGCAGGCTGTGCCCCGATGACACCGGCAGGTACCTGCTGGTTCTGTTCCTGAATAGCATTGGCCACCTGTGAAGTGCTGATATTCAGGGCTGCCATTTTGGTAGGATTGAGCCAAACACGCATACTATAATCCTGTGAAAATGCATTGACATCACCCACACCTTCCACTCTGGCCAAAACCGGCAGCATGTTGATATTAAGGTAATTGCTCAGAAACGCCTGGTCGTGTGTGCCTTTGGGGGAATTGATGGACAACACCATGAGCATATCGTTGGATCTCTTTCTAACGGTTACCCCTGTACGTCGGACCTCATCCGGCAAAGAAGGCAATGCCAGGTTAACCCTGTTCTGCACATCCAGCGCTGCTATATCCGGATCCACTCCAATATTAAACGTAACCGTTATGTTGCTCGATCCATCATTGGAACTGGTTGATGAAATATACATGGCTCCCGGTGTTCCGTTGATGGAATTTTCCAACTGCGTAGTCACAGTAGCCTCAACGGTCTGGGCATTTGCTCCGATATAATTGGCCCTTACTGAAACGGTTGGCGGTGAAATATCGGGCAACTGAGCCACCGGCAAAGTAAAAATAGAAATCACGCCAAGTATTACCAGAATAATGGCGATTACTATGGCTGTATTTTTTCGGTTAACAAATGTATTTGATATAAGCACGATGCTATTGTTTCAAAGTAAATGAACAAATAAATAAATCAGTGAGAACCGATAATCTTAACAGTATCTCCCTGGTGGATTTTCTGCAACCCATCTACCACTACCCTGTCTCCGGGATTCAATCCTGACTGAATGACGGTCATACTATCCAACTGCGAACCTGGTGTCACCCGGATTGATTTAATCACATTATTTTTATCGACCACGAACACACTGTTTTCACTTAATATCTGAACTAAAGATTTGGTAGGAATAGCCAATGAATTTTCTCCGGAGGAATATCTTACAATTACAGAAGCGCTCATTCCGGATTTCAACATTCCGTTCTTATTTGGAAATTCAAGTCTGACCACAATGTTTCCGGTTGTAGGATCTACCACATTATTAATGACAAGTAATTTTCCGGGAAAAGGATATGTGGTACTGTCCGAAAGTTTTAAAAAGAACTGTTTTCCAGCCAATGCTTTTCCTGTAAAATCCCCTATCCTTGACTGGAGCAGATTGAAATCCACATACATCGGATCATCGTTGACAACGGTATTCAGCAAAGTCTGGCCGGCATTGATAATATCGCCAACCTTTGCCTGCACAATTCCTATTCTGCCATTGATGGATGCGCGGACCATTGAATGATCAAGATCGGTGGCAGCCTTTGCTACCGCAGCTTTTGCGGCAGCTACATTGGCTTCTGATGTTTTCAATGCAGTTCCCGCCTGATCGGCAACCTGCACAGCAATGGCATCATGTTTCAGTAAATCTTTGTACCGATCGAGGTCGCGTTGTTTCTGTCCCTGGTCGGCAATGGCCTGTTGCAAAGAAGCTTTTGCCTGATTATACGCCGCCACATAACGGCTTTTGTCAATTTCGTAAAGCACCTGGCCACGGGTTACATGGCTTCCGTCAGCCACACGAATGGCCTCAAGGTATCCGGTTACATCCGGACGAATCTGGACTATGGTATTTGCGGCCAGTGTAGCCGGAAAGCTTTCTGTTATGGTATAGCTGGAAGGCGACACGTCAAATACGCTAACGGTTGCCGGCCCCATCATTCCCTGCATACCCATTGCAGATTTATTTTTACCTCCGCCGCATGAAACAAGAAAAATCCCCACTGCAAATAAATAAACACAATCTGATTTTATCGATCTGAAAAGATGGTTCTTATTTTTCTTACCCGTGAGTAAATTAATTTTTGTCGAATCCGAATGTAATTGCATTCTTTGATTTATTAATTAGTGATTATTTTGAAAAAACCTTTAAACATCCCCTGCCGTCATTTACCCAGTTTCCCCAACGCCTGTTCCAAATCAACCCTGCTCATGAGTGTACTCAGTAAAGCATCTATATAGTTGCTTTGGGCCAGTTGCAATTCATTTTCTGCGGACAGCAGGTCCAGGCTGGATGATACACCCTGATCAAATTTATACCTGATACGATCAAAAACACCTTGTGTCAAACCCATGTTTTCTTTCTGGGTTTTAAGTGATGCATTATTATTGATGAATTGGGTATATGCATCTTTCACTTCAAGATGGATCCGTTGAGACAAGTTGTCCAAATCATTCTGGGATTGCCTGAGTGAAATTTTTGCTTCATTTATCTGATGCGTACGCTCGGTACCCTGAAATATCGGGAAAGAAAGCGTAAGCCCCAAAGCAGAATTTCCAAAACCCCTGTTATAGATATCTGCAAAAGATGAAGAAAAATAGTTGCGCCCATAATTCAGATAGGCCGAGAGTTCCGGCAGATAAGATAGCTTTACACTTCTCAGGCTGAGTTCATTCAATGCTATCTGTGTCTGCTGAACTGCGATTTCAGGCCGGTCAGTCAACAGGAAATTTGAAGTATCAATATTACCTACCTGTTCAGTTGTAAAATCACTGACGGTCTGCGTCAATTCAAGATGATCGTTTTGGGGCATTCCCATCTGAAATTTCAACTGTTGCAAACTCAGTTCATACAACCTTTGCTGGTTGCCGATCCCGGTCAGTGCATTATTGTATTGTACCTGAATACGATTCACATCAACCGTCTCAGCAATTCCTGCATCATATTTTGCCTTTACATCCTTGAGCGCTTTGGAAATCTGATCCAGATTCGATTGGGAAATGCGAATCCCTTCTTTTGTCACAAGTACATTGTAATAGGCCTTTGTCACATTAACACGTGTACCCACCACCGTTACATCCAGATTATGTGTAGATAATTCCGTAAATACTTTGGCGGCTTTCAATCCCAAAAAATAATTGCTGTTGAAAACGGTCTGATTGATCTGTCCTGAAATAGCCGATGTAGTCTTACTCCCGAATTGAACAGGGATTTTTTCTCCGGGGTTACCGCCTGCTGTGTTAGGAATTAATGTGGTAGCAAGTTTCAGGTTCCTGATCAGGGAACCATTGATATTGGCGTGAGGAAGAAGTTTCCCTTTATTTTCCAAAACCTGCTCGTTCGCAAAATCTTCATTGAGCTTCGCATTCACCACATCATTCTGATGTTTCAATGCATAATCAATACATTGATCCAGGTTGTACTCAAACTGGTTTGCGGATGTAGAATCCTGTGCTTTTGCATTCAACCCCGGATATATAAACAGGAAAAAACAAATGACTGATGTAAAAACAATTTTAAATGGAGCCTTTTTTTTCAGCACTTTACTTTTTGAGCAAAGCAACGGCCCTTCTGATACTGACATACTTTAGCAGGCTTTAAAAAACCGAGTGCAAAGATAGTAGTTATAAATAGTAGTGAGGCTTTGAGTAACGCCAAAATATGATGGATGACTGTAATCTAACGCTCAGCAAAAAATTAAATGAGTGTTTAATTTTCACACAGGAGAACGGTTTTCGCCTTATTTCCGATTCCAGAATTAAACGGCGTAGTATTCGATATTTTAAAAAAAATTTAGGGAAATAAAAATGATAAACGGCAATTTATCTCCACGGAAATCCGGGAACAAAACAACGGATATATTCTTCAAGGATCGTAAATCAGTCTTAAAATCCCAAAATCCGGAACTGAAAAGTAAAATGCCGTTCCGCAAAAAAATCGATAAATGTTATTTCTTCCCAAACAGGCGGCCAAGCATTCCGAGAAGCCCTCCTCCGGAGCTCTTTCCTTTGCCGGAGACTGCCGCAATAGCATCATTGAGGCCAACCTGCCCGTCTCCATCCTGATCAAGAATAGAAGAAAGAATATTCCCGCCTGAAGCAGAACCGGATGAACCGAGCAAGCCGCCCAGCATACCTCCCAACCCCGAACTGTTAGTAACATTCCCCGAAGATTTTGTCTGCTTTCCCAGATAACCCATGATGACAGGAGCGAGCATAGTCAATATGGAAGAAACTTTGGAAGAATTAACGCCGGTCTGTTTACTGATTGCACTTTCCACAGTACTTCTCTTTTCTCCAAGAATATGGCCCAGGATACCATCGCCATCGGAGGTATCTCCGGAACCCAAAAACCCGGATAGATTGTCGAGGATGCTTCCATCGTGCTTTCCCAAAGCCCCCAGAATGCCTGCTGCACCTTGCTCCGTAGAGGCATTTTTTTTCAACATACCCAAAAGTGCGGGAGCGGCGGCATTCACTACAGAAGTAGTTTCATTTTCAGAAGTTCCGGTTTTGCCACTGATTCCACTGATCAGTTGGCTTCCCAAATTACTTTTCAGAAGTTCGGTAATGTCCATATTCAGTTTTGATGTTTAAAGATGAAAAGATAAAATTCCAGTTGCGGTTCTTGATGAACCGAAGATAGGAAACAATATAAATACTCCTTATTTTAATTTATCTCCATGAACTGAAATAAAAAATTATTCATCATCACTTAAATTCTACTTTTGGTAACAACATATCAACAACTCTTATGAAAAGAATACTTTTATTTCTGATTGCCCTTATTACACTCAATCCAGTGAATGCTCAGCGTTTGAAAGCTTATCAGATATACAACAAAGCCGAAGACAGCGTATCGTTTGAAGATATGGTAAATGCGTTAAGCCATTACGATGTTGTGTTATTCGGAGAACTTCACAACAATTCCATTATCCATTGGCTGGAACTATCAACAGAAAAAGCTCTTTACAGAATCAAGGGAGATAAATTAATTGCCGGGGCTGAAATGTTTGAGAGGGACAATCAAAATGCTCTCGACCGTTATCTTGAAGACTCCACAGACGCCGGAGAATTGAATAAAGAAGCAAGGCTATGGCCCAATTTTGAAACTGATTACAAGCCGTTGGTTGATTTTGCAAAAGAAAATCATTTGCGTTTTATTGCTACGAATATCCCAAGACGTTACGCCTCCTATGTGGCAAAAAACGGACTGGATACATTGGCTGATCTTCCTGATAATGAAAAAACTTACATGGCTGACATGCCCATCGACATAGATATGGCCACTCCCGGTTACAAAGAAATGATTGATATGATAAAGGAACATGCAGGAGATAAGGCCATGAATTTTGTAGCTGCCCAGGCCGTGAAAGATGCGACAATGGCGGCTTCCATCACAGACAATTGGAAAAGAAAACATTTGTTCCTCCATTTCAACGGAGATTATCACAGCAAAGAATATGGAGGTATCTATTGGTATCTGAAGAAAGAAAAGAAAAGGTTGAAAGTGGCGGTCATCTCGATTGCAGAATCTGACCAGTTACAGTTACCCTTACCTGAAAATTTTATCCCGACAGATTTTAATATCGTTGTTCCTGCAGATATGACAAAAACGTATTGAAGGAAATTAGCTTCTTCCATCAACTAAATTTTTGAAAGGATTGGATTATGGAAACAACGGACTGATATTTTCAGATTTCCCCTTCTGTTCCAAAATTGAGTTCCCGCATACTGTAAGCTTTAATATGAATTATCCCAAGATTGGTAAAGTGTTTACTTACTTTTAGTTTTTACAGTTTTCAATTCAGATGAACATAAACTTTTACCCTTTCGAAATTATCTTTTCCAAAATAATGGTCTTCGGAAAGAGAATATTGTTTTCCAGATGAACGTGCAAATAGCAATCGTTTTCAAAAAGCTGCAAGTCTTCGTATAACTGTTCGTGGGCTTCACATGCACCTTCCGGCAGCTTATAACCATTTGTAATTTTACGAAAGTGTTGAAGAGCCGCCCTTGTTTCATCGTGCTCTTCCTCCATCTTCCTGATTCCTCTTGCGATATCTCCACCCGGCCCTGCCTGATGTTCATCTTTATTTTTCAAATCGAGCATAAATTTGATAGCCGGGAAAAGGACATTTTCTTCTTTGCTCATGTGCACCATAAAATCTTTTATCACAGGCCGAACCTTTTCTGCCAGTTCCTGCAGATACGGAAAATCCTTTCCATGTGCTTTGCCCACTTCTTCGGCAATGGCAGAAATGCGCTCTGCATTGTTTTTCACATACTGATGATGAGTTTTTAAAATGTGATCCGCCAGAAATGCCATATCCCAATGGTAATAATCATTTGAAGGAATCACATCACTGAAATCTTCTTCTGCGGCCGCCAGTTCTTTTCTCAAATCAGATTCTGAAATACCAGATTCTTTGCACATTTCTGCGATGGTGCGATTTCCTTTCCATGCAAAATCCAAACCATGCCTGTGAAACACCTTCGCTTTTCGATAATCCTTTGCAACGATGGTACGAGCCGTTTCCTGTGCGTTATCAGCAAAGAGAATATGATCATGAAAATCATTCACCTCATATTTTTCTTCCAACTTCGCCCCTTCCTGATGACCTGATAATATTTTTTTCCCGATTCTGATATCAAAAGCATCTGGCCCTTGTTTCAGATATTCCCAGTTGAAAGTGTCGCCATGTGTGGCAGACAATTGATAATAAAGTGGTTTAGGATCGTGGTCATTGTGCAGAATAAAATGCTCGCCCTCTTTCAGGTCATTGAACGTTTTCATGATGGTCTGAAATTTTACAGAGGGATCAAGCGCTGTGCCGTCCAACACATGTTCCTCAGGTTTCGTTTCTGATTCATTGGATCGGGATAGTTTCTTTTTGGCAATTCTGATTTTAAAAACATCCGGCCCTTCCTGAAGATAATCCCATGTAAAAGTGTCACCATGTTCCCCTGAAAGATGATAATACAGCGGTTTGGGATCATGGTCATTTTTCAGAATGAAACTCTCACCTTCTTTCAGATCATCGAAGGTTTTCATGATGGTCTGAAACTTTACGGCAGGATCAAGGCAAATACCATCAAGAACTTTTTCAGGAGCGTTATCCATAGATTTTATATTTTTCCGGAAATAAATTGAAAATAATTTAAGTCAAACTTTACGGGCGAAGTTACCCATTGACAACTAATCAGAATTCAATATTACGGATAACGTAAATGAGATTTAACGGACACAATTGAATTAATTATTTCAGATTTTACTTTTTATAAAAATTTCATTGTCCCCACTTCGTGAGAGACAATGAAATTAAATAGCTAAACCTAACAACATTTTAGAAACTTTTACCGAATAATTTATTTTCCTTACCTTAAAAACTTAATCATTAGTTCATCTCAAACGAACATACCATGAACAGAGTCACTTTCAAGAATACACAAGGCCAGGAACTGAATGGCAGGATTGAACTTCCCCAAAACCGGAAGCCACACAGTTTTGCAGTTTTTGCTCACTGCTTCACCTGTTCCAAAAATCTGAATGCCGCGGTAAACATTACACGGGAGTTGGCAAAAGCCGGATTCGGTGTGTTGCGATTCGATTTTACCGGATTGGGCGAAAGCGAAGGGGACTTTTCTGATTCCAATTTTTCAGGGAATGTAGAAGATCTCATCTTTGCAGCTAATTTTCTTAAAGAAAATTACCAACAACCTTCATTGCTGGTCGGGCATTCGCTTGGTGGCGCCGCCGTTATTTTTGCTGCTGCAAAACTCCCATCCGTCAAAGCAATTGCTACCATTGGTGCGCCAAGCGATCCCACACATGTCAGGCAACTACTGAAAGACAGTGAAGAAGAAATTTTAAAAAACGGGAAAGCAACTGTTGTACTTGAGGGACGTCCCTTCGTCATCAAAAAACAATTTCTCGATGACCTGAGCAACAATTCTCTTGACTCAATTGTAAAAAATCTAAACAAAGCCCTGCTCATTCTCCATTCGCCACAGGATAGAATTGTCAACATCAAAAATGCCGACGACCTATACCGGAATGCGCAGCAACCTAAAAGTTTTATATCATTGGACGGGGCAGATCATTTGCTGACGACAAAAAACGATGCACACTATGCCGGAAAGCTGATTGGTGACTGGGCCAAACGTTACATGAACATACCGGAAGAAAAAGAATTGCACAGCAACAGTCGGGCGGCAGCAAGCCTGAATGACAGTGATGGTTACACGACAAAATTAAAATTGGGATCTCATCCTTTCATTGGTGACGAACCCGCCACCGTTGGAGGAAACGACTTTGGCCCTGATCCTTATGATTTACTTTCGGGCGCCCTTGCGGAATGCAAGGCGATGACGGTACAAATGTATGCCCGCAGAAAACAGTGGAAAGTGGATAACATCACGGTGCATATCGATCATGGTAAAAAATATGCAGAGGATTGTGCGAATTGCGATCACGACGAGAATGCAAAAATTGATGTATTTGATTGCAAGATCAGTCTGGATGGGAAGCTGACACCCGAACAGAAAACAAGACTTATGGAAATTGCTGACAGTTGTCCGGTACACCGCACGCTCACCAGAGATGTGCAAATACACAGCATGTTGATTTAAACCAGAAAACCGTACAGCGTCAGTTCTGAATTGCAGATAGACAAAAGAAAAGTCCTCATTCTAAGAGAGAATCTGAGAAATTTATTTTCAAAGTTCCGTTCCATATTTTTTTGAAATTAATTCCAATTCATCGAGGAACCTATTGATTTAATTTTGCTACAGTTGTATTGAACAAAAAAAATAATGCCTCACAAAACAAATGCAGCGCGTATCCTGGATCAATTGAAAATCCCGTATCAGTTACAGGAATTTAATGTAGATCCGGAAGATCTGAGTGCAGCTCATGCGGCAACATCTATCGGAATTCCGGCAGATAAAATCTATAAGACAATTGTTATGCGCGGAAAAGTGAATCCATATCTCGTGGCAGTACTTCCTTCGAATGCTCATATCGATTTGAAAAAAGCAGCCAAAGCAGCGGGAGATAAAAATTGCGAATTGATTCACGTCAAAGAATTGCCACAGGTAACCGGATACATAAGAGGTGGTTGCTCGCCTGTTGGAATGAAAAAAAATTTCTCAACGTTTATCGATATTACCGCAAATGAAAAAGATCAGATTTATGTGAGCGCCGGTAAAAGAGGAATGCTGATTCTGGTGAAACCGGATGATCTGGCGAGGGCAGCCAATGCAGTATTTGCAGACTTACAGGCAGAATTCAGCGAAGAACCCGGTGAAAAATAAACAAAATTAAATATCGGGGTGCATCAAAAATTATTTCATGTTTATAAAAGTTTCATCGTCCTCATTTCGTGAGAGACAAAGAAATTAAATTGAATTCTTCTGCATAAGAAATAAAAATCTTCTTTTGCGACCTTTGTCCCGAAATCAAAAAAAATTATTGAATTAAGGTTTTGAATAATGAATGTCATCAAACAAGAATACTTGGATTTTCTGAAACGACTTGCAAAAAATAATAATCGCAGATGGTTTGCAGTACATAAAACAGAATTTGACAAAATCAATGAAGAGGTGAAATCTTTTTTCAAAGAAGTATATCGCAAAATGTCTGAGACTGACAGTTTTGACCAGTTTCATGTGCACAGGATATACCGCGACCTGCGATTTTCAAAAGACAAGACACCTTACAAAACCCATTTCAGATTGCATTTGGGAAGAACAAAACCTCTGCTTCGCGGAGGATATTATCTGAACATCGAACCGGGCAACACCCGTGTCAGCGGCGGATTCTGGAATCCGGATTCGAAAGACCTTCTGCGAATCAGAAAAGAGATTGCTGCCAATGACGAAGAGTTTAGGTCATTGTTCAGAGAAAAAATGATCAAAAAATATTTCGACGGATTAGAAGGAGAGGAAATCAAAACAACGCCCAAAGGATTTGACAAGGATAATCCCGGAATTGATCTGATAAAAAAGAAACAATTTATTCTGAGAAGGAATTTTACGGATAAAGAAGTGATCCAACCTGATTTCCTGAAAGAAGTAGTGAATTCATTTCTTGCACTTCGCCCCTTTTTCGATTACATGTCTGAAATACTGACCACAAATGAAAACGGAGAAAGTCTGTACAAATAAAATAAACAGGCAAGTGATGAAATTAAAATGATTTCAATCAGATGTCGAGGTAATTCATCAGGTTCAGGTAGTTGTCGGAAAGTTCACTTTCCAGAACATCTTCACCTGTGGAGAAAAGTACTTTGTAATTGTACCTTGCGAGGCTGGCAAGTATGGTAGAAATTTCTTTTTTATCCAAACCGATTGTCACCTCCATCACCGGTGAAGCAGCAATGGGTGACATATTGAAATGCAACATGGTTGCTCCATCGCTTTCAATAATTGAATTCAATTCAGAAAAATTCAGTTTTGATTTTTCTATTGCCAGAACAATGAGAGTACCATATTCGCCGGCGCCGCAAAACCTGCTGAGTGCATCTACCAGATCTATGTGGGTAACACAACCCAAATATTCTGAGGATTCATTGATTACGGGAATTACATCCGTGCGATAAAGATTCGCAACGGAAGCAGATTCTAAAAAATGGGTTGAACCGTTTACAGCAGCCGGAATTAATTCCTCAGCCACAGATGATATTTTTTCTTCCTTTGCCTGTTGCAATAAAACAGATTTCCCGATCATTCCCTTAAAAATTCCATTTTCTACTACAGGCAGAAAGTTACAGGTGCGAATCTGCATAATCTGCAACGCATGATCTGTTGCATCCTCAAAATGCATAACCGGAAAATCTTTATCAGCCAATTGCAAACTTGTCATAAAATCACTTTAACTGTTCATCATTATTCATCTCAACGCTGAAAATAAGACACAAAATTGATTTAAACCGCTGCAGCCTTAGACTTCAGCCTCGATAAAAAACCTTTCAAGATTTCATTAAACTCACCGGGCACTTCCATCATGGGGGCATGCCCGCATTTATCTATAAAGTGAAGTTCACTGTTAGGGATCAGGCTATTAAATTCCCGTGCAACAAATGGAGGTGTGATGGTGTCATTATTCCCCCAAATCAAACAGGTAGGTTGCTGGATCTGATTGAGTTCTTTGCCGAGATTATTCCGAATGGCACTTTTGGCCAGTGCAATAATCTTGATGACTTTGTAACGGTTATTTGTAATCTCAAAACATTCATCCACAAGTTCATCTGTGGCCATTTTCGGATCGTAAAAAGTGAGTTGCGTCTTTTTACGGATATACTCCTTATCTCCTCTTTTGGGATAACTATCGCCCATCCCGCTTTCAAAAAGGCCTGAGCTGCCGGTTAAAATGAGGGATTGAACTTTCTCAGGATTCTTCAGGATATAAACAAGCGCTACGTGCCCTCCAAGAGAATTGCCCAGAAGATGGATGCTGTCATATTCTCTCTGGTCGATAAATCTTTTGATGAATTTTGCAAGGCCGCCGACGGTTGTATGCAGAAGATCAAGATCGAAAAGTGGCAACATGGGCACGATTACCTTGTACGTTTTCCTGAAGTATTCTACCAGGTGTTCAAAATTGCTTAAAGCACCAAAAAGCCCGTGTAACAAGACCAAAGGCTCACCTTCACCCTCTTCCAAAAATTTAAATTTTCCATCTTGCTTTACCTGATATTCCATTTTACACTTTACTATTATTGATGTTTAACATCCAATGCTAAAATAGTCGTTTCTCCTCAATTAAATAAGAATTTATATTTCAGCCATCTTTCAATAACGGAGCAACCTCCTTACTGAAAGGTTACAAAGTAAGACTGAAGATCGTTGAACGTATTCTTAAAAAACGGGATTATATTTCCAAGAAAATTAATCATGGCAGGAGCTATGGGTTCAATGATACTGTAGGATTTAGA
Organism: Chitinophagaceae bacterium; assembly: GCA_017307735.1. Classification (GTDB taxonomy): domain Bacteria; phylum Bacteroidota; class Bacteroidia; order Chitinophagales; family Chitinophagaceae; genus Ginsengibacter. The sequence goes on from JAFKGR010000027.1 coordinate 15,891, forward strand.
CGCAGCAATAGTTTCATGGCCGATTAGCGAAATCTTAACAGCATAAAATATCAGAATACTAAAAATAAAAACATAAATAATCCCAAAGAGAATAATTCCTCCCGCCTTATCAAGCCAGCCCATAAAAGTGAAGGTTGCGACAGACTTCAATATCCTGCCCACCACATTCACGAGAAATACAACACCAATGAATACAAGTAAAAATGATAAAACCGGAATCCAGAATGAATGGCCCGTGCTTCCGCTTGATAAATAATTTGCAACGGTGGATGATAATTTCAATGCTGCTGCAAGTCCGATAAAATATGCGATAAACGAAAACAACCCGATGATGAATCCCGTCCGGAAGCCTTTGATGACCGCCAGTACCATTGCCAGTAAAAAAAAGAGATCAATGGTCACACTTAAAAATTGAGTTTTATTTTGAAGCCAGTATTTCTTTTACGGCAGAAGCTATGGTTCTGCTTTCTGCTTTTCCTGCCAATTGTTTTGTAGCAGCTCCCATCACCTTGCCCATGTCTGCCATTGAAGATGCACCCAAACTTTCAATTAATTCGCTGATTACTTTTCTGACCTCATCTTCCGACATCTGTTTGGGTAAGAACGATTCTATTACCTCAACTTCTTCCTTTTCGTGAGTAGCCAGATCATCCCGGTTCTGCTGTTCGTATATCTCAATAGAATCGCGGCGTTGCTTAATCAACCGTTGAAGCATTTTTACTTCATTTGCCTCGGAAATACTGTCGGCATGCCCCGGAGAAGTTTTCTCTTTTAGAATTTCAGATTTGATGGCCCTCAGGCTGCGAAGGGTTTTTTCATCCCTCGCCAGCATTGCCTTTTTGATTCCGTCTGCTACTTTTTGTTCTAATGACATGATAAAAAATTTAAGATCCAGAAAACTATGATTTTAGTGATGTTAAACCTGAAGGCAACTACACGATCTTTCAGATTTATATCCTCACTTCAATTTATCATCTTCCAGAATCCCTGCAAATTTATCATGAAAAGCGCTTGCAAACTTTTTCAGGTCTTTTACCAGTTCCATTTTACCGGTCGAACGCATGAGGGTATCGCCCATTGTAACCATTGTCTGGTAATAAAAGTCAGCCATTTCATCCATCTTCATATCCTTTGTCCAAAGGTCAATTCTGAAGGCGGTTTTTTCACTTCCATCCCAAAAGGAAAGCATGATCGCTTTAGCCTGTTGGGGTTCATCGTGGGTGCTGTCGGTGGCATTCCATCGAATGCTCTGCGGCACTTTCTGATCATCCAGCAGTACCGATACGTTGATTTGTGATTCTCTCATTGCGGCAAATGTAAAGTACTCTCATTATAAAAACCAAAGGCAAACTCTTTGATTTTGGTAAATATTTCTAATATGGAAATTCCAATTTAATTCGGAGCCAATTCAATTCGCTAATAATATAAAATATGAGAATCCAAACCCGGCGAAGGTCCGTTAAGGGTACCACTATTTCTGATTCAGTAAACAAAATCCAAAACCCTGTTTCCGGACTTTCAGGATTGAATCCTAAACTTCTTATTCAATTTGAAGCGCTCAACTCAAACTGTAAGGTTTTACTGCCCTCTATTTTATCGGGGGTAATTGCCCGGTGCAAACTTCCGGAGATGAATTTCAAAATTCTGTTTTTTAAAATATGCCTTTTGATGGGTAAGGACGAGCGGCATTTTTTTTCTTAAAACAGGTCAGTCTGGTATAAGCCATCTTTAAAAAAAAATCTATTGAGTACAGCTTAGGCAAGTTTTATCTATTAATATCATATTATTATATTGTAGTATATATTTGAAATTATAAAAATCTGTATAGACATACTTTTTATCATATTAGTGTTATAAGTGTAATGTTATTAGTTTATTACATAAAATTGTTACATATATTATTATTATAAATATGTGTATGGTTTATTTAATTTGTATAAAATTTTTTATCTCTATTAATAAATTTAATTATAATACTTAAATATTTAATCTATGCGTACTACATTTGATTGTCCAAAAATTTATGATAATGAGTAAAGCCACCGCAAAGAAAATTTCACCATTTCTCATTTTAACTGTCATCGCCGCCATAGCCCTTTTTGTTACTCCTGCATCTTACTCCAATTCAAATGTTACGATCTCCGGCAGCACACCCAAATATATTTACGACAGTGGCGATATAGCCTGGATGCTTGTTTCGAGTGCATTGGTATTTTTAATGACACCAGCATTGGCTTTTTTTTACGGAGGAATGGTGGGCAGGAAAAATGTATTGTCAACCATGATAAAAAGTACGGTTTCTGCGGGGATTATTTCCGTTATGTGGGTTGTCGTTTTGTTTAGTCTTTGTTTTGGCAAATCGCTGGGTGGATTTATAGGAAACCCCGACACTTATCTTTTTTTCAGGAATGTGATGGATGGAAAGCCCTGGCCAATGGCTTCAACGATTCCTCTTTCCTTATTTGCTTTTTTTCAATTGATGTTTGCCATCATTACACCAGGCCTCGTTGTGGGCGCTGTTGCGGAGCGAATCAGATTCAGTTCTTACACATTATTTATTGTATTGTTTGGCATTTTTGTGTATGCTCCCCTGGCCCACATGGTATGGCATCCTGATGGTTTGCTGTATAAATGGGGTGTGTTGGATTATGCAGGAGGAATTGTCGTTCATATTTCTGCCGGGATGGCGGCGCTTGCCGGAGCTTTGGTACTCAGGCCCCGGCAAAATGCCGTGCATGCCCGGCCTGCCAACATACCTTACGTTTTAATTGGCACCGGTTTATTGTGGTTTGGCTGGTTTGGATTCAACGCCGGCAGCGCCATGAGTGCCAATGCAATGAGCGTGCACGCCTTTGCAACTACAAATACTGCTGCCGGTACCGCCGGATTGGCCTGGATGTTTTTCGATGTTTTCCGGGGGAGAAAACCATCTGTTCTCGGATTTTGTATCGGAGCCGTAGTAGGGTTGGTGGCCATCACCCCGGGTGCAGGTTTTGTAGGTGTACCTCAGGCCATTTGCTTTGGCTTTATTGCAGCTGTCATTTCCAATGTGGCGGCCAGATCGCTTAGCCATCTAACCAGTTACGACGATCCGTTGGATGTATTTGCCTGCCATGGTCTCGGAGGAATTACGGGAATGTTGCTCACCGGTATATTCGGGAGTCATATTGTAAATTCATCGGTAATGCCGGGTCAGTTTTGGATTCAGTTAAAGGGAATGGCTTTTGCGGTTACGTATAGTTTTATCGTATCATTCCTGATCTTCAAAATTATCAATCTGATTTCGCCCATAAGGGTTTCAAAAGATGAAGAGATTGAGGGCCTGGATGTAACACAGCATGATGAAAAGTATTTGCAGGGGACATTGCTGATTCATTACAAAAAAGAATTGGAAGAAATTGAGGAAGAAATATTTTCCTGAGCCCCCGGAAAATTGATGTTGTGCTATTTCATGATTTTGAAAACCAGTTCTTTCATCAATGAGGCTGGCGGAGTATTGTTATCTCCGATTCCGATATTTTTCAAATTATAATGGTGTAAAAGCAAAATTGCCTTTTCCATATCGTGAAATGTGTAATTTTTCAAAGCAGCCTGCGCCTGCCTTACAGCAGAAGGATTATTGTAAAAAAAAGCCCTCAATGCTTTCTCACTTTTATCTTTCATCTGGGTCACAATCATTAATCTGGTAAAATATCCATACAACGAAGGCAATACCAATTGAACAGGCAACACTTTTGGATTTCCTTCCATATACTGAATTGTACTTATAACTTTTCCAAAATCTTTAAAACTGATGGCTTCCTGCAATTCAAAAATATTATAGTCTTTACTGATTCCAATATACTTCTCAATATCATCTTCTGTGATCGTCCCGTTTGCCGGAAGGTTGATAGAAAGTTTTTTTACTTCATTTGTGAGCCTTGACAAATCATTGCCCACATGATCCACAAGCAAAGCAAGAGCCTTTGGATTTATCATCAACCCTTTGGATTGAATGTATCCATTCGTCCAGGCAGGCAACTGATTATCGTAAATTTTTTTGCTGGTAAATACTTCTCCGTATTTCTTAATCAGTTTTGAAAACCGGGTCCGGCCGTCCAATGTTTTTCCCTTGAAGGCCGCAACAAAAACGGTACTGCTATTTGGTTTTTCAATATAAGGTTCCAGTTTTTCCACATCCTTCATCTGCTGGGCTTCTTTGAGCAATACCACCTGCCGTTCAGAAAATACAGGATATCGCCTGCAGGCATTCAACACATCCGCCCAACTGGCATCGCGGCCATAAAAAACGGTGAGATTAAAGGACGCCTGATCTTCAGGCAAAATCTGGTGTTCGGCGTATTGGACAATTTCATCAATAAAAAAACTTTCATCTCCCTCCAGCCAATACAAAGGTTTAAATTGTTTGGACTTCCAGGAAGTAATAATTGATTCAGGCGTCATGTGTTGTCAAAGATAAACGGAAAGGTGCCGTTACCCTTGTATAGTTTTTAACAATATGTGTAAATCAGTTATTTATTTCAAAAACCAACGATTCCTGTAATTTTAGAAAAATTATTCAATCAAAACCACCTTGTATGAGTTACGAAAATTTTCCCGAAAGCGAACAACCAAAGGAGCCGGTTGAGAAAAAAAACAAAACCAGAAACCTTCTGACCGGGGCCCTCATTGTTGCATTACTGGCAACCTGGGGATACATCATTTATGATAACAATGCAAAACAACAGGAAAAAACTGTACTCACAGCACAATTGAGTACAAGCGATTCTGCAAAAAGTGAATTGCAAAAGGAACTTGATGATGCAGCCCTGAGGCTTGATGCGCTTAAAACTTCGAATGCCAAAGCAGACAGCCTGATTCAAACCAAAGATTCGGATGTCCAGGGATTGAAAAACAGAATCCAGACTATCCTGAATGATAAAAAAGCAACACAGGCCCAATTGGATGAAGCCAGGCGGCTGATAGCCCAATTGAAAGGGAACATAGATACCTACGCCTCTGAAATAGAAGCACTCAAAACGAAGAATACACAACTTACCCAGGAAAATGCTGCGATCAGCTCTCAACGTGATTCAGCCCGGCAAAATCTTCAGAGCGCCCAACAGGAGATACAACAAAAACAGGAAGTCATTGATATCGGGTCAACTTTGCATGCAAGTAATTTTAATATTGTTGGCCTTAATAAAAAAGGAAGCGGAAGGGAAAAGGAAACTTCAAAAGCAAAAAAAGTGGATTTGCTCCGTATCAGTTTTGATCTGGATGAAAACCGGATTACTACCAGCGGGCCCAAGGAAATTTTTATTTCAATTACAGCCCCCGATGGAAAACCTGTAACGGTGGATGCCCTGGGTTCGGGGGAATTTACAACACGCGATGGTGTGGAACATGCATTTACCAAAAAAGTTACGATCAATTATGTGCAGGGAGAAAAGCAACCGGTAACGGTGGAATGGTCTCAAAGCAGTAAATTCCAAACGGGGAATTATAAAATTGAGGTTTACAACAACGGATTTAAGATTGGGCAGGGCACTGTCAGCTTTAAGAAGGGAGGACTTTTTTAATTATACCTGATTAATCATAATAATCACGAAAATGCCGGGTCATTAAAATTATGATCCGGCATTTTTTTATTACCAATCAACCTCAAAATCACCCTTCAGATCTTCCGACGAGCAAAAGTTGATTTGCCTGTACCTGTGTAAAATATTTCTTTACACCATTTTTGTCGGTATAAACATTATTTACCAGCTTTCCTTCAATGGCCACTTCTTTGCCTTTGTCGAGCATTTGTTCAGCAATCTCTGCTATCTTTCCCCAGGCAATGATGTTGTGCCACTGGGTTTCAGTAATTTTTTCACCGCTTGCATTGCGGTAGGTTTCATTTGTGGCTAACGAAAATTTCGCCATTTTCTTTCCGGTTCCTGTTGTACGGATTTCGGGAGTTTTACCGATGTTGCCAATCAGTTGAACTTTGTTTTTTAATGCATTCATGACTTAAAAATTTGTGCTCATGCGAGCGGTTAAAAATTGTATCTCAGTTGAAGCTTTACTATTTTTTGCATCAACAACACAAAGATGGGGTCGGCAAAAAGCGGTAGTCGGTTTTTAACCGTTTACTTACGTATTTATCCGTTTGTAAACGGTTGTGCCCGGTAAGATTCAATACAGGATTGAATTGTAGAAAGATGGTTGAATTTAAGAAGAACCAGGAATAGCTGTTTTTCTTTACGAAAAACTCACGTTCAGTGGATTTGCATTTTAAAATATACGATTGAAAATAGTAAACAAAATGAGAAAAAGATACCCTAAATCCTGATAGATTGAATGCCCGTGAGTCATAATGAAATGGCTGAATCCGGAGGATAAAAATCTGGCGCAAAAAAAGGCTGCATCACCCTCAGGTACTCACACTGAAATTTACCTTGAGGGAACCACCAGCACCGGCAGTTCCGAATGATGAATGACATACTCCGCAACACTTCCTGATAATAATTTATTCAACCCCTTTCTGCGATGGGTACCCATGACAATCAGGTCGGCTTCAAAAATACCTGCCATTTTCAGAATATCTTGTTTGGGATGGCCTTTCTCCATCATCTTCACGATATTTTCTCCACCGTACAAGGCAATGAGTTTATCCAGCGTTTCTTCTGCTTCCTTTTTCAAAACGATCAGCGCTTCCTGAACAGTGATGCCCGCATCCACGCTTCCTGATGCCTTGCCCACATCTATAATGAAGCAAAGAGCAATCTGTGCATTGAGTTGATGACCAAGTGCAATACCGGTCTTGGCCGTATTCATCGAATAGTCATTGCTGTCAACTGCTATTAAAATCTTTTTGAATGGCATGGCCTCTGTCAGATTTTAGTGATAAATATCCCTGCGATTACTCCAACCAAACCCAATGCAACACTTGAAATAGTATAAAAAGCAAAAGTAAAATATTGTGATAACCGCAACAGGCTTATGTTTTCATAAGCAAAGGAAGAAAAGGTGGTGAACCCGCCGCAAAATCCGGTAGCAAGAAAAATTCTCAATTCCGGGGTGAACCAATCATACCTTTCAGAAAGTCCGTAAAAAAGTCCGATCAAAAAACAACCAAAAATGTTTACGGTGAAAGTTCCCGAAGGAAATGATGAAGGGAAAAATCTGGTCATCCATAAGGCGAGGCCATATCTCGAAATACTGCCTAAAAACCCACCGATCCCTACTAATAGTAATGTCCTGTTCATGTTATTACAGTTCTTTAAAATTTAAACAGGAGTCATCAGCCAATTTGGGCGGTTTTTCCGGGAAAACTCCATTTCCCCTTTTTTATCAGTGCAAAAATATCAGAATTTCATTACATGAAATTTCAGACGATGAAAAATAATCAGGATTTTATTTAACTTAACGACTTAAACCTGCATTATGAACCTCGCTCCGACTTCAAATTGTACATTCTGCGGAAAGCCTTTAAGAGGCCGTTCAGATAAAAAATTTTGTGATGATTACTGCAGAAACAATTACAACAATCAGCTAAAAAGCAAAAGCAACAACCTCGTCAGAAATATCAATAACGCACTGCTCAAAAACCGCAGGATACTTCATGGCTTTTTGCCCGAAGGTGAAGAAATGACCAAGGTATCAAAATCTAAATTGGCAGAAAAGGGATTTCAGTTTAAATACATGACACATCAATATGTCAACAAGAAAGGCAATACGTACTTCTTCTGTTACGAAACGGGATATCTTCCGCTGGAAAATGACTGGTATCTTATTGTGAAAAGAAATAATGACAATTAGTTGCTAACGGAAAACACAAAATAACAATGACATTCCAATGAAGTTTTATTTTTTCTGGCCGCAGGTTCCGCCACTCTCAAATGCCACCGTTTGGAATCGGGATACATTGCATAAATTGTTTTTATAGACAACGCAGTTAAATATTCTCTTTATCGCAAACCACCTGCCTGCGCTTAAAATAAAAAATTTTAACGCATTACTACCCAAGATTCTCATTGAAATTTTTCGGAAATTTGAGAAGCCATGAAATACCTGATTATTTTATTGCTTCTTTCTATTGTGAACACTGGCGTTGCTCAATCAAACAAGCAATTGAAAAGTACCGGGGATTTAGCCCTGTATATTAATTCAGCGTATGAAAGTGAATACAGTAAAGTGTTTGCAGCTTACCGGTGGGTCACCCAAAATATCCGGTATAGTGATGATGATGTATTGCCGGTCAACCATGGCCTTGATCCACGGGGTGTTATAGATATCGCTTTCTCGAGGAGAAAGGGAGTATGCGAAAACTTCTCAGCGATTTTTACGGATGTGTGCCGGAAAATGGGGTTGGAAGCGGTAGTCATTAACGGATATACAAAAACCAGAGGTACCATAGATCCAAAAGGCCATAGCTGGTCAGCCGTAAAATTTGGTGATGATTGGTTTCTGTTTGATCCGACCTGGGAAGCCGGTGCAGGTGCGGGATTTTCTTATTTCAAAAGGACGGGCAATGAGTTTATTCAAACCCACATGCCTTTTGATCCCATGTGGCAACTGCTGACCAAACCTTTGACCTATCAGGGATTTAATTCCGGCGCATTGTATTCGGATGCTGTATTTTTCAATTTCAAAGATTCGATTCAGAAATATCAGAATACGGATAGCCTTACCCGTTATACAGCCGAACTTGAAAGAATGAAGAAAGCCGGCATTCGGAATAAAACTACCGATCTGCAATACAAAATTGTCAGAGGAAACATAGAAGATCAGAAAGAGCAGAATCAGATGAACTGGTACAATGAGGCTGTTGCTTTGTTGAACGAAAGTCTTGGTCAGTTGAATAATTTTATCACCTACAGGAATCAGCTTTTTGAACCTGTAAAGCCAGATTCTGATCTGAAAGGAATGCTCAATGGAATCGACAAAAACATCAATGAGGCACTTACACTATTTAGAGTTTGCTAAATAACTCTACAACCCTTGCTATATTTGAATTGGCATTCACAAAACAATAATCAAATGCAAGGAAACTCAGAGAAAGGCGGCAGAAAGCGTGCATCTACTCCTGGGTACGTAAGCCCCAATCAATTGGTAT
>JAFKGR010000028.1 GCA_017307735.1 Chitinophagaceae bacterium
TGGTAATCTGATTTCTTTACTTCAACTTGCATCTTGATGTTGTAGAATACATCAAAGTTCACCCATTTGGGTGAAACGGCATTGAGCCTCTAATGCACACCATGTGCATATCTGAGGCTCTTTTGCTTTTTAACTTGCGAATTTGGGGAATATTATATTTCCCTTGCAAATAATAGTAGGATGGCAAAAGTGTAATTTTGTAAAACCTACAAAACAGGATTTATATGGAGGGTAAAGAAAAGAAAATCAGAATTGTGACAGCTTCTTCGCTCTTTGACGGGCATGATGCTGCTATCAATATCATGAGAAGGATTATGCAGAGCAAGGGTGCGGAGATTATCCACCTTGGGCATAACCGCAGTGTGCACGAGATTGTGGAATGTGCCATTGAAGAAGATGCAGATGCCATCGCCATCTCAAGTTATCAGGGCGGCCACATGGAATTTTTTAAATACATGAAAGACCTCCTCGACCAGAATGGTTATTCTCATATTAAGATTATCGGCGGCGGCGGCGGAACAATTTTGCCAACTGAAATAAATGAATTGCAGGCTTATGGAATCACCAAAATTTATTCTCCCGACGACGGTAGAAAATTGGGTTTGGAAGGCATGATAGAAGATACGCTGGAAAGATGTAAACCTGTGGAAGATTCGAAATGGAGTGAACCCAAAGAAAAGAATAATGGAAAATTTGTCCTGGGCGAATGGCACGACGTCCATTCCGTGGCAACCGAAATATCAAAGGTGGAAGACGGAGGGCATTTAGATATCCCTGAAACAAAGAAAAAAGTCCCGGTTTTGGGAATCACGGGTACAGGAGGTTCTGGTAAATCTTCAATTACGGACGAATTGGTAAGGCGTTTTTTGGTAGCTGAAACGGAGAAAACGATTGGTGTGATTTCGGTTGATCCGTCAAGAAAAAAAACCGGTGGTGCATTGTTGGGCGACCGGATCAGAATGAATTCTATTCACAGTCCACGCGCCTATATGCGTTCGCTGGCTACGCGTGCTGATGACAAAGCATTGAGCGATGCTGTTCAGGAATCCATCCACATTGTAAAATCGGCCGGATACGATCTGGTTATTCTCGAAAGTGCAGGCGTTGGACAAAGCGATGCTTCAATTCTGGATTTCTGCGATGTGAGCATTTATGTAATGACACCGGAATACGGCGCTGCGTCACAGTTGGAGAAGATCAACATGCTCGATTATGCGGACATTGTCTGTATCAACAAATTTGACAAAGCCGGTTCTGAAGATGCCATGCATGATGTGCGCAAACAGTATAAACGCAATCATTTGCTGTTTGATGCAAAAGATTCCGATCTGCCGATTATTGGTACGGTAGCTTCTCAATTCAGTGATCCCGGATGCAACGATTTGTTCAACATGGTCATGGAAAAGCTGGGAGACATTACCAAAACCGAATGGAAAAAATATTTACCGTCACTTGTCGCTGATGCCCATAACAAGAGCATCATTCCTGCAAAGAGGCAACGGTATCTTGCCGAAATTTCGGAGGAAATAGAGAAGTATAACAGGAATGTACAAACTCAATCAGACCTTGCTTCAAAGTGGTACAGGCTCAAAGAAGCTTCAAATGATTTGAAAGGAGAAAACAGGGAATTACAGGAACTGATTGAAGAAACAGAATCTGCTATTTCGCCGGAAAATAAAAAGTTGATTCAAAATTTTCCTGCTCTTGCCGCCAGTTATAAAAAAGAATTTTTTGAATACAAAGTCAGGGATAAAATTGTAAAACAGCCCTTGTTTTATGAATCCCTTTCTCATACAAAAGTCCCTAAGATTGCTGTTCCGAAATTCAGGGACTGGGGAGATATTTTGCAATGGCAACTCCAGGAAAATTTTCCGGGAAGGTTTCCATTCACCGCGGGTGTTTTCCCATTGAAAAGATCAGGAGAAGATCCGACAAGAATGTTTGCCGGCGAGGGCGGGCCGGAACGTACCAACCGCCGTTTCCATTATGTAAGTGTGGGCCAGCCCGCCAAACGGTTGAGTACTGCCTTTGATAGTGTCACACTTTATGGAGAAGATCCTGCAAGACGCCCGGATATTTATGGAAAGATTGGGAATTCGGGTGTGAGTGTAGCCTCCGTGGATGATGCAAAAAAGTTGTACAGTGGTTTTGATCTGTGCGACCCGAAAACATCGGTCAGCATGACCATCAACGGCCCTGCCCCCATGATGCTCGCATTCTTTTTGAATGCCGCCATTGACCAGCAATGTGAAAAGTATATTATCGAACATCACCTTCAGCAAGCAGTTAACAAGATTATTGAAAGTAAATTCGATGCCAGTCAATTACCCAAGTACATCGGAATAAATGGCGAACCGGTTTATCCTGAAAAAGGGTCACTGGTCGGGCACCTTCCCAAAGGAAACGACGGTTTGGGATTGCGTTTGCTGGGTTTGTCGGGAAGTGATGTATTGCCGGCTGATGTGTACAGTGAAATTAAGAAGAAAGCGCTTTCAACTGTTCGCGGTACGGTTCAGGCCGACATCCTCAAAGAAGATCAGGCCCAGAATACCTGTATTTTCTCTACCGAATTTGCCCTCAAAATGATGGGCGATGTACAGGAATATTTTATTCAAAATGATGTTACCAATTTTTATTCCGTATCCATCAGCGGATATCACATTGCTGAGGCCGGAGCCAACCCCATTACACAATTGGCATTTACGCTGAGCAATGGATTCACTTATGTGGAATATTATCTCGCGCGCGGAATGAAGATCGACGACTTTGCACATAATCTTTCTTTCTTCTTCAGCAATGGCATGGATCCTGAATACAGCGTTATCGGGCGTGTGGCACGCCGGATATGGTCCAAAGCAATGAAGTATAAGTATGGGGCTAACGACCGTTCGCAAAAATTAAAATATCATATTCAAACGAGTGGGCGCAGCCTGCATGCCCAGGAAATCAGTTTTAATGATATACGCACAACGCTGCAGGCATTATATGCAATCTATGATAATTGCAACAGCCTTCATACAAATGCCTACGATGAAGCGATAACGACGCCGACCGAAGAAAGTGTTCGCCGTGCCATTGCCATTCAGCTTGTGATTAACAGAGAACTGGGGACTGCCAAAAATGAAAATCCGAATCAGGGTAGTTTTCTGATTGAGGAGTTGACCGGATTGGTTGAAGAAGCTGTGATGTCAGAGTTTAACCGTATTTCCGACCGGGGCGGGGTATTGGGTGCTATGGAAAGAATGTATCAGCGCAATGCCATTCAGGAAGAAAGCCTGTATTATGAAAGGTTGAAAAATCACGGAGAATATCCGGTTGTGGGCGTGAATACATTTTTAAATAAAGAAGGATCGCCAACCATTATCCCCGCAAATGTGACCCGCAGTACGCACGAAGAAAAAGAAATGCAGATTAAGAATGTTGAACTGTTCAGAGAAAAACACCAGGGCCAGAGTGAAGAAATGTTGAAAAGATTAAAAGATGTGGCTGTACACAACGGTAATATTTTTGCCGAGCTGATGGAAACCGTTAAGTATTGTTCACTCGGTCAGATTACGCATTCCCTCTATGAAGTGGGTGGGCAATACAGAAGGAATATGTAGAAGTAGTATTAAGTGATTGGATAGAGGTATGGCCTGCTATACCAGTCTAAAATAAAACAGGTAGTCTGTAATAGATGCGGATACGAACCACCTGTTTGAACTATTATAGACAGCAACGATAAGCTGCAATCCTTTTCGCCATTTTATGAATGAAGGATAAATTATTGCTTACTTATTGATTCGGATTTCCATTCCTTTCCATTATAAACTCTGATAAAATATACGTCTTGTTTAAGGCTACTTATATCCAAAATAACCTTGCTTATTTTTATAGAATACTTAAACTGCTTTACTACATTGCCTAATTTGTCTGTTATCTGAATTTCCTGAATGCTCCTTGAATTATCAGTTTTAGTTGCTTGTGTATTTTCATCTAAAGCGACGCTAAGAAAACTGCTTGCTGGATTTGGCACGGCGCTAAAAGACCAACTTCCACATGCCTGAAAATTAATTGGCATTGGTCGAAGCATCCAATCGCTCCATCCGCAGGCATTTTGTGCTTTGAACCGCGCATATGGAGTAAAAAATGCAGTAGGGTTTGGGAAATATACTTGAATCCCACTATTATTAAGTCCTTGGGAACATACACCAGGTCCGGAATTATTTGTTATTTGAGGAGAATTACCATTGATGATATCCCAGGAAATATCCGTTACTCCCATGTTCCATAAGCTACAATTATCGAATGCAAATCCGAAATAGGCACCCAAATTTATCCTGTTACCATTACAGGAAGGATCCTGATATATATTAAAAGCGCTGTTGTCAGGGATGCCTACAACCAGCGTTTTTGACACGGATTTAATACCATCACACGCGTTTAGCGTTGCAGTTATTGTAACATTTCCGTTGCCCATTTTAGTAACTGTTGCAAGGTTACCTGTTGCTGTTACCGTCGCGATATTTGAATTTGAGGATACCCAGGTAATATTTCCAGTAGCGGAAATTCCATTATTGTTTAAAGTATATTGAGAGGTAGCTGAACAAACGGCATCACTTCCAGATATACTTAAAACTCCAATAAAAGGAACTAAAGAAGAAACGTTAGTTGTATTTGTCGTCATAGCGCCCGAATTATTTGGATCAAGCCAACTGCTTAGTCTTGTAGCATTTGTGCCGCCGCCAGTCCAAGAGACATCAAATCGCCCACCATATTTGCTAACCTGATTGCAAATCGTAAGATTTGCATCGTCAATTCCGTAATGCTGCCCAATAACACGATGATTTTGGTCAAAATAGGGTGAACCTGACGAACCGCCCTCAGTTGTTCCATTATCAACGATTAAATGCCAGCATTGTGCTCCCTTAAAATTTCCAAAGGCCGGAGGGTTAACGTCATTTGTTATTTTCATTACATCGCCCGCCGGATGATGAATGATTGTTGTCTGATTTATCCCAGCAGTATTCCTGCTCCATCCTGCATAATTAATTCCCGAATTTGCCGGAGGGGTATTATTTAGTTCTACCAAACAAAAATCTGAACCTGCAGAATTAGCTCTTAAAGTAGAGCCATTATATGTTACACCGTTTGAGTTCTGTGAAGGAGTACAGGTCGGACTCCAGGCTTGGAATGTGAAACGCCATGCGGCAACATTTTGTTGAGGCAAATTAGGGGGATTAAAACAGTGATTTGCCGTTAAATAAAATGGTCTATTGCTATTGCAAGTATTCATTACTAAGCAACCACTACACCAACTCGTTCCATTATCACTTAGTATTAAAGATACTGAATTCCTTTCGTTTTGCCAGCCAGCGCCCAGAGGGCAAAGAACATTAATTTCACAAGCTGCTGATTGTCCGAATCCAAGTACTTGATATACTTTTTTATATCCATAAGCAATATTATTTGCATGAAGCATTAACTGCTTCAATGTTGATAAAGGTGTTTTAATTTCTATTGTAAGCCACGGTCCTTGGTACACCCAACTGCCCCAAATCTTGTTGGGGTTATTTTCTTTTTCGGTTACCGGCCCGGTAATCATTTTGCCATTTTCATTATATATGTACATATCTGTTCCATTGGGCAAATAAAATTTGTCAAAATTTATACTTGAGGATAATGCGCCGTTAACTTTGATGGCAAATTTTCCATAAGCAGAATCCCCTTCAGCATCCCAATTCATCAATTTGGCTATGTCTAAATCCACAGAAACAGGAACTGCAATTTGAAAAGGCTGTGCTTCTTGAACAGTATCCGTTTTACTTTTTTCGGCCTGTAATAAATTTGTGATATTCTTTGCAGGAATTTCAAAGTCAATCGTTGCCTTATAAGATTTTAAAAAACGCCCTCTTTCGTTTATTAGTGTTTTGTTATTGAAGTTTGTCTTTACTTGTGCCTGAGCTAAAACGCAAAGCAATAATAATGGGGCTGTTAATAGCTTCAGAATTGTTTTCATAAAAAATGTTTTAATGTTTTAAAAATTGTAATTGCATGAAACAACAATTCCCGCAGAAAATTTATTTCGTGCTATTTGTTGTTCATCTGATGAATAATGATTGTTATAAAATGTTTCATCTTTGTTCCAATGCGTGTATATGGGAATGAGAAAATCTACACCTAAAGAAATTTTTCTTGAAATATTTCTATTTATTCCAAAACCAAGGTTTATCATTTCTCCCAATGAAAAAGATTTCCCATTTTTCTGACTTACATTATTCTCATTGCTTATAATATATTTTTGATTGAAAGAGTTGAAATAATTGTAATTAATATATCCATTAAGGAAAATATTTTTATACAGTTTTTTTATGTAGCCTATTCCCGCAAGTAACTGTACATTGTTGTAATTATATGATTGAGTAGAGTATAGTAGTTGCCCTGGATTGTCATAATAATTGAATGGCCTTACAATTCTAAAGCTTTGTTTAAAATACCCTATTCCTAATTTCCCATAAATACCATTGTACAGGGAGTGAGAATAATCAATATTTAAACCATAGCTTGTCGCTTTACCACCTGGATATTTGGGGCTTCCCAGTTGATAATAAGTCGCCTCAGAATTATTCCAAATCACAGGAATGGAGATGCCAATGCTTGATTTCATTTTGGCTGATTGCGACACAGCGCTTAAATATGAGATTAATAAGACGGTCACTAAAAATGATTTTATCATAAAAGGGATTTTAATTTTGATGAAATATTTAATTCTCTTTTTTGGAGGAAAAAGATCTGTGTATTTTAAGTGTTTTATATCCGTTGTTATTGTCTGCTTGTATCTCCAACTACAGTCTGCCAATAAATTTTTGTCAAACGATATAATTATATAGGCGGGCTATGTTCATCTTCTGTGGGGAGGAATGTTTTCATTTTTTAACCAATTTATGAAGGGTTTTCAAAAACATTTTATATTACTGACAACAAGGGTTTTCATTTTGTTGCATGCAGGGAAAAATTTTATTGGTTTTAATGACCGCGTGAGATTTATCATAAAGCCGAAGGCCATCGGGATCATTCGTGGTTACAATAAATTACCTGAGCAATTCGCAGCACAAAAAAATGAAAATAGAACGCCGGAATGAAAATGCAGAAGCGTTCAAAAAAAGCGTAGGAAGACAAACCGGGGGAAATGCTCAAATAATAGCAGGAAGTAGCCTTAAGAAACGGAAATATTTCCGGAAATTACCGTAGGTCGCGAAATATTGTTCACCCGGATGAAGCATTTATGCACTTTATCAGGAAGGCGTGCAATACATAAGGAATATGTAATTTAATTTTGACCAAAATACTATTGATGAAGAAATTTTTGCTACCGGTAATTATTCTGTTTTTCTCATGCAGCAGCAACAGATATGCTACCACCAACAGGCAATACAAAAGGCAGGTGAAACAGCTTGCAAAGGAAATCAGGCATACACCGTTGGATGCAACAAAGAAAACCTGGGTGGGTACCACCAATTTTGGATTGAGAAAACCCGATTTGATTATTATCCATCATACAGCCCAAAACAGTTGTCCGCAAACATTGCAAACCTTTACCACTCCCCGCACACAGGTGAGCGCACATTATGTTATTTGCAGAGATGGCACGGTACATCACATGCTTAATGATCTTTTGAGGGCCTGGCAGGCAGGAATCAGTTCATGGGGGAATGACAAGGATGTCAATTCGAGCAGCATCGGCATTGAATTGGACAATAACGGAGTTGATTCATTTACTGTACCGCAGATTAACAGCCTGCTAACGTTGTTGGATACACTAAAAACGAAATACCGTATTCCGACCGCCAATTTTGTAGGCCATGCCGACATCGCACCCACACGTAAAAATGACCCGAATGTCACTTTCCCGTGGAAGTCCCTTGCTGATCGCGGTTTTGGTATCTGGTATGGAGATACTTCAAATATTACGGTGCCTCAAAATTTTGATCCCCTGATGGCATTGCGTATAATCGGTTATTCGTTGCAGGATCCGGGAGCTTCTGTCATTGCATTCAAACGCCATTTTGAAACTGTAAATAGTGACAGTACAATCAATCCGGCAGATGAAAAAATTTTGTATTCAATTATGTTGGAATCTGAGAAATAATCTTTTCACCGGGGATTTTTTCGCCAACCTCTCTTAAAATGTTTTTTGATAAGATTTTGAAGCGATAGCAATTTGGCGTAACCAGAAGTGGTTTTTTATCCCGGGAAAGGCAGAAATATTAATTTTACCCGTTTTCTTTTTAACTGATAAATTCATATTCAGATGCAGCTTACAGAGGTGGAGGGGAAAAAGCTTTCACATGATTTCCTTTTGATGCCATACAAGATTTATAAAACCGATCCAAACTATATCAGGCCGCTGGATAAAGATGTAGAAAATGTTTTCGACCCTGCCAAAAACCGTGCATTCCGGTTTGGCACCTGCAAGCGATGGCTGCTCGAAAATGATGACGGTGAATACATTGGCCGGATAGCAGCTTTCGTGAATGCCAAATACAAGAATAAGGGGGATGAACAAAAGACCGGCGGAATAGGTTTTTTTGAATGTATCAATGACCAGTCCGCTGCAGATATGCTTTTTGATGTGAGTAAAAGCTGGTTGGCAGAAAAGGGTATGGAAGCGATGGATGGGCCGGTCAACTTTGGGGAACGCGACCGGTTTTGGGGATTGGTAATTGAAGGTTTTATGCCTCCCATATATTTAATGAATTATAATCCTCCCTATTATCAAAAATTATTTGAGGATTATGGTTTCAAAATCTTTTTCAATCAGATGTGCTTTGCCATGTCGGTGGATACAGTACTGAGTGAAAAATTCAGTGCGATGCATGAAAAGTTTAAAAAGCAGCCGGAGTTCAGTGCCAGATATATCCGGAAAAGTGAAATGCGAAAGTTTGCCCACGATTTTGTCACTGTTTATAATGCAGCCTGGGCAAAACATGAAGGAAATAAAAATATGACGGAAGAATCTGCAATGAAGATGTTCGGAGCTATGAAACCGGTTATTGACGAGAGGCTTGTGTGGTTTGCCTATCACAATGGGGAACCGGTTGCCTGCTGGCTGAATTTGCCCGAACTAAATCAGATTTTTAAACATTTCAATGGCAGGCTGAGGCTGATCGAAAAACTCAGATTCATTTTGATGCAGAGAAGAGGTGTCATAAAAAAGTTTACGGGGATTGTGTTCGGTGTAGTCCCGGAATTTCAGGGCACTGGTGTGGATTATTTTATGATTAAGGAAGCTGCCAATCTGATTCAATACCATACAGAATACAAGGAATTTGAAATGCAATGGCAAGGGGATTTTAACCCTAAAATGCTTAATATCTCTCAAAACCTGGGCGCCCATCTGAGCCGTAAACTGGCCACTTACAGATTTTTGTTTGACAGGACAAAGGAATTCAAAAGGCATCCTATTCTTGGTTAAATAAAAATGCAGCTCTTCAAAGCTGCATTTTTATAAATATGATTTATTTGTACTGTTTATTCAGCTACAATCTTTCCGTGCATAGTTGCAAAGTGACCTGGAAAAGTGCAGATGAAATCATAAACTCCTGGTTTCGGGAATTTAACAGTGATCTGATCACTTGCGCCCGGCCCTAACATCTTGGTGTGTGCAAGAACATCATTGATCATGTTTTGTGGGATATGTTCGGTAGCGGCTGCTGCAACGGCTGCAGTTCCAAAAGCCTGAACATCTGTACCCGGAAGAAGGATAACCACATTGTGAGACATGGCTGCTGCAGGTAATTTACCTATATTTTTCATGGTAAGCTTGATGTCCTGTCCTGCTTTTACTTTGAACAAAGTCTTGTCGAATTTCATTTGATCGTCACCGGTCAGGTCAATTTCTGTGCTTACAGGAACATCTGCGATTCCCGGGATATCTGAGCCTGGGGTCGAAGCAGATGCTGCACTTGATGCTGCTGATGAAGTGTCAGTAGTAGCAGCAGGGGCGCTGGATTCGCCTGACTGATCTGAAGATTGATTCCCACCACTGCAAGCTGCCAGAAATAGTACTACAGCAAATGCGGGCGCTAAAAAAAGTCTTTTCATGGTAAAAATTTTTGTTTTTAAAAAGAGCAAAGCTAAATCGTTTAAGATTCATTATGAAAAAACAGCAGGCAAAATGACCTTAATTTTACGTGATACCTGCCGGTTTTCCGAAATCCGTAAACAAATATGAAGCCAGTTTTAAAAAAAATACTAAGATTGTGGGTTTCGAAATAAGGAGAATAAAAAAATATCGTACTTTTGCAATCCTTTCAAAATTTGCACACATGTGCATAAAAGGGAATTAGCCTTGAAAAATCGCCTCATTAAAAAATATTTTAATTAAAATATGCCTTCAAAAAAAGTAGCTCCTGCCAAAAGAATCAGCTTTGGAAAAGTAGGACATTTGGCGGAAACACCGGATCTGTTAGGGATCCAAATCCAATCATTTAAAGATTTCTTCCAATTAGAAACTACTCCGGATAAAAGAAACAATGAAGGGTTGTTTAAAGTTTTTAAAGAAAACTTTCCGATCAGTGATACCCGGAATATTTTCATGCTGGAATTTCTTGATTATTTTGTAGATCCTCCACGCTATACCATTGATGAATGTATAGAAAGAGGATTGACCTATGCTGTTCCTCTTAAAGCCAAGTTAAGATTGAGCTGTAATGATGAAGAGCATGTAGATTTTCAAACCATTGTACAGGATGTATTTCTGGGGAATATTCCCTACATGACACCCCGCGGTACTTTTGTAATCAATGGTGCTGAAAGGGTTGTGGTTAGCCAGTTACACCGTTCGCCGGGCGTATTCTTCGGACAAAGTACCCACCCGAACGGAACCAAAATTTATTCGGCAAGGGTTATCCCGTTTAAGGGTGCCTGGATGGAATTTGCAACGGACATTAACAATGTCATGTATGCTTATATCGATCGTAAGAAAAAATTCCCTGTTACTACTCTTTTGCGGTCAATCGGATTTGAAACTGACAAAGACATTCTGGAACTTTTCGGGATGGCAGAAGAAGTTAAAGCAGATAAAAAAACACTTAAAGATCATCTCGGCAAACGTCTTGCTGCAAGGGTTTTGCGCACGTGGGTGGAAGATTTCGTAGATGATGATACCGGTGAAGTGATCAGCCTGGAAAGAAACGAAATCATGCTGGAAAGAGATACCGTGCTGGATGAAGAAAATATCAGCATGATTGTAGAACTCGGCGTGAAGAGTGTTTTCATTCAGAAAGAAGAAGTGAGTGGCGATTATGCCATTATCTACAACACGCTGAATAAGGATACTTCAAACAGTGAAATAGAAGCCGTACAGCATATCTATCGCCAGTTGCGCGGCGCTGACGCCCCGGATGATGAAACGGCAAGAGGAATCATAGATAAATTGTTCTTCAGTGATAAAAGATACGATCTGGGAGAAGTTGGAAGATACAAGATCAACCGTAAACTCGGACTTGAATTCCCGATTACAAAGAAGGTACTTACCAAGGAAGATATCATTGCAATTATTAAATATTTGGTTTTACTGACCAACCAGAAGAGTGAAATTGATGACATTGACCATTTGAGCAACAGAAGAGTACGGACAGTGGGCGAACAGTTATATGCTCAGTTTGGGGTAGGCCTTGCACGTATGGCACGTACCATCCGTGAAAGAATGAACGTCAGGGACAATGAAGTGTTTACTCCGGTTGACCTTATCAATGCACGTACCCTGAGTTCAGTAATCAACAGTTTCTTCGGGACATCTCAGTTGTCACAATTCCTTGATCAGACAAATCCGCTGAGTGAAATCACACACAAACGCAGAATTTCTGCTCTTGGGCCGGGAGGTCTTAGCCGTGAAAGAGCAGGATTTGAAGTGCGCGACGTTCACTATTCACACTATGGACGTCTTTGTACAATTGAAACTCCTGAAGGCCCTAATATCGGGTTGATCTCAACTCTTTGTGTCCATGCCCGCATCAATGATATGGGATTCATAGAAACTCCATACCGTAAAGTGAAAGATGGCAAAGTGGATATGAGTAAGATCTTTTACCTGAGTGCTGAAGAAGAAGACCAGGCAAAAATTGCTCAGGCGAATTCACCGTTGAACGATAAGAATGAACTGATAAATGAAAAGGTGAAATCCAGAGAAACCGGTGATTTCCCGATTCTCAACAGGGATGAAGTTGAATATATGGACGTGGCTCCTAACCAGATTGTGGGTTTGAGCGCATCCATTATTCCATTTCTTGAACACGATGATGCCAACCGTGCCCTGATGGGATCAAACATGCAGCGCCAGGCTGTTCCGTTAATTCTTCCTCAACCGCCCATTGTCGGAACCGGACTGGAAGCCAAGGCTGCCCGCGATGCAAGAATTCAGATCCATGCAGACGGTGATGGTGTCATTGAATATGTGGATGCCAATGAAATCCATGTAAGATATAACCGCAGCCGCGACCAGCAGTTGGTAAGTTTTGAATCAGATGTGGTTGTTTATAAACTGACCAAGTTTATCAAAACAAACCAAAGTACATGTATCAATCTCCGTCCTGCAGTCAGGAAGGGACAAGTGGTAAAAGAAGGAGATTTTCTGACCGAAGGATATGCAACCAAAGACGGTGAACTGGCATTGGGACGTAACCTGAAAGTGGCCTTCATGCCGTGGAAAGGATACAACTTTGAAGATGCCATTGTGATCAGTGAAAAGGTGGTTAAAGAAGATTTGTTTACCTCGATCCATATTGATGAATTTGAACTTGAAGTAAGAGATACCAAACTGGGAGAGGAGGAATTGACACCGGATATTCCGAACGTCAGTGAAGAAGCTACCAAAGATCTGGATCAGAATGGAGTAATTCGTGTAGGCGCTCACGTTAGAGAAGGTGATATCCTGATCGGCAAAATCACTCCGAAAGGTGAAAGCGATCCGACACCTGAAGAAAAATTGCTTCGTGCGATCTTCGGTGATAAAGCCGGTGATGCCAAAGATGCTTCGCTGAAAGCTCCGAGTGGAACGGAAGGGGTGGTAATCAATAAAAAATTATTCCAGAGGGTGAAGAAAGACAAGAGTGGCAAGGTGAAAGAAAAAGCAGCTTTGGAAAAAATAGACAAGCTCCATGAAAAACATGAAGCTGAATTGAAAGACCTGCTTCTGGAAAAACTGCTTGTTTTGCTGAAAGACAAGAATTCATCCGGCGTAAGCAATAATTTTGGTGAAGTGCTGATTGGCAAGGGAGCCAAATTCACTGCCAAGAACCTTGCGGGAATAGACTATCAAAATGTCAACCCGTTGGGATGGTCTTCTGATGAAAAGGTGGATCAGCAAATCAACATTTTGCTTCACAATTACAATATCAAATTCAACGAGGAACTGGGTCATTATAAGAGAGAGAAATTCAATATTTCCATCGGGGATGAATTGCCAGCGGGAGTATTGAAGCTTGCAAAAGTCTATCTCGGAGTGAAACGTAAGTTGAAAGTGGGAGATAAAATGGCCGGCCGCCACGGAAATAAAGGTATTGTAGCCAAGATTGTTCGTGAAGAAGATATGCCGTTCCTTGAAGATGGTACTCCGATGGACATTGTATTAAATCCGCTCGGTGTGCCGAGCCGTATGAACATTGGCCAGATTTACGAAACGGTATTGGGATGGGCAGGTCAGAAATTGGGCAAGAATTATGCGACCCCGATTTTTGACGGAGCTTCCGTGGATGAAATTGCACACGAAATTGAAGTAGCAGGTTTACCCTCTTTCGGACATACCTTTTTGTATGATGGCGAAACCGGAGAACGGTTTGACCAGAAAGCCACGGTGGGTGTTATTTACATGATCAAACTTCACCACATGGTAGATGATAAGATGCACTCGCGCTCAATCGGGCCGTACAGCCTGATTACCCAGCAGCCTCTTGGCGGTAAAGCCCAGTTTGGCGGCCAGAGGTTTGGTGAAATGGAAGTGTGGGCGCTGGAAGCTTATGGTGCATCCAATATACTCCAGGAATTACTGACATTGAAGTCGGATGATATTGTTGGAAGGGCCAAGACGTATGAAGCCATTGTAAAAGGCGACAACGTACCGCGTCCGGGAGTACCGGAATCGTTCAATGTGTTGGTACACGAATTGAGAGGTCTTGGATTGGACCTGCAGTTTGAATAAGATCCCAAATGTGAATTAATCCTAAAACTCAACCTGAATTAAAACATATTATGAATAGAAAAGAAAATCGCCCAAAGGCAACATTTTCTCAAATAACAATCGGTTTAGCCTCACCTGATTCTATTCTTGAAAGAAGTCATGGAGAAGTATTAAAACCGGAAACAATCAATTACCGTACTTATAAACCCGAACGGGATGGATTGTTTTGCGAACGGATTTTCGGGCCGGTAAAAGATTATGAATGTGCATGCGGCAAATACAAACGTATCCGTTACAAGGGAATTGTGTGTGACCGTTGTGGTGTGGAAGTTACCGAAAAGAAAGTACGCCGTGAAAGAATGGGCCACATCAAACTGGTGGTTCCGGTTGTACACATCTGGTATTTCAAATCACTGCCGAATAAAATCGGATATATGCTGGGGATGAGTTCCAAAAAACTGGAATCCATCATCTATTATGAAAGATATGTGGTTATTCAGCCGGGTGTGCGTGTTGACAAAGGCCAGAATGAAGGAGACCTTCTTACAGAAGAAGAATACCTCGATATTCTGGATACGCTTCCCAAAGACAATCAGTATTTGCAGGATGAAGATCCCAACAAGTTTATTGCCAAGATGGGAGCCGAAGCAGTTCAGGATATGCTGGCAAGAATTGATTTGGATCGTTTGTCGGAAGACCTGCGCGATGCAGCGGCGAATGAAACTTCTCAGCAGCGTAAAGCAGATGCTTTAAAACGTCTCAGCGTTGTTGAAGGTTTTAAAGATGCCAATACCCGCATCACCAACAGGCCCGAATGGATGGTAATGCAATACATTCCTGTAATACCCCCGGAACTTCGTCCGTTGGTACCGTTGGATGGTGGCCGTTTTGCATCGTCAGATCTGAACGACTTGTACCGTCGTGTTATCATTCGCAACAATCGTTTGAAACGCTTACTGGAAATCAAGGCTCCAGAAGTGATTCTCAGAAATGAAAAGAGAATGTTGCAGGAAGCAGTGGATTCCCTGTTTGATAACTCACGTAAATCAAATGCTGTAAAAGCTGAAGGCGGACGCGCATTGAAATCGCTGAGTGATGTGTTGAAAGGGAAACAGGGACGTTTCCGTCAGAACCTGTTGGGTAAACGTGTGGATTATTCCGGACGTTCTGTAATTGTGGTTGGCCCTGAATTGAAGATGCACGAATGTGGATTGCCGAAGGATATGGCTGCCGAACTTTTCAAACCCTTTATTATCAGGAAACTCATTGAAAGAGGAATTGTAAAGACGGTGAAGAGCGCGCGCAAATTGGTTGACAAAAAGGAATCCATTATTTGGGATATCCTTGAAAATATTTTAAAAGGCCATCCGGTATTGCTCAATCGTGCCCCGACATTGCACAGACTTTCGATACAGGCATTCCAGCCTAAGTTGATTGAAGGAAAAGCAATTCAATTGCACCCGCTGGTAACGACGGCTTTCAATGCCGACTTTGATGGTGACCAAATGGCGGTGCATGTGCCATTGAGCAGTGCTGCAATTTTGGAAGCACAGTTGCTGATGCTTGCATCTCACAACATTTTGAACCCACAGAATGGTACTCCGATAACACTTCCTACCCAGGACATGGTTTTGGGATTATATTATATTACCAAAGGAAGAAAATCTACCAAGGATGTCCATGTGAAGGGAGAAGGAATGGCATTTTATTCTCCGGAAGAAGTAATCATTGCTTTCAATGAAAAGCAAGTGGATCTGCACGCATCCATTAAGGTGAAGACTATTGTTCGAACTGACAAAGGCGAATTGGTCAATAAGCTGGTGGATACCACTGTCGGGCGTGTGATTTTTAACCAGGCAGTTCCTAAAGAAGCCGGGTATATCAATACCCTGATTACGAAGAAAACATTGCGTGAAATCATTGGTGATATTATTAAATGGACAGATGTACCAACAACTGAAAAATTCCTGGATGCTATTAAACAGTTAGGTTTCAGAATGGCTTATAAAGGTGGATTGTCATTTAGTATTAACGACCTGATTATCCCGGATGAAAAGAAACAATTGATTGAAGATGCTTCCAATGAAGTAGATGAGGTTTGGGAAAACTATAATGCAGGTCTGATTACAAATAATGAACGTTATAACGGAATCATTGACATCTGGAGCCGTGTGGATACCAGGTTGACGGAAACTTTGATCCGTGAACTGGCAGCAGATAAACAGGGATTCAATTCTGTTTACATGATGCTCGACTCCGGAGCCCGTGGTTCTAAACAACAGATCAAGCAGCTTGCAGGAATCAGGGGATTGATGGCAAAACCACGTAAATCAGGAAGTACCGGAAGTGAAATCATTGAAAACCCGATTCTTTCCAATTTCAAAGACGGATTGAATGTGTTGGAATATTTTATTTCTACACACGGTGCACGTAAAGGACTTGCAGATACTGCATTGAAAACAGCGGATGCCGGATATCTTACCAGAAGGCTGGTTGATGTTGCCCAGGATGTTGTAATTAATGAAGAAGATTGTGGCACATTGAGAGGCATCGCCACATCGGCGCTGAAAGATAATGACGATATCGTAGAGCCGTTGTACGACAGGATTACGGGACGTACTTCCCTGCACGATGTGTATAACCCGGTTACAGACGAATTGATAGTTCCGGCAGGCGAATTGATTACCGAAGAAATTGCCCACGCCATTCAGGATGCGGGTATTGAAACCGTGGAAATCCGTTCTGTTCTAACCTGCGAAAGCCACCATGGTGTTTGCTCCAAGTGTTACGGACAAAACCTGGCTTCCGGATATGTGGCACAGAAAGGCGATGCAGTAGGAATCATTGCTGCCCAGTCGATTGGTGAGCCGGGAACACAGCTTACCCTGCGTACATTCCACGTTGGTGGTGTTGCGGGTTCTGCTTCAGTTGAATCTTCACTTTCAGCTAAGTTTGATGGTGTCATCCATTTTGATGGATTGCGTACTGTAGATTCTAAAAATAATGATGGCGACCCGGTTAAGGTTGTAATCGGCCGTACGGGTGAAGTAAGAATTGTAGATCCTAAAAATGATCATTTGTTGGTTACCAATAATGTTCCTTATGGTTCAATGGTAAATGTAAAAGATGGTCAGACAGTAGCGAAAGGTGATGTGATTTGTTCGTGGGATCCGTTCAATAACGTAATTGTTTCGGAAATAGAAGGAACAGTCGTTTTAGAAAATGTTATTGAAGGAATTACCTGCCGTGAAGAAGCCGATGAACAGACAGGGCATACTGAAAAAATAATTATTGAAACCAAGGATAAAGCACGTATCCCTGTTCTGGTAATCAAGGGTAAAAAAGATTCCAAGACTTACAACCTGCCGGCAGGATCACACGTGACATTGCATGATGGTGATAAGGTGATTACCGGCCAGGTGGTTGCCAAGATTCCACGTGTTTTAGGAAAACTTCGCGATATCACAGGTGGTTTGCCAAGAGTTACGGAATTGTTTGAAGCGAGAAACCCGGCAAATCCTGCTGTTGTATCAGCCATTGATGGTGTGGTTTCATTTGGAAATATCAAGAGAGGTAACAGAGAAATTGTGATAGAAGCCAAAGACGGTGTGGTTAAGAAATATCTTGTGCCTCTTACACGTCAGATCCTGGCCCAGGAAGGCGACTTTGTGAAAGCCGGAGCTGCATTGAGTGATGGCCAGATTTCGCCGGCAGATATCCTTCAGATCAAGGGACCTCATGCAGTACAGGAATATGTGGTAAATGAGATACAGGAAGTGTACAGGCTCCAGGGTGTAAAAATCAATGATAAGCACATTGAAACCATTGTAAGGCAAATGATGCGTAAGGTTACCATTGAAGATGCCGGAGATACCAAATTCCTTGAAGGCGATACCGAAGACCGTATCGATTTTAATGCAGAGAATGATTTCATCTTTGATAAAAAAGTGGTAACTGATCCGGGTGAAAGCACTAAAATGCGCGCAGGTAAGATTGCCACGCTCCGCGAATTGCGGGAAGAAAACAGTTTGCTGCGCCGTGCTGATAAGAAGTTGGTTCAATTCAGGGATGCACAACCCGCCACCTCTTCTCCCCTTCTGCTTGGAATTACCAAAGCTTCATTGGGAACTCAAAGCTGGATTTCCGCTGCATCATTCCAGGAAACTACCAAAGTGTTGTCATCGGCAGCCATTCAGGGCAAAACAGACGGAATGCTTGGTTTGAAGGAAAACGTGATTACGGGTCATCCGATTCCTGCAGGTACAGGATTGCGTGATTTTGAAAATATGATTGTGGGCAGTAAGGAAGAATATGAATTGCTGAAAACTGCAAAGGAGGCCATGGCCTTTGATGAAGATGAATAAGTAAGAAAGCCTGAAAATTGATTAAGGCCGCACAAAAATTAAAGTGCGGCCTTTTATTTTTTGTTTATAATAAAAATAATAAAGAACTTTCGTTGGTTCTTTGAAATTTTAAAAATAAAAAGCCGCTCTAATGAAGCGGCTTCAAAAAAATTGCTGTAGGGGAAGGGTTCGAACCTTCACGGGGCAGTTAGCTAAAGCACAAAGTTCAGTGGTCGACCCTGGTTATCTTTCATTGCTGAAAAACAACTCTATGCCTTGTTTATCCTGTGATCCCCACCCCCGAGACAAGGGGGCATGTCTGCCAAAAAGTTTCATCACCCCACAGTGTTAAAGAACTAATGTTTAATAGTGCAAATCTAAAGTATTCACCATTATTAAACAAATGTTTTAACGTTAATCTTAAAAATATGGAAAATATTCAAATTATTTAGTACTTTTATAATAAACATCAAAAACTCTATCAAAAATGGCTGCCAAGTTTAATATTGATAAACTGGATCTCCAGATTATCCAGGAAATGAGTCAGAACGCAGAAACCCCTTATGCCGAATTAGGGAAAAAATTATTTGTAAGCGGAGGTACCATTCACGTACGAATCAAAAAGCTGGAAGAACTCGGTATAGTAAAAGGGAAAAGACTGAATGTCAATCTAAAGCTTCTCGGATTTGATATTACAGCTTTCATTGGGATCTTTCTCGAGAAAAGTTCTATGTATGAGCAGGTAGCAAGGGAATTGGAAAAAATCCCTCAGATTGTCCGGTTAAACTACACCACAGGAAATTACAGCATGTTTGCCGAAGTTATTTGTAAAGACATTACCCAGCTCAAACAAGTTCTCCACGATGAATTACAAAAGGTAAAAGGGATCGAAAGAACTGAGACTTTGATATCGCTCAGCGAAAGTTTTAATCGCAGTGTAAGAGTAACTGAAGGTTAACCTTTTCGTCAACTGCTATGGTCTGCAATGATATACCAATTGCCTTTGATTTTTCTGAATAATAGAGAAAACCAGCCTTCCAGATTCCCTTCTTTTCGCTCGATATACCAGGAACCGGTTACAAAACAGAACCCTTCTGGCAGTGGCATGAATTTCAGGTCACCAAATTTCAGATATCCCATAGATTCTTTTGTCGGGTAGCCCTTTTGGTACCTTTTTAATGTCTGTTCCCAACCATAGGTAATTCCGTTCTTACCGATAAACAGGAGGGAATCGTTTTTCCAATACCCCCGCATGTATTCAGGTATGTTGCCTTCATTCCAGGCCGATACCTGATTGGTCAATACTGCCTTGATTTTTGCTACATCATTCTGTTGTGCAATGGAATGCGTACCAAAGCAAATCGCAAAAATTAAACATAAATAATTTTTCATTTTCGTCATTTGTTTATGTCATGGTAAGGTAATTCTTAACTCGAAAATAATACCTGTGATTGTATCTTTGAAACTATGGGAAAAACTACTAAAAAGAAAATCCTGCTTTACGGAGGCTTTTTTATTCTTATTTTGACCGCCTTCTTTATAGCACTTTCTACAACAAAGGGGTTTTTTGAAGTGAAACTTCCAGTGATGGGATATGTCCAGGATTTCAAATTCATTGATCAGGATGGGAAACCTGTTTCTGACCAGGATCTCAGGGGCAAAGTATATGTTACGGAGTATTTCTTTACAACCTGTACCGGTATTTGTCCCAAGATGAATTTAAATATGGCAGGGGTTTATAACAAGTTTAAGAAAGACAGGGATTTTGCTATTTTATCCCATACTTCAATGCCTGAAACAGACAGTGTTCCGATGTTGAAAGACTATGAGCATAAGATGATTGGCAATGATATTAATGAACCGGCCCACTGGTATTTTGTAACGGGCAACAAAGATTCATTATACAAAATGGCCAGGCAGAGTTATATGTTGGATGATCCTAAAAACAACAGCGAAAATATCAACGAAAGTTTTATCCATACCCAGTTTTTTGCTTTGGTCGATAAACAAATGCGGCTGAGAGGTATTTATGACGGGTTGAAGAAAAAGGAGATCGGCAAACTTGAAACAGATATTCAAAGCCTTCTCCAGGAAAAAGATTAATCGGGCAACGCTGGCCTGCCTGAGTGTTGAAAATAAAGAGGTCGATATTTCTTTAAAATATTATTCGGGGCACATCTGAACCCAAAAGAATACAGGTAACTGGCACACAGGTAAAATAACACCTTAGCATATTTTCCATATAAAAAATTTGAGGGAGCGGTCCGCCGCGGCGGAGAACCGCGCATGACTTTCGCGGTTATGAATCCAATGAACAGAAGGAAAAAATTATTGGGATTGAGAAAAAGTATCGGGGAGCGGTCCGCCGCGGCGGAGAACCGCGCATGACTTTAGCGGTTATGAATCCAATGAACAGAAAGGAAAAAATTATTGGGAGTGAGAAAAAGTATCGGGGAGCGGATTTGAACCGCCGACCTTTGGGTTATGAATCCAATGCTCTAACCAACTGAGCTACCCCGACATTTTGGGCCGCGAAGATACTACTTATGATTAAAATTTTTGTTTCTTTTCAACCACACATCACGAATTTGTAACGGCACTTTCCGCCTGACGTTTTGAAATCTTCCCCGGATACTCCTCCAGGGCTTTTTCAAGACAATCCATGGCTTTATTGATGTCATCTTCGTTTAAGACATAGGCCAACCGCACTTCATTTTTCCCGAGACCGGGTGTACTGTAAAAACCGCTTGCCGGAGCCAGCATCACTGTCTGATTTTTATGATTGAATGATTCAAGCAGCCATTTGCAAAAATTTTCTGAATCGTCCACCGGAAGAGATGCCATCGCATAAAATGCACCGCCGGGATTAGGACAAAAAACACCCGGAATTGCATTCAATCTCTTTACGAGTGTATCCCTTCTTGAAATATATTCTGACTTGGTTTTTGCAAAATAATCTGAAGGTACATCGATAGCTGCTTCACCGAGAATCTGACCAAAAGAAGGCGGGCTCAGCCTTGCCTGGGCAAATTTGAGGGCTGTCTGCAAAACTTGCTTATTTTTTGTAACCATAGCGCCAATCCTTGCACCGCAGGCGCTGTATCGTTTGCTCACCGTATCCATCAAAATTACATGATCTTCCACCCCGGTCAGTTCCATGGCACTGAAGTGTTTGCCCTGATAGCAGAATTCTCTGTACGCCTCATCTGAAAAAAGGTAAAGATGATGTTTCAGAATCAGTTTTTTCAGCGTTTCCAATTCTTCTTTGCTGTAGAGATATCCGGTTGGGTTATTCGGATTGCAAATGATGATAGCCTTAGTTCGGGACGTAATATTTTTTTCAAAATCTTCGATGGGAGGCAATGCAAAACCCGATTTGATGTTGCTTGAAATGGGTTTCACTATTACCCCGGCTTCCATGGCAAATCCGTTGTAGTTTGCGTAAAAAGGCTCAGGAATAATAACCTCATCTCCCGGATCAAAACAACTCATAAAACCAAAGAAAATGGCCTCGCTTCCTCCGGTTGTGATCAGGATATCGTCCGGGCTTACATGGATGTTGACTGATTCATAGTATTTGGCCAGTTTCTTCCGGTAACTTTCATTGCCTGCACTGTGGCTGTATTCAAGCACTTTGAATGTTGAATGCCGCACAGCATCGAGTGCAATTTGTGGTGTTTCAATATCGGGTTGCCCAATGTTCAAATGATAAATATGGATTCCTTTTTTCTTTGCAGCATCTGCAAAAGGAACTAATTTTCTGATTGGCGAGGCGGGCATTTGTGTGCCACGATGGCTTATCTGTAACATGGTACAAAGATATTTGATAGTGAAGAATTTCAATTGCTTTCAAGTTGCAAAAAAACAAAACAAATTTGGAAGCCTTCGGCACTCATCCTATCTTTGCCGTCCAAAATTTAAAACGGCGCGTTGGTCAAGGGGTTAAGACGCCTCCCTTTCACGGAGGAATCACGGGTTCGAATCCCGTACGTGCTACAAAAAATCAGAATGCCCTGAAGAGATCAGGGTATTTTTTTTACCAATGGTCAGTGTATATGTTTTACGGAGTTTGAAAGATCAAGCCACATATGTTGGGATGGCTACAGATGCAAATAAAAGACTGGACGAACATAATGCCGGAAGGAATCGATATACAAAAGGACATATTCCCTGGAAAATA
>JAFKGR010000037.1 GCA_017307735.1 Chitinophagaceae bacterium
ACAATCGGCTGTAGTTCGCTATCAGCTTAGGTTCCAGCAGAAGAACAAATATCGGCTTTTTGTATTTACCTTCGGCTGTAGTTTTTCAATCGGCTGACGTTCGGGCGGAAGAAACATTGAATACCAGCCCATCGCCAAGCCTTACCGTTATGCCTTATGCTAAAAACGACAACCCAATAAAATATGGCTTATAGAAATAAAACATATGTAGCTTTTGACGCTGATAGTGACATTCGTTACTATAGATTAATGACCGCTTGGAAACAGAGCGATTATTCTGAATTCAATTTTTGCAATGCTCACGACTTGACAAATATCTGGCAATATAGTAGCGAAGAAACTATCAAAAGAAGTTTAAGAGAACGATTATTGAACACTAAAATATTTGTACTTTTAGTCGGTGAGAAAACCAAATTCCTATACAAGTTTGTTAAGTGGGAAATTGAGCAGGCAATAAAACTTGACCTACCTATTATTGTAGTAAACTTAAACGGAATTAGGCAGATTGACAATAATAACTGCCCAGCAATTCTGCGAGACAAATTAGCATTACACATCAGTTTTAATAACAAAATTCTTCAGAAATCTTTAGAAGAATGGGCTGACATTCATTCAAAATACAAGCGTGAAGGAAAATCGGGACCTTTTCATTATAATCAATTAACCTATAAAGGACTTGGATTATGACAAGGGTTCAAAATATCGGCTATCAAATTTGGTTATTGTGGCAAAATCTAAAGTGGATTAATGTTGCTAAAAGCATTTTTTCAGTGTTAGGTGCTTTGTGGCTAATAATTGAAGTTCTAGCTTTTTTTAACAAAGCTGAATTCTCCGAAGACCTTAAATCAATATGGTGGATTTTTCTAATAATTGGAATTGTTTGGGTAATTTATGAAAATTGGCCAAAGCAAAAATACTGCTACCAAGTCAAAGGAAAAGACGTTTCAATTACACTACAAATTGGAGATATTTTTAAAATACAAGGTGCTTTAATTCTTCCAGTAAACAACAAGTTTGACGTAGACAACAAAGGTATCATAAAGAAATCAAGTAGTATCCTAAGACACTTCATAAAAAACATTTACAAAGATGTGACTGCTCATTTAGATACTGACATTAACAATCAAATTAATGACAACTCAAATTGGTATGAAAAATTTTATTTATCTACTGAGCCAAGGTTATTTAAAATAGGGACGGTCGTACCCATTTTTAGAGAAGAAAGGCAATATTATTTGCTCTCTAATTCAACGTTGAATGAACAAAATAGGTCAAAATGTACCGAAGATGATTTGCGAAATTCTTTAATAGAACTTTGGGCTTATCTTTCACAGTGTGGTAGTAAGGACAACTTAGTAATTCCTATTATTGGGACAGGTCGTGGACGTATAAACTTAACAAGAGAAGAAGTAATTAAAGAAATAGTGCTTTCATTTTTAGTTTCATTGAGTGTAGAAACATACTGTGAACAATTGACAATTTGCATTCACCCAGCAGACATAAAGAAATTTAAGATTAATATTGATGACCTAGCCGACTTCATTAAACTACACTGCACAAATACAAATTTCTCAAAATTAAATGACCCAAATATAAACAACAGTGGACAGACAATTGAATAGAAGCACAAGGCATAACAGCCGTTTTGCAAAAGCGGGGGTTTCGTGCTTCTATGACAGTGAAGTGCTAAATTCAAGTTTTGTGCTTCTAATGAAGTTTAGTACTGAAAAACCCCGCCTTCGCAAAGCGGCAAAACGTTATGTGCCATTTTAGTAAAACGCATCCGAAGCATAATCAGCTAACTTTATCAGATTATTTAATTCTGCTTCTGACATTGCGGACACATACAAAAATAGATTCGGTCAAATAGCAAATATCCATTTCAGTGAAAATACAATTGAGACAAATGACATAACAGGAGAATCTAAAATTAATTTGTCAGAACTTGAAAATGTGACTGAAACAGGTGAGTACTTCTATCCTTGCTTAAAAACCGGGGGACACTTAATAATACCAAAATCAAAAATCAGTGATATTTCTCAACTCCGAAAAGAACTGAAATTACTCTGCGAAAGACTTAAAATAGATTTCATTGAAGACTTGAATTGGAAGTGGAAATAAAACTACCACCAACAACTAATACTATTTATAATTCACTAATAGTCCTAAATGTATCTAAATAAAGTTGAAATGAGGTGATTGAAATAATTCTTTCTACAGTGAGTTTATCTTGAATAATTCTTTCCAGTTCCTTTGAAAGTTCCTCAATAGACTTGTAAGTTTTGT
>JAFKGR010000029.1 GCA_017307735.1 Chitinophagaceae bacterium
ATAATCCATTTTACTATAAACGATTTCTCCGGTTGTTGAAATATCGTACGTAGAACATGGATTGATTAGTTTTAGATACTGGTCATTGCTTTTTACTATTTTTAATGTTCCATTATCAATGAAAAACAGGTTGCCATTCCAAAATTTTGCTGTATTCCTGTTTCCATCCCTGCCATTAAATGTTAATTGAGTTTCTTTTGATCCATCTTTATTCATGGAAAAAATTTCTGGTTGAACCCTTGAATAATAAAAATAATAAACCAGGTTACTCGCGACAAAGGGTTGTCTTCCGTAAGCGCCGGGGCTGGACACTTTGTTCCTGTGGTCCCATCGCTCACCATTTTCCAAATTGCGTAGTAATTATTCCCGGGTAATGTTCCTCCGTTAGAATCATAATAAATGGTTTCCCTGTTTTTTTTCAGCACGGGTAGAAGTTGGATGCACCATCTGTTAATTGAAGGATGTGAGCAGTATCAAATGTGTTGCCAATGAAACATTTTGTAAATATTTGGAGCAATGGAAAATGCGAGCCATTGCCATCAGGTGGCCATTCGGGGTCGTGTAAATAAAAATCAGTTACTCTTCTATGCATCTAATGAATCCTTTTTGAAAGTATCGAACTTAGAAGTAACTTACGGCCAATGCTCAACCCCTTTTTTTTTATAAATAGAAAATATCTGCTGGCTGCATTTTTCGTCATAGCCTCGTTTTGTTCCCATGCACAAACGGTTTATTCCATCACCGTCAACGAAAGCATCAATCCGGCAAGCGCGGAATTTATTTCTGAATCTATTAAAACTGCTGAGAAGCAAAATGCACAGGCACTGATCATTCAATTGAATACTCCCGGAGGACTGCTGACTTCCACCAGAGAAATTGTTACCAATATGATGGATTCCAGGGTTCCTGTGATTGTGTACATTGCCCCGTCGGGTGCGAGAGCGGGTTCTGCAGGTGTGTTTATCACAATGGCTTCGAACATTGCTGCGATGGCTCCGGGAACAAATATTGGCGCGGCCCATCCGGTGGATATGCAGGGCGGAGCCAGTGGGATCATGAATGAAAAGATTACCAACGATGCAGTAGCTTTTATCCGGAGCATTGCAGAAAAAAGAAACCGCAATGAAGACTGGGCCGAAGATGCCATCCGCACAAGCTCATCCATCCCTGCAAC
The DNA here is from genome assembly GCA_017307735.1 of Chitinophagaceae bacterium. Lineage (GTDB taxonomy): Bacteria > Bacteroidota > Bacteroidia > Chitinophagales > Chitinophagaceae > Ginsengibacter. The sequence continues at coordinate 1,175 of JAFKGR010000029.1, forward strand.
AGAGGCATTGAATTCCAATGTTATCAATCTGATGGCATCCAGCGAACGGGAATTATTACAAAAAGTAAACGGGCTGGAAGTGAATACAGCAGCCGGACAGGTCACGCTTCAGACTTCAAATGCCCGGATCACGGAGATAGAAATGGGGTTCTTTCAGAAAGTTCTCAGCCGGATCAGTGATCCGAATATTGCTTACATCCTGATGATGCTTGGTTTCTTCGGGTTGATATTTGAATTGTTTAATCCGGGCGCCATGCTGCCGGGAATCGTGGGTGTCATTTGCCTTATCCTCGCTTTTTACACGATGAGTTCTTTGCCGGTCAATTATGCATCCATTGCTTTGATTGTTTTTGGGTTTATCTTGTATTTGCTGGAGATTAAAATAGTAAGCCACGGAATGCTGGCGATCGGGGGTACAGCCTCGGTGTTGCTGGGTTCTTTGTTTTTATTCAGATCTACCAGCATACAACAAGCAGGATCATTATCTATGACAGTTATCATAACTACAACTTTAGTGACATTTCTTTTTTTCGTCTTTTTGGTGGGAATGGGTTTGAAAGCTCAAAGAAGAAAACCGGCATCCGGAAATGATGGATTAATCGGTAAAACCGGAACAGCCATGACAAAGATTGGCCATTCAGGAAAAGTGCAGGTGCTTGGCGAAACATGGAATGCATTTTCGGAAGGAGAGGAGATCCCGGAGAATTCTGAAGTCATGGTGACCGGTACAAAAGGATTGAACTTACAGGTACGGTTAAACGAAAATTCAACTGCTATATAAATTAAACTTTCTAAAACCATAAATCAATAAACCATGCAACAATTTCCCATTGTGATTGTAGTGATCGTTATCATTGTGCTGTATATTCTCGCCAGTGCGATCCGGGTTCTCAGAGAATATGAAAGGGGCGTTATTTTCCGTTTGGGCCGTGTAATAGGCCAGGGTCCAAAAGGACCGGGAATTATTCTTCTGATTCCCATCATTGACAAGATGGTAAAGGTCAGCCTGCGCACAGTTGTAATGGATGTGCCTCCGCAGGATGTCATTACACAGGATAATGTGTCTATCAAAGTGAATGCTGTTATTTATTTCAGGGTGATAGATCCGCAGGCGGCGATTATTGAAATTGAAAATTATCTGGTCGGTACTTCCCAACTGGCCCAGACAACTTTGAGAAGTGTGCTCGGACAATCCGAACTGGATGACCTGCTCAGCCAGCGTGAAAAAATCAATATCAGGCTGCAGGAAATTATCGATAAACAAACCGAACCCTGGGGTGTGAAGGTGACTCACGTAGAAGTAAAACAAATAGACCTTCCGCAGGAAATGCAGAGGGCAATGGCAAAGCAGGCTGAAGCCGAAAGAGAAAGAAGAAGCAAGGTAATTGCAGCGGAAGGTGAATTCCAGGCTTCCCAGAGATTGAGTGATGCCGCACAGATTTTGAGTGAACAACCGAGCGCCCTGACATTAAGATACCTTCAAACCCTGAGGGAAATTGCAACTGAAAATAATTCAACAACCATTTTCCCGATTCCGATTGATTTTCTGAAACCTTTCCTGAAGCTGGATGATTCGTCACACGGAAATAAAAAATCTATTGAGAAGGGTGGACAGAGTTAAAGATTTATTTCGCGATTAAATGATGAGCCTAACTCCGCCGAGATCCTGCACGGCATGAGGAAAGTGGTCGCCGGGGGATCCTATGAACATAAAGTTTTTCGGGATCCTCCATTCACGGCTCAGCCTGTCAATAATCTCCGGACCGAAAACTCCTTTGATGGTGATAAATTCAATTTTGATATCGGGATAAGCCCTGTCGAGTGCTTCAAAATCGCGGACAAAGGTTTCCGACAATTCATGTTCTTCATTCAGTACGGCCACAATTTTTAATTGCTGCGTGATTTCGTTGTCTCTCACATAAATAATCACTTTATTGAGGGTGGCTATATTGTCGCCTTTTGTAAAATAAACAAAGGGTTGTTTGGTCAGCTTTTTCATTTCTTTCTGAAGATGAAAACGGCTGAAAGCGCTCAGGCGCTGGATGGTGTCGAAAATCTGATTTACGTATTGTAAAGAATAATGCATAACTGATTTTCTTTTGAGAAAGAAATAGATGATCAGCATAGCCGGTATAAAGTATTGCAGGAATACAACAAGATAGGCAGGATGTACTTTTACATTGCCATAGAGGGCAAGAATAATTCCGAGTATCCCAAGCAATACGATGCTGGGTGCGGCCCTGGTGGGGCGGGGAAGCCGTGCGCGCTTTATCTTTAAAAGCAGATTTCCGAACCCGAAGAAAGCCATCACCGATAAAAACGAAATGGTATAGACTCCGGCCAATGGCCCGATTTCACCGGCGGTTAAAAATAAGATTGATAAACAGAGCAGGTAAAAGACGATGATGATTCTCGGTGAACTTCCCTTCTTATTTTCTTTCAATAAAGATTGCGGGAAAATCCTGTCGAGCGTCATTCGTTTCATCAAACCATTGACCCCGATAAAGGCCGTCAGTACAGCGCCACTGAGAACGATGGCGGCATCCACCGAAATAATCATTGCAAGCCAGTCTCCCCCTGATTTTCTTCCGAGAAAGGATAAAAACGAATCCTGATAATTGGCTATTTCACCAATCGGCATGACAAGTACACCGATCAGTGCAATGGCGGGGTTAATGATGGTAACCAGGATCCACATATTTTTCAATGTCTTTGGAAAAACGCCGTCTTTCTGTTCTTCAACAAAATTTGAAGAGGTTTCAAATCCGGTTACCCCCAGCATTCCCATGCTGAACCCGAGGAACAGCGCATGAGCCAGGCTTCCTTTGGTGGGCGTGTTGAAATTCACTTTTCCAATTTCAATTCCATTTGTGGTGATATAATAAATACCTGCTATAATGAGAATGGCTATGGAAAGTATATTGACTAAAAAAATTACGGTAGCAACTTTTGATGATTCAGAGATCCCCACAATGGTAAGCAACATGAAAAAGGTTAATAACAGCATTGTGGCCACAATAACCGGGAAATGCGGGAAAATAGAATGCAGATAGTTCATCGCGGTGCTGGCTGATATTACAGCCGTTGCCATATAACTTAATATGGTAAGACATGCGGCAATGGATGCATTTTCTTTGCTTGTAGTGTTGAGCAGAATGTTGTATGCCCCACCATTTAACGGCAAAGCGCCAACAGCCTCGCCATATATTTTTCGAAAGAAAAATAAGACCAGTGCCACCAGCAAAAGAGAGATGAATGCATATTGGCCTGCATACGCTATCGCCAATGCGGAAACATAAAAGCAGGAAGAGGTAATGTCATTTCCGCAGATAGCAGTAGCCGGTAATTCCCCTAATTTTTTTACAATATTCGATTTGGATTTCGCCATGCTGATAAATCGCCTCGATGAATTTCAAAGTTTGCAATATACGATTAACGGGGTTTGTACAGGATTTCTTTCATATTTATCCAAAAATAGCCAGTGCATTTGCTGTGGTCTTCTCTGCAATCTCTTCGATTTTGCAATTTTTTACCTCAGCCAGTTTTTGAGCAATGGCAGGGATGTAAGAACTCTCATTTCTTTTCCCCCGGTAGGGAACAGGTGCCAGATAGGGGCTGTCTGTTTCCAAAACAAGATGCGATAAATCTATCTCTCTGATTACTTTGTCGAGGCCGCTGTTTTTGAAGGTCAGTACGCCTCCTATTCCCAGAAAAAATCCAAATTCAATAATTTTTTCCGCCTGTTCTTTTGTGCCGGTAAAACAATGAAAAATTCCCCGCAATGCAGAACCTTTGTATTGGCCCGCTATGTCAATAGCCTCATCCATAGAATTCCTTGTATGGAGGATCAATGGTTTCTTGTATTCAATTGCCCATTGAATATGCTGGTGCAGGTTTTCAATCTGAAGATTTTTGAAAGTGGTATCCCAGTAAAAATCCAGCCCGGTTTCACCGATCCCGCAGAAAGGATATTTATCCATGAACTCTTTTACTTTCTTCCATTCCTCCTTAAAATTTTCCTTTACCGAGCAGGGGTGAAGACCCGCCATCAGGAAAACATGGTCAGGAAATAAGTTTTTTGTGCTGAGCATTTTATCAGTGTAAGAACTGTCGATGGCCGGGAAATAGAGGCGGGTTACTCCTTTTTCAATCGCGCGTTGTATGCACGCTGTTCTGTCTTCGTCATACTCCTCTGAGTACAAATGAGTGTGCGTATCAATGAAAGTCATGAAAATTCCTTTTGTTAGTTAAACTCTCAAAAATTCAAAGAGTCTGTGCAATTGTACTTCTTTTTTAACGTTTTTAATCTTAAACCTTATAATACTGACAACTATGAATTCTTTCAAACTGGCTTCTGCCGTAATTCTTGCAGGAGCTGTAACTTTTACTTCATGTAAAAAAAACAATAATGTCATCAATGACAATCCTGAACTCAACACCGCTGTAAGCGTGGCTCAAAACGATGCAAAAACATCACAACAGTTTAATGATGTTTTTGGAATTGCCATGGGAGCCAATTCATCAGATGGTGCCTGGACAGGCATCGGTACGGGAGCAGGAATTATTTATAAACCCGGAGGTGAATTGTCCACGCTCGGAGCCCAATGCTTCACCGTGGATGTGGTACCCAAAGATCTGGCCACCTGGCCCAAAACGGTAACCATTGATTTTGGAACAACAGGTTGCCAGGGAACGGATGGTAAAGTGAGAAAAGGTAAAATCATTGCTGTTTTCTCAAGCCCTGTTTATCAGCAGGGAGCCACCCTTTCGATAACCCTTGACGGATACTCCTCAGATTCTTTTGCAATTGCAGGTAATCTGACTGTTACAAATACCGGAACTTCAAATCATATAGGTTTCAAAGAAGAAATCAGCGGCGGTCAGCTTACAAATACAAATACAGGTGCCTGGTATAAATATGATGGCACCCGTACAGAAACCCAGATTGCGGGTATGAGCACACCGATAGATTTTTCTGATGATGCATACCAGATTACAGGAAACGGCAGCGGCAGTACATCAGCCAATTTTACCTGGGCAGGTGAAATTACCACACCGTTGATCTGGAAGCTTAATTGCAGATGGCCGGGGCAGGGGATTTTTACCTTTCACTGGAATCAAAATACCGATGCTGCTACTTTGAATTATGGCGATGGAAGCTGTGATAATAAGGCAACTGTATCGTACAAGGGATTTTCAAAAGATATTACCCTCTAAAGAAAATTGTTGGCAGATTGTTAAAAAGAAATATTAACTTCACGCCCAGTTTTCATAGGGTACGGATTAAAAACGGGCTTGGGTATCTACCCGGGCCCCATTTTTATCTTAGATATATTCAAAAATAAATCCTCTTTCTTTAAAATATTTTAATGATTCAGGAAGCGCCTCTTTGGTGTTGGGAAATGATTTTGTGCTGTCGTGAAATACCACAATGCTTCCCTCCCCGGCATTTCTTACCACATTTAAATAACAATGTTCAGGGGAAATGCGGGTGTCGAAATCTCCGCTCAATACGTCCCACATGACAATCTTCATTTGCAATGCACTTCCTGTCAATGTTTTAGCCTGAAATTTGGTAAGCCTTCCGTAGGGCGGCCTGAATAAATGGCTCTCAATCAAAGCGGATGCTCGCTGCACATCTTCAAAATACTTTTTGCTTTTTGTCTTCCAGCCATTCAGGTGAGAATAGGTGTGATTGCCGACAGAGTGCCCCTGCAATCTGATCTGGTGAAAGAGATCGGGATATTTTTCGACCTGTTGCCCGACACAGAAAAAAGTGGCTTTCGCATCATATTTGGCAAGCTGTTCCAGAATGAAAGGTGTCGTTTCAGGGTTGGGGCCGTCATCAAAAGTGAACCATATCTTTTTCTCCCGGGTTTTGAATTTCCAGGCGCGGTCACGGTAGAGTTTTTGAATGAGCCAGGGAGCTTTGACGAGATAAAACATACCGGAAAATTAAAAAAAGATTCTTCATAATCAGAAAGTATTCTGAAGGATAGCGATAAGTGAACGTGACAAACCGGATTCTCTTTCGGTTAGCAACATTCTCCGGAAACTGCTGCAATTGGCTAACCTGCCCGGGCTGATAATGCTGTGAACTGAGCCGTCCGCTCTCCCTTTTCTGGCAGGAACAATTATTGTCACAGAATCTCTTATCTAAGCATAGTGAGCCTGAATGAGTTGCTCATTATCCGGGATTTTGAAGTAACCTCAAAGGCTACTTCAAAGTCCTTTTGCAGTAAACTGCAAAATTTGTCGTTGAACGCCGGGTTCACAACCGGGGGAACTCAATTTACAGGATTTGGTAGCCGGCAAAAAGGAGAAGGAGAGGGATTATTTCCGGGCGATTTCTTCCCGCTGCAGGCAGAAGAGCTGCAATTGAGAAATTCCGAAAGTTTCGCCATCCCGCCATTGCTGAGAGGCAAAGAAGCTAAAAAAGCCCCTTTTGCAGGTTGACAAATCCCGTATGTTGATCAACTTTTCCCATTTGTCAATTGACTTTTCTCATTTGTCAATTGACTTTTCTCATTTGTCATTTGACAATTCCCGAATGTTGTACAACTTTTCCCATTTGTCATCTGACATTTCCCGAATGTTGTACAACTTTTCCCATTTGTCATCTGACAATTCCCGAATGTTGTACAACTTTTCCCATTTGTCAATTGACAATTGCCGTATGTTGTACAACTTTTCCCATTTGTCATTTGACAATTGCCGTATGTTGTACAACATTTCCCGTTTGTTATGTAACAATTGCCGCATGTTGTACAACATTTCCCATTTGCTATGTAACAATTGCCGGATGTTGTACAACATTTCCCGTTTGCTATGTAACAATTGCCGTATGTTGTACAACAAATCCCGTTTGCAGGCTTACAAATCTGATGAGAATTGCGGAAAATACCACTTTCATGCGGGATTTTGCAGTAGCACCTGGGTAAACTTCCTCCTGTGCTGATGGGCAGGAGGTATCCACTTTACCATCAAACCCGCTTAATATCTCACTGGGGTTTACAAAAGAGAGGCAGGAAAGAGCGGAATGAGGAGAACACGCCCGGCTATTAATTCTTCAGTCCGGATAAACACCGCGAGGTGAATCTGATTGGCTGCATGGCCCGGGCAGGCACATAAAACCGGTTTGAAAACAAGGGTAAAATCAATGAGTGGAGAAATCGGATTGTCCTAACGACAATACAAAAAGTATAACGGAAAAGTATTGGGAATCAATGACAATAATTTTTGTATAATTGTATATAATAACATAAATGAAAATGTTGTATGCTACCTTAATGCAACGTTCTTTTAATTTTCAGTGTCACTAGACAAAGACTAAAATGACAAGATTAACCATACTTCTGATGACATTGACCATTTGTTCTTCTTCATTTGGACAGGCGAAGACAAGTATTGAAGTTTCTCTCTTAGGCAGGTACGACCAACATGCAGACTATGTCTCAAACTTTGCTGGTAGAGTATATAACGATACAAATAGATTATACGGATTTAGTTACGGAATAAATGGCATTGTTAGAAAAAATATATCAAAATCAAATTTTTTATATTTTGGAATAGGATATTACCAACTAAGAATTGACAAAATAAGAGGACCAATTCCTTTCAACATTCCAGGAACGAGAACCGGAAGAAATATAAATTACATAGACCCCGAAGGAACTGACCTTTTGTATTCAACATCACAATATCATTATAATGACATAGCCTTTACTTTGGGTTTAGACAAAGAGTTAAAACTTAAAAACGATTTTAAATTTGATATTGCCGCAGAAGTTATTGGATATAAGACTTTTTCGCAAAAATATAGGCTATTTAATGGCTCAAAGTTTTATACCACTCACAATAATAAACCCTTAGAATTTGGAATAAATATAAATGCGGGAATTGTAAAGGAATATAGGAGCTTTTATTTGAGACCATCTGTTATTATTCCAATTTACCAAGACTTGAAAGGAGACAAAGTATTCTATGAAGACCCAAAAATGAATATTTCAAAGTGGTTTAATGGTTTTGGATTGTCTTTGAAAATTGGTAAATATATTTAGGCAGACAGACAAGGCAGCATACAACACACGCATTGGTTATAGCAGAGCTGAACGAATAAACATCAGCATTCCTATTTCAATTGGGCAGTGGTTCAGGCAGAAAGTTCTCTATTGGACATTTGTACTTAATCTGTACTTTAGTACTCATATCGGCTGACGTACGGGCTGAAGGTACATTAAATTCCCTGCCATCACCAATGCGTTATCCGTTGTACGCTACCCCTGTGAACCTCTTTCTGTACGGTCAGACGGAAAAACGGGTACTACTTCTTTTGTTTGTAGCCTACTGCCAGACTGATATTTTTCTCTCATACCATCTGAGTAAATACTCGCTTTCTCGGCTATCATTTTCCAGACCTGTTTTTCAAGTTCTCTATCACCGACATTACGCCATTTTTCAGCATCATCTAAAAGAGTAAGTATTGTTTTGTACTCATTAGTTTGCGGGGGTGGTATAGACAAAGCGAACTGTCTTGAAACTTCTTGTAAACTTGGTTTTTTAGGCATCTTCCAAAGTCTTCCTAATCCTGACATGGTTTAATATTTAAAAGTTATTAATCAAATTTCAAAATCGCAGCGTACAACAATCGGTTTTGTGCCACCGCCGGACAGTTTTTTTAGTTCAAGGTTTCGTTATGGCGGCAGACACAAAGCCGCCGGACGTTATCGGTCACCCTATTGAACGACCGTGCTAAAACTTAACTGACAGACAAATGAACGGAAAACCCAACGCTTCGGCAAAATCAAAAGAGCTGCAACCAACCGCACAAAGCCAGCGCTTTGCAGCACATTTGCTTTTGCCCCAACCGCACCGCAATCTTGAAAACCTACAAAGACTTACCTACTAATGACTGAAAGAGTATTATCGGAATTACAAAAAGAATATCGGAACTTTTTTTTAGGAAAGTTGAATCTTTATGGTGTAAAATCTCCAGCCGAACTCAAAACCAAAGAAAATAAGAGTAAGTTCTTTACTGAAATAAAAGAAGATTGGGCAAAAATCAAACTTGCTAAAAAGCAAAAGAAAGAAGCTGAAAAAAGACAACATCAAACAGTAACAACTGAAAGGGAAATCAGCAAAACCCCAACAGTAAAAAAAGAACCGAAAGAATCCACAGTTTCAAAATCCAAAAAGCCCACACATCAAGACAAAGAAAATAAAGGCAAAAAAGAATACCAACCTGAGTTCGGGATAAGAAAGCCATAATAAATGATGTATTAAGAGAAGAAAAGTGGAATGATTTTTGCTTTATAAATAGTTGACAATCAATTTAATAAGTCAATTATGAGCACTCCACTTTTCAAAGACAAAGTTGCAGAAATTTTTGTAAATGTTGATGATTTTTGTGTCCATTTTGAGGATGAATTTAAAAAGCACACTTTACCTCCTGCCACGGGTACTAAAACAAGGAAGAGAAAAACAAACTTAACCCACTCAGAAGTCATCAGCATTTTAATTGCATTTCATAATGGTCAGTTTAGGAATTTCAAGCATTTTTACTGTAACTATGTTTGTCTTCATTTGAGAGATTGCTTTCCCGATGTAGTTTCCTATAATCGTTTCATAGAATTAAGCCATCGGTGTGCAGTTCCGTTTATGTTGTTTTTGCATTATTGCTGCCGGGGTGAATGTACCGGCATCAGTTTCATTGATTCAACCGTTTTGAGGGTATGCCATAATAAAAGAATTAAACGCAATAAAGTTTTTAAGACGATGGCAAAGGTGGGAAAATCAACTATAGGGTGGTTCTTTGGCTTTAAGCTGCATTTAATCATTAACGACAAAGGAGAAATTCTTTCTTTCTATCTCTCACAGGGCAATACAAGCGATAACAACGCCAGAATAATCACTCGTATGACCAAAGAAATATTTGGAAAAGTATTTGGAGACAAGGGATACATCAACAAAGCATTAGCTGATTTATTGTTTGATGATGGCATACAACTTATTACTGCTGTAAGAAGAAACATGAAGCAAAGAGCATTAAGCAACGAAGAAAAATTATTGTTGCGAAAGCGCTCTGTAATTGAAACAGTCAATGATGAACTGAAAAATATTTGCCAGGTAGAGCATACCAGACATCGTAGTGTAGCAGGGTTTATTCTTAACATCCTTGGAGCCATTGCTGCTTACTCCTTCTTCCCTAAAAAACCATCTATCAAAGAAGATATTGAAGAAACCAACCCTATACTGATCCAACGACATAATCAACCCAAACTAATCGCAGCTTAACCCGAACTCAGGTTACCAACAACCAACGCAACAAGAGTTCACAAAACAAGTCATTAAATCTGAACCGAATCAAGAACAGACAGATGATTTAAAAATATTATTTACACCGAATAATCACTTTGCACAGGCAGAACAATATCAATATCCTGTTGTAAAAATGCCTAAGCAAAATTCTAATCTAAAACTTCCAAGATTAGGGCGTTCCAATCAGAAAGGATATAAGGAAAACGATTTTTACAACGAAATAAAATCTAAGATAACCGACATTGAGATAGAGAATAACGTCCATATGGTTATTCCGCATTACAACAAACCATACGAGCCAGACATCGTTTTATTTGACAAAAAACTAAATCTTTATATTGATATTGAGATAGACGAACCTTATGATGGCTATTATAGGTATCCGACACATTACACAAACCCCGAAGAAGAAATCAAGCAAGACAATATCAGGGATTTGTTTTTTATCGAAAGTGGTTGGATTGTAATCAGATTTACAGAAAAACAAGTTCATTGCCAGTCAAGTGAGTGTATTGACTACATACAAAATGTTCTTAATTCTATTTACAACAGGAAATTTACTACTGATGTAAAATGTGAAAGAGAAAAGCAATGGGATTATAACCAATGTATTCAATGGCAGAAAATCAATTATCGTGAAAATTATTTAGGGATAGGGCGTTTCAATAAGCAATATACATACAAGGAAATTGAAATTAACACAGAAGAAACAGAAAGTATAGAAAACCAGATTCAGCGAACAAAAATTTTAAAATTTAGTGATTGGAACGTTAGTGGAGGTTTCGATGAAGAACAGCATATATATTCAGGAGATGAAACAGGCAATGCTGCATATATTTCTGTTACCACACTTATCGAACGTTTTTTCCCGTTTGACTTAAAAAGATATATTGAGAAAAAGGCTGAGAGAGAAAAAAGAACAGAAGAAGATGTTCTAGATGAATATTTGTTTATGCGGGATGAGGCAGCATTAAAAGGAACTGAATTACATAAGCAAATTGAAAATTTTTTAAAGGAGAAGAATTATGACCCAGACTCAAAGGAATTTCAAATGTTTAGGAATTTTTATGACAAGGAAATCAAAACAAAAAACATCTCATTCTTCGATGCAGAAAAAATGATTTTTTCAGAAAAGCATAATGTAGCAGGAACAATAGATTGTCTTTTTAAGAAAAACGACACAGGCGAATATATAATGCTTGATTGGAAACGAAGCAAGAAACTTATCATTGACGGTCGCCCAAGAAAATATGGATTTGGTTATGCCTTATCTGAATTAAGCAGTATAGACAATTCAAGTTATTACAGGTATTGTTTGCAACAGAATATATACAAACACATAGTAGAAATTGAATATTCAATCAGAATTTCCTCAATGAAGTTGGTGGTGTTACACGAAAATTATTCAGACTATCACGTAGTAAATGTTCCCATTTTGAATAGAGAAACCAAAATAATTTTAAACTCATTAAAACACAAAATATAAAATGAACGTTTTAGACGAATTTCAAAAAGCAATAGAAATAGAACGCCTTAAAAATCTGGAAGATTATGAGGAGCAAATGAAACAACCTTTGGACGAAAGAATTGCCAAAGGTATTACAATGTCAAACCTAAAAGTTGAATTTGATTTTATAAATGTGCCTATTTCAAATATGCCCAATGTTCGTCTCTTCAGCTCTGTTAGAATTATTTGTGATAATAATATATCAAAGTTTAAAGAAGGTTCTCGTGTAATTTTAAGCAATGGCGGATATGCATTTCAATTGGAGGTTGATGAAGATAGTATTGATAACTTCATTTTAAAACCAGATGATTACAATTTTGGAAGTTGTACAATTGATCCAAACGGCTATCCAAAAAATAATTGGGAAATAAATGCAACAAAGACAGAGGTAACATCCAAGTTATTATTAAGTGCGGTTCAAAATTTAATTGATAACAACCAGATGCTTAATAAAATAGATTCTTTTTTGAATGGGAAAACTCGAAATAGCTATAAAAGCTATTCACAAAAGGTTGACTTTTTAAATAAATCGCAAAACTCAGCCTACGTCAATGCAATAAATGCAAGTGATTTTTGTATTATTCAAGGACCTCCTGGAACAGGTAAGACTGAAACAATTGGCAATATTGCAAAACAACTCATTGAAAGCGGGTTAAATATTTTTATCACCGCACCAACAAACACAGCAATCAATAATGGTTTAAATGCAATTGCTTCAAAAGTAAAAGATGACAGTCGAGTAATTAAAATTGGTAGAAAAACTGATAATAAAGAGGTTCAAAAAAATCCATTTATAATGAAGAAATTAAAGTTACCCTATTCTAGCTACTTAAACAATCCAATTTATAGTCAAAGGGGTATTGCCATTGGAGCAACAGCTTATTCAATTTGTTATCCAGGCAACAGAAAACTTGATGGCTGGAAATTTGACGTTGTTATTATTGATGAAGCATCCCAATTAAGTATTCCATTATCAATAGCGGCAATGTGCAGAGCAGATAAATACATTTTCGTTGGCGACCATAAACAACTTGACCCGATAGTTCCTAAAAAATCTAACAATGAAATGTTTTCGGAATCAATTTTTGGCAGGTTAGCCCGAATTTATCCGAATGAAATCAATCTTTTGAATACATCGTATAGACTTAATGAATCACTTATAAAAATTCCAAACACTTTGTTTTACAACAATCTTTTACATTCGGATTCAACCACAAAGCAAGACAACACACAATATCAATGTAATTATCATTCACAAATTCTGAACAATGATTCTCATACTTTGGTACTTCATAATGTATTTGACGCACAAGGTCGTTCGCCATTTGAAGCAAAACTTGTTGCTGAAATGGTTGCAGACTTTTTAAATAATGGCGTAAATATCAAAGACATTGGTATTATGTCGCCTTACCGAGCACAAGTCAGAGAAATAAAAAAGGAGATAAAAAAGATTTTGCGAAATTCTATTCCCAATCCATTTGACACTTTGTTTGTAGATACGGTTGACAGTATGCAAGGACAAGAAAGAAATTATATAATTTACAGTTTTGCTAATTCTCATCCTTTGGAATCTATGAGAAGATTAGACTTCTTTTACAGCCCGAACAGATTGAATGTTGCAATTACACGAGCAATCAAAAAATGTATTGTAATATCCAATTACAAAGTGTTTGACATAATTGATGAAGAGTTACAACATCACGAAGAATATCAAGACATAAAGGAAAGCCTTGATGTTTTTAAAAAGTATTACGCATTATCAACAAAAATAGAAATAAACGAAACAGACAATGACGAATGGTAACCAACGCTTTTGGAGGCACATTTGCATTTTTGCCGACACACAAAACCAAACAAAAAAATGCAAAAGAGCCACCAGCCAACGCACCACGACAAACTAAATGAACGGACAAACAACATATAGACAAGAAGGGCGAACCGATAACAAGGTATTGCCAAAAGCGGGGCTGAACGGCTTCGATTGGACATTTGTGCAAGATTCAACTTTCGTTCTTCGATTGCACTTTTGTACTAAAAGTCCCCGCCTTCGGCAATACCCGAACCGTTGGTAGCAATTTTATCAAAACACATTCCCTTCCAAAATTTGAGAGAATAATTGATGACAGAAACCATAAAATATACTTGTAGTTGTTGTGGGGAAGAGCATGAAGAATGGCCCGCATTGGTTTATATATCGCCGACAAACTATGACTTATTATCCGAAGACGACAAGAAAAATATTGGTCAGCTTGACACAGACTTCTGTGTTATTACATATCCAGACCAAACAGACAGATTTATCCGTTGTACATTGACACAAAAAGTTATTGACCATTGCGAAGACCTTGAATATGGACTTTGGGTTTCATTGAGTGAGAAAAGTTTTCAAGATTATTCAGACAACTTCAATAATGAAAATCACGAAACAAAATATTTTGGTTGGTTGAGCAATGACTTGCCAGACTACAACTTTAGTGAAGATAGCATTCCGACTACAGTTTTTACAAGGACAGGAAACAATCGCCCTAATATTGTTCCACATCAAGATTTTGACCATCCATTTGTACATGACTATTACAATGGTATTACAAAGAAAGAAGCAGAAAGACGAATAAAAGAAATGCTCAAAACAATTAACGAACGCGATAGTAAGGCAACACAAACAAAACATTGATGAAAAATATGATAGTTTTTTACAACGGTGGACGAAAAACTGCTACCAACATTCGCATTGGCAATAGCTGGCCGTGACGTGCATTTCATCAGCTTTTTGTTCGCTATTGAGCAGTAGCTCCGGGCTTAAAATTTTCTATTGGGCAACAGAATAAAAATATCAACTTTTTGTTCGTTTACTGTGCAGACGTTCGGGCAGAAAGTTATAAATTGCCCAGCCCTCGCCAATGCGTGGACGTTGGCAGCAAGCATATCGGACACCCTACATATTGCAACAGAAATGTACATTCAAGAAATATCCATAGAAATAAATTCAAAAGTTGACAGAGACGAAATAGTTGATGAATTTGGAATACTTATGAGTTTTTACCGAGGCAGTGGACAGACACAAGGAAGCATTGAAAGCCAGTACATAGTTGATAATAAGATTGTATGCCTTCCTTATACTCTTGAAAAAAACTCACTTGACAAAAAGTATGATAACTTTTATGTTGCCAGACAAACTAAAAAACTTGAGGAGCTTTGCAATTCAAAAATTCAATTTAAGACAGTTGGTAAAGACTACGATAGTTATAAATCGCCTTGTAAATGCAAGACAAGTAGCTTCTACATTTTGATAACAAACTATTTGACAATTTATCCACCTTTGACATGCGGAACTTGCAATAACTATGTGCCACTTTATAAACTTCCAAAGTATTATGACTACGGCTACATACCAATTTTGAGTTGGGAGACAAACTACAAATCTTGCGACAGCCTACAGATGAATTGTGAAGTTGGAGAACGTTGGGCTTTAAATCAAATGCAAGAAGTAAAATCACAACTTTCAAGGCAAGGAATTGAGATTTGTAAAAAAATTACAGAGTTGACGAACGTTTCAACTTACTATTATTTGCATAATTATCGTAAGCATAAAGGCGACCAATTAAAACGAAGATGTCCAAACTGCAACAGGAAGTGGGATTTGAAACAACAACTTCATAATTTTTATGACTTTAAATGTGACAAGTGCAAGTTGGTTTCTACAATATCAGCCAACTCTTGACAAAAATGCCTGCTGCCAACAGGCGGCTTGGCTATAGCGGGGGCTGACGTGTATCTCATCAGCTTTTGGTTCGCTGTTCATCAGTAGTTCCGGGCTGAAAATTCTTTGTTCAGCTTTTGTACTTATTCTGTACTTTAGTTCTTTATTCGGCTGACGTTCGGGCGAAAGAATATATATTTCCCCGCCATCGCCAAGCCCTACCGTTGGATGCTATTTAAGAAAAACCTAACCCAAAATGACTTTTTAAGTTTATGAGTAAATATGTACCTAATCTTTTGCCAGAAAAACCAAAGTTTGACTTTGATGAAAGAATTCTTTCTAATTACAATTGGAAAAAAAATATTAGTGGACAGAAAGTTTTAAAAATACTTTCATATATAGTAGGTGGATTAATAATGTTTGCATCTGTTGGCGGATTAATCTCAAGATTTTGGCAAGGACTTTTCATATTCTTAATAGGGTTTATCATTTTGCCGAAAGGTCAATCAATAATTGAAAAATATTTAAAATTTACATTTTCCCTTTGGATGAAAATAATTGTCATTTCAATGCTTTTGTTTGGCGCAATTTCTATAAATGCCCACTATGAAAATAAAGAGATGATAGCTACGAAAATTAAAAAAGAAAATCTTGAAAAAGAAAAGCAAAAAGCAGAACTTGAAAAGCAAAAAGAACAAGAAAGACAAGATTCTTTATCATCATACAGCCAAGCAATTGTCACATACTTAAGCAATAAAAACGTTGACAAGGCATCTGTATATATACAAGAAATGCCAATGTATCTTAAAACTAAAGAAGACACATTAAAATACAATCTTTTAAGAGTGGATTACTTAATGCAAGCGAAACAGTTCAGAGACGCAAAAGACCTATTAACTCAATTTATTGATAACGATTACAATCTTTCTGAAACTTACTTTAAAAGAGCAAAATGTTTTATTCAACTTTACAGTACTAAGGAAGCAGTTGAGGATTTGAAACACGCCATTTCTCTTGGCAACGAAGAAGCTAACACATTACATAATAAAATTAACCCCATTAATAAAAAATTTGTTGGATACACAACTTTATGCTGTGATGGTACAACTTCATCAAATAGGGGAAGAGGTGCTTGCTCTGGTCATAATGGAGTTTGCGATTGGAATCACAAGGTATATCAAGAATACAGAGAATATTAATATTTGAAAAATGGAGAATAGTATTTATAAGGAATATCCTTTAAAGCAACCGAGCTTTTTCCAGAAAATTTTAAAACAGCAACCTGAAGAAAATGCTATTATTGAATTAAATAATTTATTAGCATCAAAGCCAATACTAAGTATTAATGAGATTGAAATCAAAGCTATTTCAAAAAAATATCAACTTTCATTAACAGAAACTTTTCCGAGAAATATTATTGAATTCTATTCCGCTTTTGTGTCAAAAGCAGTTGAAAATCTTAAAGTATCAGATGAAAAGAAAAAAGAAATAGAACATCTCAAATATCTTTTGGAAATTCCGGAACAAGCGGCTACTCTTATTAACAACGAAATTTTTAGTTCTTTCTACCGAGAAGAATACATAAAAGTTGTGGCTACTGGAGAGATTAAAGAAAAGGATGATTTATTTTTCAAAAAGCTACAAAATGAATTTTCTTTGTCTGACGACTTAGCTAAAAACATTTCAGATGAGACTAGGCGTGATTTCATGAACGAAAAAGTAAAAGAAATTATTGAAGATGGAAGAATATCACCAGATGAGGAAAAAGGACTTCATGATTTAGCAAAAGGATTAAACATTGATATTAACATTCCTAATTCTGAATTAGTCTTATTTGACCAAATGAAACTTTTCTGGGCATTAGAAAATAATCCATTAGAAATGGTTCCAGTCAGCATTAACCTACAAAAAGGTGAGAGCTGTTACTTCTTAACCCAATGTGGGTGGCACGAACTTAAAACTGAAACGCAACGCTTTAATTATGCTGGGCCAACTGTTCGCTTTAAAATAATGAAAGGAGTTTATTACAGAGCAGGCAGTATCGCAACACAACCAGTAAAACGTGATGTATTAAGACTAATTGATACTGGATCCCTTTATTTGACAAATAAGAGAATTATTTTTACAGGTGTGAAAAGAAACAAGACGATTAAACTAAATAAAATCTTATCATTTACGCCATTTTCTGATGGTGTTGAAATTGGAAAGGATTCTGGGACTCAACCATTCCTAAGCTTTTCGGACAGATTGGATGAATTTGGAATAATCTTATCAAGACTAATAAATGAATACTAAACAGCA
This sequence comes from Chitinophagaceae bacterium, assembly GCA_017307735.1. GTDB lineage: Bacteria > Bacteroidota > Bacteroidia > Chitinophagales > Chitinophagaceae > Ginsengibacter. The sequence goes on from JAFKGR010000029.1 coordinate 19,000, forward strand.
TCCAACATTCGCATTGGCAATAGCAGGGCTGACGTGCATTTCATCAGCTTTTGTTCGCTATTGGGCTGTAGTTCCGGGCAAAACGTTCTCTATTGAGCTATGAATCAAAATCTCAACTTTTTGTTCGTTTACTGTACTTTTGTTCCGGCTGAAAATTTATTGAATGCCCTGCCATCGCCAATGCGTGGCCGTAAGCAGCAATTAAAGTGACAGACCGTAAACTAAAAATAATATTCGGACTTATATCCCTCATACTTTTGACGACTTTACTTTATAAGTTGACAACAATTCCAGGGGGGATGATTTTACCCGGTTGGTTTTTAGGCGGAATGGTTTTAGTGGGAGTTCTTATTGTTGGGTTGATATTAACAGGAGTTCTAAAACTTTTGTTCAAAAAGACATCGTTCCTTGCTTTATTTTTCATTACGACAACAGCAGCTTTTTTATTCCTACATTATTATTTTTATTCACCAAAGTTGACAATAACTGTTCCCAATGGTTACTACGGACAAATTAGCTTATTAAAATCAAATGCGAGCAACAATATTTTGACCGTTGACAGCAATGGAATCGGTTATCTTACAAAGTGGACGTTTTACAAATTATACTTAAAGCCTACTGATAGACGAATTTAAAAATCCCCGAAATCAAGATGAGAATATTTTTGCTACGGTAAAGAATTCAGGAGCATTGGATGGCAAATATTTCTATGGCAACATTGATAAAATCGGTAAAAAGGAGATTGCTTATAGAGAAATTGTTCAAAAGAAAAAGGACGACAAAGTGAGTTATCAGGACAAAATAGAAACAAAATTAAACGACCTACAAAAGGAATTCTTTCGCCTTTTCAGAAAATCATTTCCTGACTTGACAGCCAGGATTGAAATTGAAATTGAGAAAGGTATTATCCACGCTGATAACTTTTGTTCCTCAGTGACATCTGAATCGAAAGTTTTCGGCAAACTAAGTTTTGACATTGACGACACAGAGATTACAGTTTTTTCAGACTTTGACCACCGACATTTTGGAAATTTTTATTTTGATGAAGTGAAAAATAAACAAACGAGAAATCAGTTTACTTGTGCTTCGGTAATTGACTACATCAAGGACTTTATAAATGGAAATATAATAATTGAGTATCAAGAGCAAGACGGTAAATTATTACGTGCATCGCAGTATCACAAGGACGAACCGACAATGGCATTTTCAACAACAATAAATTTTCAAGAACCTAAAAGGACTGACTTTATCACTAAACTGAAAAATATTTTCCTAGGCGGGAAAACAAACGGGTCAACAATATTAACGAAGAGAGTAAATTGGTATGGTGAAATCAACTGACAGAGAATTGGCTGCTTACAACATCCGGCAGTCGGGGGACAAGTGCTAATCCTCAACTTTTTGTTTTCTATCAGCTTCGCGAAGTGGTCATCTTACGTTCATTGAATGCCGCCCGACCGCCAAGCCCTGCACCGTAGGCTGCCCTTGAGACGCAACATTTATCAATCAATCTTCACATTAAAGACGGATTATTTTTTATCTTTAACCCTCAAAACGAATTAACGAAATGCTCATAGAACGAACAAACAATAATCAGATAACAATTACAGTTTCTTCATCGGTTGACAGTTTCGGACTGCAGCGACTGATAGACTATATTAAGTACCTTGAAGCAACAGCAAAAAGTAAAGCAAAACAATCTGACGTTGATAAACTGGCTGATGAAGTAAATGCATCATGGTGGGAGAAAAACCGTAAACGTTTTATCAAGTGAGAGTAATTGTTGATGCAAACATTGTCTTTAGCGGAATCCTCAATTCTAAAGGGAAAATCGGTGACTTGCTTATCAATTCCCGAAAATATTTGGAATTTATCGCACCGGATTTTTTACATGAAGAAATTTTCAAACACTATCTACGACTTTGCAAAATTTCGGGTATGGCTTTGGAACAGGTGCGAGAATCAGAATTTCAAGTTTGCAAGGACATTACATTTATTTCAGAAGAACAAATCAGACTATCAACCTGGCTTGAATCCGAAAAGTTAGTGGCTGACATTGACCCAAAAGATACGAATTATGTTGCATATTCCAAACATTTTCATTGCAAAATATGGAGCGGCGATAAAGTACTTATGAACGGACTTTCAAAAAAGGGTTTTACAAACTTTATTACAACTGATGAGCTTTTTAAGTGGCGGCAGAACAAAGAAGAAAAAGGATAACGGCAGCTTACATTAGGTTTGGCAATAGGCTAGTGTTAAGTTAAGTATAATATGACGTATAATATTGTATATTTGGAAAACAATTATCCAAATGATACGCTATACAATCAAACTAACAAAGACAGAAGTTGAAGAACTTAGAGCGATAATCAATAAGGGTTCACATACTTCACAAACACAAAGTACTGAAAGTAGGAATGCGTACAATAGACCGGGTGAAAAAGAAATTTGTAGAAGAAGGGTTTGAAGCCTCATTGGAAAGGCAAACTACAAGTCGCGTTTATGAAAAGAAATTGGATGGTGATGTAGAAGCCAAATTAGTTTCGTTGTGTTGTAGTGAACCCCCAAAGGGATATGCGAAGTGGTCACTGCGTTTATTGGCAGATAAGATGGTAGAGCTAAATTACGTGGAGAGCATCTCGCATGTAACTGTAAGAAGTGCCTTAAAAAAAACGAACTTAAGCCTTGGAAAGTAAAAGGTTGGGTAATTCCTCCGGAAAAAAGCAGTGAGTTTGTATCAAATATGGAGCATGTGCTGGATGTTTACAAAAGACCTTACAGCAAAAACTTCCCTGTGGTTTGTATGGACGAATCACCTAAACAATTAATAGAAGAATCAAAGACTTCCGTTGCCATGAAACCCGGTCAGGACGCAAGAGTAGATTATGAATATATAAGACATGGGGTTATAAATATTT
>JAFKGR010000007.1 GCA_017307735.1 Chitinophagaceae bacterium
TGGTAATCTGATTTCTTTACTTCAACTTGCATCTTGATGTTGTAGAATACATCAAAGTTCACCCATTTGGGTGAAACGGCATTGAGCCTCTAATGCACACCATGTGCATATCTGAGGCTCTTTTGCTTTTTAACTTGCGAATTTGGGGATATATAGTAACCTCACTTTGGATAAAAAGTATGAGGATGGAAAAACAAAAATTAAGAGATAGACTATGAAAAAAATATTCATCCCAATTTTTTTTCTGTATGCCATCAGTTTTTTTTCCTGTGGTCAAAAAAATACTAAAAAAGAATTACAGAAAGCAAACAAAAAGAATATTACTGATGTGAGAAGTTATACAGGTAACGCATTTATTTTTAGTGACCCGGAAATTTATAGAGCAAGATGTTTTATTATTCCTGTAGATGAGAAGGATACTACAACGTTCAGAAAACTTAATGTTGAGAAAGGAATAAAGGGACGAATATGCATTCAAATGTTTTTAGGTCATTCAGATTTATTGAAGCTTGTAAATGATAGAAATAAAGACATTATTTCTTATAAAGCCTGTAATTTACCGAAAGATTCTATGTTTTTTTCAAGAGTGTTTATTAGTTACAAAAATTGCGTTGAAATAAAAAGGACTGATGCAAAAGGAAATGTTGACGACAGTTGCAATAGCAAATTAGTTGAGCGCACTGACAGTACTGAAGGCTTTTTCTATATTTATCAATAGGTTTTGTATTTGACTGTGTTAATTATTTTTGTAAAATCATTTAAAAATAAAAGCCCTGTGTTGGTGCAAGTGTCCTTATTTTAGTGCAAGGTTCTACTTTGTGTTAGTGTAAGTTTCCACTTGTACTTTGAAGTAATAAAAAACAGGAATCCTCATTATTTCCTGCCCGACTGATTCGGTCAGGCGGGGTTGCTTTACTGTAAAAGATATTTTTGAAGAATTATTTTCGTTTAATCATAACAGTTATAACCACTTCCAAAAAAGAATTTTTATAGCCAAACAAGCGAAAAAGTAAATTACCCGGATTTAAAATAACAGCAAAGCCGCATCACTGCAGCTTTTGGATTTTAGAATCTTATTTTTTTTCATCCAGCAACTTTTAGAGTAGCTCATTTTTTTCTTTAATCATCCGTTCGTAGAGTTGAATTTTTTGCTGATAGAGTTCTGCGATTTTTTCGATAGGGTTAAACTGGTAATTGACTGAAGAAGAATGGTCGTGGTAAGTGTTGGAGATAATATTAAAAGTAGCATCCTCATTAAAGTTTTTAATCGCATCCGCAGAAACCCCGAGCGCCTTAGCTACTTTATCCAGGGTAGGCGCTTCGGCTGCGCTAAAGCCAACCGCATATTGTGCGGCCATTGACAAGAGAATAGTTTTGCCACAAACCAATTCTATATGGACAGGGAACAACAGATGGCTGCACTAATTGAAGAATACCATCAGAGCGGGCAGAGCCTAAAAACATTCTGCCTCCAAAACCAAATTAGCTATCATACCTTTCAGTACTGGCGTTACAGAAAGAAACGGCCCAGTAACAAGCCGGGGGCTTTCATTACTGTTCATTCCAAGCCACAACCATTGCAACCGCTTTCAGCTTCAAACGAATGATGAATATCCGGGAACAGATATTTTTGTCCTTTTTGAAAAGTTCGTTTTCCTTCTCAGAAAATTCCTCTCATCGCGAACGATTTCATTATTGTGCAAACGGAAATGACTTTTTAAGGGGTGACGAATTATGTATTGCGGTTAATATTTTTTCTTCTTCTTTATAAGCCTATTTCTTTTATAATAGCATCTATTGAGTTTATTTCCAGCTTTGAAAAAGCAAACCATTTTTTGCCTAAATCTTTTAAGGAAGCGCCCATGTGATATACTTCTGTGTGGTCAATAATCAGAAAGCGATCATGACTTTTGGAAAAGAATTTCAGCTCAAAATTGCCGTATTGTTCGTTGGCTTTTTTCACATCTAACGATACCCCCTTAGTTATGTTTTTCGTAAGCAAGAGAACCTTTACGGCTTTTGCTTTTTTAGATAAATGGGTTAAAGTGCTTTCGTCAATATAATTATCAATCAATATGATGCTTCTTTTTGCCGAACGGATGATTTTGGAAGCCAGTTCATAAGCATCAAAAATTTGCCCGTCAAAAAATACCCCCTGGGTAGGTAGTTCGGTAGATTTTATTTGAAAAGAAATCTTCTTTACTTTATCCGCAAGTCGGTCCACTGTATTTTCAATCCGGTTCATTCTTTGGTTGAGTGCATAACCCTTCAGCAGATAATCTTTTAAAATACTGGTAGCCCAAATTCTGAATTTTGTTCCTTGTTTGGATTTTACGCGATATCCAACAGAAATAATAACGTCAAGGTTGTAATATTCTACTTGTTGAATTTGGGTCTTGTTCTTTATAGCCCCGTGCTGAGTGGTTGTCGCAAATTTTGCGACAACCACTTCCCTGATCAATTCTCCCTCCGAGAATACATTATTAATATGCTTACCAATAGTTTTAACATCCCGCCCAAAAAGCAAAGCCAGTTGCTGCCGGTTGAGCCAAACCGTATCATCCTCTAACCGTACTTCAATCCTTTCAGTTATTTCATCAGATTGGTATAATACAATTTCGTTTTTCATTCATTTTTTTTTAATCCCTGATAGTTAAATTATGCTCCCACCCTTCAAAATAATTATTTTATTATAAGTCCGGCAATCAGGCAAAGACGATTCTTTCATCTGCTTTTTCTCTCGTTTCATCTTGAGAAATAATCGCTACTTTTTGGTTATACTAATTTGAAAACTTTATGGATACTGTTCAGCATGCTGATATCAGTTTTCTCCTGATTGCATGATTCTGGTTTTCGTTCTGGAAGTTGCCTCTCTGACTTCCCCCTTTTCCCCTAATTCCTCTTCGCCCTCTCTTTCGCTTTCAGCATCTCCAGTTTTTGCTTACTTTTCTTCAACTCGTCCTCAAGGTTCTTCGTATCCGAACATCCCTGGTACATAATGTTCACACCATTATTTCCATCATAATTATTGAAGAGGTTTGTAAATGTAGGTTTATCCCTGTAATTAAATAGTATATTCCGGCAACACAAAAAATGTCAGCCAATTTATATAACCGCATCAGTTTTATATCTTCGATATTCCGGAGCATCCTGACCCCTTCAGGGCAGGTAGAGACTGACAAAGAGAGGTTAATGCCATCCTGGTCTGCAACGAACCTTTGCCCGGACTTCATGAAGGAATTCTGATATTACCCTGGCAGATATTCCTCCAACGATTATGGGCCGGAGAGTTCATAAAGTAATTCCCCGGGATTATTGAAATGTTTACCATTGCATAATGCAATCCGGAAGTAACAAAATCAGGAACGCTTCCTGTCACCTCTTCCGGCCATACTGGTATAACCCCCTGATTTCTTATAGTAATATCCGCCGATTGATTTGCAAATTTTCCGATGGATTGTAAAATAAAACATCATATTCTGTCGTTTTACTTCAGGAATTATCTTACACAACCCCTAACAACCCCAAAGATGACTCGCAACAAACTTGCCTGTTTGAAATGTCTGTATGTTTTCATTATTGCAGTTTTTTTCTGCCTGCCATATCAGACAATTGCCCAGGATATCAAAGAGCTGCCCGATTTGCCCATTGATCCAAACGCTCTGAAAAATGCAGCTCCGACGGAATTACAGGCACTTTTGCAGGACTTCAACAAGCAGCCTGAAAAACCGGGTGAAGACCTTCACAAAGCACTTATAAAAAATGTGGTAACAACAGACAGTACCCGGAAAGATTTGATAAAAAGCACTTTTAATGATCCCCGCAGTGTTTATGGCAGCAATCTCTTTCAGAATGATCAGATCATGCAGCTCGCTGAACTGAGTACCCCCCCGGATGATTATCAGATAGGGGTTGGCGATCATATCGTTGTTTCGTTGTGGGGAGGGGCAGATTTTGAACAGGATTACATCGTGGCGCGGGATGGCTCTATCTTTCCAAGAGGGTTGGGAAAGATTACTGTCCAGGGGCTTACTTTCGTAAATGCGAGGGCGATGATTTACGATCGTTTCCGGCGCGTGATTCCTTCCGGTACAAATATCAGTGTAACGGTTGGCCAGCCACGATCCATCGTGGTTCAGGTAACAGGGAATGTCCATTCTCCCGGGCCGGTGGTGGTTTCGGCATTTTCTAATGCAATGAATGTGGTTGCCCTTGCCGGAGGTGTCACCGATTATGGAAACCTGAGAAATATCCTTCTTTCCAGAAATGGGAAAATTATTGATTCAATTGATGTTTATAAATACCTGAATACCGGAGATTACGGTAAACATGTATATCTGGAAAATAATGATTTTATCATTGTTCCGTTTTATGAGAAAAAAGTGTTGGCAACCGGCCAGTTCAAACGCCCCATGTATTATCAGTTAAAACAAAATGAAGGGTTGCGCGACCTGATCCGTTATGCCGGAGGATTCACATCGGATGCTTATGCTTCGGCGGGTACTATCATCCGCAACGTAAATGAAAAACAAACTATTAAAACAGTTAACATGAAAGCCATCGGGCTGCATGCTTCAGGAGGCATTGTGGATGAACCACTCTATGATGGCGATATTGTTGCTGTGAATCTGATCAATCCCGGGCTAAAAAATAAGGTAATTGTAAAAGGTGAAATCGCCTACCCAGGTGTCTATGAAGTACGCCCGGGCGACAGATTATTTGATATCATTAACCGTGCGGGAGGAGTTACGCCAAATTCGTACCTCGATCGCGCCTATGTTTACAAAGGCGCAGGAGATTCCACCAGCATTCGTTCTGATAAGATTGATGTAAATCTGAAAGATTTGAATGTGGACCTTGCCAGTAAGAATAACATTCCAATCAGTGCCAATGATATCATAGAGGTATTCAATAAAAATCAATTTGGAGAAAGGCAAACCGTGTCTATTGACGGGGAAGTGAGGAAGCCGGGAACGTATCAGAAATATGGCAGTATGACATTGAAAGATCTTTTGTACTTCGCCAATGGTTTGTTGCCCTCAGCGGCATACGGCCTGATAACTGTTTCCAGTGTGGTGGATCAGGATTCTGCGCAGAGTGGTTTCACACCTACCAATACCATTATTAAAACCTATTCCATAAACCAAAATCTTGTTCTTGATTCCGTAACGGAAAATGTGAAATTGAAACCTTATGATCAGGTATTTGTGAGAAGAAATCCCAAGTTTCAATTGCAGCAGAATGTAAAAGTGGAGGGGGAAGTGGTGTATGAGGGTACCTATCCCAAACTTGAATCAGATGAAAGGCTGTCCTCTCTGATTCAAAGAGCGGGTGGGGTACGGAAGAACAGCAATCTTTCAGGTGCAATTTTGTACAGGGCCAAAGACAGTATTACCAATAAACCCGTAAATATTATCCCTGATTCTTCAGCGCTTGCAAATGCGCCGAAACATCCGGCACTGGAACCCATCGCCATTGATCTGCAGAAAGCCATGGAAAATCCCGGAAGCCGTTTTGACCTTGTGTTAAAAACCGGTGATATTGTGTATGTCCCGGCTCTCAACCCTGTGGTGGAGGTGAAAGGTTCTGTGCAGAACCAATTGAAAGTGTTTTACGACAAGGATCATAAAAGTGTTGGATATTATATCGATCAGGCAGGAGGTTTCGGAGCAAGGCCGTGGCGCAAGAGGATTTATGTAACCTATCCGAATGGTACCAGCAGAAAAACCAAAAACTTTGGATTCTTTCATTTTTATCCGAAAGTTGAATCTGGAAGTGTAATTACAATTCCCGAAAGGCCCCAGGGCAAGATACTTCCGAATATTGCCAACCAGGCATTGGTAACTTCAATTCCTATTTTCATAGCCTATATTCTGACCAGGATTAAATAATACAAAGATGAATTCACAACAGATCACGGCTGAAATAATTCTGAGATTAAGAAGAGGATGGGTGTGGATCCTTGGAACTGCAATATTGATTTCAGCAATCCTGATAATATTTGCAATGCGGACTCCAAAAACATTTACTTCCTCTGCCACCATTTTTCCACTGACAGCTACTCCCGATAATTCTTCTTCAGCGCTGAATGCATTGATGGGAGGCGGAGATATCGGAAAGAATTTTACAGATGAGAATTCTGTGAACATCGTTGATCTTGCAATGAGCCGTTCGCTCAGAGAAGAGGTGGCCGCTGCGAAAGTTCCGTCGTTGGGGAATAAGACGGTTGCCGAATTAATGCTCAACGAATACAATCAAAACAGGAGCGCTATGGAAAAACCTGTTTCGATTGCATCAAACGATCCATCTTTAATCACGTGGGCATCCGGCGTATTAAAAAGCAATATGACTGCCAATATTACCAGGACGAATAGTTTTGTGTTGACATTCACCGGCCGTACCAGGGATTTGGTCAGGGTGATAAGCTACATAATTATCGATAAGATTTCCGGATTTTATATTGATTTAAAAATTGAGAAAGCGAAAAGGGATTTTGAATTTGCATCAAAAAAAGTCGACTCTTTGAGAGGTGTGATGAATTCAAAGGACCAGAAACTTATTGCAATGGATCAGCATACGTTATTTACGAATACCTCACAATTGCAGTACAGGGTTCCGACTGAAAATGTCATCGCGGATAAACAAATGATCCGTGCCCAGTATGCCAATGCAGTCGCCAATCAGCAAAATGCTGCATACAAGTTACAGAAAGCAACTCCCGTGATCAAAGTACTTGATAAACCCGATCCTCCATACTCGGTTAAAAGAAGATCAAAGATGGTATATGGAGGTATTGGATTTGCCGGTGGGCTAATTGTAATGTCATTAATCATGCTGATTCCTTTGCTGATTAAATACCTGAGTATTGAATTCTCAAAACTTATTCAGAATTCACCTTCCAAAAATGTGGTTGTTCCCAAAGGGAATCCCTGATTTTTTTTAATGGGGGAAATAACATCTTTTGACTGCCTGTTGTGATGCGCAATAGCTAATTTTGCAGGATGAATTTTTCTTCGTCTTTATTGGAAAATGCAGTGAATGAATTAGCCAAACTTCCGGGAATCGGGAAGAAGACGGCTTTGCGTCTTGCACTGCATTTATTGAAAAAAGAAACTTCAGAAGTGGAGGTACTCGTGGGTGCGCTGAGCAAAATGAAACATGAAATAAAATTTTGCGTGAGATGCGGAAATATTTCTGACAGCGAATTGTGTAACATCTGTAAACAATCTTCGAGGAACAACGGAGTGATCTGCGTGGTTGAAAGCATCAAAGATGTGCTGGCCATAGAAAATACCCAGCAATACAACGGGCTTTATCACATTCTTGGTGGTGTTATTTCTCCCCTGGATGGTGTAGGCCCTGATGATTTGACGATTGATGCGCTTGTGAAAAGAGTGGATGATGAAAAAGTTGAAGAATTGGTTTTTGCACTCAGCCCGAATATACAGGGAGATACAACGATTTATTATATCGGGAAAAAACTTGCGGGAAAGAAAATAAAGATTACGACAATTGCGCGGGGCATTGCTTTTGGCGGTGAACTGGAATATGCCGATGAACTGACGCTTGCGAGAAGCATTGCCAACAGAATGCCGGTTGAGAGTTATGTGAATTATTAACAGCTCTGTTTTAGGACAGGCGTCAGTGTTATTCCATTAACAGGGGAAAACTCAGGTATTCAGGACAAGTTTTTATCAAGGATTTTTTCCATTTCTGTAATCACATTTTCAGACGGCCGTGTAAAATATATTCCTTCAGATGTGTTCTCCCTCATCCCCCTGACGAAGCAATAGATGGCCCCTCCGAAATCATCGTAGGAAAAATTGCCAAGTTTGTACTTTAAATACTTCTTTATAGCCAGGGTGTAGATGAGATATTGTAAGTGGTAATTATTGGTTTCCATGGCTGATCTGACTCCTGAGGAATTATAATCTTCTATCCTGTTTCCTAAAAAATTAGTTTTCCAGTCGAGGATATAATATTTGTCCTCAAATTTGAAAAACAAATCAATGAATCCATTCATCATTCCCTGTAAATACTGATTTTGCCTGATCCGGACCGGAATGTTTTCCCTGATAAGTAAATCGTGTAATAGTAATAAGCCGTTGCTGTCGAGCATAAAATCAAATTCCATTTCTGCGACCCTGTTTTCAATTGAAATTTTGTCTAATTGAAAATTTCCGTCGCAGCGAGGAATGTTTGCATGGAGTACGTGTTTGATTAATTGGGGCAGGTGTTTTGAATAATCTTCTTTCTTTGATGAGGCATAACGGTTCACAGCATAACTGATAACATGATTATTACCCTGGTCATCTTTGAAATCTATTTTTTCAAATATTTCATGAACCATCGTACCGGTGATATCTCCTTTTCTGAGTTTGGAAAAAATGAATTCATCGTAATCGTTTGGAGTCATGACAAAATCTTTTACCGCAATTGGAATATGGGTTTTAACGGCCAGAGCCGAATAGCTCGTTGCCTGCCAATGTGCATCTTTTAAATAGAATTCGTTTTTCAAAGTGGCAGGCCGCTTTTCGTGATTGTCTCCATGCTGTTGGTAAGGTCTTGGTATATAACCGGTATCCTGACTGCTTTTTAAAATTTCAATATTCTCACCGGTTTTCAGATTTTCCAGGAATAAAGACAAACCCGTTACTTTCGGTTTGCTGTTTTCATTTTTATAAATTACTGCTTTATAAATTGCCCTCGTTACTGCGACATACATCAACCGCCGGTTTTCCTGTTCTGTTTGTTTTTTTGCCAATTCACTTTGTTCATCATTCAATGCTTCTTTTGGAATCGTGATGTAAGATTCATTTTCATAAAGAGAAACAAAGTCACCTTTTGGCACATTTTGTAAATCCATCTGAATGGCAAAGACAATATTGAACTCGAGGCCTTTGCTTTTGTGAATCGTCATTATGGTCACAGCATCCGCATCGCTTTCCAGTCTGATTTCACTTTCATCTGCATCAATGAGATCCATATTTAAAGATCTCTGATACCAGGTTAATAATTCAGCCTGATTGAGATGCTGATGATATGCTGCTTTTGAAATCAGGTCCATCAGGTGGTTGAGATTGGTGATGATCCGCATTCCATTGGGCGTTGCCGGATTGCTCAGATATGTCATCACTCCCATATCAGCGATGTAAGCAGACAGTGCACTGTAAATACCTTCTGTTTCCCACTTCAGTTTGTACGATTTGAATAATTCAATCAGTACCTCTTCATCAAATTCGAAAACATCGAAAGATTGTTTGCCGGTAAAAGGATTGACAACTGCACTGTTGATGTTTTTCATAACGGGCTCATACATCGCTCTCAATACAAAGTACAGGTCTGAAGCCTGGTCGGATTCCATTATTTTCTGATCGGAAACAAACACAGAAGGGACGTGAAATTTACCCAGTTCTTTCCGGATAGCATCTCCATATTTTTTGCCGCGTACAAGAATTCCGATATCTGAAGCTTTGATGTTTCTATTTTCACCTGCTTGTTTAATCTTGTAACCTGTATGGGTTAAAAGATCAATAATGAAGGCTGTTGCATCTTTATAAATTTCCTCGTTATTATTTCTTTTGATGATGGTAATTCCCGGTTGTGAGTTTTCTTCTTTCAGAAAATCTTTTGAATTGCCATCTGGGGAACAGACATTGACATAATTAATGCTATTGGGTTCTTTTTGAAAATAAAAAGTATCAAAGTCTGGTTGTGGAAGGAAAAATTGATTGATGGCTTTTATCATGTTTTCCGATGAGCGGAAATTGGTGTTCATGCTATACAAATGATCCACCTCATCCCGCGCTTTTAAATAAGTATTGATATCGGCCTGGCGAAATGCATAAATCGATTGTTTGGGATCGCCAATGAAAAACAGAATGGAATTGTCAAATGATTTTTTGAAGATATCATATTGCAACTTATCCGTATCCTGAAATTCATCTATAAAAACAGCCTTGTATTCTTTTGTGAGTTCTTGTGTAATCCGCTGGCTGTTTGGGCCTTCCAACGCAGCGTGCAGATTTTGAATCAGGTTGTCAAATGTGAGGATGCCCTCCCGTTCGGTTCTTTGTTTTACACGCGATTCAATTTCTTTAATCGCTTTGCAATAAAGGATATCAAAAAAAGGTACGCCGGCTTTTTTTATCTTTTCATGAATTTCAGAATATTGACGTGTAAATTTTTGAAGTTCGTCCGGGAGTTTCTCAAAATAGTTGGTATTGGATTTGGATTCCAACTCTTTTAATAATTCTTCGGGATTTTCAATTTTTTCTAAAAACTTTTTTTTATTTGACGTTTTGCCAAGAACAAATTCTATCTCCTGTTTATTCGTTTCTAAATACTGTTTAAAATCCTGAATTGTATTTTTCTTTTCAATATTTAAAGCATTAATTTCCCTTGTGTTTTCTTCAGATATTTCATAATAACCGGATGAATTATAGGAATGGAATTTTTTTCTTCCCAAATGGTTTTTTAAAACATTTTTTATTTTATCTCTGCTAAATCCTGATTCAACTAAAAACTTCAGTATGTCCAGTGATAAATTGACAATATTGTTCCTCCAAAAATTGTTTACCTCATCTTCGAGAATATCGTTAACATTGGTGACGAGTTCAGCTTCAAAAGACTGCCCCGTTTCAAATGCGAGATAATCCAGCGATTTTTTGCAAAAACTGTGGATGGTCATGATAGAAGTTTCATCTAAAAAGAGAATGCTGTCTTCCAATCTTTTTTTGACCTCTTCCTTTCCAAATTCAAGTGTGGCCCTTTCAGTAATAGTTTTTATTTGATCAATTTTGGCTGTTCCTGAAGTTGCGCAGGTTTTTGCCTGTCTGATAAATTCCCTGATTCTTTTATCCAGCTCGGCAACGGCGTTGTTGGTAAAAGTGACCAGAAGAATGTTCCTGATATTAATGTTTTTTTCAAGAATGAGGCGCAGGGCCAGGATTGCAATGGAAAAAGTTTTTCCTGTGCCGGCGCTCGCTTCCACCAGATTTTTTCCCCCGAGGGGAACCGTCATCATATTAAAATCAGCATATCGGGTCATGGAAAAATGGCTTTAAATTCTGTCAGAACCTCCTTTGTAATTTTTTTGTTTTCTTCCAGCACTTCATCGCTATAAAAATATCCGTTGTCCAATTCTCTTTTGGTGTATTCATCTACTTTATTGTGTTCGCCTGGTGTAGCATAGTCAGTAAGTTTCTTTAATTTTAAATCATCAATTTTTTCAGTTTCAAAAGACATATTCATAAAAAATGGTAATATTTTTTTGCAACCTTCCCTGAAATATCTGACGAGTACATTTAATTGTTTCATTGCCCTTTCCCTGGAAATATAGTTGGCTTCCACATTTCTTTCGTTCGAAATAAAAACAGTTTTCCTGTGGCTGTCTGTTGCACAGGAAATGAGCTGGTACAAATAAGCTTTGAACCGGTATTTATTTTCCTTTTTTGAAAAACAGGGTACAGGAATTTTATCATTAAAGACGGGTTCCAAATTGCCGGTTAATGTGATACTGTTTTCCAACATAATTGCAAAATTTTCTGAAACAGGCTCGTATCCCTTTCGGATTTGGTCGTACTTTTCTTTTACGGGTTCTGCCTGCTCTTTAATGCTTTCCCATGTTGCCTCTGCAAAATTACCAAGCGGCAGTTCCCCTGTTTTTTTCTTTCTGGCAAGGGTTACGCTTAACTCTTCGGTTTTGTCTTCGTTCAACCAGCCATTTTTTAAATTCCATTCTTCAAGATTATTTAAAGAAAATAATTCTGTTTCGGGTAATACAACGTCTTCCTGATCCAGATTTATATTCAATATATTTTTATAATACCACGCAATTGGATTTTTATAAAATGAATAAAGCGTTTCAAATGAAATTTCATTCATCTCATTTATTTCTTCGGGATGATCCGTTTTGATCTGTTTTTCTTCTGTGGGTATTAACAGGTAATTATAGTACTTGTTGTCTGTTCCGTACTTTCTGCTGAATGTGTGCAATGGTTGTTCCACGACCAGCCTGTCTTCTACTTCTCCGGGATGTTCCGCATGATCATAAATAAAACCGAGAAGTTCATCCACAAGAATTGAAGGTGGCTTTTTTGCATTTGTCTGAATATCCTGTCCGTTATAACTCAGATAAAGAAAGTCTCCGGCACTCATAATGGTTTCGAGGAACAAATGTTTGTCATTTACTTTCAGATCACGGTCTCCCTTTCGCGGTTTCTTTATCATGAGATCAAAACCGACACGGGTATTTTTTCTTGGAAATTTATCAAAGTCCAGACCGAGCATGGCCACCACTTTGAATGGAATGCTTCGCATCGGAATTGTTGAGCAAAAGGTGACGCCACCACGAGCGAAGTGATATTCCTGAGCAGCATTTCCGATGGCGGATAAAAATTGTTTGAGAAAAACGTAATAGGAAATTTCTTTGTCAAATATTTCTCTTGTGGCAGATGCTTTTTCAATAACTGATATCAGTTGACGGTATTCTTCGCTGTCCTGGTCTTCTTCATTGAACAGAAGTTTTTGTGTGAGTTCAAAAACATAATCCAACCAATCGGAAACGGTTCTTTCTTTTTCGCGTTCTTTGATAAGCGCAATCAAAGTGTCCGCGAAACAGGCGAAGTGAATCACTTCTTCGGAGGATGACCCTTCAACCGTATCCAACGGGAAAAAACTTTCTTTACCCTCACCATATTCTTCCCCGCCGCTGATGCAGAGGCCATACATGATTCGTTTTAGTCCATAGTTCCAGCTTACATAGATCGAATCATTTTCAGTTTTTCCATCGATCCCATACCGGATGTTGGCTTCATTTACAACCCTTCGCAGGTTATCCGGATCATAGATCTGAAAACGATCTTTGATGCAGGAATAATCGAGCAATTGCATGACTGTTTCAGAAGTAAAATGATTTTCATCCAGCGTCAATACTTCTGCCAGTGCCCTGCTGACGCTGTCTGATGAAATGAATGTTTCATCGGCAATCTTGTATGGAAATTTATAAGGAGCATTATCAAATACGGCTCTGATAAAGGATGCATAACGGTTAATATCTGTCACCTGCACTACGATATCTCTTGCATTGATTTCTCCCGGATGCTTATCTGCAAGGTGAACCAGGTAATTGTACAAAGATTGCACTTCTCTTATCGGACTATGGCAACTTTGAATAAGGATGGATCCATCATTTAACTTGGCATCGGAAAAATTTTCGTTTTCCTGAGGAATAGAATTCTCCGAAATGTAATGCTGAACAGCATGTAGCAAAGTATCTTTTTGAAAAGTGACTGCTCCGGCAAAGTCGTATTGGTTGATGACCTCATCATTTTCAAACAGAAGCCGGATCGTATTTTGAATAAGTTTTCCCCAGTTGAGAAGCAGCGGATTTGAAACCGGATTTTCCTGAACTATTCTTCCTCTTTTTTGTTGATAAAATATTTCCTTTTTGGTTTGGTCTTCGTACCAATAAATTTCCGGTGAAGGATTGGGAAGAAAAATAAAAACCGGTAACTGACCGCTTAAAAGATAGAGCAGGTCGCGGTGATATTCCGTGAGAAGCACCGTGCCGAAAATAAAAATGTTGGGAATTTTTTGTCTGATATGCTGAACCGCAGTTGGATCGTTTATTTTTTCAATAATAAATTTTTTGACAACCGATTTATCGGGAAACAGATTTCCGGCTTTTTCTCTCGCTTTTATCCAGAGGTCTTTCTGCCATTTCTCTTCTTCAACATCATTGTAATAAAGTTCGCCCTTATTCCACTTCTCAATAATCTCCGGGCGGTAGGCCTGATATTGATCCAGTAGATCTGAGATCTTTTTTGCAAGCTCAATTTTTTTGAGATTGTCTTCCTGATTGTTGGTTTGATAATATCCGGCTAATTGAGGATAGGTCGTTTTGATTTCATCATCCCCCAGCAAATCGTAAATCAGCCAGGAGAGATCATCCGAAGAAAGAGATTTCTGATAAGTACCTCCGGCCTCTTTAAAAATCTGGTACAATAAATCATTCAGCCTGAGAAATTCGAGGTTGGCTGCGATTCCGTTTTTAAGTGCCATCTTTTCTTTCAGCCAATTGTTCATTCCTTCAGTCTGTGTCACAATCCGGATCGGCATAAACAGGCCGGTGTTTTGCCGCGCGATTTCCTCTGTCAACTGATCAGCCAGCGCAGAAAGCGAATTGGAACTTCTTATATAAAACTGCTGATGATTCATTGATTTAAAAATCTTTGTTTAATGCCTGATCCTCTCCTGACATCTCTATCGATAGTCGATTTCAGAATTTCTTGCCGGCACTGAATGATTACTTTTTCTCTCGCTCTTGTCACAGCCGTATAGATCAGTTCTTTGGTGAGAATCTGATTGTCCTTTTCCGGCAGAATAGTTAAGACATGATTGTATTCAGATCCCTGGCTCTTATGAATGGTGATGGCATAAGCCGTTTCTTCACCGGTGATGAAGGAAACAGGATAGCTGACCAATTCACCTCTTGATTCAAACCAAACTTTTAGTTTACCATCCTTCCCTTCCCTGACAATTCCGGTATCGCCATTGAAAAGTTGAAGAGAATAATTGTTTTTTGTAATCATAACCGGCCGGTTGTGATAAAATACACCTGTTCTTCTGATCAGATTTTTCCTTTCGAGAATTTTTTCTATCCGCGCATTGATTTGATAAACGCCGTGCAAACCTTCACGGACAGCGCAGAGCACGCGCAGCCGATTGAGCTTTTCAAAAGCTATTTTCAGGTCATTTTCTTTAATGTATTCTGCAAATCCGAGAATAAAAGTTTCAAATAATTTCTCCTCATAGTCTGAATCTACCTGAACCTGGCCATCTGTTTCTTTCAGGAACTTGTCTAATTCTGAAAAATCTTTATTCAGAATGATGTTGCTGAATTTGCCGATCCCTTTATCAGATGAAAAACGGTAACTGTGTTTTAGTACGATTACATTTTCGCCGGAATCTTCTTCCAAATAACTTTTTTCTTTTGCCACAGTTTTCAATTCTTCTGAGAGGCTGCACAAATCCGAAAAAACACTTCCTGCCTCTACAGAGGCTAATTGGTGCTGATCTCCGAGAAGAATCAGTTTTGTTTTCGAATCGATTGCCCGAAGAAGTTTTGAAAAGAGAGCCAGGTCAATCATGGATGATTCATCGATGATGATCAGGTCAAATGGCAAATGGTTTTCTTCATTAAATCTGAAATAAATGCTGTTGGGTTTAAAACCAAGCAATCTGTGAATCGTTGATGGCATCAGCTTTTCAAGATGTTCTTTGATCCTGTTATCCATATCCCTGCCGGCATTCTTAAGGCTTTCGGCCATGCGTGCTGCTGCTTTTCCGGTTGGAGCCGCCAGCGCAACTTTTAAATCAGGTTTGGCAGAAAATAGCTGAGCAAGAATTTTTGTAACAGTCGTCGTTTTTCCTGTTCCCGGTCCGCCGGAAATGATGATGAAATTTTTTTGAAGACTCGATAGTATTGCCTTTTTCTGATCCGGATCTTTGGCATCAATATGATTTCCCTTCCCGATTTCATTTGGTGGTGCAGAAACAAGACTCTTGATTTTTTCAATCAGTGAGGTTTCATATTTATAATACCTGTGGATATAAAGTAAATTACCCGATGAGATAATCAATGGATCGCCGCTGGCTTTCTCTGAATATTCTTTTTTTGAAACGGGTTCAAAATCCGGATACCAATCCGGATTATCTTTTGAAACTTCTTCCCAATCAATACAAACATTTCCCTGTTTTAATTTTTCCCAGAGGAGGTACAGGATTCCTTTCTGATATTCCGGAAAATAATCGGCCAATTGATAGGAAGAATTGTCGTTGTGCGGAGCACTGAAATTGCGCATGCTCATTAACTCAAAAATAAAGATAATAACGGTGTCAGTTTCATGCTGATTGAAAAGTCTTTCAATGGATAAATGTTTTTTTGCCGCAGAGCCTCCGGGGCACAAAGCAACACAAAGGATTTTTCTTGTGATCTTTAGTGTCTTCGTGTCCTGGTGGCAAGAGTCAGTCGCAATTTATTCTTTACAATGTTTTGTTTGTGTTGTCTGTGGATCAATCAGGAAAATGTTTTTAAACTTCCATTCATTGAGTTCTGATTTACTGTTAATTAATGGCAAACTTTCTTTATCTGGGATTTTGCAGTGGCACTAAAAGCTACTTCAAAGTGCGTAAGGGGTTGTGGGAAGTATCCCGGTAACCCTGGCTTAGAAAAGCCTTTGAGGAAATATCTTATTTGAGCATTAGGCATCCTTAGTTGTTTTGAAGTCAACTGTAAAATTTGGGTTAATATTCCCTAAATTGCGATCCTAAAATTGAACGAAAGTGATCAGTGAGGCAAACAGGAAACCGGTAGTTGGGATAACTTGCGGGGACGTGAACGGAATCGGGCCGGAAATAATTATAAAATCATTGTCGGATAGCCGTATCTGCGATTTGTGTGTCCCGGTTATATTCGGCAGTAACAAGGTGTTTAATTTTTACCGGAAGGGATTACAGGATTTTCATTTCAACTTTACCCCCGCCAGGGATTTTGCTCATCTCAATCCGAAACAAGCCAATTTATTGAATTGCTGGGAGGAAGAAATTAAAGTGACACCCGGTGAACTCAATGAAACCGGTGGAACGTATGCTGCCAAATCGCTGCTTGCCGCCGCCAAAGCTGCCAAAGAAGGGAATATCGATATTTTAGTTACTTCTCCGGTGAATAAAAAGAATATTCATGGCGAATCTTTCCCCTATACCGGGCATACCCCGTTTTTGAAAGACTTTTTTAAATGTGACGATGTGCTGATGCTGATGGCATCAGGCAACTTCAGGGTTGGGCTGGTAACCGAACATTTGCCAATTAAAGATGTAGCAGTTGAAATCACGAGGGAAGCAATTTTGAGCAAGCTAAAGATTTTGGATAGCAGCCTTCAGAAAGATTTTAATGTGGCAAGGCCTAAGATTGCGGTTCTCGCGCTCAATCCACATGCCGGTGACAATGGATTGATAGGAAGTGAGGAGGAAAGTATTATCAGACCTGCTGTCAGGGATGCCAAACATGAAATGATTGTGGAGGGGCCGTTTGCGGCTGATGGTTTTTTTGCGAGAGGATACCAGTTAAAATTTGATGGGATATTGGCAATGTATCATGATCAGGGATTGATACCATTCAAAAGCCTGGCACAGGAAGGAGGTATCAATTTTACTGCAGGTTTACCATTGGTTCGTACAAGTCCGGATCACGGTACCGCCTTTGATATTGCGGGTAAAGGTTTGGCGGATCCATCTTCATTCAATGCTGCAATTTTTGAGGGGATCGAAATATTTAAGAACAGGGATTTTTATGCAGATATCCGTAAAAACCCCTTGAAAAGGACTTATGTTGCGCCAAGTAACGATGATTGACAAAATTGGAATGAAAATTTTGGGCAAAGAAATATTTTTGTACATAGATTCGTTACATCCTATGTTATTTATTTAATTTTGAATCCTTGATACCCTGAAAAGCCAAATTTGATGGATATAGTCATTCAAGTGGTTTTCGAACAAGCAAATCATTCCGTATGGACAATGTTTTTTTAAGTGGGGGGTTGGCATTTTTAATTACCTTTTTTTCAATACCGGCCATTATTGAAGTGACTCAGATAAAAAAATTATTTGATCAGCCTAATCCGAGAAAAGTACATAAAGCGCTGGTGCCTACTCTCGGTGGAATAGGTATTTTCGCGGGGTTTGTTTTGGCAACACTGATTGGTACTCCTCCGGCAACTGCCAACGTTCTCCAATATTTTATGGCTGCCAGCCTGGTAATCTTTTTTCTTGGCGTAAAAGATGATATCATTATCCTGTCGGCAAGCAAGAAATTCATAGGTCAGTTGCTAGCTGCAAGTATCATTATAAAGTTTGGCGGTATTCAGATTACAAATATGTATGGCTTTCTTGGGATTCACGAATTGCCTTATACTGCCAGTATCCTGCTTACTTTATTTACCATCATTGTTGTCACCAATTCCTTTAACCTGATTGATGGGGTTGACGGGCTTGCAGGTTCACTGGGCATATTGACTTGCCTGATTTTTGGATTTTATTTTCATCAGACCGGGCATGGATTGTTTGCCGTAATGGCATTTTCAATGGTTGGGAGTTTAGCTGCATTCCTGATTTATAATATTCATCCTGCGAGGATTTTTATGGGGGATACAGGCTCCCTGTTGATCGGACTTGTAAATAGTATTTTGGTCATCAAATTTATAAATACCGCGGGCGATCCTACTTCCGTATTTCCAATTGCTTCGGCGCCGGCAATTGGGTTTGCCATTTTAATAGTTCCTCTTTTTGACACACTGCGGGTTGTAACGATTCGGATTATCAAAAGACGTTCTCCTTTCAGTCCCGATAGGAACCATATTCATCATTTCCTTCTGGATTTGGGTTTCACCCATACGATGATAGCCGGTATTTGCCTGGCAGGCAACGTAGCTTTTATAGCGCTTGCCTATTACCTCAGGTTTATGGGTACCACAGCCGTTATGCTCGCTCTTTCTGCGGCAGCCATTCTGGTGGTTAGTTTAGTGTATTACAGCCGGCCATCTGCCAAAATACTGGCGGCAGAATCTATGGACAAAAGCCACCCGGCACTTTCACCTCACAAGGTGATTACGCTTACTTCCAAACGACAGGAAAAAGAAACTTCTGCAGTTTAGATAATTATTAGAAGTTCCAATTATATTTGACTGGTTATTAGGTACATTTAATGGCTCCCATTTCCTAAATTTGTGCACTTTGGAAATTAAGAAAATATGAAGCTGATATGAATGGCGAAAATCAAATAGTATCCTCTGCCAATAGTTCTATGCAGAAATCTATAGACTATCTCGAAAGTGAATTGGCCAAAATAAGGGCAGGTAAGGCGACCCCTGATATTTTGAACGGAATTGTGGTAGATTATTATGGTAATATGACTCCGATCAATCAGGTTGGAAATATTAGTGTAATGGATGCCCGGACAATCACCATCCAGCCATGGGAAAAAAACATGCTTCAACCCATTGAAAGAGCAATTATTGTAGCCAATATTGGCCTCAACCCTCAAAACGACGGTAATCAGATCCGTTTATTTTTGCCGCCACTGACTGAAGAAAGAAGAAAAGAACTTGTAAAAAGAAGCTTTGCCGAAGGCGAACAAGCCAAGGTGTCCATTCGGAATATCCGCAGGGAAAGTATTGAGAAGATTAAAAAAATGCAGAAAGAAGGATTGAGTGAAGACGTTGCCAAGGATCAGGAAAATGCCGTTCAGGGTTTAACCAATAAATTCATTACCCTGATTGATAAATACCTTGAGACCAAGCAAAAAGAAATCATGGTTGTTTAAAACACGATTTTAAGTGCTTGAAATTATTTCTGACAAATAATATCATTCTCTATTCTCCGTAAAATTCCTTTTTGCCGGTAATTTTTCCGGCTGATTTCCGCTTCCCTTGTGTTAATAACTATTGGAAAGATTTTTAAATCAGATACTTATATTGCAATATCATTTAAGGTGTTCTGATAATCCAGGGTTACTAAAAAGATAGTTATGTGCCTGTTATCTGAATGCGCCGAAATATTGTAAACTCTTAAAACCTAAAACGATGGCTCTTCTAAAAGATTTCAAAACCTTTGCCATGAGAGGCAATGTCATGGATCTGGCTGTAGCAGTTATTCTGGGCGCTGCCTTTGGTGCTATTGTATCTTCTTTTGTGGACGATATTTTAACGCCACTGCTTCTGACTCCTGCACTCAATGCCGTTGGTGTGGATGAAATTTCCAAACTTCATTGGGGCAACGTAAAGTATGGAACGTTTCTGGCAGCGGTCATCAAATTCATTGTCTATGCTTTTGTCATTTTTATGTTGATAAGAGGCATGCAGAAATTGCAGAAAGCCAAGGAAGCAGCACCACCTGCGGGGCCATCATCTACAGACAAATTGTTGACAGAAATCAGAGATGAACTCCGTAACCGGAAATAAAAACTTTTGAAAAGGTGAGGGGATGTCTTCTCACCTTTTTAATTTCTGAGGAAGTGAGACCCCTTGGAGATTTTAAAATTTCTGTTTTTCCGGCTAAAAAAATAAGTACAAGTCAGTTCAATGCTTTTTCCATAGCCATGCTTCGGCTTCCCTTGACTAAAACATAGGCATTGCTCCACGGATGTTCATGAATCCATTTTGCTGCATCTTCCGAAGTTTCAAATTGATGGTATGGATGAGGGACTTTTGCGAACTCAGGCCCTGTTAAAAAGACTCCTGCCCACTGGTATTTTTTTATCAGGTCAATAATAGCTGCATGCTCTTTTTGGCTGTATTCCCCCAATTCTTTCATATCTCCCAAGACAAGGATTTTATGGTCAGCTTTCATCGCAGCAAAGTTTTCAATCGCAGCGCACATGCTTCCGGGATTGGCATTGTAGGCATCCATAATAATATGACATCCGTTTTTCTCAATCATTTGAGAGCGGCTATTAGAAGGAATGTAACTTTCTATGGCTGTCCGGATTTTTTCTTCCGGAACATTAAAATACCTGCCAATCGTCACTGCTGCCAAAACGTTTGGGAGGTTATAACTCCCGACAATATGGGTCGAAATCTGAACATCTGAATTTGCAAGTTCAGCAATCAGATAAGGATCACTTTGAATCAATTTCCCGGTAGGGGGCTGGCATGTACTTCCGAATGATACTTTGTTTTTCAGGTTTTCTCCCAATGATTTTACATTTGGATCGTCTGCATTTACAAAAGCACATCCCCCATGTTCTCTGAGGTAATCAAAGAGTTCACCTTTTCCCTTTTTCACATTCTCAGGCCCGCCGAATCCTTCCAGATGTGCCTTCCCGATATTCGTAATCATTCCGAAATTGGGTTTTGCGTAGGTGCAATAAGAGGCGATTTCCCGCATGTGGCTTGCTCCCATTTCTATCACAGCCATTTCGGCATCTGATTTTATTTTCAGAATGGTAAGTGGTATCCCGATGTGGTTGTTGAGATTTCCTGTGGTTGTGTAGGTCTTGAAATGCGAAGACAGTACGGCATGAATGAGTTCCTTGGTGGTGGTTTTTCCGTTGCTTCCGGTAATGGCAATAAATGGAATTTTGAAATGATCGCGATGAAAAGAAGCGAGCTTTTGCAATGCATCCAAAGCATCCGGAACCATGAAGATGCGTGAATCATGAATCCCGGTTTCTTCGTCAGCGACTACCCATGATGCGCCTGATTCCAGCGCTTTTCCGGCAAAGGTATTCCCGTTGAAATTCGGGCCTTTCAGTGCAAAGAAAATGTCGCCAATCTTTAGTTTTCGTGTATCGGTTTGCACTGAAAAATGATTCAGAAATATTTCGTACAGTTTTTCAATATTCATCCGGCAAATTTAGGATTAGAATAAAAAAGGAGGCGGATAATGGTTTCTTCCTTGTTGGTAATTGATTGAAAAAATCATTTGTTCTTTAAAATTCAACAGTAAAACGGAAAAGATTTATTTTCGCCCATTGTGATTTACAATTATGAAGCCTGAATCTTACCAGATAAAATTACCTCAGTTTGAGGGCCCGTTTGATCTTTTGCTTTTTTTTATAGAAAGAGATGAATTGGATATTTACAATATTCCGATTACAAAAATTACAAATGATTTTCTCAATTATATCAATCAAAAGGAGTCATTGAATATTGAACTGAGCAGTGAATTCATTCTTTTTGTAAGCACATTGATGAGCATCAAAGCAAAAATGCTCCTTCCCAGAAAGGAATTGGACAGTTTGGGAAATGAAATAGATCCCCGGCAGGAACTGGTTGATAAAATCATCAAGTACAAAAGATTCAAAGAAGCCGCAGAGTCATTGAGTACAATGGAATCTGACAGGATGAAGAGATTCAGACGAGGCAATGTGCAGGATGAAATGCTGATTGTTGGTGAGAGGTCGGCCGAAGGCACAGAGATTCAGACGGTCTCCCTTTTTAAACTGATGAAGGCATTTGAAAAAGTAGCCAAAAAATTACACGAAAGGAGAAACAAACCGGTGCACACTGTCATCCGGTACAACTATACTATGGAAGGGGCAAGGAAGTATGTATTTGAACTGGTCAAAGCGCACAAAAGTATTTCTTTTGAAAAGGTGTTTGATATTTGTGAAAACAGGATCCATGCCCTTTTTCTTTTTCTGAATATGCTCGAGCTGATTCAGCAAAAGTTTTTGACAATCCTCACCGGAGAAGGGATCAATAATTTTATTCTTGAATTTAACGAAGAATCCGGCAACGACCTGCCGGCTGCTGTGGATCCGATGCAAAACTAAGAACCCCGTTTTCTTTTCCTGGCTTCATATTCCTTTATTAATTTTTTGAAGCTCTTTGCGTCATATCCGGGAGGATACACAAAACGGGTGCGGGTAAAAAGATACCATGCCACGGCCGCATAAAACATGGTTGATGATGTGCGGAGCAACATCTCTCCGATGAAAGTGATGGTTACCGTCTTTCCTGAATTGATATAAATCAACATGCCGATGTAACCGATAAACATGATTATGGTAGCAATGAAAAGCAGGGTAGTTGATATTTTACTTTTTATAAAAAACAATAATCCGCTTGCCACATATATTAATGCACTGATCAGGCAACAGACCTGGGTAAGTGTAATATAGTTTGAACTTCGGGTATTGGGCCAAAACCATCCAAAGAGTTGAGAGGTGCTGGAGTAAAAAGTATAAAACCCGGCCAGAATCAAAACAAATCCCAAAATATAAATTACGTAATCCTTCATAAGCCTACCGGGTAAAGCCTTTGTAACAGAAACAAAGTTATTGCCATGGTTCGTTATAAAAGTAGGGTCTTTTCAGGTAAATTTTGTTTAAAAAAAACCTGCCTGGATGTCAATAGCTACTTTACAATAAAATGAAATATATAACCTGCTTGAAATCCGCGATGCAACACTCTTTTACTAAATGAGAAATAAAAGTAAAATAATACTTTTACTGGATCTTTTATTCATAAATTTGTGCCCATTCTAAAAAAAATAAATTCAAAATAATGGAGACAGCCGAACAAAATATTCTGAACGTCAACGAACTGGAACCAAGAAGAAAGCACGCCGCAGTTTTCGAAAGATTTGATCAACTTACTCCGGGAGATTCATTTACCCTCGTGGTAAACCATGATCCCAAGCCTCTCTTTTATCAATTGCAGGCTGACAGAGGGGATATTTTCAATTGGGATTACCTTGAAAGTGGCCCGGTGGATTGGAAAATAAAAATTACAAGGAAAGAAGATGAAATTTTTGTTTTAAATGCACCCATGATTGAACCGAGATTCAAACATGAGGTTATTTTCCAAAAGTTTGACAGCCTTGAAGAAGGTGAAAGTTTTATTTTATTGAATGACCATGACCCCAAACCCCTGTACTATCAGCTTTCTGCCACAAGAGGTGATATATTCAATTGGGAATATTTGGAAAAAGGCCCTGATGATTACAGAATTCTGATCACAAAGAAAGTATTGACTCCCAAAGCAGCTCCTGTACCGGTCAGCACTCCTTCAGCAAATAGTGGAAATGATGTAGTGGATTTTGTTATTAATGTTCCTGAAATTGAACCGAGATATAAACATCCAACCATTTTCCAAAAATTTGATGAATTAAAACCCGGAAGAGCGCTTATCATCAATAATGATCATGATCCCAAGCCACTGTTTTATCAAATGCAGGCTGAAAGAGGAGACATATTCACATGGGAGTATTTGAAACAGGGACCCGATGAATTTAAAATTAAGGTTACAAAAAAACTTACGGGAAAGAGTGCTGTGACATTGGGTGAAATTGTTGCCAAAGATTTGCGCTATGCCGATGTATTTAATAAATATGGATTGGATTTTTGCTGCAATGGCAGAAAAACCCTCGGCGATGCGTGCGCAGAAAAGGGCGTGGATTCTTCTAAAGTGGAAAATGATCTGATAGAACTTGAAAAAGAGGTAAGCTCAGGCAAAGGCCAGCGTTCATTGCCATTTAATGACTGGAATCTTGATTTCCTGGCAGATTATATCGTAAATACACACCACAGTTATATAAGAAAAGTAACTCCTGAACTTCAGGCCTATGCTCTCAAAGTTGCAAAAGTTCACGGATCCCATCATCCGGAGTTGCTTGAAATAAATGATTTGGTTCAGGAAGTAACACGGGAAATGGCTGAGCACGGTGTCAAGGAAGAAAATACTGTGTTCCCGATGATTAAGAAATTAATTGCACAGAAAAACGGTTCAGCCGGAAAACCTGAGGAAGTTCAGCAAC
Source organism: Chitinophagaceae bacterium (assembly GCA_017307735.1). GTDB lineage: Bacteria > Bacteroidota > Bacteroidia > Chitinophagales > Chitinophagaceae > Ginsengibacter. Next base: position 24,319 of record JAFKGR010000007.1, read on the forward strand.
CCATTGCATCGCTGATTGAAGAACATGATGCATTGGGAGCAAAGGTTGACAAGATCAGAGAATTGAGCCACGAGTTTGAAGTGCCGTCTGATGGATGTGCAAGCTATGCATTCCTGTACAAGATTTTGAGAGAGTATGAAGAAGATTTGCATATTCATGTTCATCTTGAGAATAACATCCTTTTTCCGAAAGCCATTGCTCTGGAAAAGGAGGTTACTGCAAAAAGCCAAGCCTAATTACTTTTTTTGGCCGGAGATTCGGTTTTCTCTCATAAGGTTTCTGCTACCTTTGAATTTATTTCTTATGTGAATAAGACCGACTTTCCACCGGCCAGAGGTGATGGAAAGATCGAATGGGGTTCTTAAAACCGGTAAAATAAAAATGAATTATGATTCTAAGAAAGCTTTCATTCCCTGTAATTCTTTCCCTGATTCTTTCATGTAATTCTGCAACGAATGAAAATCGTAATGAACACCACGATGAAACTGTTGCGGATACAACCCTGGCATTAAATAACAATGCCAGGTGGATTATGGACTCAATCACGAACCACCATTTTATTGAGTTGCATGAAATGACAAATATGTTTCATGTGGATCCGTTTCCACCGGTGAACGCTTATCAGACCTATGGCAAGGACATGACAAATGGCATTAATAAAATGATTCAGGATTGTAAAATGCAGGGCAAGGCACATGAGATGCTCCATCATTGGCTGAACCCGGTTATCCGGCAAAGCCATGAATTGAGTTCAATTACGGATACCACGCTGGCGAGAAAGATTTCTGATTCATTGCATGTACGCGTGGACAGGTTTACACAATATTTTGAAGAAGCACAATGACAATAAATCCAAATACAAAATTATCGACCATATTAAAGGGACATCCTGATGCTCTTGAAACGATTGTCAGCATCGCTCCCAAATTTGAAAAGCTGAGAAATCCATTGTTGAGAAAATTGATGGCCGGACGTACAAGCATTTCCATGGCAGCCAAAATCGGAGGTTGCGGAGTGGAAACCTTTTACGAAAAGCTGAAACCACTTGGATTTGAGCAAGACACGACCGTTGCCACCGAAGAAGAAAAAAAACACCCGGTACCAGGCTTCCTGCACCAAGTGAAGCCTGAAAACATTGTCACTCTCGATGTGCGCCCAACCATCGAAAGTGGAAAGGACCCCCTGAAGGATATTATGAATTCTGTAAAGTCAGTTCCGGATGGGGGCGCATTAAAAGTAATCAATAGCTTTGAACCCACTCCGCTGATCAAGCTGCTTGAAAAGCAGGGCTACGAATATTTTGTGGACAGTGAACATGAAGATGCTGTTGAAACCTGGTTTTATAAAAAAGAGGGTGCAAAGGCTATTGAAGAAGTGAAACCTGAAAACACAACAGATGAAGATTGGGATGCCATCCTGAAAAAGTATGAGGGAAAAGTTGTTGATATTGATGTCAGGCAATTACAAATGCCCATGCCCATGCATACCATTCTTGAAAGGATAGAATCCCTGGAACCTGATCAGGTTTTATTTGTATATCATAAAAGAACGCCTGTTTTTCTCCTGCCCGAATTGCAGGACAGAGGATTTGACTATCGGATCAAAGAAATCTCCGAGGGACAGACTCGTTTATTAATCTTTAAAAAATAATGGCTTTACCCGGACCCGGATTTGCACAAACAAGAACAACTTCCGATAAGGTTGTACTCCCTTTTTATCTTTATGCTTCCTTATCGCTGATCGCAGCATCCGTATTACTTTTCATTTCCACTCCTTCATTTCAAACAGCACATTTTAATCCCGGCGTTTTATCAGTGACCCACGTCATGGCACTCGGATGGGGCAGCATGATGATTTTGGGAGCGAGCCATCAGTTAGTTCCGGTAATGATAGAAGGGAAATTATTCAGCAATTTTCTCGGGCATGTTTCTTTTGTGCTTGCTGCCTTTGGAATTATTTTTCTTGTGACCGGCTTCTACAGATTCGAATTTACTGTACTGACAAAGACCGGTGGAATTTTGGTTTTGAGTGCATTTGTGGTTTATTTTATCAACCTTCTTACAAGTATTATCATCAGCAAAAGTGACAGCCTTCATGCTTTGTTTGTGCTTACTGCCACGGTTTGGGTTGTTTCAACCATGACGCTGGGCGTATTGCTGATCTTCAATTTCACTGACCACGTTCTGGCTAATGGATCCGTTTATTATCTTACCCTTCATGCACACATGGGAATTGTGGGATGGTTTTTAATGACCATTATGGGAGTTGGAACCCGGCTCATCCCCATGTTCATGATTTCAAAATATACCAGCGCAAAAAGAATGTGGTGGATGTACGGCCTGGTGAATGGCGCCCTTCTGATGTTTGTATTTTCTTACATCCTCAAACCATCCGTTATCATTTATAATATTTCCATCGTAATGGTAATTATTGCAATTATCATTTTCATGCAATATTGCTACCTGGCGTGGAAATCGAGAATCAGAAAAAAAGTAGATCCCCAGGTGAAAATTTCCATTTTTTCGTCAGTGGTGATGCTGGTTCCTGCAATCATAATTTTAATTGTCCTTACATTATCTCAGTTGTCAGTGTATTATGAAAGGCTTATTCTGATTTATGGATTCTGCATCTTTTTCGGATGGATTTCAGATATCATATTCGGGATGACGTTTAAGACTTTGCCGTTTATACTCTGGAGAAAAAAGTTTCAGAAAAAAGCCGGGAAGGGGAGCACACCCAATCCCAAAGATTTGTTTAGCCAGCAGATTTTCAGATGGATGCTGGGTACTTATTTTACCGGCTTTATTTTGTTTGTGGCAGGAATTATTTTTTCAGGTGGTGTATTTTTGAAAGCAGGAGCAGCTTTGCTTGTGGTTGTTTCTTTGCTATTCAACTGGAACGTTATTAATATGCTACGATTTAAAAAGGAATAATATGAACGAGGTTACAAATAATACAGAAATGTGCGACAAAGCTCTGGAAGAGCTACACGAAGTGATAGATCCGGAAATCGGATTGAATGTAGTGGATTTGGGTTTGATTTATCAATTGGATTTCGACTCGGACAAGAAGTCGGTGTATTGCACAATGACACTGACCACCCAATTTTGCCCGATGGGAGAATCGATTACAACCAATGTTACCCAATGCCTGGAACAAACTTTTCCTGAATATGCGGTCAATATCAATTTGATTTTTGAACCGCCATGGAGCATGGAAAAGATTTCACCGGAAGGGCAGGATTGGTTGAACGGCGGTTATACCCAATTTTAAGCCATGTTAAGTAAAATGTGCCAGACTGCTATCAAAGCAGTGATCTTTTTGTATTCTCAAAAGGATGAGCAGCATTATATTGGAATCAGGAAGATTGCAGCAGCCATTGATTGCAGCGAACATACGGTGGGTAAATTATTGCAATTGCTGGTGAAAAATAAAATTATAGGAAGTATCAAAGGCCCATCCGGTGGTTTCTTTATTACTCCCAAACAAGGGCAACTTCCGGTTATAACGATTGTAGAAGCAATAGACGGTCGCGAAAAATTTACCGAATGTGGATTGGGATTGGCAAAATGTTCCAAAGACCATCCCTGCCCCATTCATTTTCAATATGGCCCTATCCGCGAAGAACTGGAAAAAATTTTCAGAGAAAGAAAGGTGGCGGATTTGTGCCAGACAGTTGATAAGGGTGAATCCTATCTCGCCGGATAGGCATTGCTGTTAGTAAAGTATTTTTCCGGAATCCTATTTATTCCCGTTCAGATAATCCAGCACATTTCCTGATTCCAAAACCGGAAGCCCGTAAACACTTCCATTGTACCAATAAACCCAGGCAACCAATTCTTCGCCCCCATCGGTAAAGACCCTGGTTGTTGACCTTACGTATTTGGGTTGTTCCGGAGGTTCGGGATGTACACCTTCATATTCGTCCAATTGACCTATTGCAAATGAAAATAAAGAGGGTTCTTTTATTTTGAACAATTCTCCGTGAATGTACTTTTCTTCTTCGACCGGTGTCCCCACAACGATATTGTTCATGATGCTTAATACCCCCCTGGTTTTTGCATCTCCTGCAAAATCAAAATACTTGCTTATGTATTCGTAATCCTGTGTCGGGAATCCACGCCGCAGCGAACTATAAACGAATAGGAAATCTGTTTTTATATGAACCATTTCTGAATGAATTTATTCCGTTCCAAGTTAAGCCTTCTTTTCTTCCGGATTGGTTTCAGCCTTTGGCTGAATGCTTTTTTCAGGGCGCATCTGGGGAAAAAATAAAACATCCTGGATGGAAGGACTGTTGGTCATAAGCATGGCTATCCGGTCAATTCCGTATCCGATTCCGCCGGCAGGAGGCATTCCGTATTCGAGGGCGCGGAGAAAATCGTGATCAATGTACATGGCTTCATCGTCTCCGCGTTCCATCAGTTGTAATTGATCCTCGAAACGCTTTCTCTGGTCAACCGGATCGTTGAGTTCTGAGTAAGAATTCGCAATTTCTTTTCCATTTACAATGAGTTCAAAACGCTCTACCAATCCGGGTTTGCTCCGGTGCTTTTTGGTAAGCGGACTCATTTCTACCGGGTAGTCAATAATAAAGGTTGGCTGGATAAAATTGGCCTCACATTTTTCGGAAAAAATTTCATCAATCAGTTTCCCCTTTCCCATGGAAGGATCTGTCCGGATGTTCAGATTCCTGCATAATTCGCGCAATTCATTTTCGTCTTTCCCTGAAATATCCGCGCCTGTGTATTCTTTAATGGCGTCGTACATGGTTATCCGTTTGTATGGCGCTTTAAAATCAATTTTATTCTCACCATAAATAACGCTGGTATTGTTATTCACTGCTATTGCAGTGTATTCAAGTAATTGTTCTGTCGTTTCCATCATCCATAAATAATCTTTGAAAGCGACGTAAAATTCCAGAACTGTAAATTCCGGGTTATGATTCCTGTCCATTCCTTCGTTTCTGAAGTTGCGGCTGAATTCATAAACCCAGTCAAATCCTCCTACCAATAAACGTTTCAGGTAAAGTTCATTGGCAATGCGCAGATAAAGAGGAATGTTCAGGGCATTGTGATGGGTGATAAACGGCTTGGCTGCTGCACCTCCGGGAATGGATTGGAGTACGGGTGTGTCCACTTCCAAAGCACCGCGGCTGTTGAGAAATTCCCTGATTCCATTGATCATTTTGGTCCGCTTTATAAAAGTTTCCTTCACCCCGGGATTTACGATCAGGTCAGCATAGCGCTGGCGGTATCTGAATTCAGGATCTGTTACTTCATCAAAAGTCTCGCCTTCTTTTTCTTTTACAACAGGCAATGGGCGCAGGGCTTTGCTCAGAAGGATGAGCGATTTTACATGTACAGATATTTCTCCCGTTTTGGTTGTGAATACAAAACCACGGACACCAATAATATCTCCGATATCCAGAAGTTTTTTCCAAACGGTGTTATATAATGTTTTATCCTCGCCCGGGGCGATGTCATCACGCCTGACATAAAGCTGAATTTTGCCGGTACTGTCCTGCAAAACGGCAAAAGAGGCCTTGCCCATATCTCTGATACCCATAATCCTGCCGGCGAGTGATACATCAGCAAAATCTTCTTTTTTCTCTTCTGAATAATTTTTCTTTATATCTGCTGCATGGGTGGTAATTACATATTGGGCAGCAGGATAACTGTCGATGCCTAATTGAGTCAGTTGAGCCAGTTTGTCTCTGCGGATTATCTCCTGTTCAGATAAGTTTTCGTTACTCATTACCTCCGGTTTTTAGACTGGCAAAGGTAGGGCATGAAAGTCTGATTCGTTTAGCGATGAACCTGTAAATTTAGTTTTATGAGATAATGGGTAAGCGTTGAGGATGCTGAAACTTTGAAATTCTCTTTAAGCAAAGCCGCGTTCATTATTTACGCTCTCTTAAAATTTTACACCTTTGATAATCTTTTCATAGATTTGCAGCCCTTTCACAAACAGCGGGGATGGTGCCCGGCTGACTGAAAACTGAATTATTAACGAATTAAAACCATTTAATAATGCCCGGTAAGAAAAGAACCTATCAGCCGCATAAACGTCGCCGTAAGAGTGTACATGGATTCAGAGAACGCATGTCCACAGCCAATGGCCGTAAAGTACTGGCCAGCCGCAGAAAAAAAGGCCGCCACAAATTGACGGTTTCTGATGAGCACGGAAGTAAAAAATAATTTTGAAATAAATCGATTGAAAGCCTCTCACAAAGAGGCTTTTTTAATATTTTAGACTGATTAAATAGTTGCCGATTCCACACTCGTTTACCTTGGGAAGAAAAGAGAGGCTGAAAAGCCGGAAAAAGATTCAACAGATCTTTAAAGAGGGCTCGTCTTTTTATGAATATCCCTTCAGGGTTTACCTGATGATTTCTGTGCCGGATGAAAATTTCCTTCAGGCAGGATTTTCAGTAAGTAAAAAATATTTTAAGAGGGCGGTACACCGCAACAGAGTGAAACGGTTGATGAGAGAAGCCTGGCGGCTGAACGTAATTTCTTTGAAAAAACTTATGGCAGAAAATCATTTGCAATTGAATGTTTTTCTGATTTATACAAACAAGGAACTTCCCGAATTCAATTTGATTCAGCAAAAGATGAAAAAGGTTATTGGTGAATTAGAAAGGAAGGTAAACCATTTTGTTGCTAACCGGTCTTTCAATCCAAAAACAAATCAGTAAATAATTTCTCTGAGGGATCAATGGCGTACCACGACAAATCGGTAAAGCCTTCGGCTTTCAGCACATCTTCATCTATAAAGGTGTAACCGGTACAATCTTTTGACGGTCGCATTAAAATGAAATAAGCCGCATCAGCCACGATTTCAGGTTTACGGCTTTTTTTCACCAGCGCATCTCCACCCAATAAATTCTGTACTGCAGCAGTTCCGATCGTTGTCCTTGGCCAAAGTGTATTGGAAGCTATGAGAAATGGTTTTAGTTCGCCCGCAAGTCCGGAGGCAATCATTGTCATGGAATATTTGCTGATGGAATAAGCCACATGCGAAGTAACCCATTTTTCATTGAGATTGACGGGTGGCGACAAGGTAAGAATATGAGGGTTACTTCCTTTTTTGAGAAAGGGAATACATGCCTTGCAAACAAGAAAAGTACCTCTCACATTGATGTCGTGCATCAGATCGAATTTCTTTGATGGGGTATTTTCAACGTTGGTAAGAGAAATGGCGCTGGCATTGTTGATCAAAATATCAATACCTCCGAAATGAGCTGCTCCTTTTTCCACAGCATTTTGAATCTGATCTTCAAAACGAATGTCTGTTTGTATGGGAAAAGCGTGGCCACCTGCATCTTCTATTTCTTTGGCTGCTGTGAAGATGGTGCCATCCAGCTTTGGATGTGGAGTTATGGTTTTGGCTGCAATAATAATATTGGCTCCTTCTTTGGCCAGTTTCAGTGCAATGGCTTTCCCAATTCCCCTTGTGGCGCCGGTGATGAATGCCGTTTTATTTTTAAAACTCATTTTTTGTTTTAAAATTAGTGCTTATTTTTTGGAGTGTTTATTTCTGAAGGGAAATTATCAAATTGAGCAGTGTTCCTATCCGGTATAGCATGTGGCTATCCGAAATTGGCTGATTAAAATTTTACGCAAAAACCTGTGTTGTTATTCTTTAATCATTCTCATCATAAAGTTTTGTAAGTTCTTTTTTGAGTGCTGTCACCTGCCGGTCTCCGGAATCTTCTCCTTCAAAAATATCTGAAGCATCTGTAGCTTCTCCATAAAAAGATGCATTGGCTTTATCATCCACATGGATGGATGAACCGTTCAGACTGATTCCGGCAAAAAGCCCTTTACTTTTTGAATAAGAATAAACCTCTGCTTCCATTTTGTAATCGGTGCTGGCAGAACCACTTCTTCCGACAGGCCCCGCGGTAGCCGAAATATCACCTCCAAGGGTGAAAGTTCCTTTGCCAATATTCATTAAAGTGGTCCGATGTTTAAAAATTAAAACAAGATCTACGGATTGAACGCCTATCTGAAATCCAATGCTTCCACCGGTCAGTGTGATGAAAGCCGGGTCGCTCCAGGAACCATCTTCATTTTTTACCATGGCAATTCCTTTCCCTCTTTTTCCGCCAAGCACAAAACCGGCATTGATCATCCCCGGAACAATGATGATGCCTTCACTAACCTGAAGCAATTCATGGGGAATGCTTTCTTTCATGGTACCAAAGTCTTTCAGCACCTGGATGGTGGCGTCGATTTTTTCATTTTCCTTATCCTGTGCAAAGGATGGCTGAAGAGTGGTAATAAAAAGAAACGGCAGAAGAAAGTGCAAATATTTCATTTTGATGGATTGAATTAAAGTTTCAATAACAGGCAAGATTAATGCCAGTAAGTTTCATGAAAAGGAATAAAGTGTTGAATGGCCTGTTCTTTTTTAATGGTTTTTTGTTTCGGGATATCAGGGGAAATCATCTATGGATTTAGTGAAGGCAGGTAATGAGCATATTTAAAACAATTCATAAAAGACACAGGTCAGGAATGAAAATTAATTAAAATATTAACAATACAGGGTTTGATTTTGCGTTTTAGAATTGAAATCCAGTTTTTTAAACAACATAATATCCATTGAAAAATCTCCCGTTTATAAAGGATCTTGTGATTTATGCTTTAGGAGGAATTCTGATTGTTAGTGGAGTATATACCTTTTACTCAACTACCTCCATTTTATTTGATTGGTTTGGAGGAAGGGCCAAAGCAGGAAATTATGTGCGCCTGGCACTGATAGCCAGTTTTATTTGTTGTTTTTTTTATTTGGTCTGCGGGGTATTGTTTTTTCTCAAAAATAAGTTGGCGACACCTTTATTGTTTATAGCGACTATTATTATGTTCATCGGTTATATAGCCATGCTGTTTCACATAAAGAATGGTAATGCCATTGAATTGCATACGATTGCTGAAATGTTGATCCGCACAACCGGTACTATGCTTTATGCCGGAGCTTCCTGGTATATTTTTACCAGAACAAGAATCGTATATCCTCCGGGTCACAATGCCAAAACTTTCAGAAAACTGATGAAAGAATATTCGAAAAAAGAATTAAGGCAAAGGTCCGGTACTTCCGCCTGATTTTTCCACCAGCAAACGGATGCTTTACATCTAACTATGTTTTTACACAGAAGTTAACCTCATTAAAATTTTAAAGATTTATTCCTGATCTATTCATTAACCGGAAGAAAATATCCGGCTTCAGGAATGTGGATTTTTTCTATCCATCAATGAGGCAGGATTCTTTCCGTGTAATTTTTAGCTAATTAATATTTTGATATCATCATGAAATAATTTTCTTTGATGTCCGGATTTATTACATTAATCTTCAACAACCTTAGTAGAAAAGTTATCTCAATGATTTAACCTTATTATTTTAAAACTAATACCTCAATTTATTGAAGGCCTCCCATTTTTTTTGTTTATTTAAAATTAATCCGGAAAAAACGGATTTGATTCCTTCCTGAATAAATCCTATTCAGGTTTATGGAATTTTAATTCTGGCTATTGAACTATAACTTTAGTCTTATAAATGCAATTGATTGTCCGGAAGAGCAAAAAATGCACATTGCGGAAATTCTTTTTTAGAAAACCCCTGAGTTTTTTGTTTACCCGGTTTTGTACAAATATGACTTATTTCTGACTTTAACCCTTCAATATCATCTCCTTCTTTGTTATTTTTGCGGCCTCAAAAAAGACCCCTGTGTTTTTTAGGGAAAAAAGAGATTTTATCTACTTCAGTAAACCAAAATCAAATAACAAAAATGAAAGCAAAATCCCTTCGAATTTTTTCATTAAGCGCCATTGTGCTGGCTGCATTGGCAATCCAGACCGGTTGCAAACAGGGAAACGGTAATCAGGATTACGACCTGTCGAAAATTGACACAGTGGTTACAGGTACTGTTACCGCCGAACTTACCGATGCCCCCAACGTTCCTAAACCTTTAACCTATACTTCACCAAAGAGGGTAATGGTTAAATTGGATGTAATTGAAAAAGTGATGAATATTTCCGATAGTTCTCAATACACCTTCTGGACCTTCGGCGGCCATGTGCCGGGAAAATTCATTCGTGTCAGACAAGGGGATTTGGTGGATTTTACTTTGTATAATCATCCCGACAGCAAGCTTACTCACAATATTGATCTTCATGCTGTGACCGGTCCCGGAGGCGGAGCTGAAGCCTCGAGTACAGCTCCGGGGCAATCAACTCATTTTCAATTCCGCGCCCTGGTACCGGGTTTATTTATATATCATTGCGCCACAGCCCCGGTTCCCCTTCACATTGCAAATGGCATGTATGGAATGATCCTGGTTGAACCACAAAGCGGAATGCCCAAAGTGGACAAAGAATATTATGTGATGCAGGGCGATTTCTACACCAAAGGAAAGTTTGATGCTCCGGGATTACAGGATTTTGATGAAGAAAAAGCGCTTGCTGAAAATCCGGATTATGTGTTGTTCAATGGCAAGGTTCGCAGCCTCGTTGGAAAGGGTGCATTGACAGCCAAGGTAGGTCAGACTGTTCGTCTTTATGTAGGAAATGGCGGACCCAACATGGTCTCTTCTTTCCATGTTATCGGAGAAATTTTTGACAAGGTTTATCAGGAAGGAGGAAGTGAAGTGAATCGTGGAGTGCAAACCACATTGATACCATCCGGGGGAGCTTCCATTGTGGACATGAAGATGGAAGTGCCGGGTACATTTGTTCTTGTTGACCATTCTATTTTCCGCGCCTTCAATAAAGGAGCTATTGGACAGTTGAAGGTTTCCGGTAAAGAAGATCCGTCGATTTTCAAACCGATTAAAAACTAAATGATAACAGAGGCAGACAGCATCTGCCTCTTTCTTTATGATGATAAGGAATTCTGCCATATTGATCATTCTCTTTTCTTTTACTTTTTCAACAGGATTTGTTGGAGGTGAGAGAAATTATGCTGAAAAGAAAATGGTGAGAATTCCGGGTGGAAATTTTACTCCTTTTTTCAGATTACCCAATTCTCAGCCCATCCATTTAAAACCTTTTTTAATGGATGAGACAGCAGTTACCAATCAGGAATTCCTGGAATTTGTAAAAGCAAATCCACAATGGAGGCGGAGCAGGGTAAACCGTCTCTTTGCCGATTCCAATTATTTAAAATATTGGGAAAGTGATTTATCTGTCGGTGAAAAAAACAAAGTTCTTTACAACAGTCCTGTCGTGTATGTATCATGGTTTGCTGCCAGGGCGTATGCCAAATGGAGGGGTAAAAGATTGCCATCTGTTGCCGAATGGGAAATGGCCGGCGAAGCACGTCCGCTGAATACCAAATACAAGAAACTTACTGATTTGATTCTTGCCTGGTATCAGAAACCCAACCCCAAGGTTTTGCCACCTGTAAAATCGACTTATAAAAATGCGTACGGATTGTATGATATGCATGGCCTTGTATGGGAATGGACTTTTGATTTCAATAGTTTTATCAAAAGTGGCGACAGCCGTGCCAATACGCAGGATGAACTTCAATTATTTTGTGCAAGCAGTTCCCTGTATGTGAAAGACAAAGATGATTACGCCTCTTTCTTGCGATACAGTTACAGAGGCAGCCTCAAGGGAAATTTCTGTATCGGCAATCTCGGATTTCGTTGTGCTAAAGACTTAAAATGATGGCCATGAAAAAAAATATGATCCCGCTTTTATTATTCTTTTTTCTTGTTGCATGTGATAGCCAGCCAAAGTCTGCATTTACGGGAAGTGTAGAATCGAAAGTTTCGGCGGTTGGCACTATTCCTCAGGAGAGTATTTTTAATTTGACGGATACTTTTACGACCCAGGATAATAAAGAAGTGTCATTGAATCAACTGGAAGGCAAGCCCACAGTGATGGCAATGATATTTACACATTGTACGTATGCATGCCCCAGGCTGACTGCCGACGTGCAAAACATAGAAAAAAAACTTGGCAAAAAGGCGGAAGATGTCAATTTCGTTCTTGTAAGTTTTGATTCGGAGCGGGATTTCCCAACCAGATTGAATGAGTTTAAAAAGGAGATGTTCCTTGATAATAATTTTACACTTCTCCACGGAGATGATGATGCGGTACGTACACTTTCTGTGTTATTAAATGTGCAGTTTCAAAAAAATTCAGATGGCGATTTTTCGCACAGCAATATAATTTCGGTGCTTGATAAAAAGGGCGACCTTGTTTTTCAAAAAGAAGGGATCAATGCAGATCACACTGCCACGTTAGAGCAAATTAATGACCTGTTGAAATAACTTTTTGAGGAAAGGGAATTGTTTTCTGGTATTCCAAATAAGTCAAATTTCCAATTCTGAATTATTTCTGGGCAAGAGTATTCTAACAATGCAGTCAAAAACAGAATTTCCTCAATCGGGTAAAGGGTTTCTTCTCATTGTTTATTCTTTCGCGGCTAAAGAGTGGTACTGATTTATTACGCATAGTTATTTATTAATTGTCCTCAAAAATGAAAAAGGAGAACTGAATAAACAATCCTCCTTCTGAAAAAGTGTAATAAAAATTTATCTGGTAATTACCAGCCTGAGGTTATACACGCCACTGTTGGATTGGATTTGAACTGTGTAAACTCCATTGGGTAAATGTTGCAAATTATCGAGGGCAATCTGATTCATCCCTTTCAGGATTTTCTGGCTCAAAGATGTTACCATTCGACCGGTATTGTCAGTAACCTTGACCAGCGCAATTCCATCAGTCGTTACCGGTAATTCAATTATTGCACGGTGACTTGCCGGATTAGGCTTAATACTAACATTCTCTTCGGGATTGGGGACGTTTACTCTGATCACGTTACTCATCATTCCTTTTCCATATTCCCCTCTGATTTGTAATCTGTAGAAAATAATTCCTGAGGTGATTTCCGAAATATCATTATTGTAGGTAAATTTTCTTTGTTCATTGGCCTGTACATTCACATCAACTTCGCCTATTTTTTGGAAATGGAAATTGTCAGTACTCCTTTGAATTTCAAAGGAGGAAATATTTTCCGAACTGATAACTTCCCATGTTAGTACGGCTGTAACCCCTGTGGTTTGTTCCTGGAAGGAAAGGGCATTGACAGGCAGTACATACGGAAGCCAGCGCCAGTCACGGTTTCCCGCAGTGGGCGGAGTTTGCTGTACCACAGCTCTTGTACCCGGATTAGGATCTCCATTAGTTGTACCTCCATTACCCAAATTGGACGAAGTCCCTTTGGCTGAAGTATTGTCCAAATCAAACCGGTCATCTAATCCATCGCCATCAGTATCAGTTCCAAGCAGGGTTGTATTTTCATTATAAATTCCGTCAAAATTATAATCGTGTCCTTCTTTAATATCCGGAACTCCGTCTCCATCTGTATCAAGATCACGAAAATCAGGAATATTATCCCCGTCTGTGTCGATAGGGAAGATTCCGGACCCGCCCCATTGGTTGGGCTTGGCATCAAATGCATCATCGATTCCATCACCATCTGAATCTTTACCTAACGGGAATTTAAAATCCTTAGTAGATGGCCCCTCAATAATATCAGGAATTCCATCATTGTCACTGTCAATATCCAGATAATCCGGATTGGGGTCGCCGTCAGAATTTGGTGGGGTGAATGTAGATTTTGAAGCAACAGAAACCGCCCATCCTTTTGAATTATACGGACCATCCACCCTGCCATCGAGATTGGTGTCCGGAAGATTTGCTTCCAATACATCCGTGATCCCATCACCATCACTGTCTAAATCGTAAGGATTGGGAACACCGTCTTTGTCCATGTTTTTATAAGGATAGCTGTCGGCTCTTCCATCATTGTTTGTGTCCGGGCCGGTGCGCAACAAACCATTTGTCCCTGTAATATTATCTGAAATTCCATCGTGATTTGTATCAATAAAACCATCAATCATGCCGTCATTGTTAGCATCGGTTCCACCCACCTCAAGTACATCCGGAATTCCATCATTGTCACTATCCAGGTCAAATTCGTTCGGGACTCCGTCTCCATCTGTATCTTTTGGTCCGAGGCCGGCACCCGAATTATATGCCCCACTCAGGTTGGTGTCCACCTGATCGCTTAGTCCGTCACCATCTGTATCCACATAGTTATCTATTTTCCTATCTCCGTTTTCATCCACTCCGCCTGCTTCTACCACATCGGGAATACCATCATTGTCGCTATCCAGATCGAGCATATTGATGATGCCATCGAGGTCTGAATCGAAACGATCATCAACACCATCTCCATTTGAATCTATTCTTCCAGGGAAATCTGTATCGAGATAGTTTGGAATCCCGTCTCCATCCACATCTCCATCGGCCTGAAACCAGTCATTGATGAAATCTCCATTGTTGTCCACGTACGGATAACTGTTCCCGTTAATGGTGTAGATGTAATCTGTGTCGTATGCGTTGATGATCCCATCTCCATCGTCATCGCCAAAAGATGCAGGGATGTTGCTTTCAACCCAATCCGGAATACCATCTTTGTCTTTATCGATATCGCAACTGATGGTAACTGTAACCTGGGCACACGTAGTAATATTACAATCACCTTCTGCTCTCACAAAGTAAGTTGTATTTGATGTGGGAGCTACTGTTATTGAAGCTCCGGTACCAACGAGTGTTCCACCGCAGGAACCCGAATACCAGTTCCATGATGCTCCGCTGCCGAGGGAACCGCCCTGTACTGTCAGCGTAATTTGTTTTCCCGGGCAAACACTGGAAATGCTTGCTTTGGCTCCTGTTGGCGCTACTGATTGCGACTTGGCAGGAAGAATGATTCCCGGCGAAACATACTGGCAACCGGAAACTCCCATATTTCCGGGGCCGGCTACAATCACGCGATAATATTTGGATATATCTCCTGCGGTGGTATTGGGTATTGAATAAGTACCATTGGTTGCTCCGGTGATATTTGTAAAGGTGACATTATCGCTCGAAATCTGCCACAAATAGGAAGGAGTTCCTCCCAATGCTGTGGGATCACTGATTGTAGAATTGAAAAGTGCTTCACTTCCAAGACATCCTGCGGCGGTGGCGCCTATGTTTACAACAGGTGACGGATTGCAAATACCAAACTGAATATCATCAAGTGCCAAATCGTTTCCACAACCACCCTCACCGTTATTGACCAATTCGAGAACAACAGAAGTAAATCCGCCTGGCATGGTAAATTTCATTCCATATTGCTGCCATGAAGTGGAGGTAATATCGCCGGTCGTTGCCTGAGCAATGATAACGCCGGTGGCTTTATCCCGTACTCTCAGGGTTACATTTGGATATTTAAATCCGCCGAACCCATTACAGATGGTTTGGTAGCTGCTGTTTCCAATAAAAGCTCCGTAAAAGAAAAATGAGTATTGCTGATTGGCGCACGAAGAAGGTACTTCGTCATGGTAAATTACATTGTTCTGAGCGTCCGCATTAACCAGCATCATACGGCCGTTAGCGCCTCCTGTATGGTCGGTAAGATTTATCCATTTGGAAGCATCGCCATTGGTGGCGTTATTTGAAATGGTATAATTTTCAACAGGTACCGGTGCAGTAGTTGTTGCTGTGTATTGGGTTGTGGGCGCAATGGTACCGCCGGTAGAAGCAATGGGTAATGTTGTGTTTAATCCCGTTCCGCTTCCAAAATTTTGACTGTAAATTACCTGGCCGAGTATGGTACATGGAGCAATTGTAGGAGTTACAGCGATCAGCAATGGAGTGGGCTGGCCTTCTCCGGGATCATCCGGTTTGTCGTTCCCGTTCAGGTCCGGTTTACTTCCGTTGGTACTGCTGTCTTTAAGGTTGTTGTTGTTGAAATCTACTGCTGAAGCAATTGCGCTGTTGTTGTACAAAACGCCGGGTAGCAAATTAGAAAGCCGGCAGGTAATTCGGATGGTTGCATGATTATTGGCAACAGGATAGTTGGGAAGGGTGCCGGCACCATCCAGGAGGTTGATGTTGGTTTTCCCGTCGTAAGCCGAATTCAATGTCAGCCCTGCAGGATTATCGGTAAATGCCGTACCGATCTGAGTTACATTTGTTGCCCCGTTTATTTTCGTCAGATCATCTGTCACCTGCACATTGGTAATATCCATGTTGCCGTAGTTCTGGATATACACGTCATAAACTACATCGTATTGGCCGGGAGTACCTGTGGGAGTTACAGAAACTAATTTCTTTGCCGCGCCGATACCTGAAATAACGGAAGCCATATCCACAGCGGAATATACCGTACCTGATTTCGATACATTGCTTGTAGCCGCGGTAAGCATATCTGTTTCAAAGAATGGACATCCTCCGCCACTATAAGCGGAAACCATTTCTCCATCAGCATAAGTAAGCCCTACATAGTATCCGGTTGCACTATTAATGACCGTATCAATATAGGTACATGTGATAGGATTTCCGGTTCCGTTGTAACTTTTGTAATCAGGTGTAAACAATTTATTATCTACAATAAAGAATAATTGTCCGGATGGAGTCATAACCACATCGCCTGATCCTTCCTGATATATTTTAGCTCCTCCTGTAAAATTTAAGGGGCTTTGTGGACCCAGTGTACGGGTAGTCAAATCAAGAGACCGTATGAAACCGGAATATGTTTTCCCGTCTGAATTTATTGTGAATTCTATGGCATAACTATTCCCGTTGTTATCAAATACGACTCCCAGTAAATCGGCTCCTACGGAGCACAGAGTATCTAATTTGTTATTTGCATCTGTGGGTTTGGTGCCCAAAGGCCACCTCCAGATAAACGATCTTGGAGAACTACCTGGGAATGAAGAATTCCAGGTCCCGTTGCTGGTTGTAGCAGTCCACACGAAATAGATATTGTGATCCTTTGGATTATAAGAAATACTTGAGTAGTTAGACGTAAACCATTGCGAAGGAATATATTTATTTTTATTTGTAGCACCTATAGTTCCTATTCTTAACTGAGGTACATAACGCGCTACCGGATTCGTGAGTGTCTGGTCTGTAATACTACTTATGACATTTGTTGTTCCATTGTAATTATAAAATTGTATTTGATCAGATCCCGAGCCGCAACTCGTTGTACCAACCGCAAACGGATAGCTCTTTGTTGCCTGTGAATAAACCTTGTTTAGAAAAGGTGTTAGGAATAGGATAAGGGCAGGTAGAAATTTTTTCATTGGTTTGGAATTACCTTAGTTATTTTAACGAAGAAAAATTTTCAATATTGCTGATTATCGATCAATTGTCACTTAGAAATTGGATCGTCTTTTCCGCAGTGGCTGACTGGATATGAAGCAAATATGGGCCTCTTGATAAATTTTGAATGTTGATCTCTACCATTTCTCCGTAACTCGTTTTTTCGCCTTTGAGTAGCATTTTCCCACCCATATCTAAAATCGTATAATTGATTTTACCGGTGATTCCCTGAGTTTTTACTTTCAGGTTTCCCCTTGCCGGATTGGTTAAAATGCCTAACTGTGGGAGATTGTTTTCATAGTTTACCTTAACGATGTCTGAATACAATACATGTCCTGAATTCAATGTGACTTTTGCACGGTAAAAAACGGTTGTATTATTGAGATCGTCACTGTAGGTAAAGTTTCCGTTTCCATTATCAGCCATTTCACCGGTTGATTCGAAATGAGTTCCATCAAAACTATGTTCAAGAATCACGCTTTGAGCAGAAGGAAAATCGGACAAAACAAGGCTGGCTAAATTTTTCCCGCCAACAGGTCTGACGTTGAAATTTGTAATTCCTGTGGCTACAACAGTACTCTTTGTTGTAGAACCCGTTGCGAGGCTCATGTTAAATGGGTCAAAAGTTACAGTGGTGGGAGTAAATCCCAAATACACCTGTGGTGTGGATGAATTACCCACCCGGATCCCATTACCACCTACACAAATTCCTGTTGGCTGATCATACAAAACGATAACGGTGTCTTTTGTGTTGCCATTGGAATCTTTTCCCTGCACCCTGATAGGAAGAACGGAATAATAATAACTTACATTGGAACCTGAACTTATGGTCTGCCCGTAAATCCCAAATCTGATACTGTCGGTACTCACAGCCTGCCATTGGACATTATAGGTTGGATAGCCATTTCCATAAACGAAGGAATTGAAAAATCCGGTCAGATCAAATCCACCCAAAACAGATTCCATGTGTGCTCTGAGATCTTCGGTTGTTGCAGATCCATAGGCCAGGCCCGGATCGCTCAAATACTCCCGGCATGCCTGAAAAAATTTGTCGTCTCCGAGGAGTGTGCGCAACATGCTAACAACCATCCCACCCCGATTATAAACAGATGTTCCATAATGTGAATTCCAAATCAGATTAGAGGTGGTCATTGAACTATTGGGGATATAGGCACCCACATCTGAGATAGTACCGTTTGCACTGCTTTTCCAGGAGCCTCTGATGGTTGCAGGTGTTCCGCCGATGGTGGGAACCAGCTCCGGACCAAGGGCTTCACTATACCGGGCAAAACCTTCGGCCAGCCACAAATTGTTCCAGGTGGCAAAAGTAACTTTGTCGCCAAACCACTGATGCATCATTTCATGAACCAAAGTACCTGTGCTTGTCAGCGCATTGGAGGCAATACATGAGAAGGTCTGATGCTCCATACCATCTGCTCCCAGCAGCCCGTCGTAAAATCCATATTTTTCATCTTTAAATGGATAATCGCCGAATTTCTGACTGAAGGCAAGAACAACATCATTTACCTTATCCATGGCATTTACAGCATTCGTATAGTAGCTATTATTTTTTCCGGCTAATAAATCATATTCTACTGGAACGGTGGTTCCTCCAATGTTGATGGTTCGGTAATAACGGTTAAACCTGGCTACAGAAATACCGACCAGGTAACTGGCTATAGGATAATGGGTCTTAAAAGTAAAAATCCTTGAATTACCCACAATCGGGGAGCTTACCAATACTCCATTGGCAGCCACCCAAAAAGTATCTGCAGTGCTGGTAACCCAGGGCACATTAAATACCATGGTCATGGAATCTGCTTTGTCCTGCATATCTGCTTTGCAAGGCCACCAATCGCGATCTTCATACGATTCCGAAAGTGTGTTTACATATTTTTTACCTCCTCCATCTGTCGCAATCTGATAGCCTTGGGCGGCTCCATTCACAGCCGGTGGTATCCCTGAATAGGTAATGGATACAGAATCGAGGGTACCGGTAGCCGGAATCGTTGACGGTAAAGTGATATTTAAAACGTTTCCGGTAAATGAATTTGAACACGCAGTCCCATGATATTTAACCAGCAGGCCTCCATTATTAAATGATGTTTTATTGAGATCGATGGTTATAGCGGAAACATTTGTTTGTATGGTTTTAAAATAAACAGTCACTGTTCCGCTGATGGTTTTGGTCGAAGTTCTCGGATCAATGGTCCACTCACATCTGTAATATTTTACATCGTAATTGGAACCTGTGCCACTGTATCCTGTTGACACGGGCCTTAAATTAATTGAGTTTTGTGCCAGTAAACTACCTGAAAAAAACAGAACTGACAGAAGAGCAGTAATTAGATTTCTCATAAATAAACTGATATCAGATAATGGTTTTTCTTTCCTGAAACGTATTTTATTTTATCTCATTGTTTAAAGATTAATAAAGTTTTAATAATATCAGGAGTTTGAAGAAATTTGGCGAATGATTTCAAAAACCCGGGGTATTGTATTAAAAAAGGTCAAATATGGCGACACCAGTGCAGTGGTAACTATTTATACCCGATACTTTGGTTTGCAATCGTATCTGGTAAATGGAATTTTTGGCACCGGGAAAAAATTTAAAGGCCAGATGTATGAACCGGGGAGCATTGTGGAGATTGAGGCTTACCATAGTAATCTGAAAAACCTTCAGCGCATAAAAGAAATCTCATGGGGAAAAGTTTATACAACCATTTTCTCAGATGTGGTTAAATATGCCGAGGCAATGATCATCATTGAACTCGTATCCAGGGTTTTGAGGCATGAGGAAAAAAATGAAGAGTTATTTTTATTTATAGCCGATTCATTGACAGGATTAGATGAAAGTAAAGCAGCAGATGCAGCTAATATTCCATTGAAATTTGGATTGAAACTGGCGAAATACCTTGGTTTTCAAATCATCAATAATTATGAAGAAAAAAATCCTTTTTTTGATGTGAAAGAGGGAATGTTTGTTGCCGCATTTAATACGCAAACTCCGGAGCCTGATAAAAAGTTAAATAAGACGTTGTCTGATTTGTTGAAAAATATCGCCGGTACTACGTCGGCCCAGATTCAACTCAATGGAGTTGCGCGAAAAAAATTGTTATTTCTGATCGAGCAATATTATCGCTGGCATATTGAAGGTTTTACCGAATTGAAAGCACTGAGGGTAAATATTTTTTAGCCATTTCAAATTTGAAATTCACCATTTTCTTTATTTAATTGGACCTTCAGGCCGAACTTACCTCAGCCGGGTTGATGACAAATCTTAATTTTGCAGCCAAAAAATTATTGAATGCTTGATAAACTGGAGGCCATTCAGGCGAGGTTTGATGAACTTGGGGTTGCCCTTACAAACCCTGAAATTGTAAATGACAATAAGAGATACCGTATGCTTAGTAAGGAATACCGTGATTTGGAAAAAATTGTGGATGCACGGAAACAATTGCTTAAAGTTATTGATGATATTGCTTTCAACAGGGAGGTACTTGAAAGTGGTGATGATGAGATGCGTGATCTTGCCAAAGATGAATTACCACATCTGAATGAAGAAAAGGAGAAAATTGAATCCCACATTCGGAATTTACTTATTCCAAAAGACCCGCAGGACGAAAAGAACTGTATTGTGGAAATCCGTGCCGGAACAGGGGGTGATGAAGCATCTCTTTTTGCGGGTGATCTGTTGCGTATGTACGTTCGCTATTGCGAAAATAAAGGATGGCATACTGCCGTACTCAGCGAGAGCGATGGTACCGTGGGTGGGTATAAAGAAGTTCAGTTGGAAGTCAAGGGTGATGATGTGTATGGAACGTTGAAGTTTGAAAGCGGGGTTCACCGTGTACAACGCGTACCTGCAACTGAAGCAAGCGGACGGGTACATACCAGTGCAGCCACAGTTGCCGTTATGCCTGAGGCGCAGGAAGTGGATGTGGAAATAAAAGACAGCGATGTTAAAATGGAAACGGCACGGAGTGGCGGAGCAGGCGGTCAAAATGTGAACAAGGTTGAAACCAAAGTTATGCTGACCTACATCCCAACCGGGTTGGTTGTCATGTGCCAGACAGAACGCAGCCAGTTTGCCAACCGGGAAAAAGCCATGCAAATGCTGCGCACCAAACTCTATGAAGAAAAGGTGAGGAAACAGGAAGAGGAAATTTCGCGCCGGAGAAAAAGTCTCGTAAGTACCGGCGACAGATCAGCCAAAATACGCACCTACAACTATCCTCAGGGCAGGGTAACTGATCACCGCATAGGCATGACTGTTTATAATCTGGAGGAAGTGATGAACGGCCATTTACAGGAATTTATCGACGCACTTCAGTTTGCAGAGAATGCGGAAAAACTTACTCATCAATAATTTATTTTTCAGCTTCATTTTCTATAAACCTGTATAAACTACGTGGTTATCAAAGTGTTTTGATCATTAATTGACAATTTCTACGATAGAATTTTAAAGAAAGGATAATATTTTCTGAATATTTTTTTAAAATTCTCATAAACTGTTTTATTCTATGAATTTTGATATTACCTTTGATGAAGAATTTTATTAAAAGACATTGAAATAAAACAGTACAATTTTCTCATAAGCAGTTAGTTTTGGTAAACGGCCCTTGTTTCTACTTGGGCCTTTTTCTTTTAAATACTTTAAAGATTGTATTGGCTAATGAAACAAACCTGATTTATAATCCTTTTACTTATCCTCGCCGGGCCGCTTCGGTCGTATCGTTATTTTTGAGGTGCTATATTCTGATTGGGAATTGCCCAAGTTTTTTAACCCGAATTTTGCAGTTGCCTGCAAAACGGCTAAGAAAGCCTAATGCTCAATTAAATCATTTTCGCAAAGGCTTTCTAAGCCGGGGTTACCGGGATGCTTCCCTCAGCCCCTTATGCACTTTGCAGTAGCCTTTAAGGCTACTGCAAAATCCCGGTTTAAAATAAATTGAATTTGGTTTTTTTTGAACCTGTTGAATGTGTGGCTTCTTTTTGTAAACTTTCACATTTGAAGAGCAGTTATTTTATTTTCTGGTATCGGTTTTGATTTTTACTATCCAAAGTTTGAAATAGAATTTTCTCATAAGCAGTTAGTTTTGGTAAACGGCCCTTGTTTCTACACGGGCCATTTTTTTTGCCTTTCATTATTACTTATCCCTTGAATTGAATTTATGTTGCGGGGAATTTCGGTGGAACTGAGAGATCATTTCGATGTGAAACTTTTTTCTCTAAATTTTTACATTTGAAAATCAATATGATTTTTTCTGGCATTGGTTTTGCCATATACAGATCAAAGTTTGAAATACAATTTTCTCATAAGCAGTTAGTTTTGGTAAACGGCCCTTGTTTCTACTCGGGCCATTTTTTATGAAACAGCTCTAACCAAATCTTAAAAGAAAATTGGCTGCATGATAAATTTTAGATCATTTAAACGCCATCCTGATTAATTTTATAGAAGCAAATTGAGAGACCGGAAAATAATTCCAGTTTAATTTTATGGAACAGAAAAAGCAGATTTTTCAGGCAGCGGGGCCGGGGCGTTGGAAAAGAATAATTTGGACAGGAAGATTTCTTCTTTTCTCATTTCTTGCTTTGCTAATCGTACTATTGATTACACTCTATATCGGATCCCTTCCGGGTTTACCTAATTTATCATCCAAATCCAAGGCCTTTGCAAATGCCATAAGGACATCGAATCCGCTCGTTCTTAAAAACCGCCAGAATGTAAAGTACAACGGGTTTAAGAATTTTTTAATGAAGAGGTTAAAAGAGGATTCTCTTAAAAAAAGCATTACACACCGGCAGCTCAAGAATCAGAATTTAATAAGAGCCGCATTCTATGTGCCCTGGGATCCCGCCTCTTTACACGATTTGATATTGCACGGGGAAAAACTGACCATGATTTTTCCTGAATGGTTTTTTGTCAAAAATAGTTCCGGAGATATAGATTCAAGGATTGATTCTACGGCAATGGCCTTTATGCGAAAATATGGCCTGAAAATATTGCCCATGCTTTCCAACTTTAATACACCGAAAAAGGAGTTTGACGGGAAAATCGTTCACAAAATTTTCTCTAATAAGAAAAATGAAGATGCTCTTATCGCAAAGGTGGTACAGCTATTAAAGAAAAATCATTTTGATGGTATAAATGTGGATTTTGAAGAATTGAATGAGAAGTCGGATGAAAGTTTCGTGGCATTTGAAAATAAATTAAGAATTGCTTTGTCAAAGGCCGGGCTTTTGCTGACAACGGATGTGCCTGTCGACAATGAAGATTATAATTATGAAAGACTGGGAGAGTTGAATGATTTTGTCGTGGTGATGGCCTATGATGAATTCAACAACTCAACGCATGCCGGACCCATCAGTTCTCAAAAATGGATTGAACAAACCATGTCGGAAATATCTGATAAAATCTCTCCCGAAAAAATTATTCTCGGAGTGGCGGGTTACGGCGGCGACTGGGCAAATGGAAAATATGTGGGTTCTATAAGTTATGATGATGCGTTGAACACTGCCAACGAAGTGGGTGGTGATGTGACTTTTGATGATGATTCTTATAATCTACACTATGATTACACCGAGACCAATGATGATGGTGATGAAGTAAAACATCAGTTGTGGTTTACGGATGCTGCAACCACATTTAATGTGTTGAGATTTTCGGATGAGTTCCCATTTGCAGGATCTTCTTTATGGAGGCTGGGTACAGAAGACAATAGGATCTGGCAATTCTACAACCGGGATTTGTCCGACTCCTCACTTACCAAACAGCCTTTTGATTTCACTACATTGTTTACATTGCCAAGAGGTACCGAAGTAAAATTCCTTGGTGAAGGTGAAGTGTTGGATATCATCAAAGATCCTCAGCCCGGATTGGTAAGTATCGAACTGGACAGCACTGGATTACTGATTGCCGAAGAGAATTATGTGCAGATGCCGAGCGGTTATGTCATCAGAAAATTTGCAGAAGATACTACCCGGGGCCCGGGGCACAAACTAATTCTCACTTTTGATGATGGACCCAGTGAGGAATGGACTCCAAAAATTCTTTCCGTTCTTGAGAGAGAACATGTGCCTGCGGCTTTTTTCGTAGTCGGCCTCCAGGCGGAACAAAATATTCCGATTTTGAAAAGAGAGTATGATGATGGATTTGAAATCGGGAACCACACCTTTACCCATCACAATATTGCTGAAATGTCGAGGCACAGAGCAGCGCTGGAAATGCAGTTAACACGTCTGCTGATTGAAAGTGTGACCGGCCACTCGACTATTTTATTCAGGGCGCCTTACAATGCAGATTCACAACCGGAAACCTTTGAAGAATTGGATCCGATTGAGCAAAGCCGTCAGCAAAATTATCTGACTATTAATGAAGGAATAGATCCGAATGACTGGGCGCCCGGGGTTTCTGCAGATTCCATTGTTGCAAGGGTAATCAGGTCTGTGGAAGTGGATAATGCAAGTATTATTTTATTGCACGATGCAGGAGGAGAGACAAGGGAAGCCACTGTGGAAGCACTTCCGAGAATTATTGATTATTTCAAAAAGAAAGGATATGTTTTTACAAGTGTGGCAGGGCTGATGGGCAAAACGAGAAATGATTTGATGCCATCTGTTACGAATAGCCGTGACCGTTGGACTAACAGATTTAATTTTCTGCTCGCCGAAAGCACCTTCTGGACTGGCAAGACCTTGTTCATGCTTTTCTTCATCGCCATTGTTCTTTCTATTTTGAGAATCGGGATCATGATTCTCCTGGCATCTATTCAGAAAAGACGGGATAAAAACAGAATCACTGCCAACCCCGGTTCGCCTTTTGGAGAAGGGGTTTCGATTCTCATTCCGGGATTCAATGAAGAGGTAAATTGTATCCGCACCGTGCAAAGTATGTTGCAACAGGATTATCCATTGTTTGAAGTGGTATTTGTGGACGATGGCAGCAGTGATCACACTTTCGAGCGGATCAGCAATACATTTAAAGATGATAACCGGGTAAAAATTTTCTCAAAAGAAAATGGGGGAAAGGCTTCGGCTTTGAACTTTGGCCTCAGCAGGGCTTCATATAATTTTATTGTTTGTGTGGATGCAGATACCCAGCTAAAATCTGATGCGCTTAGTCAGTTGATGAGAAAGTTTGAAAAAGATAAAGTGGGCGCTGTAGCAGGGAATGTGAAAGTGGGAAATGAGGTTAACATGTTGACAAGGTGGCAAAGTATCGAATACATCACTTCGCAAAATTTTGATCGCAGGGCTTTCGATTTGCTGAATTGCATCACTGTGATCCCGGGTGCAATCGGGGCATTTAAAAAAGAAGCAATTATTAAGGCCGGCGGATTTACAACTGATACTTTGGCCGAAGATTGTGATCTGACAATGCGGCTTTTGATCAATGGCTATGTGGTGAGAAACTGCGCCGAAGCAATTAGTTATACAGAAGCTCCTGAAACTGTCCGTCAGTTTTTCAAACAACGGTTCAGATGGAGTTTTGGTGTGATGCAGTGTTTTTGGAAACACAGAAAAACATTGTTCAATCCGAAATATGGAAATTTCGGATTGATAGCCATGCCCAACATCCTCATATTCCAGATTATTTTAACCGTTCTTGCTCCTCTGGCAGATCTCATCCTCCTGGTAAGTATTATTTTATCAGCTACACAGATTATTGTTTTAAGCGTACCGCACATTCTGATTTATTATCTCATTTTCACGGCTATCGAT
Organism: Chitinophagaceae bacterium; assembly: GCA_017307735.1. Lineage (GTDB taxonomy): Bacteria > Bacteroidota > Bacteroidia > Chitinophagales > Chitinophagaceae > Ginsengibacter. Next base: position 50,217 of record JAFKGR010000007.1, read on the forward strand.
ATCCTGGGTGCAGCGCTTGCTTTTGCATTTGAAAAAGAAAATCCGAAAAAACTTTTGTGGATTTTCCCGCAACGGCTTGTCTATCGTCAGATGATGTATTTTATTTTACTGAAATCGATTAAAAGAGCTTTTAAAGGCGAACTTCAGCATTGGGGTTCTATGGTAAGAACGGGCAACGTGGATTCGGGGAGCGTTAGCCGGGCTTAATGATCCCATGAAATTTGTTTTGTAATTTGCAGATATATAACATTAATGGATAGACGTGAATAAACCACTGTATAATTTTTTTGAAAACGACCACCGGCGTATTGAAACTTTCCTTGAAAAAGCAACCGAAGATCCTGTGAATATGCAAGCAGGCCTCTATCATCAGTTTCGCACAGGATTGCTGAGGCATATAAAAATGGAAGAAAAAATTCTTTTTCCCGCTGCACAAAAGGCAAACGGAGGAGTTCCCTTACCTCTTCAGTCCAGGTTGCGTCTCGAACACGGTGCATTGACAGCATTGATGGTGGTACCTCCCACACCTGAAGTGATTACAGTGATCTGGCATGTGATGAAGAAACACGACGAGGTGGAAGAAGAACCGGGTGGGATGTATGATGTATGTGAAAAGCTTGCCAGCAACGAAACAGAAGCGCTTCTTGAACAATTAAACAATGCACCCGATGTGCCGGTTCACCCGCACAATGAAGCGGCTTACGCTTTGGAATCTGCCAAAAGATCCCTGCAGAGAGCTGGCTATGATTACAATGAGATTGTAGCTTCACACCCTAAAGAATTGTTGGGAAAAAAACTGTGACAACCTCAATTACCTTTACCAAAAAAATAGCCACAGGAAAATACCCGCGGCTATGCAATTCAATTGACGGAGGTCATTACTCCCGATTTTATTGATGAATAAGTTCAACGTTTGCTGTAATCTTAACCTCATTGGCTACAACAAATCCGCCTGCTTCAAGTGTCGGATTATATTTTAATCCAAAATCAAGACGTTTGATCTTTCCGGTAATTTCAAAACCTGCTCTCTGATTTCCATAAGGATCTTTTAAAACCCCAAAATGTTCTACGTGAAAAGTAACAGGTTTGGTGACATCGCGGATTGTGAGGTTTCCTTCCATTTCGTATTCGCTTTCGCTTTCTTTTGTGACTTTGGTGCTTACAAAAGAAAGTTTCGGATGATTTTCGGCATCAAAGAAATCTGCACTTTTGAGGTGATTATCTCTTTGTTCTACGCGTGTAGAAACGGAGGCGATATCAGCAGTGAACGAAGCTTTTGCTGTTGAAAAATCATTGTCTTCTGTTTCCACATGAATGTCAAATTTTTTAAATCTTCCCGATACATTTGAAACCATCATGTGTTTCACTTTGAATTGAATTTCTGAGTGTGCAGGATCAAACTGCCAGTCTATTTTTGCCATAATTCTAAATTTTTCTGTTTCTGTAATTTAATTGAGATGCAAAACTAACCTGCATAAATCAATCCAAAATTGATCTACATCAATAAATTACCATGAATCGGGAAGAGTTATCCGGAATTGAGAATCCGGTGTTTATCCTGAAACACAAAAACTCATTTACCTGCCAATTGGTAAATAAGCACTATTTTAATTTAAAAATAGTTTGGCTGTTTCCAGGTAGAATTATTCTTTCACTTTTACTACTCTCACTTTCCATTCGTCAGGTCCTTTTTGGAGATATTCCCAACGGAAAGGTTCCTTGCTTTCTGCTTCCATCTGGTAATACAATGGTTTTGGATCGTGATCATTGGTAAATTCAAATGCCTCTCCGGGCTTTATTTCAGCGAATGCTTTATAAAACATTTCATGCCGTTGTGACGGCGGATACGGACGCACATCGAATTCATTTACCACAGAAAATCCGGTATCACCCAGTCCGGTCATTACTATCTTTTGAATATGAATTATGTATTCATCAGGAACTTCCTTTTTATAAGTCCAGGAAAACTTACCGTCAAATTTCTTTTTAAAAATATCGTGGATTTCCTGCGGATCTTCTTTGGCAATAAGTTCCATGGTGGTGCCTTCTTCCATCATTCCATAGCGGTGAAAAACAACCTGGCGCCAGTCCTTTTTATCTGTTTTGCGAAGATCAATCAGCGTTGCTACTCCTTTCATTTCGCGGGCTTCTGAGGCTTCCGTACGGGTTACTTTCACTTTCCATTCCCTGCCTCCGCGGTTAAGATATTCCCATCCCACTACATCACCATAAATCGACTTGAATTCATAATACAATGGAATCGGATCATGGTCATTAATGAAAATAAAATTTTTTCCGGCTGGCAGTTCTCCAAAAAGTGCAACTAATTTCTTATGCCGTTCAATGGGAATAATGGTTCTCACATCTAATTCAACTTCTGGTTTGATTTCTTCGCTCATGGTATTGTTTTATTTGTTCCGGTTTTTAAAGTTAAACCGCGATAAATGTAAAAGAAAATAACAGAGATGACTTTGCGATTAAGGAAAATTTAATATTGCCCGTACAGGGATAAAAATAATTTTTGCTTTCAAATTGAAACAGGATAGGAAAGCGAGTAAACTGACCAAATCAGAAAATAGAATTCTTTTTCATTTTTCGTTTTTGGGAAATTCTTCCTCTGAACTGTCATTTTATCGCGTGAAATGAGAATTGGAGGATCACGGCACTGTTTTTGGCACAACATTTCAAGTCATGGTTCAGATTGAAATTCTGTTTTGTCATGGGTTTGTAAACAGGGCATCAGGTTTCTTTTTGTAAAGTATTGATGTATTTAAATATGTTGAAAGGAAAAATTTTAATAAACTAAAAATTAAGAATTATGAAGAAACATGTAGCCAGTGCAGTTTGGCGCGGATCAGTAAAAGAAGGAAACGGAACGTTATCCACCAGAAGCAAAGTTTTAAACAATCATCCCTACTCTTTCAAGAGCCGTTTTGGTGACGGCGCGGGTACCAATCCGGATGAATTATTGGCTGCTTCCCATGCAGGGTGTTTTGCAATGGCTCTCAGCCTGATACTTGGCCAGGCAGGATTTACGCCTGATTCTCTTGAAGTGACTGCAGAAGTAACCATGGATCCGGATAAACTGGAGCTTACAGGTTCTCACCTGACACTGACGGCTAAAATTCCGAATATCGATCATGCAAAGTTTATGGAATGTGCCAATGAAGCAAAAGACAATTGTCCGATAAGTAAAGCATTGAAATTTCCCATCAGCCTTGATGCCACACTGGCATAAAGTTTTTTTCGATAAAAAAGGATTCCCTGAGTACAATTCCAAACGGATTGTCGTCAGGGTTTTTTTATTGTACTCTGGAAATTCCGGACAGGTAATTTTGGGGATAATGATTGTTTTGCAGCCAACTGCAAAATTTGGGTTTAGCGACATAAGCTGGCAGTGAAAGTATCTGTTTGTCAGGTATTGAAGAGGGATTGGCTGAATTGGAATTGATAAATTGGTTTTTGGATCATGACTGCTTTTTGGAATAATGTTTGGAAAGAAGAGAATAAAAATGAATTGCCTGTGAATGAAACACACTTCCAATTAAAAGAAGGTTTTATCGGCACAGATGCAATCTGAAAAATGGTTTGATTAAAAAATGTTAAATACCTAAACACGAAGATGATGGATGTAAAAAAATTTTGGGACCACGCGATTAGCTTTGAAGAATATTTGAAGCAAGGGCAGGCAATCATCGATAATCCGAAAACGCCTGAACAAAAAGAATTTCTCGAATATTATAAACTGGGTATCCAGCGGATGCGCAGGGTGATGAAAGTGTATAAACCGGATGAAAACCAATTGAAGGAATTGAAAAAGAAGAATTTTAAAGGAAAGATTTTGATTATTTCCGAACAATGGTGCGGCGATGCAAGCGCCATCGTACCTGTAATTCATACTTTTTTTTCTGACAATGAAATGAGAATTACCTACCGGGATCAGGAACCTTCTCTGATAAACGATTATCTGACAAATGGGAAAAGCAGGTCTATTCCGATCGTTCTCTTTTTGGATGAGAATTATAAGGTCATTGCTCACTGGGGCCCAAGACCTGAATTCGGAAAGGAATTATTCAAAAAACATAAAGCAAATCCTGACAGGTACGATGATGATCAGTTTCATAACGACTTGCAGGTATATTATGCGAAGAACAAAGGCGCGGATACAATAAAGGAAGTGCTTGAATTGATTTAACCCGGGAAAAAAGTTACAAAACCGGAATTTCTGATTTGAAAATTCCGGTTTTTTTGTTTTCAGATGATAAATAATCTTTTTTGAAGAGATGCAACGTTTGCCAATTCAGGCTTGTCAGGGTTATAGAAAGTTTTCTTTTTCACAAAGAAATTGTAACTATTTTTTTAAAAAAAATTATCCGGAATGAGATTCAAAGTATCCCTTATTGCTGTTTTATTTTTTCCGTTATTTATCTTTTATGGTTGCGGAAAAACACAGGTTTCACCCGATGTTATCAATCCGGTTGTCTTGCCCGAAAATGGCGAAAATGTGATTGCGTCTCAAAATGATTTTGCGCTGAAATTTTTTAAAGAATTATTGGAACAGGACAAAACAAATTCCAACAAACTTGTTTCACCATTGAGCATTTACATGGATTTTAGTATGGCGTATAATGGAGCAGCAGGAAATACTTTGGATGAAATGAACAGTGCACTTCAGTTGGGTGGGATCTCTGCTCAATTGCTGAACGAGGTAAATAAAGCGCTTGTTACCGGGTTGCCAAAAGCTGATTCAAAAGTGGAGCTCGATTTGGCAAATTCAATCTGGTATCGCAATCAGGGAGCACAGCCTTTGCCCGCTTTCATTCAAACTGTTTCCGACAATTACATGGCTCAGATTACCGGAGCCGATTTTAAAAGCCCGCAAACCGTAAATGATATTAACTCGTGGGTTTCAAAAAATACGCACGGAAAAATCAGTCACATTATAGATCAGATTGATCCTTCGGATATCATGTACCTGATTAATGCAGTTTATTTCAAAGGGCAATGGAAACTGAAGTTTGACAGCAGGCAAACCCGGAGCAGGGTTTTTTCTACGCCAGATGCCGGAAATGTGCAAACGCCATTCATGACCCAAACCGCTGTTTTTCCTTATCTGGAAAATCAATCCATGCAATGTATAGAATTGCCATACGGAGCCGGTAGCTTTAGCATGTATGTGATCCTGCCTTCAGCAAATCTTACAACCGGGGATTTATTATCAACTTTCAATTCGGATATTTTAAAAAGCACATTGAATCCAATGGATTCTACAAAGGTCACCTTGTTTATGCCCAGGTGGGAATACAAATATGACATTAGTGATTTGAGGCCTGAATTGTCAGCACTTGGAATGCCTGTTGCATTTACAGGCAATGCAGATTTTACAAATATGTATCCTGCTTCAGCGGGTGCATATATTTCAAAAGCGCTTCACAAAACTTTTATTTCTGTAGATGAGGAAGGTACAAAAGCCGCGGCGGTTACTTCCATAGGCATGGGTACCACTGCGGTTTCTCCAAATCCTGTGATGGATATCAACCGCCCGTTTCTGTATCTTATTGCTGAGAAACAAACCGGTTCTATTTTGTTTTTAGGAATGGTAAATAATCCTGCTCAGTAAAAAACAGAATCCTGATATTTTTGGTTACACATGTACTTCTGCCTGTGCATTTTGCCCTTTCAATTCAAGAAGAAAATTATCGATAACAGGTTTGTCAACATGCATCATGATGACCACTTTCCACCATTTCGGGTTTTGATAATCATCTGCTACCAAATGGTATTTGTGAGCGATTTCATCTGAAATATAATCTGCTTTGATGGCTACAATATTCATCGCCGGATGGCGGTAATATTCAATTTGCATTTCATCCAGCGCATCGCAGATATTATCTGTGCGGTCAAGAAGTTTTTGCATCGTGTAGGTCCAGCCTGCCGAACCATGTGTCATCAGGATCATCCATACTGCTACGGCATTTGCTCCCGAACGGCTTCCACACAAGGTGAAATCGGTTCCATGAACATAAGTAGCTTCGCTTGTTTGCGTGTATTCGATAAGTCCTTTTCTGCAAATAAAAATTCCTGTTCCATAAGGAGCCTGCAACATTTTGTGACCATCGATGGTGAATGAACTGATATCCGGATTTCTAAAGGAGAGTTCATCTTTCCCGCTGGTGAAGGGGTAAATAAATCCACCGAAAGCCGCGTCGACATGCACAAAATAATCCTTGAATTGAGCTTTCACTTTTTCTAAAACCGGAGCAGGTTCATCCACACTTCCAAACATGGTGGTTCCCATTGTCAGATGGACTATCAGATATTTAATTCCACTTTCTTTGGCTTCGGAAAGTTTCTTTTCCAAATCATCCAAATCCCAGAGTCGATTTTTATCCAGCGCAACTTTGATGGGACGCATACATAGCAAATTGCAACCCTTGTAAGCCGAATAATGAACATCTTCCGAAAAAAGCACGCCGATTTCTCCGGCCTTTGCTCCTTTTTCTTTTTGAAAATAATTTCTATAAATCCATTGTGCCTGAATGTTCGCCTCTGTTCCGCCGGGAGCGACATAGCCATCATAACCTCCGGGCATAGCACAGAAAATCTCTTCAGCACAGATTCGTATCAAATCCACTTCCAGGCGTTGCGTGCCTCTGAAGTATTCCTCTCCTTCGGAATAGGTGTGGCAACCGATGTGATTCGGATTGTTGACCAGAGCAGAAATAAAAGCAGCATCTTTCAAAAAAGGAGCGTTGAAATAAAATTGCTCCTGATCGAGATAGGTTGCCGGAATACCGAGGATGTTTTCAGTGTAACTGATATTTTGTTGAAGGGCTTCAAAAACCCTTTGTTTGATATCGCGGGTGGGCAGTTTGGGCCAATACATTCATTTGATTTTAGAGATGCAAAATTAGAGAGTTATTAGTCCGCTTCCCGGTTCTTTTTTATTTTATAACACTCTCAATTGCTTTTCCGACAGGATGATTTGCCGTATAGTGAAATCCTAAAAGGGAAGCAATTGTTTGTGCAAATTGATCTTCATAAATCTGTTCGGTGTTTTTTACTTCTCCCGATGCGGGTGTATCCGGGCCGATGGCCATAAACCAGGTTTCATTGGAATGTTGAACATCCCGGCCATGGTCTGTCCACCCGTTGCCAACACCTCTTCCATGATCGGGAACGATGAGAAAAGTTGTTTTTCCTTCGTAAAATTTGTCGCGCTGCATCATGTTCCAGAGATTTTCAATCATCTCATCGAGATGATGAATGTCGTCGAGATAGTTTTCGTATTTTCCGTCATGAGCATATTCATCTGTATCTCCGAAATCAATATAAACCACCTTCGGATGTCTGGCCTGAATGTAGGATTTTGCCAATGCATAAACTTCAAAATCCAATCTCTCTTCTTCACCGAAAGTTTTAGGTGCAAAATGCTGAATCTCACTGGCTAATATTTCTGATTGTGTCAGATGATCGCCGTAAATATTTTCCCATGGCACATTGATGAGCATCCTGCTGTTTTCTTTGTTAAGGCACCGGCCGGTCGCTCCCCAGCACGCAAACGTGACTACCTGGCTTTGATAGTTTTTTTGACGGTTGAGAAATTCCAGAATATTCATGTTGGTATTGGTGGGATAGCTGTTTGAGTTGATAGCAGAATCAACAAATCCGCTCAACACTTCTGCTCTTCCGGGATAAGAAATCCAGTAAGGATTTTTTACGTTGACAAAATTTCCAAAATCTCTGTTGCCATATAACCGGCCATGCTGTGCAATATAATTCCAGGTGAAGGGCATCAGTTTTTTTCTTCTCTCAACAAGGTCATCATCCCAATATTTTTTAAATCGCGCGATAGAATCGTTGGAATTAAACTTCCTGTCGGATAGCAGGTTGTAATCAGCGCCATGAAAAAGTTCCTGCCACCGATACCCGTCAATCAGAATGAGAATAACATTTTCAGTTTTATTTTTCTTCTGTGCCTCTGCCGGACTGGTAAACGAAGAAAAGACAATGAGAGTCAGGAGTGAAAAATATTTGAATTTCATTTTTTATCAGGATTATTTAAAAAACGGAGTCAATTTTTTAAAAAAAATTAAATGGCAACCTTTCATCAATACAACAGATATTGTTTGCTTTTATTTTGCCATCCGGCTTCACTTTTGTATTCTGTGAACCAGATGAGGAGATCTGCATCGCATTTGTATTTGACAAAATAGATTTTCTTTTTTGCATCACTTTTGTATTTGGCAAAATACCAAATGCCATTATTTTTATCTGCATCACTTTTGTATTCAGCTTTGTAAACAACCAGGTCAGCTTCGCTCCTGAATTGTGTCACATATACTTTTACATCAGCTTCACTTTTATAATCGCACGAATAGACAATCTGGGCGTGGGCCGTAGAAGTAATAAAAGATACCAGGATCAGTGCAATAGTCTTCATGTTTTTTGTTTTTCAAATCCGGAATTAAGGTAAAACTAAAATCTGAAATCAGGACCCGGCTAAAAAATTGGATTTTTAATCAGGAATACAACTGTTATGTATAAACGAAAATATCAGAAATCCCTTCGTCCCCTACTTTAAATTAATATGTTTTCGATTTCGGATATTTTATTTTTTGCAAGAAGGTATCAGAATGAGGCCTCAGAGAAAAATGGTAACTTAGAAGGGTTAAAAAAATTAAATCTTTAAACATCATGAGAATCAGGCACCTAATTGCTGCAGCCGGAATCCTTGCCTTTGCGGCCGGATGCAACAGCTCTTCAGAAAAGAGCGGGGAACAAAAGGCAGCGGCTCCTGCAACCAACCAGGAAGTTTATGAAGCCGAACTCACACCTCTCAATTCGGTTGTAACCGGATTGCAGACAACCGGCGAAGCTAAGTTTGTCATTTCGGGCGATACGATGACCGTCACCATTGATGTGAAAAATGCACCTCCCGGAATTCAGCACTGGCAACACTTTCACGGATTTGCCAACGACAGCATGGCCATGCCGGCAACCATTAAGGACGATAAGAACGGTGATGGCATTATTGATGTGACTGAGACTGGTCCCGTTTCGGGCACCACCATGGTTCCTTTTAATAATATGCCCGATCACATGAATGTGGGTGACACGACTTATCCGGTAGCCAATGCCGATGGTTCGTATCATTACGAAACCAGGATTCCGATGGATAGTCTGAAAGCTGCATTTGCAAAAGCATTTGGTGGTTCGCAATTGGATCTGGATAAACGGGTTCTTTATATTCATGGTGTACCTTCAAGTGCCAAGTTGCCAAAGACAGTTGCTTCCATTGCCAATATTCCAGCAAACATCACTTTACCTATTGCTGTGGGGATGATTGTGAAGGCAAAGCAATAACCTTTGGAGAGATGCTAACGATATACTTAGTTGGCAGTTATTGATTTTTATTGGTTTCTTAAAAATAACTTTGCATACGGCTTGAAATCATGCCGTATGTTTTGTTTTTGTAAATGACGAAAGAGAGAATGAGAACGAAAAAACACCTCAGCGACGTTGCGTTTTCAGTTTTGGACCTTGTTCCGGTACGTGAAGGTTTCAGCCATCGTTCGTCGATGGAAAAAAGCCTTGAACTGGCACAACATCTGGAGAAATGGAATTACAAAAGGATATGGGTGGCAGAGCACCACAATGCACCGAGTATTGTAAGTTCAGCTACACCTTTGCTGATCCAATATCTGGCCCAGGGCACAAAAGTTATTCGCGTTGGTTCGGGCGGAGTTATGCTCCCCAATCATTCGCCATTGGTTGTTGCCGAACAGTTTGGTACACTTGCTACCTTGTTCCCCGGCAGAATCGATCTCGGATTGGGCAGGGCTCCCGGGACAGACCAACTCACTGCACGTGCTCTTCGAAGAGAAAGGTTAGGCTCGTCTGATGATTTTCCACAAGACGTTCAGGAATTGCAGTTTTATTTTTCAAAAGGAAGTGCAAACAGTTCTGTGAAAGCTATTCCCGGGCAGGGATTGGAAGTGCCTGTTTATATTTTGGGTTCAAGTACCTTCAGTGCACACCTCGCCGCTGCATTGGGTTTGCCCTATGCCTTTGCGAGTCATTTTGCTCCGACGTATTTGTTTGAAGCTTTGGATATCTACCGGAAAGAATTTAAACCGTCAGACCAGATTGATCATCCCTATGCGATTGCGGGAGCCAACGTGGTTATCGCCAAAACGGATGCAGAAGCCGAATTCCTGGCTACCAGCAGTAATCTTTTTGCACTTGATATCATCCGGAATACAAGAAGGCCCTTGCAACCACCGGTAAAAAATATGAGAGAAATCTGGACACCTTACGAGGAAGCCCAGGTCGGATTTATGAGAAAGTATGCTTTTATCGGGAGCCCTGAAACTGTCAGAAAAGGATTGGAAAAATTCATCGAAGAAACTCAGACAGATGAATTAATTTTTTCAAGTTATGTCTATGATACCGATTTAAGATTACAATCCTTTGAAATACTTTCTCAGTTGCGAGAAAGGTAAATCTTTTCATTTTTTGACATAACTGTGAGGCTGGTTTTACAGGTTAGGTCATTCTTGTGACTAACTTTGGCAGCTTCCATGCAATAAGGATAAATGCCGGTTAAATCAGGTACTTGAGAGAATTCTCTTGTAAAAGAAATCCAAAGTCAAAAGGACAATTCAAAATTTTTCATATTGGCTAACCGGTTAATGCAATAGGACGAATGATACAATAATCATATTTGAAATATGAATACTGCGTATATTATTTTAATTGTGGTCAGCCTGCTTTGGTGCGGGTTTATGAGTGCAATTAGTTTTATGGAATCCTGGCTAAAGTTTAGAGCGCCCGGGTTGGAGACTACAGTAGGTTTGTCTGTCGGACGAAAGGTTTTTGGCGGATTAAATAAAGTTGAATGGTCGATGATTTTGATTATCTGGATTACACTCATCATATTTCGTCCGGAAATTTCCCGGATCATTTTAAGTATTTACGGATTGCTCACATTATTTTTAATTTCTCAGAGTTACTTTTTGTTACCCATGATGAATAAACGTGTGGATGCAAGGCTGAAGGGGGAGAAGCTGCCTCCCAATAACTATCATTTCTGGTATGTAGGAATGGAAATGATCAAGTTTGCCGGGCTGCTTTATTGTGCTGTCTCTTTATTCAAGGTCCATTCTTAGCCGTTTTGCAGTTGACTGAAAATTTGGGTTAAAATGAAGTGATGGTAAATTTCGTGTATGCTACAGTGTTATATGGATAAATATTTTTAGCCTTCCGTTCAAAGCCTTATTTATATCCAAATACCCTTTCAAAGTCAAATGTCAACCCAATAGCGAAATTTCCACCGCGCGGGTGCAGTTTGGTTGTTGATAATATCTGGCTGCCTTTATACACCAGGGTAGATCCCGAGATTTCAAGAAGCACGCCTTTAATTTCAGGAGTTCCAAACTGAAGGTCAAATCCTATTTCAGGGAATACGATTGTTTTACCGGGAATTTTATTAAACCCGTAATATAAAAGCTCCTCCGGGTTATAATCTGTGAGGTACTTTCCATAATGAACAAACGAATATTTTAGGTAGAATGAGGAATGAAAATATTCATTCGGGATAAAGTTTAGAGATGTCTGAAAAGAATATTTCCCCACATTGATTTCATGAAACCGGCTGTAATCAATACCGGTACTGTCTGATTTTTCAAATAAAGAAAATTTGCCTTTTCCTGCGGTGGCGTAAAAGTTCAGGGTCATTGACCGGTTTCTGTTCAATGGGAAAAAATATCCCGGCCCTAATTCAATAATGTTTCTTTTATAATGGATTTCTGATTTTATTTTATCAAAGGAAAGAGTGCTCAAATCCCTTTCGCTCCTGTTAAACCATGAAGCCACAACTGCCCAGTGATTTGTAAAAGCATAAGCTCCCTGCAGATCTACCCCAGAGGTCTTATTATGGTTCGGCCTTAAAAATCGGGTAGAATAGGCAGCGCTTATTTTAGAGTCTCCCTTTTCTTTGAAATAGGGAATGTTGGGAGCTGAGGGTGCGTAAATAAATCTTTGCGTAGTACACGAGATACTTAATATAATCGGGAAAAGGAATATAGGTGTAACTCTTTTCATAAGCGGAAATTCTGTTGATGCAATCTACAAAAAAAATGGCCTGTATATTTTTATACAAGCCACTTCAAAAAAGTTATCTGAATTACCAGATTTTCACACGTTCATCTGCCGGGCGAAACATGCCATCACCGGGTTTCACATTCCAGGTCTTGTAAAATGTATCCATATCTGACATGGGGCCGTTGACACGGTAAATTTCCGGAGAGTGCGGATCGTTATTGATTCTCCACAACAAACGTTCAGGGCGTGTTTTAATGCGCCAAACCTGGGCGGCTGACATAAAGAATCTTTGATCGGGCGTCAGTCCATCGATCTTCTTTTTGCTCTTTCCCTGCTTTGTCATTTTGAATGCCGCATAGGCAATATTCATTCCACCGATATCAGCCATGTTTTCACCGAGTGTGAGTTTTCCATTCACATGGACAGAATCGAGCACCACATAATGGTTGTATTGGTTAACCACTTTTTGAGCGATGGCTTCAAATTTTTTGCGGTCTTCGGGTGTCCACCAGTTTTTCAGGTTTCCGTCTTTGTCATATTGACTTCCCTGATCGTCGAAGCCATGCGTCATTTCATGGCCAATGACATAACCGATACCTCCGTAGTTCACAGCATCATCTCCATGTTGGAAATAAAACGGAGGTTGAAGGATGCCGGCCGGAAATACAATTTCATTGAAAGAGGGATTGTAGTAAGCATTCACAGTTGGCGGCGTCATAAACCATTCAGACTTGTCGACGGGTTTATTGAGTTTATCAATATTTTGCTGATAGGCCCATGCGCCAATATTCTGAAGATTTTGAACCAGAGAATTGCGATCTATATCGACACTCGAATAATCTTTCCATTTGTCAGGATATCCGATTTTAAGAGTGAATGCATTCAGTTTTTCAAGCGCTGTTTTCTTAGTGGCTTCACTCAACCAGCTTGCTTCTTTGATTTTTACAGCATAAGCCTTCTGGAGATTGTGTACCAGGTTAAGCATATAGGCTTTTGCTTCGGGAGGAAAATATTTCTGAACGTACAATTGTCCGAGGGCATCTCCCAATACGCTGTTGACAAGCGATGAAGCCCTTTGCCAGCGCGGTTCCGGAACCTGTTGCCCGCTCAAAGTCTTGCTGAAGAAATCGAAGTTGGCTTCTTCAAAAGGTTTGCTTAGCCAGCGGGCAGCATCATTTACGATATGAAAAGTCAGATACTCTTTCCACACGTGAAGCGGTGTTGAACTTATAAGATTTGAAACGCCTTTATAAAAATCTGGTTGTCGTATCAGAAGTGTATCTTCGTGTATGCCTAACTGTTGTAGTAAGGTATTCCAGTTGAGGTTTGGAGCTATTGCATTGATTTCATTTGCTGCCATCAGGTGATAATTGGCCTGTGGATCGCGGAGTTCTACCGGAGTTTTGGATGCTTTAGCAAGTTCTGTTTCAAGGTTGACAATATCGTTTGCGATTTTACCATGCGTATCAACAGTGCCCATTGCCAGGTTAAAAATCTTTTCGATATATTTTTTATAGGCTGCTCTTATTTCTTTGCTTTTTGGATCCTGATTGAGATAATAGTTTTTGTTGGGGAGCCCCAATCCGCCTTGCCCGAAACGGGCACGTTCAAGATTGCTGTTTTTGTCGTCTGGCGAAACGGAGAAAGAAAAAAGAAGGCGGTTTCCTTTGGTGTATTGAGTGGTAATGAAGTCAAGTAAATCCTTTGTATTTTGGATAGATTGAATACGTCCCAGTGTACTCCAGAGAGGGCTGATTCCTGCGGCATTAATGGCATTGCTATCGAGTGCACTCGCATACAAATCACCAACCTGTTGAGCAACGGACCCTTTGGTTGGGTTATTCAAATTCAGGCAGGAGTCCAGAATGGTTCTCATGTTTGAAAGAGCCTGGTCTCTTACAACATAAAAAGATCCCCATCCGGTTTTATCGGCAGGAATGACTGCATTTTTTAGCCATGTACCATTGGCATACTCAAAGAAATTTTGCGCCGGATTTATTTTTGTATCTCTCCCCGAGAGATCCAAAGGATCCTTTTGGGCTGAGGCATCATTAGCGTGGCCAAGCATGCCAACGGTTGCAACGGCTGCAAAGAAGAAAGGAAATGTTCTGTTCATGTGACCGAATTTTAATTTTATTGGAATAGAATTATTTTATTGTAATACCGCATAACAAAGTTATTTCTAAATGATAAATTCAATTTGAATTGATTCCTTAATTTACGGATAGGCGGTATTGGAAGGATTGTTTAATGAGGTTCCTGCCGTTCAGTACTTTTGCAGTACGTTGTGCACACCGGTTAATCTGTTGAAAATATCTGGCAGGCAGGATGCGGGATTAATTGATAATTATCATTTTCTTTTATGAAACATTTTAAAGATCGAATCTGGCTGATACTTGTATTCATATTATGTTTGAGTGTCATGTCTTTTGTGATAAAAGGTAAAACCAGCGGTTTTTCATTTATGAATTATTTATCTGGTATTAATGTACCTTTTGAGGATACAGCCTTTTTCCAATATCCCAGAATATTTTTTGAAAACAGCCTGATGGAAGGCGGATATTTTTACAGCCACGTCAAATACAAATCTCCGGGCTGGGTCGAAAATGAAAATCTGAAGATTCCCGTTGACAGTGAAATATTTTTTACTCCCGGCAATTCATTAAAGCTGAAATATGTTTCCCGTCAGGGCGGATATTGGGATGCTACAATCGACTACAATAACTGGCGTGGCAAAGATCATTTTGAAGAGGGAAACCTTTTGGCATTTAAATTATTCATCAGGACTGAAACAAACCGGGAATCATTGCCTTTCATTTCGATTGAAAGTAAAGATTCTGTTTTCTCCGAAACAATTAGTTTAAGGAAATACCTTCCGGCATACAGAACCGGAAAATGGCTGACCGTTTCCATCCCGCTAAAAGATTTTCAAAATACCAGTGTCAGGCATAGCGATGATATTATTGGCATTTCTTTTTCTCAGGGGAAGGCCGATGGCAACACGAACGAAATCTATATTGATCAATTGGAAATAACACCGGATGATGAGACTACCGCCAATTTGAAAAATGCACCGCATCTTACCCGTGCCAGCGGATATGAAAGGCATGTGGATGTTTATTGGGACACGCTCTATAGCTCTCAATATCGTTACATAGAGATTTACAGATCTGAAGATGGGAAAAATTTTCAGGGTGTCGGAATCAGCGATCCCTCACGCGGACTTTTTACCGATTACACCGGCATCCCCAATCAGAAGTTTTATTATCGTGCAAAATGGCTGGATGATAAATATGATAGTTCGGAATTTTCAAATACCGTTGATACGTTGACTCATTTAATGTCAGATTCTGCTTTGCTGCGTATGGTACAGGAAGCTTCATTCAGATATTATTGGAACGGGGCAGAACCGAATAGCGGAATGACGCTTGAAGATATTCCGGGAAGGAAACACATGATTGCAACAGGTGCATCAGGCTTTGGAATGATGGCAGTTATTGTGGGTGTGAAACGAGGATTTATTTCAAGGCAGCAGGCTGTTAAACGTTTTACGAGAATCGTTCATTTTCTCCAAAATGCTGATAAATTTCACGGCGCTTTTTCCCATTTCATAGATGGGCGGACAGGAAAAGTAATCCCGTTTTTCGGTAAGTATGATGACGGAGGTGATTTGGTGGAAACCTCTTTTTTGATGGAAGGATTATTAACAGCCCGTCAGTTTTTCGATAGGAATAATTATGCGGAAAAGTTCATTCGCGATGGTATCACTCAATTGTGGAAGGACGTAGAATGGAATTGGTACACGAGGTTTCCGGACAGTAATTATCTGTATTGGCACTGGTCACCGGATTATGCGTGGCACATCAATCATCGTTTTGTAGGATTTAATGAGGCGATGATTACTTACCTGCTTGCTATCGCTTCACCCACTTACGCGATTAAACCGGATTTGTATTACAAAGGATGGGCAAGCCAGACACCTTATGCACAACAATACCGCATTAATTGGGGAGGTACAAAATCGGGAAGTATGTACACCAACGGACAAACATTTTACGGGATAAAACTGAAAGTGGGTGTTTCATCGGGAGGCCCTTTATTTTTTACGCATTATTCATACATGGGTTTTGATCCGCATGCTATCAGCGATGCATACACGAATTATTTTGAAAACAACAGAAGCATAGCGCTCATCAATTATCGTTATTGTCTTGAGAACCCCAATCGTTTTGATTATTATGGAAAAGGTGTTTGGGGAATTACAGCCAGTGACGGGCCTTTTGGTTATAATGCCCATGAACCAGTGGCTGCAAGAGATGACGGAACCATTGCGCCGACAGGCGCTATCAGTTCATTTCCTTATACCCCTGAACAATCTATGGAAGCCCTGAAGGTTTTTTATCGCAGGTATGGGAAATTTCTTTGGGGTGAGTATGGATTCAGGGATGCTTTTAACCTGAAATATAATTGGTGTGCCCAAATTTATATGGGGCTTAACCAGGCGCCACAAGCCGTGATGATTGAAAATTACCGGAGTGGTTTTATATGGGATTTGTTTATGAAAAATCCGGAAATGAAAAAAGCTTTGGATGATATTCGGCAAGACGTTCATTGAATACCAACCCATCGCCTTAAACATTGTAGGTAACCCTATGTAACGGCTTTCAAGTATCAAACAGCTAAATATTAGCTATTACTCGTTACTTAGACATTAATTTCTGCTTGACAAAGTCCTTTCTTGCCCTTGATACTGGAATGTTTTTTTCACTTGTTGTTTGTATATAGCAAATTGCGCCTTCCTTGTTCAGACTCTTTACAAAATGCTTATTTACTATATATGACTGATGACAGCGTATAAACATATTATCAGGTAATAATTCCTCATATTCGTACAGACCTTTTGACACAACGATTTTTTCTCCGTTTGCCAAATTAAATATTGTGTAATTATTTTCGGATTGGCAAAAAACTATTTCATGAATATGAATAAATCGAATTTCATTTAAAAGAGGCAACGCAATATTTTCTTTTTCAGAACTCAGTTCACCGATATGAGTTAATAAATTCCGTATCTGGCTATCCGAAAATTCTTTTTTATTCTTTCTTTCTGCCTTTTTTACTGAAGCTATCAGGTCGTTAACATTTATTGGCTTCAATAAATAATCTAGTGCTGAAAATTTTATTGCTCGTATTGCATAACTATCAAATGCAGTTACAAAAATAACCTGAAATGAATATGAAGAAAGTTCGCTAAGTAAATCGAAACCACTTTTGTTTGGCATTTGAATATCCAAAAAAAGTATATCAATATCGTTGTTTTGAATTATTTTCTTTCCTTCGTCAGAGTTTAAAGCTGTACCTACCACATTTACAAACGGACAGTACTGCTTTAGCAGGGAGATAAGATTGTTAACATTATTTAATTCATCATCAATTATTGCAGCTTTCATGTAAACCAATTTTTAAAATAAAAATAAGCGATGGTACCATTTTCGGTTATGTCAATTTTATACTGGATTTGTCTTTCATTACAAATCTCGTTTATAACTGCAATACGTTCCTTTGTTAAAGAAATACCAAACCCATTTCCATTGGCTTTATTTTGCCAATGTCCATTATCAAAGATGGTTACTAAAAATCCCTGAGCTTGCTTATTTATTTGTATATCAATGACACCCTTGTTTCCCATACCGCAAATCCCATGTTTTATTGCATTTTCAATACTGGGCTGAAATATCATTGGCGGTATCTCAACATCAACCAGATTTATTGCTGTATCTATTGCAAAATTGAAAGAAAATTGAAACCTTAATTGCTCTATCTCAAGATAATCTTTTAATAATTCTACCTCTTCAGCAAGAGGTATAAAAATTACTTCACTATTTTTTAGAGCTCCTCGAAGTACTGTGGAAAACCTTGCTAAATATTGATTTGCTTGCTGCTTATCATTGTTATTTACAAGCGACTGAATAGAGCTTAGTGCATTAAAAATAAAATGAGGGTTAAGCTGCGCCTGTACGGCTTTTAGTCTATACCGAACCTGCTCAATTTTTCTTTTTTCATTGCTCCATTGCACTCTCATCTGAATAAAAAATATGCTCAGCGCAACGACTAAAGCAAATGCAACAAAGCTTGTAATAGCAAGAATGGTTTCATACCAGTGAGCTGAGACTTTAATCACATATTCATTTATCGAATTGCTGCCGACATATTTTACCTTGAAAAAGTATGTTTTATTGCTCTTTAAATTACGAAGTAAAGTAAAATGGCCTGTTCTTTGCCAGGCACTGCTATCATGCACTGTATTCAATCTGTACAAAATACTTGAATCTTCATTTACTGATAGATTGGTAAACACTAATTCCAAATAACGGCTGGGGTCAACCTGAATCAATTTATCATTTAACTCATTAAACCCGTCCCGATATTTTTTTTCTTTGACAATAGCAGATCTCAAACTTCCTTTTGTGGTATCATTATCGCCAACCTCTCTAAATAATTCGACAGAAGGGAGGTTTTTCCTTCTTTCAAATTCAAAAACTTGAAATACTTTTCCACCCGGTTTTTTAAAACTTATTATTAATACTTGCCCTTCATTAAGAGATGTATCTATAAAATAATTTGCCTGGTTCTTTTCATTATAATTTACATTCAATTTTAATTTTCGCCATCTTGTATTAACAGTCCCCTTCCCTTCAATTTTATAATCAACCTCTTGTAGCGATATTTTTTTTACCCCCACCAGATAATCAATTCTATGAATGATTGAATAAGTATGAGCTTCAAAAGAAGTTCCCATTCTTATAGATGGTGACAAAAGCGGAAATTTAATCCAGATTATACTATCATGAGGATTATATATGATTTCATCATTAAGATGTAAATCACTCTCAACAAATACTGACATTTGTGATACATAGCCAATTCTGTCATGAGTCTTTGGCTGAGAATTACCTATGGTTGATAGCAAGGTAAAAAAAATAAAAAAATAAAAATTCAACTTAATTTATTTTAAATATTCCCCTTACAAGAGCTATTGAAAAACTTGTATTTCGACAAGTTAGAAATGGTTCAATCGCAACAGGAAGCCAAGTAAAAATAATAATTTATTTTCCTGTTCATAATATTTAACCCGGGCTATAGACAACAATCAAAAAAATTGAAATTTATATCATTCACCGACCGATTTAAGGGCTGCAAGCTGTATTTATTATACTGAATTTAAATCCAAAAAGCCCGATTTAATCGGACTTTTTGAAGAAAAGAAGTTCAGTAGAATAAGTAGTATTGCTAGAATTTACTCGATAGTCATCGTACAACCAGAACAAGAGCAGTCAACGTCAACAGACCCGTCAGGATGTTCAAGTGCATGAACCTTGCAACATTCAGAACCACTACATGAGTATTTGTGAACACTCATCATACTTGCTTCTGTCGATGGATAGTTCTGAATATATTTATCATCAATTACAACTTTTACATCACCTGTTGATGTAATTTTTTCTTTTACGCCTTGCATTAGCACAACATTTGTAATCATCCCGTCTTTTGTTTTATACTCTATATCTGAGATAACGCCCCCACTTTTAGTGATACTATATTTAATATTAGTAATATTATACTCCAGATTATCTGTTTGAAATTTTCTATTTATACTACTTGCAATTAAAGATTTTAATTCAGCAGTACTTTGAGCGATTTGAACGCCATTAGGTGCTTTAAGACTGAGTAAAGTTTGACCTTCTTGTGCCGGGTTATTTACTTCTGATTTCTTGCAAGCGAAAAAAATAGCTGAACAGATAAATAATGCTGCTATTGAAGAGAAAATCTTTTTCATTTTTTTTAATTTTATAGGTTTAAAAATTTGAGCTGGTTACTCTATGCGGATTCCGCATGGACTGCATGTACAATCAACGTGAATGTTATTGTCGTCTCCAATGTGAACATGAACTTGACAACATTCGCCACCTGTACATGTAACTTTAATCACTTCGTTTTGTGAATAAGTATTATCTAAAGCTTTGCCTTCTGAAATTATGTTAGCCGACGGAATATTTTTAAACAACACAACATTTGAATTGTATCCACTTGCAGTTTTAAATTCAACATTTGCAATAATGCCAGCGGAAAATTTATTCTTCAAAAAAGTTATTTCAGAAATATTAAAATCTTGTTTTGTCTTAAATTTTGCATTTACGGAGCTATTTAAAATAGATTTTAACTTGTCAAGGTTCTCTGCAATAGATTCTCCATTTGGAGCAACAGTTCTATAATCTAGTGGCTTTTTGTTAGACATACTCCATGACACAAAAAATATCAGGGACAACCCTGTAATTACTGTAAACAGCACCACTTTATTTTTCATAAAAAAATATTAACAATGAATAAATAATTTTCTTAGCCCAAAATTCAAGACGGTTTATTCCTCGTCAAACGATAAATGTGAACTCAGTATAATTTGATGTGAATTCAGCTTTTTCTCTTAGTAGAAAATTTCTTATTGTCATATTGAAGGGCTACCTGCAAACCGGCAGTTTTACGTCAGCAGGGGTCGACGAATAAATCCTCATCGGCAGTAATTCTTTCGGCTACATATCCGGCTGACCAAACACGGCTGAGCGACAGAACATGTTTTTAACTTCAGTATCTATAATTGGCTTCAGTTAAATAATGCAGACTGTATTCCGGGTTCCCGTATAAATTAAAGAGGCAGAGAGATTAACCGGGATGCACTATTCAATTCTAAATTCTCTCCGCCTCTTAAATTAAAGCGTGTTTTGATGAACGCCTTTAACTATCCTCTGCTAATTTTATTCAGCGGCCTCGGGCACTTCCATCGGAACGTCTATTATCAGAAATTCTGAATCTTCAGAAGCTTCGATGTTGAAACTTTTCGTTTCCCAAATTCCCAAAGCATCTCTTCTGTTGAGTATCTGATCTCCTATTTTTATTTTTCCTTTCAGCAGAAAAATGTAGGCTCCGTTTCCTTCTTTGTGAAGTTTGTATTCTTTCTGAAAGCCTTTTTCAAAATCTCCTAAATTGAACCAGGCATCCTGATAAACCCAGACGCCGGCACCATCAGGATTGGGTGAAACGATTTGCTGAAAATCATTTTTTACATGGTCTTTTGAAATGTCTTTTTGATCATAACGCGGTTCCACATTTTGTTTATTTGGAAATACCCAGATCTGTAAAAACTTTACTTTCCTGTCGGCATTTGCATTCATTTCGCTGTGTACAACTCCTTTTCCTGCCGACATAACCTGGACATCCCCTTTGCGGATAACTCCCGAATGCCCCATATTATCGCCATGTTTCAAATCCCCTTCCAACGGGATAGAAACAATTTCAAAATTCTGATGTGGATGCTTTCCAAATCCTTCGCCACCTTCCACACTGTCATCATTTAAAACCCGGAGCGCACCGAAATGCATTTTTTCAGGATTATAATAACCAGCAAAGCTGAAACTGTGATGTGTATTGAGCCATCCATGATCAGCAAAACCCCTGCTTGCAGCGCTGTGAAATATTGTTTTCATTTTTTCTCCTTTTTTTTGTTACTGCAAAGTTATCGTTGCTGCGTGCCCCTAAAATTGATGTAGGATAAGAATTGAATGTATGGGAATTCGCTTTGTCAATGATGAATTTACCCCGTGTAAAAGCAATTACCTTTGAATATCAGATAAAGATTTTATAAATGAGAGCAGTTGTTTTTAATGAGCCCGGAGAGCCGTCGGTTTTACATATCGAAAACAGGGACAAACCAGTCCCCGGTGATAATGAAGTTTTGATAAAAGTAGCCGCAGCAGGGGTCAATCGCCCTGATACATTTCAACGTCTTGGAAGGTATCCTGCACCTAAAGGAATAGTTCAGGATATTCCGGGATTGGAAATTTCCGGTACTATTGAGAAAGCGGGTTCAAAAGTTACGACATGGAAAGAAGGTCAAAGTGTTTTTGCGCTGGTTGCCGGAGGTGGTTATGCGGAATACGTCGTCGCAGATGCAGGTAGTTGTCTTCCTGTTCCCAAAGGGTTTTCACTTGAAGATGCAGCAGCGCTTCCTGAAGTTTTGTTTACCGTCTGGCACAATCTGTTTCAAAGAGGTGGACTGAAAAAGGGTGAAGATGTTTTGATTTACGGAGGTTCAGGAGGAATTGGCGCAATGGCCATTCAGTTAACGAATCTTTTCGGTGCTCATGCATATTCTATGGCCAGTTCGGAAGGCAAGATGAATTATTGTCTTGATTTAGGCGCTAAAAAAGTGGTGAATTACAAAGAAAAAAAGTTGCCGGATGAATTGGGAACTGAGTCGATGGATTTAATACTCGACAGTTTGGGAGGGGAATATCTGGATACCAATCTTGATTTGCTCCGTCCCGACGGAAGGTTGGTTTATATCAACGCTATGGAAGGGGGGCGTCCGCCATTTGATATTAAGAAAATGATGAGAAAACGTTTACACATAACCGGTAGTACGTTGCGTGCCAGAGATTATGAATTTAAAAAAGCTTTGGCTGAAGATATTTACAGGAATGCTTTTCCCCTTCTGGAAGACAAAAGATTCAAAAATATGGTGAAGAGCCGGTTTCCTTTGGAAATGGCTGCAGACGCTCACAGGTTAATGGAATCAAGGGATTTTGTAGGCAAAATAATTCTGCTCAATGGGGAATAAATTTCCTGATCGATTTGTTGTTATAAATTAGAAATTATCCTTACAGGGAAAGAGTTTATCCGGGATTCATCCTTTGCTGTCGCAGGTTTATCCCTGCCTTCTGACAGGAATTCTCTGAACGAATCAGCGCAAGAAAGTTTATCAATGGGAACCCTGTGCTTTTCGGCAGCTTGGGCAGATAATCGGGATGGTAAGCAATAAAAGGTGTTCTGTTTTCTTTCATCTTTTTCAGGATCCGGAGCAGGCGAATCTTCTTATTTAACCGGGATTTTGCAGTAGCCTCAAAGGCTACTGTAAAGTGCGTGAGGGTTGAGGGAAGCATCACGGTAACCCCGGCTTAGAATGCCTTTGCGAAAATGATTTAATTGAGCATTAGGCTTTCTTAGTCGTTTTGCAGTCAACTGCAAAATTTGGGTTTAAAATAACCTGCATTCTGAGTGAATGTACTATCGGCCTGGTTTTAAAATAGAATTTTAATGGACCTGAATCATGTTTTTCCCCCACTCCTTATTTCTTTTCTCATTAATCATGGTAGTCATATTCAAACTATTTATAAATTTGATTCAGACTTTCTGTACCTGACCGTACATCTAAAAATCAGATAAAATGTTCCATTTTCCGGTTCCTGATTTCTTCCAAAATATTGTTTTGCTCATTGTTAGAATTATTCTTGCCATTACGTTTTTTTACGAAGCGCGCTTTAAGTTCAGGGACATTAAGGGTTTTGCGAAGAATGACGGAGTGCCCCTGCCTGTGGCTTACCTGGTTGCCACGGCCGAACTCTTTGCTGCCATTTCAATGTTAACCGGATTTCTTGCCCAATGGGCCGGAGTGGGACTTGTTGTGCTTATGTTGTGTACGATTGGTATGCAGATATTCAGGTGGCATAGCCCGTATTGGGCGAATAAAAAAGGATGGGAGTATGATTTGATTATGTTGGTACTTTCGGCGGTAATCGTTGTTTTCGGGCCGGGTGTTATCGCAGTTCCTTAAAGAATAAAATCCTTTAAACATAAAATTATTTCTCATGAAAAATTATCTTTTGTATTTGTCCGCAGCGTTGGTTCTTTTTTCTTGCAATATCTCAACCACGAATAAGGAAGGCGGAGCTATGCCGGTGGCGCAATATTTCAATTATGGCGATACCGGAGTTCAGTCCGCAGGAATCAGAATGATTCCTATCCAAACCTCAGCCGGTGTTTTTCATGTGTGGACAAAACGGTTTGGAAATAATCCGCGGATAAAAGTCTTGTTGTTGCACGGCGGCCCGGCCACAGGACATGAATACATGGAATGTTTTGAAAGTTTTTTTCCTAAAGAAGGTTTCGAATTTTATGAATACGATCAGTTGGGTGCACCTTACAGCGATCAGCCGACAGATACCAGCTTGTGGACCATCCCGCGTTATGTGGATGAAGTGGAACAGGTAAGAAAAGCCATCGGCGCTGATTCTACTAACTTCTACGTTTTAGGAAATTCATGGGGAGGAATTCTGGGAATGGAGTATGCGCTGAAATATCAGAACCACATGAAAGCTTTGATTGTAGCCAATATGATGGCCAGTTGCCCTGACTACGGAAAATATGCTCAGGAAGTTTTGTCCAAAACAATGCCGGCTGGTGTTTTGCAGGAAATAAAAGATATTGAAGCCAGCGGCGATTATAATAATCCGAGATATATGGAACTGTTGATTCCTTATTTTTATCATCAGCATATTTGCCGCCTGGCTGTATGGCCGGAGCCTGTAACACGCGCCTTTCAGCATCAGGACGAAGCAAAAGTTTCTAAGCAGGTTTACACCATCATGCAAGGCCCATCAGAATTTGGAATCGGAGGACGGCTGGCAAATTGGGATATCAGGGACAGTCTGAAATACATCAAAATTCCCACCCTGATGATCGGTGCAAAATATGACACCATGGATCCCAAAGCCATGGAAGCGCAAAGCAAGGCCGTTCAGCATGGCCGTTATCTCTATTGTCCCAACGGGAGCCATTTAAGTATGTGGGATGATCAGCAGGTATTTATGAACGGCGTGATCAGATTTATCCATGATGTGGACGGGGGAGGATTTTAAACCACCGGATTTGAATCAGGAAATATTTTTCGTTTATACGCTCAGCCATTACCTGTGGATGGTTGTGGGAAGACAAAAGAGGAAAGGAATATGCTCAATTCCTTTTGTTAATTCGATAATTATTTATTAAATTCATGACATCAAAAACTAATCGCTATGAAAAAGATTGCTCTTTTATCTGCAACAATCCTCCTATTGTTTTTTTTTGGATGTAAAAAAGTTGATAATAACCTTCAGAAAGGTAGAGTCACTCAACAATTTCAAGACAACGCTTTAGGCAAACTCAGGCTCGCTGTTGCAAATAATCCCTCATTAAAGCGAATAACCGTTCCTGTTAATGAAAAAGTAGAAGGCTATTTTGCTGATTCATCTCTGAAAAGAATTACATCCAAGTCAATTAAAGGTTCTCCGAACTCGAGGGTGTATCAGTGTGCTGATCCCGTTGATATGGATTACCCTCCTTCTTCTACCCTGAAATCTTATACCTATGAATATGACTGCAACCTGGGATATAAATTTACCTTTAATTGGGAAGTATCGATTTCTGTAAATCTTTTAACCGTACAGGGAAGCTATGTAGCAAAAGGCAGAGTAAGAGTAATCGGGAATGGTGTATCTGTTTATTCGGATTTAAACCTGACATCAATTACACTTACCAATCTGGGTGATGATCCCGGTACCTTAAATCAGAATGTAATTTATGAAGTGGAATATGAAACAGATTGGATCAACGCGGGTTATTTTGGAGATATATATGCACCCGAAAGTTTACAAACAAGTTTTGTTGCTCCGACTGATTGTATAGATATACCCAATTACGTTACGGGGTACAAGACGGTCGCTTTCGATGGCACTAAATCATGCACAAGAATAGACCCGCTTGCTATCATACCGGCTGAAAAAGATTTGCAGGGTAATTATATCGATCATGGCATAATCATGGGTTTTGGAAATATTGTATATCTTGATGGCTGCCCGACACCACCCAATTATTCTGATAGATACGAAGTGGAAATAAAATATGATATGCCAGGGCATTATTTTCTTCCTATAAAGCCCGAATTGGGTACGTGGCCAGGTGACGTCTTAACGAATGGATACTTAAATCCTTTTAATTCCCTCACAGACAATGGAACAATAGGGCTTTATGATGTTTATTATATTCCCAAAAGAGATATGGCGATTGATCTGAACTCAGGGGATGTTATTCACGGTTCCTATTTAATTCACTATCGAAACTTCATGTATGACGGATGTAAAGGTCCATGGTCAGAAGATTTTCCTGTAGAACTTTAAATTATTATTAAACCAGGTTTAAATGCTATCCAGAATTTGTGTTCTTATTCTTTGGTTTTTTGCATTAAATATTTCGTTGAAAGGTTATAGTCAACAGGGGTGTATCGATTCAACCTTTACTTACAATTACTTTATTAAGGGTGGTAATTTCTATCTGGGGGATGGTTCGGGAGAGAAAACAAAGGAGGGTGGATTACTTCTTAAAGGGTATTCTCAATCGGCTACTTACCCCGATGAATTCATAAAGTTATCTTCCAGTGGTGAGGTAAATTGGGCAGATTATCTTAAGTGCAAGGATCCTTTAACTCTTTTAGGCGTTTCAGCAATTACCGAAATGAAGGATGGCAGCTTTATCTTTGCCTTCAGGAAAGACAATCATCCGGGGATGAGAATCGGGGTAGCGAAACTTGATTATAACGGAAAGATTTTATGGGAAAGAACATTTCGCAATAATTACGGAACCGCATCCGGCGAACCAATCTTTTATATAGGCTCCGTCAGTGAGGGGGAAAACGGGGATATCATATTAAACACGTTTGAAAAGGGCGATCAAAATTACAGGAACGGACCGGGCATTACCCGCTTAGACAGCAACGGCAATACGGTATGGAGCCTTCAGTATTTTGATTGGCTAACCCTCATTGATGACAACAAAAATGTTTATCATGACGGTACATTGACCTTTTGGGGCAGGCTTTACGAATCGGCTCAGGATACTGCTTTGGATGCTCTGCACGCTGTTGTGCTTAACTACAACACCGGAAATATTGAAAAAGTGATCAGGTATCAGCTTGCCCCTGAAAACCGGGATATGAGTTTATTAATATACAGAAGTCCGAATATAAATTACAATATTGCCAAAAGACTTCAAAACGGCGGGATATCATTATTTTATTATTTCTCTAGTTCTGCTCTAAATAAGATGCTCTATCTCAGGTTTGATAAGGATCTCAATTTTATACGCGCTCTCAGTATTGTGCAAAATAATGCGGATTCCTATTTTGAGATTGGAACACCTGAAATAAACGATGTGGACGGCAGCCTTATATTCTCTGCTGATGAAGAGATCCCAGGCCTGCCACAGCCACGGCTGCCCTATCAGTACAGCATCATTGTAAAAGACAATTCTGCGGTGCCGTCTCAATTTTATTTTGACGGAATGGACTGGCATTTCTTCAGGTTTCAGGGAAATTCCCGCATAAATGAAATCATCGGCAAAAACGGTTCGTTTACCGTTGTCAATTTGCCTGCAGATCCCGTTGCCTCTTCCTTTTGTGATCCGGCCAAAGATTCATCCTTCGGATATTACAAGCCCTACCGGTTAAATCAGTCTGAAGTTGATTACCAGTGGCAGGATATCCGTCGCAATGTTTATACTTCTTACACTACCTCAGAGATCACGGCTATTCCGTTGGAGGTAAACCGTCAGGAAGATTGTAAAAAAATCTTTTCCTGCGACAGCTTCAAACTTTCAGGCCAAAGTTCTTTTTGTTTTGACAATCATTCACCCGCTCTATTTACAGGATTGAAAAATGAAGAATGCAATCGCAGGGTGGAATGGTCGTTTGATACTTCTTTTGCATCCGTTCAATCGCAGGTGAGCGATTCCTCGGTTGAATTGAATTTTACGAAACCAGGGAATTTTAAACTGTATGCTTCCCTTCAGGGATGTGGATTAACCGACAGTATGGATATCAGTGTGTATGAAAATAAATACACCCTGAGCATTGCCAAAGGAGAGGGACTATGCCCCGGAAATTCTTTGACCTTATACGCCACAAAGGGACTTGTATCGTATCAGTGGAATGACGGGAGTACAGCGGATAGCCTGGTTATTCGCCGGCCCGGCAATTACTTTGTACAGGCTACTGACGGGTGTGGGCATTCCTTTGCCGATTCCGCCCTGGTTCCCCTGATTGACACTGCATTTTATTTACCCATTCAGGCTTCGGTCTGTTTAAATGATTCGCTGAAAATAACCTTACCGCCTTCGGTAAAAAGTATAGACTGGAATCCGGGCGAATCTGTCACGCAACAGAATGATGTGTTGTACTTCTTTCCCCAAAGATCAACGCCCTATCATCTCAGGGCAAACTTTTCTGAAAACTGTTTTTCGGAAAAGGATATTTATATTACGGTCAACAATTGTCCTGAAACCATATTCTTCCCCAATTCTTTTACGCCCAACCAGGACGGGCTCAATGATTATTTCAGGCCAGTACTGGGCAAATACCTTACCTCTTACAGAATGACGGTGTTTAACCGCTACGGCCAAAAAGTATTTGAGAGCGGTGATCCCAATACGGGTTGGAACGGGTATTTCAAATCGGAACCCTGCGGCAGCGGAGTCTATGTCTGGATATGCGATTACCAGTTTCCGGGACGGGAAAGAAAGAAAATTCGCGGTGAAGTGTTTTTGGCAAGATAAAACGGAGATAGAATTATCTTTCATACGTTTATTGGCTAAAGCCAGGTCAATCATTTTAAACAGAGCCTTTTGTTCATCATCAGCCAGCGTATCAATCATTTTTATTTTCTGCATCAGGGGTAAGTTTACTTCCTGTTCTCCCTCGTGTGACTTAAAAAACCCGGCAGTATCCACTTCAAAAACGGCGGCTAATTTTTCCAGCGTAGAAATCGACGGCTCTACTTTCCCGTTTTCAATACGGCTGTATTGTCCCTGAGGAACACCTGAATCTGCACATTGTTCCTTTTGGGAAAGATGCTTAACATTTCTCAGATGCCTGATATTTTTAGCTATTAATTTTTACTGTCTGTGCCATCAAGAATTAAATTATGCAATAAGGTTAATAAAATAGCTGTCTTATTGCAGTAAACTAAAATTCTAACCATTCTTTTATACAGTTAAATATATACTATGAAGGCAAAACAAATGTTTGTTTTGGCGAAAAAAATAATTTTTGAATATGAAGATAGCGGCAAACAAGACAAAACCGGAAATTCTGACTGTGTTGGGTTATTGCAGTGTCAGACTCAAATGAAAATAAAAATTGGGTTCTACCTCTTACCGGGATTATAAAAAACCAGGTATGCAGGCCTGTCCCGAAACGAACAAAGTGATTTACCTTAAGTTCGACACAGCCAATACAGCGGTTTACAATTCAGGTGCCTTCCGGATGATGCGTATCTTATACCGTCACGATCCCCGTATATACGCTGTCGGCGGCATCCTTTCCGTCTTCGCTGATGAAGCCTATTCAGGTATGTGCTTCCCCGGTATAACCGTGGGTTTTCAGTTTGGCGGTTCCATCGCCCCTGCGCCGACTGCTGATCTCAAATACCACTTGCTTTACGGCGAGGAAATAAGCAACCAATACGGCAATATCGGAACTCCGTGCCGTGCCTGTCCCCGTATTATCATCCCACGTAAACAGGATATTGTCTCCTCCTCCCGTTGCTGCTGCAACCGGTACGGAAGGCATTCCTCCTCCGGATATTTGCACATCGGGCCACGACAGTGTTGTAGGCTGCCTCACCCAACAATCACCTAATAACCAGCGGCAGAAAAAGTTTGGCAATGTTCACTAATTAGTTACCTTCATGAAATGCAAAGGCAATTGAAAACTTACGGCAAATATTTTTTTGACTTCTATTGCTCACTGGACGATGATATTCAAGAAAAAATTGATTGGGTTTTTGAAATTGTAAAGAATGCTGACCATATCCCTAAAAAATTCTTTGACCACTTAACAGGTTCAGATGGAATTTTTGAAATTAGAATTGAATACGAAAGCAACATTTATCGGGTATTGTGCTTTTTTGATAAAGGAAATTTGGTAGTCCTTATTAACTCATTTCAAAAGAAAACTCAAAAGACACCTCCAAAAGAAATTGCCTTAGCTGAAAAACTTAAAAAACAATATTTCATTGACAAAAAAATAGACGATGAATACGAAAGAAACAAAAAGGTCAAAAAATAAAATAATGGATTGGAATGACCACCTTGACAAAAAATACGGGAAGGTTGGAACAGCGACCCGAACCGAATTTGAAAGCAAAGCTCAAGCATTTGTTATTGGTGAACTTTTGAAAGATGAACGGCAAAAAGCAAACTTGACACAAGAAGCCCTGGCTGAAAAAACCGGGACTAAGAAAAGCTACATTTCAAGAATTGAGAACGGACGTGCGGATATCCAACTTTCAACATTGTACAAGTTAATTGAGCAAGGGCTTAACCGAAAACTTGAACTGTATATACGATGACAAAATAGGCAGCCTACAACAAGCACATTGGCATAGCAGGGCTGATGTGCATTTCATCGGCTTTTTGTTCGCTTTTGAGCACCAGTCCCGGCTGAAAATTCTTTGATAAACTTTGGTGCATATTCTGTACTTTAATTCTTTATTGGTCTTTGGTTCCAGGCTGACGAATTTCTAATCCCCTGCCATCGCCAATATATACCGATATGTCCGGATAAACTCCTGTGATTGCTTTTCGCATCAGTGCGCTGGTGGCTTTGTTATATCCTGTGGCCGTGTTTATTTTTTGCGGAAATGTCCAGTCAAAGAAACCGCTGCCGGCAAAGCATCTGGTAAATTCATGGCATATTTTGATCTTTTGCTGCTGGGCAAGCCGGGCAGGGGTCATGGGTTTGGTACTCTTCCTCCTTTTACTGCGGATAAAGTTGGTTCCCATGCGCATATAACCGGATACATTTCCTGCATTGCCTGTAAATTCACCGAGGATGCCGTAAGGTATTCTTGCCATAATCAAACGTTTTTGAGATGATCTGATATCCCGTTCCCAATTATCTCCGAATTAGCAACGAATAATGTAAGGATTGTAACGGGAACATTACTACCCAAATTCTATGTATCCTCCGGGTTCTTTATGGGTAAACCTGCTCTACCCCGGAAAATGTTGCATGAACATGTTTTCCTAAACCTGAGTGATGGATTCCCTGGCGGATAAATCAAAGGAGAGTTATTCAAGCAGACGCGGTTTATTTTTATCCCGGTATTTTATTCCCGTATTTCGCAGGTTCATCCGGTCATTTTCCTTCCCGTCTGAGCAAGTGTGAAAAAAAATATTTTTCTATTTAAACGATTAAGCATATTATTGTTAAAGAATTGTTGATTGATTGGTTTGTGGACTTCAGAGAAAAGATTTATCAGGTTAATACTTTCCAAAATGAGCTTAAACGATTAAATAAACGATGCTTAGAATCCCTGAAAATATTAAATCCATTCACTTTTAAAATCATACATCTCATGAGAAAATTACTTTTATTTTTCTTTTCTGTTATCGCCTGTTCCTTAGCATTCGGCCAGACATTCAACGGCGTGGATATGAGCCTGGGAAACTTATCAAAATTGTCTGATGCAAAAACAAAATCCATCTCTCCCGAAAATTTCACAGGAGAAAAAGGCAAGGGCGGAATGGCCAATCCGAAAACACAGGCCGGTCAGAGAAATGTGGCCAACGCATCTAATGCTGCGAGAGACCTCGGTGTCGGATGGAAAGTAAATCCGTATGTTCATATTGGTCCGGGAGAAACTTTTACCATGGCGGATATTCAGGAATCGGGAGTTATCCAGCATATTTGGATGACGCCAACCGGTGTGTGGACAAATTCTATTCTGCGAATTTATTGGGACGGAGAAAAAAATCCTTCGGTGGAAGCTCCTGTCGGTGCGTTCTTTGGCATGGCATGGAATCAGTATTCCCCGCTGAATTCACTGGCGATGACGGTAAATCCCGGAAGCGCTTTCAACTCTTATTGGAAAATGCCATTTAGAAAAAGTTGTAAAATAACCATGGAAAATATCGGCGACCAACCGATGGTTTTATATTATCAGATAGATTATGCTGCTACAAAAGTCGGCAATGACGAAGCCTATTTTCACGCTCAATACAGAAGATCCAATCCCACGCAGGGAAGCGACTACACAATTATCGACGGAATCAAGGGAAAAGGACAGTATGTGGGCACTTATCTCGCAGTGGGTGTAAATAATAACGGATGGTGGGGTGAGGGGGAAATTAAATTCTTTATCGATGGCGACAAGGAATTTCCTTCAATCAACGGCACAGGCACTGAAGATTATTTCTGCGGTTCCTACGATTTTGATACCAGGAGTAAAAATCAAAATGGGACAGATCAGGTTAATTATACAGAATTCTGTACGCCCTATTCCGGCCTGCACCAGGTCATAAAAGGTGATGGGCATTATAATGTCATGCAGCGGTTTGGAATGTACCGTTGGCACATTATGGATCCAATTCGTTTTGACAAAGATTTGAAAGTGACCATTCAGGATTTGGGATGGCGTTCCGGCGGGCGCTACCTGGCTCAGCATTCAGACATGATTTCAGTTGCCTATTGGTACCAGACAGAACCCCATAATCCGTTTCCAAAAATTCCATCTAAAGATGAATTAGAGATCAATTAATTCAATTCAGAAAACTTTAAAGGATGATTTCAAAATATTTTAAAGCACTTGTTATGTTTTCAATCCTGATAACCGGTTGCAAGAATTCGGATAAGTCGGCTAAAAAAGAAAGTAATGCTGCACCGGCGGTTAATGAAAATACATTTAGTCACGATCAGGATTTTTTAAAGAAATGGGACAGCTCACTTGTGGTGCTGAAAGCAGGAGATAGTAATGCAATGATTCTTGTTTCTCCAAAGTACCAGGCCAAAGTTTTTACATCTACTGCCCGGGGGGATTCGGGAAAAAGTTTCGGATGGATTAATTATGGAGCTTTTGAAAAGCCGGTGGATCCACACATGAATGCATTTGGCGGTGAAGACAGGCTCTGGCTTGGCCCGGAGGGTGGGCCTTTTTCACTCTTCTTTGCTCCGGGAAAGGAAATGGTTTTTGATAACTGGCATACACCTGCACCTTTCGATATTGAATCATGGAGTCTTGTTTCTTATACAACCAATGAAGCTCGGTTGTCAAAGGATATGAAGTTGTTGAATTATGCAGGTACGGAACTTCATCTCAATATCAATCGTGAAATCCGGATGCTGGAAACTCCTCAAATTGAAAAGTCGCTTTCAATTGCGTTGGGTAAGGATGTGCATGTTGTCGGATTTACAACCACCAATACACTCAAAAACACAGGTAACATTGTTTGGGATCACAAGACCGGCGCCCCATGTATGTGGAACCTTGATATGTTTACACCATCTGAAAAAACTGTGATTGTAATTCCTTATAAAACCAACGTGGAAGGGAAAGTTGCAACCACCGATTATTTCGGAGAAATACCTGCCGACAGAATCAAGATCGATAGCGGTACCCTGTATTTCAGGGCTGACGGGCATTCCAGAGGAAAACTCGGACTCCCCCCTGCACGTGTGAAAGGTGTTGCAGGAAGCTATTCCGCAGATAAGGGAGTGTTGACAATAATCCGGTATGATGTGGATCAGAAAGGAACGTATCTCAACCAGGAATGGACAACCAAAAAGGATCCTTTTACCGGTGATGTGATGAATGCTTACAATGATGGTCCTCTGAAAGATGGTTCTCAGATGGGCCCTTTCTATGAAATGGAAAGTGTTTCACCGGCTGCGTTTTTGAAACCGGGAGAAAGCCTGGTGCATAAACACACTGTTTACCATTTTACGGGCGATCAAAATGCCCTTAACGGGATTTCAGAAAAAGTTCTTGGCGTATCTCTGGATCAGATTAATTCAATATTTAAAAAAGATTAAAATTCAATATAACATGGGTGAATATCCTAAAATTGGAATCAGGCCAATCATAGACGGACGGCTGGGAGGCATTCGTGAATCGCTGGAAGATACCACGATGGGAATGGCAAAGAACGTCGCCGACCTTTTTAGTCGTGAACTGAAATATCCCGATGGCAGTTCCGTGGAATGTGTGATTGCCGGTACCTGTATCGGTGGAGTAAAAGAAGCCGCCAATTGTGCGGAAAAATTCAGAAGAGAAAATGTGGGTGTTTCCCTCTCTGTAACTCCGTGCTGGTGTTATGGTTCAGAAACTATGGATATGGATCCGCATTTGCCAAAGGCCATTTGGGGATTTAACGGCACTGAAAGGCCGGGTGCTGTTTACCTGGCAGCGACACTGGCAGCACATAATCAAAAGGGTTTGCCTTCTTTCGGAATTTATGGGAAAGATGTACAGGATTTGGGTGATAAAAATATTCCTGATGATGTCAGGGAAAAGTTACTTCGTTTTGCCAAAGCAGGTTTGGCTGTGGCCATAATGAAAGGAGAATCTTACCTCGCGATTGGTTCCGTTAGTATGGGAATTGGTGGTTCGATTGTGAATCCTGATTTCTTTCAACACTATCTCGGTATGAGAAATGAATATGTTGACTCTGCCGAAGTGCTTCGCAGAATTCAATTGGAGATTTATGATAAAGAAGAATTCAAGAAAGCCATTGAATGGACAATAAGTCATTGCAAAGAAGGAGAAGATTTTAATCAGAAAAAAAATATTAAAAGCCGCGAACAAAAAGATAAGGACTGGGAATTTGTGGTAAAAATGACAATGATTATCCGCGACCTGATGACAGGTAATAAAAAATTATCTGACATGGGTTTTAATGAAGAATCGTTGGGCCACAATGCCATTGCTTCCGGTTTCCAGGGGCAGAGACAATGGACAGACTTTTTGCCTAACGGTGATTTTTCAGAAGCCATATTAAATTCATCCTTTGACTGGAATGGTATCCGCAAACCATTTGTCGTAGCTACTGAAAATGATTCTTTGAACGGAGCCTCTATGCTCTTTAATTATTTACTGACGAACACACCGCAAATTTTTGCAGATGTAAGAACCTATTGGAGCCCTGAAGCTGTCGAGAGAGTTTCTGGTTGGAGGCCTGATGGCATTGCCGAAAAAGGGTTTATCCATTTAATCAATTCCGGATCTATCACGCTGGATGGCAGTGGCAGGCAGCACCGCGATGGCAAACCTGCAATGAAACCGTTTTGGGAAATCACTGAAAAAGAGGCCGATGATTGCCTGAATGCGACAACCTGGTATCCGGCCAACCGCGATTATTTTCGCGGAGGCGGATATTCTTCCAATTTGCTAACCGAAGGAGGAATGCCCCTCACGATGTGCAGATTGAATCTGGTGCATGGGATCGGCCCGGTACTGCAGATTGCGGAAGGATGGTCAATTGATTTGCCAAAAGAAGTTCACAAAATTCTTCATGAACGTACAGATAAGACCTGGCCAACTACCTGGTTTGTTCCGCGGTTGAATGAAAAATTATCCAATTTCAAAAGTGTTTATAATGTGATGGCAAATTGGGGAGCCAATCACGGAGCCATTAGTTATGGTCACATAGGTGCAGATTTGATTACATTGGCATCGATACTTCGTATCCCGGTAAACATGCATAATGTAGATGATGAAAATATTTTCAGGCCTTCAGCCTGGGCAAGCTTTGGAATGGAAAAAGAGGGAGCTGATTTCAGAGCCTGTTCAACGTATGGACCACTTTATTAACTGTTACCAATCTTAAAAGATGCAAAAACCAAAGTCTTCACTTTTCATCAGGGATGGTGTAAACTATCTGATCCCTTTTGCAGCCATCAGCGCTTTGTTTTTTTTATGGGGTATTGCGCATGGCATGCTGGATACGCTGGATAAAAATTTTCAGATGATGCTACACCTTGAAAAATGGCAATCCAGTTTTATTCAGTTTTCTCTTTATGGCGCCTATTTTGGTATGGCGATCCCTGCCGGGTTGTTCATGAAAAAACATGGATATAAAAAAGGAATCATTCTCGGATTGTTGTTGTTTGCATCCGGTGCATTGTTAGCTGCTGCCACAGCTCCTCTTCAGCATTTTGTGTTGTTTTTGGTCTGTCTGTTGATTGTAGGCTGTGGATTAGCCACTCTTGAAACCGCGGCCAATCCTTATACTACAAAATTAGGTCCGCCCGAGACAGCCGAAAGGAGAATCAATTTTTCTCAGTCATTCAATGGATTGGCGTGGGTTCTTGGGCCATTGATTGCGCTTTATATTTATGGCAATCAAAATCATGAGGAAGGAAAAAAGATGATTTCAATTATTCTTCCCTTTGCCATTATCGGAATCGTTGTTTTATTGGTTGCTTTTGTTTTTATGCGCCTTCACTTGCCTGAGATTACCGAAGAAGATGAGAATCTCGCCCACGGCACCGCAACCCATACCGACGAAAAAAATGCAATTGATGACATAACAGATCCCAGATACATCTCAAAAAAACCGTTGTGGGAAAACAGGCATTTCAAACTGGGATTCATAGCGCAGGCCTGTTATGTGGCAGCGCAAACCGGCGTGTTTAGTTATCTGATCAATTTCGTCACAGATCATGACATGCATCCGCGGTTTGATGTAAAATATGCTCCCTATTTTTTATCGCTCGGATTTTTACTTTTCATGATCGGGCGCGTATCGGGAAGCGCCATGATGAAATACTTCAGGCCATACAGGATGCTGGCATTGTATGCTCTGGCAAATTGTATTTTACTCCCGATTGTTGCGGCTGAGTTCGGATGGGTATCGCTGATTGCACTTTACGGAGTATTCTTTTTTATGTCGCTGATGTTCCCTACCATTTTTGCTCTGGCAATAAAATCTCTCGGGAAGAATACCAAGCAGGGAGCTTCCTTCCTTGTAATGGCTGTGGCAGGTGGTGCGGTTTTTCCACCCCTGATGGGAGCTGTGGCTGACAATTATGGTATGAGTATGGGGTTTCTCGTGCCGATACCATTGTTTGCATTTATTCTGTTTTATGCGGTGAAGGGATATGAGGTCAAATAAGCCGACGGTCAGGAAGGGAAAAACGAAAGATATAGGTTCATTTTTAAAATTAAAAACATAGTTTAAAAAAGAAATGTGTTGTCTGTGGTTGAAATGAGCAGTTTAATCATAATTGAATGCAGGTTGGTAAGGGGTTGAGTGAAATAAAGAATAAAATATTCCGGGAGCAATGGAAAAAGATTTTGTAATAGGGCTTGATTTTGGAACCGACTCGGTCAGGGCGATCGTTGTAAACGGCCGTAGTGGAGATATTATTTCATCCTCCGTGGCAAATTATCATAGATGGAACAGGGGACTTTTTTGCAAACCTTCGGTAAATCAGTTCAGGCAACATCCGCTGGATCATATTGAGGGGATGAAATCTGTTGTGAATGATTGTCTTGATAAAGCGGGGAATCATGCGAGGGAGAGGGTCCGATGCATTTCAGTTGCCTCTACAGGCTCTACCCCGATAGGGGTAAATAAACACGGCATCCCATTGTCACTAACTGCCGGATTTGAAGAAAATCCCAATGCCATGTTTATTCTCTGGAAAGACCATTCTTCTATTGAGGAGGCTGATGAAATTAACCGTGCGGCGAAGAGTTTTGAAACGGATTATCTGAAATATGTGGGAGGTTCTTATTCTCCCGAATGGTATTGGGCAAAGCTTCTTCATGTATTAAGAACAGATTCTGCGGTTAGGGGTAACTGTTATACCTGGGTCGAACATAGCGACTGGATTCCATTTCTATTGACCGGAGGTGAAGATGCAAGGGATATAAAAAGGAATGTATGTGCTGCGGGGCATAAAGGTTTGTGGGCTGATGAATTTGGAGGAATGCCGCCGGAAAAATTGTTTAAAAAGACAGACCCCGTGCTCATTCCTTTTAGGGAGAGGTTTGGGAAAGTTGTATTTACTGCGGATCAACCTGCAGGAAATCTGGGTAAAGAATGGGCTCAGAAATTTGGATTGAGTGATGATGTGTTAGTGGGGATTGGAGCTTTGGATGCTCATATAGGAGCTGTGGGCGGGAATATTAAACCTTATTATCTGAGCAAGGTGATCGGTACTTCCACCTGCGATTTGATGGTGGTACCGAAAGCTGAAATGGAAGGAGTTTTTATTAGGGGAATCAGCGGGCAGGTGGAGGGTTCTGTCATTCCGGGTATGGTGGGCCTTGAAGCAGGTCAATCGGCTTTCGGAGATATTTATTCGTGGTTCAGGGATTTATTACTCTGGCCTGTCAGTCAATTGACAGATAAAAATCATACGGAGAATGATTTCGAATATAAATTGAAACCTTCCATTCTTCGCAACCTTGACGGGAAAGCCTCTGCCATTGATCCTTCAACGGTATCCGAATTTGCCATAGACTGGTTTAACGGGAGACGAACACCCTTTGTAAACCCGAATGTCAAGGGGATGATTGGCGGGCTGACCCTGGGTTCGGATGCTCCGGAGATTTACAGGGCTTTGGTTGAATCGACATGCTTTGGATCGCGTGCGATTGTTGAAAGTATTGAAGAGCAGGGAATTGGTATTAAGGCCATTCAGGCATTGGGTGGTATTGCTGTCAGATCAAAATTTGTGGTTCAAATGATGGCAGATATATTGGATCGCCCTGTAATCGTTTCACCGGAAGAGCAGACTGTGGCGCTGGGTGCGGCCATGTTCGCTACTGTCGTTTGTGGTATTCATAAAAATATTGCAGAGGCACAGCAGGCATTTGACAAAAACAAGGATGTTGTTTTTAATCCGGATCAAAGGTTCAAAAAAATATACGATGACAGGTATAAGCAATACAGATATTACGGTAAGATGCAAGAATAAAAAGCAAATTCTTTAATTATAAAAACTGCACTGATGATGGAATATCCTGCAATTGAGAAGACTAAATCCGACCGGGACCTTTTTACCTGTCTGTATCAGGAATACAGGCAGGTATTGTTTAAAAAATTTTTACCTCTTTTGAATTCTCCTGAAACGGTGAAAGATATTATTCAGGAAGTATTCATAAGGGCATGGATTAAACGTGAGGTGATAAAACCTGAATCTTCACTGAAAGGTTATATGTATAAGATTGGACAAAACCTCATTTTCGATTACTACAGGCAAAAGAGTGTCATGTACCAGTCTGCATGGTTATACCTGTGGCAGCAGGAGCAGGAATGGCCTGATGAAAACCAGGTTACCACAGAAGATAAGGTGGCAAAAATTGAGATGATCGTCAGTCAATTGCCTCCTCAAAGAAAAAGAGTATTTGAATTATGCAAGTATGAACAGAAGAGTTATCAGGAAGTCAGCAATGCCATGCACATATCACTATCAACGATCAGCGACCATATAGTAAAAGCAAAAAGTTTTATCAGATCGGAATTGGTAAGGGACTTTAGGATTGCAGGTTGATTTTCATTTAGAATAAAAATTCATGAGAAATAAAATTTCTTTAAAGGATATTGCAAAGGCGGTTGGGGTTTCAACTGCACTGGTTTCGTACGTGCTCAATAACAGGGAACGGGAGGCCAGGGTAAGCCCGGAAACAGCAAAAAAGATCAGGGAAGCTGCGAAGGAATTGAATTACCAGCCCAATCAACTTGCAAAAAGTTTGAAGAGCGGTAAGTCGTTGGCCATTGGTTTGATCCTTGCAGATATTTCCAATCCCTTCTTTGGCCATCTTGCACGCACGATAGAAGACGAATCCAAAAAGAAAGGTTATACCGTTATCGTCGGAAGTTCAGATGAAAATTATAAGAATTCGGAGAGGTTGATGAATACTTTTATAGAAAGGCAGATAGACGGGTTCATCATCGCTCCGGCCGAAGGGTCGGAAGCACAATTAAAATATCTCAATGAACTAAATATTCCGTTTGTTTTGATTGACAGGTATTTTAAGGAAATAGAATCGAGTTATGTGGTGATAGATAATTTCAGGGCGACCCATGATGCAACGGCAAAATTATTGGAGCTTGGGCATCAGAATGTTGCTTTTGTTTGTTACAATAACCAGTTGCAGCATACAATTGACAGGTATAACGGGTATTCGAAAGCCATGGAAGAGGCCGGGAAAAAAGTAACCTCAAAGCTGTTGTGCAAAGTAAAATTCAATAATCCCGGAGATTTTCATTTAAAGTTCAGAAACCTGATGACGAAGGGAAATAAAATAGATGCCGTTTTGTTTTCGACCAACACACTTTCCACACTGGGGCTAAAAACATTAATGGATTTGGGAATAAAAATTCCGGATGAGGTGGCCGTATTTTGTTTTGATGAAAGTGAGTCGTATGATTTGTTTTACTGCCCGGTAAGTTATGTGAGCCAGCCGTTGAAAGAGATCGGGCAGAGGGCGGTGCAGATATTGGTGGAGATGATTGGGGCAAAATCGGGATTTCACAGACAGGTGATTTTAAATTCAGAATTGGTAATCCGGGAGTCGTGTGAAAAGAGGTGAGCAAAAAAGTTGTGGATTTAAAATTTTTGGAAAAAGAGTGAGAAGTTGAGCAGAGGGAAATGGATTTTTATCGTATTATAAATTAAATGGTATGTATAGATATTTAGATGAGGCATGTTGGAATTTTATAGAACGATAATTTTAATTAGTCTATACTGCTTAAACGTTTAAACTAAGTATTAAAGAAGAGAAATATAATTGAATGAAAACTGTTTAAAGAATAAAATCTATAAAATTATGAATAGAAGACCGCAACTAATTACTTCACCAGCCAGGAGAAAACAATTGAGCTTTTCAAACTTAATTATTTTGGTGATATTCCTTTTAGGCATTCCTGGACTTTGTTTTAGTGAAAGAAATACTGGATTATTACCTGATAAAGTCATCTCTGGTTTTGTTCTGGATCCTAATGGAGCACCTATTCCAAATGTTACGATCACATTAAAAGGAACAAGCGAGACTACTATTTCCGGAAACGATGGTTCTTTTAAAATTTCTATCGGAGAAAATATAGCCTCACCAGTTTTGGTTTTTAGTTCAATCGGATACCTGCCACGCGAAGTTGAGGTCGCTGGTCGGCTTTCACTGACTGTAAGACTGGATGTTGATAACCGTAATTTGGGTGAAGTTGTGGTAATTGGATATGGTACTCAAAAGAGGAAGGATCTCACTGGATCAATTGCGACAGTTTCGTCTTCTCAGATCGCTGAAAGACCAGTGAGTGGTTATCAGGATGCCCTGGCTGGATTGATTCCCGGAATTGATATAGCCCCAAGGAGTGCTAATCCAGGAAATGTGCCTGAAATCACTATACGAGGAATAGGTACCATTTCAGGGGGAAGGGATCCATTATATGTTGTGGATGGTTTTCCTACTGATGCTGCCAATGCAATGGCAATAGACCCAACAGATATAGCTTCAGTGGACGTATTAAAGGATGCATCCTCAACATCTATATATGGTTCCAGGGGTGCAAATGGCGTTATTATTATAACCACCAAATCGGGCCGAGAGGGAACTTCTTCTGTCAATCTAAGTGTAAAAGAGGGGTTCTCCCGTGCCAACAAGCATGACTTTTATAAAGTAATGAATGGTGCCCAATACACTGAATGGTATAAAGAAAAAGCACAATTTGCGGGTACACCAATCCCTTCCTGGATCACCAACTGGGATGGTACCAGCACCAATTGGCAGGATGTGATTTATCGCAATGCTCCTTTCCAGAATATAACGATTTCCACTTCCGGAGGAACAAAAAAATTAAGTTATCTGTTTTCCGGTGGATATCTTGATCAGGGAGATATTCTTTTGAAATCAGGGTATCAGAAATATACAGCACTCGCTAAACTGGATTATCACGCTTCTGACCGCATAAGCCTGGGTCTTAACCTGGCACCAAGCTATACTATCCAAAAATTGAGTGCTCCGGAAGACGATTTTTCATCTTTAACCGGAGATGCAGTATTGCTTCCTCCAATAATTCCTGTTTATAATAAAGATGGTACCCCGTCTGACCCGAATTCTTTTGGTATTCTTGCTAACCAAATGGTGAACCCTCTGACAATAGCTGAGAATTATCAGAAAAGTTTCAGAAACTTCTACCTTTTATCCAATGCTTACGCTATTGTAAAAATTATTAAGGGACTCGAATTCAAAAGTTCAATAGGAGCTAATATAACAGACAGTAGGTACAGGCTCTTTCAAAAAGAAGGAATGAGGGGTCAGGCTTTATATCCGGTAACTGCACTGGAATTAAATTCTGCAAGAACAGTTAATTGGTTAAATGAAAACACCCTAACCTATAATACGACAATAAATGAAGATCATAAGATCCAGGGTCTTTTAGGATTTAGTTCTCAGAGAACTGATTTTGATATTGTAGGCGCCAATGCAAATACTTTTACAGGAAATTTAGCTCAGACAATTGGATTCGGAACCAATCAGAGTGCCTTCTCTGGCAATTCAGCTAATTCATTGGTATCTTATTTTGCGCGCGTCAATTATTCTTACAAGGATAAATATTTACTGACTGCTACTGTAAGAAGAGACGGGAGTTCGAGATTCGGATCAAATCATTTATATGGAACTTTCCCTTCTGTGGCTGCCGGATGGAATATTTCTAATGAGAAATTCATGGCTAATAGCAAAATCATTGACCACATGAAAATCAGAGCCAGCTATGGTTCTACAGGAAGTAATTTTATCGGAGACTTCACTTCAAGGGCGAGTATGACGGCCGTAAATGGTTCATTTGGAA
Source organism: Chitinophagaceae bacterium (assembly GCA_017307735.1). GTDB lineage: Bacteria > Bacteroidota > Bacteroidia > Chitinophagales > Chitinophagaceae > Ginsengibacter. The sequence continues at coordinate 92,820 of JAFKGR010000007.1, forward strand.
ATACATCGGTAGTTGGGTTTACCAATGCTGATCCGGGAAACCCTGATTTAACCTGGGAAAAAGCAAAGCAGACTGATATAGGTTTGGATATTGGTGCATTCCAGCGTATTAATCTGACATTCGATTATTTCAGTAGTATTTCAAATGGGCTATTGCTTGCTGTAAATGTTCCACCCTCTACCGGATATGGGAGCAATCTTCAGAATATTGGAAGTATGAGGAAATGGGGTTATGAAGCCTCTGTGAATGCAAGTTTAGTAAGAAGTAAAGATTTTAGCTGGGATTTTGGATTTAATGCGACACATTTAAAACAAAAGGTATTAAAACTTGGACCCACAGGTGCACCACTGTATCAATTCTTTGCTGTGCTTGTTACAAAGATTGGAGGCCCATTGGAACAGGAACATGCTTTACAGCAAATTGGTATTTTATCAGCAAAAGATTTTGCAGATGGTGTAGCACATAAGCCGGTAGGTGATATGCCTGGTGATTTCAAATTTTTGGATGCTAACAAGGATGGTATCATCGATGCTTTCAATGGTGCGGACGGAGTGTTGGTTGGAGATAATAATCCAAGATGGTTGTTTGGTGTGACAACAAATCTCAGATATAAGAATTTCAATCTTGGAATTTTATTACAAGGGCAGCAAGGGGCCAAGATTTTGGATTTTGTATATCAGATTATGAGTCTTCACAACAGTAATACAAATATGGATACCTGGTTTTGGTACGGACGTTACATATCTGAAACAGATCCTGGTAATGGAGTGGTTCCGAGAGCAGGGTACAATGATATAGGTGCGGTTTCATCATGGGAGGTACAAAAGACTGATTACTTAAGAATCCGAAATATCAATCTTACATACACATTCCCGATTTCAGTTGCAAAAAAGATTTCATTAAATGAACTGAAAGCATTCATTTCTATTGAAAATCTATACACGTTCAAGGGGTATAGAGGAGGGAATCCACAGGCCGTGAGAAATGGATTTGACACACAGATATTTGGAGATCATCGAACCTTAAGCCTCAATTCTGTTGCAACAGCCCCGATACCACAGGTTTTCACTTTTGGTGTAAATCTTTCCTTTTAATCAATAATAAGATAAACCATGTTTAAAAGAAATAACATATTAGCATTTAGCTTGTTCATCTTGATTTTTTCTGGTCTGTACAATGTTTCCTGTAAAAAAAGTTTTTTGGAAATAACACCCATAGACAGAGTTTCGAAATCAGCCTTTTTCAAAAATGAAGCCGATTTGACTGCAGCGATCTACGGTGTTTATATAGCTCAAAAGAACCTTTATACAAGCTGGGAGCTGGCATTGTATAATCTCGAAGAAACAAGATCAGATAATACAAACCAGGATTTTGGAAGGCAAACCGAACACCGGGCTGTTGATAATTTTACTGCCGAAGCAGGAAATACTTCAATAACCGGAATGTGGGGTAGCGCTTATTATTGCATTAATATGTGTAATACGGTGATTGACCACGCTGCTGATGTGAATATGGATGATACTAAAAAGAATCAAATAGTAAGTGAAGCCTTATTTATCAGGGCACAAACCTATTTTCAACTTGTGCAGGATTATGGGGCAATCCCTTTGAGATTACATGAAACAACATCTTTGAGCGGGAATAATAACCTTGCAAGAACATCACTAGATTCTATTTATGGGCAAATTGAGCAAGACCTTCAGACCGCTGCGAATATACTTCCTAAAAGTTATTCAGGAAGTGATGTGGGTAGGGTTACCTCTTACGCTGCCTATGCAATGCTTGGTAAAGTTTATCTTCAGGAAGGTAAAAAAGACTTAGCTGTAAAAGCATTAAGGAATGTAGTTTTTAGCGGAACTCCCTATTCATTGCTTCCTGAGTATGCTGATCTTTGGAATCCAAATCTTAAGAACTCAGCAGAGTCCATTTATGAAATTCAATTCCTTCCTCCCTTAAATGGATCTCCATTTTGGAATTATTTTGCTCCTCTAAGTTTGGGTGTCCCTGGAGGGAATGACGGAGGAACATCACCGAATACCCCAACAAAAGATTTAATTGATGCCTATGAACCCGGAGATTCAAGATTGGCGGCATCAATAGGTTATGATGCGACCGGGCGACCTTATATTCTGAAGTTTGCCGATCCCGGAGTTGCTGTCGGGAATGACGCCCATAACAACTTTCCTGTTATCAGGTATGCAGATGCATTGTTGATGCTGGCTGAAGCGCTCGGTGAAACTCCGGAATCTTACGATTTGATAAACCAGGTAAGAAGGAGAGCTCATCTCGGGGATATAAGTGCAGGTACTCCCGGAAGTTTCATTGACAAAGTCATGCATGAACGCCAGGTAGAGTTTGCCTTTGAGTGCCAAAGATGGCATGATATTTTAAGAATGGGTCAAACAAAAGCCATTGATTTAATGAATGCTAATTTGGCAAGAGAATTTCCAGGAGATAATATCTCCATTGACGCTCATGATCTTTTAGCTCCATTACCTATAACTGAGGGGCAAACTAATGATCTTTGTGTTCAAAACCCTGGATATGTGCCGTTTAAATAAATGGTCGAGTGAACTTTTTTATTTATGAACAGATATATTTTTCCATATTGTACAAAGAATAGAAACCATAGGCTCTGAAGATTCATTTTTTTTCTCAGTTTGAACATACTCGAATCTTCTTTATTAGCTGGGAGGAATAACCTTAATAAGCTAAGGATGTTTCATTGGGAAAGCTGGTTTCAAAAATCGTCTTAATGTTGGAAAGTTTGAAATAAACGAAAAATTTATTGATAATGGGATTGCGTTTGACCTTTTTTCTCCTTCTTATTTCCTTTTTTTCATTGGAAACTAATGCTCAGAGGATCGGGAATTTTGATACGGAAAAATTGCCGGTTGAATTTCAAAGAGTCATTAATAATATCAGGCATGATTCACTTGGAAATGAAAAGGGAATTGTAAATATCAGGAAAGTAAATGACCATGTGATCCATGTTGATATCAGTTTTTTATTAGATAAAAATGTTTCCCAAAATGACTGGCAGGTAAATATCAAACCTTCGTTTAAACCAACCTTTAACTGGTCGCCACACCTGACTCCAACTGATAAAAATATTATTGCCCAGCATGTTTTCAGATCCCCTGCTCTGATAGTTTCTGATTCAAAACAGGTGCTGATAGCTATCCCCGATCTGGATATTCTGAACAGAAATCATCCCGTGCAATGGTATATGGATATGGATGCCGAAAGAAATATTTTGACATTGGGTATGAGTGAGAGCAAAGTCACCGAACATGTAATTTTTGAAAGAAATGCCGGCGCTGTTTATCCCCAAGGAAAAGTTGAATTTGGGTTTTATTTATTGCGCTACAATGACAAAGAAACCTTGAATGATCCTTTCATGCGAACTACCACATTTTTATGGAATCACTGGGGAAGAGAATTATTTGAAATGGGGAATCCTATCAGGGGTAGTCTGATGCCTTATGTGAAACATACGTATGACTGGGCTTTTAAAAACTGGAAAGATCAGGTCTGGCAACAATTTCAATTGGATGGAAAAACTGTCGGAGCTCCTACGTTTATCGTAAATGTTACTCAAAGCCCTGATTATCCCGGATTGGCCGATGAGCGGGAATTCAGATCTATATGGAATCAGGCCTGGTTTAGCTCACTCAGGTCGGCAAGCGGGCTTTACCGGTATGCCCGCAGAACAAAGAATGACAGCCTGATGAAGAAAGCGCTTATGACCAAAGAACTTGCTTTGTCGTTTCCCAAAAAGAAGGGTTTTTTCTATGGATTGATTGGAACAGACATGAAGGAAGTCGAAATTGATGGGAAAAAGTACAGCAGAAGTGAAGGGTGGAATCATGATTTTTGGGGGAATTCAAATCGCAACCCTTATACGACGGATCCCAAAACCTCCCCATTTCATATTCTTGATATGAGCTGGACCTCTCTCTGGATGCTCCGTTGGTATGAGGAGTTGGAAAAAGATAAACGTCTTCTGAATTATGTTGAAGATTATGCAGATTCCTTATTAAAAATCCAATTCGCGAATGGATTCTTTCCAACCTGGCTCGATCTCAAAACATTAAGACCCCTGAAAGAATTGGAAGTATCTCCTGAGACTTCTGTTTCGGTCTCGCTCCTTTTAAAACTTTACAAGATCACCGGTGAGGAAAAGTTCAGGTCATCGGCTTTGAAAGCGATGAATGCAGTGATGGATAGTATTGTTTTGCAGGGGCGGTGGGAAGATTTTGAAACCTATTGGTCTTGTTCGAGGATCGGATCCAAAAATTGGGTAGGACATAAAGTTGCCAGAAACAATATGTACAAACAAAATAATTTTTCTATGTTCTGGACCGCCGAAGCTTTGTTGGATTGTTATCATATTACTCACGATAATAAATATCTCGATATGGGCCGCAGGGCATTGGATGAACTATTAATGACTCAGGCATCGTGGCAACCATTTTTCATTCCGATCAAAGCACTTGGAGGCTTTGGTGTTATGAATGCTGATGGAGAATGGAACGATGCACGCCAGAGCTTGTTTGCAGAACTGATTATTAAGTATGGATTGGAATTTAAAGATCAACAATATATTCAACGCGGCCTTGCAGCTATGCGTGCTTCATTTGTGATGATGTATTGCCCTGAAAATCCTGAAACAAAAAAACAGTGGGAAGACAAATGGCCATTTTTTGGCCCGAAGGATTATGGTTTTATGATGGAGAATTACGGGCATGGGGGTGAGAACAATTCCAAAGGCCTTGGAATTGGCGAATTTACAATTTATGATTGGGGGAATGGGGCAGCCTCAGAAGCGTATAACAGACTTTTGGATCATTATGGAGAAAAATTTGTTGACGGAAATGGCTCAATAATCTCAATCGAAAAAAGGTGAAGAAGCAGGAATCGAATTACTTGCCTCAAAAAATTACTGGAAGAATTAACTTAAACTTAGTCTGACTGATTTACACAAATGGTTGATTTGTTTTCTTCATTATAGTTGGAATAATCGTCAGTTTGGGTTATCAGGAAAGTTAGTTCTTCCTTTTTTCTTTCATCTCAATCGGGATTTTCTAATCCCACGAATAAAACCGTTTTACACAAATTGCATTATTGCCACTTTTACTATGCATTTATTCTTCGGCAATATGTGCTATTCAGAAATGATTTCTCAATCTCAAACCCACAGTTTAACACCCGATAAAAATAATCTGGAACATCTTTTGCGATAAATCCAGAAACCTAATCACATGTTCGACGAAATCTTAAACGCTGTAAAAAGCGAACTTGGCAGCCATCCTGCAATGCAGGGGCAGACCCCTGAACAACAGAATGCAATTCACAACGAAATTGCTACGCATCTATCCAACGTTTTGGATAGTGGAAATTTAGCTTCTATGGCCGGAGGGTTGCTCGATAAACTCAAAGGCGCTGCTACTTCGGGAAGTATTGCTTCCGGCGCCATTGAAGGTGGTCTGGTAAGTTCGCTGGCGTCAAAGTTTAATTTGCCTCCTTCTATAACAGGAGCTATTTCCGGCGCTCTTCCGGGAATCATTCAGAAATATCTGAACCAGAAGAAGTAACCAAATTCGCTTTCGCCGGCTGTGTTTTAATTGGGTTTGTGCATGGTAAACCAACGAAAGAGATTCAATATAAATTCCAGGAAATGCCGGATTTTTAGTCCGGCATTTTTTTTACATCTTCACCATTCAAATATTTTTTCATTGCCTCCCATTAAATTTGTAAAACTTTAAAAAGAATATTTTTCAATGCCTTCCCTTCTTCCGCGGCTGTGGTATCCCATTTTTTTATCGCCCATGCTGGGAGTTGTTACGCCGAAGATGGTAGCCGGTGTCAGTGAGGGCGGCGGTTTGGGAGGATTGCCACTCGGTGGTCTATCGAGAGAAAAAGCACATCAACTGATTACGGAAACAAAAAAGCTGACGAATAAAATTTTTGCTGTCAACCTTTTTACCAATGCTGAACCTGACCTCGATAAAAATCAGGAGGCCATTGATAAGATGCGGATTTTTATTTCTGAAATTTTAGTACAGAAAAAATGGGCGGGCAACCTGGATTTTGAATATCATTTCTATTCTTATCCCGATTTAATTGATCTGATTATTGAAGAAGGTGTACAGGCAGTGAGCTTCACATTCGGGATGTTGAATGAAGCGAGTGTCAGGAAATTAAAAGCGCACAACATCTCTTTGATTGGGACTGCTACCTGTGCAGAGGAAGCGCGGCTGATTGAAAGTTCAGGCGCGGATATGATCGTAGCTCAGGGGATTGAAGCAGGCGGGCATCGCGCCACTTTTGTTGATGGTGAACTGCCGCAAATTAAACTTATCCCTCTTTTGAATGAAATTACAAAAACTGTGAAGATTCCTGTTGTGGCCGCGGGTGGGATTTATGATGAAAGTACGATGAATGCAGCGTTTCAGGCGGGGGCCAAAGGCGTACAAATCGGGAGTTATTTTATTCCTGCCAAAGAAAGTTTAGCTTCAGATACTTACAGAAAAATACTGAAGGGATCGACGGAAAATTCCACTACGCTGACTAAAAGTTTCAGCGGGCGATGGGCACGGGGAATCAAAAACGAATTTATTAAAATGACAGAGGGGATGGATGTTCCGGATTATCCGATTCAAAATATTCTCACCCGCGAAATGAGGAATCTTGCAAAGTCTCATAACGATTATGAATACACGAGTTTATGGGCCGGACAAAATGCAGGATTTGCAAAAACGGGAACCACCTCTCAAATCATGGATGAATTAATTCACATTTATAAAACGATTAAACATTGAATGCAGATTTATTAAAACTTGAACCGATACCGGTTTGGAAACATTTTGATGCCATCAACGCCATTCCACGCCCATCCAAAAAAGAAGGGAAGATGATTGCCTTTGTAAAAAGTTTTGGAGAGTCGCTGGGCCTTGAAACGCTGGTTGACGGAACAGGAAACGTGGTTATCCGTAAACCTGCGACAAAGGGGATGGAAGACAGGAAGGGTGTTGTCCTGCAAGGACATCTCGATATGGTTTGTCAGAAGAACAATGAAACTGTTTTTGATTTTGATAAAGATGGAATTAAGACGGTGATCAGTGGAGATTGGGTTCATGCAGACGGGACAACGCTCGGCGCAGATAACGGTATTGGTGTGGCTGCCATCATGAGCATTCTTGAAAGTACTGACATCCCTCATCCTGAACTGGAAGCGCTTTTTACTATTGATGAAGAAACCGGGATGACCGGCGCATTCGGATTGAAACCAGGTTTCCTGCAAGGTGATATATTGTTGAACCTGGATACCGAAGAAGATAGTGAAATTGATATTGGTTGCGCCGGAGGGATGAATGTAAGTGCGGCCAAGCAGTTTAAAACCGAGAGCATTTCGGGCAAAGGAATTTCGATCAGCATCAAAGGCCTGCAGGGCGGGCATTCCGGAGTGGATATTGACAAAGGCCGGGGGAATGCAAATGTTCTTATGACAAGATTTTTATTTGGCGGAATCGGAAATTTAATTCGATTGGTTTCTATCGACGCAGGCGGGTTGAGAAATGCCATACCGCGTGAGGCAAAAGTAATTGCACTGATTAATAATCCGGATGATTACCTGAAAAGCGTTTCCAAATTGAAATCGGAAATTCTGGATGAGTTCAAAAGCATAGAAAAGGATTTGAAAATAGAAGTGAGTGTGGCAGATGTGAAAGGATCTGCTTTGTCACCTTCGGATTCAGCTCAATTAATTCGCGCCCTGAATGCTGCGCACAACGGTGTTTTCAGGATGAGCCCTGATGTACCAGGCCTTGTAGAATCATCAAACAACATTGCCCGCGTCACCCTCGATAACGGATGGGCAGAGGTGCAGTGCCTTGCCAGATCATCGGTTGAATCGACAAAGATGTCAGTGGCCAATCAACTAAAAGCTTCTTTTGAACTGGCAGGTATGGATGTTGAATTTGCCGGTTCTTATCCCGGATGGCAACCTGATCCGGATTCTCAGATTTTATCTGTCATGGTTAAAATCTACAAAGAAAAATTTGGTGAATCACCCAATGTAATCGCCTGCCATGCCGGATTGGAATGTGGAATTATCGGAGCTGACTATCCCGGAATGGAAATGATTTCTTTTGGGCCAACCATCGTGGGGCCTCATTCACCGGATGAAAAAGTAAACATCAAATCTGTTCAGAAATTTTGGAGTTATTTACTTTCCATCCTGAAAGAAATTCCAAAGAAAGATCAGGTTAAAGTCTGAAATAAAAAGTTTTCAACCTTTCCGGCCCTTAAAAGATATCAGTTTATCTGTTATTCAGGTTTTGCTGAATCTTCTTTCTTGTTTACGGACGATGCCTTTTTTACACCTTTTGGCTTTGATGCTTTTGCTTTGGATGCCCTGGCATTTGTGGCCGTTACTTTTTTGGTTGTTTTCATTGATGCAGGTTTCTTAGCCGTTGCTTTTTTAGGAGATTTTGATGATGCTGATTTTCCCGGTTTAGAACCTGATTCAAGTTCAGCCACCGTAATTACACAATTGTCGATGCCGTAGCCCTGCACTGCTTCATATCTTTCTGCGTGATAATCATTTACCCATGTGTTTCCGTTGATGAGAAAACGGTAATGGTAAACATTTCCCGCTTCGAGGGGAACGATTACGCTGGCCGATCCGTCGGGTTGAAATTCCAATTCAAACCCGTCCTGAGATGTCCAGTTATTAAAATCTCCGACTACAAATATTTTTTCAGCGCCGGCCAGGGCTTCTGCGGGCAAACTAAAAAGTACGTTCTTTTTCATAACTATATATTTCTTTTAAATTGATCGCCGGATGATTCCGGCAGTTTTCATTAATAATTTTCCAATCCTACAACCATTTTCAAGCCAGAATTTGAATTCCCTGACGGCCTGCCTATGGTCGGAAAGGCGCGCAAATGTATAGAATTCAACATAAACCCTTATTTATGACCTTTGATATTAAAGTTTTTCTATTCTGTTTACCAATTTGAAATTTTTTCACCGGATAATTTTATGTACTAATGTTCATAAACCACCGCCACATTATCGATCCAGAATTTACTTTCCGTATTTCCAACAAAAGGACCACCGTCGCTCGATGAAAACTGCAGATAAATGTGGGTTACCGGATCATTGGAATTTCCCCATCCGTCTTCAAGAATGGGAACGAGTTTTCCCTTGCTGTTTCTGGTATAATAGGCCTCGCTGCCATTTTTCAGTCCCATCTTGCTGATGTAATAAGGTTCGCGGGTGATGTCGCCATAATGAATAACAATCCGGTGCCTGTTTTGCCATGTGGTAACGGTCTTGTCAAAAACTTCCCATCCGGTGCCAATTCTTTTTGCATGCACATTCCCTTCCTTATCTTCCCATCTATGTTGCAGATAAACATAAGCGATTGCATGGCTTGTCGTGCCTGTTGCCTTTCCTTTTTTGCTTAAGCCGTCAATTTTGTAATTGGGGCCTCCGGCAATAACCTTGTAATCAAATTGGAGATAATTGGGTTTTTTATTGAATGGAGCGCCTGCGACAATATTCTTTAGCGGGTCTTTGGTGCCGGTGACGGGTTCTATCATGTGACCGAGGAAAATGGTTCCGCTTGCAAGCACGTTGATGTTAATTACACCGAGCACTTTTACACTTTCTACTTTGGTGTCAAGCCTTGCACAATATCCATTATCTCTTTTTTCAGGAAAAACAGTCACGCTTCCTTTGGTAATTCCTTTCACGCGTGCATAAACAGATGAAACAGCCCATGGTGACGTCCGGCTTGAGTAGGGTGTGTTGACCGGAACGACATCTTTGGGATCTCCGATTTCATAGAGTGTTACTGTTTTTCCGCCGATGATAAACGATTCTTTCACTTCGCGTGAAATCCAGTCATTCATGTTGCCGTAAGCCAGCATTTCCACTCTTTCCTGTGCCAGGGAAGGAGTCAGTATCATCATCAATGCTGCAGCTAAAAAATAAAATCTTTTCATTTTCATTTGGATTGTAATTTATTTCAATCACCTATTCTGTTTTTTTTCAGTAAAAAAAGATCTTCAGGTGCAAGGTTCATCTGCAAATAGGGAATGCCATGGTCGTGATCGTCGAGATACATCCTTGGCTTTACAGTGAAGTTATTACTAACCAAAGATAAACTGTTGTTGAGGTAAGGCGTTGTGATACCTGCAGCATTCAGCAAAGTGGGAAAAACTGAATTGGTGGAAATAGGTTTTTGGCCGTTTGTGATTGCGGCAGAAACATTTTCCGGAAAATCATTTTTGTATTCATTGGAATACCAGATGATAAACGGAATTCTTAGTTGGAAATAGTTGGGAATCGGAGAGGAATGCAAAAAACCATTTCTTGAATCGTCAAAAATATCTTCACCATGGTCGGATGTATATACGAGAAACGCATCAGTTTTTGTTTCTTCCAAAGCCCTGATGGTTTGAGAAATAAAATAATCCGTATATACAATACTGTTATCATAGGCGTTTATAAGGACAGGCCTTTCGGATTGGCTGAGCTGGCTGATTTTATCCGGAGTGAATATGCTGAATTGCCTGGGATACCTGTCTCCATAATTGAAATGCGATCCGTAACTGTGCAAAACAATGAACAAATTATCCTTGTTTTCTTTGATAATCTTTTTCATCATTTCGGTTAATTCTTCATCGTATGGATTTGTGTAATCTCCTGTCGCAGGATCCTTTACACGGATAATCCTGAATATGTCCGCCTGCCGGTAAAAGTCTTCGGTCAGTGAATGATTGTCCGGTTGATTTGAAAAACAAACTGTCGTAAAGCCTGCTTCATTGAATGCGGCGAAAATACTTTTGCGGTAATAAATGTCTTTGAAATCAGTAGCATCATTACAGGATAAAATGATAGGAACACTTTTATGTGTCGCATTGTTTTCAGTAATGGCGTCTTTGAAAACAATGAGGTTTGATTGCTTTTCAAGATTGGGATTCGTTGGCCTGTTGTATCCGTACAATTGCCAACTGACTGCTCTTCCGGTTTCGCCAATTATCAATACCACAATCATTCTTTTTGAGGCAGTATCTTTTTTAACAGCATCAAATAAAAAAGGTTTTGAGGTTTGCGGATAATTTTTAACCTTAATTATTTTGTGAATGGCAAAACCCAGATTATATACGATGTTGGCAGGATATACATCGTTATGAAAAGTGAATTTGCTCCGGAAAGAATTTTTGCTCAACGGGAATAAAGCAAAAGAAAGCGACAGAAAAATCAGAGAGGTTAATATCATTTTCTTTCTGATATTTTTTTTCAAAACATTATTTGTTGACCATTGAATAATGGCCAAAATCAAAGCAGGAATATAAAGCAGGCAAATGACGAGAATGGCCTGAGTCATGCTCGATAAAAGCTCACCGGCCTCTGATGTGGAAGTTGTAACCACATTCAGAAACATGTCTGCTGAAATAGCATCAGGGCCTCTGAAGAGATAAAATAAAATGATTTGAAATCCATTTAACAAAAACACAGGAAAAAGAAAAACAAATCCTCTTCCGGAATTTCTGACAAGCGAAAGAACCAGTAAAAAAAATCCGAGAGGAAAAAATAAAATGATAGCTCTTGCAATGAAATTGACCGGCTGGCTTATGGCGAAATAAAATGACGGAGCCATGCAGATGATTACATAATACCACAGAAGACCTAAAGGATTAGTTAGTAACTTCCTCAGAAAATCTGTCAAACCAAAAGAACTTTTCATCTGCCTCTGATTAATTACCGTCATGCACACTCTGCATTAGAGGAAAACATTCTTAGAGAGGTTACATGAAATGAATTTTACAATTCAAGTTAATTCAAGTTTTGAAAACGGAAAAAATGAACAGATTTTTTAATAAAACCGATCTGGCACGAAATTCCTTTGTTAAGATACAAAATGAAATAAAAGTTATGGGAATCATTAATCAGGATATGAGAGATATTGTCGACAGTTCTAAACTGTCATTTGTTGCCACGGTTTGCCCGGATGGCTCGCCCAATCTTTCCCCGAAAGGTTCGTTGAGGGTATATGACGACAATACGATTGTGTTTATGGACATCGCTTCTCCTCATACCATTGCCAATCTGAATCAAAATCCGAAAATTGAAATTAACTCTATTGATTTTATCCGCCGCCGCGGATACAGGTTCAAAGGGGAAGCGCATATCGTTCCTCCCGGTGATCCGGTTTATGAATGGCTGAATCGATGGTTGCTCGAACTCAACGGCCCCGGTTATCCTGCCAACCAGGCTGTCGTGGTTAAGGTTACAAAAGCTTTACCTGTTTTTTCTCCGGCTTATACCTGGGGCCATGCATCCGAAGATGATCTCTCTCTTGCCTGGGCTGAAGAATACCTGAAAGCGGAAGGTATTTCAGGCAGTGATCTGCAAAAGAAATAAAATGATTCTTTTCGATATTCCGGAGTAGTTTTTTTAATCTTTGATTGAATGGAAAAGGATTTTCTATATGAACAGGACAACAGAAAAAACCTTGAAAGGATCACAGCAGAGTTTCCTAACTTTTTTGTCCGGTGAATAATGCTATTTTTTTAAATTGTCTTTATAAACGATACCGTTTTTCATAACGAATACTACTTTTCTTATATCGTGAATGTTAGCCGACGGATCACCTTCTACTGCAATCAAATCAGCCAGCAGGTCTTTTTTAATTCTTCCGATCCTGTCGCGATAGCCGAATACATCGGCATTGACAGAAGTCGCGGATTTCAACACATCCAATGGTTTCATGCCATACTCAACCATCAATTCCATTTCGCGTGCATTGTCACCGTGAGGAAATACGCCCACATCACCTCCCATACAAATCGTAACTCCCGCACGTAAAGCAGCTGCAAAACTTTTCTTTTTGGAAATGATCCGCTGCGGTTCAGGAAGTGTTCCTTTTTTCCAACCGTCGTATTCTGCAATAGCTTCTCCGGCGGCCAGTGTCGGGCACAAGGCAATTCCCTTTTCTTTCATCTCTCTGAAAACTTCTTCCGTTCCATAATCTCCGTGTTCAATCGTATGTACTCCCGCCTCAATGGATCTTTTCATCCCTTCAACAGAAGCAGAATGGGCAGAAACATATCTTCCGCTGCTTTGCGCGACTTCCACCGCGGCTGCAATTTCTTTTTCTGAAAAAGCGGGCGCAATAGCATCATCGAGTCCCCACCGGTAATCCGCATAAACTTTTACTAAATCGGCTCCCTTTGAAATCTGTACACGCGCTTCTTTCCTCATTTCATCTTCATTGCCAGCTTCCGCCGCCCCCTTCGGAAAATCCACATCTGCATTTTCTGATTTGACACCATAAGAACCTTTGGCGACAATGGCCCTGGTGGCAACAATCATCCGCGGGCCTATGATAACACCTTTTTCAATAGCTGTTTTAATACCTGCATCATCGTACATGGCTCCTTCTGTTCCCAAATCCCGCATGGTCGTAAAGCCTGCGAGCAGAGTGGCTTCTGCATGTTTTACCGCCCGCGCATTGCGTTCTGCACGGCTTTCTTTCAACACCTGATCGTCCCACGAAACTTCGTTGTAGGGGTGAAGAAAAATATGCGAATGTCCTTCGATGAATCCTGGAAGGAGTGTCATTCCTTTTAAATCTATCACTTTGGTTTCTGCGGGCAATTTGAAAGCTATCTCTCCCGCCTGAACAATTTTATTATTGTGTATAAGCACGACCCATCCATCATGCATAATTTCGCCATCAAACACCCGCCCGGGTTTCAACAGATACCAGGAGTCGTTTTGCGCAAAAGCCATAAGGCTAAAAATGGTAAGCAGCATTGTAAAAAAGTATTTCATTGTGGAAAGATATAGCGGTTTCAAAATGAGTTGGTGGGTGAATTAACCCTTTTTTCGGGATTTTTCAAAAGATAATTTTATCTCTGGAAACGGAAGAATGATTTTTCTTATGTTGATCATTTTATGGATGATAAATGAAAGATAATTGGCCGAAAGGAAATAGGTTTAATCATTTGTGGTGGAGTGACGCGGCATAATTATTGAGGAAAGATAAATCCTGATTTTATTTTTAAAAAAGATATTTTCAAAAAAGATAATGGATAACAAAATAAAAGGAAAAGTGGTTGTTATTACAGGTGCCAGCAGTGGGCTGGGAGAGGCTGCTGCACGGTTGTTGAGTGATGAAGGCGCATCAGTAATACTTGCCGCACGCAGAACAGAAAGAATTAGAAAATTAGCTGATGAAATAAAGAAGAAGGGCGGAAAAGCAGTTGCTATTACTACCGATGTCAGCAAATTCAATCAGGTGAAAAAATTAATTGATAAAACGATTGCCACATTTGGGAGAATAGATGTGTTGATAAATAATGCAGGTGCAATGCTGCTATCACCTTTGGATAGCGGAAAGGTTGACGAGTGGGACAGGATGATTGATCTCAATATCAAAGGTGTTCTTTATGGCATTTCTGCGGTACTGCCGGTTATGCAAAAACAAAAATCCGGACATATCATCAATGTGGCTTCGGTGGCCGGGCACAAAACTGGCCCCGCCCATGGGGTTTACAGCGCAACAAAGTTTGCCGTCAGGACAATTTCTGAAGCCCTGCGTCAGGAAGTGAAACCATATAATCTTCGCACAACCATTATTTCTCCCGGCGCCGTGGATACCGAGTTACCCGATCATATTACAGATAAAAATTCCTCTGAAAGTTCACATAAACTCTACAAAGAAATGGCAATACCGGCAGATTCATTTGCACGTGCAGTCGCCTTTGCCATCAATCAACCAGATGATGTGGATGTCAATGAAATTCTTTACCGGCCAACGGCACAGAGGTTTTAGATAATAATCCACAACTATTTGCAAGTTGAAAAAAGTTGAGGGAAATTATTTTTCTATTGCAATCCCAGCGTGTTCACTCCCTGATCAAAAATCACATCCACGGGAATATTGGCAGCCTTTAATCTGTCAAGATCTTTCTGCAATTGTTCACCAATTTTACCTTTTTCAGCTACCAACTTTGCCACACCATCATAGTCACCATTCCCCTGAAGGGTCAATATAAGATTTGAAAGATTGTCAATAGCGCCTTTCATGTTATCATAGTTGATTTTGTAAGTGCCATCATCCAAACGGGTGAATGCATTGTGTTCTTTGAAATAATTAAAGCGGATCATGTTGGCTATGCCGTGAGCATCTCCGGCGCCAAAACGAACGGAACGGAAAATACCTGCAATGAATGTGGTATAAAAATCTTTCAGATCACCTTTCAATTCTCCTTTTTGCAAAAGTTGTTCTACCATAAACAATCCCAAAATATCGGCTTTCCCTTCTTCCAATGCCGAAGCATATTGTTTCAATGCTTTTCTTACTGTGCCTTTGCCATCGATGGTATTTTTTATTCCTAATCCATGTGCCACTTCATGAAACATGGTATTGGCAAAGAATGCATCAAATGTTACATATTGCCTTTGCTCAGGTGTAATAAGAATGTTGGCAATGGGTGTCATCATTTTATCAAACTTCGCCTGCATGGCATTTTTCAATTGTAATCTGCGTGTGCCTTTTTTTAATTGCACTTCCTCATCATTGGGAAGGTTGATGGCAATTGTCTTTCCGCCCGCATTAGCTGAACCTGCATAATAAACCACATCGTACGCATTCAGATCGCCGTCTGACCCGGGTTTTTCCTGTTTGTATTTTGCTGCAACCGGCAGACTATCCTGCAACTGTGGCAACAGTGATGCATATTTGGCGAGTCTCTGACTCCAGTCTTTGTCTTTTACCAGCACATAACTTTCATAAGAAGCTTTGTAACCGAACAACTGATCTTCATAAGTTTCAATAGGCCCGATCACAATATCAAGCCCGTTATTCTTCATATCCAGCCATGCAAAATCACTTTTTTGAAAATCATCATTCTGCAATGCATCGGCCCTCAGTTCAAGATAGTTTTTTAATCCTTTGTCGCCGGCTATTTTCGCGGCCTGTCTCAGCAAATCAGACGCACGCTCAAGCTGATCTTTGAATTGAATATGAAAAGGAACAGTTATCAGTTTACCATTTGCATCTCTTCTGATAAAATTGTAAAGCCCGGTTTTATCTTTCAGATCTGATTTTTCAAATTCCTCTTTTGTCATATCCTTCGGATAAAAATTAGCTCCCAATGGTTTGGTGCCTGTGCCTGCGATGAATGGAGAATCATTTTGCAGTCTGTCCCAGGGGCCATAATTGATTACTGCAAACTTTTTGGTTGCCGGGTCCTGAATTGAATTGATCAGGCTATCGAGATTTCCATAAGTCTGATATCCGAATAAGGTGTCCATGATTTGGGCTGCATTGATCAGCAACGGAATCATTTTCTTTTCGGTGTCTGTCAGTTTCGACATATCGGTGGTCAGTTTCACTGTTGCATATTCATCAACTCTTTGTTGCATGGTTTCAGTTGTGCTTTTATCGTTTGAAGATTTTGATTTGTCTCCGCTTTTGCAGGAATACAAACCGGAAAATAATATTGCAGAGGCAATCAGAAAAGGGACTTTTTTCATGGGTAAAAAAGTTTATTTAAAGAGGGTAAAGATAAAATATTTGATGAGTAGGATGGAGAAATAAAAATGCAGGTTATGAGGGCCTCACATTTGGCAAATGGGTTAAGCCGGCTTCTTTTAATGATTGTAATTTTGCAACAAAAAATAAAGGAGGTTAAAATGGAAGATAAAAAAGTTGTTTATGTTACGGGCGGAAGCAGGGGAATCGGGAAAGGTATTACACAGTTTCTTTTGAATAAAGGTTACAGAGTGGCATTCAGCAGCCGGAAATTAAGCGATGCCCAATCTGCCGCGAAAAGTTTACAGGGAAATGCAGAAAATATTTTTCCATTGCAATCAGATGTGCGCAATGCGGAAGACGAAATCAACGCTGTAAAAAATATTTTGAAGAAATGGGGAAGATTGGATGTGTTGGTGGCCAATGCAGGGCTTGGGATATTTGCTCCATTTGAAGATTTGAGTTACGGGCAATGGCATCAGGTAATTGACACCAATGTAACGGGCGTTTTCAATAGTACGAAAGCTGCGGTAGAAGCGATCATTAAGACGAAAGGATATATCATCACCATTGCAAGTCTTGCAGGTGTCAATTTCTTACCGAAAGGTACAGCCTACAACGCCAGCAAATTTGCTATTGTAGGATTTACCCAGGCTTTGATGCTCGATCTGCGCCAGAAAGATGTGAAGGTGACCACCATCATGCCTGGCTCCGTGGCCAGCCATTTTGATAACCATGTGCCTTCGGAGGCAGATGACTGGAAGATTCAACCTGAAGATATCGGAGAAATTATTTTTGATTTACTGAGGATGAATCCACGTACACTTCCAAGCAAAATTGAAGTGCGCCCGAGCAAACCTCCGGTAAAAAAATAAAAAAGATGAAAGCGGTTGTGATCAATGAATTCGGAACGGCTGATGTTTTGAAAATGGCGGAAATGCCAAAGCCGGTTGCGGGTGAAGACCAGATTTTAATCAGCGTTAAAGCCATTGGGATAAATCCTGTGGATACGAAAGTGAGGGCCGGCGGACATCTTATTTCCAAAAGATTAAAATTTCCTGCTATCCTCGGTTGGGATATCAGCGGTGTTGTGGAAGATTGCGGATCCGGAATTACAAAATTCAAATCCGGTGATGAAGTTTTTGGAAATCTGGGTTTTCCCAACTTATCCGGAGGATATGCGGAATATGTTCTGGCTAATGAAAATGAAATCGTGATTAAACCGAAAGATGTTCCGTTTGAAGAGGCGGCTGCATTGCCTGTAGTTGGGCTGACGGCTTACCAGTCTTTGCACGATTATCTGAAAATTAAATCCGGTGAGTCTGTTTTGATTCAGGCAGCATCTGGCGGTGTGGGTCATCTCGCAGTACAATTGGCGAAGATTGCCGGGGCAATGGTGTTTGCAACAGCATCAGGCAAGAATAAAGATTTTGTTGAATCGTTGGGTGCTGACAGATTTATCGATTATACTTCGGAAGGTTTTTCTGTTATCGCAAAAAATATGGATGCCGTGCAGGATGCAATGGGTGGTGAAGTGTTGTATGATTCCATCCGATGTGTAAAACAGGGTGGAAGAGTGGTTTGCCTGCCTTCATCCACAAAGGATGATCCGAAGGCGATAGAATTGGCGCGGCAAAGGAATGTCAATCTCGTGTGGCCGATGATGTACAAAAGCAATGAACAACTGAGTTTGCTTGCCCGGATGATGGAAGAAAGAAAATTAAGAATGCATGTTGGCCATGTTTTTTCTTTCGAACGGATGGCTGATGCCCACAGGCAGATAGAATCTCACTGGACAGTGGGAAAGGTGGTTGTAAAAGTAAACGGATGAATCTTCAGGGTTTCAGAAACTTAATATGAACTTGCTATTCTATGGCAACTCATCATTATTATCCCGGGAAAATGTTTATACAGCATTGGGCTAATTCTTCTGAATTTTTCAGGCAATTTCGAACACATTCAAAAAAGCCCATCCCTACAAATAAGGACGGGCTTTTCACAATACAGAATTCGTTTTAAAATCAGAGGTCTTCTTTCAATAATTTATTTCTTACGGCAAACATAATCAGGCCGGCAGTACTTTTTGTACCGGTCTTTGTTTTCAGCCTGTCGCGTATGGCTTCAATGGTTCTGGGCGATAATTCCACTGCTTCGGCTATTTCTCTTGTGCTTTTTTCCTCGCACATAAGGCGGAGAACGGTAATTTCTTTTTCTGTCAACTGGGCATCTTCCTGCGGAAGCCTTACCTGTGGCGTATTTTTCTGCCTCAGGTTGTTCAGAAGCGCTTTATTCGTCAGTGTATTGAAGTAAAATTCCTGTTTGTAACAGGTTTTTATGGCATCATAAATAGTTTCTGCATCTGAGGTTTTTACGAGATAGCTGTTTGCGCCAAGTTCCATCAGCCGGGTCACCATACTCTGATCATCAAGTAAGGTGAGCATGATGATTTTTATTTGGGGGTACAATTTCTTTACTTCAGGTAATGTAGTAATACCATCCATCACGGGCATTTGAATATCCAGTAGAATTACGTCTGGTGCAATACCGCCTTTCAGCATATTCATCAGATGTAATCCGTTATCTGCTTCTGCTATTACCTGAATGTCTTTTTTTATGGAAAGTGCTGTTCGCACACCGGCTCTGTATAAAACATGGTCGTCAACAATCATCACTTTTATCACATCTTCTGTTCCTTGGTTCATAGGATTATAAGTATTTAGTTTTAGTCTTCATCAGCAAAAGTCGAAACAAATTGGTGGAAGTCATACAGGAGATTTACCAAATTATGGGTTTGGTAATATTACGAACAAATTCATTAATGTGATTACAAAAATTACCAACTTATTTTCCCATTGCCGGTTGATAAAACTATCAGGGGATAGAATGTGATATTAAGCTTTCTTCTTTTGTCCCTTGGGGGCAAAGATGGCAAACATACGTTTTCCCTCAAGTTTGGGCATCCCTTCCAAAGTGCCGGCTTCCATCAGTCTTTCTGCGAATTTCAGTAACAGCAATTCGCCTCTTTCTTTGAACATGATGGCACGGCCTCTGAACTGAACATAGGCTTTTACCTTGTTGCCCTGCTTAAGAAAATTGATGGCGTGCTTGCTTTTGAATTCAAAATCGTGGTCGTCAGTATTTGGTGTAAAGCGTATTTCTTTTACTTCTGAAGCCTTGCTCTTGGCTTTCATGTCTTTTTCTTTACGTTTCTTCTCGTACAGAAATTTATTGTAATCTATGACTTTGCAAACGGGTGGATCTGCATTGGGAGAAATTTCAACGAGGTCAAGTCCCTGCTCTTCTGCAATTTTCTGAGCTTCTGCTGTGGAGTATATCCCGGGTTCTACATTATCTCCCACAAGTCTCACCTGCGGGACTCTGATCATATGATTGGTACGATGTTCTTGTTGTTGTTCTTTTCTGAATCTGGGATTAAAATGCCCCCTGGGGCGAGATGTAAAAGCCATTAATTGATTTTAAGTTAAAAATATTTTGAGGTTAAAAATAAAGCAATATTAAGGCCTCTTGAAAAAATGCCGAAAAAAATCTGTTTTCTGAAAGTTTTTGATGGGATAAAGATCGCATCTGTAAAAATCAGATTTTCTCTTCTATCTCTTTTCTGATCCTGCTGATGAATTCATCCACAGGGAAAGATCCTTCATCTCCTTTGCCATGCCTGCGCACTGCCACTTTTTCTTCGTTCATTTCTTTTTCTCCCACAACAACCATATAAGGAACCTTCATCAATTCCGCATCTCTGATTTTCCTTCCGATTTTTTCACTTCTTTCATCAACCTCTGTGCGAATATCAGAATTTTTTAATTTATGCAAAATGCTCTTTGAGTAATCCAGGAACTTATCGCTGATGGGTAAAATTTTTACCTGTACGGGTGAAAGCCAAACAGGAAATTTCCCTGCATAATGTTCCAATAAGAATCCTATGAATCTTTCATGGGTTCCCAATGGTGCGCGGTGAATAATTAACGGGGTTTCAGGCTCATTATTCTGATTGGTAAAAGTCAGATGAAACCGTTTGCCCTGTGCAAAATCGACCTGGTTGGTAGCAAGGGTAAATTCCCTGCCGATAGCGCTCCAGATTTGTACATCTATTTTTGGCCCGTAAAAAGCAGCCTCATCTTTGATTTCGACGAATGGAATTTTTGCTTCCATCATCACCTTCCTGACCATTTCTTCAGTTTCTTTCCAAAGCTCCGGTTCATTAATGTATTTCTGCCCAAGTTTGGCAGGGTCATGAAGTGAAAGTCGCATCACGTATTTTTCAATCCCGAAAATTTTGAAATATTTCAGGTAGAGATCATTGACCGCTTTGAATTCCTGAGCAAACTGATCGCGTGAGCAATAAATGTGTGCATCATTCATGTGCAGGCACCTTACGCGCATCAGGCCAAATAGTTCTCCGCTTTGTTCATACCGGTAACAGGTTCCGTATTCTGCAAGCCGGAGCGGAAGATCTTTGTAGGAGTGTTGTTCTGCTGCAAAAATTTTGTGATGATGCGGACAATTCATTGCTTTCAGATAATACTTCACCCCATCCAGTTCCATTGGCGGATACATGCTGTCTTTGTAATAAGGCAAATGCCCGCTGGTCAGGTAAAGGCTTTCTTTTGCAATGTGGGGTGTTACAACACGTTTGTAACCGGCATCTTCTTCGGTTTTCTTGGCAAGTTTTTCAAGTTCTTCAATGATGATTGTTCCATTGGGCATCCACAAAGGAAGGCCCGGCCCAACTTCTTCATCAATGGTATAAATCCCCAGTTCCTTTCCAAGTTTGCGATGATCTCTTTTTTTTGCTTCCTCAAGCATGGCGAGATGCTCATCCAATTCTTTCTGATTGGGAAATGTAACACCATAAATCCGTGTCAGCATTTTGTTCTTCTCGTCTCCTTTCCAGTAGGCGCCGGCAATACTTGTCAGTTTGATCCCCTTGATAAATCCGGTTGATGGAATATGTGGGCCGCGGCACAAATCGGTAAAATTTCCCTGGGTATAAAAAGTGATGTGGCCATCTTCAAGCCCCCGGAGCAAATCCAGTTTGTACTCATCTCCTTTTTTTTCAAAATAACTAACAGCTTCGTTCTTGGGAATTTCCTTGCGGATATAGGGGTTGTTTTGTTTGGCAAGCTGTTTCATTTTTTGTTCCAGTTTATCCAAATCACTTTCGGTGATGGTTTGTCCCCCCAAATCCATATCATAATAAAACCCATTGTCAACCGGGGGGCCTACCCAGAATTTGGTACCGGGAAATAACGATTCCACAGCTTCGGCCATCAGGTGGGCACTGCTGTGCCAAAAGGTGGATTTGCCTTCAGCATCATCCCATTTTAAAAAATGAATGGAGGCGTCTTTATGGATGGGCCTGGAAAGGTCCCAGACCTCTCCGTTTACTTTGGATGCGAGTATGTTTCTTGCTAAACCTGCAGAGATGGATTGGGCAATCTGCATCGAGGTAATTCCATCTTCATACTGTTTGACTGCTCCATCCGGAAACGTAATATTAATCATGCTTTTCACGAAATAAATATAGCTTTTATAAGAAAAAACAGGAGCGCAAATTTAACTAACTATTAGATTAAGAAACGATTTCTTTACAACCCGTTAGATTTAATAACAATTAATTTTGATTCCTCTACAAAGATTGAAGCGCTCATGAAGAAACCGATTACACTGTTTTTCTTAATGGCATGTTTCAGCGTTATCTATGCTCAGTCACAGTCGTTGGCGAACAGGTATTCGAATGGAAAAACCTCACCCAAAGCAGATCTTTCAAAAGTAAATTTTAACGGGCAATGGCGGGGAAGTTTTGACGAAACCACTCCCAATGTGTTTGGCCTCGTCAGCCAGGTGCGCACCACTTATGTACTTGAACTCGAAGTGAAAGGGAGCAAAGTGGGAGGCTACAGTTACACTTATTTTAATGATCCGGGAGAAAAAAGATATTATACAATTTGCAGGATAAACGGATATCTGGACCGCAAACTGAACAAGATTGAAATAACCGAAGTTGAAAGAGTGAAGTACAACACTCCTCCGGATATAATCAATTGTTTTCAGATCCACAGATTGTATTATGTAAAGGGTGATGACAATATGGAATACCTGAAGGGAGAATGGATTCCCGCTCCAAACCAGAGATGCGGCGGGCAGGGCACTACATTGCTTTCGCGTCAGGTGGTGAAGCGCGTTCCTTTTGGAGTGACTTTAAACGAAAGAAAGAATCCGCCGTTGAGGCCGATAAGGAAGGAACCGGCAAAGATTGCTAAGAAGCCGGATACACGTGAGGCGACTGCCAGTGCAAAAACCCAACCCAGAAATGAGATTTCTCCTAAGCCAAAAGTTGCACCTGACAAAACAGAAACTGAACTTCCAAAAACTTCTCTTGCAACTGAAATTCCGGTTGAATCAGAAAAATCGTCTCTTGCAAAACGTGAATTGGAATTGAATAAAGAAGAGCAGCCGGTTTACAAGGGATATGAAAACAGGAAAAAAGATGTGGTCAAAACCATCGTGATTGAAAATCCTGTTTTCCAGGTTAATTTGTATGATAACGGAGTAATAGACGGTGACAGTGTATCACTTTTTTACAATGGCAGGCTTATACTTTCACATAAACGTTTGTCTGATGTTCCAATTACGGTTACCCTGTCTGTCGATAAAAGCCGCAAAGACAATGTACTCACTATGTATGCTGAAAACCTTGGCACCATTCCTCCAAATACTGCTTTGATGATTGTCAGAGATGGAGATAAAAGATATGAAGTGAGGATGGAAAGTGATATGGGAAAGAGCGGTACCGTTATTTTTACCCATTAGATTGGGTTTTTATTTTGGTGGTTCAATAAAAAGGCAACAATTATCCTTCTGTATAAATTCTTTTAATTCTTATTCCTTCGAAGAAATATGGCGTGATTTTTTATAACCATTATTTATGGTGGTCAATGGTGAATTTTTGTTTTTTAATTTAACATCAATTGTCCTCTGTTTTAACGAAATTTATTATTATTAAAAATATTCCAAGTTATGCCGGCTTCACAAAAAACAAAAAAGAAAATCGCCATCTCAAAAGAAGATGTCGTAGAATGGTATATGAATGATGTGCTCGACGGAAAAGGGCCAATGAATGTTCATCTTTTTGCAAAAAACCACGGAATTACAGAAGATGAATTCTATCAATTGTTTGGCAGCCTTGTTGCAATTGAAAACCATTTCTTCGAATTGATATTCGATAAAACGAAAGAAACCATTCAGAGGTCAAAGCCGTATCAGGATTATTCGGCCAGAGAAAAGTTGCTGGGTTTTTATTTTACTTTTTTTGGAAACCTGACCTCCAACAGAAGTTTTGTTCTTCATTTATTGAAACCTTACCGGCTCGAAAATCTCAGGAAACTGAAAGGGCTTCATAAAAAGTTTACCGCCTACGTTAACGAACTGGATTTTGAAAAAGTTGATCTGAAATATCACAAACTCAACAAGGCAAAGGACATGGCCATAAATGAAGCTGCATGGCTGCAATTGTTGTCGGTTATGAGATTCTGGTATAAAGATGAATCGCCGGGGTTCGAAAAGACCGATATTTTTATTGAGAAATTGTTGACAGCAAGTTTCGATTTAATGAATACAAGGCCTATGAAAAGCGTAACCGATTTAGGTAAATTTATTTTTAAAGAGATGAATCCTGTGAGTTGACTATGATAAAAACACTTGATCATATTCCTGTATCCAAGGTTGCAAGGGCAACCAAATTGATAACGACCGGTGCAAGGATTGGATTTAATTATCTGAATTATTATAAAGATAAGATTACACATTCCGAATCGGAAGCACGTTTCAAATTGAACGAAAACAATGCTTCGGATATTTATGACAGCCTGGCCAGCCTGAAAGGAAGTGCATTGAAAGTTTTGCAAATGCTCAGTATGAACAAGAGCATACTTCCGCCACAGTATATTGAGAAATTTTCATTGTCTCAGTTTTCTGTTCCGCCATTGTCGGCACCGCTTGTCAACAAAACCTTTCAAAAATATTTTGGTAAACCGCCCGATGAATTATTTGACAAATTTCAGGAAGAAGCTGTAAATGCGGCTACCATCGGGCAGGTTCACAAAGCCTGGAAAGATGGGAAAACACTCGCCGTAAAAATTCAATATCCCGGAGTGGCAGAAAGTATCTCATCCGATTTGAAACTTGTAAAACCCATTGCCATCCGCATGTTTAATTTGCAGGGAAGTGATAGTGAAAAGTATTTCAGAGAGGTTGAAAATAAATTGCTGGAAGAAACGGATTATATCCTCGAATTAAATCAGAGTATGGAAATGGCTAAGGCGTGTGCTGCCATTCCTCATTTGAAATTCCCGCAATATTATCCTCAGTGGTCCAATGAAAGAATTATTACAATGGATTTCATGGAAGGCCAGCATCTTTCGGAATTTGCCGCGGTAAACAAAGATGAGAAACTGGCAAACAAAATCGGGCAGGCGCTATGGGATTTCTATATGTTTCAGATTCACAAACTCAGGAAGATGCAGGCTGATCCGCATCCGGGAAACTTTTTGATTTCCAAAGAAGGAGAGCTCATCGCTATAGATTTTGGTTGCATCAAGTCCCTCCCCAAGAGTTTTTATAAACCCTATTTTGACCTTCATAAACCAGAAATACTCAATAATCCGGAAGCATTCAGAAAGAAGATGGAGGAGCTTGAGCTGATCAGACCCAAAGACGATAAAAAACAGATTCAGTTTTTTACAGAGCTTTTCCATGAAATGATTTTGGTATTTATGACGCCCCTCAGGTATGAGAAATTTGATTTTACTGATGTGTCATTTTTTGAAAGAGTGTATAACCTGGCAGAAAAATTCCAGGTTGATACACGGGCCAAGAGAATGAACGGCAATCGCGGATCAAAACATTTTATTTACATGAACCGTACTTTTTTCGGGCTTTATTCTTTGTTGCATGATCTGAATGCAAAAAATATAAGGATTCCTTATTAATCTGTTTTCCGTGCATAATGCTGTACAGCCATGAATTATTTGGTTACAGTTATCGTAGAGCTTTTCTATAAGCACACTGGTGTCCCCGCAGAATTGCAGGGAGGGGTCAAAAAAATTGAAAGTAAAAGTAGTCATCCAGGAGGTAATAATGATTCGATTTTGAATGAAAATCAGATGGAACCGCGTCTTCTTGTAACTGAGCGGCCAATAAAAAACCCCGCTGATAAAACGGGGTGACTTTGTGGGAGCACACCTTGTCCCTACAGCATTATAGGGAGGGTTCGGAAAGCATTACTGCTTTGGAATTAGATGAACCTGAGATTATTGAAGAAATTGGTAAAAGACAAATGAAAAACCCCGCTGATAAAACGGGGTGACTTTGTGGGAGCACACCTTGTCCCTACAGCATTGTAGGGAGGGTTCGGAAAGTATTACTGCTTTGGAATTGGATGAACCTGAGAAAATTGAAAGAATTGAGAAGAGAGGAAAGACAAATAAAAAAACCCCGCTGATAAAACGGGGTGACTTTGTGGGAGCACACCTTGTCCCTACAGCATTGCAGGGAGGGTTCGGAAAGTATTACTGCTTTGGAATTGGATGAACCTGAGAAAATTGAAAGAATTGAGAAGAGAGGAAAGACAAATAAAAAAAACCCCGCTGATAAAACGGGGTGACTTTGTGGGAGCACACGGGTTCGAACCGCGGACCCTCTGCTTGTAAGGCAGATGCTCTGAACCAACTGAGCTATGCTCCCTTTTTGGGAGTGCAAATATAGGCGTCACCTTTCAGAAAAAAAATTAATTTTCATGAAAATTCTACCTGAATTGTGGCCTTTGACGGATATAAACCCGTTATTCGAAAATTCATGCTGCCGGAAAGTTTTTTTCAATCGAAATAAATTACCTGAACGACAGTGCCCGCCTCTGATTCCTGCTATCCACAATCTTTACACAATTTTTTATAAACCCGGGTCTGCCTTGTTTTTTGGGCTATTTTTATTTTTTTAAAGTATTGTATTATGCGTTTTTGTTTTTACTCCTGCCTTTTCCTGCTTTTGGGGGTGTTTTTTGTGGGCAATATGTCCTATGCTCAAAGCACCTTGAAATTTAAATACAAGAAGTCAACTTTATATGCCGGAATTGAGGTAGGCTCAAAAGGAGTTAAAATGAGCCTTGTTGAAATGGCCAGGAATTCCAACAGCATTGCTGAATATAATGTGGTCAAAGATTCATCTGTAAATACCGATTTCATTTCTTTTACTCCTGTCTCCACCCATGAAACCTTGAATGGCCTCGCCGGCCTCTATCAGACAGCAATAAAGAAATACCAGATTTCTCCGGACAAAATTTTTGTAGTGGTGAGCAGTGGAGTAAAAGTAACTGCAGACCGGCTCGACAAAAAAGAGTGGATTTCACACCTCATCGATTCTTTCCGTATCAGGGTGGACGATTCGGATAGAAAAGTGGAAGTGATCGGGCCCGAAGAAGAAGCCCGCCTGTCACATCTCGGCATCGTTCCGGATTCAAAAAGATTTTCCACTTTCCTGATTGACATTGGAAGCGGCAATACCAAAGGCGGATATTTTCCCGGACCGGGCATAGACCACATAAAATTATTTTCTCTTGATTGGGGCACGAAGAGTATTACCAATGCTGCAAATGAAAGAATGGGCGATGATAAATCCCTGGGGAATTATTACAAACAATTGCAGCGGGTATTGGCCGGCGAAGCAGACAAAGAAGTGACCTATGCAGTTAACATCAGCGGAGCTTACAACATGAGTGATAACATTGCTTTCAGCGGAGGGGCTTCATGGGCAGTAGCCACACTGATGCTCCCTGAAATGCTGGACAATCCCGTTGTGCCGGTCACCTATCAACAGGTACAGGACTTTTTCACCAGGTTATACAATGATTACAATGTATTTCTTGCAAAAAATCTGAGTGCTTCTTTGAAAGGTACCCACGCAGAAAAACTGGCTGTTCAGAAAGCGGCATCCACCGTAAATAAAGTTTTTGACCAAAAACAAATGCTGGCGGGAACAGGATTATTATTGAAAATTATGAGACAATTTGAAGGGATTTATGAGAAGAAACAATTCTATTTGGTAAAAAATGGACAGGTTGGCTGGATATCTGCATACGTAAATGAGAGCATCCATAAATAATTCCCCTTATTTTTGAAGTGACAAAAATCGACTACCAGGATGGGGCATTCAAAAAACTTTCTGTTAGCTGTTATCTTTCTGGTGGTTACTTCTATTGCCATTGCTGCAGTAATTGCATGGGGATATTTCTCTTATCTGTCCACATCAAAAAAGCAACCTGCAGAAAATACAGCAACAGTTGTAAAGCAAAACGGTACAGGTGACTCCGGGATGAGAGAGACCTATCCTGTCATCAATAGTACCCCTCCATCATCTGAAGATACTGCTGATGAATTACAAAAGAAACTGGAGGAATTTTCCAAGCTTCAGGCAGAGATTCAGGCCCTGATCGACAATCGAAAAGGTAGCGAGGCTGATTCTGCATCTGTGCATTTAAAGCAGCTTCAGGAAAGTATTCAATCGCTCGAAGAGAAAAATCAAAGAATTACAGAAGAGAATAAAAAGCTTTTAAAAACAGTGGATGCATTGTCGGGAAGTTCAAAACGGGCCACAACAAATAATACCACAAGAAGTAATAAGAGAATTCCGGGAACCGCAAGCACATTGCCTGTCCTGGTTTCCAATCTGAATCTCTATGCACTTACAGGGAGTAATTCGCTTACAACGGTTGCCACTGCCGCCACTTCCCTTCGTTGTTCTTTTAATGTTCTGCCAAAGTCTGTACAGTCGGGGGAATTGATGGCCGTTGTTATCAAACCCGACGGGAAGGTATTGCCAAGCGCTCCGTGGGAAAGCGGATTTTTTGATACACCCGACGGCAAAAAAATGTATAGCACCCGGATACATTTTAATGCAAACGACAGGCAACTTTCTTTTTCAATTGAACAGGTGAATTTGAAAAGAGGCACTTACATACTCGAACTATATTACAACGGCGGATTACTGGCCAGCCTGAGAAAAAGTCTTCAATAATGGTGAGTTGAATGATTTTTTTGACGGAATATTTTCCATTATGGAGCCAATGAAATCCTTACCTGCATTCCGATACGGGTATCAGTGGTGGGCGCAGAGGAAGAAACATAGGGAATAACCCTTCTCTGATCGAAGTACAATTTCACATTGACACGGTTGCTTACAAAATAATCTATTGTGGGGCTGATGGTAATTTCCTTACTTCCGTTGGTTGCAAAACTGCTGTTCTGATCGAGTATGCTGTTGCTTGTAACATTATCCCTTACACGAAGATCGAGTTGAAACCTCATTTCATTTTCTAACTTCTTCGTATCCTTTTTTGCAAACGGTACCCGGAAAGGTAATTTGATTCCCCGTTTGCGGAAGCTTCCACTGAAAGTATATTCTGTCGAACGTACTTCGCTCAACTGGAAGTCAACAAGGCTAAGGCTCAATTGCCTTGATTTGTTGTATTCCAATCGAAGGTTGAGTTGATTTGTAAACCCAAGATCAAGGCCTAACAGCGGCGAGAATTGTTCCTGAATTGTAATATTCGGTACGAGGAAGAATGGAATATAATTTCCCGAAACGGAATCTATGAATGACGGATAGTTGAACCGGTCAATGTCTTCATATTTCAGAGCCGATGTGAAACTGTTCATACCAAGTGTCGCCGAATAAGCGTGGTTGATGGTAAAATTTGTAAAGATTTTATCCAGCCCGGGGATTTTGCTCAGGCCGGTATAACTGATTCTCCAGTTGGGTTTGGGAAAAATGCCACTGAAGGGATTCGACTTCGGATTTGGATTCCCCTGCTTAATCAGTGAAACCTTGTTTGGATCCTGCCCGGTGTAGGCTGCCAGAAACGCCGGCACCAAAACATCCACTGCATAACGGCCATAACCCATTGCATATCCATCAGCGCCAACCGGGTTTCCGGCCGCCTGATTGTATTTGTTTAATAAT
This sequence comes from Chitinophagaceae bacterium, assembly GCA_017307735.1. GTDB lineage: Bacteria > Bacteroidota > Bacteroidia > Chitinophagales > Chitinophagaceae > Ginsengibacter. The sequence continues at coordinate 122,413 of JAFKGR010000007.1, forward strand.
CCAAGCCGTTGTGAAATTTGTGTCCGGTATTCCTGAAATTTCAGGAATGTATTGGATACCCTGTTGGGATCATATTTCTCAAAGAGCGTATTGAATGCAATGTAGGTCACATTGAAACTTCCATTGATGTAGGGGCTGAGATGAGAAAAATGTAGCCCTGTCCCGGTAGTATCTTTAAATGTTTCTGAATAGTTTTTGGAATAGGTTTTTTCAAGATTGACATTGATGACCAGATCTCTGACTGGCTGAAGTTGTGCTGAGAAAGTGAATCGCTGATCATAAGTCTGCGTAAACAGATCATTGAAATTAGAATCCAGTGTGATCAGTCCCTTTGCCGCAGCGCGGTTCAGCCATGAGGTATCCGGTTGTTTGCCAAGGATGAATCCCCATCCCGGAGCCATACTGTTCCAGTCCTGACCCAGAAACCGCGTGCTGTCTGTATAACCTGGAAGGCGGGTATTGGCAATTTGCGAAACCGTGGCATTGACATTTTTTATGCTGGTTAATATTTTCCCGAAAAATCTCGCTGCACCGCTGTTTAAAAAACTTTCGCCGGATTGCGTTTTGGAAGAAGTGTCTTTGACGGAGGGTTTTTGCGATGGCTGGCTGAGTGAACGGAGCCATTTGCTTTTGTTGTAAAGCCTGTTGAAATCTAATTGAAGAGTTGCTTCTTCCTGTTGCCCGTTTTCAAGAAAGTTTCCAAGATCCACTGCAAGGCGGCTGGCTCCAATCCATTGGTAATTGGCGGTATATCGCAATTGCAGGGTGGTCCAGTCGGTAAGGGGCAATTTATTTAACGGTACGTCGTAATTGAAACTGAGTGTTTGATTGAATGACACATTTCTGCCACCTTTCCAGAAATTCCTTTTCACGGTGTCTTTTTTCGCCGGCGTATTGAGCCTTCCAAATGGTTCATCGATGACGGCATTGTTGAGAGCCGAATAGTCCAGGCTTAAGGAATGCGTGAAATTCCATCTCAGAATGTAGCTTCTGTCAAACGTGAAATATTTATCATAAGTCTCCTGGGTCGGATATTTGTCCACCCCGATACTTCTTGGTTTGAATACCCCGAATTGTCTGAAGATGTCTGCCTTGAACGACAATTGAGAGGGAACCGGATTGAAGTTAAATTCTTTGATAAGATCAAACCAATGAGTTTTCGATTTTCCGAATAATTTTTTGAAAGGCTGAATAAATTTCGGTTGTGTTGTAAAATTGTATCCGATTCCACCTCGTTGCTTGGTTACAGTATTGTACTCCACCACCGGACTTCGGGCTTCAGCCTTGGTGTAGGAATAGCTGATGTCAAAATTTTCTATATCCCATGGTTTGGGTTTTTTATTGCTGGTCCGGTTTTTATGTACATTGGTGAAGCTGATGGTTTTGGTGTTGGAATAGGTCACGGCATTTTTTCTGATGCTGTCTCTTTCCTCAGCGGTTTTTGCTTCACTTAATTTTGTTTTTAAAGCAATGTCGTCATCAAACGGGTCGTATTGTGGTGTACTTGTTGTCTGGTTCACACTGGCATAGAACGGAATGGAAAGGGCGGCTTTCTTCGGCAATAATTTTCCTAATTCGAGATTGGCGGCTGCGTCAATTTGAACGAAATTGTCCTGAAATCTTTCATTAATCTGTTGTTCAAGACTTCCAAAACCTCTGGTATGGGTATTGGTCGACAGACTAACGGTTCCCAGATCGGCCAGATTTGCATCTACCCTGGCCAAAGATGCCCATCCTCCATGATCATCCATGGAAGATAACCTCAGCTCATTAAACCATAGTTCACCGGTGGCTGACGAAGAATTCGTGTTTTCAACCCCCATCAGTACGCCGCTTATCTGGCCAAGACTTGGGTTTCCCATTACCGCATAGGTATGCCCGTTAGATTGCAGTTCCGAAAATAATTTATTTACGGGTGAGCTGGACATGTTCCTGTCATTCTTCAGTGAAACCAGCGCCTGAAGATCGATATCAAGGTTGTTGGTCTTTATCCAGAGTGTATCATTATAGGCATCGCTGTTGGGATCAAGGCCGGTATTTAACGGTGTAAGTTTAAGCGGGATTCTTATTTCGTAATAATTGCTTACAAAGTCGCTGCCCAAACGAATTACCGCGGTGAGGTCGCCGTCATTAAGAAATGTCTCACTGTTTCTTTCGGCATGGATATACATCATCAGTTTTTTGAACTGCCTGAAATCGCGGTTGGGGAATGTTTCAAATACGGCCTTTGCATCTTTTTTGGAAAGATTGCTGAACTGCAGGGTCAGGGATTGTTCATTTTCCAAAAGGTTCACTCCATTGTTACTCAGGATTTGTTCACGCTCAATGTCACGCGGGGTGCGGTAGGGCAACGGTTCACGCTTGTCATTTTCTTCAATGTTTACTGCTCCCACATTAAAATCATTGGTATTTTCGGGTCCGTAATTTCCGGTACTATCGAGTTTAAACTGGAATTTCCTCCATGTGTTTCTTACGAGATCCAGTTGGCCAAACCGAACAGTGACGCTGTCCTGAAATCCTGTGAGGAACATGCGCATAAATCTGATCGACTTGAAGTCTGAGATATTACCCACCACGTGGTTGTAATCGTCAATGGGAATGCGTATCTGGTACCAGGTTTCATTTCGGGTTGTCCCGTCAGCAAGTTTCACTCCGACCACTTTTTTATCGATGATGTGATTCACACCGATGGTCATTTCCGGTGCAGTGGGTGGCTTTAAGGTGAGGACATATTGAAAATATTCTTCGGTCTCGTTCAGCGTATTGTCTTTGTTTGCATCTTCCTGATCGGGATACATGGTGGCCGCCGGTGAAAATTGGGAATTCGTATTCGCAATAGGCGAGTTACCCTGGGGATTGCTGTATCTTTTATATCTGGCAAGGATGCCGGCATTTTCTGCATCAAATTGTGATCCTCTGTAATATTGATAATTGTCTGCCGACGGGTCAGCCATTGCATCCTGGTAAATTGAAGAACTTGTCCCAAAATTTGCAGCGAGTACATTAAGATAATCGTTTCTTCTGAATGCAACTTCTGCGCTGTCTGTCAACCCGTCGAAGCCCACATCCTGGTATGGCCTGTCATTGGGGTCGTTGCTGAATGCATTGGTCACCTGGGTAGGGTTGCGGGGTACCACACCCCAGATTGAGGTATCCACCTGCGCGGGCAGATTGGGAGTAGGAAGCCCGTTTTCATAAAACCTTCTTGAATCTTTCAGGACATCTTCAGAAACATTCCCGAGATTGATATACAGTTTACCGCCGGTACTGCCCGGATCCAAAATGAATGGATCCTGCACCCACATTTCAATAAATTCAATGTTGGCAGTTTCAAAGTCTGTCTGGTCGAGTGATCTCATCAGGCCGCCCCACTTGGTTTTTGGATTTAAAAATTTTCCGTTGGCGTTTATTTTCAGGGGCGAGGTTTCATAGTTATATGGCCCTCTGTCTTTGGGATAATAGGACAGGTCGAAAGTGATCAATTGGTTTTGTCCGAAATCAGTTGTTCTCTGAGGAAATATTTCAGATTGGGAAATGGCTCTTACCCTTGGATCTGATAGTGCTGCTTTGTTTCCCCGAAGTGGATTGTTGATGTTTTTTGGATCCTGCAAGGTAGGTTCAATCTGGTACCATGAGATCGCTGCCCTGTTTTTGCCATAATCCAGGTTATCGTTATCAGTTGCTTCCGGGAAGAGTATGTTTCCAAATTCATCAGTGGCCCCGGACGGTGTAGATGCAAGCATCCAGCTAATGGGTGGAAACCTGAGATCGATATCGCTCTGGCTCCCTTCAAAGTTGTCGATGTATATCACGCCTTTGTTCCCTTTTCCGATTTGCGGTGCATGCCCCGGTTTGAAGAAAGCTCCTTCCGCATAGGCATTGATGGAAGAGGGAGCTGTAGAATTATAAAATGGAAGTTTGTTCAGAATCTTTGTCAATCGTGGCAAATCTTTTTTATAACTCAGGTCGAGCCCATACATTGTATTTTTGATTGGGTCATCACCATAATCAACTTTGGTAAAAAATGGCCGTTCACTCAGCCTTACCATCGTAGCGCCGATTGAAAACTGTTCCGATGCAGTATTTTTCAAAAGATAATCAAGTCGCAATCCGAGATAGGTTTTCTGTTGCATCCCGAAGGTTGCGTTATTCTCAAAATTCACTTGTACAGGGAGGCCTGCATTGATGATTGCCTGGTTGATTATTTTTATGGTACCTAAATCATAATTGATTGTGTAATCTATATTTTCTATAAGTTGTTGCCCGCCTGCGGTAACTGATACTGAACCTGGAGGAATATTGTAGCCGATACTTATATCGGAAGAGGAAGAAGTTTTTGCGGTTCCCTGAAGTATAAATCTGTCCAGGTTCGGAAACTGATTAATGGCGGTTGTCTTGATGCTGTCGTAAAGGGGATAATACAGGCTGTCAGCGCCCAGCGCCGCATTGCTGAAGACCTTGGGAGACAGATCGCGGCCAAAAGGTTCGAGCATGGGAAATATAATGCGGCTGTACTGGCTGATAACGGTATATCCCTGCACAAAGTCGAATACGCCATCCGGCTGCGGATCATTTTGATTGTTCAACCGGTCCAGGTTTTCCAGAGTGAGAATGGGGGTTCCCTGGTTCAGATCGCCGAAAGGCAAATATCTTTTGGCCCCGTATCCCGGTTGTTGGTACAAAACGTTTAACTGAAATCCGTCTCTGTCGAGTGAACCGAAACCTACGCTATAGACATTTTTCATCATCAGCCTCCAGATGGGCAGGGCGGGCCGTTGAGAAGTTGCTTTCAATAATTTGAGGAATAAAATCTTTTGGTTGCTGCTGGCTGAGTCGGGCGGAACGTCTGTTGAAAATTCACCGACCTGATAAATCCTTCCATTATACGAATATTGAAAAGCCACCGCCAGTACTTCGTCGGGTTGCAATGGCTGGCTCAGCGACAGGAATCCGACTTTGGGATTAAAAATATACTGGGTGCTATCCAGTTTTCTTGCATACGTTTTTTCATAATCCTGTACAGGGCTGAGTCCCATGCCTGTCAGTTGATTGTTGATAAGGGCGCTGTTGCGGCTGTTCGGATTGCTGATGATGGAGCTGTATTCGTTATTGGTATTATTATCGGGTAGGGTACCGGTCACCGTAAAAGGATGGAAAGGATGGTTTTCACCCAAATCCATGAGGCCTACAATTTCACGGGTGTTCGTGGTAGTTGCATTTTTGTTGGTCACCCAAACTTCAATTCTCAAAATCTGTACAGGAGTAGTAATGGCAGGCAGGTTGCTCATCACCTTGTTATAATTTTCACGAAAGTATTGGGCCAGCAGAAAGTGCCGGTTCTCTTCATATTCATCGGCTTTTAAATTGAAATTCTGGGCAGCGGCGCCTCCCTGCAGATTTACAGACTGGCGTTGGGATTTCTGATTGGCTATGACTCCGGTGACAAATAATTTTCCAAATTGTAACTGGGTTTTGATTCCGAACAGTGATTGTGCTCCGGGAATGAGGGTGCTGCGGCTTGGAAGGGAAACATTACCCGCCTCAAACCGCTTTACTATTTCATCCGGCCCGCCGGTATAATCCAGTTTCAACTGGTTGGTAAAATCCAGATTGGCCAGTGTATTGTAACTGATCGGAAATTTCAGCTTGTCTCCAATGTTGGCGTTTACATTCAACTGGGCATTCATGCCAAAATCAAATCCGCCGTTTTTTCTGGCACGCTCGGCGAGCGTTGGGTTTTTGATGTTTTGCCCCTGATATCCTGCCGTTATATCCACATTTCCCTGTGGTTGAATATCTACTTTTCCATTGCCAAAGAGACGGTTAAAAAGATTGTCGGTCACTTTTAGTTTGGGTTGGATCCTTCCCCTGTTTAGTAAATTAAGTGTATTGCTCCTTTCCTGAAAATATTGGGTTTCCTGCCTCCGGGCTTCTATTCGCTCAAATTGTTCCTGTGTATAAGTAGTGGGTGTGCGGTAATACCTGTCGCCTATCTTTTCATACAGCGTGTAAGTTTTTGTCAGGGGATCATAAGCAATGGAATCATTGATGTTGGGGGGAAGTTTAAAGTCGAATACAGACGGAGGATTGGTCAGAAAATCTCCCCGCCGGTCACGTATCGGGAAAGGTAAAGTATCCCTGGTACCGGTTGGCGTACCGGCATTCGTTTGCCCGAAGGTTGCCGGAGACAATGCCGCAGCCAACACAAGCAGGGCCAAGTATCTTATTAATCTTTTTTGAAGATTAAAAGTTTCTTTAGGGAGCATCCACAATTCTGATTAGGGGTAAAGATGGATCAAATGGCTTTAAGGGCTTTTTTTATAAGGTCTTCTAATTGTGTAATGTTATTTTCTGATTGGATTACTTTTTTAATTGCCTGGTCAGCTACCGGACGGCTGATTCCGAGAGCTACCAATGCATTTAACGCATCATTGCTCAAAGTATTGCCATTCAGGTTACTAAATGCTGGTTGGGAAGCAGATTTTCCTATTTTGTCTTTCAATTCCAGCACAAGCCTCTCAGCGGTTTTCTTCCCGATTCCTTTCACGCTTTCCAGTGTCCTCGGGTCATTCAGTACAATGGCATTGATAATTTCACCGGGTTTCATACTGCTCAGCATCATCCTCGCAGTAGCGGCCCCGATTCCCGATACACTGATAAGGGATGTAAATATATCCTTTTCGGCGGTATCAAAAAATCCATATAAAGTATGAGCGTCTTCCTTAATCTGCAGGTAAGTAAAAAGCCTTCCCTCTTCCAGATTTTGAATTTTGGAATAGGTATTTAAACTAATGTTCACCTCATAACCCACCCCGTGCACATCGATATAAACGACGGCAGGACTTTTATAAGAGAACTTTCCAGATAAGTACGCAATCATAAGAGTTGTGAGTTGCCAAAAGTAAGGAATTCAAAATGAAATCGGGCGGCATGGAGGGAAAGATGACGAATGCCTAACGGCACTGCTAAAATTGAAGGTTTAAAATCTGTTACCGACTTTTAAATAGGTGTTTGAAAATTAAACTTTAAATATTTTTTGATTGATGGTTCCCTGCCGGCAATCCCCAAACCAATAAATTTATCTTCTCAGCCTGTGAATAAGACGGATGTTCAATTGAATTTTATTTAGCTGAAACGATTGAAAATAAAACGACCTTCTGATAAATGAAGAAAAATATGAATAACATACTATTTGAGTATAATCAGTTAGTTGTACTTTTATCGCCTTAAACCAAGCTGAGAAGTTTAGATGAATGAAAAAAAGATGACTGCTGCTATTACCGCAGTAGCGGGTTATGTACCCGAATACCGGCTCACAAATGCCGAACTGGAAACCATGGTTGATACCAATGACGAATGGATTAAATCCCGCACAGGTATTGAAGAACGAAGGATCCTGAAAGGGGAAAATCAGGGTATCAGTGCAATGGCAATACCCGCTGTGAAATTGCTTTTGGAAAAAAGAGGGATTGGCGCCGAAGAAATTGATTGTATGATTACCTGCACGGTGACGCCGGATATGCTGTTCCCGGCAACTTCCAATATTATTTGCGATAAAATCGGGGCGGTCAATGCCTTTGGGTTTGACCTTGCGGCAGCCTGTTCAGGTTTTCTTTATGGAGTGACCACGGGCACTGCTTTCATCGAAAGTGGCCGGTACAAAAAAGTGGTTGTAGTGGGTGCAGATAAAATGAGCGCCATCGTTGATTTTACCGACCGGAAAACCTGTGTATTATTTGGCGACGGAGCCGGAGCAATTTTATTGGAACCCAATACAGAAGGTTATGGCATCCAGGATAGTCTTTTGCACTCTGATGGTTCAGGTGCACAATATCTGAGGATGCCTGCAGGGGGATCGGCCAAACCTGCCACCCTGGAAACCGTAAATGCCAAAGAACATTATATTTATCAGGAAGGAAAAACGGTTTTTAAATTCGCCGTAACCCGCATGGCGGATGTATGTTATGAATTGTTGCAGAAAAACCACCTCACCGGAGATGATATTGCATGGCTGGTGCCACACCAGGCCAATCTGAGGATCATTGATGCAGCAGCAGACCGGATGGGTCTTAGCAGGGATAAGGTAATGATCAATATCCAGCGGTACGGAAATACTACATCGGCAACCATCCCGCTTTGTTTGTGGGAATGGGAAAAGAAACTGAGAAAAGGAGACCTGATTGTGCTGACAGCATTCGGCGGCGGTTTCACCTGGGGAGCTACGCTGGTGAAATGGGCCTATGACACCAAAGGTTAGTCCGGGTCATTTTCTACCAGCAAATTTAATTTGATTTTCTGCCATAGCAGATGGATGTCACTGGTTTGAAAACACCTTCTTCAGGATATCCGTAACCCTTGCCACAGGATCTTTTCTGATTTGCTGTTCCTGCAGGCCAATTTCATAAAAAATTCCCTGGAGGGATTTGTCCGTAACATAACCCGTCAGGTCCGTATTCACAGTTTTGCTGCTGAATTTATTATAAACCGAAAAAACATCCCGCCAGTATTTGGTGGCATTTGTTTTCTCCAGCGATTTTTCTATGACAGGTTTAAAAGCTGTTGTGAGCGCCCCGGTAGTATGGGCTTTCAGATAATCGGTGGCGGCAAAATCCCCGCCTTTCAGTATTCCGATTGCATCCTGGATTGTCATTTCTTTAATGGCATTCAGGAAAATGGGGCCTGCATATTGAGCAGCATCCTCAGCAGCCCGGTTCATGCTCAGAACGGCATTGTCAACCAGCTTGCCCATTCCTACACTTTTCAGTGTTTTCTGAACATTCTGGGCTTCGGGTGGCATTAAAATTTTGATTGCTGCATTGGCAAAAAATCCATTTACTGCCGATAGTTTCGTTGTGGCTGTGTCTGTTCCCACCCGAAGGGCTTCTTTCAGTCCGGAGGCAATTTCACCCGAAGATAATCCTCCGCTTTTGCCCAATGTTCCCGGTATCTGGCTGGTAATGTCGCATGAACTCAACATAAAGAATGCAGCCATGATAAAGAACGAATAATTTTTCATAAAGTCAGATTTTTGAAACGGGTTAAAGATCAGATTTTTATTTGAAAAAGGTATTTTATCTTTCTTTTAGATGATTAGGGTTTATCTTTTGCCCCGGAATGTGTTGATTTTTTATGTTGAAGGTAGTAAAGGGTGTATTTAAATCGGCTTTATTAATTGTCACGGTACCGGTGGGTATCGGGTATCTTCTTACATGCCTGATTCCTTATATTGATACAGGGAAATATTGGTTCGTTTCACTACTTGGGCTTGCTTTCATTCCTTTGTTGGTAATGATGCTGATCCTCATGTTCATGTGGATTTTGGTCCGTTCAAAGATTTGGATTGCCTGCCTGGCGATATTGCTTTTGGGATTTCAACAAATCACTTCTGTGTTTTCATTTCACCTTCCATCTCAGTTTAAAATTGAAAAGCAATCCGGGAATTTAAGGGTTATGCAATGGAATGTCCATAGCTGGAACCAGGTACTTTTTTATGATGAACCCAATGTTTTTAAAGATGACCAGCCTCAGATGATGGCTTTGATAAAACAATATGATCCGGATATTCTTTGTGTTGAAGAATTTTTTGAGAGCACTGATCCTGAAAAGTTCAAATCAAACATCGAAATATTGCAGGAGATGGGCTATACCTATCACTTTTTTGCACATGGCGATTTGACGGACGGATCTTCGTATTCGGGAATAGCTATTTTTTCCAGGTTTCCAATCTTATCCACCGGTAAAATATTATCCACTTCACGCAATGAAGCAGATCCCCTTGCGTTTGCAGATGTAAAAAAAGACAACCGGATTATACGGGTTTTTGCCCTGCATCTGCAATCTGTGCGGTTTCACGAAAGTGATTATTCCAATATCCAGAGGATGAAAAATCCCAGGGATCCCAAAATCACAGGCAGCCGCACCATTACTTCAAAACTCAAAAGAGGATTTAAAAAACGATATGAGCAATCAGTTTTGATTGAGAAACAGATTCAGCAGACACCTTATCCGGTCATTTTGTGTGGCGACTTCAATGATGTGCCCAATTCCGGTGTATATTTTAATATCAGGAAAAATTTGCAGGATGCATTTCTCAGAAAAGGATCTTTCGTGGGACGCTCATTCCGGTTTATTTCTCCGACATTGAGGATCGATTACATTATGCCATCAAAAGAATTTAAAGTTCAGCAGTTCACCGTAATCCGTGTAAAATATTCGGATCATTATCCATTGGTCAGCGATATCAGTTTTTAGCCCTGATTCAATGAACCATGCACGTTAAATTGTAAGTTTATATATTGCGGAATCACAACTTAAACAACTCGTAAATGAAGAGCAGGAAGCGGTTGCTTTTTCCGGTTTTGATCAATCTGATCCTGATCATTTTTTTCTTGCTGATTTGCCTTGTTCCATTCATCCGTTCGGGCAGTAGTTGGCTTATTTCTACGCTCGGATTGGGTTTCCCTTATCTACTCGGATTGATGCTGGCCATGCTGGTCTATTGGATTTTCAGGTTGAAAAGAAAAGCCGGTCTTTGGATGACGGCTCTCAATTTGTTTGTTCTCATTTTGGGGGTTACACAAATCAGGGCTTCCATCGGATTTCATTTTTTTTCAAAGAGTGAGACGCTGGAAAAAAAAGGAGATATCAGGGTGATGAGCTGGAATGTAACGGGGTGGGATATTCGTAGCTGGGATATAAAGAATCATGAAACCTACCAGCCACTGATGTTTGACCTGATAGAACAAATCAATCCCGATGTAATGTTATTCCAGGAATTTTTTAATTGCACCAAACCGTCCATGGTGGTTTCTTATGTAAAACTCCTGAGTGAAAGGGGGTATCCATACTATTTTTATTCTCCTCAATCCATTACAGTAAATGGCGCTTTCCAATCGGGTCTGGCGATATTTTCAAAACATCCAATTTCAGATACGGCTTTTTTTTATCCTAAAAGTTTAGGCCATGCCGAAGGAATCCAATATGGAGATATTGCGATCAATGGCAGGAAATATCGTTTCTTCAATACCCATCTGGAATCAGCGGGGATTGGTGATGACGGTGCAGCATCTTCAGGTGAAGTGGGAGCAGGGACTTTTTTCAGAAAGTTGCGAAACAGTCATTATGTACGCGAACAGCAGGCACAGGTATTAAAACAAAAATTGAATGAAAGCACACTACCCGTGATTTTGGGTGGTGATTTTGATGATGTGCCGAATTCTACGGTGTATTTTTTGTTGAGAAAAGGGCTTCAGGATGCGTTCGTAAAAAAAGGTTCGGGATTTGGCCGAACCTTCAGATTTATTGCTCCTAATTTGAGGATTGATTATTTATTCTTTTCTAAAAATTTTGAAGTTAATCAGTTTTTTGAGGTTCGCAAAGATTACAGTGTCCATTATCCAATCGTTGCCGACTTGTCTGATTGAGAGGTTTTGTCTTTTTTGCGCTTGAGGGTCTCCTGAAGAGTTTCTACTGCAATCAGAATGGCCTCCTGAAATGTAACTGCCGATCTCTTGACAATAAGATCGTTTCCCGGAACCACCAGTCTGATGTCGCATGCTTTATTATCGACATGCTTCCCATCCTGAACTGAAAGTGTCACTTCAGCGCTCAAAATCCTGTCGTCAAATTTTTCCAGTTTGGAAACTTTTTCGTTCACAAAATCTCTTAAACGATCCTTCGCTGTGAACTTCAGACATTGAAGATTAATTTTCATCTCGATTCATTTTTGATTCGATTGAAAGTTACAACTTATACCTTTAGAAATTCCATGATCAGGCTCATAAAATTAAATGATCATTATTCCCGTTATTTTATCAGTAAAGGAGAACAGAATATTTCAAAATTAACAGCCTTTGCCGGCCCCAAAGTTTATAAAACGGTTCAAAAGTGATATTTTTATGCAAATGAAATCCCGTAAGTCCATGAAAAAAATTCCTTTTCTTTTTGTCATTCTTTTTCTGATGGGTGAACATGCTTTTTCCCAATACAAAAGTTTTAAAATTTCAGCCAGGGGCGATACGATTAACCGTGAAGATATGAAAGGGTTAAAGCAAGGTCCGTGGGTGGTGCATGTGGATCCTTTGAGAGGTGAACCCGGTTATGAAGAGGAGGGGTATTTTGTTAACAACAGGAAGGAGGGAGAATGGCGCAAATACGATCTGGAAGGTGATTTTATTGCTTTGGAAAATTACAAAGGTGGCGACAAAGATGGGAAATCGATGTACTTCACTTCTATGGGTGAGCTTATCAGAGAGGAACACTGGCGTGCGTATGATCCGGCTCAACCCTATGATACCATTGCCATTTATGGACAGGATAACAATCAGATTACCGGTTTCAAAATAGTTCGCGCCGAACCTTACAGCGTGAAAGATGGTGACTGGACGTATTATGATCCGCAAACCGGACGGATAAGCAAAATTGAAAAATATGACAGAGGGCATCTTGTCTCAGATCAGGCGAACAATGCATTTGTAAGCGACGATCCGATGAAGAAAATCAAACCCAAAGAAGTGATCGAATACGAAAAGAAAAACGCCCGCAAGAAAAAAGTAAAAGTCATCGACGGCCGGACAAGTAACTAAAAAAAATTAAGGTTGCACTGGTGGTGAGCAACCTTAATTTTTGGGGTTTTTCATGGTTTGTTTCCCGTTCTTTTCCGGGAAACCGGATGTTCAGTTTTTCTATTCAGGATTTTACAACAGGATTCAGTTTTTCTTTTTCAAAACCACCTTAATAAGGCGAAAATAGTGCCAAAAATGATTTTCAATCTAATATTTTATCCTTTAGTTTCTTACATATATTAATTTCGGTAGATCATTTCATAATCTGGTTCTTTTTGGTGGCTTTTTAGCAAGAAAAGCTTCTTTTAGGTGGCACCGGATTGGGCATTTTCTTTTTGAAATCTGAATAGTTCCCGGATTCCATGCAGTCGGTATGATAGGGCTTATATTTGTAAGATGGAAAAAAAGTTGTTTTTGCTGGATGCCATGGCGCTTATTTTCAGGGCTTATTATTCAATGATCAGGCGTCCTATTGTTACAACAAAAGGAAAAACAACAAATGCCCAATATGGTTTTACAAATACTTTACTCGAATTAATACATAAAGAAAATCCGACACATCTCGCTGTGGCCTTTGATACATCGGCGCCAACAGCGAGGCATATAGAGTTTGAGAAATATAAGGCACAACGGCAGGAAGTGCCCGAAGATATTTCCGCTGCAATTCCCGATATAAAAAAAATAATCAAAGGTTTTAATTTTCCTGTGATTGAAATGGATGGCTATGAAGCCGATGATATTATCGGGACGCTGGCAAAAAAGGCTGAGAGAGAAGGATACGAGGTCTATATGGTCACACCCGATAAAGATTTCGGGCAATTGGTTACTGATAAAGTTTTGATTTATAAACCCGGTTATCAGGGAAGCAGCGTGGAAATTATGGGCAAAAAGGAAGTGTGCGAAAGGTGGAATATCAAAGATGTGAATCAGGTAATTGACGTGCTGGGATTAATGGGTGATGCCAGTGATAACATTCCCGGTGTTCCCGGTGTAGGTGAAAAAACGGCTGCCAAATTGCTCTCTGAATATGGAACACTTGAGAATGTGCTGGCGAATGCCGATAACATCAAAGGAGCTTTGGGAAATAAAATCAGGGAGGGAAAAGAACTCGCTCTCCTGAGTAAAAAACTGGCAACCATAGTAACCGATGTCCCCTGTGAATTCAATGAAGACGACTTTAAAGTGGGCAAGATTGACAGACAGAAATTAAATGAAATTTTTACCGAGCTGGAGTTTAAATCTTTGGGCAAAAGAGTGTTGGGAGAGGAGTACAGTGTATTTGAAGCAGCCCCCGCTGCTGGTATGGTGCAGGCCGAACTTTTCAGTAAGGAAGAAGATAAACCATCCGCTCCGTCGGAAAATTCAATAAAAACGGAGGGGCTCGTTGCGGAAAAAAACATCAACAACACACCTCATCGTTATCATCTTGTTCAGGGAGAAGATGCGATAAAAAAACTGGTATCTGATCTTTTAAAACATAACGAGATTTCTTTTGATACAGAAACTACCGGATTGGATGTGAATAATGCGGAATTGGTCGGAATGAGTTTTTGTGTAAAACCTCACGAAGCCTTTTACATACCGGTTCCGCAGGATCACAAAAAAGTATTGGAGATCCTGAAAGAATTCAAACCTCTCTTTGATGATAAATCCAAATTCTGGGTGGGCCAGAATTTAAAATATGACTTGCTGCTGCTCAAATGGTATGGATTGGATTTGCATGGAAAAATGTTTGATACCATGCTTGCCCATTATGTAATTGAAAGCGAGGGCAGGCGCAACATGGATTTGCTGAGTGCACAATACCTCGGTTATGTTCCGGTTTCCATAACTGAACTTATTGGCAAACGGGGAAAGGGACAGGGGAATATGAAAGATGTTCCTGTTGAAAAAATAAAAGAATATGCTGCCGAAGATGCCGATGTAACGTTGCAACTGAAACGCGCTTTCGAACCTCTCCTTAAAGAAAAAGGAGTGGAATTTGTTTTTGAAAATATTGAGATGCCTCTCATAAAAGTCCTGCGCGATATGGAGTTTGAGGGGGTACAGATTGATGTTCCCTTTTTGAAATCTTATTCGAAGCAACTGGAAGCGGAGGCAAAAGAAACGGAAAAGAAGGTTTTTGAACAAACGGGTGCCAGGTTCAATCTTTCTTCGCCAAGGCAGGTTGGAGAAGTGTTGTTTGAGAAATTACAACTCGGGGAAAATGTGAAAAAAACACGCAGTGGCCAATATGCAACCGGAGAAGATATTTTGACAAAACTTGCAAAAGATCATCCGGTGGTGCAGGAGATTTTGGATTACCGTGAACTCACCAAACTACGGTCAACTTATGTGGATGCTTTGCCCGAACTGATCAATAAAAAAACTTCGCGTGTGCATACCAGTTATGGACAGGCGATTGCTGTTACCGGAAGGTTGAGCAGCAATAACCCGAACCTGCAGAATATTCCGGTCAGGACGGATAGAGGAAGGGAAATCAGAAAGGCATTTATCCCCAGGGACAAAGACCATGTGATCGTATCGGCCGATTATTCCCAGGTGGAATTGCGGATAGTGGCAGCAGTGAGCGGAGATCCCACGATGATCAGGTTTTTTAAAGACGGAAAAGATATTCATGCTGCTACTGCCTCCAAAGTTTTCAATGTACCTGAAGAAGAAGTAACCCGTGAAATGCGGCGGCGCGCCAAGAGTGTGAACTTTGGAATTATTTATGGACAGACGGCTTTTGGCTTGTCTGAAAATATCAATGTCAGCCGGTCAGAAGCCAAAGAAATTATTGATGCATACAAAAGAGAATTTTCCCACATTCAGCAATATATGGATGATACAATTGCTTTTTGCAGGGAAAATGGATATGTGCAAACTCTTCTTGGCAGGAGGAGATGGCTCAGGGATATCAATTCGCGCAACTGGACAGTGAGGGGATTTGCCGAACGGAATGCAATTAATTCTCCGATTCAGGGATCTGCTGCGGATATGATCAAACTGGCAATGATCCGCGTAGCAAAAGTCCTGGAAGAAAAACATCTGAAAAGTAAAATGATTTTACAGGTGCATGATGAACTCGTTTTTGATGCTTTCAGGGATGAAGTACCCATTCTGAAACCGCTGATTCTGGATGCCATGTCCAATGCGATGCCCTTGCCCAATGATGTTCCGGTTGTTGCAGAAATAGGGGTAGGTGACAATTGGCTGGAAGCACATTAAGTCTTTTGCTCTCTGATTTTTATTTTCGATGATGTTTCCTCCAATCTGCGGCTGGCTATTTTGAAATAATCTTTATCAGTTTCGTATCCGGTAAAATTCCTTTTTAATTCCAACGCTGCAATTCCTGTGCTCCCGCTTCCCATAAAGGGATCCAGGATATGTTGATCTTCCCACGTCAGCAGTTTCACAAGATGATGCATTAATTCAACCGGCTTCAGCGTAGGATGATTGTTGAATTCTTCTGCATGCTGGCGGACTTTGGGAACCAGGAAAAATTTATCATATCCATCGTTGAAAGCATCGGTACGAATGAGATTGGATGCAACCCTTCCTTTGGGGTGTGGATTGTGGCCCACTTTTCCTTCTCCTTTTTCATAAGGGATGCGTGTGTTTTCAATATTCAAAGCGCCTGTTCCGTAATGAATCACATTTTGTGCAACGGAATAGTTTTTTGCAACAGGTTTTTGCACAAGGATGATCGGCTCATAAGCCGGTTTTAATCCAAGCCCGCTCCCTTTATAATGGACACCTAAAGTTGATGAAGGCTCTCTTTTATGTTTTGTGTTTTTGTTTATTGTATAAGACGGCGCGCCGTCTTTTTTATATCCCTGCACATATTTGTATTCGCCGGTTTTTTTGCTTTCTACTCCCAGCTCTTTGTCAATATCTAGCGCTACATCGCGGCTCTTGGGCATCCCGTTGAGATACGACCAGAACATGACATCTCTGATAATAAATCCACAGTTTTCAAGATCAAGCATTAGGTGATGCATTAACCGAACAGAAGAAAAAACAGCGCCAAAAGCACCGGGTTTCAAACATCTGATGGCATCTTTCCATATTTTTTTATCAGGTAAATTTTTGTCCCAGTGATTGTTTTGAAACGAAATTCCATACGGCGGATCAGTAATTAAACTGTCTATAGAATTTTTTTTCAGTTCTGGTAAACCGTAGCAACTTTTATTAAAAATGGAATAAGATTTCATAATCCGGGAATTCATTTTTTCCTTCGGGGCAATCTCAAAAATAAGATGGTTTTTCATCAGATTTCAATGCGAATAGATAAAACCGTTTTCATTAGTCCCTGTAATGTTGTTGTTTTTTATTTTTCCCGAAATGATTTCCGATTTAAAATGATCAAAATATTTCTCTGTATAAACTCCAAATCCATTTTTCAGAAACCGCAGTGAATTAAATCTTCCTTCTTTCAGGGAGTAGGGAAGGTTTACATGAATACCTTCTGTTTTTTCCACATTTTTAAAAGCTGACTTATAATTTCTGAAATGCCAGGCTCTCGGCGTATCCACAAAAATATGAATGTTGAAAAGGTTGCCGCAATATTTTATTTGAAAATCCACTCCCTGCTGGTCGAGGATGGGGTTTCGGTAAACATTTTCTTTGGTAAACAGGATGGATGATAGAAGAAAAGCATGATATTCTGTAAGGAAGCCGAATTGGGTTCTGTAGAGCCTTGCCCTTAGCCCGTCTGAAAAGGATTCATGTGAAGAAAAAGAAAATTGATTCTTGATCCTGTCTTTGAACAATGCAAAATAATGATCGAAAAATTCCTGAAATGACAACCATTTTTCTTTGACAAAGTAAAGTTCATGAAGCAGGTTCGATGGGTTGAGATTTCCCTTTAAATCCATTTCTACATTTTTGATTTTAAAAAGATCAGGATGCAGTACCAGATTTCCCAGAAAGGATTCAAATTTTTCTAATGTTGTTTTATTATACTCCAAGCAGAGAAATTGAAAAATGATTGAGAATTGTTCACCCGAATATAATTCTTAACCAAATTAAACCGTCGTCGCAATTACCGGAATTGAGTTTTGTATTTTCAGAAGCCTGGTTAGGTTTTTTGTCTTAAACTACTTTTTTCTTTGAAGAGATCAGGTAATCAAGTGAAAACTTTCCTGCACCTGTAAAGAATATGAGCAAAAAGAAAGACATATAAAGGAGAGGCAATTCTTTATGGCCGAAAGGATCGTTGCCATGAACATAAAGTACAATAACAAGCATCTCCAATACGATGGGAATGGCGGCATAGCGGGCTGCGAATCCAATCAATACAAACAACGCACACACGAATTCAGCAAGCATGGCAATGGTCAATGAAATTCCCTGCGTCATTCCGAACACTTCAGCAAATTGAATTTCATCGCCGGATAACAGCTTCATCAGTTTTGGGAAACCATGTGTAAACAAAAGAATACAAACAATGACCCTGATCGCCAGCAATCCAAAATCTCTTGCACCAACTGAAGTGTATGGGTTGAACAGTTTTCTCATGGTATGAATTTATTTAGTGAATTCGCCGTCTGCCAGAATTCTCACCTCATTTCCGATTAATGCATCAGGAAAATTTGTTCCAATATTAAAATCTGAACGGTTCAAGGTTCCCCTCAAACTGAAGGCTGCTGTTATTTTATTGCTCTTTGGATCTTTTACCGTGCCACGATATCTCAAATCCATTGTGACAGGCCTGGTCACTCCATGCATTGTCAGGTTACCGTGCAACTTATACCGGTCTTCACCTACGGAGGTAATGCGGGTGCTCTTAAATGAAATTTCAGGATATTTTATGGCATCAAAAAAGTCTGCACTTTTCAAATGGCTGTCTCTTTCGGGAACCCTTGTGTCGATTGAATTTGTATTTGCCGTGAGTTCGAAAACAGCATCGCTGAAATTGGGTTTGGCAGCTCTGATGGTTACTTCAAAATCTTTGAAATATCCGGTGATATCATTGATTCCGATGTGGGTAACGGTGAAACCGATTTGCGAATTGGGCACAACTGCTTTCCAGATTTGTGCATTGACTTTCGAAAATGAGGAGAATAAAAACGTTACAAAAACAAGTAACAGCACCTTTTTCATTTCTGCAAATTATCTGCCGGCAAAACTAAATTCTATCTCAAACTTTTGTTTTATTTAAATCAGGCTGAATGGGTAAAGTAATGTTATAATTCCTGTCAGATATGTGCGTCTGTTTTAATACGTCGAGTAAACAAAAAACTTCCTGCTCGTGAATAGCCGGGTTTCGATTTTACCAAACTATATAAATGTTCTGTTGTAAATTTGCAACCGTTTTTTAAGTACACAGTGGGAATGAATCTGGATGCGTTGCTGAATCAATACAAAAATGACAACCGGATAATTTCAATTTCGGACAGGCTTACTATGTCCGAAGCTATTCTCACCCCGCCCCCACCTCCGTTACATCTCAATGGCCTGCTGGGCAGCAGCAGAGAATTTGTTTTTCACATGTTTACTTCTCTGCCCGAAAGTTCCAAATGGAATCATCTTGTCATTTTGAGAGATGCCGAAGAAGCCGCTTATTTTCAGAATACAATTGAACAGATCAGCGGCGCACTGGACGTGTTTTATTTTCCATCGTCATTTAAGCATCAGAAAAATTTCAAACTGCTGAATGCAAGTCATGTAATGCTTCGCACAGAAGCATTGTCACGGATTGGAACCGGCGGAAATAAAAAAGTATTAATCACCTATCCCGAAGCTTTTGCTGAAAAAGTTGTCCTGCCCAAAACCCTTGCAAAAAATATTATCTCATTCAAAAAAGGCAATAAGGTTAACCTGAATGAACTTCTGGAAAGATTTATTAATTATGGTTTTAAGAGAACCGATTTTGTTTATGAACCGGGAGAGATAGCACTGCGGGGCGGTATTCTTGATATTTATTCTTATGGCAATGAAAAACCTTACCGGATTGAATTGTTTGGAGAGGAGGTAGATAGCATCCGTTTGTTTGATCCGCAAACACAATTGAGCGAGAAGATGCTGAGCGAGGTAAATATTATACCTAATATCGAAACCAATTTTGATTCGGATCAGAAGGTTTCTTTATTGTCTTACATGCCGGAGAATACAGTTTGCTGGATTGAGGATTGGGAATTCATTAAGGAAAGAATTGAAAAGCAGGAATCCGAACTGAATCAGTTTTTAAAAGGTGAGGATGTTGCTGTGGTACATGAAGAAAGTGACGAAACCCAATATGAGCGCGATGTTACCACTGATGATTTTATGACGGCTGCAGAATTGCAAAATGAATTGCAACAACATTATCTGGTTGAGATTGGGCTAAAGAAATATTTTTCAAAAGAAAATGAAATTCAATTTTCCACAAGCCGTCAGCCTGCATTTAACCGGCAATTCACTTTTCTGATCAGTGATTTGAAAAAATATAAAAGCGAGAATTACAGCATTTACATTTTTGCAGAAAATCCACGACAGCTCGAACGGCTGCATTCTATTTTTACCGATCAGGGAAGCCAGATAGAATTCATTCCGGTGATAGCTTCCATCCATGAAGGATTTATTGATCACGATATCAAATGTGTTTGTTATTCAGATCATGAAATCTTTCAGAGGTATCACAAATATCACATCAAACAGGCTTTCAGTAAGAACAAAGCGCTCACGCTGAAAATGCTTCGTGAATTACAGCCGGGCGATTATGTCACGCACATTGATCACGGAGTGGGAATGTTTAGCGGACTTCAAAAAATTGAAACGAATGGTGTAATGCAGGAAGCAGTCAGAATTGTTTATAAAGATCACGATCTGCTTTATGTGAATATATCTTCGCTTCATAAGATCAGTAAATACAGTGGCAAGGAAGGAACGGTTCCAAAGCTGAATAAACTGGGGAGTGACGTTTGGAATAAACTGAAGGATAAAACGAAAAAACAGGTCAGGGATATTGCCAAAGACCTGATAAGCCTGTACGCAAAACGTAAAAGTGAAAAAGGCTTTCAGCATAACCCTGATGGATACATGCAACATGAACTGGAAGCTTCTTTTATTTATGAAGACACACCCGATCAAAGCAAAGCCGTTGCAGATGTGAAGAAGGACATGGAAAACGAATCACCAATGGACAGGTTGATTTGTGGCGATGTGGGATTTGGTAAAACCGAGGTTGCCATTCGCGCTGCATTCAAAACCTGTCTCAATGGAAAACAGGCTGCAATCCTTGTTCCGACAACTATTCTGGCCTATCAACATTACAAAACATTTAAAGAAAGGCTTGCTGAATTTCCGGTCAAGATTGATTATCTGAATCGGTTTAAATCTGCAAAACAAAAGAAGGAGACACTTGAAGACCTGAAGGAGGGAAAAATTGATATCATTATCGGTACACATGCTTTGCTGGGTAAAAATGTCAGGTTCAAAGATCTTGGATTGCTCGTCGTTGATGAAGAACAAAAGTTTGGAGTTTCTGCAAAGGAAAGGTTGAAGCAAATCCGGACTACCGTGGATACACTGACATTGACTGCAACTCCAATTCCACGCACGCTGCAATTCAGTTTGATGGGGGCAAGGGATTTGAGTATTATCAATACCCCTCCGCCAAACAGGCAACCCATCCAGACAGAACTGCACACTTTCAATGCAGATTTTATCCGTGAAGCCATTTATTTTGAAGTGGAACGCGGTGGCCAGGTTTTCTTCATTCAAAACCGGGTGAATGGTTTGCAGGAAGTGAAAACCATGATTCAGGAATTGTGTCCCGATTTGAAAATCGCAAGTGCCCACGGAAAAATGGAAGGTTCTGATTTGGAAAATACGGTTCTTGATTTTATTGATGGAAAATATGATGTGCTGGTTTGTACAAATATCATTGAGAGCGGTGTGGACATTCCAAATGTGAATACGATTATCATCAATAATGCCCATCAGTTTGGGTTGAGTGATTTGCATCAGTTGCGCGGCAGAGTGGGGCGCAGCAATAAAAAGGCTTTCTGTTATCTGATTGCGCCACCGATGAGTTCCCTTCCCGACGATAGCCGGAAGAGGCTTACTACATTAGAACAATACAGCGATTTGGGAAGTGGGTTCCAGATCGCCATGCGCGATCTCGATATTCGCGGAGCAGGTAATTTGCTGGGAGGTGAACAGAGTGGATTCATTGCCGAGATTGGATTCGAAATGTATCATAAAATTCTGGATGAAGCCATTCGTGAATTGAAGAGAAATGAATTCAGGGAAGTATTTAAAGAAGAGATTCAGAAGCAGGAAGATTATGTTTCTGATTGTACGATTGATACCGATCTGGAAGTGCTGTTGCCGGATGAATATGTGGAAAGTGTCACGGAAAGATTGAGCTTGTACTCACGGCTTGACCAGTGCGATACCGAAGAAGAATTGACGGCATTGCATAAAGAAATGGAAGATCGTTTTGGTCCCGTACCGGTAGTGGCTGAAGATTTATTTACGACAGTCAGATGCCGCAAACTCGCTGTGGAACTTGGTTTTGAAAAGATCGTTTTGAAAAATGACCACCTGAGATGTTTTTTTATTTCCAATCCGGACTCGCCATATTTTACGAGTGAAACTTTTGAAGGGATTTTAAATTTTATTCAAACCGGAACCAACAAGGCCAAATTAAAACAGAGTGGTAAACTGGGGATGCTGATCGTTGACGGGGTTCACGACATTTCCGAATTATTTGACTTTTTGAGCAGAATGCACAAACACCTGAGCCGGGTGGCAGTTTCCTAAAGAAAATATTTCTGATCATGATTGTTTTCCAATTTTTCTGAGGAAAATGAATTTCATTGTCGTCAAATTGGTTAATTTGAAACTCTGATTAAACCTTTTATTTATTCAAGTTATGAGAAAATTATTTTTACTACTATTATTATTCCCTCTTTTTACCATTGCTCAGAAAAAACCGCTGGATCATTCTGTTTATGATGCCTGGCAAAGTGTTGGAGAAAAAATAATATCTGATGACGGAAGCTGGATTGTTTATTCGGTTTTGCCCCAGGAAGGCGACGGGAATTTATTCGTCCAATCAGCAAAGAATAAAGCGCAACAACTGATTATTCCCCGTGGGGAGAAGGCTGTAATCACCAGTGATAGCAAATATGTTATTTTTAAAATAGCGCCTCGTTTTGCAGAAACCAGGGAAGCAAAAATTAAAAAGAAAAAAGAAAATGAAATGCCCAAAGATTCTTTGGGGATAGTAGAATTGGGTAATCTGAGTATCCAAAAATTTGCTTCAATAAAATCTTTTTCTGTTCCCGAAGAGGGTTTAGGGTGGTTTGTTTTTCAGAAAAATCAACCGGCCGGTGAATCCAAGCCCAGATCACAAGCTGAAAAAACGATTGATAGTCTGAAGAGAACAATCGATTCTCTCAATCTCGTTATTTCTGGATCACAGAATAGAGAGGGAGGGATTAAGAACGATGGAAATTCATTTAGTTCAATTCCTCCTGACGAAAAAGAAGAAAGCAAAGGGAGTGAGGTTGTATTATTCAATTTGAAGAATAAGAATGAGATCAGATTTGAAAATATTAAATCCTGTCAGATAGATAAAAAAGGTAATCATTTGGCTCTTTATGTTCTGGCAAAGCAGGGCGATAGTATTTCCAAATCTCTTGTAGTTTTTTATTCAATCCGGGAAGCGAAACGAGATACAATTTTAATGGGAGGGAATGATTTCAAAAACTTTTCATTTTCGGATGATGGAAAAGATTTGGCTTTTGTAGCCGAACGCGGAGAAAATCCAAAGGCTCTTCAGAAATTCTATGATTTGTATTTGTATCAGGATGGAAATGATTCTGCAAAAAAGATCGTAGATCGAAATACAGATGGTATGCCTGGAAAGAATTCTGTTGGTGAAAACGGAAGTTTGAAATTCAGTAAAGCCGGCAGCAGGTTATTCTTCGGAACCGCTCCTGTCAGGCCTCCAAAGGATACCACATTGCATGAAATTGATGAAGCCAAGCTCGATATCTGGAATTATAAAGATGATTATTTGCAACCTCAGCAACTTGCCAGATTAAAAGAAGATTTGAAAAAAAGTTACCTCGCAGTGTATGATTTAAAGAAAAATGAAATGACACAACTCGGCTCTGAGGGGTTGCCGAATGTGATGCTGACAAGAGATGGGAATGAAGATTATTTTGTCGCTCTGACAGATACCGGCCGGCGAATTGCATTACAATGGGATGGCTATACATTGCAGGATGTTTATTCAGTGAATGTAAATACCGGTCAAAAGAAATTAATCAGAAAAAATTTGCATGGACGGGTTTTCCCCTCTTCAACAGGAAAATACATTTTGTTTTATGATAATGATGCGAGGAATTATTTTGCATGGGATGGAAATGTGGTGAGAAATATAACGTCAGGAATTAAGGTTCCGTTGTACGATGAGGAGAACGATGTACCGGCATTGCCGGAAGAATACGGAGTTATGGGTTGGGGAAAAGAAGATTTGTCTGTTTATATTTATGACAGGTATGATATCTGGAAAGTGGATCCTTCCGGAAAGTTTTCTCCCCTCAGGATAACGCCGGATGGCAGGGGTAAAAAACTTGTTTACAGGTATCTGGCTCTTGATAAAGATGAAAGGTTTCTGACTCCCGGGCAGCAGGTTTTTTTCAGGGTATTCAATGATGTTAATAAAGATGCAGGATTATATTCGGGTAAATTATCTGACAGATTAATCCTCTCTAAAATATCTTCAGGAGCTTTTCAATTCAGCAGGCCGGTAAAGCAAAAGGATGGAGATGAATTGGTTTATACCAAAGAAAATTATGTTGAATCTCCCGACCTGTATTTTTATTCTTTGAATAAAGGCGAGACCAGATTAACATCTATCAATCCACAACAATCACAATATAACTGGGGTACTGCCGAACTCTATCATTGGACAACTTTTGATGGTAAAAAATCAACCGGCATTTTATATAAACCCGGGGATTTTGATTCCACTAAAAAGTATCCGGTACTATTTTATTTCTATGAAAGACTCAGTGATGGATTAAACAATTATATTCCTCCAACGCCTACGCCGAGCAGATTGAATATTTCATTTTTTGTCAGCAGAGGTTATCTTGTTTTTGCCCCGGATATCCGTTATACGATTGGCCATCCCGGAAAATCGGCTTTCAACTACATAGTTAGTGCTGCCGAATCTCTCTCGAAAATGAATTGGGTAGATGGTAAGAACATGGGAATCCAGGGACAGAGCTGGGGAGGTTATCAGGTGGCATATCTGATTACTGCAACAAATATTTTTAAAGCAGCCTGGTCCGGAGCGCCTGTTGCCAATATGTTTAGTGCCTATGGCGGTATTCGTTGGCAAAGCGGGATGAACAGGCAATTTCAATATGAAAAAACGCAAAGCCGTATTGGCGCCACTATTTGGGATCGTCCTGATTTGTATATTGAAAATTCACCTTTGTTTCATTTAAAAAATGTTCATACACCGGTGGTGATTATGTCAAACGATGCCGATGGCGCTGTGCCCTGGTATCAGGGAATTGAAATGTTTACCGCTTTGAAGAGATTGGGTAAGCCGGTTTGGTTATTGGAATACAATGGTGAAGCGCATAATCTGGTGCAAAGAAAGAACAGAAAAGATATTTCTATACGGGAACAACAGTTTTTTGACTGGCTGCTGAAAGGGGCAGAAGCACCCGAATGGATTACCAAAGGTGTCCCTGCAGTTGACAAAGGAACAGATTGGGGATTGGGATATTGATTGAAAATATGAATTGTAAAGGAAGATTTTGATTAGATTGCTATCAGTAGGATGAGGTGTTCATTTTTCTTCCAGGTTTTCAATTGCTTTTTCAAGGCTTCCGTATTCAAATCGAAATCCGGTATTCCGAAGTTTTTGAGGTGAGGCTGAAATGTCTGCCAGGATTGCTTCCTCTGCCAGTTCACCCAAAGCCATTTTGAGAAGAAATGAAGGAACATGGAATTTCAGAAAAGCGTTCCCAAATTTTTTGTGTGCTGCAGAAACCATTAGTTTTTCATTCGTTGTAATTTCAGGTGCGCATGCATTAAACGAACCTTCCATTGAATCATTTTCTATGGCATGGATATAAGCCCTGCACAGGTCGTGAATATGAATCCAACTGACAGCCTGTTTGCCGCCGCCAATTACGGCGGCAATCCTGAATTTTAGAGGGGCAATTAATTTTGGATAGGCTCCTGATTTTTTATCTAATACAACGCCGGTACGAAAAATGACAACCCTTTTTGAAAACGCCTTTGCCTCACTTATTTTGTTTTCCCAATCGGCACAAAGCTTTGAAAGGAAACCTTCGCCCGGGAAATCTTCTTCCGTAAGAAGTTGGTTGTTTCCTTTATTAGCGTAATAATTTATTCCGGATGCACTGATTATCGCATAGGTATGATTGTTGGTTTCAGCCAGGGCCTTAATAATAGTTTCACTGCTACGGATCCGGCTTTGGCAGAGAATGACTTTTCTCTTTTCAGTCCATTTTTTCTCAGCAATGTTAGCCCCGGCAAGATGGATGATATAATCGCATTCTTCAAATGGTTTCTTATCATAAGCCAGGTTATCCGGATTCCAGGGTGAATATTTTAGTTGTGGTAATGATGAATTTAATGAGGTATTTCTAGTGAGAATGGTTATTTGAAAGCCTTTGGCAAGAAGCATTGGAACCAGATGTGAACCGATTGATCCGGTACCGCCGGTAATAAGGATATTTTTCATAAAAAATTGTTTTTGGTTAATTCCTTTTACCTGAAAACTCAGGGAAAATAAGAACTAATCATTACAGCGGGGTAAAGTCTTTTGAAAAGCCGTAAAACCTGATTCATTTTCCGCACTTGTTCCATAGTTCCTTTTGAATTTTTGTTTCATTTTGGATATTTTAAGGTATAATAAAAACGTATAAATATTCTTTTATTTATATGTAATTAATATTATATTTACTACATAATTAAAAAATTTAAATCAATTCTGACAACGCTTTATGCTTAAATTTTGCTGCTTATAAACCCGGTGATTTGCATATAGATTGACAGATAATTTGAATTTATAAAATTATTTATGCGAATAATTAGGATATTATTTTCATAAGATTAAATTTGCATCCATTCTCATTCGTATTCAATATTCTCCCGAAGCCATATTCAGAAATTCAATCTCCAGGGTTTTTATCAGTTTTTTTATCAGAATTAGAAAACATTAATTGAAAAGGGATGAATTTCAAACGAATAATAGCTGTAGCTTTTGGTTCACTGCTTATAATTTCCTGCGGTTCTTCGCGCAAGATTGTGTATTTCAATGATATTCCGGATGGTTCGTTTAAGAGTCCCGGGGTAGGAAAACCGATGGTCATAGTTCCAAATGATATTTTGAACATCCATATAAGTAGTCTGGATGAAGAGGCATCTTCAATGTTCAATTTAAAAAATCAGATTCCTTCTGTAACGACCACTACATCAAGCTCTCCGTCCTATACGGAAGGAGGTTATCTTGTCAGTTCGGACGGAAATATTCAGTTGCCTGTTTTGGGTCAGATTAAAGCCGGAGGATTGACTAAGGAGTCTTTGAGAGATACGATCAGAAACCGCATTTTAAATGAAAAATTGTTGAAAGATCCTGTTGTTGAAATAAGATTTATGAATTATGAGGTAACGATTCTTGGGGAAGTCGGAAAGCCGGCTGTAATAAATGTACCAAATGAGAAGATTTCCATGTTGAAAGCTATTGGGTTGGCAGGTGATCTTACAATTTTTGGGTTGCGCCAGAATGTATTACTGATCCGGGAAGAAAACGGGCAGAGAATTACCAGGCACATTGATTTGACTTCTCCGGATTTTCTAAGTTCCCCTTATTATTTTCTTCAGCCCAACGATATTGTTTATGTTCAGCCAAACCGTGCCAAGGTTACACAGGCAACTAACTGGACACAAACAGCTCCAATATTTTTGACGGCCCTGTCGGTAGCGGTGATAGTGCTCGATAGAGTACTCAAGTAATTTGGTAGTTTGAAAAATTATAAAGATTTTATTAAATGAACAGCCACAATAACTTACCCCAATCAGAAGAAGACAACCTGTTGAAAAGGACGCTTGCAAAGTATATGCCTTATTGGCCTCTCTTTTTATGCGCTATTATTGCGGGGGTACTGGGTGGTTTTGCATTTATTAAATTATCTACCCCTGTATATCAGGCTAAAGCTACCCTTCTCATCAAAGATGAAAAGAAGGGCAATGAGGAATCCAAGATGCTGGAATCATTGAATCCGATTTCATCAAAAAAGATTGTAGAAAATGAAATAGAGGTTATACAATCCAGGAAGCTGATGCGTGAAGTTGCTGATAAGCTAAATCTCTATACACCTGTTCTTGAGAAAGTTCAGTTTATTTATAAGCCTGCTTATACTTCATCTCCCGTTACGGTAATAACCCCGGATGCCGATGGTCTGCAAAGTACGAAGGAGAATATCCCATTCGCCGTTGATACTGCCAAAAGGGAAGTGACTTTGGATGCAATTTATAAGTATCCTATGAATCAGGTAGTGCAGACACCTTACGGTAAATTAGAGTTTCTGTTGAATCAAAAATACCGGCCGGTTAGTAATCAGAATGAATATTTTCTTTCGGTAACAAACCCTGCAGAATTGATTCCGGCATTGATGAATGATTTGAGTGCAGACGGAGGAAGTAAATTATCGTCTATTATTGAATTGGGTTTCAAAGATACCGACCCACAGCGTGCTATAGATATATTGAATCAATTGATTGACTCCTATCGCCAATCTGAAATCAATGAGAAAAACTTGCTTGCCAGTAATACACTTTCGTTTGTTAATGACAGATTAAAGGACGCTACCAGTGATCTCGATTCGATCCAGAGAAAGGTGCAGAAATACAAATCAAGCAGCAATGCCGTTGATATAAGTACTCAGGGCCAATTATATCTGCAGAATGTGAGTCAGAACGATCAAAAGTTAAGTGAAATCAATGCTCAGATTTCTATTTTGAATCAGGTTGAAGGTATGGTTGATAATGGCGGTAACTATCAGGGTGGTATAGTTTCATCTGCTATAGGCGTGGGTGATCCAACACTTGCGCAGATGTTAGATAAATTTGGGACTTTGGAACTTGAATATGAAAAGGGTAAAGCCACTATTGGTGAAAATAACCCAAAACTTTTGGCTATTCGGGATCAGATAACTAAAATAAAACCTGATATTCTTAAAAATATCACGACTCAGAAAAAAAGCCTTTCTACTCTTCGCGATAATATAACATCTTCCAATAATTCCTATAACTCAATGTTGAGAGGTGTGCCCGAAAAGGAAAAACAACTGATTGATATCAGCCGGGCTCAGCAGGGAAAGCAGGACATCTATTCCTTTTTACTCCAGAAAAAGGAAGAGAGTGAAATAGCCTATGCCTCAACCATTTCAGATAACAGGGTGATTGACTACGCTTCTGTTGGAAATGGCCCTGTGAGCCCCAATAAATTGATCATAATGGCCGGATTTATTTCTCTTTTGTTAGTGCTGGCCTATTTATTTGTAAATATCCGGGAAACTATGTCCGGTAAAATAATGTATAGGAAGGAGATTGAAAATGCAACTAAAACACCCGTGATCAGTGAAATCGCATTCGCCAAATTGAGAAACCCAATTGTTATAAAATATGGAAAGCGGTCTTTCATTGCTGAGCAATTCAGAAAGTTGCGGTTGTCCTTGTCGTTTTCAGGTATTGGTACAAAAGGGAAAAGAGTATTGGTAACAAGCAGCCTCTCCGGAGAAGGCAAAAGTTTTATCGCGGCAAACCTGGCGGTGAGTGAAACGCTTATGGGGAAGAAAGTTGTTTTGGTCGATATGGACCTGAATAATCCAAGGCAACAGGATATTTTCAACACGGGAAATATTCCGGGTGTATCAGAGTATCTGAAAGGAGAAAAGGAATTAAAAGAAGTACTTTTTTCCTTACCTGAACACAAAGGATTGAGTTTGATGGTAGCAGGAGAATTACCCGAAGATCCGGCTGAACTCCTATCTTCTGAGAAGACAACAGAACTAATCAAGGCTCTCGATAAGCAATTTGATATTATAATTATTGACACATCTCCCATGTCTTTGGTTACTGACGGGTATATGATTACCAATTTGTGTGATTTGACTTTATATGTAGTTCGGCATGGATATACTCCGAAAGTATTAATAAAAAGATTTGACGAAAATTTGAAAGTTAACCCTATACATAATCCCCATATCATATTTAATGGTGTAAAACAACGTAGTGTTTTGACAAATGCCTATGGATATGGTTATGGTTACGACTATGTATATGGGAAAAACAATATCTACGGGAAAAACAATCATAAGAGAGGAATTACCTCCTAACCTCTGAATCACTAAAACCAATATCATATTTTAAATCCTCTGTCTTACCGCATTAACTATGTGAGTGAGAGAGGCGAAGCCGTATAACAAATTAAAATTTTAAGCAGATGGAGAAGCATTGGCATTTATTCCATGTTAAGGAAAATAAAGAAGACAGAGTCGGCTCCTGGCTGACTTCAAAAAAAATTGAATATTTTTCTGCTTCAAACAGGGTATTTGAAAAAAGCGTATTGCGTTCGGGATGGACAGAATCACCCTTGCTGCCAGGTCAGATTTTTGTAAAAAGTGATAAAAATGAATTAGCCGGAATAGTTTCAAATCGCTATGTAATCAATGCAGTTTACTGGAAAAACCGACCCGTTATTATTTCCGAGTGCACAATGAATACTCTAAAAAATTTTCTGAAAAGATACCAGGAAATAAAAGTCCAAAAGATGGGAATAGGAGTGGAACCTTTTAAAGCGGCCTCTATTATAGTCATGGAACGTGAAGCGAAAATATTTCTTCCTGAGTTAGGTTATTTGCTCACATCCGTTTTAGAAAAAGATACTTATTGGATGAATTATAATCCGGAAACTGCCACCATTGCACAGGAGACCCGGTTTATTGTGAACAAAAGTGCCAGATATATGAATGAAAAGTGAGATAAATTCCGGCATTTAAATCATCTTCATTTTATCAGAGTTTTGTTGGTTTCAGCTTAAATCAAATATATCCCTCTGTTGCAAGGTAACATCAGTCAATGTTGAAAAGATCGTTCTTAAATTGACCGGAATTAAAATGAAAAAGCAACAATTGAACATATTTTACACCCTGGATGAAAATTTTGTTATTCCGTTTACTGTGTCAATGATTTCACTCATTGAAAATAACAAGGATATTGATTTAAATATCCGGGTTATTCACTCTCTTAAGAATGACAAGGTGTTGAAGGAAATCAACGAATATGTTTTTAACAGGTATGGTTTTCAGCTAAATCTTCAATATTTTTCCACTGATCAATTTGGGAAACTTCCGACATCTTCTTTTATTTCAAAAGCCTCCTATACGAGGTTATTAATTTCTGACATAGTTCCTGAAAACATTTTTTCCGGATTGTATCTTGATTGTGATACGGTCGTTACCGGATCGATTCGTGAATTGGCAGACCCGGGTTTATTTATGGATAATGAATATTGTCTCTTGGCTGCGGAAGATTTAAATGGAAAAGAAAACGTGGAAAGGTTTGCAGAATTGGGCGTAAAGACTCAATTTTATTTTAATACTGGTGTTTTGATGATAAATATTGAAAGATGGAGAATTGAAAATGCCGGAGAAAAATTATTGCAAACGGCTTTTAAATACCTGGACAAATTAAAATGGCACGATCAGGATATTTTGAATATTTTTTTTGCAGGAAAATCAGGAGTACTCAATAGGAAGTTTAATTGTATCACTAAGAAGAAAATAGAAAAAAAGCCTGCGATTATTCATTACAGTGGTGCATCCAAACCATGGCACTATATTGATAATGGCCCCTACAAATCAGAATATAAAAAGTATTTTAAGCTTACTCCTTTTAAAGACGTAAAAACAGAAGAGATAGGGGCAGCTAAGGTTTACAGAAAATACCTTGAATTGTTCAAAAGTAAAATAGGTGTTGAATCGTTTTCTGACACTTTTAATTCCTTTTTCAAATAAAGATTTAAAGCATGTTTCCGCGGTTTTATCAGAATCCAATTTATACTGATTTAATTCATTGAATGTTGTTGAGTGCTAAAAATATATTTATGTTCATTATTGCAGGTATTATTATAATTTTTCTGCAATATTTTTCTCTGAAATTAATACCGGGCGAATCCAAACTTGTTACACCGCTCATCTTTGGAAGTGGTATATCGCTGATAGGTATTTTTTTATACAATTCCTTATTTCAAAAAGGAATAAAGTATAATAAACTTGATTTTGTAATACTTCTGTTTTTTGTCAATATGATTATCAGCGCGGCAATGGCTAATATGTATTGGGGGCAGTCTTTTTTTTCATCATTGGTGGGATATCGGTTTTTCTATATCTATTTTTTATACTTCGTTCTGATTTTCCTGAAGATGGGATCTGAAGATGCTGAAAAGCTTGTCAAAGTTTTCTTTTTTCTTTCAATTGCGGTTTTCCTGATAGATGTTGTCACCTTTCCGAATCCGCTGTTTGCCTATCGCGATGAAGAAAGAAGAGGTGGAATGACCATTTTCTTTTTTGGCCAGGGTTTTACTTTTTTAGGTGGATTTTATTATCTCGATCGGTTTATCCACAAAAAGAAAGTATTGTATTTGCTTTATTTTCTTTTGTCGGCAATTTGTCTTTTTGCATTGACCCAGTCCAGGATGAATCTTATCGCACTTGCTGCGGGTGCTCTTTTGATCCTTTTAATGGGTAATTGGAAGTATAAGTATCTTATTTCAGCTCTTTTTGTTGTTGCCTCTTTTGTCATTTATAATTCTTTAAGCTTTTTTGAAAATTTTAAAGATGCCAATGAGAATGAAATTCAGTATTATCAGGAGAATGTTCGCGTAGAAGCTCAGCATTATTTTCTCGCTGAATTGCAGGCAGGCGTTCCTACGATTTTATTTGGCAACGGGTTTCCCGCAAAGGATGGCAGACTTACCGATAAATATGAAAATGCCAAGCTTCTCGGATTATTCACTTCAGATGTTGGCTTAACCGGATTTTATAGTTATTTCGGAGTGTTCGGAGTTATAATCTGGATATTGCTTTTCCTGGCAGCATTCAGATTAAAAAATAATGGAAATTCGGGGTATCTGAAAGCATATTTTTTAACACTTTTGACTTCTGCTTTTACGGGTTATTCAATTTTTGAACCTGGTTATATGCCGGCAACAGTGCTGGCCTTATTTCTGATAAGGTGTCAGATGGAATCGAATGATACTGACTCAATCAATATTGAGGATAAAGGGCTGATAAATTTTCAATCTTAAAGTTTACTCTGATTAGTTATAACCCATATAATGCAGTTTACAGGGCAAAGATTTCTTTTCAACGAATTTTTGCAAGGAATGTTCTTATCAAAAACTTTTCGGTATTAACGCTATCCAATTTTTTAACCCAGTTCCTATCGGTTTTTGTCAGTATCAAAATAGCAAGATCATTATCTCCGGAAACTTTTGGTACTTATAACCTGCTTTTACTCCATATTTCCATCTTCGCTGTGATTTCTTCATTCGGGATAAGGAATATAATTATCCGGAATATTGCACGAAATGGCAACATCGTCAAAAAGATTTTTTTTACCGGACTGAAATTGAGAGTTTTTGGCCTCTTAGGTTCTATATGCATATTGTATTTGTATTTTCTGTTTTATGCCGATTACAGTCCGTTACTATTAATTTTTGTTATCGTCGGACTTATTTCATCTGTATTTTATGATTTATTCGAAAGTGTGGCATTTGGATTGGAAAAAATGGAATTTTCCGGCATCATCGATTTTTTACGGACTTTATGTTGGTTGACAACTATCCTGGTAATTCCTGAAAAATACCTGACCATTCAAATTATTTTTGGTCTCTATGTTTTCTTCTATTTGTTGAAATCAATTGTTTATTTTTTCTCAATCAATAAGAAGAACATTGTAAAAGGTTTTTATACAGAAAAGATTGTAAAAGCGGATACTTTTCACCTCGTTAAAGAATCTTTCCCATTTTATTATCTCGCCTTATTTACATTATTAAGCAACCAGGTACCACAGCTTTTTCTTGAATACAGATCAGGTGTTGCCCAGATTGGATTTTTTAATATTGCAAATAAAGTTTTGGCACCCATCAATTTAATCATCGGTACAATTTTAACCGCTGTGCTTCCATACCTTTCCCGGCTTTATGTCAATTCTTACGATGCCTTTATAAAGAGTTTAAAGAATATTTTTATTATCGTTTCTTTATTCTGCATTGCGGGTGCTTTTGGGGTGATGCTTTTCCGCAAAGAATTTATCATGCTTTTGTATGGGCAGAAATATGTGAATTCAAGCTTGGTTTTGGGATATCAGGTCTGGTATGTAGCAGTTTATGCAGTGGTTTGCCTTATTGGTACAACATTGACGGTCATCGATAAACAAAAAGTTTTGGGTCGCTTGTCTATTGTCTGTACAATTCTTCAGCTTCCGATTTTATGGTATGGTTCTCAGTTCGGGGCGCAGTATTTATCTGCTGCGTTTTTGATAGCTACGGCATTAATACTGATAATTCATGTTTTCGTAATTCTAAAATATCTCGAAGGGATTTCTTTCCTTTTTTACCTGAAGCTGATTTTGTTGTTTATTACAGGCTATGTTTTATCATCATTGCCTGTTGACCTAAACCTTTATAATAAGATAATTTTATTTGCTTCTGCATCGTTTTTAGGTGGGTACTTTTTCTTTAAAAAGTTTAGGAACCGGATCGCTGAGATCTGGGCCGGGAAATGAGATGAATGATGGCAGGATATTATTTCCATATCCTTGTCTTTGCCGGGATGATAGTTTTTAAATTGGTAGTTCAGTGGCGCGGTGTGATTTATCAAGGGTGTTTACCGTTAAATAGTCAAAGATGGTTTTAAATAGATTCAATATTTTAAAAGTCGCGGTAAACCCGTATTTGCTGTTGTTGTATCTCAGCCTTGGACAGGCTTTTATTCTGTTGAGGATTGACCTTGCTTTTTGGTATAAGGTATTGGCTGCAATCTCCGGATTCGCATTTTATTATTTGTTAATTCAGATAAGTGAGAAATTGTTCAAATTATTTTTAACGCTTGTGCTGGTATTTTCTTTATTTCATTATTTTAATTGCAGAATATATTTGGCTGAAGTAATCTTTTGTATGTAAAAAGCAGGTATGAAGATCTTATTTATAAGTAGCAGGAATTTTTTAATCAGAGGTAATGGAGGGGATATGGGCACTTACCGTAATTATTTATCCTTATGTGAAATTGTTGGGGAAAATAATGTAAAGGTTATTTATTTAAGTGGTAATCCGAACAGTACTCTGGGATGGAAAATCAAGAAACGGATTAATTATTTCAGAGGATTTAGAGAGGGAGTGGACGGAATCAAAATGAAGCAAATTATTCAAAATTCTTTCAGCTTTGATGTCGTATTTATTGAGAGTTCAGATTACGGGACTATTGCATATCATCTAAAAAAAGCAAAATATCCTGGGAAAATAATCACCTATTTTCACAACATCGAATTTGATATTATAAGGCAATTGGTAAAGAGAGAACCATGGCGGTTCCCCAATGTACCCCTGAACTACTATAATGAAAAACAGGCTTGTGATTATTCTGATGTGAAAATAGTGCTGAATAATAGAGACTTGGTAAGGTTGCAGAAAAATTATGGACCAAATGAGGCATTAATAGTTCCTGTCAGCATTCGCGATGAGTTAAAAAATACTGACACAGAATCCTTTGTTTCCTCTACTCCCACCTGCCTTTTCCTCGGTAGTGCATGGTATCCGAATGTTCAGGGCATATTATGGTTCGTTAACAATGTGTTGGATCACGTTAATATAAAACTTCAGATTGTTGGGAAAGTAAATGAAATACTAAAAGAAAAAATCAATAGCCCCAAAGTTGAAATCATGGGCTATGTAGAAGATTTATCGCAAATCATTTCGAATGCGGATTTGATGGTATTTCCCATTTTTTTAGGAGGCGGTATGAAAGTCAAAACTTGTGAAGCGCTTATGTATGGAAAGCAAATAATCGGGACAACAGAATCTTTTGAAGGATATAATTTAAATCTTTCAAAAGTGGGTGCGGTTTGCAATACAAAAGAAGATTTTATTTCTGCGATAAACAAAATATCAGCAGGCGGTGTAAAGAGATTTAACAGCTATAACAGAGATTCTTTTTTAAAAAATTATTCGTTTGAGGCTACGTTGAAACTGTTCAGGGTGGCTCTGGAAGAGAAGACAAAAAAAACCATTTCAGCAATAAGTTGAGAAATCAGGAACGACTATCGTGTTCAGTTTGCCCAGACATAGTTTGATAAGGAAATCCAATCAAGACAACTGATTTTTTTTTAAATGGATTATGAGTAATTGCAAGAATTTTTGAGGGGGGAGAAATACAATTTATGTTTGATCTGATTATAGGGATTCCGACATTCAGGAGACCGGAAATGCTTGAGAAGTTATTACTGAGCATTTCGGAATGCAACCGGAATAAGCATCTGATAAAGTCTGTAAATATTGTGGTCGTTGATAATGATTCCCAAAGAACTGCCGAGAATACAGTAAGAAAATTTAATGAAAAGGGTATCGAAGGATTAAAGGCTTCTTATCATTGCTTTCCAGAAAAGGGACTCGCTAATGTGAGAAATGAAATGCTGAGACAGTCGCTGAAAATTAAATCTGATTTTATTGTTTTTGTGGATGACGATGAATTTGTTACATCTCATTGGCTTGACGGCCATCTCAAGACCATATTGCAATATAATGCTGATGCGGTCAGAGGGCCGGTTTTAGCTGTTTTAAATAGTGGGGTAAAAAAGGAAATTGTTCAATTATTTAAAAGGGAGAAATATCCGGAAGGTACCAGATTGTACCGATGGACAACTGGCAATTTAATGTTGCGGACATCCACTCTTTTAAAAAATAAAATCTGGTTTGACCCAAGGTTTAATGAAACTGGTTCCGAGGATTATTATTTTGGAGTTCAAATGCAGAAATATGGCGCTTCTCTTTATTGGGCTGCCGATGCTGTTACTTATGAAAATATTCCTGACTTGAGGGCCACTATAAAATGGGTTATCAAAAGAAGGTTCAGGATGCCATTTATGTATTCCCGTGTACAGGTAATAGAAGGGAATTATTTTAAGGTTTTTAAAAAGATGGTGGTTAGTTTCACTAATATTTTGATGGGTTTAGCCGCTTCTGTTTTATTGATTTTCCCGGGAAAATTCAGGTATTGGGGCCTGTTGAAAATAGTGGAAGGCACAGGTGGTATTATGGGAATCTTTAAAAAATCTTTTAAAGAGTATAAAAGCGGGCACCATCATTCTCTAATTCTCCATGAATCTTAATTTATTCCGGCTATGCAAAGTTCAAGGTTGATAATTAATGCTGATGATTTTGGACACAACTCAAATACCAATGCTGCAATTGTATCTTGTTTTGAAAACGGATTTATCAACAGTACGACGATTTTGGTAAATATGGATTCATTCCAGGAGGCCATTCTTCTGGCTGAAAAGCACCGGCTAAAAGACAGGATTGGAATTCATATTAATCTTACTGAAGGTAAACCCCTTACTGATTTGAGAGGCACAGGGCTGATTGATGATGATGGAAATTTTTTGATAGAAAAGGTGCGTTCTGCTTCCATCATGTTTTCTCCTCGTTTAAAATCCAGGATTAAAAAGGAAATCTTCCGGCAGTATGATAAGCTTATTGCGAATGGCATAAACCCAACCCACATTGATTCCCATCAGCACATACACCATTTGCCCTGGATAGCTCCTTTATTTTTTGACCTGGCATCAAAGAAAAAAAATAAACTAAGGCTCAGAAAAACCAAATTCAAGCGGAATTTCTTCAAAGGGTTTTATACCTGTTTATATAATTCAAGGTTGAAGCGAAAAGGTTTAAACTTTACGGATCTTTTCGGTAATGTGAACTATGTCGAAAAATGTGCAGGTAAGAAAAGGCTTGAAAATAAAACGATAGAAATGGTAACCCACCCTGTTTTTTCGAATGGTAAATTGACGGATCGTTTTCATTCAGGCAATTTTGGAGAGAGGATGAAGGAAATTATTTCAAAATATAAAATCGAACCATCCTTCGTTGAAATGGACTCCACGGAAGTATCTTAAGAGTTATTAAATTATTCATTATTGACAAATCATTGATTATGGAACTAATTGTAAATGATAATATGTTGTCAGAACTTGGAAAAAAATTCATGGCTTTGAAATCAGCTTCTGGTACACATTCTCCAAGCATGCTTACCATTCTCGAAAAAATTCCTGATTTAAAGATAAAAGTTGATGCATGTTTTTTATCGAATCCGTATGCCACAGATTTGTTTTTAGAGTACTTCAATAATGAATTGTTGAAATCAAAAAAAATCAGCAGGGTATTGGAGTTTTATCCTTCTCAAAACAGTGTCATTGCAGATTTATTAGGAGAGCATTTGGGTATAAACCCTAAAAAGATATTTGTGTGCAACGGTGCAATAGAAGCTATCCAGGCTGTAATGCATCAGTTTGTGAAAGGGAAAGTTGTAATCAATATTCCGACATTTTCTTCCTACTATGAGTTTATTAATAAGGATTCTGAGGCGGTTTTTTATACACTTGAAAAGGAGAATACTTTCATTCTGGATCCGGAAGATTATATCTCTTTTGTAAGGAAGATAAAACCAAATTCCATCGTTATTATCAATCCGAATAATCCCGATGGAGGTTATATAAAATACCAGGATTTAAAAAGGATTGTGGAAGAATTACATGGTATCGTCGAAAACATTATTGTGGATGAAAGCTTTATTCACTTTGCGTTTGAGAACAGTGATCTTGAACTGAAATCTATAATTCAACTGACTGATGAAGTCAGTAATCTTATTATTATAAAAAGTATGTCTAAAGATTTTGGGATAGCCGGGATACGTGCAGGGTATGCAGTGATGGATGAAGAAAAAGTTGAGCAATTAACTTCAAATGGCTACCTGTGGAATCTGAATGGATTGGCAGAATATTTTTTTCGGCTATACACCCGACCTGATTTCAGAAACAAATATGAAGAAATCAGAAAGAAATATATTATTGAAACTTTGATTTTTATTTCGGAATTAAACAAGATTCGTAATATAAGGGTGTATCCGACGAAAGCCAATTTTGTACTCATTGAAATTCTGGACGGCAGAACAGCAGAGGAAATTACCAATACATTGTTGATAAAGTATGGCATCTATGTCCGGAATTGCTCTGATAAAAAAGGCCTTAAAGGTCAGTTTATTCGTTTGGCAGCGAGGTCGGCATCGGAGAATGACCAGGTACTGCTTACATTCAGAGATTTGTTTGAATAGTACTACTTCCTTAGACAGGGTACCTGCTAAATTGTTTCTCCCTCTTGAATACCGGGTCTCTTGGAAAGAGTGGATTTGACTGACGATGATGTTCTTTATCTAAACGTTTAGTTTATTTCTAATTGAAAATAGAATTCCGTAAATGGAAGTAGTTTTTATTTATAAGTATTTGCCTCAATACCGGATTGATTTTTTCCAAAAACTAAAAGATGAATTACTCAATTACGGGGTAAACCTTCGATTGGTTTATGGTAAGTCAAAAGGTGAAGGAAGCCTGAGAGGAGATGAAGTTGATTTAGACTGGGCAATTTTTGTTCCCAATAAGGTGTATAAAATTGGAAAAATTGAATTGGTATGGCAACCGGTAATGAAGCATGTCAGAAGTGCGGACCTGGTTATTATACAGCCTGAAATGAAATTGCTTTTGAATTATTTTTTGATGTTTCAAAGGAAATTTCAAAAGTATAAATTGGGATTTTGGGGACATGGCAGAAACATGCAGGGTAAACCCGATAGCTCCCGTAACAAATTCAATAATTTTTTTTTAAACAAATGTGATTGGTGGTTTGCTTATACCCAAAGCGTTGGGCGTTATCTGGTGGATCATCATTTTCCCAAAGACAAAATTACTGTTGTCCAAAATGCGATAGATACCGCATCATTGAAAAAATACTATAATCAGATAAGTGATGACGAAGTATTTCGGACAAAGCAAATTCTGAAAATTAAAGGAACCAATACCGGAATCTTTTGCGGGGGAATGTATCCGGAAAAGCGACTTGATTTTTTAATCAGCGCAGCCCGGAAGATAAAAGAAGAAGTTCCCGATTTCAATTTAATTCTTTTGGGTGCAGGTGTTGATTCTGTAAAAGCTAAAGAGGCCTCAGAAAAATTTGAATGGATACACTATTTGGGAGCTAAGTTTGGAGAAGAACGTATCCTTTATTTTAAACTGGCATCTATTCAGCTTATGCCTGGTCTTGTCGGGTTGGGGATTTTGGACTCGTTTGCATTTGAAACCCCTATTGTTACAACTAATTATCCGTTTCATAGTCCTGAAATTGATTACTTGAAAAATTGGGAGAACGGAGTTATGACTGAAAATAATTTGGAAAGCTACGCGAACACTGTGATAAAGATTCTAAAAGAAAAAAGTTATTTTAATCTGATTGAGGGTTGTAAAAAATCTTCTGAAATATTTACCATTCAAAATATGGTAGATAATTTTAAAGAAGGTATTCTGTCTTGCATTGCAGGGACCAACAACTTTTCCATTCCAAAAAGAACAGGGATTCTGCCTGTAAATAATGCGAATTGAAAATTATTTAATGAAGGTTTCGAATGGTGTTGGCCCGGTGAGTTTGAATATGTGTAGCTAAATCCAGGCAAATAATTGCTTTGAGATTTTATTTTAAAAGGGAATCTGATGTCAATTCAGCGGTGGTATTTGAGGAGTGAAAACATCTGTCTAAAAATTTTTAGACGCCACCACTTAAAGATAATTCCGGCGTATCTCAAGTTTGACTCAACAGGCAGTAGAATTTATTCAATGTGGAATACTTTAAATTAATAATTACTTGAAACAACTTATTCAAAATTTTAAAACGGGTGACTTGTATGTGGATGATGTGCCAATTCCTTCCATTTCTTCAGGAATGGTATTGGTTCAGAATCATTTTTCTCTGATCAGTGCAGGTACTGAAAAGGGCACCGTAAAAGTAGGCAAGGCAAGTTTGATCGGGAAAGCCAGACAACGCCCCGATTTGGTGGCTCAGGTTTTCCAAAATATTAAAAAGGAAGGTTTGGTTGCCACTTTTAATAAGGTCAAAACCAAATTGGATTCACTCAAAGCACTGGGCTATAGTTCATCCGGAATTGTATTAGCTTCTCTTGACAAATCTGGTCTGATCAGGCCGGGCGACAGGGTCGCCTGTGCAGGGCAAGATTATGCTTCACATGCTGGCGTAGTCTCAGTTCCCCAAAATCTTGTCGCAAAAATCCCTGACAATGTTTCATTCGAAGAAGCTGCTTTTACTACATTGGGTGCAATTGCAATGCAGGGTGTCAGGCAGGCAAATCCGAAGCTGGGAGAGAAGGTTTGTGTAATTGGCCTTGGATTGTTGGGGCAATTGACAATTCAATTGCTTAATGCGAATGGATGTGATGTTTTTGGTGTCGATTTTTCGGAACAACTTATAAAATTGGCAACCGGGTCGGGATGTAGGGTAGCCCTCAACAGGAATGATCCCAATCTTTCAAAAGCATGTGAAAATTTTACAAAAGGAATAGGCTTTGATAGCGTCATTATTACGGCTGCAGCACCTGATAATGACCCTGTAATTCTGGCCACAGAAATTTGCCGGAAAAGGGGGAAAATTATTATTGTGGGAGCTGTTAAGATGGATGTCCCAAGAGAACCTCATTTTTATAAAAAAGAATTGGAATTAAAAATTTCCTGCTCTTATGGGCCTGGCCGGTACGATTCAAATTACGAGGAATTAGGAAATGATTACCCTGTTGCTTACGTGAGATGGACTGAGCAAAGAAATATGGATGCCTTTCTTGATCTGATTTCAAGAAAAAAAGTAAACGTAAATCCGCTCATTACACACGTTTTTGACATCGCAAAGGCTACCGAAGCTTATGATATTGTATTGGGAAAAACATTGGTTCCTCATATTGGAATTTTATTAGAGTATAAGGAGAGAGAAAATAAACTAAGCTCTTCGGTAATAATTAAAAATAATCCTGTTGCAAAAATAAATGTCGGATTTATCGGAGCGGGAAGTTTTGCTCAGAGCTATCTGATTCCCAATTTAAAACCTGCCGGTGTATCGTTGGATACAGTTGTTACAACAAAGGGAATAACTTCCAAAAATGTTGCTGATAAATTCGGATTTAATAAATGCTCGACGGATAAAAATGATGTTTTTTCCAACAAGGAAATCAATACAGTATTTGTTGCTACCACCCATTCTTCCCATGCATCTCTGGTGAAAGATGGGCTATTGGCACATAAGAATATTTATGTAGAAAAACCTCTGGCTCTTACAGAAGAAGAACTGGATGAAATTATCGAGACAAAATCAAAGAATAATTTCCCCCTGATGGTAGGTTTTAACAGGCGGTTTGCTCCTGTTTGTGTTGAAATCAAAAGGGCATTTGAAAATATAAGTGAACCTCTGGTGGTGAATATAAGGGTTAATGCAGGATTTATCCCAAAAGATCATTGGACCCAAATTGATGAGATAGGTGGTGGCAGGATTATTGGAGAGGTCT
Source organism: Chitinophagaceae bacterium (assembly GCA_017307735.1). Lineage (GTDB taxonomy): Bacteria > Bacteroidota > Bacteroidia > Chitinophagales > Chitinophagaceae > Ginsengibacter. The sequence goes on from JAFKGR010000007.1 coordinate 164,678, forward strand.
GCCACTTTATTGATTTGATGCAGTTTTTCACTGGAAGTGACCCGGTAAAAGTTTATGCTGATTGTATCAGTTCTGAAAATAGCAGTCTAAAATTAGAGGATAATCTGGCTGTAGTAATTACATTCAAAAACGGCTCGGTTGGCAATCTTACTTATGTTGCCAATGGTGATAAATCTGTACCAAAAGAATTGATAGAGGTATTTGGCGGTGGGAAGACCGGTATCGTAAACAATTTCAAAAACGGGACTATTCACTCAGAAAATAAAATCAAAACCTTGAAGTCTGAAAGTAAGGGGCATCGGGAGGAAGTTGCGGCTTTTCTCTATGCACTTGCCCGGGGTGAGGATGCGCCAATTGATTTCAGATCCATTTGTCTGACCACTTTGACTACATTTAAAATAGTTGACAGCCTGCAAACAGGTCTTCCCCAGGATATTTTATGATGCTAAAAATTGATGAGGCGTTATCGAGGCTTCAGATCTACTGTGAAGAAGAGGAATTTAAGGGGTGGGATCCTTATGATGGACTGAATAGTAAGTTATTTCAGAGTTTTCCTTTACTTCCGGGAAATCGATTTGCGAGGTTGGCCTGGATTCAGGCATTTAAGAGGTCTCCTGTAAATTTTAGAAAATTTGCTCTCGTTAAAAAAGATTACAATGCAAAAGGGGTTGCCCTTTTTCTGGCCGGATATTGTAACCTGTTTTCTGTAAACCCAAAACAGGGATATTCGGCAAAAATAAATTTCCTGTGCAACAAGTTACTTGAATTACAGAGTAGCGGATGGTCGGGGTCGTGTTGGGGTTACAACTTTGACTGGCAAGCCAGGGCGTTCTTCCAACCTAAAAATACTCCAACAGTGGTTGCAACTGTTTTTGCTGCAAATGCTTTAATGGATGCTTATGAAATAACGGGTGATGGAAAGTTATTGGATACAGCACGCAGCTCTTGTAATTTTATTCTTAAAGATTTGAACCGCACCTACGATAAAAACAAGGATTTTTCTTTTTCTTATTCACCGCTCGACAAGAGTGTTGTATTCAATGCATCTCTTTTAGGAAGCAGGCTGCTTTCGCGAGTCTATAGTTTTACCGGTGAAAGAGTCCTGAAGGATGAAGCTGAAAAATCGATTAAGTTTTGCCTGGCTCATCAGCGGAATGACGGATCATGGAGTTATGGCACATTGCCATTCCATCAATGGGTTGATAGTTTTCATACAGGGTACAATCTTGAATGTATAGCTGAATATTGCAGATATACAGGTGATACCACCCGGAATGACGCGATTGAAAAGGGGTTCCGGTATTATATTCAGACATTTTTTACAGAGGAGGGAATATCCAGGTATTATAACCATTCTGTGTATCCTATCGATATCCACTCCTCAGCACAACTTATTATTACGCTTTCCAGGCTTAATAAAATTCATGAGTATAAAAAAGTAGCAGATAAAGTTTTGAGCTGGACAATTGATAACATGCAGTCTGATAAAGGATATTTTTATTACCAGATAAATAAATTCTTCATAACTAAAATTCCGTATATCCGCTGGGCTCAGGCATGGATGTTTTATTCTCTGACAACTTATCAGAAAATTTTTACAGAACAAAATAAATTAAAGATCGATACCGAAGGGAAGATTGATCTGAAAAGCCTGTAAATAAATATTGGCGTATTCCTATCCACCTATTTCCTGTGATTATTCAATTTAGTTTTTTTTAAAAGTGGCAGGTGAAAACCTGTTGAATTAAACTATTCAAATGAAAAGGATAACAATTGCCGGGATTCCGGTTGATGGTCTTACAATGGGAAACACTATCGACCTTATTGACAAATCTATTGAAGAGAACAAGCCTATTCACCACGTTGTGATCAATGCGGCTAAAGTGGTCAATGCGCAAAAGGATTTTGCGCTGAAAGAATCTATTGTTAATTGCGACATTATTAATGCCGACGGCCAAAGCATTGTTTGGGCTGCGGCATTTCTGAACCACCCTTTGCCGGAGCGGGTGACCGGGATTGATCTGATGGGAAAACTGATAAAACTTGCCTCTGAAAGAAAGTATAAAGTTTTTTTTCTCGGTGCAAGACAGGAGATAGTGAAAAAGGTGGCGGATATATATTCAAACCTGTATGGTGAAGATATCATTGCGGGATATCGCAATGGCTACTTTAGCCGGTGCGAAGAAGAATCGATTGCAAGACAAATAGCTGACTCGGGGGCGAAAATGCTTTTTGTAGCCATAAGTTCACCCCGAAAAGAAATTTTTCTAAATACTTACAAAGAAATAATCCATACTCCTTTTATAATGGGTGTCGGAGGCAGCTTCGATGTGGTAGCCGGATTTGTGAAAAGAGCTCCCAAATGGATGCAGAATTCGGGGCTTGAATGGCTTTATCGTACAATGCAGGAGCCACGGAGGATGTGGAAACGGTATCTCATTGGCAATTCAAAGTTTATTTATCTCATATTTAAAGAAAAGATGAAACAGCTTGCGAAGGGGAGTCACAGGGATGTCAATCCTGTTAAAAGTCTCAAAGAAAAATTTCAAGGATGAAGATTACACTCGTGGTAGGTGCAAGGCCGAATTTTATGAAAATCGCACCAATAATCAGAGCTATTAAGGAAGCCCAGGATGCGGAGGAAAAAATTAGTTACCGGCTGGTGCATACAGGGCAGCATTATGATAAAAAGATGAGTGCTGAATTCTTTGAAGAACTGAATATTCCTAAACCTGATATAAATCTGGGCGCAGGGAGTGGCACCCAGGCTGAGCAAACGGCATCAATAATGGTCAGTTTTGAGAAGGACCTGATGGAAAACAAACCTGATATTGTTTTGGTTGTGGGTGATGTAACATCAACCCTTGCATGTAGCATTACAGCCAAAAAATTATGTATAGATGTTGGTCATGTAGAAGCTGGAATCCGGTCAGGAGACATGACGATGCCCGAAGAAATAAACAGGATGGTAACGGATGCTATCTGCGATCATTTTTTTACCACCAGTGAACTTGCAAATGTGAATCTCCGGCGTTTGGGTGTGCAGGAAAAAAGAATTCATTTTGTAGGGAATACAATGATTGATACGTTGTATCAAAACATTGACAGGTTGAGACCACCTAAGATTTGGGATTCGAGTAAATTATCATCACAAAATTATTTCCTGATTACTCTTCATCGGCCTTCTAATGTAGATGATGTCAGTAACCTTACCAAAATTCTTGAAACGATTTCGGAAAATTCTTTTGGTTTACCGGTGGTTTTTCCAATCCATCCGCGTACAAAAAAAATATTGGAGTCGGTTAATTACCAAAATCCAGATATTATACAGACAGAACCGATGGGCTATCTTGAGTTTATTTACCTGGTTAAAAATGCCAGGGCTGTCATAACGGATTCAGGCGGGATTACAGAAGAGACCACAGTTTTGGGAATTCCCTGTCTGACATTGAGAAATTCTACTGAACGACCTGAAACCATTACAATGGGAACCAATGAACTTGTAGGTACCGATCCCGGAGATTTGGCTCAATATTTAAAGAAGTTGCTAAACGGTAAATGGAAGGAGGGGAAAGTTCCACCATTATGGGATGGAAAAACCTCAACCAGGATAATTCAATCTTTGATCGGGATTTATAATTACTAAGTTGGGGCCGGGGAAGGTGGTTTGAATTGGCCAAGGAAGTATGGAATTATTACAGAGATTGCCATAAATGGGTTTGAAAATGTTGGAACATGTATTCTTTGAAAACGGCGGAAGATGGGTTACCGTTGGATAGTTAATATACAAAAATGTACTGATTGAAATGTGCGGAATAGCCGGATTTTTTGGGTTTAGCAATAATGTGGAATTGGCCGGAAATGCGAATTTTGTTCAACGGCACAGAGGTCCTGACTTTGCAGGATTATGGCACGACGACCATATTGCTCTGGCTCATCGAAGGCTCTCAATAATTGATTTGAGCGATTCGGCAAATCAGCCAATGGTGAAGAACGGACTTGTAATAGTTTTTAACGGGGAGATTTATAATTATAAAGAACTTAAGAAAAGCCTTGAAGATGAAAAGAAATTCTCGTTTGAAACTTTCTCAGACACTGAAGTGATACTCGCTTATTATCAAATTTATGGAAAAAGTTGTCTTGATTATTTCATCGGAATGTTTGCTTTTGCAATCTATGATACCAGAGATAATTCCTTGTTTATTGCACGTGACCATTTTGGGATAAAGCCGCTTTTTTATACCATGATAGGGAATGCTTTCGCATTTAGTTCAGAGTTGAAGACACTCGTCAGAATTGATGGATTTGATAAAAGTATAAATTCAAAAGCCCTTGTTAGTTGTTTGAATTACTTGTGGATTTCGGGAAATGATACGATGTTTAATGGTTGTTTTAAATTACCTGCTGCTCATTATCTTACGTTGAAAGATGACCACCTGACAATCAAATGCTATTGGCAGCTTGACGACCAAAAATATTTTGAAGGATCAGAAAATCAAATTAAGCAAGAGCTAACTAAAGAATTAGAAGACGCCGTCCGCAGGCACATGGTGGCAGATGTACCGGTAAGTACTTTTTTGAGCGGGGGGTTGGACTCATCACTGATTTCTGTACTGGCAAAAGAAAACAATGATGATTTATCAACATTTACCATCGGTACAAGAAAAAGCGATAAAAAAATTGAGCAGATGCCGGACGATGAGAAGTATGCCAAAAAGGTAGCGGGTCTTTTTAATATCAGGAATAATGTGATTCATCTGGAACCAAATATCCTGAAGGAACTTCCGGAAATGGCCTATACACTGGATGAGCCTATTGGTGATCCGGCAGCTATAAATACCTACCTGATTTGTAAAACAGCGCGGGAGCGGGGCATCAAAGTATTACTTTCAGGGATGGGTGCTGATGAAATATTTTTCGGATACCGGCGTCAGAAGGCAACTCTGATGGTATTAAGGTATAATAGGCTTCCTCATTTGATACGAAGAATTATTCAATTTATTGTCGACAGGCTGCCGGTCAGGTTAAATGGACGTGGATTCAAAATTTCACGATGGGCAAAACGATTTCTAAATAGTGCAGATCTGCCACCGGATGAAGCTTATATGAGAAGCTACTCTTATTATAGTGAAAATCAATTGCGGGATTTAATTACTGAAAAATACATCAGTGGTATTGCAGAAATAAAGGAAGAACACAGACAACTTTTTTATTCCAAATTTCACGGTGATATCGTGAATCAGATTTGTAATGTAGATATAAATATGTTTATGCAGGGGCTAAATTTGACCTACTCAGACCGTGCTTCAATGGCATCATCTGTGGAAGTAAGAGTACCTTTTATAGATAAAATATTTATTGAGAAGGTAATGCAGATACCCGGTAATCTGAAGTTTAGAAAAGGTATTTCAAAATATATTTTGAAAAGATCAGCAGAAAAGATTTTGCCGTCAGAGATTATATATCGGCCTAAAGCTTCCTTTGGCGCTCCCCTGAGATCTTGGATTTCAAATGATCTCAGAGGAATGGTTGATGATTTATTAAGTAAGGAAAACATTGAGAAGCGGGGATTTTTAAACTACGCATTCGTGCAAAATATTATCCAAAAGGATAGAAAGGGAGAAGAAGATTACGCATACCAGATATACCAACTCCTTACTTTGGAATTGTGGTGCAGGGAATTTTTGGATAAATAACAAAGACCCCTGATAAATGAAAATCGGTTTTCTTCAGTTTCGTGCCATAAATGAACAGATTATTTTTTAAAAATTACGTATCCTGACTGATTATAAGTTATCCGGATTACCGGGTAATATTTTCGGCAACAAAAATGTTTTGCAATATCAGAACGTTAAGGATTTTACCTTTTACAAACTTTGCTTTTGATAGTTGTTTCATATTGTAAAAGTTCTGAAGTTTTATTTTTAGAATTTTACAGATGATCTGTCCTGCTTTAACCTCCTACTAACTGTATTTTATGTTTTCTGAATTTTTATTCCGACGACAATTCATATTGAGCTCGAAAGAATTCTGCATTTTTGAGGGATGGAATCAAATTCCATTGAATAATGGGATGATTGTTTCAGCGCACCCTGATTTGGAATTGACTGAAGCAGGAAATGGAGAATTCAGAATAATTCTTTTGGGGTTTTTGCTTGATCCTTTTTCACCCGGACTATCTAATCAGGAGATTCTTAACGAACTGATCAACAAGATAAAAAGTTTGGATGAACTGATTAAATCAACTGAAAAATATAGTGGAAGATGGGTGTTGGTTTACCAGGATATTCACACCACTAAATTGTTTCACGATCCATGTGCGCAAAGACAGGTGTATTATCATTTTGAAGATGAACATGTAACATGTGCATCCAGTACCTCACTCATTCACCATTTTTTTCCTTTGGTATTGGATACCGGTGAAGAATTAAACCAATTTTTGAAATCAGATGCTTTTTTAAACAGAGAGAATGATTGGATTGGCGATGAATCTATCTATCTCAATGTAAAACATTTGATGATCAACTTCTATCTTGATTTCAAAAAAAAGGCAGCGATACGGTTTTGGCCATTAGAGCCATTAAAAAAAATTGGTCTGAGCGAAGGAGTAATTTTAGGAGCTGAAATAATAAAGGGAACCATGTTGGCGGCCAACAAGCGCAGAAGACTTGCGTTGGCTGTAACTTCCGGAATGGATACCCGGATTCTTTTGGCAGCAAGTAAAGAAATTAAAGAATCTGTTTCTTATTATGTCGGGATTTATGGATCTGAAAAGAGATATGTAGATGATTTTGTTGTTCCGGATAAATTATTCAAAAGATTGGGCTTGCCATTTTATGCCCAGAGGTTTACCTCTCAGGTTCCTGAAGAGTTTAAGTTATTATATAAAAAGAACCTGACGATGGCGAGGCACCATCTTCCCAAATGTGCATTTATTTACCAGCAATTGATGGATTTTGAGGACATGCTAATCATCAACGGCAATGCGTGTGAAATTGCCAGGGAAATGCCATTTCACAGACCCTATCCATTTAAAAAACTTTCGGGGTATAATTTGGCCGAAGGGTACCTTGGTTATCCAAAACAACCCTATGTTATCAGGCACCTGGATGCGTGGATAAATGAAATTTTGCCTTTTTGCCGAAAAACCAAAATCAATATTCACGATATGTTGTATTGGGAACAGAAGATGGGAAACTGGGGTGCTTTATATCCTGCAGAACAGGATATTGCAGTGGATCAACTAACTCCATTCAATAACAGATTGTTCTTAAGCTCAATGTTGTCAGTAGAAGTGAAGTACAGGGTTTTCCCTGATTATACAGTTTTTAGAAAAATGATTGAATACCTGTGGCCGGAATTACTGTGTGAACCTATCAATCCCCGATCTGCGAAATCTTATATGAGAGCCTGGATAAGACATATGATGGTGAGGCACTTCAATAATAAAACAAACAGTTATTGATACTGCAGCCAATGTGAATAATGTATCCCGGTGCCGGATAACGGCTTTGAAGATTTTCTGCCAGGTATAAAATCAGATTTGAAAATGATAATAAACCTGGCTTTCCGTTTAGGAAATTAATTTTCAATAAAATTTATGGGACAACTCTACATTTGGGTTTGATATTATTTTCCCAAAAAATATTGTGTTCAATTTGATTGAATGCTTTTACCAACCAACTATTTTATCAGGCAGGATATCTGATATTAAAATATTATTCCTGAAAATTTTTAAATTACCCCGAAGATGAATTCAAGGCTTCTTTATAGAAGACAGTTTATTTTAAGTTCACAGAGATTTGAGGATTTACCTGAATGGAATACAATTACATTAAAACGTAATTTTAAGTTGTCCGTTCATCCTGACCTGGATTTTACACGCGTGAATAACAACAAAGTCAGCCTGACTCTTTTGGGATACATGCTCGATCCTTTTTCTCCTGAATTAAATGACAGAGGCATTCTTGAAGAACTCTCATTGAATCTTGAAAATTTTCAGTCGCTGGTTGCGAGGACCGAAAAATACAGTGGCAGATGGGCGATTATTTATGAAGATGATTCATCAATGAAAATTCTTCATGATCCTTTTATTCAGCGCAGTGTTTATTACCTTTTCAGAGATGATCTGGTTGTTTGTGCGTCGGATCCATCACTTATCCGGAGGTTTTTTAAACTTGATCCGGATGAATCAATCGAGTTAAAGAAGTTTATGGATTCAGAAAATTACAGGAAGTCAGAGAATGCATGGATTGGAGACAATACCGTTTTTCTGGATGTTAAGCGATTGATGCCCAATTTTTATCTTGATGTTTTGAAGAAAGGTATATACAGATACTGGCCGATTTCACCATTGGCAAAATTAGATTTAACGGAGGGAGTCCGCAGATGCGCAGAAATTTTGAGCGGGTCGCTAATTGCTGCCAACCACAGAAAGAAGCTGAATTTGGCTGTAACTTCAGGATGGGACAGTCGTTTAATGCTCGCTGCAAGCAGACCTATCAGAAATGATGTCACCTATTTTATTAGTGTGCCAGATGAGGGATTTAAATCTACAAATGATTTTATAATTCCCAACAGACTATTCAGGAAATTGGGATTACCATTTTACAATCAGGATTGTTCTGGAAAAATGACCGAAGAGTTTAGGAGAAGGTTCAAGGAAAATGTTACGATGGCGAGAGACGACCTTAAGAAGGCTAATTTTATTTATCATTATTTAGTCGAGTTTCAGGATAGATGGTTGGTGAATGGCAATGCGAGTGAGTTATGTCGGGTACCGCCACATCACAGACCCATAACAAATCGGAATTTTACAGCTACTGATCTGGCAAGAAGTTATTTGTCTTATCCCGGGTTTGCTTATGTGGAATCTCAAATTGGATCATGGCTAAAAGGATTAAATGGGTTTTGTCATGATAAAGGAATTGATCTGAAAAACCACATCAGCCTTTATGATTTACTCTACTGGGAGGAAAGACTGGGAAATTGGGCTGCCTTATATCCGGCCGAACAGGATATTGCGGTGGAGCAGTTAAGCCCTTCCAATAATCGGTTACTTATACATCTGATGGAATCAGTGGATATCAGATATCGGTCGTTTCCAAATTATTTTCTTTTTAAAAAAACGATTGAATTCCTATGGCCTGAAAGTTTAAATGAACCTATCGATCCAAAGCCTTTGAAATCTTCGATCCGCAAATGGGGCCGTCATCTGATCCTGAAGTTTTCTGATGGTTATTAGAACCTGACATATCCATTTATGAAAAGGCACTGGCATGCTTGAGACGGTTCTTTATACCATTTACTTCTTCACTCTGTGCAAGGAGTTTGTTTTGCCTTCAAAAAGATTTCCTGTAGTTCAAAAATTATTGATTGGCCGATTTTTCAATCAGTGAACTCTATTGAATTCTTTCACTAAGAATAACGTTTATAAAATATAGATCGCGTTCAGAGAACGACACATATTTGAAATTGAGAACTGATGAAATATTTTTTGTATTAAACTACTGGTTTAGTCGAAAAAAATATTTGTGTAGGTGGGTTACCGTCGGTGTGGGTATTTTACCGGTCCGGCATAAATTCAATTTTAATTTATTTCACTCTGCCTTTTAAAATTATTTTTTTAGATTACTAATGTTCAAAGTTATAAGGAAAACACCTCTGCCTTTTTTAAAAAAGAAGGAAGTATGGTTTGCGGATAAGCCCGGGCTGTCAGGATTTTTGAATTCATTTTATATGACTCCGAAAGTGACTAAGTCAATTTTGGGGTATATCAAAGCACCATATTTTACAAAAGTTATCGACCTATCTGCATTTGACGAAGTGAGCTTGTTAGCATCGTTTGAGAAAAACAATACTTATAAAATAAAACGTGCGCAAAGAGAGGGTGTTTTATTTGAATTGGAAGAGTCATTGGATCTTTACATAGAATATTACAATGATTTTGCCAGTAGCAAAAATCTCAAAAAGATCGGATCTGAATTAAAGGAATTTAAAAATAACCTGTTGGTCACTAAAGCGGTTTATGAAAATGAAAACCTGGTGATGCATTCTTATTTGTTTGATGATGAAGCAAAAAGAGCAGTTCTTTTTCATTCATCATCCTTATTCAGAAACGAACATGATAGTAAAAAAAGGAGTTTAATAGGCCGTGCCAATCGTTTTTTACATTACCAGGATATGTTGTATTTCCTTAAAAGGAATTATTCGATCTATGATTTAGGTGGGTATGCATACGATACCAAAGATCCTCAACGGGTTAGTATAAATGAGTTCAAGGATAGTTTTCATGGGCAATTAAAAAGAGAAAATAATTATTATCCTATATGGAAATATTTTTATGATAAATTGAAAGGCTTGATTTAAAATTCGTTATAAGTTTTTTCAAAAAAATAAAAAAAATGGACTTGTATTAGTGTTAAAATTAATATAGCTTAGCAGTGTTTTAATCCAATCCGACTATGTCTATGAAAGACCTAAAAACATTTGGAGTTTCCTTGTGTTTTTTTCTCTGTATAAAGAGTACATCCTTTGCAAATAGCTATTATTTTTCTTCCTCACAAGGTGATGATGGAAGAACCATGACACAAGCCCAAAACCCTTCTACACCATGGAAATCTATAACCAAACTCAACAGTATTATTAAATCTGTTTTACCAGGTGATTCAATTTTGTTTAAAAGGGGGGACACCTTTTATGGCAGTATCATCGTAAGTATATCCGGTTCTTCCGGTCTGCCAATTGTTTTTTCATCTTACGGATCCGGACCGCTTCCTGTTATTTCAGGATTGACCCAATTATCAGGCTGGAAAGATTTGGGAGGAGGAATTTCTGGTGCTGCATGTGATTTGTGCAAGGCTACAGAAAATTTATTAATCCTGAATGGAAAGCTAAAAGGGATAGGTAGATATCCTAATACCGGCTATTTAACTTATCAGTCTTATTCAGGAAATAACTCAATCACGAGTGATCAACTAAGCGGAGGAATTAACTGGGTCGGAGCAGATATAGTCGTTAGAAAAAGGAATTGGATTTTGGATAGAAATAAAATTATTTCACAGGTTGGAAATACCATTACATTTAATCCTACTTCCAGTTACACAAGTACAAATAATTACGGTTTTTTCATTCAAAATGACCAGAGAACATTAGATTCGCTTGGTGAATGGTATTTCAATACCGGATCTAAAACAATGATGGTCTATTTTGGAAATAACCAACCCGGTAATTATTCGATTCAGACTAGCACAATTGATACATTAATATATGTAGGTAAGCAATCGTACATTGTCTTTGAAAATTTAAAACTGGAAGGAGCAAACAGACAGGGGTTTCTAATTGACCATTCAAATAATATTACTATAAGAAATTGTTCAATCGTTAATTCCGGATATCAGGCAATTCGCAGTACGTATTCTAAAAACTTTACTTTAGAAGGATCTTATATCAATCAAACATTAAATGAAGGGGTCAATTTAGATTACACCTCTACCTACTCGACAATTTCAGGGAATATTATTTTAAATACCGGGAATATCCCGGGAATGGGTGGGGATGGGATAAATAATTATACCGCCATAACACCGGGCCAGGGACATTCGCTGATAAAGGGCAATTATATCGATTCAGCAGGATACTATGGAATAAGGTTTTATGGGGATAGCGAGGTGGTTGAAAATAATGTAGTCAAGAACTTTTGTTATGTGAAGGATGACGGTGCCGGTATTTATACCTATACCGGGCCGGATACAGAAATTTATCAGCAGAGACAGGTCAAAAATAATATAGTACTGAATGGAATTGGAGCCCCTGATGGTGCTAATGGCAATTCGGTTGTTCGTGGTATTTATATGGATTTTAATTCCTCGCAGGTAAGTATATTAAATAACACGGTAGCCAATATAAGAAATGGCGGTGGAATTTTTTTATTAAGCAGCCACGATATAGATGTCTCAAATAATAAAGTATTTAACAGTAAATACAATCTTTTTTTACAAGAACTAAATAATGGTGATTTTCATGGAATCACTATGAATAATAACCAGTTTGTAGCAAAGATTAATTCACAGTATGCATCATGGGTTCTATTGGGAAATGGCACCAATGACATTCCCAACTGGGGTAAGTTTGATTATAATTATTATACGAGGCCGATCAATGAAAATAAATCCATCAGGGTAGATACTTCGGGAAAATATGGGTCGGCAACCTATAGGAATCTGGGTGAATGGATTACTTACTCATCTCAGGATAAAAATTCTTCTGTTTCAAAGGTCCCGGCTACAGATACGGGCCAAATATTTCTCTTTTACAACCCGTCAAATACTGACAGCGTTGCCTTATTGAGCGGGTCATTCACAAGTATTGATGGCGTGAAATATTCGAATAGTGTAACCCTTAAACCCTTTACCTCGCTTATTTTAATCCAGACTTCAACTAACATCCCTCCGGTTGCCAATGCAGGACCGGATCAGACAATCACACTTCCGATGAATAGTGTTACACTAAACGGCAGTGGTACGGATAAGGACGGGAAAGTGGTTTCTTTTAAGTGGACAAAAATTGCCGGACCGGCAAATTTTAATATATCAAGCCCTTCTTCTGCGAGTACTGATGTTACCGGAATGGTACAGGGTGTTTATCTGTTTCAACTACAGGTAACGGATGACAAGGGCGCTATTGGACTGGACACGGTAAAAGTTACTATTAATTCGGCTATTATTAGCCAGCCTCCTTTGGCAAATGGGGGGGCGGATATTGTGATTACCCTACCCTCTAATTCAGTCTCCCTCTCAGGCAGTGGGTCAGATCAGGATGGGAAAATAGTTACTTATCAATGGACAAAAATATCAGGTCCTTCTTCATACAGTATCCTTACTCCTGATTCTGCTGCAACAAAAGTAACAGGATTGGTACAGGGTGTTTATTTTTTTCAATTCAAGGTGACCGATGATAGCGGAGCAACAGGATTAGACACTGTAAAAGTAACTGTCAATGCAGCATTGAATATTGCACCCGTTGCTGATGCAGGCATTGATCAAACGATTACCCTTCCGACGAATACCGTTACGCTCACAGGCAGCGGCAGTGACCAGGATGGGAAAATAGTTTCATATAAATGGACGAAGATTTTCGGTCCGACAGGTTTTACTATCACCAATGCGGGATCACCCGTGACAAGTGTTTCAGGCCTAATGCAAGGTATTTACCAGATACAACTTCAGGTTACTGATGATAGCGGAGCGGTAGGATTAGACACTGTAAAAGTAACTGTCAATGCGGCATTGAATATCGCACCGGTAGCCAATGCAGGCCCAGATCAAACTATTACACTTCCTACGAATACAGTTACGCTCACAGGCAGCGGCAGCGACCAGGATGGGAAAATAGTTTCGTATAAATGGACGAAAATATCCGGCCCGTCAGGTTTTACTATTACCAATGCGAGTTCACCTGTGACAAGTGTTTCAGGCCTAATGCAAGGTGTTTACCAGATACAACTTCAGGTTACCGATGATAGCGGAGCGGTAGGATTAGACACTGTAAAAGTAACTGTCAATGCAGCACTGAATATTGCACCGGTAGCCAATGCAGGCCCCGATCAAACGATTACACTTCCGACGAATACCGTTACGCTCACAGGCAGCGGCAGTGACCAGGATGGGAAAATAGTTTCATATAAATGGACGAAGATTTCCGGCCCGACAGGTTTTACTATCACCAATGCGGGATCACCAGTAACAAGTGTTTCAGGATTAACGCAAGGTGTTTATCAGATACAACTTCAAGTTACCGATGACAGCGGAGCAATAGGATTAGACACCATGAAAGTAACTGTCAATGCAGCACTGAATATTCCACCGGTAGCCAATGCAGGCCCCGATCAAACGATTACACTTCCGACGAATACCTTTACGCTCACAGGCAGCGGCAGTGACCAGGACGGGAAAATAGTTTCGTATAAATGGACGAAAATATCCGGCCCGTCAGGTTTTACTATTACCAATGCGAGTTCACCTGTGACAAGTGTTTCTAATTTGGTACAGGGAATTTATCAATTTCAACTTCAGGTTACCGATGACAGCGGAGCAATAGGATTAGACACCATGAAAGTAACTGTCAATGCAGCACTGAATATTCCACCGGTAGCCAATGCAGGCCCCGATCAAACGATTACACTTCCGACGAATACCGTTACATTAACAGGCAGCGGCAGCGACCAGGATGGAAAAATAGTTTCATACAAGTGGACAAAGATATCCGGCCCGTCAGGTTTTACTATCACTAATGCGGGATCACCTGTGACAAGTGTTTCTAATTTGGTACAGGGAGCATACTATTTCCAATTGCAAGTGACTGATGACGGCGGAGCAATAGGATTAGACACAGTTAAAGTAACTGTCAATGCAGCCGCTGCTAACAAAGTACCTATCGTTAGCGCTGGTCAGGATCAAACCATTAAACTTCCGGTTAATTACGTAACATTATCAGGAACCGCAACTGATGAAGACGGAAAGATTGTAACCCTGAACTGGACAAAAATATCAGGACCCTCAAACTATCAGATCATGGATCCAGATAGTCTGACTACTCTTGTTACTTCCTTAACTTCCGGCACATACACTTTTCAATTAAGCGCAACCGATAATTCAGGGTCAACTTCCAGCGCGACAGTAGATATAATTGTGACCGCAGGTAATAAGCATCCTATTGCCAATGCCGGAGGAAATATTTCGATTACACTTCCTGATGATAAAGCGAAGTTGACAGGTAGTGGAGTCGATTCGGATGGGGGCATAGTCAGTTACGAATGGAATCAGATAAGCGGTCCCGCGGAAGCAACGATCATCACTTCCGATAGTGCCCAGACTTATGTTGAAAATCTTCAGGGTGGGAATTACCAGTTTGAATTGACCGTTACTGATAATGAAGGAGCCACAGGAAAAGACACCATGTTTCTAACGGTAAATGTTCCAAGATTGGGTACCAATAATACAGATATCTGGGTTTATCCAAACCCAACACCTAATCAGGCTACGCTGGAATTAATAGGTTCGCCTTCTGCAAAAAAAATAACTATATCCATAGTTGATATGAATGGGCGGGTTCTTAGCAGGCAGAGTTTTGATGCCAGCGAAGAAAAGGTTTACCGGGAAAGCCTTGATTTAAGGCAATTTATCAAGGGCTTTTATCTGATTGTCGTACAATCTCAGGACGGGCAAATACTGGGAAGTAAGAAAATTTTGAAATTGAGATAATCTGATTTTAAAATTCAGATTGATTTTATCGAAAAGGTGGGTAATGTTTTCTTAAGGATCACTTTTCAACTTCAATTTCAATTTGCTTAATGAATTATACCATCCAGTAATCAAAGATGGGAAAGGACAACAGCTAACCAAAAGGTTAGTGCCATTTTTTTTGGAAGACCGGAAAGAGACGCGCACCATAATCCTTTCAATGAAATAGTTTATCCAGTAAAGGGATTCCTTCCTTTCAATATGTTTCTTTTTACAACTATCTCCGGAAAGGCATTTTTATCGTTGATGGACACTTTTTTTATTCTTGCAGCTGCTCCGTATTTTAATGCAACTCTGCATCAAAACCGGGCATTCGATGATTTGTTTATTGAAATTTACCAAAACTATGTTTTCCGTTTTCAACAGCACTTCAAAAAAATCAAAGTTAATAGCTGTTTTGGGCCCGGATGGATCGGGCAAGACAACCTTTATTAATGAGCTTTTGATTGGCATTAATTCTATTTTTATTTCCCAGGGAAGAATTCGGAAATATCATTTTAAGCCATCCTTTTTACCCGATTTGAGCCGCATCGTAAAGAAAGTAGGAATAAAGGTTGAGGAGATCGATATTGCAAAACCTCATGCATTGAAACCGGCGAATAAAATGAGTTCTTTTCTCAGGCTTTGTTATTATTGGATTGATTATGCCTTTTTGGTACCTGGCATTAAGTGGAAAAGTGCACGGCATAACCATTTTGTAATTTTTGACAGATATGCCTATGATTTTCTTGTGGACCCCATACGTTCAAGAATAAAAAGCCCGGACTGGATACGAAAATTGATGTTAAGGATAACCCCCAAACCTGATATTACATTTGCTTTAATAGCCAATCCGGAGGTCATACATTTAAGAAAAAAAGAACTTACAACCGATGAAATAACCCGTCAAAATGAGGAATTGAAAAAGCTATCAGAGCAGTATCCGAATTTCTTCATTTTAAACGCAAATAAATCTCCAGAGGAAGTAGCCAAACAGGCGATAATCATTCTTTGGGATCAATACCGTTATAGCAATGGCTTACCAGAATTAAGGATGGTTGACCGATATGGAAGTTAAGTTCAGTTTAGAATACGAATGGCTAATCCTGAATTGTAAAAAGTTATTTCTTAAAAATTTTATCTGACGGAATATTTTGAATCAACAATTCGAACGATATCTTAAGGGTACTTTAATCCTGTTGGATTTATTGGTATTGAATCTGTCAAATTTTATTTTGCAACCGGTATTTGGGCAGGATTTTACTCATGAATATATCCGTGCTTACAATCGGTATTTTTTAATTACAAATATCCTTTGGATTTTGGTAACCTTTATACTCGCATTGTATAACCGGAAAGCCATTGTATATTTTACAACATTTATTAAACGAACAGCACGAGTATTCCTGCTTTATTTGATGCTGTTACTGGCCTTTCTGTTTTTCTCCCGCGAATTGATTGTCTCGAGGTGGTTCATTTTTTACTCCACATCTTCTTTCGCACTGGCACTGGCTTTAATAAGATTTATCTATCTTGGTTTCATAGGATATTTCAGGAATAGCGAAGCTCTGACCAAAAGGGTGCTGATACTCGGATATAACAATACTGCTGCAAAACTTGCCGATTACCTTGAGTCAGAAGAACAAAACATTCAACTCGTAGGATTTTCTGAGAATGAGGAAAATATTCATGAACTGACGAATTATCCCATTCTCTGTGATATTTCATCGACACTGGAAGTAGCAAAAAAAATGCAGGTGCATGAAATATATTCTACCATAATGCCGGAACAGGATCGTGACCTTTATGAAATGATGAACCAGGCAGAAAAACAATTTATAAAATTCAAAGTGGTTCCGGATCTGAATTCGTTTTTTGCGTACGATTCGCATATCGAATTTTATGGAAGTATTCCTGTATTGTCTCGCCGAAACTCGGCGCTGGATGATATGGGAAATATTATCAAGAAACGGGTGCTTGATCTTGTTGTGAGCTCGCTGGTAATTATATTTCTTCTTTCCTGGATGATTCCATTAATAGGAATAATGATTGCGGTTGAATCGGGGTTTCCGGTATTTTTCAGACAATTAAGAACGGGTATGACCGACAAACGCTTTTGGTGCCTTAAATTCCGGAGCATGAAAGTAAACAAGGATTGTGATAAACAACAGGCTACACCGAATGATGCGAGGATAACCAGGGTGGGAAAGTTTCTTCGCAAAACCAGCCTCGATGAATTCCCTCAATTTATTAATGTATTCATGGGAGATATAAGCTTAGTCGGGCCGCGCCCGCACATGTTGAAACATACTTCTGATTATTCAAAAGTTGTCGAGGAATTTTCTGTCAGGCAGTTTGTAAAACCCGGCATCACCGGATGGGCACAAATAAATGGATTCCGGGGTGAAATAAAAGGTCCGGAAGATATCAGAAAAAGAGTTGAGAAGGATTTGTGGTACATTGAAAACTGGACACTGTGGCTGGATATTCAGATTATATTTCTTACAGTTTATAAAGTTTTTAAGGGAGATAAAAATGCTTATTAAAACAAGTTTATCATTACCCTGAAAGTCATTAGCTTATTTCCGCTTATTTGAAAAACCTACCGGCTCCCCTGCCGGTTTTTTTATTTCTCCTCACTTCTGAGCACTCATTGCGGCGAGCAAATAAATTAATGAAGCAGTTCCATCCATGGTGGGTTCGTTTGTACTATAATCTCCGAAATCATCGTGATATACAGCGAGGTCGCTTTGGAATTCAGCATAGGCATCTGCATGCCCCAACTGAATGCCAATCAGATTTTTAAAAATAGTAGTGTAAACCGGGCCGTCCACAAGCCCGCCGTAGATTGGATAATTTTTCAAATGTGTAAATGCCGAATGAGGATCCGTCGGTGTATCACCATTTGCCGGTAATCCGTACACCATACTTGTACCCCATGGATTACATCCAAACAACCAATCCACATTGGCCTGCATCAGTTCATCAAAATCTTTCCGGCCTGTTTCCTTTGCATACCACAAACACTGGATGGCAAATTCTGTTGTCAGGTTGTTGCTGCACCAGATAAACGGAACTCCTCTCAGAAACGCATTTTCTTTTGCCCTCCTGTACACGTCTTCTATTCCATCACGGTAATATTTCATGAGCTTATCCTTGTCTTTTTTATTCACTTCTTTTGCCAGTTCAAAATGACCAAGGTTGATAAATGGATAATATTGATAATGGTTGGCGGTATCTCTGTACATCCAGGGAGTTACTTTTTCCTGCGTTGAATAAAAAAGCGCTGAGTCGATATAAGATTGATTTGGAACGATATATTTTTTCATGCTGGCAAATGCAAGTTCTTCATCATCTGTCCAATTATCTTCGGCATAGATATATGGCGATACAACAGAAACGGTTTGTGTAACGCCATGTTTTATCTGAGAGTAGGCGAGGGCCGACAAGGATTTTGTTTTCAGCAGTTGGGAAAAATCAGGATTATTTTTAAACAAATAACTTCCCAAAGCAAATGCAGAAGCAAATTTGGCTGCTGTCGAGCTGGTTCCGGTTGTGTGGTTCATAAATTTTCCTCGCTGCTGAGGTTCTCCATTGATGAAATAAACGGGACGCTCAAAACCTCTTCCATAAAATGAATCTTCTCCGGGGATTCTGAATCCTTTGTGATCCCTGTCGTCTGCTACCTGATTAAACATCAGGTCTCTTCGCGGATGAAGTTTTAACAGAAAATCCAAACCCCATTTGGCTTCGTCCAGGACATCCGGAATTCCATTTCTTCCATCCAATCCATTCCATTGTTTTTCATCTGTGAAAGCAGAAGGGAAATCTCTGTAAGCTGCAAGCAGGTGCCAGGTTGCATTTGCGGTTGTTGTGGCATATTTCAAATAATCAGAAGCATCGTGCCAACCCCCAACAGCATTTATGAAAGTGCTGTCTTGCATGGGGCCGTATAAGGTATATCCATCGCGTGTGTGACAACTGTCGTTCAAGAAGGGATTGAATCCGCATTGTTGCTGTCGAAGATAAAAAAGACAGAAATCGGCTGTCCCTTTATACACATCAGGGGCAATTCGAAAGACAGGTGATTTTGCATTTCCTGCCACTAAATAGTAGGTTCCCGATTTGATAAATTTCGAAAAATTCAGCCGGTATGTATTTTGAAAGGGACCGTAAGCGCCGAATGATTTCCCGCTTTTTGATTTAAAGACTACTTTGCCTGAAGCGGAATCTATCAATTGAAATGAACTGATCATTTCATTTCCTTTCGTACAGAACACCGCCACTTTAACTGATTTGGGGGTATATCCCAATTGATTGATACGAATCCATTGCTGAGACATAACAGTATCGCATACATGAAGAAGGATAAACAGGAAGAGAATCTTTTTTAATGGGTTATGCATTTGAAATCCGGAGTTTATTTGATTGAATAGACAGAGATTGTAGCTGGTGAATGTATTTGTTGGTAAGTGGATACATTTTTTTAAAGATGGGAAATAGTTTCTGATAAGAATAAGCTGCCTTTGTATCCGGTAAAATTATAAATTCCTCTTTTTCATTTTTTTTCTCTGGTTTAATCTTCAATGCGCTCATTGCAAGGAATGCAGCGCCCACCGAACTGGCATCTTCTTTTTCGATGACGATGATTTTCTTTTCCGTAATATCTGCCATCAAATGAAGCCATTCCGGCGAATTCGTGAATCCCCCGCTTGCATATATGGTGCTGATTTTCCCGTTTTGTTTTTCAATGTTTTCGAGGATAATTTTCAGGCTAAATGCAATTCCTTCCTGGAAGGCGCGTATCAGATGATATTTGGTGTGGTACCCCCTCACTCCAATCCAGGTGGCAGCCGCCCTTTCATCCCATACCGGTGCGCGTTCGCCGTGGAGATAAGGCACGCAGAGAATTCCTTCACTGCCAACTGGTACTTGCGAAACATGTTTTGAAACAGAAATGAAATCTTGTGTTCCGGGTTTGTTTTTATTCATAAATTCTTTGATCAGCCACTTCATTACATTTCCGCCATTGTTAATTGCACCGCCACTGATGAATGTTTTCGCATCGAGCAGGTAATTAAAAATCATCGTTTCTGAATTAACAATGGGTTTTTTAGTTGTAACCCTGATGGCGCCACTTGTACCTATGGTAAGAGATGCCTTTTGCTTACCTGAAATTTGGCTACCCAGATTTGCCAGGCAGCCATCGCTTGCACCGATGCAAACGCTGATGGATTCAGGAAGGCGGGTCTTTTGCAGGAAATCTGCGGATGGGTTTGTTCTGATCGATGTTGTATTTACCGGCCTGGATAATTGTGATTCGGCTATCCCACAAAATTTTAATGCGGGCGGGAACCATTTTAAATTGAGGATGTCAAAAAGCCCGGTTGCAGATGCAATCGAATAATCTACTTCATAAACTCCAAAAAGCTGATACCATAAAAATTCTTTGATACCAATAAATTTCGCCGCTCTTCGAAATAAGTTCTTTTTATTTCTATTGAACCATGAAATTTTGCACAGCGGAGACATGCTGTGTAAGGGTGTCCCTGTTGTCTTATAAATTTTCTTTCCCAATGATGAACCCCTCAGTTGGCTTGCAATCGGATAACTTCGTGTATCCTCCCATGTTATAAGCCCCGTCAATGGTTGATTGTTCTCATCCATCAACATCAGGCTATGCATTGCACTACTGATGCTTAATGCTATAACCGGCTGAGTTAATTGTAGGGTTAATTTTTTGATGCATCGGATATATCCATGCAGAATTATTTCCGGATCGAGTTCCGAATAACCTTCTTTTGGATGGATTGTATTATAGAATTCCTGTGTTTCGTTTAATACTTTTCCTGAAACTGTTACTGCTACTGCTTTGCAACTCCCTGTCCCGATATCAGTCCCGATAATTATTTCGTCCTTCATACCTGTGATGTTTCAATTCACAAGCAATAAAATTAATCAATCATTTGCAGGTTGTTCTCAATAAACCTTTTTTGTATTTCAGAATTTGATCATCCGGCTTCCCCCATTGCTTCTGTGACGATTTGGGTTATCTGATTATATTCAAGCAGAAACCCGTCGTGGCCATAATGGGAATGAACTTTATGGAGATGCGCTGAAGGAATATGCTCTGCAATGAATTTTTGTTCCTGTGGAGGAAATAGTATATCCGTCTCGATAGCAATTACTGTGGTGTGGGCAGTAATGGTTTGCAAAGCATTTTCAACACTTCCGCGTCCCCGTCCCACATTATGCGAATCCATGCTCTTGCTTAATACATAATAGCTGAATGCATTAAATCGCTTTGCAAGTTTTTCTCCCTGATATTTTTGATAGGACTGTGCTTTGTAGCCCGAAAGTTTATCCAGAAATTCTTCTTTTTGGGTATCCTCATAGGTTTCATAATGCCGGTATGAAAGAAGTGCGACGCCGCGTGCAGTTTTCATTCCTTCCATTCCTGCAGAAGGATCTTCCTGGTTCCATGTAGAATCTGTTTCGATACATAACCGTTGCGATTCATTAAATGCGATTCCCCATGGGCTGTGAACCGCATTGGTGGCTATTGGAAAAATGTATTCAAAAAGGTCAGGTTCTTCGATTGCCCATTCAAGAAGTTGTTGCCCACCCATAGAACCACCGATTCCCACTTTGATTTTTCGGATTCCGAGATGTTCCCTCAATGCTTTATAACTGCGAATCATATCCCTTGTAGTAAAGAAAGGGAAATCGTGATAATAAGGTTTACCCGTTTCAGGATTAATGCTCAGAGGCCCCAGGCTTCCGTAGCAACTGCCGGGCATGTTTACACAAATGATGAATTCGTTTTCCGGATCAAAGAGTTTATTCTTTCCGATTATCATCGGCCACCATTCCGATGGATCGCTGTTTGCCGTTAAGGCATGAAAAATCCAAACCACATTGTCTCCCGAAGAATTTAGTTTACCAAACGTGTTATATGCCAAATGATATTTGGGTAATAATACTCCTGATTCGAGAAGAAACTCATGGTCGTTTTTAAATGTGTACAAACTCACCTGGTGAATTTTGATTTTAGAAAAAATGCAACATCAGTTTCTGACGTTGCATTTTAATTTTTTGAGATTACTAAGCGGGTTGATGAGCGGATTTTTTAGAAAATACAGCATCAAAAGCCTGCTGGAAATCATCTTTGATGTCATCGATATGTTCTATTCCAACAGCAACTCTTAACTGTGAAGGCGTTACACCTGCTGCGAGCTGTTCTTCATCAGTCAGTTGCTGATGAGTGGTAATAGAAGGTTGAATAATCAGAGTTTTAGTGTCTCCTACATTTGCAAGATTTGTAGTCATTTCAAGGTTGTCCACAAATTTCATTGCATTTTCCTTTCCTCCCCTGATTTCGAAAGTCAGCACTGAACCGAAGCCGTGTTTCAAATATTTCTTTGCAACTTCATAACCCGGGCTGCTCTTCAATCCGGGATAATTTACACTTTGTACATTCGGATTGGATTCCAGCCACTCTGCAAGGGCCAATGTATTTTCGCAATGTCTTTGCATCCTCAGCGAAAGCGTTTCCAATCCCTGGATCAGTAGGAATGAATTGAATGGTGAAATGCAGGCGCCATAATCGCGAAGCATTTCCACACGCGCACGAATGATGAACTGGATGTTCCCAAATTGACTTTTTGGTCCCCAGACATCATTGAATACCAAACCATGATATCCTTCGGAAGGTTCTGAAAATTGAGGAAACTTTCCATTTCCCCAATTGTAGTTGCCGCCATCTACAATGATTCCGCCGATGCTGTTTCCATGTCCCCCAATCCATTTTGTAGCTGCCTGAACTGTAATATTTGCTCCATATTCAATGGGCCTGCACAAATAACCGCAACCTGCAAAAGTGTTATCTACTATCAAAGGAATATCATATTTTTTTGCAACGGCTACGATTTTTTCAAAATCCGGTACCGTAAAATCGGGATTGCCCAATGTTTCAGTGTAAAGCGCTTTCGTGTTTTTATCGATCAGTTTTTCCATTTCCTCGGCGCTGTTGTTTTTTGCAAAGCGCCCTTCGATTCCCAACCTTTTGAAAGAAACTTTAAACTGGTTATGGCTTCCGCCATACAGAAATGGGCTTGTTACGAAATTATCTCCCGAATTTAAAATAGTAAAGAGTGTAATGAACTGTGCCGACATTCCTGATGAAGTGGCCAGTCCACCCACACCGCCTTCAAGCGCAGCCGCCCTGGCTTCAAATACTCCGGTAGTAGGATTGTCAATCCGTGTATAAAGATTTCCCGCCTCCTTAAGTGCAAACAAATTGGCTCCGTATTCTGAACTTTTAAAAGCAAATGAAGTGGTTTGATAAATGGGAACGGCTCTTGCGCCGGTGGTAGGGTCTGGCTTTTGTCCTGCATGCTGTTGCAGGGTTTCAAAATGTTTTTGGCTCATTGAAAATTAAATTTTTTATGAAAAGAAAGAATTTATTTGAGAAGGCGAAACGAAACTGCCTGCAGTTTCTGTCTCGTATAGGAGAATTATTGAATGCCTTTCGGCATACACCAACAACAAGACATGAATAAATATCGTGGTGATTCTTTCATTGAGGTGCAAATATAGGAGAGAATTATTTTACGTGAAAAAGATTATTTTAAAACGTTGCTAATTGATGAGTGTTGAATTATTTTGGAATTGAAGCCGTCTTCAATTGTCATAAACGAAATTCTTAAGGCAGATACATTTTCACATCATTCATGGTCACCGGTTCATTTTTGTTGTCGATATCAATAACCACTACATATCCTTTGGCCCCTCCGGCTTCGAGCAATGCATTTACCAGCTTTTGCTGGTCGCTGTAAATTAATTTTCCATCCCAGAATTCTTTGGTTGACAAACACCCTTCCGAGGGAGTCATGGGATAATAAGGTTTGCCGGCATAGAGTTCAGGATCTATGGTAGTGCCGTGTGCAATAATTTCATTTCTCCCGGATAGCCCTGCAAAATAAGATTCGTAAAGTGGTTGGTATTCTCTTACTTTTTCGGGAAGAAAATCTGCATAATCTTTGAATGTCCATTTATCATCAGAGAGGGTCTTATCAAAAAACTTTGACTTTGAAATTTCATTGGGCATACCCATCTGCACATTCGCAGTGGGTCCGATAAATTGACTCATGGAAACCCCGAACCCAAACATCCTGTAAATACCCTGAGGTGTATTTCCTTTCGTTAAATAATAGGGCAGGCTTGCGATTCCCCTCGCCAGTTGTGGAATGTGAAAATAATCACCATTTATTTTGACAAAGTTTCCATCTTTTTTTCTAACCATGACCATACCCGGATAATCACGGTTTCTGCGCTGAAAGCTGATCAGAAGCGTATTCCCGGCCAAAAAATTCCTGCCCAATATTTCTTTTAAAATTTCAGAAGGGATCGATTGCCAATACATTCCTTCACTAAGTTCATAGGTCAACCGGTTCAAAATCGGATCTGTAAGTGCCGAATCGCCAAAGTTTTGATGAAGGGTTGATAGGATATCCGGCAAATGATTGCTATCCGATTTCAACAAATAAACGGCGCACATTGCAAATATTTTAGGAGTGGTTGTAATGTGCATTAATGAATTCGCTTCATGAACAAAGTTCCCCGCATAAAGCATGTAGGCTGTTTCCAGGGTGCGGCGTTGAAAGTCGACACTTCTGAAAGGGAGATCAGCCATTGCTTCCTGCATTTTTTGCCAGGTAAATGCATTGTGGTATTCCATGACCTCCATTCCGTCAAATGCAGCTTCCCAGCTATCTTCGGTCTCATCCGAAAGAGGTGTATTCAGATTTTTGTTGATAATATTTTGGATAATCCGCCCATGTGTTTTTGCCCGTTCCGCCTGTTCGGTGGCTTTCATATAGAAGTTTGCATTGTATTGGGCAACTACCGGAAAACATAGGATTGTAAGTACTATGAAAAAAATGTTCTTCAAAAAAAATGACATCTCAAACTCCCTTTAACCGAAGTTAGTAAATCGCAGGAATGAAGTATTTGCAATTTGAATTTTTAGGATTGTGTTTTGAATCTTTGTTCTTTTTCTATTCGAATTCAATTGCTTTTACGGGCCTGATTTTCCGGATCAGTAACGATGGGATCATCAATGTAGCAAAGCATACCGCCAGAGTAACAAGATCGACCGCCACAATTTGCCACCATACTATATCGGCATGTGCTTCGCGCATGAAATAGGCTTCTTCATCCAATTTTATAAAGCCTGTGGTTTGTTGCAGCCAGCAGATCGCGAGCCCGAATATCGTTCCTGCAATGATTCCTGCAAGCCCGATGAAGGTTGTGTTGAAAATAAATATTTTTTGGATCTCCCAGTTTTTGCTTCCCAGTGCTTTCAATACCCCCACCATTTTTGTTCTTTCCAAAACCAGAATGATCAAACAGGTAATCAGGTTTACCACTGCCACGACGGTCATAATCACGAGTAAAATATTTTTAATCCTTCCCTGTAACGCCAGCCAATCAAAAATATCAGGATATATTTCTTTGATGGTACGGCTGTACCATCTGCCGGAGAGGATATTGTTGTTGAATAGTTCATTGTTGATGGCATCCATTTGATGATAATCATTCAGAAAGATTTCATATCCTCCAATCTGATTGGGTTGCCAGTCATTGAGGCGCCTGATTAGATTCAGGTCACCAATGCAGAAGTTGTGATCGTATTGATCGATGCCGGTTCTGAAAAGGCCGGCTATCCTTAGTTTCCTTGCACGCTGCGAACCGTCAGGCTGAATGAAGAGAACGATAACACTATCGCCGGTTTTTGCAGCCAGTTGATTTGCCGTATATTCACTGATGTTAATATCCTTGCTGTAAGAACTGTCTTGAAATGAAATCCATTTTCCCTGTGTTAGGAAGCTTTGAATTCTGCCGAAATCAAAATCTTTGTCGACTCCTTTCATCAGTACACTCTCAATATTATCCTTGTAGCGGATGATGGCTGATTTTGTAGCATACGATTCCACAGATTGAACCCCATTGATGTGGCGGATCAGGTTTACCAGTGTATCGTTTTTGGTGATTGGCGTTTCTTCTGTAAGATTGGCGCTGCTCATCACATTTTGCTGAACCCGGATGTGCCCCCAGAAACTGAATATTTTGTTGCTGATTACATTTTGAAATCCATTGACAAAACTCAATGCCACAATCATGACAGCCACACTCAGTGCTGTAGCTGATACCGCGAGGCCAATGATAAATTTTGAAAAGGTCTTCTGACGGTTGAACGCTATTCGCTTTGCAATAAAATAAGATAGATTCAAACCGATTATCTTTGATAGGCTGTAAAACTAATTTTTTTTAAAACAACCTTATGAAAAGATTCAGGCTTTGCTTAATCTTCGCTTTTTCTTTTTATCTGAACACTTCTGTAGCCATTGCTCCCGACAGTATTTTTATGCCGAATATCAAAACGGTAAGGCTGTTTGTCCAGGGAAATCAGCTTTCATTTCCTGTTATTACTCTCAACGGAAATGACAGGCTTCAACTTTTTTTTGATGACCTGGACGGTGATGTAAAAAATTATTACTATACATACGAGTTGTGCAATTTTGACTGGACCCCTTCCGGCGCAATGCAATTGGATTACATCAAAGGTTTTACCCAAAACAGAATTACAGATTACAGATTTTCATCTGTGGCTCTCACCAGATATACCCATTACAATGTTTATTTACCACAGAGCAACAGCATGTTGACACGTGGTGGAAATTATATCCTCCGTGTCTATCTCGATGGAGATACTTCCAAAGTTGCCTTTACAAAGCGATTGCTTGTCCTCGATCCCAGAGTTTCAATTAAGGGAGCGGTGACACAGCCTTTCACTCCAAAATATTTTAACACCCACCAAAAAGTAATTTTTAATGTTGACCTCAAGGGGATCAATGATTATAATGCCGTCAGGCAAACCCACGTGGTCGTACTTCAAAATTATGTTTGGCAGAAGGCGCTTATGGATATGCAACCCACATTTATCAGAGGAAACAACCTGGAATTTAACAGTGAAAATTCTGCCATATTTCCGGGAGGTAAGGAATGGCGCTGGCTTGATTTGCGTGATTTTCATCTGCAGAGTGACCGGGTACGTTCGGCAGATTACAACAAGAGATCTACTTCTATTTATCTTTTTCCCGATGCATCCTGGGCCGGCAAACCTTATATCTATTACAAGGATATCGATGGCCTGAGCCTGATTGAAGCGGTCAGAGGTATCAACCCTGATTTCGAAGGAGATTATGCCACAGTTTATTTTTCTCTTTCACTACCAGATAAAGATGTTTATACCGGAAAGGATATTTATCTTTTTGGTGAACTGACAAATTATTCATTGGTTGACAGTTTAAAAATGAAGTACAACGAGGAAAATGGATTGTATGAAACACATCTCCTTCTGAAGCAGGGGTATTATGATTATACTTATCTGGTGAAGGATGCAGAGCATCCCACAGGTTCTACCAATGTTACCGAGGGTAATTATTTCGAAACCGAAAATACTTATATGATCCTGGTTTATTACAGGCCCTTTGGTGCAAGGGCTGATCAGTTGGTTGGTGTGGCTCTCATCAATTCGAGGGATAATCAACCCGGGATGAGTTTTTGAGTTTGAAAATATTATTAACCGTTCATAAATATTTTTTCTATTTTAAAAACATAATTAAGATATATTGCCGGTTCAACTTATGATTATGAAAAAATTTTATTTGTTAGCGCTGATTTTGTCTCTCACTTTTTCCGGTGTGTATGCACAAAGAAGACCCGTGATAAAAGGAACAGTTATCAGAGGCACCGTTACCGCAAAAAATCAGATTGAAAAAATTTATCTATACTATATTAAGGATGGCGAATCTGCCACAGACAGCGCTTCCGTCAAAAATGGTGTTTTTATTTTCAGGCCTCAGATCAATGAACCTTCTATGGTAATGTTGCGGATTAAATATCCTGTCAAAGAAGGTGAAACCCGCCCCACCTATGAAGCGAGGCAACTATTTGCAGAATCCGGAGTGATGAAAATTGAATTGACCGATTCTTTGAAAGATGCTAAAATTGTGGGTGGCAGGGCTCAGACGGATTTTGAAACACTGACAAAACTTAAAAAACCTTACGATGATAAATACAAGGATTATGTGAAACAGTATATGGAGTTCCGTAAGGTAAAAGACACTGCCTCTATGTCAAATATTGAAAATAAGTTGGATGCTCTTGATAGTGAATCCAAAGAAAATGTATATCTCAAATTTTTGAATGAAAGGCCAAAGTCACCGGTTGCGTTGTATGCATTGGAACAATATGCCGGATATGATATTGATGTGGCCAAAGTATCTCCTCTCTATGCAAAACTTGCACCTGCAGTTAAACAAAGTAAAGCGGGTAAATCACTTCATGAAAGGATTGAGATCGCAAGAAAAACGGCAGTAGGTGTTCAGGCGATGAATTTTACCCAGAATGATACACTGGATAAACCGGTTTCATTGGCTGATTTCAGAGGAAAATATGTGTTGGTAGATTTTTGGGCAAGCTGGTGTGGTCCGTGCAGGGCGGAAAATCCAAATGTGGTAAAGGCATTTAATAAATACAAGAGCAGGAACTTTACTGTTCTTGGAGTGTCGTTGGATCAGCCGGGAGCAAAACAAAAATGGATGGACGCTATTCACAAAGACGGCCTGACCTGGACACATGTCAGCGATCTGAATTTCTGGGATAATGCTGTGGCGAAACAATATGGCATCCGTGCAATTCCTCAGAATTTCCTTATTGATCCCGACGGGAAAATTATTGCAAAAAATGTAAGAGGCGAAGAATTGAATAATAAGCTGAGTGAAATATTCGATTGATTTGATTCTCCGAAACCTGAAAAAAACCTGTTAACGAAGCCCGGTTTTTTTTGTAATTAATCATTGGAATTAAGATTTGCTTTTCATTGCAATGCCTGCCTGGTTGTAACTTTGCAGTATGAAAAGACGTGTTGTGGTGGGTTTATCCGGAGGTGTCGATTCGGGTGTTGCTGCTTATTTACTCAAAGAACAGGGGTATGAAGTGATTGGTATGTTTATGCGTAACTGGCATAATAATGATGTAACCTTATCTCATGAATGTCCGTGGATTGATGATTCCAATGATGCACTGGCAGTAGCAGAAAAACTGGATATTCCTTACTATGTAATTGACTTGAGCAAGGAATACAAAGAAAGAATCGTCGATTACATGTTTGCAGAATATAAAAAAGGAAGGACTCCCAATCCGGATGTTTTATGCAATCGCGAAATCAAATTTGATGTATTTCTCAGAGAAGCAATTAAGTTAGATGCAGACTTTGTTGCTACCGGGCATTATTGCCGGAAGGAAGTCGATCAAAACGGGCGTCAACATTTATTAAAAGGGCGGGATCCTAATAAAGATCAGTCTTATTTTTTGTGTCAGTTGAATCAAAACCAATTGGCCAGAACTCTTTTCCCTATTGGCGATATGTTGAAATCTGAAGTTCGTTCTTTGGCACACAAAGCCGGTTTGCCGGTTGCCGATAAAAAAGATTCTCAGGGATTGTGTTTTATCGGCAAAGTTGATTTGCCCACCTTTCTTCAGCAACAATTGGAACCAGTGCCGGGAGATATCATTGAGATAAATCCTGCGCTGGAAAAGTTACAGCAATACCATCAGATTCCCGCTCTGGAAGAAAACGTTGAACAACTTTCAGCGCCTTTTATTTTTCAAAGAGAAGAAGGAACAAAAGTCGGTGAACACAGAGGTGCACATTTTTATACGGTGGGCCAGCGAAAGGGATTGCACATCGGAGGCAGGCCACACCCATCTTTTGTATTGCAAATTGATACAAAAAATAATATTGTTTTTTCTGGCCAATTGGAAGACCATCCGGGCTTGAACAGAACTGCATTAAAAATTAATGCAGATGAAATTCATTATGTGAATCCGGATTACGAAATGAGAGTGGGGGATTCTCAAAAGATGGAAGTGAGAATCCGGTACAGGCAACCTTTACAGAAAGCCACATTGTTCAGGAAAGAAGACGCACTTTATATTTTATTCGAAAAACTGCAGAGAGGAATTACACCCGGCCAATTTGCCGCATGGTACAAAGGAGACGAATTAATTGGATCAGGCGTAATTGCCTGAAATTTTTTCTTTGTTAAACCTGTAAATTATTATCCCACCATGCTTACCCCTTTCTGATAAAGGAATTTTCCTTTTTGATAAAAAGAATTCATTTCTTCCTTCGGAACAAATACGCCGCCGGTAGCCCATGCAATGTGGGTGATATGTGAAGGATCGATATCATTATTTTGAATATAATCAGTGCTGGCTATTCTTTGCGGCCCAGCCAATCCGGCCGTTGCCGACGGCTCAATAAAAATGTGTTCGGTTTTTCCGAGCATATAAAGAAGGCGGAATAATTCATTGTCTTCGATGGTATAAATTCCACTTATCAACAATTTACTGATGGCAGTGGCAAAAGCTGATGGGCGCCCTACTGCAAGGCCGTCGGCCTCAGTCCGGTTGTCAATTCCAAAATCGTGGACGCTCACTTTCTCCATTTTGCCGGTTACCAATCCAATCAAAACACAGGGAGAGTGGGTAGGTTCTACAAAAAAACAATGGGCATTGTCGCCAAAAACCTGCCTCAATCCAAACGCTACACCACCTGGCGAACCACCGACTCCGCAAGGTGAATAAACGAACAAAGGATGATCGTCGTCAACGAGAACTTTTTGTTCATCCAGTTGCTTTTTCAATCGCATAGCAGCCACGCTGTATCCAAGAAAAAGGAATTTTGAATTTTCATCATCCACAAAATATCCTTTGGGATCTGCAATGGTTTTTTGTCTTCCTTCTGTGATGGCTTCGCCGAAATCTCCGGAATATTCCAGCACCCTGGCACCTCTCGAACGCAACAGGTTTTTCTTCCATTGCCTGGCATCTGCCGACATATAAACAGAAACCTTGAAACCCAGTTTGGCGCTGATGATTCCGATACTTAATCCAAGGTTTCCGGTAGAACCTACTCCAATTGAATACTGGTGAAAGAATTCTTTAAATTTATCGCCGGCAAGAATTTCATAATTGTCATTTTCACTGAGCAACCCGCTTTCCAATGCCAATTGTTCGGCATAATGCAAAACTTCAAAAATCCCACCGCGCGCCTTGATTGAACCAGCCACCGGCAATTCATTGTCACACTTCAGGTACAGGCTTCCCTCAATAGGTTCTTCGGTATTCGCATTTAATAACTTTTGTAATTCAGGAATTGCTTTCAAAGGAGACTCTATAACTCCATGTGTACTTCTGAGTTCGGGAAATGCCTTAGCCAGGTAAGGTGCAAATCGTTTCCACAATTCTTCTGCATCCTGCATGTCTTGCCGGTTGACAGGAAGAGAAGTGATTTCCTCCATTTTTTTTCTGTACGGATTTATCCAGGTTACCGGTTTCAATTTCATTACCGGATCAAGTAACGGATAATCATGGATCCATTTATCCAAATCGGCGAAAGGCATAGCATTACATATTTTTCAAAATGAAGGTCAACTGTGAATCATATTTTGATTCATTTGCAAAATTATCCTTATTTCTTGGTGGATTTTGCAAGTGAACTATAGCTTTAGTGAAGGATACCGGGGAATACATAAATACTGTTTCAATAATCAACCGGATAGTTATATGTGATATTGAGACGTGGCTATATAATTAAATAATAATAAAGTTTTATTTAAACCCTTTTGAAAAGAGGAAAAAATGAATAATGAAATTTCGAATTTCATTCGGATTGTAACATATTTCTCATTTTCTTTTAGGATGGAAAATCTCCGGTTCATTCCTGTTGTTTTACCCGCCTTGGACTTGTAAAAAGCATCAGGCCAAACACGATGGCGAATATTACATAAACAATTGTGACAATCCAGAAGAAGCGCGGGAGATAACTTCCGCTGATCATAATACGGATGAGGCCAAGCCCCACGATCATGAAATGTGCAAGATTGGCAAGGATCACCGGCCGGTTGTAAATGCCTCCGATCAGGCCTGACCTGACCATCCAGTTTAATATTCCGAAGGAAAAGTAAAGTGCACCCAGAATCTGAAAAATGAAAATGACAGCAAGATCTGCATCAGGGCTGAGCAATGCTGTGATTTTTTCCGGTGCAAAAGTCAGTATCAGACCGGAGAGAGCCAGAAGCAAAGCGCTCGATGTCATTATGAGTTTTGTGTTCATTGGTTTAATAATGATTAAAAAAATTATAACGGGAAATGTTCAGTTTTAAATCCCTTGTCCCGTGTAAGATTACAATAATTTCCGATAGAATAGCAGGACTTCCGGAAATGAATGTCCCGATTAATTCTTTAAGACAAAGTTGAAGAGAATCGTCCCGGTCTCATTATTCCCGGTAGAAGTAGGATTGAATTTTAATGATTCGGCTTTTTCAATGGCTATGCTGCGAAGCCTTGAATTAGTTGTGGTAGTTCCTCTTGCAATGGAAGGGTTAATTACTTTTCCGGAAGGAGTTACCACAATGTCCACATAGACTTTTGCATTCTCATTGAAGTTGTCGGTCATGTTCGGAAAATGAACTGCCTTTCTACCGCTTAACCCGCGTACCACACTGAATCCTGATCTTCCTGCTTGTGAGTTACCATACGAATCAGGATTTCCGTTAGGACTTCCCATATCGCCGTTTCCACCTTTATATCCCTGGTTGCGAAAACCATTATCTGTTTCTGCACCGTTGCCCCCTGTTCCATCTCCACCTTTGTAAATGGTTTTAGGACGTGGAGGTGCAGGATTTGGATTTACGATTGGTGACGGGTTTACAGATTTGGTACTTTTAACGGTACTGTTCCGGTTTATTTCGGGTGCTGTTTTGCTGGGATGTTCTGTTTTCACAACCGGAGCTGCATCCGGATCAGCATTGTCATCCGCCTGGATCTGACGTGATGGAACTTCATCCAATTTTTTGCCGCTTACAGCAGCAGAGATGCTTTGATCATCCGGTGCGGGATCACCGGGTACGAGAGGTTGGATATCACCCAGTCCTTCCATTTCATTTCCGAGGTTTACCTGAATGAGATCCATGGTATCCGGGACGGGAGGTCTCGTTGATTTCCATGTATAAAAAACTGCAATCAACAGAAACGCTGCACATACAACAAGAGTGTATAGAAAAGCTTTTCTGTTTTTTTCAACTTCAAATTGATGAGTTGCGTAAGCGTTCAATGGATTACGTTTTTGATAAAGTTAAATAAAGCAGTTTTCTCTTATAGCTCAAATTTGTTAAATCTGATTTTCATTCTCTTTAATTTCTTTTGCTGCCTTTTGAATTTTCTCACATGCGGTTTTAATTTCTGATGGAGTAATTGTCAATGGAGGTACAAGCCTCATGCACTGAGGTGCGAACAAGAACCAATCTGTAAAAACACCAAATTCAATTAATTTGTCAATAACTTTTTTGTTGTGTTCATAAGTCCCAAAGTCAAGCGCCAGCATCAAACCCTTGCTGCGAACAGCTTTTAGCCCCGGACAATTTTTCAAATTTTTTAAAAATATTTTTTCTTTTCTGTTGACCTTTCCTATCAGTTTTTTGTCGAGCAAAAATTCCATAGCCGCATTTCCTGCAGCACAGCACACCGGATGGCCTCCGAAGGTATTCATGTGCCCTAAAACAGGATTGGAGGTGAATGAATCCATGATTTTTTTGTCGGCAATAAATGCTCCGAGAGGCATCCCGCCGCCCAAAGCTTTTCCCAACAACAAAATATCGGGTATCACATCGTACTGTTCGAATGCAAACAAACTTCCATTGCGACCAAATCCACATTGGATTTCATCCAAAACCAGCAAAGCCCCGGTATCAGTACATTTTTTGCGCAATGCTTTTATCCAGTCTTTTTGCGGAGCAATGACACCGGCTTCCGCCTGAATGGTTTCGGCTATGACGCAGGCTGTGTCTTCTTTAATGTCTTCAAGCGATTCAAACGAGTTGAAATCGAGATGCCGTATTCCCGGCAGCAAAGGCCTGAATGCATTTCTCCAATACTCATCTCCCAGAATACTCATGGATCCCTGTGTACTGCCGTGATAACTTTTATTGAATGCAGCAATGTGTGTTCTCCCCGTAAAACGCTTTGCTAATTTCATGGCTCCTTCTGTGGCTTCCGTCCCGGAAGAAGTGAAGAAGATGGAATTCAAAGTTGGAGGTAAATGGTCGGTAAGTAAGCTTGCATATTTGGTTTGAGGGCTTAAAACCAATTCTCCATTGACCATGACATGCAGATAATCGTCGACTTGTTTTTTAATGGCCCTGACAACTGTTTTATTTGCATGACCTACATTACAGACGCTGATTCCGCCTATGAGGTCGATGTATTCTTTTCCCCCCGGTCCATAAAGTTTATTTCCTTTCGCTTTAATAATTTCAAATCCCAAAGGTTCGGTGGAAGTTTGTCCTATGTTTCTTAAAAATATTTCCCTGTTATTCATTTCTTTCGCTCAACAAATCTGCTTATTCAGCAATGATACTAATTCAGATGCATTGTCATACAATTCTCTCATCTGTCCCGGATGTGAATGTTTTGCATAAAGACCCATTTCAATTTCCTGCATGAGAGATTCAAGTAATTTGGAGGTACCTATGCTGACATTGCATTCATCCATTTTTTGCAAAATACTTTCTTTGGAAAGTTCGTAGGCTGGTATCTTTAATTTTCCGGAAAGATATTCCTGAACCGATTTTTTTAGTTCCGTATAAAAACCTTCGGCATCTTCGGCAACAAGTCTGTCGTGAACACTTTCCAGTGGATTTCCGGGAATTTCAAATTCTTTTTTATCCTGATTCTTCAAATCATCAAGCTGGATCTGTGTTTTCAATTCATCCTCTTTTTTATTTTTTTTGATGAGATAGAAAAACAACAGCGCTAAAACGCCACCAATCAGGATGGTTCCTGTTATCCACTCTGCCTGGGTGACTGTGATCAGCCCCGCAATCTTTGAAATGCCCTCGCTGGCGGTTTTTTGAAATCCTTTTCCTTGGGATACATGAAAATAGATAGGTTCCGTTTTGGCAGATTCATATTGTCCCTCGATAGGATCGAACCAACTGAAATGAATCGGCGGGATACTGTAATTCCCTGCCTTCGAAACAGAAAAGGGAATGTTGAAAGTCTTGCTGCCACTAAACGGAATCTGTTGTTTGTCTATGGCATCTTTAATTCGTGCATCGTAGGAATCTATATTCTGAGGCCAGCTAACGGAAGGCGTATTGATGAGATTCATATTTCCCGCTCCCGATACAACAATGGAAAGATTTCCGGCATCGTCCGTACTGAAGTTTTCTTTGGTGAGATTGGATTGGATGGAAAATTTTCCCACTGCACCTCTGAAATCCGATGGAATATTATCTGAAGGCAAAGGTTTTACTTCCACTGTAACGGTATTGCTCGACAGATCAATTTGTTTTTGAATGACATCAGATGTGCCGAATGGATCTCCTCCCAGGCTTTGCATCATTTGCATCATCAGATCATTTCCGCGATAAGTATTCCTTTCATATTTTACGAATGTAACGGTATTGGTTGTACGAAGTGGAGATAGCGTGAAAGATCCTGCCTGTAAGGGATACAGTTGTACTTTCCTCAAAGTATAACAATTGAAATTTCTTCCGTTCAATTTTACTTCTGAGGCATCATTATTGTCCACATTCATGTCATTGACGGAAAATCCGTTGAATGCAGGTGCATCTGTAACATTGGACTCCGATCTCAGGCGCGTATAAAGTTTGAAACTCACCACAATTGGCTCACCAACGAAACATTTGGTTTTGTTGGCTTCCATTCTGATAAAAAGATTTCTTTTAATTTTTTCTGCAGGATCTTCTCCGGGTTTTAAAATATAGTCATCTATGAGATGTGTGTGTGGGGTCAGATCTGCAGGAGGTGGCGGAGCAACAGGTGGGGCGGTTTGTGCCCCGGCAACGTTATTTTTATTTTCTACCCGGATGGTCACAGGATTTGATTTGATTTGTCTGCCATCTGCAATGGCAAATCCCGGGGGAATTGTGAATGTGCCCGCTTTTTCCGGTTTTAAGATAAATGAAATTGCCGCATAATTGCTCACACTGCCGTTGATACTCGTCATTCCTCTTTCCTGATTCGGGCCGCTGATAACTTTGAAATTTTTAAATGAAGGCGGATCTATTTTGGCTACCGAATTGGCATTTTCAACCTTGAACTGAATTTGTACAAAATCATTCAATCCGATTATCTTTTCATTTGCATTGGCAGAAAATTTTGCCTGCGCAAATGCAACACCTGCTGATGACAGAAGGATAATAAAACTCAAAAATGATTTCCGGAATGTGGCAAGTAAAAATAGAATCATCTTCCGCTCATCTGTTGAAACACAAATGTAGCAACCGTAAGGCAAACGAAAGGTTAACTAATGAATGTAAAAGGCAGTTGTACCTGAAAAATTAGCTAAATATCTCCCAATTGAGGGCGAATTACCAGATCTTCCACACACGCCTGTAGTGAAAGCACAGACGCTGAATAAATAATTTCTGCTATGTCCTCCGCTTTCATAAACCTTTCTTCAGGCAACCCCGAACCTTTCCATGAATCTGTGTAAACAGCGCCCGGATAAACGGAAGTTACTTTGATATTGTAAGGTTTCATTTCTTCTCTCAGGTTTTTACTGAACCCGGCCAATGCAAATTTTGAAATGCTATAAGATCCGCCATTCGGATAGGCTTTCAGAGAGGCAATGCTGCATATATTGAAAATATGTCCCCTTCCTGGTTTCATCATTTTCGGAAGCAATGCACGTGTCAGTCGATAAGCGCTGTAGAGATTATTTTCAATCATTGATTCCAACGTACCTTCTTCTTCATCGAAAACACTACCAGGCAAAAAAGTTCCTGCATTATTGATAAGCACATCCACATTCTCACAATGGTGGTTGATGAGATCTGCAAATGAAAGGGCATCTTCTTTCTTGCTGAGATCGGCCGCCTGATAGAAAACGTTGACTCCCTTTTTGCTGTTTTTGATTTCAGATGCGGCCTGCCTTATTGCTGATTGGTTACGGCTGCATATAAAAATGTTATCATTCATTGCTGCGAAACGCATGGCAAGCGCTTTTCCGATACCTTTGCTTGCACCCGAAATCACAATATTCATAAGAATTATTACGTTTTTTTATGATGTTCAAAAGTAACAAAACAGATGTTGAATTGAAGTATGAGCATTTATTTTTTGACCTTGATCATACCCTTTGGGATTTTGAGGCCAATGCCAAAGATTCAATGGAGGAGATTTACAGCGAATTTAATCTGCAATCGAAAGCCATTGATTCTTTTGAACATTTTTATCGCATTTATTCTGGTCACAATGCAATCCTGTGGAACCGTTATGAAAAAGGATATATCAGCGCTGAAGAGCTGAAATGGAAAAGAATGTGGCGTACCCTTCTCGATTTTAAAATTGCAGATGAAAGATTGTCAAAGGACATGAGCGATTATTATCTAAAAATTTTACCGACACGGAAAAAAGTATTTGATTATACATTCGAAATCCTGGAGTACCTGAGGGGGAAAGGGTATCAGTTGAATTTGCTTACAAATGGGTTTGAAAAAACACAGCGTGGCAAACTAAGATCCAGCCAACTGACTGGTTTTTTTGAACACATCATTACGTCTGAAACATCCAACTCTATGAAACCCAAAAAAGAAATTTTCGATTTTGCCATGAAAGAAACCGGCGGATCCCCTGAAAATTCCATAATGATCGGAGACAGTCTTGAAGCTGATATTTCAGGAGCCGTAAATGCAGGTATGGATTGTGTGTTTGTGAACAGATCAGGAGAACAAGTGGATTGTAATTGCACATTTACTATTCATCATTTGAAAGAATTGGAGGAGATTTTATAATCTTTCAAATCTTTTTTCAGACTTCTTCTATTTTACTCAGGTATTGCCTGATGTGCGCTGGCAGCGAGGTTGACCTTGGATTTAAAAATATCCCAAATGAGAAATGAGTAGAATTATGTTTCCGTAATTGTTATAATTTCGCGCCACCTAATTAATCTTCACATTTATTTTGAGTGGCAAAAGTGACGGCGTTACAATTGGTTCTCAAGTGAAACCCTGGTTAGCATTTTTTACAGTATTAAATTATTTGAGGTGCCAAAAGTTACGTTTAACAACAAACAGGCTTCTTTTTTTCCAGCATTAAAGAAAGATATTGATGCTTATTTTAAAAATAATAAAATCAGAAAAACCGGAAATTGGAAACTCTTTTCAAAGGCAATCGTATTTATTCCGCTGGCTGTTGTAATTTATTTATTGTTGTTGTTTTTACCCATGCCGGGTCTTGTTTCAATATTACTTTGTGCCTTGCTGGGATTCACTTTGGCGCTAATCGGATTTAATGTAATGCACGATGCCTGCCATGGCTGTTATTCTTCCCGGCCGGTGGTCAATGAACTGCTTGGATATACCCTGAATCTGATTGGAGGAAACAGTTTTATCTGGAAACAGAAGCACAATATTTTGCATCACACTTATACCAATGTAGATGGGATGGACGATGATATTGCCATCAGCCCGTTTATCAGATTATGCCGCACCCAAAAATGGGTTCCCATACATAAAATACAACATCTTTATGCTCCTTTTTTATACTCGCTGAATACCCTTGCATGGATGTTATGGCAGGATTTTCAAAAATATTTTAGCAGAAAAGTTTACAGAAGCAAGCTGCCCGCCATGTCGTTAAAGGAACATGTTATCTTCTGGGTCAGCAAATCATTTTATGTATTTGTGTATATCGTATTTCCGATCGTCCATTTAGGATGGGAAGAATGGCTGATTGGATTTCTTGTACTTAACGGAGTTATGGGATTGGGCACTTCCATTGTATTTCAATTGGCACATGTATTAGAAGAAACGGAATTCTCTTATGTAGGGATAAATGACGCTGTTACGATTGAGAATGAATGGGCAGTTCATCAGATAAAAACCACTGCCGATTTTTCGCCCAAAAGCAAATTGGTTACCTATCTGGCCGGCGGATTGAATTTTCAAATCGAACATCATTTATTCCCGCGGATTAGCCATGTATATTATCCTTCCATTAGCAAAATCGTGAAGAAGAAGTGTGAAGAATTTGGTATCCCTTACCTCTCCAACTCTAATTTTTTTAAGGCACTTCATTCACATTTCAAACTGATAAAGGAAATGGGAGCCCATCGTTAGATCGGGAAAATTTGTTCATTTGAAATGTTAACAGAAAAAAAGGAAGCACGAAATCAATTTGAAAGCTTACCTTCGCCAACTTAAATATTAAGAAGGCATCTGCCCTTGCATTTTCTGGCAAAGTTTAGAATACCCCACTTCTCCTCTTTCAGTTATCGCTTTTTCAGTTGCCATATTAGTTAAGAATACTTCAACATGAATTTATTTATCTGAATTCCTGGTTGTTGAAACCCGGGAAGATTAAGATGAGTAAATTTTGATGGGAGAAGAGCAGTAAAAACAAAAGAATCGGGTATAACCCATAAAAACGAAATATGAATTTTGATCAATTAAATATTATAAAGCCGATAAGAAATGCCCTGACAGATGCCGGATATGAATCGGCGACGGAGATTCAAAGCAAAACAATTCCCCACATTCTTAACGGGCGTGATATTTTGGGCTGCGCCCAGACAGGAACCGGTAAGACGGCGGCTTTTGCGGTTCCCATTTTGCAAAGGTTACAGCAGGGGAGCAGGCACTCACTGATTCGGGTATTGGTGCTGACTCCAACCAGAGAACTGGCATTGCAAATTGATGAGAACTTTAAGGCGTACGCAAAATATTTGCAAACCAGGTCCCTTGCTGTTTTCGGTGGCGTTTCACAGGGAAGGCAGGTGGACGGGTTGCGGAAGGGAGTTGAAGTATTAATTGCCACTCCAGGCAGATTATTGGATTTGATGCAACAGGGATTTGTAAATCTTCAGGCGGTGGAAGTGTTGGTTCTCGATGAAGCTGATCACATGCTGGATATCGGGTTTATCCATGATATTAAGAGAATACTTCAAAAGGTTCCTGCCAAACGGCAAACACTTTTCTTTTCGGCAACCATGCCTTTCTCAATTCGAAAGTTTGCCAATCCGATTCTAAAAAACCCGGTAGAAGTTTCGGTGACGCCTGTTTCTTCAACAGCGCAGACGGTGCATCAGTCCGTATATTTTGTAGAGAAAAAAGAAAAAGCCGGATTGCTTATAAATCTGTTAAAAGAAAAATCTATTCACCGTTCACTTGTATTCACACGTACAAAGCACGGTGCAGATAAACTGGTCAGGCAATTGGGCAGGAGTGGTATTGTTGCAGCGGCCATTCACGGGAATAAATCTCAGAATACAAGGCAAAAGGCACTTCAGGATTTTAAAGATAGCAGGATCAGGGTATTGGTAGCTACAGATATAGCATCAAGAGGAATTGATATAGATGAATTACCTTACGTGGTTAATTATGAACTTCCGGATATTCCTGAAACTTATGTTCACAGGATAGGACGTACCGGCAGAGCGGGGAAAGAGGGAATAGCCATTTCGTTTTGTGATGCAGAGGAAAGAAGTGAACTGAAGGATATCCAGAAACTCATTGGCTTTCGTATCCCTGTAAAAGGCAAAGAGATCAATGAAGGACAATTAATGAACTATTAAAATAAATTTTATAAATAAATATGGGGGATTCCTTTAACAAAAAAGCATTACAACAAAAGAAAGCAAAAAAAAGGCAGGATAAACTTGAACGCAGAAAAGAGCGCAAAGCCCACAACGATAAAGGTAAAAGTCTTGCAGAGATGACAGTTTACCTTGATGAGAATGGAAATTTTACGGATGTTCCCCCCGAAAAACAAAAAAGAAAGGAAATAAAAGTTGAAGATATCCAGCTTGGCGCAGCGCCGGTTTCTGAAGAAAAAGAATTTACCGGAACGGTGGTCTCCTTCTTTACAGAAAAATCTTTTGGTTTTATTACCGAAGATGGCACCCATGAATCTATATTTGTGCATAGTAATAATATGGATGAACCGGTTGGAGAGAAGGACAGGGTAACTTATGAGAAAGAAAGAACACCCAAAGGATACCAGGCCATCCATGTCAAAAAAATAAAGTGATATATTTAAATCAAAATCAAATAAAAAAACAATGCAGGAAGGAACAGTAAAGTTTTTCAATGAATCCAAAGGTTTTGGATTCATCAAACCAGATGACGGATCAAAAGACATTTTCGTTCACAGCAGCGGATTGAAAGCAACAATCAAGGAAGGTGATAAAGTTGTGTATGAAGTTGAACAGGGAAAGAAAGGTCCAAATGCAGTCAATGTCAGATTAGCCTGACCGGATAACAAATATTATTTTGTAATTGCCGAACGCCGGGCCTCTCTGTAATTGAGAGAGGTTTGAGAAATGGTTTTCGAAAAAACTGGGAATTTTAAGTTTCGCAAAAGCTTGAGTTCCCATTTTCATTTTTACAGGAGAAGGATTATTTTAAAGTGGAACAATTCTGCCGGTTTGTGATTTGTTCCGGCAGGCGACTGGTATAATTTTAATCTTTGTGGAAAGTCGGGATGGTTATTGATATTGAGTTCTGTTGGACTTTTAGAAAAAATTATAGAAATCCGGGATTATTTTTTTGTCTGTAATAGCTAAAGACCATACTTTTGCACTCCCAAATTAAAAATTGGATTTTTTAAAGCTCTTTAATTATGGCACAGAGAATCAGGATCAAACTTCAGTCTTACGATCACAATCTGGTAGATAAATCTGCTGAAAAAATTGTAAAGACTGTCCGCAGTACAGGTGCAGTAGTAACAGGCCCGGTGCCTTTACCCACACACAAAAAGATTTTCACTGTATTGCGTTCCCCTCACGTTAACAAGAAAGCGCGTGAGCAATTTCAACTTTGTACACACAAGAGATTGCTTGATATTTATACAAGCAGTTCACGTACGGTTGATGCATTGGCTAAACTGGATCTTCCCTCTGGTGTGGATGTTCACATTAAAGCCTAAAAAGAGTTAAAGAAATTTCTCCCTGAGATTTTTCTTTTTTGAGTTCTTAAATAAGTATGAACACCCATCTCCGCAACTACGGAGCGCTGGGTATAAAACAAAGAGATGAAAAGTATTATTGGAAGAAAACTTGGCATGACGAGTATCTTCGACGCCAAGGGAAGCCAGACTCCCGTAACGATTATAGAAGCGGGTCCATGTGTTGTAACACAGAAAAAGACTGTTGAAACAGACGGCTATAATGCTCTTCAGATTGCATTTGGCGACAAAAAGGAAAGCAGGTCTCTTCTTTCCGAAAAAAACCATTTCGCCAAGGCTAATTCAGCAGTAAAAAAATACATTAAAGAAATACGCGATTGCGAACTTGACAAAAATGTGGGTGATACCATCAGTGTCGACATCTTCAGTGAAGGTGAAAAGATTTCTGTGATTGGTACTACCAAAGGCAAAGGCTTTCAGGGTGTTGTAAAACGCCATGGATTCGCCGGTGTCGGTGAAAGTACGCATGGT
The DNA here is from genome assembly GCA_017307735.1 of Chitinophagaceae bacterium. Taxonomy (GTDB): domain Bacteria; phylum Bacteroidota; class Bacteroidia; order Chitinophagales; family Chitinophagaceae; genus Ginsengibacter. The sequence goes on from JAFKGR010000007.1 coordinate 207,550, forward strand.
CAGCACGACAGGCAGAGAGCTCCCGGTTCTGTTGGCGGATCATCCACCCCGAGCCGTGTGTTCAAGGGTATGCGTATGGCAGGCCATTTGGGAAATGTGCGCGTAAAAATGAAGGGCCTCAAGATTGTAAAAATATTCCCCGAAAAAAATTATTTATTAATAAGCGGTTCCGTTCCCGGTCACATTGGTTCCATCGTTTTAATTGAAAAATAATCATGCAAATAGACGTCTTTAATATTGAAGGAAAGAAAACCGGCAGATCAGTAGAATTGCCGGACGAGATATTCGCCGCAGAACCAAATAACCACGTGGTTTGGCTGGCTGTGAAACAATATCTGGCTGCTCAGCGTCAGGGTACTCACAAGACCAAAGGGCGTTCAGAAGTACAGGGGAGCAGCAGAAAATTGCATAAGCAAAAGGGAACCGGCGGCAGCCGTAAAGGAAACATCCGCAACCCTCTTTACAAAGGTGGTGGTACCATTTTTGGCCCCAAACCTCACAAGTATCAATTGAAGGTAAACCGGAAAGTAAAAGACCTGGCGCGTATCGGTGCACTAAGCAGCAAGGCTACTGCCGGAAAAATCTGGATTTTGGAAGATGCCTGCATAGAAATGGAGAAGCCATCAACAAAAAATTTCACAGGTATCCTGAACAGCCTGAATACAAATACGCGGAATTTATTATTTGTTATGCCGGAATTCAATGAAAATGTTTGTAAGAGTATCCGGAATGTACCCAGTGTTTTCGGTACAGTGTTGAGTGATGTACACACCTACGATATTTTAAATGCTGATGGCCTGGTGCTTACAGAGGCGGCTGCAAAAATATTTTCAACTGAAGAAGTTGCGGGTGATGAACCAGTAAAAGCATAATTGATAACGGTAAATAAAATTTTTAGAAATGAAATTGTCAGATGTATTGATTAAGCCGGTTTTGTCAGAAAAGGTTAACAGCCAGTCTGAAAAGTCAAACCGTTACACATTTATCGTTGACAGAAAAGCCAATAAACTGGAAATCAAAAAGGCTGTGGAAGATTTTTATGGTATCACGGTTACCGATGTGAATACCCATGTACTTCCCTCCAAGTTAAAACAGAAATATACAAAGGCTGGTTTTCTGGTTGGGCGCAAACCTGCAAAAAAGAAAGCCATTGTGACCCTGAAAGATGGAGATACAATTGATTTGTATGATAATATTTAATTTTTTGAAGTAAGAGTAAAATTGACCAATCATGGCATTAAAAAAATATAAGGCTGCGACCGCAGGAACCCGCTGGAGAGTTGGCAACGCATACGCAGAAGTAACTTCCGATGTTCCGGAAAAGACCCTCGTAGAAAAGGTGGCTATTACTGCAGGCCGCAACAGGCAGGGTCGCAGGAGTATGAGATACAGAGGAGGTGGCCATAAGAAAATGTACCGTGTAATTGATTTCAAAAGAGACAAGAAAGATATTACGGCAACGGTGAAGACCATTGAGTACGATCCTTATAGAAGTGCTTTTATTGCTTTGGTAGTTTATGCTGATGGTCAAAAGAAATATGTATTGGCGCCTCAGGGATTGCAGGTAGGCATCCAGATAATCAGCGGTGACAATGTGGCTCCCGAAGTGGGGAATGCTCTGATGTTGAAAAATATTCCGCTTGGTACGGTGGTTCACAATATTGAAATGCAGCCGGGCCAGGGCGGTAAATTGGTTCGCAGCGCCGGTTCTTCTGCACAATTGACAAATAAGGAAGAAAAGTATGCTGTGCTTAAAATGCCAAGCGGCGAACTCAGAAAAATATTAATCAACTGTTATGCTACCATAGGTGTTGTAAGCAACAGTGATCATAGCCTGCAAAGCAAGGGTAAAGCCGGAAGAAACAGATGGCTGGGCATCAGGCCAAGAACGAGAGGTGTTGCCATGAACCCGGTAGATCATCCAATGGGTGGTGGTGAAGGAAAGGCCTCAGGTGGCCACCCACGCAGCCGCAAGGGTAAATATGCAAAGGGTGAAATTACCCGCACAAGAGGAAAGGGTTCTGACAGGCTGATTATCCAGAGGAAGAATGGTAAAAAACTGGCAACAGAATAATAATAAAATCATTAATCGATAAAAATAAAACATGGCTCGTTCGATCAAAAAAGGCCCTTACGTACAAACAACGCTTGAACAAAAGGTGCTTGCTATGAATGAAGGGAAAGTAAAAAAGAGTGTGATTAAAACCTGGTCACGTCGTTCAACGATTACACCGGATTTTGTTGGCCACACCTTTACAGTGCACAACGGAAATAAATTCATACCTGTGTATGTAACCGAATTCATGGTAGGTCATAAGCTGGGAGAATTTGCTCCGACAAGAAATTTTAAAGGCCATTCAAGCAAGAAGATTGTTTCGGCATAAAGCAAGGACGGTTTTGGTAAATCATAATTAAGAAAAACGAATCAGAAAAATGGAAGCAGTAGCCAAATTAAATAATTATCCTACCTCACCGAGAAAGATGCGTTTATTGGCGGATCTTATCAGGGGAATGGAAGTGGAAAAAGCCCTGAGCATTCTGCAATTCAATCCGAAGCACCCGGCAACACCACTGTACAAATTATTGAAGAGTGCTATCAACAATTGGGAACAGAAAAATTCCAATGAAAAGGTAGAAGATGCAGGCCTGGTTGTAAAAACCATCATGGTGGATGGAGGCAGGGTACTCAGAAGAATGCGCCCGGCACCACAAGGCCGTGGATACAGGATCCGTAAAAGAAGCAATCATGTAACCATTGTAGTGGACAGCAGGCAGATTGCAGAAAAGATTAAGCATGCAATTGATGTGGCTGCCAAGGCTGAACCTGTGGCAGAGGAAGTGAAAGCAGAGGAAGCAGAGGTAAAAGTGAAGGCAGAAAAACCGGCAAAGAAGGCTGCTCCAAAAGCGAAGAAATCGTCGGCAAAAGCAGAAGCCAAAAAGGAAGAATCAAAGAAAAAAAAATCAACTAAATAAATACCAACGTAATGGGTCAAAAAACAAATCCGGTAGGAATCAGGTTAGGGATTATCAGAGGATGGGACAGCAATTGGTATGCGAGCTCCAAAGAATATGGCAAAAAACTGATCGAGGACAACAAAATCAGAAACTACCTGAATGCGCGTATCAGTAAAGGTGGTATTGCCAAGATTGTTATTGAGCGTACACTGAATAAGCTGATCGTTACCATTCATACATCCAAACCAGGAATCATCATCGGGAAAGGCGGTGGAGAAGTAGATCGTATCAAGGAGGAATTAAAGAAATTGACCGGTAAGGAGGATGTACAGATCAACATTCTTGAAATCAGGAGGCCTGAACTGAATGCAACCATTGTAGCTGATACCATTGCACGGCAAATTGAAAACAGAATTAATTATAAAAGAGCAATCAAAATGTCCATTGCATCTGCCTTAAGAATGGGAGCAGAAGGGATTAAAGTGAGAGTAGGTGGCCGTTTGGGTGGCGCTGAAATTGCACGTAGTGAAGAAATCAAACAGGGACGTACACCATTGCACACACTCCGTATGGATATTGATTATGCAAGCACTTTTGCACAAACAGTGTATGGAAAAATCGGAGTAAAGGTATGGATATGCAGAGGTGAAGTATTGGCAAAGAGGGATTTGAATCCGAATATCATTGCAAGTGGTGGTAAGGCAGACGAAAGGGGTGAAAGAAGAGGAGGTGGTTTTGGCGATAGAAGAGGAGACAGAAGAGGTGGTGGTCGCGGACCAAGAAGATAATTTTTTTGATAAAGGAAGATAAAAAACATAGTCATGTTACAACCAAAGAGGTCTAAGCACAGGAAGATGCAGAAAGGCCGTATGAAGGGAGACACCAAGAAGGGAGCGACAATTGCTTTCGGAGCTTACGGGTTGAAGGCCATGGATTCTGTTTGGCTTACAAACAGGCAAATTGAATCTGCCCGTCAGGCATTGTCAAGGGCGATGAAGCGTGAAGGTTCTGTTTGGATTCGTGTATTTCCAGATAAAGCCATTACAAAAAAGCCTGCTGAAGTGCGTATGGGTAAAGGAAAAGGAAATCCGGAATACTGGGCAGCAGTAGTACAGAGAGGACGTATCATCTTTGAGGTGGATGGCATTAGTATGGAAGCAGCAAAGGAAGCATTTGACCTGGCAGCACAGAAGTTGCCCATTTTGACCAAGTTTGTTGTGAGGAGAGACTTAGTAACCAAATAATTTCGGAACATCATTAAAATTTAGAATAATGTCAGTTAGAAATGACTTTATGACGAGCCTCAAGAATATGACAGATGAGGATTTAAAAAACAGGATTAATGAGGATGAGTTGCGTATCAAGAAATTGAAATTTGCACACGCTGTTTCTCCATTGGAAAATCCGATGAGTATCCGTCAGTTGAGAAAAGAATTGGCCAGGACAAAGACAGAATTTCTGAAAAGAAAGAAAGGTATTAAAACTGAAAATAAATAACAATGCCGCAAAGAAATTTAAGAAAGGTAAGAACCGGTGTGGTTTCCAGTACAAAAATGGATAAAACTATTACCGTAAAAGTTGAAAGGAAAGTAAAACATCCTCTGTACGGAAAGTTCGTTAAGAAGTCAAAAGGATTTCATGCTCACGACGAAAAGAATGAATGCAGTGTGGGAGATGTGGTGAGAATTGAGGAAACCAGGCCACTCAGCAAAACCAAACGCTGGAGGTTATTGGAGATAGTAGAAAAAGTAAAATAATTCAAGTTTCGGAAAATTCATTATTAGTCCCGGCCGGAAGGCTTAAATAATTAAGAAAATGATACAACAAGAAAGCAGGTTAAATGTAGCTGACAACAGCGGTGCCAAGGAAGTGCTTTGCATCCGGGTATTGGGAAATTCCGGACAGGATTATGCCCATGTGGGCGACAAAATTGTGGTTACGGTAAAAGATGCCATTCCACAAGGTGGCATCAAGGCTGGGACAGTCAGCAAAGCTGTCATTGTACGGACCAAACAAAAGTTGCGCAGAAAGGATGGATCCTATATCCGGTTTGACGACAATGCAGTGGTGTTGCTGAGCGGTACAGATGACCCGAGAGGTACCCGTATTTTCGGCCCTGTGGCAAGAGAATTAAGGGATAAAGGATATATGAAAATTATATCTCTGGCACCCGAAGTTTTATAATATAAATGTATCTTTGCAGCCCTTTAAAAAAAGGTGTCAAAAAAATAAAAGAAACGACAGATAATTTGTCATCATGAAGAATAGATTTAAACCCAAGTTTAGCATAAAAAAAGGTGATTCCGTTGTGGTGATTACAGGGGAATACAAGGACCTGAAGAAGCCAAGAACTGTATTGAAAGTTCTTCCTTCAGAGGCAAGGGTTCTTGTAGAAGGAGTAAATATTGTTACCAAACACAGCAAACCGACAGCCCAAAACACGAAGGGTGGTATTACTAAATTGGAAGCTCCGATTGCCATTTCCAATGTTATGCTTTGGGATGCCAAATCACACGGTCCGAGCAAAATCAGCCGTTCCAAAGAGGATGGAAAATTAATAAGAACAGCTAAAAAATCAGGGGAGGTAATTAAGTAATGAGTGAAACCAAATACATACCACGCCTTGCTACCAAGTACAAGAGCGATGTGGTGCCGGCTTTGATGAAAAGATTTTCTTATTCAAGTGTCATGCAGGCTCCCAAACTGGAAAAGATATGTGTGAACCGCGGAGTGAGCGGTGCAGTAGCCGATAAAAAACTGGTAGATATTGCTGTAGAGGAACTTTCTTCAATTACAGGCCAGAAAGCAGTACCGACAAAATCCAGAAAAGATATCTCCAATTTCAAATTGCGGAAGGATATGCCCATCGGAGCACGGGTTACACTCAGGGGTGTAAAGATGTATGAATTCCTGGACAGATTGGTTTCAGTGGCACTTCCAAGAGTAAGAGATTTCAAAGGAATCAGCGAGAAGGCGTTTGACGGGAGAGGAAACTATACATTGGGTATAACCGAACAGATTGTATTTCCTGAAATCAATATTGACAAGGTAAATAAGATTACAGGAATGGATATCACATTCGTAACCTCAGCCCATTCAAATGAGGAAGCCTATGAATTATTGAAAGAATTGGGAATGCCCTTTAAAAATATGAGTAAAGAAGCCTAACGGTTTAAAAAATAATTAAGAAGTATGGCAAAATTGTCTATAAAAGCCCGTCAGATAAAAAGAGAAAAACTGGTGGATCATTACGCAAAAAAGCGTAAAGAATTGAAAGAAGCAGGCGACTTTCGTGCGCTGGATCTTCTTCCGCGAAACAGCTCGGCTGTAAGGTTGAAAAATCGTTGTCAACTTACAGGAAGGCCACGTGGTTATATGAGACATTTCGGAATTTGCAGAAATGTATTCAGGGATATGGCTTTGGATGGCAAAATTCCGGGAGTGAAAAAATCGAGCTGGTAATATTTTAATCAAAGAAGAATAAACAACACAATACAATGTTGACAGATCCTATTGCAGATTATTTAACAAGAATCAGAAATGCGCAGATGGCTAATCACCGGATTGTGGAAGTGCCTGCGAGCAATTTAAAAAAGCGTATCACTGAGATTTTGTATGAAAAAGGATATATTTTGAAATACAAGTTTGAAGATGATAATAAACAAGGCATCATCAAGATTGCATTGAAATATGATCCTCAGACCAAACAACCAGCTATCCAAAATCTGGAAAGAATCAGCAGACCCGGATTGAGAAGATATTCCAAGCCCGCTGATTTCAGAAGAGTAAAAAGCGGATTAGGGATTTCCATCCTTTCCACCTCAAAGGGAGTAATGACAGATAAAGAAGCAAAGGCACAGAATATTGGTGGAGAAGTATTGTGTAATATTTATTGATCTTCCTGAAGAAGGTTGATAAAAATTTAAAAAAAGATAAAAAAGCAGAGTAATGTCAAGAATAGGTAGAGCACCGGTACATATTGCAAAAGGAGTTGAAGTAAAAGTGGCTCCTGATAATGTAGTCACTGTAAAAGGCCCAAAGGGTGAACTTCACCAGCAAATTGACAGAGATATAAAGGTTGAAGTGAAGGATGGCCTGGTTGAGTTTAAAAGGCCGACCGACCAGATCCGTCACAAATCTTTACACGGACTTTCACGTGCATTGGTTCAGGGTATGGTGCATGGAGTTACCGAAGGTTACACCAAAACGCTTGAGTTGGTTGGTGTCGGATTCAAAGCATCAAACCAGGGAAACCTGCTTGATTTAACTCTCGGTTATTCTCATAATATCATTGTTGAAATTCCGAAAGAACTCAAGGTGGCTACGGCTCAGGAAAAAGGGAAGAATCCTAAGGTAATCCTGACCGGTGCAGACAAGCAATTGATAGGCCAGGTGGCTGCTAAATTGCGCAGCCTGCGTAAACCGGAACCTTACAAAGGAAAGGGTGTGAAATTTGAAAATGAAGTATTGCGCAGAAAGGCCGGTAAAGCTGCAGGTAAATAAACCATAATAAAAAAAGATTCCGGCAAAATCCGGAGTTAAACAGGAAATACGATGAACCAGAAAATCAGTTCAAGAAAAAAGGTACAATATCGCATTCGCAAGAAAGTGGTTGGAACATCAAAAAGACCCAGGCTGAATGTGTTTAGAAGCAATAAAGACATCTATGTTCAATTGATAGATGATGGAAAAGATCAGACACTTGCCGCTGCTTCCAGCCGTGATAAAAATATCGCAGCCCAGAAAGTAACAAAGACGGAAAGCAGTAAGCTGGTTGGCGAAGCGATTGCGAGGAAAGGAAAGGAGTTGGGAATTGAAGAAGTAGTTTTCGACAGAGGTGGATATATTTATCATGGCCGTGTGAAAGCAGTTGCTGAAGGTGCACGTGAAGGCGGATTGAAATTTTAGAAATTAAATTATCAGAAAAGTTTCCGGCGTTGAAAGGCCGGTTTAATAGAAATAATAAAAAATGGCAAAATCTAATCAAAGAGTAAAAGGTTCTGAACTTGAACTCAAAGAAAAAGTGGTTGCAATCAACCGTGTGGTAAAAACAACCAAAGGAGGGAGAGCATTCAGTTTCTCAGCGCTGGTGGTGGTAGGTGATGAAAAAGGTGTTGTTGGGCAGGGAATGGGAAAGGCAAAGGAAGTTCAGGAAGCTATTACCAAAGGCATAGAAGACGCTAAGAAAAATCTTATTAAAGTTCCGGTTACAAAGGGTACCATCCCTCACGAACAATGGTGCAAGGCCGGAGCTGCAAAGATCATGATTAAACCTGCTTCACTCGGTACAGGTGTAATTGCTGGAGGTAGTATGCGTGCAGTTTTGGAAAGTGCAGGTATCACCGACGTGCTCGCAAAATCTTTGGGTTCAGCAAATCCACAAAACGTGGTAAAGGCTACCGTAAAGGCTTTGAGCCTGTTACGCGAACCGGTTGAAGTGGCTAAGACAAGGAATATTTCTGTTAAGAAAGTATTTAACGGTTAAACCGAATCATTATGAAAAAGATTAAGATCAAACAAATTAAAAGCGGTATTGACCGTCCGGAAAGACAAAAAAGGATACTCAAGGCTCTGGGACTTACCAAACCCCATGCTGAACGTGAAGTGGAGGCAACTCCCCAGATTCTTGGTATGATTAAAAAAGTAAATCATCTCGTGAAAGTTGAAGAACTGGCCTGACCGGTTCTTTCTGTTTATATCATAATTTAAATGCGAGCCTTGTAATAACAGGGCGTTAAGTAAAAATCAAAAAAAATGGAACTACATCAGCTTAAACCGGCTAAGGGAGCGACTCACAAGCAAAAGCGCCTTGGCCGTGGTGAAGCCTCCGGAAAAGGTGGTACATCAACCAAAGGAAATAAAGGTGCTCAAAGCCGTACCAGTTATAAAATCAAAATTGGCCATGAAGGCGGTCAGATGCCAATCCAAAGAAGATTGCCCAAACGCGGTTTTAAGAATAACAACAGAATTGAATACAGGATTTTCAACATCGGCCAGGTGGAAGATCTTTTGAAGAAATACGGTTTCAAAGAATTTACTCCTGAGAATCTTTACATAAATAGCCTGATAAGTCAGTTTGATTATGTAAAAATTTTGGGAAATGGCGAAATAAAATCGTCTGTATCATTTAAGGTAAACGCTATCAGCCAGAAAGCCAAAACAGCTATAGAATCAGCAGGCGGTAGTGTAGAAATAATCAAATAATTTAAATGATATTTGTAGACCCTACAAATTAAATCTGATCCTTCTGTGAAGAAATTAATCAAAACACTAAAAAATATCTGGTCGATAGAAGAACTCCGCAAAAAGCTCATCTATACTTTCCTGTTGCTTTTTGTTTACCGGGTTGGTTCATTTATCGTTTTGCCGGGAATTGATCCTAATAAATTAGCCAATCTTGAGGCCAGTGCACAAAGCGGTATGCTTGGTTTGCTGAACTCATTTGTCGGAGGTGCATTTTCTCAGGCATCTATTTTTGCCCTGGGAATTATGCCTTACATCTCTGCCAGTATCTTTATGCAGTTGATAACTGTATTGGTGCCGCAAATAAGTAAAATACAGAAGGAAGGTGAGAGCGGACAAAGAAAAATTAATCAATGGACCCGTTATCTCACTGTGATAGTTACTGTTTTTCAGGCGGCAGCCTATATTGGTTTCCTGAAATCCACAAGCGGCGATGCTATTCTGCCAGGTTTTGGAGGTCAGTTATTCTGGTTTTCCACGGTAGTTATTATTACAGCAGGTACCATGTTTGTAATGTGGCTTGGTGAAAAAATTACAGATAAAGGAATCGGTAACGGTGCCTCCATCATCATCATGGTTGGTATTTTGGCAAGATTGCCACAGTCTTTTGCACAGGAATTCGCTGCAAAAGAAACAAAGGGTGGTTTGGGATTACTGTTGTTCACGGTTGAAATTGCAGTTTTCATTGCTGTAACTCTTGGTCTGATTGTATTGGTTCAAGGTGTCAGAAAAGTACCTGTAAACTATGCCAAACAAATTGTGGGTAACCGCCAGTTTGGAGGAGCAAGACAGTTTCTTCCTTTGAAAGTGAATGCGGGTGGTGTGATGCCAATCATCTTTGCGCAGGCCATCATGTTTTTACCAACTATGTTTGTGGGTTTTCAGACTGGAGAAAAAAGTTGGGCCAAATATTTTACGGATCCGACGAACTCTGTTTATATGCTGATTTTTGGCTTGATGACAATTGCCTTCACCTTTGTTTATACTGCAATCATCTTTAATCCTAAACAGATGAGCGATGATTTGAAACGAAGTAACGGGTTTATTCCGGGAGTCAAACCCGGACAGCCCACAACAGAATACATTGGAACCATTATGGATCGTGTGACGTTGCCGGGCGCAGTTCTTGTGGCAATCGCGGGTATTTTACCTGGAATTATCCAGTTAATGGGAGTTACCCAGGGATTTGCCACGTTCTACGGAGGTACTTCATTGCTGATTATGGTAGCCGTTGTTTTGGATACCCTTCAGCAAATTGAAACTCATTTGTTGATGCGGCAGTATGATGGTTTAATGACCACAGGGCATATGCATGGAAGGCGGTCAACAGCAGCACCGGGTGTAACAGGAGGAGGAGGATTCTAAACAAAAAAATATCTTATTTTAAAGCCCTGTATTGACAGGGCTTTTTATATTTAAAGGATTAAGAAGAAGAAATGATTAATTACAAAACGAGAGAAGAGGCTGAGTTAATTAGAAAAAGTTGTAAGATTGTCAACGACGCAATTGCTGAAACAGCAAAGATTTTGAGGCCTGGTATAACGACCATGCAATTAAACGACAGGGCAGAAGAATACATAAGAAGCAAGGGTGCCATTCCCAATTTCAAAGGGTATGAGGGTTATCCATTTGCTACTTGCATTTCAGTAAACGCAGCGGTAGTTCATGGTTTCCCAGACGATTTACCGTTAAAGAAAGGAGATGTGGTTTCAGTAGATGTGGGTGCTGTTCTCGATGGGTGGCACGGTGATAGCGCCTATACTTTTGTGTTAAAGAATACAACTCCTGAAGTTGTTGAATTGATTAAAACGACAAAGGAATCTTTGTACGAAGGGATCAGAAAGGCAACTGCCGGTAACAGAATAGGAGATATTTCATCAGCTATTCAACAGCATACCGAGAAACAAAAAGGATATGGTGTGGTTCGTGAATTAGTTGGTCATGGTTTGGGCCGTGATCTGCATGAAGATCCTCAGATTCCGAATTATGGTAAAAGGGGAACCGGCCATGTTTTGAAAGAAGGACTGGTGATTGCTATTGAACCGATGATTAATCTGGGAAGAAAAGAAGTTTATACAAAGGATGATGGATGGACAGTCGTTACAAGGGATGGAAAACCAGCAGCCCATTTTGAACATAACGTTTTTGTTCAAAAAGGCAAGGCAGACATTCTTTCTTCCTTTGAGTCAATTGAAAAAGCTGAAAAAGCTAACGAGTTTCTCTATTCAGAATGAATTCAATGACAGGAATTGCTCAATCCCCGATAGAGTTTTGTGATGTGGTAAAAGATTGAATTTTTATAGTGATTTTACGAAGCTTTTCAAGGCTGAATTTTGTCATAGAAACCGATTCCAAATAATTTAATAAAAATTTTACCCCAAACTGACTTTGTGTCGTAGAAAGAATATACCTTTATGAAGAAATTAATGGGTTTAGTCTGTTCATCTTTTGACTGACGGAATTCTTTCGTTTACCTCAGTTCATTGTTGCTTCTAATTTCATTAATCGAACAATTTTTTTTATTTAAAGTATTTATTTACAATGAACATTTATGTTGGTAATATCAGTTGGTCAATGACTGATGAAGATCTCAAGAATTTATTTGTATCGTACGGCACGGTTTCAAGCGCAAAGATTCTGCGTGAAAAAAATACCGGTCGCAGCAAAGGATTTGGTTTTGTAGAAATGGAAGACGATGACGCTGCTAAAAATGCAATTGCTTCTCTTAATGAAAGTGAAGTGCAGGGACGCAAGATTATCGTCAATGAAAGTAAACCACGCCCTGAAGGTGGTGGTGGCGGCGGTTATAAGAAATCTTATGGCGGCGGTGGCAATCGCGGTGGCGGCTATGGCAATCGCGGTGGCGGTGGATACAAGAGAGATTATTAATAAGTATCTCTGATCTGAAAAAACTTTTTGAAGCTGTATTAATTAATTTTAGTACAGCTTTTTTTTTCGATTTAAACCTTATGTTTTAATCAGGGTTAATGCTTCCTTTTTATTAATAGAAATAGAAGGTTTAATTTTTTTTCACCTTTTTCGATATCCTACTTTTTACAGTGGATAGAACAGACATTTAAGCTTTGAAATAGTTTTTTGATCTTAAACGAAAAGTAAGAAGTAGGAAGCTATTTTTTAAACTGGCTTTAGAAGGTGTTTAGGTAGTGTGTTTTTCCCGGATTCGTTTATAAATTTTAATAGCAGCCATCAGTACGATCATCAGACCAACCAGGCCTGCCAGTCCCCAAAGCCAGCTCATGCTTTCTTTTACAACGGCCACCATCACAATCGCGACCAGAAAAAGCGTTGCTACCTCATTCCAGATCCTGAGCTTTTGTGATATAATTTTAAAGATTCCCTTTTGTTGCTGGTTATAGATATGTTGTAAACTAAAAAAATAAAAATAGAGCAGTACAACAAAAACAAGTTTAACATGAAGCCAATGTTGCGCGCCGAAATTTTCCAGCCAACCTCCTTTCCACATTACCCACGGACCCAGAATCAGTGTAAGAATGGCCGAGGGCCAGGTGATCCCCAGCCACAATCGCCGTGACATCACCTTAAAATATTTGAGCAGGACTTCCCTTTCTGCTGGTTCTTTTTCATTGGCTTCTGCGGAATAAATAAAAAGCCGTACGATGTAAAACATTCCACTAAACCAGGTGACAATAAAGATGACATGTAATGCAACTAAATATAGATACATGGTCAATTTCTATTTCATTTTATAAATTATCTTTCCTGAATGACTTTGAAAAATACAAAAATAATTTATTCCGGTTAATTTACGTGTATGCATTAAGGTTATAGAGCTAATTGCCCTTCTGATGCCCATTTGATTACGGTTTCTGCAAACTGATCCTGGTCATTGATGCATGGAATTAAGGTAAGGCTTTCCCCTCCTGCGTTTTCAAAAGTTTCTTTCCCTTCCATTCCGATCTCTTCAATGGTTTCCAAACAATCATTGATGAAGGCCGGGCAAACAACCAATAATTTTTTCACTCCTTCTCCCGGCAATTCAGATAACCTTTTTACCGTGTAAGGTGTAAGCCAGGTCTTACCTGCTGCAGAAAGCCTGGATTGAAAAGATGTTTCATATTTCTCCTTTGGGATATGCAGCGCTTCTGCCGTCAATCGTGACGTTTCAATGGCCTGTTGCTGATAATTGATGGGAGGCAAATTGAAGTCTGCCTTTCCTGATGCGATTCGTTTTTCATCTTTTCCCAAATGCCTGACCGGAATGCCGTGATAACTGAATAATAATTTATCATAGCCCTTTTCAATAAACGGTTTTATCGTTGCGGCCAGCGAGGCGATATAATCCGGATGATTATAAAATGGATTCAGGAATTTTAATTTGAATTTATAATTTCTCTCCCTGTGAATTTTTTTCAGCGATTCCACAGCAGTATCAAAACTTGACATGGTGTATTGAGGATAGAGCGGCAAAACCGTTACCTGCTGAATATCCGGATCCCGTGCCAATAATTCTTCAAATGCTTTTTCAGTTGAAGGTTCTCCATACCGCATGCACAACGCAACAGGAATATCTGTTTTTTGTTGAATCTTTTCCTTCAGTTTTTTTGAATAGATAATTAAAGGTGAACCTTCGGGCCGCCATATTTTTTTATACGACTGGGCTGTCTTTGGCGCTCTCTTTGGTACTATTAAAACCTTTACCAGAAAGGATCTAAACACTTTTGGAATATCAATTACTCTCTCATCCATCAAAAATGCTGTCAGATATTTTTTTATGTCAGATAAGTTAGTGGATGTTGGGGAACCGAGGTTTGTTATCAGAATTCCCATGTGATCTCCGAAGTCAGGCATGAATAAAAAGTTTTATTCAGAGAAATCAAAATTTATTTCTCTGGCGTTATATCCCACAAATCTCTTATTTAGAAAAGCTACTTTGGGAAATTTATTCAGATATGACAGAACCATGACCAAATAAAAGATTTTCTGCTGGCTTGCCGTTAAACTCCCAAGTACTTTTGCAGGAGTCATTATTATTCTTATCACAAGAAATGGAGAAAGAGGATTACAGTAAGTCGTTATCAAATTTTTATTTGGCCGGTATTAATTATGAAAAAGCAAATACCGCAGTACGTAGTTTGTTTGCAATTGATGGAAAAGCGTATGAGCGGATTGCACGCAATAACTCGTTAGATAATTCTCCGGGATGCTTTATTATATCAACTTGTAACCGGACTGAAATTTATGGTTTTGCTGAAGATGCCAGTCATCTTGTTCGTTTGCTATGCAGTGAAACAAAAGGGAATGCAGTTGAATTTTTATCCAACGCTTATGTCCTCAATGGTCAGGAAGCAATCAAACATTTGTTCCGTGTAGGTTGCGGACTTGATTCACAAATTTTAGGAGATTATGAAGTGAGTGCGCAGGTGAAGCATGCGTTTCATAAAGCACAGGATTTAAACATGCTGGATGCTTTTACCGAACGTCTTTTGAACAGTACTTTTCAGGTGTCAAAACGGGTGAAAACCGAAACGGCAATTAGCTCCGGAACGGTTTCAGTAGCCTTTGCAGTTGTTCAATATTTAAGGGAAGTTCCGGATATTGAAAATAAAAACCTGCTTATGCTCGGCCTTGGAAAAATTGGCCGGAGTACTTGTATGAACCTTATGGATTACCTGGGCCTGAAAAAAATTACGGTCATCAATCGCACCGAAGAAGTGGCAAACACATTTGCCTCTGAGCAGGGTATTTCTTACGTTCCTTTTGACCATTTGGATGTGCAGTTGAGGGAAGCCGATATTGTAATGGTAGCGACAAATGCACCAGAACCTACGCTTAAAGTAAAAGACATCCGGGAAAGAAATAAAATAATTCTTGATCTCTCCATTCCGCGAAACGTAAGTGAAGACATAAAGAATATAAATGGGATTCGTGTCATTGATGTGGACGAACTTTCCAGGATAACCGAACAGACACTTGAAATTCGTAAAGATGAAATTCCGAAAGCGGAAAAGATCATTGAAGATGAAATGAAGGATTTTCAGGAGTGGTATAAATCCAGGAAACATGCCATTATTCTCAAAGCAGTTAAAGAAAAGATGGAACGTATTTCCGAAAGAGCTATCAAAAATCAGCACAAGGAAACGCAGGCCAATGTAGATGATCTGGAAGCATTGTCCAATACGATGATACAAAAGATGCTGAATGTTCTTGCCGGTAAACTTCGCGATAGCAATGGCAAAGCAGATTTCTACTGCAGGGTGTTGAGTGAAATTTTTGAAGTGGCAACAGTTGAGTGATATGAAAGGAAAAATTAAAATCGGGACGAGATCAAGTCAATTGGCCCTTTGGCAGGCAGAACAGGTGGAAAAGATTTTAGAGGATAATGATTACCAAACGGAGATCGTTCCGATAAAGAGCGAGGGAGATATTGACCTTCATTCACCACTTTATGAAATGGGTTCTGTGGGCGTTTTTACAAGATATCTTGATGCGGCAGTTCTTTCAGGAAAAGTGGATATCGCAGTTCATTCCATGAAAGATGTGCCGACCATTCTGGCCAGGGGTTTGAAACAGGCGGCTGTATTGAAACGCGGGCCGGTCAAGGATTTGCTCCTTTACAGAAAAGACAAAACCTTTCTTGACGATCGCGAAAACCCTTGTCTCATCGCCACCGGAAGTATTCGCAGAAAAGCGCAATGGTTAAACCGTTATCCTAAAAGTGAAGTTGTTGGGTTGCGGGGAAATGTAAATACACGTCTTAAAAAACTGGAAGAAAGCAATTGGGACGGGGCGTTATTTGCAGCAGCGGGATTGGAACGTATTCATTTGCGTCCTGAAAAATCGGTAGAGTTGGATTGGATGTTGCCGGCGCCTGCCCAGGGAGCTATTATGGTGGTGTGCAGGGAAAATGATTCTTTTTGTTTGGATGCATGCTCTTTGATGAACGATGAGGAAACAGCATTGTGCACAGCAGTAGAGCGTGATTTTTTAAAAGCTTTGATGGGCGGTTGCGCCACCCCGATCAGTGCACTTGCACAAATAGAAAATGGCCGGATGTTTTTCCAGGGAAATGTTTTGTCGCCGGATGGAAAACAAAAAGCTTCCATTAAAAAAGATGCTTCGTTAGATAATGCAAGTGGGCTTGGAACAGAAGCCGGAAATGAATTGATGGCAGGTGAAGGAAGGCAAATAGTTGAATTGCTGAATCAATAACTGTTCTTAATTTTTTAGGATAATGACAAAAGTATTTTGTACACGGTTACTGACAGACGAAGACCGGAATGCGGCTCTCCGGTTGGGTTTGGAGATCGTTTGCAAAAGCTTTATCCGGACAGTCCCGGTTGAATTGCAGGACTATCAGAAAACTTTGATGGAAGAAGAATTGCAACAACCGAATCAGATTTTGTTGTTCACCAGCAAAAATGCTGTGAGGTTTGCTGTTGAAAAATATCTTCAATTTTTCCAGGAAGATTTCAGAGAAAAATGGCAGTACTATTCTTTGTCAGGAGCTACTAAAAAAGAATTGCTCAAACATATAAATTCCAATCAAATCATTGCAAGCGCTGACAATGCGGATGACTTAATCCATGTGATAAAAGAAAATCTTCCCGAAAACAAAGTCTATTTTTTTTGCAGCAATGAAAGAAGAGATACGCTTCCGCTTTTTTTTAAAAAGCATTTGATTCCTTTTAGAGAATGGATTATTTATAAGACAGTCGCCACTCCGCAAAAAATTCAGGAGCGTTTTTCTGCATACTTATTTTTTAGTCCAAGCGCTGTTGACAGTTTTTTTTCTGTCAACAAAATTGAATCGCATATACCTTGTTATGCCATCGGCGGGACCACAGCATCTTCATTAAAACAACGAATTACCAATCCCGTCTTTGCAAGTCCAAAGCCGGTTATCGGCCAATTATTAAAGATTTTATCTGACAATCTAAAAAGTGAAAATGGAATCCTTAAAAAATAATTTATTGTTGCAGGCATTGGCAGGAGAAGAGGTGCCGAGGCCGCCTGTGTGGATGATGCGGCAGGCGGGAAGATATCTTCCTGACTACCGAAAGATTCGTGAAAAATATTCCTTTTTTGAATGCACTCAAAAACCTGAGATCGCAACTGAAATAACCATTCAGCCAGTTGAGCAGGTTGGCGTGGATGCAGCGATTATTTTTTCTGATATTCTTGTTGTGCCCCAGGCGATGGGCGTGGAAGTACAGATGGTTGAAAATACCGGGCCGGTGATTCCCTCTCCTGTGCGTTCGGAAGATGATCTGAAAAAGCTGTGTATTCCTGACGTAGAGGAAAGATTGCATTATGTTTTTGATGCCATTGCGCTGACAAAAAAAACATTGGATGGAAGAGTGCCGCTGATCGGTTTCGCAGGCTCACCGTGGACATTATTCTGCTACCTGGTTCAGGGAAAAAGTAGTAATTCTTATGACAAGGCCAGAACAATGTTGTACAGCAATCCGGCTCTATCACATCAGATTTTGGAAATGCTGACAAAGGTTACCATTCTGTATTTAAAAAATCAGGTGAAGTCGGGGGCAGATTGTGTTCAATTGTTTGATTCATGGGGCGGATTATTAGGGCCGGAAATGTTCAATAGTTTTTCATTGAAGTATAACCAGGAAATCATTCAGGCGTTGAAAGATGATTGTCCTGTTATTTTATTTTCAAAGGGCGCCTGGTATGGATTGGGGGCGATGTCACAGTCAGGTGCACACGCATTGGGATTGGACTGGCACATTCGCCCGGAAGTGGCGAGAACATGGGCCGGCGATAAAATGACCTTACAGGGAAATCTTGATCCGGCATTGTTGTTCAGTTCTGGAACCGATATAAAAAAAGAAGTCAGAAAAATGATTTCGGCATTTGGAAGTCAGCGATACATTGTCAATCTGGGTCATGGCATTTTGCCCAATACGCCGGTTGATCATGCGAGGGCATTTGTGAATGCCGTCAAAGAAATGGAGTAATAACAGAAATAGAAAAATATTTCCGATGATGCTAATATGAAAATTAAACACACAGAATGAGTCAGGAAAAAGGAAATAAAATATCTGTCAGAAAAGAATGGACTGATTATATTCTTTCACTTCAGGATACTATTTGCAGAGGTTTGGAAAATGAGGATGGCGGCACGTCGTTTATCACCGACGAATGGAAGAGGCCCGGAGATGGAGGCGGAGGGAGAACAAGAGTTATTTCTAACGGGCATGTTTTTGAAAAAGGAGGAGTTAATACATCGGTTGTTTATGGAAAGGTCACCGACATTATGCGTGCGCAGTTGCACATTGATGGCGATGAATGGTTTGCCGGCGGTATCAGTCTCATCCTTCATCCGGAAAATCCTTTTGTTCCTACGGTTCACGCTAATTATAGATATTTTGAATTGTATGATGATAAGGGAGAGATCATGGACCAATGGTTTGGCGGAGGTGCGGATCTGACTCCGTATTATTTGTTCAGAGAAGATGCAATTCATTTTCACCAGACAATAAAAAATGCATGCGATCCTTTCGGCCAGGAACTCTATCCGCGATTTAAGAAATGGTGTGATGAATATTTTGTAAATAAACACCGGCACAATGAAGCCAGAGGTATTGGAGGAATATTTTATGATTATCTGAGGACGGATGAAGAGAGGGATGTGAAAGAGTGGATGAATTTTTCAATGTCAAATGGTAACGCATTTTTGAATGCTTATTTGCCCATCGTACACCGGCGAAAAAAAACTGAGTTTAACGAGGAGCAAAAAAAATGGCAGGAGATCAGAAGAGGCCGTTATGTAGAGTTCAATTTGATTTATGACAGAGGCACACTCTTCGGACTGAAAACTGATGGAAGAGTAGAAAGTATTTTAGTCAGTATGCCGCCGACAGTAAGGTTTGAATATGAATATCATCCTGCCGAAGGAAGTCGTGAAAGTGAATTGGAAACAGTGCTTAAAAATCCGGTGGACTGGATTTGAAAAGAACATAAAAAAATTGAAACAGGTTTTTAAATAAGACGAAATTTTAATCTCATAAGATATGTATTTAACAAGAAGAAACCGCATTACCCGGCGTTCGGCCGCCATCAGAGACATGGTCGCTGAAACAGTTTTGACGCCACGGGATTTTATCCTTCCGATTTTTATTGTGGAAGGAAAAGACACTACCGAAGAAATTAGTTCTATGCCCGGATATTACAGACGATCCATTGATAAAACCATTGTTGATTTAAAGGACGTTTGGAATTTGGGAATCCGGTCTGTGCTGCTGTTTGTAAAATGCGATGATTCAAAAAAAGACAATACCGGACTGGAAAGCTGGAATCCGGATGGCCTGATGCAACGCAGTATCAAAGCCATTAAAGATGCGCTTCCGGAAATGGTGGTTATGACAGATGTGGCATTGGATCCCTATTCAAAATATGGCCATGATGGGATCGTGGATGAGGCATCAGGGATGATTTTGAATGATGAAACCGTGGAAGCCCTGACGAAGATGAGTTTGTCGCATGCCAGAGCCGGTGCTGATTTCATTGCACCCAGCGATATGATGGACGGAAGGATAGGGGCATTCAGGAAAGCGCTGGAAGAAAATAATTTTACGGGAACCGGCATCATGTCGTACAGTGCGAAGTATGCAAGTTGTTTTTATGGCCCGTTCAGAAATGCATTGGATTCTGCTCCGGGATTTGGTGATAAGAAAACGTATCAGATGAATTATGCCAACCGGATTGAAGCCATCAATGAAACGATCCAGGATGTGGAACAGGGCGCTGATATTGTGATGGTGAAACCGGCTATGGCGTATCTTGATGTGTTGCGTGAAGTACGGAATGCGGTAACTGTTCCCGTAAGCGCTTATCAGGTAAGCGGGGAATACGCCATGATTAAAGCTTCTGCAGAAAGGGGATGGATAGACGGCGAAAAAGCCATGATTGAAACGTTGACTTCCATTAAAAGAGCAGGTGCAGATTTGATTGCAACCTATTTCGGCAAAGAGGCTTCGCAGATACTCAATTCATAAAATAACTTTTGAAAGACCGGTAACTAACATTTATACATACATGATAATTGTTTACATCAACACCTAATCAAATTCCAAGAATGAATACGCTAATCAGAAAATATAACATTCCCGGGCCGCGATACACGAGTTATCCCACCGTGCCATATTGGGACGAACATCTTTTTTCTACAGATCAATGGGAACAAACCGTAAAAAAAAGTTTTGATGAAAGCAACGGAAGAGAAGGGATCAGTTTGTATATCCATTTGCCCTTCTGTGAAAGTTTGTGCACCTTTTGTGCATGTCATAAAAGAATAACGAAACAACATTCGGTAGAAGGGCCATACATTGAAGCTGTGTTGAAAGAGTGGAAAATGATTGTCAGCCATCTCGGTAAAAAACCATTGATCAGTGAAGTTCATCTCGGGGGCGGCACACCTACTTTTTTCAGTCCGTCCAATCTGGAATTTTTATTGACAGAAATTTTTGCGGATGCGGAAATCTCTTCCCACCCGGAATTTAGTTTTGAGGGACATCCAAACAACACGACACGTGCCCATCTGAAAACCTTGTATGACCTGCGTTTCAGGCGCGTTAGTTTTGGTGTGCAGGATTATGATCCCAAAGTGCAAAAGACAATCAACCGTATTCAGCCTTTTGAAAACGTAAAAAGGGTTACTCTTTCTGCCAGGGAAGCTGGATTTGAAAGTGTCAGTCACGATTTGATTTTTGGATTGCCTTTTCAAACATGGGATTCCATGTCAAGGACCATTGAAATGACGAAATCATTGCGTCCCGACAGAATTGCTTTTTATTCTTATGCGCACGTTCCCTGGATTAAGGGGGTGGGACAAAGAGGTTATGATGAAAAGGATTTGCCGACACCCGAACAAAAAAGAGAATTGTACGAACGGGGAAAAGCATTGTTGGAAGAATCGGGTTACATAGAAATCGGTATGGATCATTTCGCATTGCCCGAAGACAATTTGTATAAATCCATGAAGCAAAAGACAATTCACCGCAATTTTATGGGATATACTTCTTCGTCCACACAGTTATTGATTGGATTGGGAATGTCGGCTATAAGTGACAGTTGGTACGGCTTTGCGCAGAATGATAAAACGGTGGAAAGTTATATTGAGAAAACAGAGCAGGGAATTTTGCCCGTAACCCGCGGACACATTTTGAACAGGGAAGATTTGATTGTCCGCCGTCATATCCTCAATTTAATGTGCCTGTTAGAAACATCGTGGGAAGATGAGAACATGAATCTTGATGAAATGCCGGAGATTTTAAATCGTCTGGAAGAAATGCAAAAAGATGATTTGGTTTCTCTTCAAAAAAACACTTTAAAAGTAACCGAAGAAGGAAGAAAATTTATTCGCAATATTGCGATGGCATGGGATCTTCGCATGATACGCCACCAGCCCACCACCAAGATTTTTTCCATGACGGTGTAGATTAAAATATTAGTTAAACACAATAATCTTTTTCAGATGAAGGAATATAAAAGGAGCGAGTTCTTATTTCAGCGAGCCCAACAAGTGATTCCGGGAGGAGTAAATTCTCCGGTGCGCGCTTTTAAAAATGTAGGAGGCACTCCGCTGTTTATAAAGTCTGCTAAAGGTGCATATATCTTTGATGAGGACGGAAACCGGTACATAGATTATGTGGGCTCCTGGGGGCCAATGATTCTTGGTCATGCTTATGAACCAGTGATTGATGCTGTAGAAAAAGCGGTCAGAAATGGAACTTCTTTTGGAGCGCCGACGGATTTGGAATTGAAGATTGCCGAATTGATCACTTCCATCGTTCCCAATATTGATATGGTCAGGATGGTCAATTCCGGTACAGAAGCCTGTATGAGCGCAATCAGGCTGGCAAGAGGATTTACCGGAAAAAATAAGTTCATCAAATTTGAAGGGTGTTATCACGGCCATGCAGATATGTTTTTGGTGAATGCCGGAAGCGGAGTAGCAACGCTGGGAATCCAGAACACACCGGGAGTACCGGAAGCCGTTACCTCAGATACATTGATTGCACCATATAACGATTTAGAAAAGGTGAACGAATTGGTTACAACTTATTCCGGACAGATTGCAGCGATAATTGTTGAGCCGGTTGCCGGCAATATGGGATGCGTGCTTCCGAAAAAGGGATTTCTTGAAGGGCTTCGCAAAATCTGCGATGAGCATCATATTCTTCTGATTTTTGATGAAGTGATGACGGGCTTCAGACTTGCAATCGGCGGCGCTCAGGAACTGTTTAATGTCAAAGCAGATTTGGTAACATTCGGAAAAATTATCGGCGGTGGTTTTCCTGTGGGCGCTTATGCAGGGCCCAAATCCATCATGGAACATGTTGCTCCCACGGGCAATGTGTATCAGGCCGGAACGTTGAGCGGAAATCCAATTGCCATGACAGCGGGATACACGCTGCTCAGGATTTTATCTGAACAATCTGAAATTTATAAATCACTTTCGGCGAAAACAGAATACCTGGTAAATGGACTGAAGAAAGTTTTTGATAATGAAAATATGGCGAGCCAGATCAATCATTGCGGTTCCATGATGAGTGTATTCTTTGCCAAAGATGCAGTTACAAATTTTTCAACATCCTCTCAATGCAATAAAAATCTTTTCAAAGAAATATTTCACAGCTTATTGGACAAACAAATTTATTTGCCGCCATCTCCTTACGAATCCTGGTTTCTGAGCGATGCGCTGTCTTATGAAGATTTGGATCAGACGATTCATTCAACAGGCATAGCCGCACATCTTGCAGCTCAACATTTGGATGTTTCCTGATTTAATTTTGAAGATACCTGCATTTAAAAAAATAACCGGGCCTGACAGAAATACCAGACCCGGTTAAAATCAATATTACCAAATGTCAATGCTAATTTTTCTCAGGGCGCAAAATACCGGTAACTACATTCGTAGTTGAGAAAATTTCCGCTGCTGCTTTTTGAATTTCTTCCGGAGTTAGTGCATTAACGTACTTGTCATAGTTAATGAAATAATCAGGATTATTTCCAAGGAATTCGAAATTCTTTAATTGACTAAGCCAAACTCCATTTTCCTTGATGTCAACCTTGTGTGCTTCAATCCATTGTTTCCTGACCTTCTCGACGTTTTCCTGACTTGGTCCTTTTGCAACCAGGTCTTTAACCAGATCATCGAAGGCGCTGATCAGGGTATCGATTTTTTCCGGACCACAGGGAAGCTGGAGCATCATGGTATAATTCTGATAAGGATATTTTTCAAATGAGAAATTAGTTCCGCCTCCGTAAATGCCCCCAATTTTTTCACGCAAGGTTTCAATAATCTCTATGTTTAAAATTTCACTCACAGCTTTGGCTGCAAGATTAAGTTTTTGGCTATATGGTTTCTCTCCGGTATATAACCTGAGGATAAGAGCTTTGGGATCCTTTCCCTTGTAAACATCCACTTCATGATCCCCATTTACAGGTCTGAGTTTTGTATCTGTAAACGAGAATTCTCCCGGTGTTGAAGGCAAACCGGCAATATACGTTTCAATTAAAGACTTAGTTGTGTCCGGATCTATATTTCCGACAAAATAAAAATGCATCCCATTCGCATTTTGAAATTCATTTTTATAGATGTCCATTACTTTATCCAAATGGATTTTGTCATAATATTCGGATTTGGGAATTGCAATCGGGGCCAACGGGCTGTTGTGGTAAACAACATTGAAAAGAGAATCTATAAACAATACCTGCGGATTGGCGCTCAAAAATGCAAGTTGTGATTTCGATTTTTCAATATATGATTTGAAAAGCGCCGTGTCGATCCTTGGAGAAGTGAAATACAGATAGGTCAACTCCAACATCGATTTGAAATCTTTTACCGAACTGTTACCTGAAAATCCATCAGAAATATCTGTAAACTGGGGCATCACATTCACCGTCTTTCCTGAAAGTGCTTTTCTCAGATCGACCGGTGAAAACTGGCCAATACCCATGCTTGCAATGACAGGGATCATATATTCCGCATCGTACTTGTCAGTGGCTGTATAATTGCTCTTTCCTCCCGGACGTACGGCTGTCATCAGGATCTGATCATTCTTAAAATTAGTTTTTTTGATAGTTACTTTCACATTGTTACTGAGCGTGTAAGTTGTTGTTCCCAATTCCTGATTTACGGAAGTCCCTGTGATTTTCCCTGCAACAGGTTTTTCTGCCAATAATGTTGATGCGATTGCTTTTTCTTCGTAAGGCTTGATGTCTGAGGCAGCCACTTCTTTTCCAACATTGAGTATTTGTTGTGGAGTTGGAAGAGTAATGCCCTCCTTTGCATCAGGCCCTAACAGGCCGATGAACTCATGTTTATTTTCCTGTAATATTTTACTTATATTATTCACATCTGCAAGAGAAATTTTCGGCAATAACTCTTTATAATATTTGTATTCATTGGAAACTCCGGGGATAGGTTCTTTTTCGAGAAAGTTGGAAATGTATTCACTGGTATAATTTGACGAATTTGTTTTGTCTCTTTCGTTATAAACGGTTTCCATTCGCGAAAGCATTTGCGCTTTTACCCGGTCCAGTTCCGTTTGCAGAAATCCATATTTTTTTATTCTTTCAGTTTCCGTATCAAATGCACTTAACGCCCTGAGATCCGGATTGGAGCCTGCCATGATATAACCCATGAATGCATCATACCCTCTTGCATCACTTCCGAAGGATCCAAAGGCCGACACAAAAGGCGGATTCGGTTGTTGGGTAACTTCTCTTAACCGTTGATTCAGTAATGTTATAAAAATATTTTTTATCAGGTCGTTTTTATAATTTCCCAAGGTCACCTCAGGTGTTTTTTTGACGGCTGAATAATTAACAAGATAAAGATAACTTGTTGCTTCTTTATCAGTTGCAACTTTGGCTACGCTTTTTGAGTAGGGTGGAAGTGAAAATTCTTTTCTTGGTTTTTGAATTGCGGGATTCTTCAAACCTGAAAAATATTTCTTCACTAACGCTTCAGCCTTTTTAGTGTCGATATCGCCAACTACAATTACCGCCATCAGATCCGGACGGTACCATTCTTTATAAAAACTTTTCACAGTGGCATAACTGGCATGTTTGATAATGCTGTCTTTACCGATTGGTAATCTTTTGGCATATTGAGATCCCGCAAGCAGATGGGGCAAAATCTGTTTCATCATTCTGTCGTTGGCTCCCTTTCCAAGGCGGCTTTCTTCCAATACCACCGGTCTTTCAGCGTCTATATCGCTGTCATTGTAGGTTACATTTTCTGCCCAGTCCTGTAAAATTTGAAATCCCTTTGTAATATTTTCCGGATTGTCTGTGGGTATGGGTAGAATATAAACTGTTTCATTAAAACTGGTGTAGGCGTTCAGATCATTTCCAAAACCGACTCCAATGGTTTGGAGATAACTAACAATATCGTTTTTCTTAAAATGTTTGGTTCCATTAAATGCCATGTGCTCACTGAGATGCGCTATCCCTTGTTGCGCATCCGTTTCCAGAATAGAACCTGCATTAACAACAAGCCTGAGCTCAATTTTGTTGTTCGGCTTTTCGTTGTGCCTGATGTAATAGGTTAATCCATTGTTTAATTTTCCAATTTTCACATCCGGATCGACAGGCAACTTCATATTGAGATCCTGTGCAGATGAACTCAAAACGACTCCTATGAAAAACAGGAGTGAACAGAAATATTTCATGATGATTTAGTTTGGTTGTACGGACAAATATAATCTTATAACAACTGTAAACCGTTAAAGAAATATTATCTGTTTAATCTTTTATCAGGCGATGGATGCAGGCTGAAGCGCTGTCTTTCCAAAACGGAATTTTAATTCCAGTGAGTGATTTGATTAATGTGGTATCGAGTACTGAATATTCCGGACGAGTAGCCGGAGTAGCGTATTGGGCTGTGGTCACAGGATGTATTTCACATTGGCTTCCTGTCTGTTCTTTTATGAATTGTGCAAATTGAAACCACGATGTTTCTCCCGTATTTGAATAGTTCAGGATCCCATTTATTTTTTTGCCTTCAAGATGCATTTTGATAATCTGCATAATCACAAAAGCAAGGTCGGCAGCGTTCGTGGGCGATCCGATCTGATCATTTACCACATTCAATTCTTTTTTTTCTTTTAGAAGCCTGATCATGGTCTTTACGAAATTATGACCATAATAGGAATATACCCAGGAAGTACGAATGATAAGGGTTTCAGGGTTTTTTGAAAGTGCTGATTTTTCTCCCATGAGTTTGGATTCGCCATATACGTTCAATGGCCCTTTCTTGTCAGACTCTTTTAACGGCTGTTTCTCCGATCCGTCATATACATAATCAGTGGAAATGTGAATCAATTTTGTTTTGTGAGATGAGCAAATTGCAGCAAGATGTCCGACCGCTGTATCATTTATCAGATAGGCTTTTTCCTTTTCTGATTCGGCTTTATCCACCGCGGTATATGCTGCACAATTGATACAAAAATCTATTTTGTGAGTGTCGAAAAACTTTTGAATTGCATCTTTATTGATGATGGACAATTCCTGTTTTCCTGCGAAAATGAATTTAAAATCCGGAAATGATTTTGATAAATCTTTGAGTTCACTTCCCAACTGCCCTGAAGCTCCTGTAACAAGAATGGATATGGGAAATGAATGTTCCGTCATTTGTATAATGATTCATCAAATACAAAATTATTCTTGCAACCGGAAAGTGGAGGGTGGTTACTGTCTTTTTGAGAAACTATCACTTTCTCTGATGGTATTTTCCAGTCAATTTTCAGGTCGATGTCATTCCATGCAATGCCTCCTTCGCTCTCTTTGTGGTAATAGGCATCACATTTATAAAAAACTTCTGCCTCTTCCGATAAAACAGAATATCCGTGTGCAAAGCCGTGCGGAACAAGTAACTGGAGTTTGTTTGAATCTGATAGTTCGATAGAAAAAACTTTTCCATAAGTCGGTGAGTTCTTCCGGATATCCACTACCACGTCAAGAATTTTTCCGGAGAGTGAACGAATAAGTTTTGTCTGGGCGTAAGGTTCCAGTTGATAATGCAGTCCTCTTATAATTCCGTAAGTGGAACGCGCCTGGTTGTCCTGGATAAAATTGTAAGTTATATTTTCCTTCAGCAGATTTTTCCGGTTATAGCTTTCAAAAAAGTAACCTCTCTGATCTTCGAAGATGGTTGGTTTGATAACTATCAATCCCGGAAATTCTGTTTTTTCGATTGTCATAATTTCCTCAGTTCAGTTTTGACCGCTGATAAATTTCTTTGAAATATTGAATTGTTTCGTAAAGGCCATCCTCAAATCTTATACCCGGATGATAATCGAGATATTTTTCAGCCAATGATACATCAGCCAGGGAATCTCTGATATCTCCGTTTCTCGGTTCACGGTGAATGGCTGCCCAATCGCTGTTTAAATAATCCTTTATTTTATTGTAGAGTTCATTGATGGAAGTTCTGTCACCAACCGCTACATTATAAACTTTATCAAGTGCTTCGTGATTTCGTGTAAGCATTCCCTTTATATTTACCTGCACTGCATTCTGCACAAAGGTAAAATCTCTGGTCTGTTCCCCGTCACCGTTGATATAAGCAGGCGTTCTTTGAATGATGGCTTTTACAAAAAGGGGAATCACTGCGGCATAGGGACCGTCCGGGTCCTGACGTGGTCCGAAAATATTGAAATAACGAAATCCCATTAACCGCAAACCGTAAACATTTGAAAATACAGATGCGTAAAGTTCATTTGCTTTCTTGCTCACTGCATAAGGAGAGAGGCAATTCCCGGTCCTTGATTCAACTTTGGGAAGGTTTGGCTCATCGCCATAGACTGAAGATGAAGAAGCATATACAAGTTGCTTCACTTTGTGATCTACGGCCGCCTTCAACATATTTACAAATCCGCCAACATTAACATCGTTTGTATTTC
Source organism: Chitinophagaceae bacterium (assembly GCA_017307735.1). Taxonomy (GTDB): domain Bacteria; phylum Bacteroidota; class Bacteroidia; order Chitinophagales; family Chitinophagaceae; genus Ginsengibacter. The sequence goes on from JAFKGR010000007.1 coordinate 235,662, forward strand.
CGGGTTCTTTGATGGAGCGCGGAACAGAACCGAGCGCCGCCTGATGGCTTACAAAATCGATTCCTTCACATGCGCGGTTACAGGTTTCTGCATTACGGATATCTCCTTCCAAAAATTCAAATGCGGGATATTTTTCCAGTATTTCTAAATTGGATTTGAACCCATTTGCCATGTTGTCTAATACCCGCACTCTGCCTGCATGATTCTTCAACAGGTATTCAGCAATATGACTGCCGATGAATCCTGCTCCGCCGGTTACCAGAAAAGAGTAAGGTTGTAAATCTTCTGAATGAAATTTTGGTTCTGCCAACATTTTATTATAAACTCCAGTATTTTCTGTTTTTAATTTTCCCCCTGTAAATTCCTTTCAGATCGGCAATCAATGCATGGGGCTTTGTCATTTTTACAAAATCATTATCTGCCAAATCCATATATGCTTTATGTGGCACTGCCACAATTACTGCATCATAATCCGAACTCAGTTTGGGCGTAAGGCAATAACCATATTCATGTTGCAAAGCTTCGCTGTCTGCATGCGGATCGGTTACGTGAACTTCTATTGGAAATGACTTCAGGGCTTTGACAATATCTGCGATTTTTGAATTGCGGATATCGCTCACATTTTCTTTAAAGGTAGTGCCCATTACCAATACTTTTGCTTTTCCATCCACACCTGTTTCGTCCAAATGACTTTTTATTCTGTCAGCCACATATTTAGCCATTCCATCGTTGATTGAACGGCCGGCAAGGATTACCTGTGCGTGATGATTGAGTTTCTCAGCTTTGTAAGTAAGATAATAGGGATCAACACCAATACAATGCCCACCGACCAGCCCGGGCTTAAAATTCAGAAAGTTCCACTTTGTACCGGCCGCCTCCAATACCTCATAAGTATTGATGTGCATTTTGCTGAAGATAATTGAAAGCTCATTCATCAAGGCAATATTCAGGTCGCGTTGGGTATTCTCAATAATTTTTGCTGCTTCTGCAACTTTGATGGATGATGCTTTGTGGATGCCAGCTTTCACCACCAGTCCATAAACCTGAGCTATGGTATCCCGGCTTTCTTCATCACAACCACTGACAATTTTAATGATGCTGCTCAAAGTGTGATTTTTATCGCCGGGATTAATTCTTTCAGGAGAATAACCCAGTTTGAAATCTTTACACATTTTCAATCCTGAAAGTTTTTCTATTACAGGTAAACAATCTTCCTCGGTACATCCGGGATAAACGGTACTTTCAAAAACCACGTAATCTCCTTTGGAAATTACTTTTCCGACAGTTTCACTCGCTTTTAAAACGGGTACCAGATCCGGATTTTTGTTTTTATCAACGGGGGTCGGCACTGCCACAATATAAAAAGAGGCTTCAGATAATACTTTAAGGTCATTGGTAAATACAATATCTGAATGCTCAAAGGACGCTGAGCTGAGTTCATTGCTCGGGTCAATTTTATGACGCATCATATCAATGCGTTTTTCATTGATGTCGAAACCTATCACCGAGATCTTTTTTGCAAATTCCAATGCGATAGGCAGGCCCACATATCCGAGCCCGATGACGGCCAGTTTTTTTTCTTTCTTTAATAATTCCTGAAACATTTCACTTTAGTATGGTGCCTGAAAGTTGAAAGGGTTTTATTTAAGGCTTTCAAACTCTTTTGGCAATTTATATAATTCTTCTTTGGGTAAAGATTTAAAATATTCGTAGGTGATTTTTAATCCTTCTGCTCTTTGGATTTTCGGTTCCCAATTGAGCAATTGTTTTGCCAGAGTAATATCCGGTTGCCTTTTTTTAGGGTCATCCTGTGGCAAAGGTTTATAAACAATTTTTTGTTTGGTTCCTGTAAGTTTGATAATCTCTTCAGCAAAATCTTTCAGCGTGATTTGGTCAGGGTTCCCAATATTCACCGGATTACTGTAATCGCTCATCAACAATCTGTAAACACCTTCAATCAAATCATCCACAAAACAAAAACTTCTTGTCTGGCTGCCATCGCCAAAAACAGTAAGATCTTCACCTCTTAATGCCTGTCCGATAAAGGCCGGAAGCACGCGCCCGTCATTCAACCTCATCCTTGGCCCGTAAGTATTAAATATCCTGACAATCCTGGTTTCCAACCCGTGAAATGTATGATAGGCCATGGTCATGGCTTCCTGAAAACGTTTTGCTTCATCATATACACCACGAGGCCCTACAGGATTTACATTTCCCCAATAATTTTCTGTCTGTGGATGTACCAATGGATCTCCATATACCTCACTTGTGGAGGCCACCAGGATTCTTGCATGTTTTGCTTTGGCAAGGCCAAGACAATTATGTGTTCCTAATGAACCCACCTTTAAAGTCTGTATCGGAATTTTTAAATAATCAATCGGACTTGCCGGTGAGGCAAAGTGAAGAATATAATCAAGCCTTCCGGGGATGTGAATGAATTTTGAAACGTCGCAATGATAAAATTCAAAATTTTCCAATGCAAAAAGATGTTCGATATTTTTAAGATCGCCGGTGATGAGGTTATCCATTCCGATTACATGCATCCCTTCTTTAATGAACCGGTCACACAAATGGGATCCCAAAAAACCGGCAGCACCGGTTACAAGTACGCGTTTTTGTTCAGTCTTTTCCTTCAGATTAGAAGTCATTTCTCAGGTTGGTTTTTCCTGTTTAATTTTTTTCTGCCGATGCTTTCGTAGTGAAAGTTATGCTCTTCCATCTGGCACAGTTCAAAAAGATTCCGTCCGTCGAAAATGACATGGCCTTTCATCAGATCTTTTATTTTACAAAAATCCGGCGTGCGGAATTCACTCCATTCAGTTGCCACAACCAAAGCATCTGCACCTTTCAGGGCATCATATTGATTTTCTGAAAATGAAACCCTGGCTCCGAATACCCTTTTTGCATTTCCCATTGCTTCAGGATCGTACGCAGTAATTACAGCACCATATTTAAGCAGTTCGGAAATTATTATCAGTGCCGGAGCTTCACGGATATCATCGGTATTGGGTTTAAATGCCAAACCCCAGACGGTGATTTTTTTTCCTTTCAAATTATTTTTAAAATAAGAGAGGATCTTCGGAACCAGATGAAGTTTCTGGTTTTTGTTTACGTCCATTACAGCATTCATGATCTTAAAATCATATTGCACCTCCTGGCCCGATTTCCAAAGAGCCTGAACATCTTTCGGGAAACAACTGCCACCATAACCGATTCCGGGAAAAAGAAATCTCTTTCCAATTCTTTCATCTGATCCCATCCCTTTCCTCACCAAATCCACATTGGCGCCCACTCTTTCACATAATTGGGCTATCTCATTCATGAAAGAAATCTTGGTTGCCAGAAACGAGTTAGCTGCGTATTTTGTCAATTCTGCCGAACGCTCATCCATATAAATAATCGGATTCCCCTGTCTGACAAATGGTGCATACAAATGAGATAATGTCTTTCTGGCTTTTTCAGAGCCTGTGCCGATGATAACCCTGTTTGGTTTCATAAAGTCTTCTACCGCCGCACCTTCTCGCAGAAATTCAGGGTTGCTGACCACATCAAATAATTCCTTTCCTTTTGTAATTTTTCTTTCTTTGAGCTGTTGCATTATCACGCCGTGTACTTTCTGAGAGGTACCTACCGGAACCGTGCTTTTATCTACAATAACTTTATAGTCGCCGGGTTGTAAAAGGTTTCCTATTTCTTTGGCAACACCGAGAATATATTTCAGATCGGCGCTTCCGTCTTCATCCGGAGGAGTGGGAAGTGCAAGAAAAATAATTTTTGCCTGTTGAAAACCATCCTTGATGTCAGTGGTAAATTGAAGCCTTCCTTCTTTTTGATTCCTGATAAATATTTTTGGCAGCCCGGGCTCATAAATGGTGACTTTGCCGGACTGCAGTTTTTTAATTTTTTTCTCGTCAATATCCACGCAGGTCACACTGTTTCCGCTTTCGGCAAAGCAGGTTCCGGTGACCAACCCTACATATCCCGTTCCTATTACTGAAATTTTCATTTATTTCCGTTTACATATTTTAGTACATGATTGATAATAAAATCCTGTTGTTCATGATCCAGTTCGGTATGCATGGGAAGGGAAATAACTCTTTCCGTTAACCAATCGGTAACAGGAAGATTAAACTTACTCCCCCCAAATGCCGCAAACATTTGTTGCCTGTGAGCAGGTACAGGGTAGTAGATCATGGAAGGTATCTGTTGTTTGGCCAGATAATCTGCAAGTCCGTTCCGGTCAACATCTTCCAGCACAAGCGTGTATTGATGAAATACATGTTTGCAGTAAGGTGCCCGGTACGGAGTGGTGATTTTTGGATTACCTGAAAACCCTTTGTCATAATAATCTGCTGCCTGTCTTCTGGACTCAATATAGCCATCCAATAACGGTAATTTAATGGATAATATTGCTGCCTGCATTGCATCCAGACGGCTGTTGCAACCTATCAGTTCATGATAATAACGTTTCTTTTGGCCATGGTTGGCTATCATTTTCAACCGGTCCGCAAGGGAGTCATCGTTAGTTACCATGGCTCCGCCATCTCCATAGCATCCTAAATTTTTGCTTGGAAAAAAGGAAGTACATCCGACTATTCCCATCGTTCCGGTTCTGTGTGCAATTCCATCTTTGGAAAAATAAGTACATCCGGTAGCCTGAGCATTGTCTTCGATCACGAACAGATTATTTTCGCGGGCTATTTCAAGTATTTCATCCATTGGTGCAGCATGTCCGTAAAGATGTACCGGTACAATGGCTTTTGTTTTTGGAGTAATTGCTTTTCTTATTGCCTCCGGATATATACAAAATGTTTTGGGATCCACATCCACAAAAACAGGCTGCAAATGCAAAAGTGCGATCACCTCAGTGGTGGCTACGTAGGTGAATGAAGGCGCAATCACTTCATCTCCCGGTTGTAATCCCAAACCCATCATGGCTATCTGCAATGCATCTGTACCATTGGCGCATGGAATTGCATGTTTTGCATTGTGAAATTTTGCAAACGAATTTGTGAAATCATCCACCGGCTTCCCTCCGATGAAAGTAGAATTCTCCATAATCGTGGAAAGCGCCTCCTTAATTTCTGAACTTATTTTTTGATACTGTTGTTGCAGATCAACCATTCGAATCGGCCGCATATCAATTTTTTATTTGGGGCTGCAAAGATAAGGATGGGATGGAATTGAGGACTTTCGGGCGATACGGGATTTTCAATATGCGGGTAATGCTTGTTACTTATTGGGTTTGAATTGAATAGATTTTGTCCAACTAACGATTTAAGGAAGATAAAAGCCTTTAGATTTGCTTTAAAAACCGGGAAGATTTGATTATTTTTTATCATTTATTTCTTTGGATATACCGGGCAGGTGTATTTGTGGTTGCGTTCTTCAATCCGAAAGCGAGGTTGTGGATCAAAGGCCGGGTAAATGTTTTTTCAAAAGTGAGAAGGGATCTTTTGCAAATTAATTCTCCGATTGTCTGGATGCACGCAGCGAGCCTGGGTGAATTTGAACAAGGTAAACCAGTATTAAAAAAGATTCTTGAAAAATATCCCGGAATTGTTCCTGTCATTAGTTTTTTCTCTCCTTCAGGTTATGAAGTGGTTAAGGAGAAAAATGAATTCAAATATGTTTATTATTTGCCGATGGACAGTGTGGTAAATGCACATTTGTGGATGCATTTTGTAAAACCTGATTTGGTGCTATGGATAAAATATGAGTACTGGTATTTTTATATCCGTTCAATTTACAAAAAGGGAATTCTCTTGTTAATGGTGTCGGGTATCTATCAGCGGCAACAACCATTTTTTAAATGGTATGGATCATTGTACCGGAAAATGCTGAAATCGTTCACTCATTTTTTCGTGCAAAACCGCAGTTCACAGAAATACCTTTCCACGCTTGTTTCGAGAGATAAAATTACAATCAGCGGAGATACCCGGTGTGACAGAGTGATTGAAATTGCTGAAGATTTTCATCCGGTAGAAAAGATTGAAGAGTTTATTGGAGGAAAGATCACAATTGTTTGTGGCAGCACATGGGAAGCAGATGAAGATGTATGGTCTCATTTTGTTCAGGAACATCAGGATATACGTTTTATAATTGCGCCACATGAAATAGACAAGGAAAATATTGAGTTTGTAAAAAAGAGATTTAAAAAATCCGTTTTGTATTCACAACTGTTGGATGGATACGAAGGGAAAAATACAAATTGCCTGATCATTGATAATGTGGGGATTTTGTCCAGGTTATATCACTATGCTACGATAACCTATGTGGGCGGAGGGTTTGGAGATGATGGCCTGCATAATATTCTTGAAGCCGCAGTGTATGGAAAGCCGGTGCTTTTCGGGCCGGTGATTTATAAGAATTTTGAAGCATCTGAAATGATGGATGCAGGGGGTGCTTTGTCTGTGGATTCCGCCGTTGAGTTGGAGAAGGTTGTAACAGATTTGCTGACAGATCAGAACCTCCTTGACAAAATGTGCCTGGCTGCAAAGCAATACGTCTATTCCAATGCAGGGGCTTCCGAAAAAATTGTTGATTATATCAATAGGTTTAATCTTTTGAACAGAAAGTGATTAAAAGTTTCCCGGCAATTATGGAAATTTATAGCCACCTCATGCAATGATTGAAATGGATTATTTGCTGAAATGATAAAATATTTAATCAATAATAATTATGGCAATTTCAATGAATGAAATAATCATCAGGTTGCTTGTATCCGCAGTTTTGGGAAGTGTTGTGGGTATGGAGCGTGAAAGGTTAAACTGGGTAGCCGGTTTACGTACACACATGCTTGTGTGTGTTGGCTCCGCGCTCATCATGATGGTTTCTATGCATGGTTTCCACGATGTGTTGGGCAAGCCAGACGTGATTCTTGATCCTTCGCGTGTGGCAGCACAGGTGGTGAGTGGAATAGGTTTTCTGGGTGCAGGCACCATCTTTTTCTGGAGGAAAGAAGTGTTGCGCGGCCTGACTACCGCTGCGGCTTTATGGGCTGTAGCGGGCATTGGGCTGGCTATCGGTGGTGGAATGTATTTTGCAGGAATCGCTACCACTGCGCTTGCACTTATCATTCTCGCTTTTCTGAAACCCATCGAAAAGTTCTTTTTCAAAAGAGTGGAAACAACAAGGCATTTGTTGAGTATAAAAATATTTCCTGAAAAAATTTCCTTGCAGTCTGTTGAAGAAACCATTTCGAATGCCGGGATCAGTCTTGTTGAAATGCAGATCAGAAGATCTCCTCAGGGAGGATCTGATAAAGAATATTTGTTGGAATTGAACATAGTGGGAACCGGAGAAAAATTGTTGAGACTTGCTGATGAATTAAAATCAAACAAAGGAATCCAGTCTATCTCTTATGAATAAATTTTCTTAATAAGCAGCAGAAAGATACAATATCTATTTTTTTTGGATGATCTCAAATTTTTCCAGGTTGCATTTTAAAAATCACTCCCGATTCAATTCTCGGATGGTGTATGCAATAATGCTTCAAACAAGGTGAACAAGAAAAAAATCAGAAGTACAGAGATTACAGTTGGTGCGAACCACTTTCCTAAATTGTCAAACTTTCCGGAGGCAATCATTATGGTGCGATAGGTCAGGTAAGAAAGCAAAACGGATGTGAAGAATTTCAAAAACCGCATTCTCCGTGTAGCTTGTGTGTAGTGTCTTTTGGCGTTGCGCCGGGTTATCAAAATTGAATAGTTGAAACGATGAGGGTATTTATTAATAATGGTAATTGCGATATAAATTACTGTAGCTATTGCGGGAAGAAGGAAGATTATCCATTTACTTCCAAACCCATCTGCATAGCCTGAAAAATTGAAATGTACCGGGATTGAAGTAGGCAATTTTTCGTAGTTGAAATACAAAAAACCCCAGGTGAAAACCAATACCAACCATCCGGAAATTTCCATTAAATGATCAAATGCTGTAAGCTGCACTTTTATTTTAGGCTTCTCCTGTTTCATGGTTTGGCAACATAGTAAATCTGTTTATAAAACAAAAAAAATGTTTGAATTGCAAATTCTGATTTATAAAAATTGCGTAGTGAAACCAGATTTTTGAAATTTGTGTAACGTTAATTTTAGGTGAAAACGATAATTTGCAAGCCGGCTCAATACCTGATCGGGAATAAGAAATCTTGGCAGGTCATCACTTAATTTATATTTGCAGAAACTTAAAATTATCCTTTGGCAGAAGAAAGTATCGAAAGAAAAACATTTTTCAAAAAGATCGGAGGAAACAATTCCAATGAAGGCGCTGAAATGACTTTCGTAGAACATCTTGAAGTTCTGCGCTGGCATTTGGTTCGATCCGCTATTGTACTGGTAATAGTGGCTGTGGTGGTTTTCGTTTTTATTGACTGGGTTTTTGATAATGTGGTGTTTGCCCCCGCCGATGAAAATTTTATCACCTATAAAGCTTTGTGCCGGTTCGGGCATTGGTTACATCTCGGCGATTCTCTGTGCATGCCACCTGTAAAAATTGAATTGCTTGGGAATACAGTAAGCGGCCCCTTCATGTCTGCACTCAATATTTCGTTTATAGGCGCTATCATTATTGCGTTTCCCTATTTGTTGTGGGAGTTATGGCGATTTGTAAAACCTGCACTTACCAAAAAGGAAATCAAATATGCACAGAACAGTTTTTGGTGGGTATCAGTTTGTTTTTTTACCGGAGCAGCATTTGGTTATTTTCTTTTGGCTCCTTTCACTTTTAATTTCCTTGCCAATTTTCAACTTGGAAAATTAGGGGTGTATAAATATTTGCCAACGCTTGATGATTATATTGACACGCTGACATCGCTTATTCTCGGTTGCGGCCTGGCTTTTGAAATGCCGGTAATTGTTTATGTGCTGAGCAAATTGGGCATTATCACTCCGAAGTTTTTGAAGACGTACCGGAAATTTGCTTATGTGATTATTCTATTTGTTGCGGCAGTCATTACCCCTTCCCCCGACTGGACCAGCCAGACCATCGTGGCTACTCCGCTGATCATACTTTATGAGATAAGCCTTATGCTCAGTAAAAAAGTTGCAAAAGAAAGAGCTAAAGAAGAGGCCCAATGGGAATAGATTAAGTTTTCCTCTTAATTAAAATGGTGGGATATCCCTTTTGATTATTCTGTTTAGCGAATCAATTATACCCCGTGTAAAAGTTGGGTTAAATATGCTGTTCGCAATGGCAAATAATTTTGACTGGACTTCTGTTTCTGATAAATTGCATGTAATCCTTACCGCATACTATGAAAATTCTATTGCTTTCCGCAATTCTCTTCTTTTTTACCCCGGTTTCTCAAACCGGAAATCCTAAGTTCCCGGGTTCAGAAATCACTTTTCAAAAAGCAAACAGAGAGCACAATCCGGCTAATCCTTATTATATAATTATTAGTAAAAAAACATACGAGTTAAAAGTGTATGATAACCAGGGATGGTATGCTACCTATCCCTGTGTTTTCGGCAGTAACGATTTACGCGATAAATATATGGAAGGCGATAAACGGACACCGGAAGGAGATTTTAAAGTAATCCTTAAAAAGAATTCTGGTAAATGGGCTTATGAACTTCTTCTCAATTATCCAAATCAGGAAAGTTTTGTAAAGTTTAAAGAAAGAAAATCTGAGGGAGTTATTCCCCGGAATGCGAAGATTGGAGGAGGAATTGCAATTCACGCTACACGTCCTCAGGAAGAGTGGACAGTAGATTATTATCAGAATTGGACAGACGGATGCATTTCCTTAAAATACAAGGAAGCTGCCGATTTGTATAGTTATATTCCTGTGGGCACACCAGTGAAAATAGTTCCATAAACCGGGAAAGAATTTCCCTTTTTCCCGGATTGATTGTTATAAAATTTTCATTTTCAGAAAAATCATCAAAGGATAAAATTTTTTTTCTGTATTTAATTTTCTAATTTGTAATAACGGAATCGTATCCTTAATTAAACCGGTGCGTTTACAAAATGATTGAAATTTATCCTGATGGCAATCCGCTGATTTCGGTAATTATGCTTACCTATAACCGGGCGCAGTTTTTAGATAGAAGCATTCCGTCTTTTCTGAATCAGACATTCAAAAATGCGGAGCTTTTGATAATAGATGACGGAAGTAATGATGATACTTTTAACGTGGTCAGCAGGTATATGGCGTCGTATGAAAACATCAGGTACATGCGTCATTCGAATCGAAAAATCCCTCTTTCCAGAAATGCGGGTATTAAAGCGGCATCAGGAAAATACATAGCATTCCTCGACAGCGATGATGAATACAAAATGGATTACCTGGAAAAAAGAATTGAATTTATGCAATCACATCCCGAAGTGGATTTGGTGGAAGGCGGTGTCATTATTGTTGGCGATCCCTATGTAAAAGACAAGAACGACCTCACAAAAAAAATACATTTATCGAATTGCCATATCGGAGCCACTTTTTTTGGCAAAGCTGAAGTATTTAATGCGTTGGGTGGATTTGATAAAAATATTCTTTACAGTGAGGAAAGCGAGTTTTGGGAAAGAGCTGAAAAAAGATTTGTTCTGAAAAAATATAATCACCCGGGTTATATTTATTACAGAGATACGCCGGACGGAATTTGCAATTCCATTTGAGCTGATCTTTTGATCATTCCAGGAAATTTAAAATGATGGAATAACATATCGTTTATTCGTTAAACATGCTGGTTTGAAAAGGATATTCCAGAAAAATTTTCCTGAATCAATAGGAGTAAACTGAATGATATTGAGAATTATAATTCCGGAGTTCAGCGATTAATAGAAGATAAAATTATCTTCATTTTTCAAAACTTCTTACTTTTGGCATCGTTTTCGGTTACGCATTAATTGTTAATGCCTGAGATAAAATTTTTGATTTGATATGTATTTCAATGGGTAAATTAGGAATGAAATAGTTTTCTGACTGTGAAAGTGGGATCAAATAATTTTGTTACCGGAAAGTTTGGAAAGGGATAATACAACAACGATTGTCCGGATAATTACTGAGAATTGAATAAAGCAAATTTAGAGTTATGATTTATTTTCCAACACTACTCTTTTCAATACAAGCCTATTCTGCTACCACTGCTTTCATTGCGGGAACGCTCATAGTTGCTACTGTATTATTTATCATTTTTACCTCATCGAAAGGGAGCGATGATAAGCTGGCCGAAAAGCACAAGGTTTATCATGTTCGCGATCGTTATTTTCTGATTCTTACACTTGCTATCATTGTAGGGTTAATTATTTCTTTGCGTTTTTTACCGTATGAGCAATATCAGGGGAAACCGGCTGAAGAGGTTACTGTCGTTGCAATGCAGTGGGCATGGAAAATGGCTCCCGGGATTTCTAACGCCACACCTGAAGCATTCACCGGTGAGAGTGAAATTACATTGCCTGCAAACAAACTCATCCGGTTTGTTGTTACATCACAGGATGTGAACCATGGATTTGGAATTTACAGTCCTGAAGGATTATTGATCGCTCAGACACAGGCGATGCCTCAATATAAAAATGAACTTGAACATAAGTTTACCGAACCCGGAGACTACCATATTTTATGTATGGAATACTGCGGTATGCCTCATGCTTATATGATTGGAACAATCCATGTAAAATAATAAAAGAAAAATCTTATGACAGAATTAAGTCCTGCAGAAAAGAAGAAGGAAAGAAAACTAATCGTTATTTGGAGTGTTACTTTTTTGGTTTTATTTCCATTCCTGGTTGTGCTTGGATATATGATGCGTCTGAATCAGGCAGAGCGCATTCATTTGGGAATGGATACATTTTATACATTGTTGACGCTTCACGGCCTTGGGATGGCCGGTATCCTGTTTAGTATTTCCTTTGCTGCTCTTTGGTATCTGATTGCCACACGGTATGCAAGATTGAAAACGGGAATTGGATATTTCGTATATGCGCTTATCGTGATCGGTTTTTCATTGCTTGCCTTTGCTACACTTGTCGGCAAGTTTGGGGCAGGCTGGTACGTTTTATATCCTTTGCCTTTCAAGGGAACTTTCTGGGCGCCCTGGGCTACCGGGCTGGCGTGTGCGTCTTTGCTGACAATGGGAGTTGCCTGGCTGGTTGGAATCATTCATGTGGTTTCAAATCTTGCCAGGGAATACGGAGGTTTCACTAATTTATTAGGTTGGCAATATTTTAAAAAAGGCGGAGTAAAGAGAGAGCTGCCTCCGGTAGTAATGATCACTACCATATCCACAGTTCCCGGAGTGATTGCTTTTCTTACCGGAGCGGTAATGCTTGTGATGTATGTGTTACAGATTTTTGAGCCGACGTTAAACTATGATCCGTTACTCATGAAAAACATGGTAATGTTTTTTGGCCACACACTTGTAAATATTACTTTGTATTGTTGTACGGGATGGGTTTATTGCCTGTTGCCTGAGTTTACAGGACGGCCATGGAAGAGTGATAAAATTGTAGTCCTTTCATGGAATGCAACTTTTATTTTCATCCTCTTTGCATATTTCCATCACTTGTACATGGATTTTGCCCAGCCGGTAGCATTGCAGTATGCAGGCCAGTTCATATCTTATCTAAGCGCGGTTCCTGCAACTGCAGTTACATTGTTTGGGCTTCTTGCTCAGTTGTATCACTCTAAGATTAAATGGAGCGCCGTTCCACTTTCCTTTTTGGCTGGTGGCGCAGGATGGGCTATTGGAGGATTCGCTGCCGTAGTCGATTCAACAATCGCCGTCAATACGGTATTGCACAATACGACATGGGTTCCGGCACACTTTCATACATACATGCTGATGGGAGTTGTGTTTTTCATTTTTGGATTTATTTTTTACATATCACACACAAAAGAAGAATTGGATAAAGACATCCTTGGTAGAGTGGGGTTATGGATATTTGCCATTTCAGGCCACAGTTTTATAGCTACTTTCTACCGTGGTGGTTTAAGGAGTATTCCAAGAAGGTATTCAGATTATTCAGGTATTCCTATCGAACATGTTCATCAGACAGGTATGTTTCTCGCGTTTATGGCAGTGATATTTATTACCATAATTTTCGTGGCGCTTGTCATCATTTATACAGCGCTCTTTAAGAAATTTGCGAAGCGAAGGCATGCGTTGGTGATGGAACCGGCGGCTGCCTGAAAACTCAACAGGTATTCTTTTCCGGAAAAGTAAAATTGATTAAGATGAAAAAGATTTTGATTCCGGTTGTAGCATTTGTGATTTGCCTTACCGTGGTATGGAAATGGACGATGGGATTTTCATCCTTCACTGTTTTTACCTATACACTTGATAAAGCCGGAGAATTGCCCCGGACTTTTCCTGACATCCCATTGCTGAGCCAGGACAGCACTGTGTTTCATATTGCGGATGCACATAAATACACACTGGTCAATTTTGTTTACCTCAATTGTCCTTACGTATGCCACAAGGTGAATAATCAGATAGAACAGATATATCATTTGTTCGACAAATCTGTTGTCCCGTCTGAGTTGGGTTTTGTAACAGTAAGTTTCGATTTGAAGAATGACGGGGTAGATAAAATCAAAAAATACCGCAGCTATTTCGGAAATGACATCGGAGGCTGGACATTCGCAATACCGTATCAATCCACACAGGCCAATTTCGATCAGTTCCTGAAAAACATCGGCATTTGGAAATATTCAGTTTCTGCTACTGGTATTATTAATCATTCATTGTATTTATTCCTTATTTCTCCGGATAACAAAGTCGTTAAGGTGTTTGATCCTGCCAGAGACAGTAATGGATTTATAGTAGAACAAATTAATGTGTGCATAAACGGAAAATCGATATAATTTTTGTCCTGATAATCGCCCTCTTGTTTTGGATAATTTCTTTTCCGTTGAATGAGTGGTTTTCAGAAACAATGCCACGGCATCAGATAATGCAATTACCGGCCATGCTCGTGATCGGAATTATCACCGGTGCATGGTTTGCAAAAAGAATTCGCCTCGATATGTCATGGGGAATAACGGTTTTTATTTTTATAATGTTTTCCCTGATGTTCTGGATGCTCCCACATTCTGTGGATATGGCAGTGATCAATCCAGCTTTTAACCGGTTAATGCATTTAAATATTTTTATAGCCGGATTTTTTTTTATACCGGGATTAAGAGGAATGATTCTCGAAGTGAGAATTCTTTTTCTTGGGATGATTGCAGCAATGGCCATTGCCACCGGGTATGCGCTGATGGTTTATGATATCCTTCTCTGCAGTGCTTTTGATGTGGTGCAACAAAGAGAGACGGGAGTCAGGTTATTAATAATTGGATTGGCTTTGTTTGTGTTTGCGATATTTACTTTTTTCAAAAATATTGGAAGAGTGAAACCGGGGCAATAATACCTTCTATTGAAATTTTTTTTTCAATTTATTTTTGGGATCCCTGTCTGAAATTTTTCCAAAGTGTTTTTCCACCGTCCGCCACGGCGGATATGAGCTCTCAGGTAAAATAAAACCCTTGAAGAGTTTTCAAGGGTTTGAAGTTAGTTGCGAAGGGTGGGATCGAACCACCGTCCGCCGCGGCAGATATGAGCTCTCCGATAAAATAAAAAACCCTTGGGTTTTTTGCCAAGGGTTTGAAGTTAGTTGCGAAGGGAGCCCATGCTAGGAATTGAGAAATTCTTCAACGATATTCCAAATGAATTTTCTACCTGAAGCAGATTTCAACTGTTTTTCTCTGTCAAGCGCCTTCTTTTTAGAATGAAAGACTTCAGTATAAACAACAATCCAGGGGCGAAAATGTTTAGTATAGCCCTTCGTAGCTAAAAGATTATGAGACTTAAATCGGTTTAAAAGATTAGAGGTGACGCCAATATAAATCTTTTGAAAGTTTATGGAGTACAAAGCATAAACAGTAAAAATTGGCATAAAGAAAGTTGGAGAATTATGAAAAATAAAACCCTTGAAGAGTTTTCAAGGGTTTGAAGTTAGTTGCGAAGGGTGGGATCGAACCACCGTCCGCCGCGGCAGATATGAGCTCTCCGATAAAATAAAAAACCCTTGGGTTTTTTGCCAAGGGTTTGAAGTTAGTTGCGAAGGCGACGAGCTACCGCTGCTCTACTTCGCGATGTGGGGTGCAAATGTAAGTTGATAAAACCTGGCAGCCAAATTTTAATCTGTTCTTAAGTCTGAGTTTATAGATAATAAATTGGTAAAATATTTTGCCTGCATCTCTGGTTGATTTGAACCTGACTTATATCGACCATACTTCTTCGTGAAGCGAACCATCTGCATTAACTTTGCAACCCCCAACCTGATAAATCAGAATAGAGAATTACAGGCGTTAAGAGGAATTTTTTTATCGCTGAAATAAAGAAAAATGACAGAGGAAGTTTGGCACGTGCACGTTCAGCGTGTCTCCTACAAAGAAACCGATCAAATGCGGGTGGTACATCATGCAAATTATGTGAACTGGTTTGAGATTGGCCGGACTGAATGGATGCGGGAAAGCGGATTGCCCTATAGCAAAGTGGAAAGTCTTGGATTGCTCCTGCCAGTATTGGACTTGCAGGTGAAATATTTCAAATCTGCATTCTATGATGATTGTGTTGCTATTTATACAAGGTTAAATGCACTTTCGGCAATTCGCCTCGGATTCTATTATGAAGCAAGAAAAATTGAAAATAGAGAAATGACTTTTCCTCAAAATACAGATACAATAGAAAAACCTGAAGGTGAACTCCTCGCTACAGGTAGCACCCAGCACATGTGGGTGAATGCAGAATGGAAACCAGTGAGGGTGCCTCAGAAGGCGCCGGAAATTTTCGCTTTGTTGAAAGAAAGGTATCGGTACTGATTTAAGGGGAACAGAAAAATTTTGAATTGATAACCATGAAAAACAAACCTACTATTGTGGTGACCGGAATGGGGGCGGTTAGTCCTTATGGAATAGGTGTCTCAACCTTCTGGGAAAATCTGATTGCCAACCGTTCTGCAGTGCGTACGACAGAAGATGAATATCTGAGAAGGTGGGCACCTGTGGGAGCACGGATTCCGGATTTTAAACCGGAAGAATTTTTAAATAAAAAATTAGTCAGGAATACTGATAAGTTTACACAGATTGCATTGATTGCGGCCGGTGAAGCGCTGAAAGATTCCGGAATTTTAGAAAGTGATGGCGATACTTTTTCGGCAGGAGTAAATACCGACAGAATCGGTACAGCTATTGGGTCTGCCTTTGGTGGCATTCAGTCGCTGGAAGAAGGAGCTTTTACACTTGCTTCAGAAAAAAGCAACCGCGTTGGACCACGCATGATTTCCAAAGCCATCCCCAATGCAGCGGCGAGTACCATTGATATCCGCTATGGATTTCGCGGCCCATCAGTGACGTATGTTACAGCCTGTGCGGCTTCAGCCAATGCTATCGGAGAATCGGAATATTGGTTCTGGCGGGACGATGTGGATTATGTGCTTGCCGGTGGAGTGGACAGTCTTTGGGCATCTGTTTTTCTTTCGGGATTGGGAGATGCGAAAGCCATGGCTACTACAGGTCCCGAAGATGCAACAATTTGGTCGCGCCCTTTTGACAAGAACCGCACCGGAATGGTCATGGGAGAGGGTGCAGCATTGTTTGTTTTGGAAACCCTCGAACATGCGAAAGCACGCGGAGCGCACATTCATGCAGTGTTGGCAGGTTATGGGGCATCAAACGATGCATATCACGATACCACACCGCATCCCGAAGGTATAAGCGCTGCTCTGGCTATTGAACGGGCTTTGCGATCCGCACAGATGAAACCGGATGATATTGATTACATCAACGCCCACGCCACCAGCACTCAGGCAGGTGATATCGCTGAAACAAGAGCATTGCAAAAAATTTTTGGAGAGAAGTTAAATTCCATTCCCGTTAGTTCCATTAAAGGTGCAATTGGACATCTTTTGGGCGGCGCCGGTGCTATTGAAAGTGTTGCCTGCATCAAAGCAATCCAGGCTGGAATCATTCCGGCTACTCTTCACTGCACGGATCAGGATGAAATTTCTCCCCGCGACATAGTACCAAATCAAAGCAGAAAGGCTGCAATCAGAATTGCGATGAGTGATTCATTTGGATTTGGCGGACAAAACGGAATTCTGATCTGGAAATCTGCTGAATGATTTTGTCGGAATAAATATTTTTTAAGTAAATCGTAAATATATCTGAATTGAAAAATATAGAAGAGGCTAAAATATGGTTGCCTTCTGTTGCTCAGCGAAGAGATCACCTAAACAAACTTTTTCCCGTCTGGACAGCGAAAACGCTGGCAGACCACTTCTTTCATCAGTGTGAATTTTATAGTGACAGGCCGCTTTTAATGATGCCCGGCAAGGTGGCTACCTATGGAGAAATATGGAAACGTGCCCAGAAGATTGCGAAATCTTTTTTACATCTTGGTGTAAGAAGGGGAGATCATATTGCGGTTTTGATGGCTAATGACCCTGATTTTGTAGCGCTCTGGATTTCGATTTCAATGGTGGGAGGAATAATTGTTCCATTGAACACCCAATTAAAGGGAGAAGAATTGGAATACATGATCAGGCAATCCGATAGCAATTGGCTGATCCTTCATCAACAGGCCGGGAAGCAAAATCATGCGTTGACGATAAAAAATATTTTTGAAAAAATAAAAACCGAAGAGGGACATCAACTCAGGCAGGTTATTTGTATATCCAATGCGCAAGAGGTGATTCCGGAAAGTTTTTTGTCGTGGGATGATTTTGTAAATGAAGGTGAAAAGGTTTCCGAAGTGACACTTCACAAACATTGGATGCAGGCAAAAGATCCCCATCAAACAGCCGCGATTATTTATACCTCCGGTTCAACAGGGCAACCTAAGGGAGTGATGCTGACCCACGATATGATGTTGCGTTCGGGATTTGCAACCTGTCTCAGTCGTGCCTACGAAGATGGTCGCAGGGTATTTGCCCCACTTCCGCTTTATCATGTTTATTTTGTAGAGGAGGGGCTTTTTGCCGTTTCATTTGTTGGTGGTGCCATGATAACAAGTCTTGGTTTTTCTCCGTTGCAGTCTCTTGAGTTGATGAAGCAATATCGGGCCAATGATTTTCTTGCCGTACCGTCTATGTTGATTTCTGTTTTGAACCAAAAAGAAACACACCCTGTAAATCTGGATTCTTTGAATGCGCTGCTCTGTTGTGCCGCTCCATCGCCCGTGCCGCTTTGGAAAAGAGCTGTGAAAGAATTGGGAGTTTCGGAAATTGGAACCGGCTGTGGAGCCACAGAGGCTTCCTCAACGACGATGTTGACGGAAATTGGAGATTCGCTTGAAGTTGTTTCATCCCGTGTGGGAAAGGTAAAATTTGCAGGTGTTGCCGGGCAGGAAGGATTTGGAAAATACAGTGTCAGGTATAAGACGGTAGATCCTGAAACTGGTGAAGATTTGCCGGAAGGATCCGTTGGTGAACTTGCCGTTATCGGAAATGTTGTTTCACATGGTTATTATAAAAAACCCGAAGAGACTGCCCATGCTCATACAAAAGATGGATGGTTAAGGAGCGGTGATCTGGGACGGATTGATGAGCAAGGTTACATTCAATTATTGGGCAGGAGTAAAAATATTTACAAGGTATTGGGCGAAATGGTAGCACCAAAAGAAGTGGAAGATGTTATTTCACTTCATCCCGGTGTTGCGCAGGCGTATATTGTGGGTGTATCCGACCGCCTCACCACAGAGGCCGGAGCTGCGTTTATTGAATTGAAAGAAGGCATAGTTTGTACAAAGGAAGAAATCAGGAAGTGGTGTCAGGAACGGGTTGCAAGGTTTAAAGTTCCGCGCCATGTTTGGTTTGTACATTCAGATGAATGGCCTCTCACGGCGACAGGTAAAATACAGAAGTTTAAACTCAGGGAAATTGCCGGGAAAAAATTATCCTGATTATAGGATTTCCCAGGGCATTAAATCGATGGAAGAATTGCATTTCTTTTTTAAAGCTGTAAATTTTTTTTACCTGGCATGCATTCGTGAAATAAAATAGATTCACCCTATGTTGAAAAAATGTATAAAATACTTTTAAACGAGAACCCAAATCATAAACCTTTGTGATATAACTATAAGATTAGTAAAAGTCATTAAACGGAAAGAATGCTTTTTAATTCTTGCTACTAACGTCACTGCTCCCGCTTTTTTCTATCTGGGTTTTCAATGGATTTCCTCTGTAATTGAAATCACTTGCACCGGAGGCTTTTACCTTTAAACTATTGGTAACGGTAACATCGGCATCCGAGGCTCCGGAAATATCTGCAATGCAACTCTCTGTTGACAATCCCGGGGATTTGAAATCACTTGCTCCGGAGCTATTCAACTGCAGTTCATTTGTTTTTCCGGATAACCTGGCCAATGATGCTCCGGTAAGTTTTACAATAAGACGATCTGCTTCCATATCTCCTTTCAGCTCGCTTGCGCCGGATAAATCTATATTCAACTGATCTCCCCTGAATTTGTCTGTAAAGGTTACTACACTTGCACCTGACGCCTTTAATGAGTTCAAATTTGTATAGGCAACATACACTTTCATATTACCCGAATTCCTTATCCTGAATGATGGAGATTGATAATATATATGAAGTACGCCATTGGTTATTTCAGTTTTAATCGATGGAATATTTTCCGGTTTTGAATTGCTTACAGCTATCTGATTTGAAGTCCCTTTCGTCAATACAACAACGATTGCATTACTTACTTCGATTGAAGAAAAAGATGATGTAACATTTCTGATTTCGGCATTGGGGTCGTTGATAACGAATTGGGCGCGCAAACTTAAAAATGGCAATAGAAAGATCAGGGTGGCAAGTATTTTCATAAAAGATTTTTAACTGTAACGTGTGGCATGGAAATTAGTTACACAAATCTCTGTAACTTTGTAAAAATTTTTCAACCGGGGTGCTTTTCGCGTGATGCGAAATGCTGAGAAAATACCCGCAGACCTGATCAGGATAATGCCTGCGAAGGAAGTAATTCCTAAAAAGATTATTTTTCATCGTGCTTGCATGTCCGGATCCAAAAAATGCATGTCATGAGAACATTTATTCTTTGTGCCATTTTTTTGATTTCCGGTTTTGTTTCAAATGCCCAGGATACGGCAACCGCAAAGTCCAATGACACGTTAATGATGAAAAACATTGAGGTGATGTCTATCCGCGCATCAGACAAAGCCCCGTTTGCCAAGACAGATTTAAGCAGTCAGCAAATTGCGAAAAGAAACCTGGGTTACGATTTGCCGTTTATTTTAAGTCAGACACCTTCTCTGGTACCCAATTCAGATGCGGGGAATGGAATCGGCTACACCGGCTTTAGTATTCGCGGTTCAGATGCCACCCGAATCAATATTACATTGAATGGGATTCCATTTAATGATGCAGAAAGCCAGGGAACTTTTTTAGTGGATATGCCGGATATCGCCTCTTCATTGAGTTCGATTCAGATTCAGCGTGGTGTGGGTACGAGTACCAACGGTACCGGCGCTTTCGGGGCTACTGTCAATCTCAGTACCAATGAGGTGAATAAGAAAAAATATCTGGAATTGAATAATTCGTACGGCTCTTTCAATACCTGGAAAAATACCATCAAAGCCGGAACCGGATTAATAAAAAACCATTTTACGTTCGATGCAAGGTTTTCGAATATTACAAGTGACGGTTATATTGACCGAGCCTTCAGCAAATTAAAATCTTATTATGCGAGTGCGGCTTATCTGAACAAAAACACATCTATCCGGTTTAACGTTATTTCAGGAAAAGAAAAAACATATCAGGCATGGAACGGCGTACCGGAGGATTCGTTGAAAACTAACCGAAGGTATAATTCGGCCGGTACGGAAAAGCCCGGTACTCCTTATGCCAATGAAACAGATAATTATACCCAGACCAATTATCAACTCTTTTGGAATCAGAGAGCCAATGAAAACCTTAATTTCAATGTTGCCACCTTCCTTGTCCGAGGAAAGGGATATTATGAAAACTACAAGGCCGGTGAACCATTCAGTAAATACGGATTGCCTGATGTTGTTTCAGGAGGCGACACTCTCAGCCACACCGATCTCATTTTGCAGCAATGGCTTGACAATTATTTTTATGGTTCCATTTTTTCAGGGATATATGCTAAAAATAAAACACAGATAACTATCGGTGGTGGTTATACGAAATATGATGGCGCCCACTACAACATCGTAACCTGGGCACAGGAAGGTTTTCCGCCGCATTATATTCCCTTTGATAAGCCGGCTTACAAAAATGATTTCAACTTTTATGCAAAATGGATGCAATCTGTCGGAGATGGTTTTACTTTGTTTGCTGATGTACAACAGCGGCTCGTACATTACATAATTACCGGTTTTAAAGACAATCCTGATCTTTATATCAATAAGTCGTGGTCCTTCTTCAACCCGAAAATTGGTTTTTCTTACAACAGAAATCTGCTGCATGTTTATGGATCTTTGGCTGTGGGTTCAAAGGAACCCAACCGGGATGATTTTGAGGCTGACGTTCAGCATTTGCCCGTTCCTGAAAAGTTATATGACTGGGAAACCGGTATTTCATTGGGAGGGAAAAATTACTATGCCGGAGTGAATTTTTATTACATGAATTATCGGAATCAATTGATAAATACCGGAATGATTAATGATGTGGGTGCATACACGAGAACCAACACACCAAAAAGTTACAGAGCCGGAATTGAAATGGAAGCAGGATGGAAACCTGTGTCGTGGATGAGTTTAAGTGGAAATCTTGCATTGAGCAGAAATAAAATAAAAGAGTTTAGTGAATACACAGATGATTATGATTTGGGCAACCAGAAGCAAGCCAGTTTTAAGAATACAGATATTTCTTTTTCGCCAAATGTAGTTGGGGCTGCTACAATAACTTTTACACCGTTTCAAAGAAATGAAATTTCACTTTTGTCAAAATTTGTAGGGAATCAGTTTTTGGATAATACCTCGGATAAAAACAGCAGGTTGAATGGATATTTTGTGGAGAATATGAAATTAAGCCATGAATTTTCCCGTGGGCTTTTGAAGAATTCAAGCGTTATCATTCAAATTAATAATGTATTCAATAATCTGTATGAATCCAATGGATACACCTATGATTTTATTGAAGGCGGAAAACTCAACATTGAAAATTATTATTTTCCGATGGCAGGAATTAACTTCATGGCAGAGATTCAATTGAAATTTTGAGCTCGCAAGGTGAATAAATTTTCTTATGGCATTCGGACTTTAGCGCTGTGGAAATGCTTATTTTTATCGGAATGCCAACGATGCCAGATATAGATATAAATCAGAATTTTGAAATTGCGTTCAGATTTGCGACCGAAACAAATGAAAATATTTTTCTTACCGGTAAAGCAGGGACAGGGAAAACGACTTTTCTGAAATACCTCAAAGATCATTGCAATAAAAACATGGTGATTGCAGCACCTACAGGAGTTGCTGCCATCAATGCAGGAGGAGTTACCCTGCACAGTTTGTTTAAATTACCCTTCCATCCTTTTTTGCCCAACGAAGCTTCGGCTGAAGAACTTTTATCGAGATTGAAATACAATCGCAGGAGGCTGGATACACTTCGAAAAACGGATTTACTTGTTATTGACGAAGTAAGTATGGTAAGATGCGATGTGATAGATGCAATTGATTCGATCCTCAAAAGTGTAAGGGGGAATTTTGATGAATCTTTTGGCGGGCTCCAGGTTTTATTTATCGGAGACCTTTACCAGTTGCCACCCGTAGCACTTCGCGATGAATGGGAAGTTTTGAAAGAATATTATGATTCGCCATTCTTTTTTGACAGTCATTCCCTTCGCAACGAAATGCCGGTATTTATTGAGCTGAAAAAAATTTACCGTCAGTCGGAGAGCGGGTTTATCGATTTATTGAATAAGATCCGGCACAATCAAATGGATGATGAGACCTATCAAATGTTGAATAGCCGGTACCAGCCGGTATTCAGCCAATCCGCCTCCGGAAAATTTATTACCCTTACAAGTCACAACAATCAGGCGGGCACTATTAACCAAAGGGAGTTGTCGAAACTGGTTTCAGAACCCTTTGTTTTCGATGCAGAAATTGAAGGCGATTTTCCTGAAAACAGTTATCCTGCCGAAGTAAAACTTACGCTCAAACGTGGTGCACAGGTTATGTTTTTAAAAAATGACACTTTTGGAAAATACTTTAATGGAAAAATCGGAATCGTTGATTCTTTATCGGCGGATGAAATTACAGTTGCCTGCGATGATGAGTTAATTGAAGTATCTCCTGAAACGTGGGAGCATCTGGTGTATGAGACTGATAAATCTGAAGGTAAACTGATCCAGCATAAGCTGGGTTCGTTTACGCAATACCCATTGCGGCTTGCATGGGCGACTACCATTCACAAAAGCCAGGGACTTACTTTTGATAAAGTGGTAATCGATGCGGCGAGGGCTTTTGCCGGCGGGCAGGTGTATGTTGCGCTCAGCCGGTGTACCCACTGGGAAGGAATTGTGTTGTTAAGTAAAATTCCTCCAACGGCAATCAGGAGCAACCAAAATGTGGTTGATCTCCACAACAGGTATTCAAATAACTCTCTTCCGGAAAGATTTGCCGGGGCAAGGACAGCTTTTATTCTCAATCTGTTTGATCAGTTGTTTTCTTTTGAAAAGCCAATCAGAATGTTTGAAAAAATTATTCCGCTGATTGGTTCTGTGCCCGTCCAGGAGGATGTGATAAAATGGAGAGACCAATTTTATCAGAAGCTTTCTGAAGCACACATAACGGGAGGCAGATTTTTGTCGGAACTCAATAATCTGATAAATGATCAGCCGGTCGTGGAAAATAATGAAAAGTTGCAAAAAAGATTGGCAGATGCTTCGTCCTATTTTCTGAACCACACGGAATTATTTTTGAACATGCTTGAAATGTCACACATCGAAATCGAGCATGTGGAGCTTGCCAAAAAACTGAATGTGTCGCTTACAGATTTGTATTTGTATTTCCATTCATTGCATCATTCATTGCAATTTTTGAAAAAGCCATTTGTTTTGACCGGTTTTTTGAAATATAAATTTGATTACAATCCTCCCCGGACAAAAATCAATGTTTATGCAGGTTCCAGAGTGTCAAATTCTTCCGGATATAATGAATTGCTTGTTAAATTAAAACAATGGCGTAACAATATTTGCGACCGTTACAATTTGCCCGTATATATGGTTGCCAACCAGGAATCACTGATTCAGATAACTCAACAGTTACCCACAAACGAAAAATCACTGATGGAAATCAAAGGTTTTGGAAATGCCAAAGTGAAAAAATATGGCAAAGAGATTTTGGAAATAGTAAAGGAGTATTGCGAGGAAGAAAAGCAAAAGTAATTATTGCTCCCTGATCCATTTTACTTTATCCTTCAAAGGGTCTCTTGGCTTGGGTTCAGGCGCCGGTTCTTTCTTTTTACCTACATAAAAAAATCCAATGAGTTTGTCTTCCGGTGAAAGCCCAAATAGTTCTTTTGCCTGTTCAATATAAGTAATGCCTCCTGTGGAAAGGTAGCACCCGACACCGAGAGCCGTTGCTGTGAGAAACATATTTTCAATTACACAACCCATGGCGAGTATTTCTTCTGTTTCAGGAACCCTTGTGGAACGTTTCATCCCAATGACAATGACATGAGATGACATCAGCGGATATTCCTGCAGTTTTTTCAATTTTTTTTCACCAATAATTTCACTGTATTTTTTGTAAATCTCTACCTGCTTTTCAACGAGGTACTTTCTTCCTTCACCTGAAAATACAACGAACCGCCATGGTTCTGTTCTTTTGTGATTGGGTGCGTGAATGGCGCTTTCCAGAATCCGTTCAATAATAGAATCATCCAATTGCACACCTTCTTCATATTGATACGGAAATATACTTACGCGATTCTGAAGTATGGTGTGTAGCTGTTCTTCCAGATTTGTCTCCATAATAAAAAATAGTGACAAAGGTAACAAGTCTTTCTGCCTTCATTAACAACATCGGTTAAATCTCTCCTGATGTTTTTATCTATTTTTGAAAAAATTTTTTTCAATGAGCCAATTTTCAGATTTTAATTTCAAAGGCCATAAAGCCGTGACGCGAGTGGATTTTAATGTGCCTTTAAAGGAAGGAAAAATTTCGGATGACACAAGGATGAAAGCAGCTTTGCCGACCATTCAGAAAATATTAGGTGACGGTGGTTCTGTTATTCTGATGTCGCATCTCGGCAGGCCAAAAGGTAAACGGGATGAAAAGTTCTCACTCAGCCAGATTATCAATCATCTGAAAGATTTGTTGCCGGGTGTTTATGTTGAATTTGCGAATGATTGTGTTGGGGAAGATGCAGAAAAGAAAGCATCTCAGTTGAAAAGTGGAGAAGTTTTGCTGCTTGAAAATCTCAGGTTTCATGCAGAGGAAGAAAAAGGCGACATAAATTTCGCAGAGCAATTGAGCAAATTGGGTGATGTGTATGTGAATGATGCTTTTGGAACTGCACACCGTGCACACGCGAGCACGGCCGTGATGGCCCGTTTTTTCCCGTCAGATAAAAAAATGTTTGGCCTGCTGATGAATGCCGAAGTGGCCAATGCAGAAAGGATTCTTCATCATTCAGAGAAGCCATTCACTGCCATTTTGGGCGGGGCTAAAGTGAGTGATAAGATTGAAATTATTCAAAACCTTCTCAACAATGCCGATAACATTATCATTGGAGGTGGAATGACATTTACCTTTTTGAAAAGTATGGGTAAAGAAGTGGGGAAGAGCCTTTGCGAAGAAGACAAACTGGATTTGGCAAAAGAGATTTTGGAAAAGGCAAAAGCCAAAGGTGTCAATTTCCTGTTGCCGGTGGATAGCGTGGTTGCAGATGCTTTTAACAATGATGCACAAACGAAAACTGTATCAAACGATGAAATCCCGGATGGATGGATGGGATTGGATATCGGTCCGGCGAGCATCAGCCTTTTTTCAAAAACGATTTTGGAAAGTAAAACTATTCTATGGAACGGGCCGATGGGTGTGTTTGAAATGCCGAATTTTCAGGCGGGCACAAAGGCCGTTGCAGAATCTGTGGCAAAGTCAACTTCTGGTGGCGCTTTCAGTTTGATAGGAGGTGGCGACAGCGTGGCTGCTATTCACCAGTTTGGATTGGCCGACAAAGTGAGTTATGTATCAACAGGCGGCGGGGCTCTTCTCGAATTTTTTGAAGGGAAAACCCTGCCGGGTATTGCAGCCATTCAGGCGTGATGCCGCCTGTCAAAAAATATATTATGATTTTTTAAAACCCTTATTTTTACTTTTTGATTCAATAACAAATACGTCAGCAAAATGAAAAAAAATACAACCCTGTTTGTAATTCTCGGAATTATTGTGGTTCTCTTTTTCTGGGGATGCGGTTCCTACAATTCATTGGTAAAAAGCGATCAGAATGTAAAGACAAAATGGAGTGACGTGGAAACCAATTACCAGCGAAGAACCAACCTGTACAATAGTGTGGTCAAGGTAATTGAAGGATCAGCCAATTTTGAAAAAAGTACTTTGACGGAAATTATCCAGGCACGCGCCAAGGCAACATCTGTCACAGTAAACACCAATGATCCAAAGAGTCTTGAAGCATTTCAGAATGCACAGTCTGGATTGCAAAGCGCTTTTGGAAGGCTACTTGCCGTTGCAGAAAATTATCCTGATTTGAAAACAACCGGCGCTTTTTCTGATTTCCAGGCACAGATAGAGGGAACTGAAAACCGGATCAATGTTGCCCGGCAGGATTACAACAATGCTGTGCGGAACTACAACATAAAAGTGAAGTCCTTCCCCGGAAATATTTTTGCCGGTATTTTTGGATTCCATGAAGGAGCCTTCTTTAAAGCTGATCAGGGAACTCAAAATCCACCGGATATTCAATTTAACATCAAATAAAAATGGGATTCTTAAGAAAAAGAAAACCCATTTTTTCTGCGGAAGAAACCGAAAGGATACTTAATGCCATCAGGCATGCAGAAAAGGAGACATCGGGTGAGGTCCGGGTGTTTGTAGAGAGAAAGTGTAAGTATATTGATGCGATGGACAGAGCCCGCCAGATCTTTGGGAATCTGGAAATGTATAAAACAGAGTCCCGCAACGGGGTTCTTTTTTATATTGCCACCTGCGATCATCAACTGGCTGTACTTGGTGATGAGGGAATCCATAAGGTTGCCGGAGAACAGTTTTGGAGAAACACGCTGGAGCAGATGGTAAAGGAGATAAAAGGGAAATCGCCAGCCGACGGTTTGTGTATTGGAATTGCAGAAATCGGATTGGCTCTGAAAAAATATTTTCCTTACAACAGCCAGACAGATAAAAATGAATTGCCGGACAATATCGTCTTTGGCAATTAGAATTGCATTCCATGAAAAAGATATTATTACTGCTCGTCCTGGTTTTTTCCGCAGCAATTGTTTTTGCGCAGAAAATTGAGCCGCGCCCTGTCCCGCCAAAAGCAGTAAATGACTTTGCCAATATGCTCACTCCTTCTGAGCGCGCAGCTTTGGAACAAAAGCTGGATACCTATAATGACACTACTTCTTCAGCTATTGTGATAATCACTGTTCCCGCTTTGCAGGGATATGATATTTCTCAGGTCTCACTTGCATATTTGCGCGGATGGGGTGTGGGTGTCAAGGGTAAAAACAATGGAATTATTTTGTTGGTTGCAAAACAAGAAAGAAAGGTTCGTATTGAGACCGGTTATGGTATGGAGGGGCCAATCCCGGATATTACCGCAAAACATATTATTGAAAAAGATATAACCCCCAATTTCAAAAATGGTGATTACTATGGTGGTTTGAATAGTGCAGTTGATGACATTATTAAAGCGGCTGCCGGAGAATTTCAGCAAGACCAGCAGCAACCTAAAGATGGCTCTGGTAGCGGAGTAGCGGTCATTGTTGTAATTGTTGGTGTGATATTAATTATAATTTTTTTGAGTGGGCGCGGTGGTGGCGGTGGCGGGCAATATATGAGCCGGAGAGGTTCAAGAAGTTTTCTGGATGCCCTGCCCTGGTTTTTGATGGGTAATATGATGGGACGCGGAGGCGGTGGTGGTTTCGGAGGTGGCGGTTTTGGCGGTGGTGGATTCGGCGGCGGTGGTTTTGGTGGGTTTGGCGGTGGAAGCGGCGGTGGCGGCGGCGCCAGCGGAGGATGGTAAGATAGGTTGATGAGTTTAGTGTTTAGAGTTTAGTGTGTTTAGAGTTTAGGGTTTTTTATTTCAAGAGATTTTAATACAATCAGAAAGAGTGCATTGAATGCGGGAAAGAAGGAGTGGATTTAACTGATTTCATGATTAAAATATCTGAACAACTAATTATTTAAACTTATAACGAAAGTTTTCTTTTTATTTTATCAATACATAGATTTAACCTTGATGACTGAAATGAAATTCGGAAATTTGTAATCAGATAAAGTAGTTCAAAAAAAGGAGTAGAGAAGTATGATGAATAAAAAAAATAAAACCATAGTACTTGAATCAATCATTACCTGCCCTTTGTGCGGGCACCAAAAATCCGAGATAATGCCGTTGAATGCCTGCATTCATTTTTACAAATGTGAAAACTGTAATACCCTTTTAAATCCGAGGAAAGGTGATTGTTGTGTTTTTTGCAGCTATGGAACAGTGAAGTGCCCCTCCAGGCAATCAGGTGAAAGTCGCGTAGCTTGAAAAACCGGTTTGTTTGCGTGCATTACCAATGAATAATGTTCCCTGCATATTTTTGAACTGGTAATTTTAGACAAAATAATTTTTCCTGTTCATTGAATACCTTTAAAAATCTTCTCCTGATTTTTTAAACGGATTTGAAATGAAAAGAATCTTTGTTGTTTTACCTGTTTTATTTTTTTGTTCTTCAGTTTCAGGGCAATCTCCTTCGTCAAAAAATACAATTCGTATAATCCCGGAACCTGTTTCGGTACAGGCACTACCGGGCTTCTTTGAATTAAATGCCAAAACGGTAATTGATTGTGAAAGATCTTCTTCGCTGAGGAATGTAGCAGATCTTTTCATTGACCAATTGAAGAAAAGTACAGGTTTTAATTTAAGAATTGATAACAATATTTCAGGTAAGAGAAGTAATCGGATCCATTTAAAGTTAAATCCTGAATATGATTCTTTGCTGGGTGATGAAGGTTACCGGCTAAGCATTTCGGCCAAACAGGTGGATGTAACAGCCAATAAACCGGCCGGAATATTTTATGGTCTTCAGACTTTTAAACAGCTATTGCCTGCAAACATGGAAAGCGATACTCTAATAAAAGAGGTTCATTGGGCAATGCCATGCACTAACATCATAGATTATCCGAAATTTCACTGGCGTGGGATGATGCTGGATGTCAGTCGGCATTTTTTTACAAAGAAAGAGGTTGAGAACTATATAGATCAACTGGCAAAATACAAGTACAATATTTTTCACTGGCATCTTACAGATGATCAGGGATGGAGGATTGAAATCAAAGGCCTGCCGGAACTGACTGAAGTGGGCGCCTGGCGTGTGCCGAGGTCGGGATCATGGCGTGTACAGGGAGAAATAAAAACGAATGAAAAACCCACCTATGGCGGATTTTACACGCAAAAGGAAATCAGAGAAGTGATTGATTATGCTAAAAAAAGATTTATCAATATCCTTCCCGAAATAGATGTGCCCGGTCACAGCCTGGCACTTATTGCATCTTATCCAAATCTGTCCTGTACGCAAATTCCTTATCCTGTTTATCCAAAGAATGTTCCGGACAGTATCGATAATGATTTGTGTATTGCCAATGATTCCACATGGATGATTCTTGATAAAATTTTCACGCAGGTAGCTCAATTATTTCCTTTCGAGTACATTCATGTCGGTGGAGATGAAGCAGGTAGAAAGTTCTGGATAAAACATGATCTCGATAAGGAATTAATGGAAAAAGCAGGACTGAAAACCCCGGAGGAATTACAGAGTTATTTTGAGAAAAGACTCGAAAAAATAATAATTTCCAAAGGAAAGAAGATGATGGGTTGGGACGAGATTCTGGAAGGAGGGCTTGCCCCGGAGGCAGCCGTAATGAGCTGGCGTGGCATTGACGGCGGAATCAAAGCGTCGCAAATGAATCATCAGGTTGTCATGAATGTATATGGCAAAACTTATTTCAGCCAGTTGCAGGGTGATCCGTTGATTGAACCGGAAGGCCCGGCCATGACAAGATTAAAAAAGAGCTACTCAACAGAGATCTTGCCTTCTGGTATAGATCCGAAGTGGGTGTTGGGTGGCGAAGCTTCTTTGTGGACGGAATTTATTCCAAACTTTCGTCATCTTGAATACATGACATGGCCGAGGGCGTTGGCTGCGGCTGAAGTTTTCTGGGGAACCAAAACCAACTGGGATGATTTTGTTGGCCGGGTAGAAACGAATCTTCCACGATTAAATGCTGCTAAAGTTAAATATGCGCCGAGCATGTTCGATCCGGTCATTTCAGCCGTGAAAAAAAATGATTCTTTGAAAGTGGTGTTGGATACGGAAATTCCGGGATTAGATATTTATTACACATTTGACGGAACATATCCGGATTCATTTTATCCGGAATATAATGGCTATCCCCTGAGCATTCCGGCTGAAGCTTCAGAAATTCGAGTTGTTACTTACAAAAACGGTAAACAAATCGGGAGACAAATTAATTGTCCGGTCAGCGCACTTAAAAAAAGAGTAGGTCATCAATGAAACATTCCCGTAATTGTTTTTTTGAATATTGTGTTGTACAGAATTTGAGTACTTGCTTATGCGATGAGAAAATTATTATTGAATGAGACCAGAAAAATAATTCTGCCTGATGATACAATGTATTTTTGCAGCGGCAAACAAAAAAGAATTACCCTATGTCAGATAATGTTGAATATGTAAGCGCGTCGAAAGCCCTTGAAATCATTCAATCTGGAAATCGTGTATTAATTCATGGCAGCGCCATGACGCCGACGATGTTATTGAATGAAATGGCCAAACAAGCTTCCCGGCTGAAGAATGTTGAGGTGGTTTCGATCACTCTTCACGGTGAAGTGGCCATTGCGAAAAAAGAATTATCAAACAGTTTCAAAATCAATTCACTGTTTGTTTCTGCTGCGGTGCGTAAGGAAATTAATGAAGGATATGGAGATTATGTGCCTATATTTTTGAGTGAGATCCCTAACCTTTTTAAAAGAAAAATACTGCCGCTTGATGTAGCGCTTGTCCAGGTTTCCCCACCGGATGTTCATGGTTATTGTTCTCTTGGGTTGTCCGTTGATATCGCACGTGCCGCGGTGGATAATTCGAAATACATCATTGCGCAGGTGAACCCGAATGTGCCACGGACATTGGGAGACGGACTGATTCATTTTCGCCGGTTTCATGCAATGGTTTGGAGTGAAGAACCACTCCATGAAATGGATTCAAAACCTTTGACCGAAGTGGAAATGGCCATTGGGAAAAATGTGGCTTCTCTCATTGACGACAGGTGTACACTTCAGATGGGCATTGGTTCTATACCAAATGCTGTTTTAAAATTACTTACCAATCACAAGGATTTGGGCATCCACACAGAAATGTGCTCGGACGGAATTATTGAGCTGATCGCGAAAGGCATTATCACAAATAAATACAAAAAGATCAGAAGGAATATTAATGTTACTTCGTTTGCCCTCGGGACAAAACGATTGTATGATTTTGTAAATGACAATCCTTCTTTTCATTTCCTTGATATTTCTTTTGTCAATGACCCGCACGTTATTCGAAGAATCGATAAAATGATTGCAATTAACAGCGCCATTGAAATTGACCTGACAGGTCAGGTATGTTCTGATTCAATCGGTACCTATCAATATTCCGGTATCGGCGGCCAGATGGATTTTATGAGAGGTGCTGCCATCAGCGAGGGTGGTAAACCCATATTGGCGTTGCCTTCCAGAACGAAAAAAGGAGTTTCCCGAATTGTTCCTTTTCTTAAATCAGGTGCTGGGGTGGTAACGACGCGGGGGCATGTACATTATGTAGTGACTGAATATGGGATTGCTTTTCTCTATGGTAAAAATTTACGGCAAAGAGCAAAGGCACTGATAGAACTTGCACATCCTGACGACCGGGAAATGCTGGAGAAAGCCGCTTTTGAGAGATTCAAAGTTTTTTAAGAAAATTTCAGGTTTCTTTCTTTGAATGGGAATTTATTATATTTAATTCCGTTTTTTGTATTTCTTTTTTAGAATATTATTTGGAGTTTTTATCGATTGATTTATCTGAGGTGCGGGAATACCCGGGTTGGCACGGGCTGATAAGATTCAATCAATACCCCAAATCTTAGCTTATGTATGTATTCAGGAAAATCAGTAAAACTGAGACCTCATTTATCAAGGGGGTTGCGATGCTTTTCATTGTTTTTCATAATTTTTCTCATGCCATACCCCCCTGGAAAGGAGAAAATGAATTCGGTTTTTCCTTCGAGAATACCAGTTCTTTTCTGCAATTATTATCGGATAAGCCTTCTGAATTTGTAAGATTGTTTTTTGCATTTTTTGGCCATTATGGAGTGGAATTGTTTTTTTTTATAAGTGGTTATAGCCTTTTTTTATCTTATGTAAATAAAAAAATAAGGTGGGCTGGTTTTGTGAAAAATCATTTGATTAAACTTTATCCCACTTATCTGTTGGCCATCTGTTTTTATTTTCTTCTTTACCCGTTGAGATTTCAGCAGTTTCCTGATCTTACTCATTTAAAGATTGCTGCACTGGATTTGTTTTTTCTTCAAAATTTCTTTCCCGGGCATTATCCATTCAAATTAATTGGTCCGTGGTGGTTCTTCTCAGTGATCTTACAATTTTATGTTTTATTCCCGCTTATTATGAAATTATTTCATCGTTTCGGAATTAAGATTGTTATCCTTCTGGGTTTGTTGTCATTTGCCCTGATTTTTTCACTTTCAACCTGGATTTTTGAGAATTGGGATTATACCTTTTTTCAGTTTTTTATAGGTTGGTTACCTGTATTTTGCCTCGGAATTTTATTTGCCTGGCTTTCTGAATTCAAATTGCCCTTATGGTTGATAATTCTTTCATTTTGTCTGATCATTCTTGGAAACTTAAATATTTACTTCTGGTATTTTGTCCCAGTGGCGGTAACCATTTTCCTGTTAAGTGCCATCCGCAAACTGATGCCTTTGATTGCAAAAAATGAAAGGATTTTTTCAATCGTTACGTGGACCGGAAAAAGTTCCCTGTTTATTTTTGCTTTCCACCCTATGTTACGTCATCCCTTTGTAATGGGTGCACTTAAATACAATTCTCCGGTATTGACGGTTTTGCTTGGATTGGTATTTATTTTTGTTTCATTACTCGCCGCATGGATGGTAAAGAAAGTGGAAAATAAGATTCAAAAAAGGTTCATTCAGCCCTACCTCGCAAAAAGAAATTAGTCATGTTATGAATTCCGGCTCTGAAATTGCTTTAGCTATTTTGACAATTAAATAAGAAGATTTTTATCCGGAAAATATCATGATCTATTTGGTTGGGGTAAATGAATACGAGAAATTATTTTTGCCCAGTTTCACCCAAAACTAAAATTGAAATTCTTTGCCGGATTGAGATCGGATATTCTTATATTTAGGAGGTACAGATGTTTTTTAATTTATAAGATTTCAGATTTTTTCAAATGAAGGTGGCTATGAATTTAGAAGCGTATTTAAAAAGAATTGATTATTTACATTCCTTATCACCGGATTTGGATACTCTTACCCGTCTGCAGGAACATCATACCCGGTCAATTCCTTTTGAAAACCTGAACCCGCTTCTCGGAATCCCTGTGAAGCTCGATCGGGAATCTCTTCAACAAAAATTGGTTAATGACGGGAGAGGTGGCTATTGTTTTGAAAATAACGGATTTTTCAAAATGGTTCTTGAAGAAATCGGTTTTGAGGTAACCCCGCTCGCCGGCAGGGTAATGTGGAATCAACCCGAAGATGTTGTAGCCAGAAAAACCCACATGATTTTGTTAGTCCACATTCACGGTGCGGATTATCTTGTTGATGTGGGATTTGGCGGTTATGTCCCGACGGTACCACTTTTGTTTAAACCTGATTTAATTCAACAAACGCCTCACGAATCGTATAGGCTTGAGAAGAATGAAAATGTTTATACGCTCAGGATCAGGGTGGATGAAAAATGGAGAATTATGTATCGGTTTAAAGCTGATCCGG
The DNA here is from genome assembly GCA_017307735.1 of Chitinophagaceae bacterium. GTDB lineage: Bacteria > Bacteroidota > Bacteroidia > Chitinophagales > Chitinophagaceae > Ginsengibacter. The sequence continues at coordinate 269,865 of JAFKGR010000007.1, forward strand.
TACCGCAGATAGATTATGAAGTGGCCAACTGGTACACTTCCACCTGCCCGGCATGTTTCTTTACCACAGGGTTGGATGTGGCACGTGCGGATACGGGATACCGTTATACATTGCGGGATAACCGGTTTGTCATCCGCAATGCTGAAAAGAAAAAAGAAATCCGGATTCTGTCTTCAGTAAATGAGATGAAGGAAGTACTCAGGAGCTATTTTAAAATCAGGCTTCCCCAGGCAGATAATCTTGAGGCCAGGCTCAATGACGTTTTGGAAATGGCGAAAGCAGATGCCGGATGAAGAGTTTAGCTCTCCTGTGTTATTTGAAACTAACAGATTAGTCAAATATTTTCCCTGCGTTCAGGATGTTGTTGGGATCAAAAACTTTTTTGATACCCCGCATGAGATTTAATTGCGTTTCAGAAAAAACAATATCCATAAATCCTTTCTGAACAAGGCCGATACCATGTTCACCGCTGATGGTTCCACCGAGGTTATGTACAAGTGTAAACAAAGCCCTGAGAGATTTGATGATTTCCGGATCGTCCTGCGAATTAGAAGTTCCTTCTTTTTTAATTCGGATGTGCAGGTTCCCATCACCCGCATGGCCGTAACAAACCGAAGTGAAACCATGCTCCATCCCCAAATTTTTAACCCCTTTAATCAAATCCGGCAGACGATATCTTGGAACGACCGTATCTTCTTCAATCGTGTACCCAACTCTTTTCACAACTTCCGCAACTTTTCGGCGAAGTTTCCAAAGAGATTCTTTCTGCGCACTTGAATCGGCAAAATAAATTTCACCGCAATCAAAATTTTGCAACAATTCAGAAATGGCTTCCATTTCGGTCATCAAAGTTTCTTCATGATTTCCATCAACCTCAATGATCAGATGCGCTGCTATGTCATCTGAAATTGGAATGGATCCCGCGTCCACTTCTTTGCTCACAATTTTCAGCGCATCAATTTCCATCAGCTCCAATGCGCTGGGAGTATATCCTGCACGGAAAATGGCGCTGACGGCTTCACTGGCTTTTTCAACCTCTTTAAAAGGCACCAGCATGAGTAAATCGTGTTCCGGGTAGGGGATAAGTTTCAAAACAATTTTTGTAACAAAACAAAGTGTTCCTTCACTTCCAACTACGAGTTGGGTCAGATTATATCCTGTGGAATTTTTAAGAACGTTTGCACCTGTCCACATGATTTCGCCGGAAGGCAAAACAACTTCGAGGTTGAGAACATAGTCTTTTACAACTCCGTATTTCACCGCTTTGGGGCCACCGCTCCCTTCAGAAATATTTCCGCCAATAAAGCAAGAACCTTTGCTCGCGGGGTCCGGAGGATAAAATAATTTTTTTGCTTTGACTGCATTCTGCAATTCTTCTGTGATGACACCGGGTTCTGTGATAACCTGCAGATTTTGTTCATCAATTTCAAGAATGGAATTCATTCTTTCGGTTGTGATGACAACACCACCGAGATTGGGTAATGCGCCGCCGCTCAATCCTGTACCGGCTCCGCGGGGAGTAACGGGTATCAGGCTCTGGTTACAGATTTTCAGGACATTGCTAATTTCTTCTGCTGTGCGTGCCCTGATTACTACCTGGGGCATAAAACGAAGACTTTCGGTTTGGTCGTGGGTAAATTTTTCTTTTTCTTCATCGTTGGTAATGACATATTCATTACCACAAATTTTTTTAAATGAATCGATGATCTCATTTGTGAGATTGGAAGAGGTTGGTTGTGTGTTCATTTCCCGGGTTTCTACTTTGCGTTTTTGGTAGAAGTTTTAATTTTCTTTTACCAATGGTGAAAAATCTTTCTGAGAATCAAAATTAATCACAAGCGGGCAACCGCCAAAAAGTTTAGGGTTTAGGGTTTAGGGTGTAGAGTTTAGGTTTTTAAGTTTTGAAAGTATAGAAGTATAGAAGTTTGTCCGCTGTGGCGTATTTGAAAGTTTAGAAATTTAGAGGTTTAGATGTTGAGATGCCTGCCCGTCGTGGCAGATTAAACGATGGGCAATGTATTATTTATCGTTTCCTCTGCTCTTTTCAAAGATGTAAAAGAAAATTTTATTTGATTCAAATAACCAAACGTCTAAACCTCTAACCGCCTAACCGTCAAAAAAGTCTGACAGCCTAACCTTAGAATCTTCCATCCAAATGAAAACTATCCCCCCCGTTAATACTGATTCGTGCTCAGCAAAACCAGCGTACATGCATTTTGCGGTGTAATACCGTTTTTCTGTGCAAGTTCAAATAGTTCCGGATTTTCAGCGCCGGGATTGAAAATAATCCTTTCAGGTTTTTGTTTCAAAATATAATCGTAGTACTGACGCTGATTTTTTTCACTCAGATACATCGTCACCGTATTCAAGTCTTTAAAATCGGGATGATCTTTATAAATCTTTACTCCATCAGCTTCTCCATCTTTGGCACCGATGGCAACAACGTCATGGCCGTGTTGTTTTAGTTTCTTGATGGCCATGTTTGAATATCTCTCCGGATTTTCACTCGCACCCAATACCAACGTTTTCTTTTTCATATTTATAGTTTAGAAATTTAGATTTTATTTCAGATGTAGGTACCATACATTCTTCTTTCCTGCCAAACCAATGGTAACGGTTTTTTGCAATGAGTTTATAAAATGCATCCCTGATAAATTTTGGGATGATGATAAGTGCGTAAAACCATTTCCATCCGGCGGAAAGTTTCTTCATAATTTTCAATACTGCTGTTGAACGATTGAAAAGTTTATTTTTCTCAATTAAAACAATAGTTGATAGTTTTTCCGTGACATCAAACTTCTTTAAGAGATCATCTCCAATCTCACTTTGCAGGGGTGCAAACATGAACTGATTTCTTTTGTCATGACGGATAACAAAATTGACAAAACCATTGCACAGATTGCACACACCATCAAATAATATGATTGTTTTATCCTCCACGTTTACAAAATTACCACCCCTTTGTCAGACAAATAAAAAGTACTTAAATATAACCTAAACTGTGGTTCTCTCATGCTATCTGAAAAGAATCAATTTTATCTTTGCAGTTCAAAAAATGAAGAAGATATGATATTTCCTATAATATTGATTTCCCTGGTTTTCATGGTAATAGGTATGGTAGTTCAGTCAAGGCTGAAAAGCCGTTTTGCCGAATATGCCAAGGTGCCAACAAGCAGTGGAATGAGCGGCAAAGAAGTTGCTGAAAAAATGTTGAATGACAACGGAATTTATGATGTGAAAGTGGTTTCTGCACAGGGCTTCCTGAGCGATCATTATAATCCAGCAAATAAAACAGTGAATCTAAGCCCGGATGTATATAACGGGAGAAATGTATCTGCGGCTGCAGTGGCAGCCCATGAATGCGGACATGCAGTTCAGCATGCAACAGCCTATTCCATGCTTCGACTCCGAAGCGCTTTGGTACCTGTGGTTTCCGTTAGTTCCAACCTTTCACAATGGGTAATTCTGATCGGACTTGGATTATTTGGATTTGGCGGGGGAAATACCACAGTTCTGCTGATTGGGATTATTCTTTTTGCCATGACCACCCTCTTTTCAGTTATTACGTTGCCGGTTGAACTGGATGCCTCCAATCGTGCATTGAAATGGCTGGATACTGCACAGATAACACAACCGCAGGAACATGTAAAAGCCAAAGACGCCTTAAAATGGGCTGCTTTGACTTATGTGGTTGCTGCCCTGGCTTCTATCGCCATGTTGATTCAATACATTATGATTTATAACGACAGAAGATAGCCGATACGATTCGGAAAAAAGAAAATTGAAAATCGTTTCTGAAAAGAAAATAACTGATGGTTGGCTATTCCTGCAATTTCATAAGTATTATCTCATTCCATTATTTTATTTGAATTTTGCCGGTAAAAAATTTCGAGTTGAATTATTCTGAAACGATAAAGTATCTCTATGAAAAGTTGCCAATGTTCAGCCGCACAGGACCAAAAGCACTAAAGCCGGATTTGAAGAATACGCAGAAGTTGTGTGAGTTGCTTGACCATCCGGAAAGGAAATTTAAATCAGTCCATATTGCCGGGACAAACGGTAAAGGTTCGGTGAGCCACATGCTGGCTGCTATTTTTCAGGAACATGGTTTCACGACAGGCCTTTATACTTCGCCTCATATCCATGATTTCAGGGAAAGAATACGGATTAATGGCAGGATGATACCTGAAGAATCGGTTGTGGATTTTGTGGAGAATACAAAAGAAATGACTCGTAAAATCGGACCTTCATTTTTTGAACTGACCTTTGCCATGGCAATGAAATATTTTGCTGATGAAAAAGTGGATGTGGCTGTAGTTGAGACCGGTCTTGGGGGAAGGCTCGATAGTACCAATGTGATTATGCCGGAATTATCTGTGATTACCAATATCGGTTGGGATCACATGGATGTGTTGGGAGATACGCTGGATAAAATTGCATTTGAAAAAGCGGGGATCATCAAAATAAATATTCCGGTGGTTATCGGAGAAGTGTTGCCGGAGACGAGGGAGGTGTTTTTGAAGAAGGCTGAAGAAATGAATGCACCCATATTTTTTGCTCAGGAACATTTTGAAATTGTCCGGGAGAAAACCAATGAATTACTTGAATTGGTTGTGAAAAGCAGGGACAGCCATTCGGAATTTAATCTCGATCTTGATTTAAAAGGCGTTTATCAGAAAAAAAATATTGTAACGGTTTTGCAAGCGGTTGAAGTTTTAAAAAAAGAATTCCATTTTGATTTTGAGAAAATTAAGAGTGCGCTTTCTCAGGTCTCGGCTGCGACCGGATTCGGAGGAAGGTGGCAGATTGTACATAAAAATCCGATGGTGGTGATGGATGTGGGACATAATGTCAACGGATTTTCAGAAATCATTCAACAGCTTTCGTTGATGAAGTACAGGGCGCTTCATATCATCATCGGAATGGTTAAAGACAAGGATATTACCGCGGTGTTGAAGCTATTGCCGAAGGATGCGAATTATTTTTTTACAAATGCCCACATACCGCGGGCATTATCGAAAGAACAATTTCAACAAAAAGCCGGGATGTTTTCATTAAAGGGCGATGTTTATGAAGATGTAAATCTGGCTTTGAAATCGGCATTAAAAATCTCTTCTGCTGAAGATTTGATTTTGATTTGCGGGAGCTTCTTTGTAATTGCTGAGGTGGATTTGAAAATTTTTCAAATGGAGAAACCTGCGGACAAAATTGTGATGGGGAAAAATTGATTTAATTCTTATGCTGAATTAAATCTTTCCCAGTTCTTTCAAAGCATAATATGCACAATTTGCATGGAGCGATTGAAGAAGTTGATGTTCATTGAGTAAATGTTTCAATTCTGCAATTGAAATTTTTTCTACATTCAGAAATTCATTTTCATCCAATTTCTGTTTCCCGTGGGGTTTCCCGTTTTTTGCCAAAAAGAAATAAGTGTAATTGTTCAGCACTCCCGGGTTGGCGGCAACTCTTCCAAGTGGAATATACTCTTCAAATTCGTAAGCGGTTTCTTCCTGCAATTCTCTCTTGATAGCCTGGTCAGGCGTTTCCCCTTCATTGACAAATCCACCGGGCAATTCAATACAAATTTCTTCAATGGGATGGCGGTATTGTTTTACCACCAGTACTTCATTTTGAGAGGTAATACATACGGCACAAACAGAAGTTGGAAGTTCAACCACATAATAAGCCGGAACAATTTTTCCACCGTCTGCCATGCACCTATCAACCCTGCTTGTAAAATAGGGCGATACCGTCAGGTATTTTGATTCAATTGTTTTCCACTTCATCATGTTACCATTTTTTTCTTTTGATGAGTGCAGTGATTTGGGCAGTGTGATGTTTCCCATGCCAAACGTACGTTTTCAAAGCATCCCAAAGGGTATAAGTTTTTCGCTTTGCCGCATGATAATAGGTATTTTGCCAGTCTTCGGCAGGTAAATCTTTGAGAAGTTCAAACCATTTTATGTGAATGGCATGAAGGAGAGTAAGTGAAATATTTACAGGTAATTTGCTGTCAGGAAGCTGAACCCATTTGTCCTGATCCATTCCTTCCACTGTAGGGTTGTTTTCAGTCAATGCTTTTTTGAAACGCATAAAGGCATTCATGTGGGTATCAGCCAGATGATGCACAACCTGAGCCACTGTCCAACCGCCATCTCTGTAAGGTGTTGCCAACTGATCGGCATCGAGATTCTGAATTGTCATTTCGAGAACTTTTGGAAATACTTTTATTTCCAGGAGGAGTTCTTCTTTTAACTTATCTGAGTAAGGGGCCTCTGCAAAGTGCTGATCTGAAAATTTTCCGATCGGGTATTTCAGAGATTCAATATTTTCTTCTATCATGGTTTAGTGGTGTACAATTTCAAGCAGTTCAACGGTAAAAATTAATGCTGCACCACCGGGGATGGCTCCGCCGGCTCCGCGATCTCCATAGCCGAGTTCAGATGGGATATACAATTTCCATTTGCTGCCGACAGGCATCATCTGAAGAGCTTCTACCCAACCTTTGATGACTCCTGTAACAGGGATTTCCAATGGCTGGCCTCTTTTGTAACTGTTATCGAATTCATGCCCATCGATTAACTGACCAATGTAATTTGCCTTTACGGTATCCGTAGATGCCGGGACTGGACCAGTACCCCTGGTCAGGATTTCATATTGAAGTCCATCGGGCAGCACGGTAACATTTGGTCTTTTTGCATTAGAGTCGAGAAAAGCTTTGCTGAGCGTTTTTTCTTTTTCTAATTTTCTATGCATGAATTGCTGGATTTTTTCCTGTAGTGTCATATTTGCCTGTTCTAAATTCATTACGAGTGGAGAATCTTTATATACATCTTCATAACCTTGTTTTATCATATCAAAATTTACGCTGTCCATTCCCTGGTTTTTGTAATAAGTGGCTACCTGCACACCGATGGCATAAGATACGCTGTCTGCTTCATTGGCCGGTTTTGTTTGTACCGGAGGAGGTGGAGAAGGCGGTGTAGTCTGAACTATGTTTTTGGTAGAAGTGCAGGAAGCAATGGAAAATATGATTGCAACAATAAGTACATTTCTCATGGATAATGTTTTTTTCATTTTTTAGTTGAGGAACAAATATAGGTTTTCAAAGTTTTTCACAGAGTGTAAAAATGATTTCGATTCGTTAATAATCAAATTATCTTTTTCAATCCTGATTAGAAAAAAGCATATCTTTTTTTACGAATGAACTAATGTTTTCTTCAATTATTTTTTTTCTTCATCTTCTTTTAGAAATGATTCGAGTTCATCCATCATTTTGGTGCTGCCGATAAAAAATCCGGTGCGTTCGTGGAGTTTGGTCGGAACTTTATCGAGGATTCTTTGTTTGCTATCGGTCGCCCTGCCACCCGCTTTTTCAATAAGGTAGGCGAGGGGATTACATTCGTAGAGCAACCTCAGTTTTCCCTGTGGTTTGGCAGCAGTGGGCGGATACATGAAAATCCCGCCTTTAATAAGCCCGCGATGTACATCGCTTACCATGCTGCCGATATATCTTTGCGTGTATGGCCCGCCGTTAGATTTATCTCTGGTCTGGCAGAGTTCGACATATTTTTTTAATCCCTCAGAGAAACTGAAAAAATTTCCGTGGTTAATGGAATAGATATTCCCATTTTCGGGACAGCGGATATCGGGATGGCTCAGGCAAAATTCTCCGATAGACGGATCAAGAGTAAAACCATTCACACCTCTTTTGGTAGCATAAACAAGGATTGTACTGCTGCCGTAAATGACATATCCTGAAGCAACAATCCGGTTGCCCGGTTGCAGAAAATCTTTGACAGTCACCGGTATTCCGCATTCCGTCACTCTTCTGTACACGCTGAAGATGGTGCCAATGCTCACATTCACGTCGATGTTGCTGCTACCGTCCAGCGGATCAAACATGCAAACGTATTTGGATTGTGAACTGATTTTGTCTTCAAAGGGAACGAAGTCACTAAGTTCTTCACTGGCAATACCGGCACAGCTAATCCCATGTCGCAACACACCCACCATTTGGTCGTTGGCAAATTCATCCAGTTTCTTTACATCTTCGCCCTGCACATTTTGTTTGCCGGCATCCCCGAGAATATCCACTAATCCGGCTTTGTTCACTTCCACATTGATACGTTTGGCAGCCAGCCCGATATCGCGAAGAAGCCCAGACAATTCGCCGGTGGCCTGTGGGAAAGCCCTCATTTCCCTGATGGTAAATTCATCCAGCGTAAGAACGCGTCTGTTAGTCGTTGGCATAAAGAATTTTTTTAATCCAAACAAAAATAAGGAATCCCTTTTGCAGGAATAGATCGAATTCAAAACGAATTGTTTATTTTTCACTGCCAAATACGATTCATGCAAATACACAAATTTGGAGGAGCCAGTACCAACAGCGTTGAAAGGATCCGGAATGTACATTCCATTGTTTCATCTCTTCCTTTGGGAAAAAAGTTGATTGTGGTATCTGCATTGGGCAAAACGACCAATGCGCTGGAGAAAGTTGTTCAGTTTTCTGTGAATGGCGAAAAAGAAAAGGCCATGGAAGAATTGAATAGAATCAGAACTCAGCACCTGAATATGGGAAGTGAACTTTTTGGTAGTCACAAAGAATGTTTGGAAGGTTTAAATGCCTTTTTTGATGAGGCGACAGAGAATTTGAAAGGCTTGTCCAATAAGAATTACAACAAATCTTACGACAGCATGGTGCATTTTGGAGAATTGTTTTCAAGTTTTATGGTGAGTAGTTTTCTGAATATAAAAGGTGTCCGGAATGTCTGGCTCGATGTAAGAAAAGTTTTAAAAACAAATGATCATTTTAGAGAAGCCGGTATTTTGTGGGATGTGTGCAAGCCTTTGATTCGTGATGAAATTGATAATTTGTTTATAGACGAATCTGTCATAATCACCCAGGGATTTATTGGAAAAACCCTGAAAGGTGATGATACAACACTTGGCAGGGAAGGGAGTGATTTTACAGCGGCTATTTTTGCCAATATTCTTCATGCTGAAAGTGTGACAATCTGGAAAGATGTGAATGGGGTAATGAATGCCGATCCCAAACAAGTAAAAGATACGGTGCCCGTTTCTCACCTTAATTATAAAGAAGTGATTGAAATGGCTTATTATGGTGCGCAGGTAATTCACCCTAAAACAATAAAGCCTCTTCAAAATGAATCCATTCCTCTTTTTGTACGTTGTTTTCTTCAACCCGATTTACAAGGAACCGTAATCAATGGCATTGCTCCTGAGCAACTTCCTCCGATGATTGTTTTCAAAAAAAAGCAGGTTTTGTTTTCTTTTCAGACAAGTGATTTTTCTTTTATTGAGGGAAAGCCATCGCGGGAAATAAAAAATATTTTTGCCGCAGCTCTTGTGAAGGGAAACCTTACTCAGAATACGGCCATCAGCATGTTGATTTGTATAGATGAGAATGAAGATAAACAGAATAGGATTTTGAGTGAATCAAAAAATTTCATCGTTTCCGTTGAAACGGGCCTCACCCTGCTTACCATACGCCATTATACGGGTGAGGTGATTGATACCTTTACAAAAGGAAAGCAAATTATTCTTGAACAACGTACCAAAGATACTTTGCAGGTATTGTTCAGGGAATGAACCTTTAATTGTATAAATCCAATATTTATTAATGCCATTAAGGTTTTCTTTAAACTGTACTTTAACGTACATAAAACCCTTTTCTCCAATGTATTTCAGCCTGCAATTATTTTACGTGTTTTTTCGTTAGAAAGGGAAAATAATTGCATTGAAAAAACTTTTATTTCAGGTTATATTTTTCTTTGTGAATGGATTGGCATTTACTCAACCGATGAGAGATACCGGAATTGTTTTGATAGAGCAGAAGGAACATGTTATCAACAGCAATACAATTTTGAAAATTGAAAATATGGGTGATGGTGTCAATTCACCCTTGCCCGAATTGCGCCCGACAGTTTCTCCGGACGGTAATCTTTTATTTTTTATCCGGCAAAATCATCCATACAATACGAAATATAATTCAGTTCCCAATTCACAGGATATCTGGTTTTCCATGAGAGACAGTTTCGGCAGATGGAGCAAGGCCGTGCATTTGGGGGCGCCTCTCAATTCAGTTGAATACAATGCTGTGTTTTGGGTATCTCCGGATAACAACCGTATTTTAATCAGAAATGCTTTCGTACATGGCGCTTATGTAGGAACCGGTGTTAGCATGTGTTATCTGACAAAATATGGGAATTGGAGTGAACCTGAAATGTTGCAGATAAAGAATTTTGAAAAATACAACCGCGGAGCAAATTACGGAGCCACACTTGCCAATGACGGACAAACATTGCTTCTTTATATGTCGGTAGAACCCCACAGCCGCAACAACGACATCTTTGTAAGTTTTCTTCAAAAAGACGGTACATGGTCTGAACCGAAAAGTATCGGCAAAAAAATTAATCTCAAAGATTTCAATGAAATGACACCCTACCTCGCATCAGATGGCGAAACGCTTTATTTCAGCAGTAACCGGCCTGGCGGATTGGGTGACAATGATATCTGGAAAACCAAACGTCTTGATGATTCATGGCAAAAGTGGAGTGATCCGGTAAATCTTGGCGCACCCATCAATACCCCGGATTGGGATGCCTTTTTTACGCTGGATGCCGGCGGAGAGTATGCGTATCTGACAACCAATGAAGGGTCGTATGGTTCGAGTGACATTGTGAAAGTGAAATTGCTCGAAGCACAAAAGCCAGATCCTGTGGTTTTGGTGAGTGGCAATGTGTATAATGCCAAAACAAACGAACCATTGAACGCATCTCTGGTTTATCAAACGCTGCCCGGCGGCGCGGTGGCTGGCAATGGCGTTTCAAATCCTTATGACGGTTCGTTTAAAATCGTACTTCCATACAACAAAAACTATAGTATTCGTGCATCAGCAGAACATTTCTTTGCCATTTCCGAAAACCTGAATCTCGATTCACTGACAAAAGCCGGATTTAAAGAAATTCACAAAGACCTGTATCTGGTACCCATTGAAGTGGGCCAGGTGTTCAGATTAAACAATGTATTTTTTGATTTTGATAAATGGAACCTGCGGCCCGAATCTTATTTAGAACTCAACAGAGTTGTGGGTTTGCTGAATGATCATCCGACAATGAAAATAGAAATGAGTGCGCATACCGACAGCTATGGTTCAGATGAATACAATTTTGTTTTGAGCGATAAAAGAGCAAAGTCTGTTGTGGATTATATTTTGTCGCAGGGAATAAGCCCGGATAGAATTACTTCAAAAGGATATGGCGAAATAAAACCGGTGGCTACCAATGAAACAGACGAAGGAAGGCAATTGAACAGAAGGGTAGAGTTTACCATTTTGAAAAATTAGAATTACCGGGATGAAATATGTTTATAGGAAGAATGAATCAATTCAATTCTCCTTTCCATTCGTGTTTCCACCTGCGATGGCTCCAGACCCAATTATCCGGATATTGCCTGATACCTTTTTCGAGTAGTTGTGCAAATTTTCCGGTTACAGCCCATTCCTTTTCCTCCGTTGGATTGTTGGAAATAAGTTCAAGAGTGAAATTATATTTTCCCCTTTTCACTTTGTGGATTTCGCCATACACGATCGGGATATTGCCACGTCGGGCACTTAACTCCGGTCCTTTATAAAAGGCTGTCATCTTGTTCAGAAACGGATACCAACAGGCACGTCTGCGCATTCCGGGGTTCTGATCGGCAACCAACACGTTTGCAAAAGGTTTATTTTGCCAGGGCTTCATTCCTTTTTGCACATCGTTGGCCGCCACCATTACACTGCCGAATCGCGAACGGATTTTCAAAAACAATTTATTGGCTGCAGGATTTGACAGCGGCATGTAGGTGACGAGAAACGGGATGTTGACTTTTGTTTTTAAAAGCAGGTTGCCCCACTCCCAATTAAAATTGTGGCCGATATGAATGTGATATCCGCGCCCTTGTTTTTCCAGTTCGTTGAGAATGCTCATGTCTCCGGAAAACCTTTTATTGATTTCCTTTTGAGAAATGCTTGTCATTTTAATGGTTTCCACAACCATGTCTGCAAGATTCCTGAAATATTTTTTTGCTATGGTTTTGATTTCTTCTTCTGATTTTTCCGGAAATGCCTGTTTCAGATTTTGCATGACTACTTTTTTGCGGTAGCCCGTTACATAATAAACCATGACATAAAGAAAATCTGAGAATACATACAGAACTCTCAGGGGAAGAAGAGATGCCAGATAGCAAAGTGAAAAGTAGATACGATACACTGTTTACAAAACAGGGGGTGATGGAAAATTTTTATTTCGTTTACTTCTAACAATTAATGATAGATTTTGACGAAAGCGTATGCAAAGTACCGATTTGGTATTTAAAAATTCAGAATAGTTTGATAATTCCGGTTCGATAGGATGGTAATTCGGGATTGAAAAATTGGCCTATGACTGTTATTTTATTCTGTATTTCGAAATTGGGATTACTCATTACTTCAACCGGGCCAATGAATTATTATTGTTAATTTTGACGCCTAAACAGAATTTGTATGAGTGTTGTAGAATTAATCATGCCAAGGTTGGGTGAAAGTATTGTGGAAGCCACTATTTTAAAATGGCACAAGAAACCGGGAGATAAAGTGGCAATGGACGAAGCTGTGTTGGATATTGCAACTGATAAAGTGGATAGCGAAGTACCTTCCACCTCCGACGGGGTAATTTCAGAAATACTTTTTAAAGAAAATGACGTGGTACCCGTGGGTTCTGTAATTGCCAGAATTCAGACAGAGGGCGAACAAACTGCAACACACGCAACTGTCGAAACAAAGGAGCCGGCATCACGGCCCGAACATGAAGAGGCTGAAATAATGGAAGAAGTTCCCTACTCTCCGCATGAAGTGAGGGCTTCCAAGTCCTCCTCAAATGGTATCCGGTTTTATTCTCCGCTCGTCCTGAATATTGCTTCAAGCGAAGGGATTTCAATGAATGAATTGGAACAGATAGAAGGAACCGGACAGGATGGGAGAGTGAGCAAAAAGGATATCATGAATTACCTTAAAAACAGAGGTACTTCATCTCAATCTTCCTCAGCAGCCGCTTCACAACCGGTAACGTCACAAACTGTTGAAAGAAAGCAGGAAATTATCCGCACATCAGAACCGGCGCCAGTACCTGTTTCGTACAGCGGCAATGTGGAAATTATTGAAATGGACCGGATGAGGAAGATGATTGCCAAACACATGGTGATGAGCAAGGCTACAAGCGCACATGTGACCAGTATTGCCGAATGTGATGTGACCAATATGGTTTTATGGAGAAATAAAATCAAAAAGGATTTTGAAAAACGCGAAGGTGAAAAACTCACTTTCACGCCGCTGTTTATTGAAGCTATTGTGAGATGTATTAAAAAATATCCGTGGTTAAACAGCAGTGTGGATGGCGATAAAATTATTATCAGGAAGGATATCAATATCGGGATGGCTACGGCAATGCCAACCGGTAATCTGATCGTTCCCGTTATAAAGAGCGCAGACCAATTGAACCTGACAGGGCTTGCAAAGAGAGTCAATCACCTTGCCAATGCAGCACGCAACAACAAACTGAAACCTGATGATACAGCCGGGGGCACTTTCACACTTACCAATGTAGGTACTTTTGGAAGCATTTTGGGCACACCCATTATCAATCAGCCTCAGGTAGCGATTATGGCAGCGGGCGCTATTAAAAAAAGACCCATGGTTATTGAATCAGAACAAGGAGATAGCATTGCCATCAGGCACATGATGTACCTCTCACTCAGTTACGACCACAGAATAATTGATGGCGCTTTGGGTTCCACTTTCCTGAACGCTGTAGCAAAGGAATTAGAAAATTTTGATGTAAACAGGAGCTGGTAAACTTTATTCAGGAATATCTTTAGCCATATCGGTCCATTTGTCACGGTCATCCGGGTTGAATTTCCACGGTGCAAAATTGTTTTCAATATTGCTGAACATAGAATTCCATTCTGCCGGAGCTTTACTTTCTTCCATCACCATGGATTTTCTCAATTGTAAAATGATATCCATCGGACTGATGCTGACCGGGCATTCGCGCACGCAGGCATTGCAGGTGGTGCATGCCCACAATTCTTCGGCAGTGACAAAATTGTGGAGCAATTGATGATTGTCATTTACAAATTTGCCGCCATTCTTATTCATATTTTTTCGTACCTCTTCCATTCTGTCACGCGTATCCATCATGATTTTGCGGGGGTTAAGCAACTTTCCGGTTTGATTGGCCGGGCAGGCAGCCGTGCAACGTCCGCATTCGGTACAGGTATAGGCGTCCTGGAGATTTTTCCAGCTTAATTCAAATACATCGCTTGCTCCGAAGTGTTGCTGTTCCTGTGGTTCTGTCGTAACGGGTGCAGTTTCGGGGTGAAGCATGTATTCTACTTCTTGCTGCACATTGGGCATGTTTTGCATTTCACCCAAAGGTTCAAGCGGTTTGTAATATGCATTCGGGAATGCAAGAATAATATGCAAATGTTTGCTGTAAGGCAGGTAATTCAGAAAGGCAAAAATCCCTGCAATATGAAGCCACCATGCCGATCGTTCTATAATGACAAGGGTTGAGTCAGATAAATGAACAAATGCCGGCGCAATCAGGCCACTTATCAGAAAGTTGCCATGGTCTGCATAATGTGGATTTCCCTGCAATTGCAAAGCCCTGTCGGCGCTGTTCATGGTAAGGAAGAGGCACATCAGAATGATTTCAGTGATCAGGATCAAATTGGCATCAGTACGGGGCCATCCATCGAGATCGTGAGTGATAAACCGGTAAATCTTCATGATATTTCTTCTCGCCAGGAAAACCACGCAACTTATTAATACAAGCAATGCCAGGATTTCAAAAAAGTCGAGTACAAAAGTGTAGAAACTACCCAATGGTTTGGCAAACATCCGGTGGGTGCCAAATATGCCATCAAGAATAATTTCAAGTATTTCAATATTAATAATGATGAATCCGGCATAAATCATGAAATGAAAAATGGCTACCAGCGGGTTCCGGAACATTTTTTTCTGCCCGAAAGCAAGCAGGAAAACATTCCTCCAGCGTTCGCCTTTCCTGTCGTTAAGTAAATGATCTTTCCTTCCCAACCGGATATTGGCTCTGATTTCAGAGACTTTTCTTGAGAAAATATAAATAGCTGCTGCGACGAGCAGTATAAAAAGTATTTGTTGAATGATAATCATAAGCAATCGCTAAGTTAATTGTTTCAGGGATTCAAAGTGGAATTATCCCTTCCTGAAGCATTACCCATTTGGGAAGAAATTTTATAATCTTCTGATTGTGAAATAGATTTTAAGGTTTTTTTACCCTTTATTCTGAGGCCGCCAGCTATGTAAAAATTTGCCTTGTTCTACTTAAAATGATTGGGGATCGGGTGAAGGTTGCATTACATGAAATGCCTTACCCTGGCTGAATCTGTGCCAATAATGCAGGATGAAAATTCTCTTCAAAACCGGTATGACCACACATCCTGAAAATAAACCAATCCACTATTAAATTCAACTGTTAATGTACTATGTATTGCATAGTACCTACAAAAATGTTTAAATTTGTATCGTCAATCAAAATAATAGAACAACTAAAAATCAAAAAAAATGAAAACGTTTAAAGCAAACCATTCAGTAGAAATCGTGGAATCAATCAAAAGAATTGCCTTCCAGATCCAATTAACTTTTGTATGCCTGTTTATCCCTGTTATTTTCCTGTTGAGTATAAAAGGCAATGAGCACAAAAATCAGACTGAATCCGGTTACGAAAAAATTTACACCGGTTCGGTGAATGCAAATTCAACCGTAAATTTCAGAGCGATTTTATCTGATAAGAACAGTTGATCCTTTCAGGAAGAACTTTTTGCCGGTATCCCGAAGTGTATATTTCAGCGTCCACACATAAATACCGGCATCCTGGGGTTCGCCTTTATAGGTTCCATCCCACTTTTCCGTAAAATTGGTTGAGCTGAAAAGTAATTGGCCAGCACGGTTATAAACCCTGAACTCCAGACCATCTGCCTTAAATGCATTCACAGGATAGAGGTAATCATTGAGGCCATCATTATTGGGAGTGAAGGCATTGGGTACGGCAATAAAGCAACTGTTCAGCACTTTGAGAGGTTTGATTGTGGTGTCGGCACATTGCGCATCTTTTACAATCAAACGGATGTTGTAAAAACTCTCTACCCCGTTCATCGGATATTTTTGCGGATCAGGGTTGGGATTATCAGAAGTTATCCCGTTATCAAAGCTCCACAAATAACTGACTATTTTACCGATGCTTTGATTTTGAAATACGGCTGAATCTTCCGGGCAAATGGTTCCGGGCATTTGAAATGCAGCTCTCAGCATATTGTCCAGTAAAATGGTTGCTGATACAGAATCTGAACAAAAGCCATTGCTAACACTGAGTGAAATATCTTTTGGGCCAAACAAATGATAATAAGCCACGGGATTCTGTTCAGACGATGTCCCGATATCCGCCAGGTTCCAGGTCCATTGATTTACTCCATTATTACCCGGATGAAAAAACTGAATGGTATCTGTTCTGCATCCCAATCCAATCTGATAAGTAAAATCTGCATTCACAGTATCTTTCAGGCTGAATGAAACTGATTGTCCTGCAGGGGTAACCATTCCGCATTCGTCGGTGATTGTACCCCCATCAGTTCCGTTTTTTAAAGTGATTTGATAATTTCCTCCCTTTACGAGCGGTTGATTCAGATTTACTTTGATACTGCTTGTTGTCCCATTGGCATTGCATTCCACTGTTGCAGAAGTGATTGTTACAGGAACCGGCCCTGTTACCAAAAAATCGGAACCATCAGGTGAAACCGTACTGCAACGAATGGGTTTTTCGAAAACCAGGGTCAGATCCTTTGGAGCGCAATTTACCGGCACAAGGCTATCCATCGGAGTGGGTTGTTTGGTCAAAATTTTAAAAGGGATCTGATCACTTTCCGGGATACCCCTGTCACAATTATCAAGGATGGTATTTCCGTCTGTTCCATTCTTAATTATCAGAAAATAATCACCGGGAGGCAAAGGTGCGCTCAGTGTGAGAACCAATGAATCCAGGTTAAATGAGTTATTACAGTTTACTCCGGTAGCTGCAACCACATTGATACCCGGAATTGATAATTTAAAATCACTTCCGTCAGCAGCCAGTGAACTGCATTTCATCTTCTTATTCAATTTCACAAAAAGCTGTTGCCCGTCGCATGATGGAGTGGCCCGCCACATTTTAGGATCAGTCGGATCTGTGATTACGGCTGTTCCACCTTTGAAATCGAGAGAATATCCGCTTTGTGAATCGCTGAAATGGCTGACCAGCAAAATGTAGGTATGCCCCTGGATGATATTGGGCATTCTTGCAAACCTGTTTTCGGTACCGTCATATGGCGAAGCGCATTGAATGTAAGGAACACCTGTATTGGAAGCTCCGGTGGGTCCGGGATTTCCTGCCCAGTTGCCTGATACAATGATATTTTGATTTGTGAATACCTGGTTTGGATCCAGGCCTGTAATATCATATAACTGCCAGTCATAATCGTCTGAAATATTATTCGGAGTAATAGTGAAACCGAGTGTTCCCGATTGGAAACAGGTAAACTGATACCAGAATGGGTTTTTATTGGCGTAATTGGCGGTGGTAGAACTTGTGCACCCGGGCACATACAGACTATTTGTAGAACAGATAGGAACCGTACTTTGTTTGAAGGTGGTGGTGCCACATACAGGAAATGCCGTAGAGGGTGTCTGCCCCAATGTGGTACATGATTGCGACTCTGACTGAAAAGGGAAAATCAGGCAAATGATTAAGACAGACAGTACAGATTTCATTCTGTTTGGGTAAGGTGTAGGGTGTGAAATTAAACTATTCTCTTTTTATTTACGAAAACAGGATTTAAAAAAGAACAATTTAAAGATAACGCGTTTTTTCTGATCCAAATTCCGGATCCCTGAATAAATAAGAATTGCGCCGGATGTAAACTAACAATATGGCTTATTCGTTTTTATACTTAAAAAACAAATACCAATCATTGTGTAAAATGTTGACCGTTCAAAAAAAAGTTGATTACTATTTTTATGATGTAGCTATCTTTATTCCAAACCATCCCACAATGCAAAAAATCATATTACCTTTAATTGTTTTTCTTTTTGTATCGGTAACTACTCTCTCACAATCGCACATTACAGGCTTTTTCAAAGGCAATGTCAATAAACAAACCACTTTGGAAAAACAATTTGACTCAAATATTGATACCGGAAGAATTGACGCCATGATCAAATATTTGTCTTCCGAACCTCACAACCTGAGTTCAGCGAGAGATAAATCCAATGCGGAATATATTTTAAATCAATTTAAGAGCTACGGATGGGATGCTGCCATCGAAACATTTTATGTGCTCTATCCAACTCCAAAAACAAGAAAACTTGAGTTGATTTCTCCGACAAAATACAATGCAGTTTTGAAAGAACCGGCAATTCCCGAAGACCCGACATCAGGTGAAAAAACACAACTTCCTCCGGTAAATGTGTATGGTGCGGATGGGGATGTAACCGGAGATCTGGTTTTTGTGAATTATGGAATTCCATCTGATTACGAAGTATTGAAAAAAATGGGTATTGATGTAAAAGGAAAAATTGTAATTGCAAAGTATGGCCATAGCTGGAGGGGAACCAAACCAAAAGTTGCACAGGAACATGGAGCCATCGGATGTATTCTTTACAGCGATCCGGCTGATGATGGATACATGGCGGGAGATGTGTATCCGAAAGGACCATTCAAAAATGGTTTTGAAGTGCAAAGAGGTTCCGTCATGGATATGGTGCTTTATCCGGGAGATCCGCTGACTCCGGGTGAAGGCGCTACCAAAGATGCTAAAAGACTCGACAGAAAAGATGCGACTACTATTTTAAAAATACCTGTATTGCCGATCGGATATCATGACGCAGAACCTTTGCTCAGAGCGATGTCTGGCCAAAATGTTCCGCATGAATGGCAGGGTGGATTGCCGTTCGCTTATCACATGGGACCCGGCCCGGCAAAAGTGCATCTGGTAATGGAATATAACTGGAACATCGTTCCGTGTTATGATGTCATTGCCAAAATCCAGGGATCCACCTATCCCGATCAATGGGTAATCAGAGGAAACCATCATGATGCCTGGGTGCACGGAGCTTCCGATCCGTTGAGTGGTTTATCCGCGTTGCTCGAGGAAGCCCGTTCTATTGGAATTATGGTGAAAAACGGATGGAGACCGAAACGCACTTTGGTTTATTGTGCATGGGATGGCGAGGAACCCGGATTGTTGGGTTCTACCGAATGGCTGGAAGAACATCAGACGGAATTACAACAAAAGGCAGTTGTCTATATCAATTCTGATAATAACGGACGTGGATTTTTGTACGCTTCAGGATCGCATGCTTTGGAACCTTTTATGACAGAGATTGCCAAATCAGTAACAGACCCGCAAACAGGTGTCAGTGTTTTTGAAAGATCAAAATCAGCAAGAGTTTTAAATGCACAAACTTCTGATCAGAAAGATAAAGCTTTCATGATTTCAGATATGAAATTGGGAGCCATGGGATCCGGTTCTGATTATTCATCTTTCATCCAGCATGCTGGAATTTCTTCTTTGGATATTGGATTTGGAGGTGAAGACCGCGGTGGTGAATATCATACCAATTATGATAGTTATTCAAATTTTATCCGTTTCAAGGATCCTGGATTTCAATATGAAAAGGCTTTGGCTGAGGTAGCAGGGAGAGCTGTTTTGAGAATGTCGGAATCGGATATTTTACCATTTCGCTATTCTCATCTTACCAATACGGTTGAGGAATACAATAACCAGTTAAAAAATTTGATTACAAACAAACGGGCCTCAGATGCAGTTCAGAACAAAATGGTTTCAAAGAATATTTTTCAACTTGCAAATGACCCGAAGAACCATTTTAATTATCCCGGAATGAATGCGCCGGTACCTTATCTCGATTTTTCTCCTTTGGATAATGCGTTGCAACAATTAAAAGAGGTTACGGATACGTTGACGATAAAGTACAATAAGGACATTGCCAAAGGGAAAGCAAACCAGCCGCTCAACAATATTTTGTCTCATGCCGAACAGCATTTGCTTGGCAATGGATTGCCATTGCGCCCCTGGTACAAGCATGTGTTGTATGCCCCCGGAATGTACACAGGTTATGGTGTAAAGACAATGCCGGGTATCAGGGAATCTATCGAACAGAATGAATGGAGCCAGGCTCAGGAACAAATACAGGCTGCCTCGCAGGTGATCAATGGATTTACGGTTTACCTGAAGGGAGCTATGAACTAAATCTATCGTTCTGTCATTTGGAATGTAATGTCATTCTGAATGCCTGAATTTTTGGATCAGTTTCAGGCGACATGGAAAACCAGATTGCGATGTCGCCTTTTTCTCCATGCATGGTGAATGTTCCTCTCAATTGATTTGTGGCATTCACTTCGGAAACGGAATTTATTTTACCCACTTTTGCAAAAGCATCTTCTGATTGCTTCTGTAATTTGTCAGGAAAATAATCCAGGAAAAAATTGTCTGCAAAAATTTCGGATTTCTGAGCATCTTTCCAGGATGGTAAAAGTTTTACCAGTTGGTCTCTTCTTTTTGTCAGGATATCTGACGCCGGCAAAACACGTGGTTGCAATTCTGCCCAATTCAAAAGAGAATCGACAGCGCCGGTAAGTATTGCTCCCATAGAAGCATAGGTCAGGTTGGCAAATACGACAATTCCAATACCGTAGTCGGGTAAAATTCTCCACTGGCTTCCAAATCCCGGCAAACCTCCGCTGTGTGTAATAATTCTCAAACCGTTGCAATCGAGGTATTCGTGCAAACCATAGCAATACGAATCCATAATAAAACAGGGATTGCCTTTTGAATCTGTTTCGTTTTTCCATAGCTGAGCAAAGTTCCATCCATGCTGCATTTCGCGCACCGAGCTTCTTTTGATCGGGCCGGTTTCCTTTGCATTGTTTGGAGGCCAGGCTGAAAGGTGAAATGCCAAATATTTTGAAAAGTCAGCGATGGTTGTGATCAATCCTCCCATAGCGCCGAATACGCCACTGTGAAGAAGGGGTTGGGCTGTAAACCTGCCATCAATATACCTGTATCCGATTGCCAACTGATCGGATGGTACATCGTCAAAATCCCAATAGGTATGATTCATTCCAAGTGGACGAAGAATGTTTTCGGTTATGTATTCCTGATAAGTTTTTCCGGTGATATTGTTAATGATGAGTCCAAGTGTGCCAAACCCAAGATTGCTGTATTCATACGCAGTGCCTGTGGTTGTTGAAAAGCTGATTCCGTTTTTATATAAATCTTCGAGCCATTGGTCACTCCTTCCCAATTGCCGGTCGCCCCACGGATTATCTTCCGGAAATCCTGCGTTGTGTGTCAGCAGATGCCGTATGGTGATTGCCGGGGCATCGGCAGTAAGGCCTTTCAGATTTTTGGCTTGCGGAATATATTTTGAAATGGGATCATCCAGGGATAGTTTTCCTTCATCTCTCAATTTCAGGATAGCCATAGCTGTTATACTCTTGGTCATGGAAGCGATGTGATAATCCGAAAGATCATTGGCATTCAAATTTTTTTCCAGGTTGATATCTCCTTTGAAAAAACTATGAATCAATTTCCCATCTGCAACCAATCCGTAGCTGATGGATGGAAAATGCTTATCTGTTGCATATTTACTGAACATGGAATCCAAAGCCGGAAATGTGGTTTTGATTTTTTCAATGCGTTGCGGGTCTTTGAAAACGGGTTCATGATAAGTTTGGGCCGATAGCGTAATGCTTACGGTTGATAAAATACCCGAAAGCAGGAAAATGAAATTCTTTTTTCTCACTGGTGATGGGAATTAGTCTGGTGTAAACCTATAAAAAATAATCCGAAGCAGGCCGGCTAATTATGGATGGGGAGCAAAGCATATTTCCTGCCATACTCCATCATCTGATCGTAAAAATTGTCCGGATATTCAATTTTTATATCCACAATTTCATTTCCATTCATTACCGGAACCAGCCTTGGCTGGATAAAACCTTTGTAAGGTTTGATATTCAGTTTTGCAAATCGCTGCAAGACTTCTTCGTGTAAAACGGGATCAACCCGTACTCCGAAATTTTCAATCAAATCCCTTCCCGCATTGAAATCTCCTTCTGATTTGACACGCTGGATTTCGCGAAGCAATTGTCCAAACAGGTTTCTCAGTTTATCATAGTCATTAATCTGAACGTAGGTTTTGCCGTTTCTCTTCACCAGTTCAACTACATTTTTCGTTTTTCCATGTTCATACGCCCACATCGCAATGAGCTGCCGGTTGCGCATGTGTGCCTCTTCCAGGTTTTCTCCCGGCTTCAGGCGAGTCAGTTGTGTCATCAACCCATTCATCATGTAACTGTCGTACTCGGCTTTGCCCACATCAAGCGTAGTCATGACGCCGATTTGAATCAGTTTGGGATCCATGATGTAATAAAGAGCCACCAAATCGGCGCGTGCCTCTTCCAATGCCGATGCATAATTTTTCAAAGTTTTATCGGGAGTAGCTACGCCTGGATTGATTTGCCCGCTGGCATGCCCGATAACTTCGTGCATATCAGTATGCAAATCAGATGCGAGATTGCCCCATTTTTTAATTCTGTCTTTTACCTCATCATTCAATGCAAATTCATCCACCATCCCGCTTCCTGCGCTGTTGACATTGTAAGAATGAATAATGTTGCTCAATGAAACAGATTTGGAACCGTGTTCTTTTCTGATCCATTCATTGTTGGGCAGGTTGATTCCGATGGGAGTAGAGGGTGAAGTAGCTCCGCTTTCCTGAATGACAGTAATCGCTTTGGCAATAATTCCTTTTACATTTTTCTTTTTGTGCTGGGGCATCAGCGGCGAATTGTCTTCAAACCACTGGGCATTCGCAGCTATCGTATTGATGAGCCTGGATGCTTCCAGATCTTTCATGCTCACCACACTTTCAAAGCTTGCTTTTTTTCCTAACGGGTCATCATACACTTCGATGAATCCGTTTACCACATCCATCCGGCTGGTGGTATCTTTTACCCAGGCAATGCTGTACTGATCGAAGATAGCGAGGTCGCCGGTATTGTAAAATTGAATTAAAAGATTGAGTGCCTCTTTCTGGGTTTTGTTTTCTGAAACATCAGCCGCCTGTTTCAGCCAGTACACAATTTTGCTGATTGCCTTCGAATACATACCATTGACCTTCCATGGCTTTTCAAAAATGTGTTCATTTTCCTTAACTATTTTACTGTTCAATCCCCACATGGGCACATCTCCTACAGAATTGAATTTGGCATAAAAATCTTCCACTTCTTTTTGCGTCACATTTTCATAAAAGTTTACTGAGGATGCCTTAACCACATCCACATCGGGACTTAAATCCACCAATTTGGGTTCTACCGCGGGATTGTAAATTATGTTTATTGTTTTTTTCAAAAATGCATCCAGGGTCTCTTTTTTCTCCAATGGGAATTGAGTGGTGTCACTCGCTTTTGCTACGCTGATGAAATAATCTGCAGAGCATTCCGGGAAAAATTTTTCATTGCTGTAATGGTGATGGAATCCATAACTGAACCAAAATCTTCCGCAATAAACCTGAAATTTTTTCCAATCATCTGTGGTTTTATCTCCACGAAAAGTTCCATACATATTCTCCAGCGTTTTGCGAAGCATGAGATTGTATTTGCTCATCTGGTCATAAAAAATATCGCGTCCGGCCAGGGCAGCTTCCGAAAGATAATATGCCAGTTTTTTTTGTTGGAGACTGAGTTGATCAAATCCCGGAACCTGAAAACGCAGAATCTGAATGTCGGCAAAGGATTGCACCTCCACTTTGAAAGAGCTGTCGTAGGTGACTCCCACAAATGAGTCCACATTATTACCTGTTTGATTATTCTTTTTGGAAGAATTATCCGTGTTGCAAGCGAAAAAAAAGCTGGTCATCAAAAAAGGAATTGCTGATTTAAAATATTTTGACATGGCAGTGGTTTTTCTAAAAATAAAAAATAATTTCCAGAGCCAGGCCGTTCCATTCAGTTTTTTACGAATGTCACTATCATTAAAAATAAATGATCATGGCTGTTTAATTTGCAAGAACACGTTGAAAAAATGATCTCATATCCTGCCATGAAGCGCCATCTGCTTCTGCATTGTAACCAATTGGGATTTTAAATTTTTCTCCATTGGCTGTTGCGCCCGGGTTGGTGTAGCCGTGTTTGGCATCGGGATAGCTTTTGAATTGATAATCGATTTTGGCAGCATTCATCTTTTGTTCAAATGGCTGAACATTGTTCTTTTCGAATTCGTCTGCGCTGCCACTGCAAATCAGAAATTTTGCTTTGATACCCGGTTGAGGTTGGGCTACGCCGAGGCTCGGATGAAAAACAGCTACGGCTCTTACCGGAGCTCCGAGAATGCCCGCGTTGATGGCGGTAAACCCGCCGAAACAATAACCTGTAAGCGCCAGATCAGAAGTGTCCACAAGATCGTTTGTTTTCAATTTTTCAATCGCCTTATCAACCAATTCTTTGCACAAAGCCGGATTTTCATAATAAGGTTTGGTAGCTGCAGTGGCTTCCTGCGGATTATTTGCTATGGTTCCATTTCCAAATGGATCGATAGACATTGCCACATATCCAAGGTTGGCAAACATTTTTCCCCTTTCGCGGATATAATTATTTAGTCCCCACCATTCTGGTACCACAATAATTCCGGGTCTTTTTCCCAACTGGCTTCCATTAAATGAAATATAAGCATCGTGTTCCTGCCCGTTGAGCGTAAAAGATGTTTTTACTTCTTTGATGTTTTTTCCCTGAAGGCTATCCTTCAGTGCGTCGAAAGTATGAGTCATATCATTTGATTTTTCTGTTTTTGTTTGTGTGTTGCCCTGGCACGAAATGGCCATTAGTGCTAAAGTAACCGGAATAATGTGAAAAACAGACATTTTCATGAGCCTTATTTCTTTTATATAAGTGAGAAATATTTTGTGTACAAAACTGCTTGCTTTTTTGCAATTCCATTATATACATTTGTACCCATGTCCCTGTTTATCGCTTCCCTCAATTCCGGCAGTAATGGCAATTGTTACTATATTGGCAACAAAAATGAAGCCATCCTTGTAGATGTGGGTATCTCCTGCCGTGCAATGGAAAAGAGGATGAAACATCTTGGATTGGATCTGTCGCTGGTGAAGGCAGTTTTTATTTCTCATGAACACTCTGATCATATTTCCGGATTGGGTTCCCTTTTGAAAAGGCAGCGGATTCCTCTTTATGTTTCAGAAAAAACGTTTCAATTCTGTGGTGTGGAATATGACATGACAGAGATCAACCATTTCTCAAACGGAGATACAATTGCTGTGGGGAATATGAATATTTCTGTGTTTTCCAAAATTCATGATGCCATTGATCCCTACAGTTTTTGTGTGGAAGAAAACGGAATCTATGTTGGAGTAATCACCGATATTGGCCGCTGTGGAGATAATGTCGTGAAATGGTTTTCCAAATGTCATGCTGCTTTTCTGGAAGCAAATTATGATGAAGAAATGTTGAATGATGGCCCATATCCATTTTATCTTAAAAGGCGCATCGCCGGCGGATTGGGGCATCTCAGCAATGATCAGGCTCTCAAATTATTTAAGGAACACCGGCCCGGTTATATGAGCCATCTGATTTTATCTCATCTGTCAAAAACAAATAACTCACCTGAAATTGTAGAATCTCTTTTCGCACGGGATTGTGGAGATGTTCAAATTGTGGTGGCTCCCCGTACCGAAGAAACCAATCTTTTTGAAATTGATGGTACAGGGAATGGCATGTCAGGAAAAATATCTCAGGATTGGGTACAAACTGTTTTGAGTTTTAATAACAAGGCTTAGTAGGTCAGGTTTACTTTTTTTATTTTTTTTCTGAATGAGATTTTTATGTTCTTCATAAAAGATTTCAAAAATACTTTTTGCTGAATAATCTGGGAGGAAGTTTTTGGTCATTTAGTAGAAAAAAATTTCAACACCATGTTCTGGTATCATGTTCTGGACATTTCTTTTGTAATCTTTCATTCATTGATTATTGTTTTCAATCTTTTCGGCTGGATTTGGAAGAAAACCCGGTTGGCCAATCTGATTCTGCTTCTTCTTACTGGTGGCTCGTGGTTTATTCTTGGAATATTTTATGGAATAGGCTTTTGCCCGTTTACCCAATGGCATTGGGAAGTGCTGAATCATTTGGGGATTTATGACCTGCCCAATTCGTATGTAAAATATCTTGTGCAAAGAATTACGGGAATTTCATTTGGCGATAGACTGGTCGATACCGTTACAGCCATCTGTTATTTTACAGCGCTGGCTTTATCACTCTTTTTTAATTTGAGAAGGAAGAGAGTAAAATAATTGTTGTTTCACTTTATCCTGATAATTCCTTTCGAGAAATGAATGTTGTTGAATAGTTCAAAAAAGAAAGTAACCAATCACAGATTCGAACTGACTTATTTATCCAATGCAATTTTTTTTGCTATCAAAATCTCTATCATTCCGGCTTTACTATATCATATCTCACCTTCCCCTCCTGAATTGTGGCAGCTCCCGTATATGGATGTTCTTTGGACAGGTCTTTCCCCATAATATGGTTAACCTTCCATCCGCGAACTTTCAGATAATCACTGATAAGCGAACGATGGCAGCGCCACCATACGGCTTCAGAACACATATAAACCACTCTTTTAGCGGATGCAAGGGCGATGAGTTCTTTGATCCCTTCCGCGAAATCTTCCGTTTCCATATAATCGGCGTACGCTCTGAATGCCGGATGCCGCCAGGCTATATTTTTGGAATCTTTCGAAAATTTTCTTCTCCCGCCAAGCTTTGCAATGTGCGTGTATTCAATACCGTGAGACGGTATCTCATTTTGAAGATTATCTTTATTAAACCATGGAAATTTTCTCGAACCCGGATAACTCCTAACATCCGCCAACAATTCAATTTGAAAAGAATTCAATATTTCTATCAATTCTTCCAATGAGCGTGTTGAATGACCAATGGTCCAGATTTGCTTCTCATTTTGCATAAACAGGTATTATCATATTATGTACCACATTTAAAAATCGATGGCGAATAGGGTTATCGTGGGCTTTCGAGATGAGGAATTGAACACCTCGAAAAGCACCATTTCAAAATGCAATTTGTTTTCTCTTAAATTTTGTCTTGCCAAAATATTTATTTTGCAGGAAATATTACAAATGAAAACAGCTATTATATCCGGTGCAGGAGGTGCATTGGGAAGTGGTATAAAAAATAAGTTTTTAAGCAAAGGCTATTTTGTAAATGGGCTTTATCACCATTCGCCTGACAGAACCAAAGAACCTTTAAAAGAAAATGAAAAGGATTTTGAAGTTGACCTGCTCGATGAAAATGCCGTTGAATCTCTTGTTAAAGAAATTGCGGCAGAGCAAAAGGAAATAGATGTGCTTGTTTGCACTGCCGGTGGATTTGCCATGAATACAATTGAAAAAGCCACTGCAGCGGATTTACAAAAACAGATCGATTTAAATTTTAAAACAGCCTATCATCTTGTTCGACCTGTCTATTTGCAAATGAAGAAACAGGGACGAGGCCGAATTTTTCTGACAGGCAGCCGGCAAGGTTTGGTCCCTTCCAGGGGGACACATGCGCTGGCTTATACAATTTCAAAATCTATGTTATTTACACTTTCCGAAGTGTTGAATGCAGATGCCAAAGATGATGTAGTAATTTCAATGGTTGTGCCTTCTATGATAGATACGCCGGCGAACAGGCGGGATATGCCGGATGCTGATTTCAACAAATGGGCTTCTCCGGATAGGATTGCAGAGGTCATTGCATTCTATTCCTCGGATGAAGCTAAAATTATCCGTGAGCCTGTTATCAAGGTTTATAATCAGTCTTAAAAAAAGTAAGAAGTAATATCAGGCATAAATCTGTGTTGTTTCATCATAATTGTGAATGTATTGGCCTGCAAAAGTTTTTCGGGTTATCAACCATTGTCCGGAAGAAATTTTCTCTTGCTTGCTTCGAATGTTTTAAAGTCAACTGCAAAAATTTGGGTTAAAGAGCCGGGCAACGAATTCACGAATAAAATTAAATCCTTCATTCGTGATAATTCGAAAGATTCGTTGTAAAATCCTTTTTTCTAATTTCGCAGAAGGGTATTTGAGGAAAAGATGAAAAATCATTTTAATTTTTAATCGCCTCTGATTCATTGGTAATCTTTACTTGACTTCCATTTTTTTTAAGATCATATTAAAAGATGATGAAGATTATCATTGCATTTGCGTGTCAATCCACAAAAAAGGATAATTTTATCCCGCTTTATGGCTCCTATAGAACCGTTCAAAATAAAAGTATTCACTTTCGTGATTTTGTGTGCAGTATTTCTGTCATACACTTTTTGGTTATATTCTGAAGTACCCGCCAAAAGCAAGCCGGCAAATACTTTGGCTGAAAAAGGAAAAATGATCTGGCAGCAAAAAAACTGTTCGGCATGTCATCAGCTATACGGATTGGGAGGTCATTTGGGGCCGGATTTAACCAATGTTTATTCACGCAGGCCTGAAATTTATATACGTGCTATTTTGCAGGCAGGCACTCCTGTGATGCCCGATTTCCATTTGTCATCAAAAGAGAAAGATGCACTTGTTGCATTTTTTAAATACACCAACACAACCGGCACTGCCGATCCAAAATCCTTTACGCAACATTTAGATGGAACAATATCCCAACCATAAAATCAATTATTCTGTTGCTTTCATAAAGATGGCGCTGTTGTTTTTGCTGAGCGCGCTTTCCTTTGGTTTATTGGCGGCGTTGCAATATATCATTCCCGGATTTGGACGGGATACTTTTTCATTTGAAAAGTTGAGACCGCTTCATGTGTCTTCGGCTGTCTTTTGGATTATCCTGGGCGCGATGGGATCAGTCATTTCTTTTTTCCGTCAACATAAAAGACGCAAACTAAAAAATCAGTTTTGGATAAAAGTCCAGTTTTACATTTTTACCCTTTCATTTGGCGGTGCACTTGTTTCTTATTGTTTTGGCATTTTCAGCGGAAGGGAATATTGGGAGTTTCATCCGTTATTGGCCATTCCCATTGCAATCGGATGGATCGTTTTTATAGTCAATTTTCTTTCAAATCTCGGGACACTCAAAAATCAGCCGGTCTATATCTGGATGTGGTTTACCGGAATTTTATTTTTTCTGTTTACCTACGTTGAGTCAAACCTGTGGCTCATTCCGGCGATCAATGATAATCTGGTAAAAGACATGACGATTCAATGGAAATCCTACGGCTCAATGGTGGGTTCATGGAATTTATTGATCTACGGCAGTTCCATTTTTTTAATGGATGCTATTTCGGGAAGTAAAAAATATAGTTACAGTAATCTTGTATTTGCACTTTACTTTCTAAGCCTTTTCAATCTGATGTTTAACTGGGGGCATCATATTTACACTTTACCCACTTCTCTATATATAAAAGACATCGGATATCTTGTCAGCATGACAGAACTTTTTCTTTTCGGCAGGATTATTTATTTGTGGAGGTCTTCTGTGACAACCGCTCAAAAATATTTTCATATTCGTCCCTACCGTTTTTTGCTGGCTGCCGATGTGTGGGTTTTTCTAACGCTCGGGCTTGCGGTTTGCATGTCCATTCCCGCATTGAATATTTATATGCACGGGACACATGTTATTGTTGCACATACGATGGGAGCTACTATCGGGATTAATAGTTTTTTACTGATAGCCTTTGCCTGCTATATTTTAGGAAAAAAGAAAAACGGTAATTTTTTTAAGAGCAAATGGATTGACATTGGTTTCTGGGTTATAAATATCTCCTTGGTTTTTTTCTGGATATCCCTGATTGTGGCCGGATTTATCAAATCTCATTGGATGTTTCATCAGCCGGATGTGCCGTTTGGCGTGATGATGATGAGCCTTAAACCATGGTTTATTTCTTTTTATATATCCGGATGCGGGTTGTTTATTGGATTTTGTATGATCATTTTTCCATTGCTGTTTAATCATCTGCTGAGGGATGAGAATAATAGTTTTTTTAAGAGGAAGGAAAATCACAACCTGAAGGAAATGGTTTTAGACTAAAATTGAACAGGCCACGAATTCACGAATGGAAAAATCATATTCATGAATTGGCAGCCCGGTTATTATTCGGTCAAAAATTTGTCCTTTCTCAGGGGTTGAAACCGCAATTATTTTACCAGGTGATTTTTTTATTTCTGGTATTAGTTTATTCCATTTTAGGAAAGAAGCCACGAATTCACGAATGGATTCAATAATTTTTATTTGGCTTTGAAGTTGTAAATATTGGATTAGAAAATTCTCTACAGATCCGGTGAGCGCCTGAAACCTCATGTCTCCAGTCAATCTCTAACGGTAACTAAAGTCATCGTTATTAATTGAAGTAAAAAATTTTTGGAAAAATAGTGACAAGAAAATTAAAATCATCTCCTTCTCATCCCCGGCATCATTCTGCCTGCCGGCATTTTGTTCATCATCTTCATCATGCCCTTCATTTGCTCAAACTGTTTTAAAAACTGATTGAGCTCCTGAAGTTCTTTGCCACTTCCTTTTGCAATTCTCTCTTTCCTGCGCGGATCAAGAATATCGGGGTTCCGTCTCTCTTCGGGGGTCATTGAATTGATCATTGCTTCTATTCCTTTGAACGAATCATCATTGATGTCCACATCCCGTATTTGTTTTCCGACTCCCGGAATCATTCCCATCAGATCTTTGAGGTTTCCCATTTTCTTGATTTGCTGAAGCTGGGTTTTGAAATCTTCAAAATCAAATTGATTCTTTCTGATTTTTTTCTCTAACCGCGCGGCTTCCTTTTCATCAAATTGTTCCTGTGCTTTTTCCACCAGGCTGACGATGTCGCCCATACCGAGAATACGCTGGGCCATTCTTTCAGGATAAAACACGTCGAGCGTATCCATTTTTTCGCCGCTGCTGACAAACTTGATAGGTTTGTGCACCGTGTATTTGATAGAGATGGCAGCT
This sequence comes from Chitinophagaceae bacterium, assembly GCA_017307735.1. Classification (GTDB taxonomy): domain Bacteria; phylum Bacteroidota; class Bacteroidia; order Chitinophagales; family Chitinophagaceae; genus Ginsengibacter. Next base: position 301,015 of record JAFKGR010000007.1, read on the forward strand.
CCACCGCGGGTATCGCCGTCCAACTTTGTCAATACCACACCGGTATAATCCAGTTTCTCATTGAACGCAGCAGCCGTATTCACCGCATCCTGGCCTGTCATGCTATCTACGACAAAAAGAATTTCATTGGGTTTGACTGCATCCTTAATGTTGGAGACTTCTGTCATCATCACTTCATCTATGGCAAGGCGCCCGGCTGTATCTATGATGATGACGTTTTTATTTTTTGATCTTGATTGTTCAATGGCGTGCTGAGCTATCTCAACCGGATTTTTATTTTCCGGTTCGCTGTAAACTTCCACATCGATTTGTTCACCCAAAACTTTTAATTGTTCAATGGCTGCCGGACGATAAACGTCGCCTGCCACCAGCATGGGACTCTTGCCTTTTTTGGTTTTCAGATAGTTGGCCAGCTTGGCGCTGAAAGTGGTTTTACCACTACCCTGAAGGCCCGCGATAAGGATGACTGCCGGATTACCAGTGATGTTGAAAGTGGATTCTTCACCTCCCATCAATTGGGCAAGCTCATCCTTCACAATCTTGACCATCTGCTGTCCGGGGCTTACCGCATTCAATACCTTTTCCCCGAGAGCTTTTTCTTTGACAATATCTGTAAACTCCTTTGCGATTTTGTAGTTCACATCCGCATCCACCAATGCACGGCGGATTTCCTTTACTGTACTTGCAATGTTCAATTCAGTAATTCTTCCCTGGCCTTTCAGATTTTTGAAGGCTCCCTCCAGTTTGTCGCTTAAGGATTCAAACATATTTCTTCACTTTTTTAAGGCTGCAAAATTACGAATTGATTCGGCATCCTTAAGATTAAAAAGTCTGTAAAAATTGACTGAAAGGCTGCATCATAAAAATTTTCCGCGGTGCAATACCAGTTGCTCATCTAAAAACTTATTTTACACGATGTATTTCGGTATTTCAAAAAGTTTTCGCAATTTGGATTCCCACACTTTTATTCTGGTACATGGGCAAAATAATTGTTGTACTTTTTTTATTTTTTCTGCTGAATAAGGAATGTAATTTAGGATAAAGCGACCATGCAAGTTGCGTGGAAAGAATTCCCACTCCGGCCCCTGCAACCACATCTCCAACCCAGTGTTTATCATTTATAACCCTGTAGTAAGCTGTGTAAAGAGCGATTGGATAACCCACCAGGCTGAGCCATAAATTGGAATCTTTGTATTCGAGAAATAAAAATTGTGCCGATGAAAAGGCGGTGGCTGAATGTCCGGAAGGGAATGAAAGGTTATCGGAATTATCAGGCCTTTTTTCTCTGATAATACGTTTAAGAGGTTCGGTAATGGCTGCAGTAATTATTTGAGAAGTGAGATAGACAATTGTCATGTCCTTAAAATTTTGTTTTGCTTTTATTCCGACGGCATTGAATCCGTAAGCTAAAACAGCAGGAGCATATTGGGTGTAATTATCCCACATAACATGTTTGAAATTATCTTCCAATATTTCGTTCCTGGTTGAGGTATTGAGTTGTTTTAATGATGGAACTTTCAGACTGGCAAATCCGTATGTGATGAAGGCTCCGGGGATTATCAGTTTTGTAACGGTCAGCTTATAAGAATTTTTTTTCTGGACCAAAAGAAGGCTGTCATTCTGAGATGCAGGATTTAAATTATCCTGAGCGAATGCTGTTTGAAAATTAAAGAACACAGCGATGGGCAGGGCCAGTAACACAGGGAATTGTCTGGACATGGTTTGATTTTTTTTTGGATTATCCAAAATGTTGTTTGGAATATGAATGTTGATTTTCAGAAATTGATTAATGCCGTTCTTTCATCTTTCCCTCTTTAAATCTTTCGCTGGCGGTTTGATAATATGAGATGGTTTCGGTGGACAATTCTTTATTAGGTTCTCCGGCCAGTCCGGTGGTTTTGCCATCGGGCCCTACGTTGAACTGCTTTACTTCCCTGCGATCATCCACCTGGGTGAATATGTTTTCTTTAAGTAATCCGAGTGTTCTGTAATTGCCTACAAAAGCTCTTTCATCTCCGGGTTTGGTCTGGTTGATATCCTTGCCATAAAATTCAGATTGATAATTCCAATTGAGATAACCAAAAAGAGTTGGCATCAGGTCAATTTGTGAAGTGAGCCTGTCGATCCTTTGGGGAGGCTGATGAAGATTGTAAATAATTGCCGGGATATGATGCTGATCGATATTGATTTCCCATACGCCGGCACTTCCTGCGCAATGGTCAGCCACTACAACGAAAACCGTATTATCAAACCAGGGTTTTGTTTTGGCCTGCTCAATAAAGTTTTGAAGGGCATAATCAGTGTATCTTACGGCGGCATCCCTGGTACCTTCTTTCTGCTCAATTTTTCCTGCCGGAAAAGTAAATGGCCTGTGGTTAGATGTGGTCATTAAAAACTGAAAGAAGGGCTTTCCTCTTTTAGACGAAATATCGGCGTATTTGAGGGATTGTGTGTAAAGGTCTTCATCGCAAACGCCCCATGCATTTTCAAAAGTGACATCTTTATCAGGAATATTATAACGATGGGTTTCCAGATTGTCAGATAAAATGTTTCTTCTGTTTCTGTCAACGATATCAAAACCCTGTCCGCTGAAAAAATTATTCATGTTGTCAAAATATCCGTCGCCTCCGTAAATGAAATCCATCTGGTAACCCTTTTGCTTTAAAATGGTTGCAATAGAATGGAGATGATGGTTGTTTGGCCTTCTGACAATGCTGTTTCCGGGAGTGGGCGGTACAGAAAGTGTAAGGGCTTCCATCCCGCGGATGGTGCGGGTTCCGGTAGCATAGAGGTCAGTAAAAAATATACTTTGATTGGCTATGCTGTCATAAAAAGGAGTCAGGTTTTTTGTATTGCCAAATGCTTTTAAAAAATCAGCGCTGAAACTTTCTATCGTGACCAGAATGATGTTGGGGCGTATTTCATTTCCTCCTTTTGTATTTCTCAAAATATTGTCCCATTGATTGGAAACGTAGGTTTGATTGTTTTGTAAAAGATCATTTTTCAAAACGGAATACGCTTCCCTGTCATTGATTTTTGGGTAAAATTGATTGTAGTTTAATTCGTTTGACCGGAAAGCAGCGAAGAAAGAGAATGTCCCGTTTTTACCTAATTCATTAGTTACAAGATTATTACTGAAATTGGCTTGTTCATTTTTCAGGAAAAATAATAGAAGGAAGGTAATTAACAGAGCGGGAACTGAATAAAATGCTCTCTTTCCGATTTTCATTTTACTTGAGAATGCATGCCTGAAAATCCTGAATTTAGAAAGGAAAAAGAAAGTCCCTGCTATTAATAAAAACAAAACCGCAAAAATGAGAGGCATTGGATAAGACTGATTGATATTGGATACCACTTCTTCTGTGTAAATCAGATAGTCGACAGCGATGAAGTTGAACCTTACTCCAAACTCATTCCAGAATGGATATTCCGCAATCAGGCTGAAATAAATTATAAAAAGAACAATGGCGAAATAAAAATAGGTGAATGCTTTATCGAGTATGGAGCCAATCCACCATTTTGGGAAGAGTAACAGGTACAAAGCATAAAGGCCGAGAAAGCAAAGGCCCGCCGTTAAGTCGAAAAGAAATCCCATAACGAAAGCGCGGAAAATGTGGCCCGGAGTGAAAACAAGTTCATTGAACGACCGGAAAAGGAATGATATTCTTACAAGAAAAGAGAGTAAAAGGTAAAGTCCCAATACCGCAAAAAATAAAGAGAATCGGTTTCCCAATTTTTTTTCTGAACGATTTTCTTTCACATCATTGGTTCCCATAAAGAATAATGGCGTTAATTTTTATTGTGTAAATGTAGGGTGACTTTTAAAAGAAATTCTGAATTTTATTTTGTTACCTGAAAGGATGATCACTATTCACATACCTATAACGGATTTCTCAATTTTAAAATTTACCTGTTTTTCTGGCAATAGCAAGCTCATGCACAATTTCGAATCCAAAAAATCCTGATGAATAAATACTGGTGGGTATGAATCCTCATAAAGAATGTCAAACAGGATATTTTCAGGAACATTCAAAATAAGTTTTATTTACCTTGAAATCAAATTAACACATTTTGAATAAAGCCATTTTATTTTTTGCAATTCTTTTTCTTTGTGATTATGGATTTTCTCAACCTGCGGGTTATGTGAACCCCAAACCTACGGCCAATCAACTGGTCTGGCAGAATAATGATTTTTATCTGTTTGCCCATTTTGGTCCAAATACTTTTACCGGATTGGAATGGGGAAAGGGTACTGAGAATGCGGATGTTTTTAATCCGGAACATCTCGATTGCGACCAATGGTGCCGTATTGCAAAAGCTGCGGGAGCAGTTGGAATTATTATCACCGCCAAACATCATGACGGGTTTTGTTTGTGGCCAAGTAAATTTTCCACGCATACGGTTAAAGAAAGTAAATGGAGAAACGGTAAAGGAGATGTACTGAAAGAATTATCCGAAGCCTGCAAAAAATACGGATTGAAATTCGGTGTTTATCTGTCGCCCTGGGATCGAAATCATCCTGCTTATGGAACTCCTGAATACAATGACGTATTTGTGGGAATGTTGAAAGAAATTTTTAAGAATTATGGACCTGTCTGGGAATTGTGGTGGGATGGTGCAAACGGTGAAGGCCCCAACGGGAAAAAACAGGTTTATGATTTTGCGCGATATGAACGTGTGGTCAGAAAGCTTTCTCCGAATACGGTTATTTTTTCTGATGTCGGTCCTGATGCCCGCTGGTGTGGAAATGAAAAAGGTTTTATCGGGACTACCAATTGGAATACGTTGAATACAGCAGGATTCACTCCGGGTGCCGGTGCGCCGTCTGCCGATACATTGAATACCGGAAATATTTATGGCAAACACTGGATCCCTGCTGAATGTGATGTGAGCATTCGTTCCGGATGGTTCTATCACAAAAGAGAAGATTCACTGGTAAAGACACCGGATCAACTTTTTGAAATTTATCTGAAGAGTGTCGGACGCGGAGCCAATCTCCTTTTGAATGTACCACCGGATACCGATGGGTTAATTTCTTCTTTCGATTCAGCAGCATTAATGGAATTTAAGAAATTGAGGGATGAAAGTTTTCGTAACAATATTTCAAAAGCGGGAACCGGCTATTTTGTTTCGGAAAGAAAAAAAATTGTTGATAAAAAACTAAACGATGGAAATAGTTTAACGGCTTCGTCAATAGCACGGCCATTTTCACAGACGCTGAGTATTTATTTTGCAACTCCCCAAAAAATCAATTGTATTATTCTAAAAGAGAATTTAGCCAACGGCCAAAATTGTATAAGGTTTAAAATCCTGATTTCCGGAAAAGAGAAACAGTTCGAAAGAGTAATTGAGGGATCGACCATTGGGCATGAAAGGATTCTGACATTTCCGGAAACAGATGCAGAAAATATTTCACTGAAAATAATTCAACAAAAGGGCGATACAGAAATTTCAGAAATAGGTGCGTATTTGATATCGCCGGAGTTGGCGGAGAAGTGACAGAGTTTTATAAAGAGCGGTCTTCCTTGCCGGCTCTTTGAAGTATATTTCGTTTAAATAAAGAGAGAAATTGGAATTATAAATCATTTACAAATTGGTGCAATGCATAAAGGGGAACGTTCACTATCCACTCTTCTTTTCTGTAATTAGAAAGAGATGTCCGTATATTTAATTTGGGATGATATGTTTCATTAAACACGCGGAGTGATTTCGACTGGAGGTTTTCGGCTGATTTTACTTCAATCGGATAAAAATAATTTCCTTTTTCAAAAACAAAATCGACTTCGCTTGAAGATTTTTCTTTTGACCAATAAAATGGATGGATTTTATTTTCCGAAATAAGTTGTTGCAGAATAAACTGTTCGGCCAATGCCCCCTTGAATTCTTCGAAGAGGGCATTACCTTTCAATAGGATTTTTTCACTCAGGCCCGACAGCGTACAAAGCAATCCGGTATCTGCCATGTATAATTTAAAGGCTTTTGGATCGAGATAAGATTTAAGTGGAAACCCTGCTTTGGTAATACGATTCACCCGATACACCAATCCGTAATCTTCGAGCCATGAAAGGGCGATTTCGTATTCTCTTGCTCTTGCACCTTTTCTGACCAATCCGTAAATAAATTTTTTATTTTCTTTTGAAAGCTGCGAAGGAATGCTATTCCAAAGCATTCTTAATCTTGGTATAATTTCAGGAGGAGCATGCTTTGAAAAATCCTGTTCATAAGCCATCAATATGGCTTTTTGAATATCCCGGGCTTTATCAAAGCTTTTTTTTTCTGCAAAAGAGGCCACTGCCTCAGGCATACCACCGATGAGGAAGTATTGCTTGAGTAATTCCACATATCTCGAATGAAACGTACTGATTAATTCCCACTGTCCGGCTTTTATAAGTGACAACAATTCATTCTCGTTCATAGCCATCAGAAATTCAGTAAAACTCAAAGGAAAAAGATCCATGAAATCCACTTTTCCCACCGGAAAGGATTGTCCGCTTAAAGAAATTCCCAAGAGTGAACCTGCCCCGATTATATAATATTCCGGTGCCATTTCCTGAAAATATTTCAGCGAAGTCAAGGCCCCTTCTGCTTCCTGTATTTCATCAAAAACGATTAATGTGTTTTTAGGTTCCGGGTTGACACCAGTTTGCACTTGCAAGGCGAGAAGAATTCTTTTTAAATCAAAATCTTTCTCAAAAAGACTCTGCAACAGTTTGTCCCGTTCAAAGTTGATATAAAGCACCTGCTGAAAATATAGTTTGCCGAACTCCTTCATTACCCAGGTTTTGCCTACCTGCCTGGCTCCCCTGATGAGCAAGGGTTTTCTATTTTTGCCATTCTTCCATTGCAATAAATTATCGAGCAAGGATCGTTTCATGGCACTAAAATACACATTTTTCGTACGACTTTCTGGCAATCTCTCACATTTTTCGTACGAGTTTTGTGTGAATCATCACGTTTTTCGTTAGAACTCCTTTCTCAATCGTCTTAAAAGGCAGAAAAATGTTACTATCATTTCTCGATCACTTACCCACTTTTTTTAATCTTTCTTTCCCGGCCTCTTTCCACGAATTGCAACCTGCCAATCCTAAAGTAAGTTCGGTATCAGCCAATAAATTGGACAATACTTCCCACACACCCTGTTCTCCTCCCAACGCCAATCCATAAGCGTAGGGCCTTGCCACAAGCACAGCTTTTGCACCCAACGACATGGCTTTGAAAATATCTGCGCCACGTCGAATTCCACTGTCAAATAAAATGGTCGTTTTTGTTCCGACAGCTTCGGCAATTTCATCAAGGACATTGAGTGCTCCGATAGCACCATCACACTGACGGCCGCCATGATTGGAAACGATGATACCATCAACCCCGTGATCAATGGCTTTCCTTGCATCGTCAGGATGTTGAATCCCTTTGACTATGACAGGCAATTTTGTGCTTTCGCGGATGACCGAAAGATCTTCCCACGTGGACGACGGATTGGAAAAGCAATTTGCAAAATGCATCAGCACCTGCACCGGATCGCTGGTACAATCTTTAATCAACGATTGAAAAACGGGATCGGAAAAATAATTGGCAAGTCCAAGCTTGTAAAGAAAAGGCAGATAAGCATTTTGAATATCTCTTTCGCGCCAGGCAAAAATTCTGGTATCGAGCGTGACAACAATGGCGTTATACCCTGCCTTTTCAGCACGGCTGAGAATGCTTTTGGTAAAATCATTATTGCGTCCCCAGTACAACTGAAACCAATGAGGGTGTTCGCCATGTACCTGAGCAATCTCTTCCATAGTTTTAGATGAAACATTGCTCACGACCTGAGGAATGTGAAGGGCTTTGGCTGCTTTGGCTACGGCCACTTCTCCGTCAGGATGCGCAATAGAAAGTACGCCGATAGGTCCGAGTAAAACAGGAGTGGGAAGTTGTACACCAAAAAGTTCAATGCCCATACTGCGATGTGAAACATCTCCCATCATCCTTGGAATTATCTGCCATTCATTAAATGCCTGAAGGTTGTTGTACATGGTAGATTCGCCTCCGGCGCCTCCTGCGATGTAATCAAACGCTTCAGCCGGCATCTTTTCTTTCGCCAATACTTCGAGTTGTTCAAAGCCCACAGGCAAAGACGGTTTTTTCTTTTGCATTCCTTCAAAATAAATTTTGAGCTGGTATTGCATGCCACCGGGAAGAGAAGATAACGCCGCAGGATTCATGATGTCCTTAGTTTTGATTCTCCTAAAAATAACCAAAAAGAAATTAACACTGAAGGTTTATGGCGATGGGGATTAATCGGGCAAAATATTCAGCGTTTTATCAGTGAAGATGCTTCGCAAAAAACAAAATCGAATCCTTCACATGTTTCTCCCAATAAGTCCATTCATGCCCGCCGGGAAATTCATTAAATACATGGGCAATACCTGCTTTGCATAGTTGTTCATGTAATTTTTTATTGGCTTTATAGAGCGGGTCATTTGTGCCGCAATCAAATCTGAAAGAGCGAATAAAATTTTTATTGGCAGCTATAGTTTCAAAGACATCATTTTCTTTTTTGTCTTTCTGCAGATAATGTTTCAAAGGTTCTTCTGTAAAAAGTTTCATCTGCTGAAGATGCGTAATGGATGAATGTCCTGAAAATGCAGTGAAACGCTGATGATATTTCGCGCCTATTTTGAAAGCCCCGAATCCACCCATCGATAATCCGGTGATAAAAAAGTTTGAATAGGCTGTTACTCCTTTCACTTTTTGCAAAACCAGTTCCGGTATATCTTCGGCAATCCATTTTTCAAAATCATATCCGTCATGGGGAACATATCCAGACCCATCACCCCACAAACCATCCGAAGGAAAAACGGAAATGAAACCCGGAATCTTTTTCTCTTTTTCCAGTTTTCTCATGGTCTGATGCACACCTCCGCTAAGAGGCCAGCTCCAGGCGCTGCCATATACTCCGTGAAGGAAAATAATGACAGGCATATCTTTTTGTGCCGTCAAAGATTTACTGACAATGATATCTCCGCGGCCTTTCAGATTTTCTGATTTAGCTGTGATAAATTCCAATCCTTGCGGACTGAATTTTGGATTGGAAATTTCTATGGTTCTGAATTTTTTCATTTGAATACGATAACACCTTTGGCATTTTTTCCGGAAAGCATATCCTCAAAGGCTTTGTTCAGTTTTGTCAATGGATAAGTTTTTGTGACAAGTTCATCGAGAAATAATTTCTTGTGCTCATAATAATCTATGATTTTAGAGAAATCTATTTGAGGACGGCACTTCCCATACAATGGATTCAAATAAATTTTATCCCATTCAAATAACTGCATGTCGAAAGTGATTTTCTGTTCGATGCCGCTGACCTGGATTCCCATTCCTCCGTGACGAATCAATCGCAACGGAGCTTCCCCCAACGTTGGCCGGGCTGTGCATTCGAAAGCGTAATCTGCACCTCTGCCATTCGTCAATGATTTTACCTCATCAACCGTATGTGCCAGTTCATTGTCTCCTGTTTTTGCGAGCAATGTGTGAGTAGCTCCCATTTTCGTAGCCATCGCCAGGCTTGTTTCTCTTGTATCAATGCCAATGATGGGATTGGCTCCTGCAATGCGTGCGCCCTGAATAACATTTAGTCCTACACCCCCGCAACCGAGTACGACAACTGATTTGGAAGGTTGCACCCTGGCTGCATTGATGACTGACCCAAAACCGGTCATCACACCACAACCCACGATTGAAGCTGATGGGAAAGGAATGGTTTTGGAAATGGAAACGACGGCTGCACTTTTTACCAAAGTGTATTCCGATAATGTTCCAATATTGAAAGATCGTGCGATGGGTTTTCCTTTGTAAAGTGTCCCGTTGCGGTGAGCATGACCTTTGCCAAATCCACGATTACCGGCCAATACAAAAGAATTGTTTTCACACAGGTGTTCATTTCCCGATACACATTGAAAGCAATGACCACACGGAACGGCCCAATTCAAAATCACATGATCGCCCTCTTTGACATGCTTAACTTTCTTTCCGGCCTTAATAACAATCCCTGCTCCTTCATGGCCCATGACGAGATTTTGTTTCCAACTCATAGAATCGTAATCCGTATGGCAGAGGCCTGCAGCTTTTATAGCCACGAGTACTTCATCAGATTTGGGATCATCTACTGAAACTTCATCGATGACAAACTTTTCGTTGCCCGTTGTGATAGCAGCTAAAGAACGTGTAACCATTATTGTTATAACAATTGAGGATTGAGTTCAGAATCGATCAGACTGCCAACAGGTTTATTCATCAGCCATTTTTCGCGGTCGGCAACCTGCCACTTGTTTTTTGGTTCCGTAACTTTTGCTTCATCTGCAAGATAGATGATGGTCATTACCTCGCGGCGGGTTTCTGAGTTATTTCCCGGTGCATTGTGAATGGTGTATCCATAATGCCACGTTGCATCTCCGGCTTTCATTTCCTCGGCACGTGATATCTCATATCCCTTATCGGAAACGTATTTGGTAAAAACGCTTTCCGATTCATCCGAAATTTCGGTGTTGAAAACAAGCCCGTCGTGCTGGGATTTCGATGCAAAAGTCAGCATACCCATCTCCACATTGATGTCCACAAGCGGCATCCACATTGTAACAGTATTTGTTGTATCAATCGGCCAATAATACTGATCCTGGTGCCATGGCGTATGCCCGCCGCCGGCTTCTTTGAACAAAGCCTGATCGTGATAAAGACGAACATTTTTTACGCCGAGCAAATCGGCAGCAACTTTGGCCATCCTTTTTGCAAGAACAAATTTTCGCACCTGCACATCGTTGCGCCATAGATTCATAATCTGAAGAAAGGCCTTGCCATAGGTATCGCGGTCGGCAAGTTTTCTTTTTTCCGTATTGTAGGTATCGGCTGCTGCCACAATTACCTGGCGATATTGCGCTGCTTCTTCTGGTGAAAGCAGGTGTCGGGTTAAAGTGTGTCCATTCTTTCGAAAGTTTGTAATTGTTTCTTCCGGCAACTGAATAGTATTGTTTAAATCGGGAAGCGAGTGGGATTCTGTTGACATGGTTTGAAGATTTTAGTGGTGAATAAATTTAAAATTTAAAAGTTTTAAAATCCGTTAAGGTATTGTTTTGTTGTACCCGTGATGTCTGCTGCCATTGATTTTTCTCCTTGTGAAATTTTAAATTGATTTCATTTTTCATCCCGGGAGAAAAGAGTGAACCGTTGGCTTCCTCGGAACCGTCAGAACAAATGAGCCAATGTATTTTACTCCAATTGAGTTCGGTAGTTGAATAAATTTTTTGTGTGTATGGAATAGCGGCACCAAAACGCAGAAGCAAAACTCCCTGCAGTTCATCTGACTTTATCTGATGCCATTGGCTTCCTGAATAAATTTTATTTGATTCAATGTTGATCCATTTCCCTTCAGGCAAATAAACTTTTCTTTCTTTCCTGCCGGTTTCCATTAACGGCGCGACCAGTAAATCATTTCCCAACATGTACTCATCTTCAATAAACCAGGAAGTGGAATCATTGGGATAATTAAAAAATAATGTCCTCAACAGTGGCCATCCGTTCTTGCAACTCAAATAAGATTGCGTGAAGATGTAAGGAATGAACATATATTTCAGCTCAGCTATTTTTCTGAAACTTTTTTGAAATGACTTGCTATAATTCCAGGGTTCGCGAGGTGGAAAACCGTGTATGCGGCTATGCGAACTCATCAATCCGAAGAAAGCCCAACGTCCGTACAATTCCTCCATAGGGCTTCCGCTGAAACCTCCGATGTCATGGCTCCAAAAAGAAAACCCGCTTAAACCAAATGACAAACCACCTCTCAAAGTGCCCGCCATTCCTGCATCAGAGACTTCTGCATCTCCTCCCCAATGCACAGGATATCTTTGGCTGCCTGCCCACGCACTTCGCGCCCAGATAATTTGTTCACCGGTTTCTTTGGCTGTGATTTCACTTACAATTTTGTTGTATCGCAACGGATATAAATTGTGTTCGAAAAATCCTGTGGCACCTGAACAAAACAAACCATGTAATGGAGTGGCCTCGCCAAAATCAGCTTTGATGACCGATGCGCCCATTCGCAACAGATTTTTCAGTTTATCTGAATACCACCTGATGGTTTTTTCATTGGTAAAATCAAGGATAGCATCTTCAGTGGGAATATGTCCCGCTGCATTTTTGATGTAAAGTTGTTTTTCTACAATTTCATCAAACAACGGATTGTGAGGTGTGAAATAAGGAATCTGCCAAAGAGAAGTTTTGAATCCATGATTTTTTAAAAACTTCATCATCTCTTCCGGATGCGGAAAAGTTTTTTTGTTGAATTTAAAATCGCAATTGATTCCCTTTTCAAACCATCCTGAATCGATGTGTATCACGTCGCACGGAAATTTGTTTTTTCTCAAACCCATGGCTACTTCTTTCACCTGTTTTTCGGAATTAAAACTGATGGTGCCCATCCACATTCCGAATGACCAGAGAGGCGGGAGTGGACTTCTTCCGGTTAATGCCGAGTATTCTGAGAGGATTTCTTTGGGTGTGCCAAAAAAGAAAAACAAATCGAGTTCTTCGTCTCCGCTGTAAAGTGTGGAAGTGCTGTCGTGTGTTTGTCCAAAATCAAATGTCAGCGGCGCGGATGTATGTACAAACATGCCGTAACCTCTGCTGCTCATAAAAAAGGGAATGGGTTTGTACATCTGCGTGGATGCCGTGCTTTGGGTATCGGTGGTAAATAAAACCAGTTTCTGTCCGCGCTTGTTTAGTCTTGTAAAAGATTCACCGCAACCAAATATTTTTTCATCCGGTGAAAGCGAAAATGAGGCAGCAACATTCCTTGAGTAATCATCGGAATTTTTTATGAAACTGAAAGGCATTGCTTTGGAATGCATGGCTTTCAAAGCGTGGGTTGATTGTGTGGATGTAAGTAATTCCTGATTCTTGTTTAAGAATTGAATTGATAAAATTTGTTTGTTGAAAACTACTGAGCCGGATTTATTTTGGTAAACAACTTCCTTTTTAGTTGATTGGGTGTTCCATGTTTTTCCTTTCTTAACCGGTTTCACCAACATCAAAGAATCTTTTTCCGGATAATGAACAGAAGAAGTTTTCATTCGAAGCCGGATGGTCTTTTGAGAAATGAATGATATTTCAAAATCACATTGCGGATGCACATCATAATCCTGGAGAGGCGCAGATTTGTCATTCTGCAATTCCAGGTGCTTGTCTATTTTGTTGAAAAACCAGTCGGGTTTATAACGGTGAAATTGCCATTCAATTTTTCCTTTTCCGGTTCCTTCATCGAACTCTGTAATTTTTCCGGGAAGGAAAAATTCATTTTCCATTCTCTGAAAATGTTCACTGATATCAAACGGATTATTTAAGAGATATGTTTTCAAAAGATCAATTGTGTTTAAAGTTTTTCAATTCATAAACTACAAAACCATAAGGCGGAAGTTGAACGCCGGTGTTCTTTCGAGCCGAAGAAACATTTCCGTTTCCAAACAATTTTTTTATCTTTTTCTGATAAGAAACAGATTGCATGTCCAACTCAGCTTTTGCTGATTTTGAAGAGAAATTAACTGCGATTAAATCTGCTTTATCATTAAGTATCCTGAGAAAAGTGAATACGCTATCGTTGTTATTTTTAATTCCATAATAAGTTCCCGAGCGAAGTGTTTCACGGCTTTCCCTGAAGAGAATGAGATTTCTATAAAAGCGCCAAAGTGAATTCGGGTCTGCTTTTTCTTCCTGAAGAGAAATGCCGTCATTGGGTTTGTCATTTGAATTTGTCCACCATGGACCCGTGTCCCTGTACCAGAAAGCCATTCCCTTTCCGGTGTCCGATTTGTACCATTCAAATGCTTCCCGTTCAGGAATTTCATTTCCATCGGTCATTCCCCATTCCATAGATTTTCCTCCGCCGTACATTCCCAATTCCTGTCCATAGTAAATAGAAGGAATTCCGCCGAGCAGAAGATTGAGCACTGCGCCCACTCTCAGTTTTCCCGGATTGTGATTGACCACAGAAGCAAATCTTGGCATATCATGATTCTCGATAAATACAATCTGATTTTTGCCGGTAGGCGTAAATCTGAAAGTGGAATCACATACTGTCTCCAGTTTTTTTTTGTTCAGATTGCGGATTTCAAAAGCGATGCGGAACGCAAATACCCTGTCCACACCTGCTTCTTTCAAATAATCTATTCCAAACGAACTCCAGTTGGCTTGTTCAGCGATAAAAATAATTTTTGGATTTACTGATCTTACTTTTTGAATCAGTGGGCTCCAGAAGTTTTGAAAGAGGTGTGACCATCGGTTTTTGTTGTCGAGATTGTCCATCATGTGATCGAGCCGGAATCCATCCACACCATCGTTGAAGTTCCCGTCACCATTGGGATCCACCCAATGTGAAAATAAACTGATGTTGTAATCCAAAACTTTTTTGCTGTTCATGTTGACAGTGGTCAGTTTTTTTGTGATGCCATTATATCCGGTAAATTCATGAAGGTCATATACGATGGATGAAGGTTTCGTGTGTGCACTGTCGTCATAGGCAATAAAATCACTGTATGGAGAAGAGAGGTTGCCGTAAGAATCTTTGTACCACTCATGATCTTCGGTGACATATTGCGTTTCCATGTCCATGTAAATCTTCATACCTCTTCGGTGAACTTCCCTGACCAGGTTCAGATAATCCTGCATTGTCCCGAAAGTGGAATCTATTTTTTCAAAATTATCCGCGAAGTAATTGTGGTAATACGGCGACTGGTAAAGTGGCAAAAGCAGGATAGATGTGGCACCGAGTTCTTGCAGATAACCCAGTTTTTCTCTAAGCCCGTTTAAATCACCATTCAAATCTCCATTGCTGTCGTAAAAACTGCGTTGCACCACATGGTAAATAATTTCATGCGATGGTTTAAAATTATTGGAAGGGTGGTCCTGCCCGTTGACTGTATAAGTTGCGAGAATCAAAGCCGGCAACCATAAACTGAATTTGCTTTTCATTTCATCCGGTAATTTGCCTGTACAAATTTGCCGAAATGCAATGACCGAACCTTCTACTCTGTTGATTATTTTATATACTATATTTACCCGAAGGAGGAAATCAGACGTTGAAACCGCTTTTGGAAAATATTGAAACAGGCGACGATTCATCTATCAAAGTGAAATCATACACGCAGAGTCTGATTGATGTGCCATTGCATTATCATCCAGAACATGAAATTGTTTTTATCAGAAAAGGAAAAGGAAAATTATTTCTTGCAGATACAGAAGAAGAGTTCCAGACAGGTCAATTATTTTTTATCAAAGGAAATATTCCGCATCTCTTTGAAGATGATGGGATGATTACCGGAAAAAAGAATATTTCCAAAGTAACTGTGGTGCAGTACAGGCAAAATCTTTTTGAAAAATTGTATAACATTCCTGAGTTTTTTGCACTCAAAGAACTTGAAACAGCTTTGGGATATGGATTTAAAATGAAAATGACAAAAAAAGTACAGGATATGATGGATGGTATGGAGAAGAAATCCGGGCTGCCAAAATTCAATACTCTGTTATCTGTTCTGAATGAAATTGTGCAGGATAAAAATAAATCTGTGCTGGGTCATTTTGCTACAAGATCAGATCCAATCCAAATTTCCTATTTGAGAATTCAGAAGATGCACAACTTTCTTTCCGGATATTTTTCACGGGATATTAGTATTGACGAGGTCGCAAATGTCCTCCATCTTTGCAAGACCGGATTCTGCCGTTTTGTGAAAAGAGAAACGGGAAAAACATTCAGTGAACATCTGAATCAATACCGCATCCAACATGCATGCACACTGTTGCGGCAGTCTCCGGATAATGTGATGGAAATTTGTTATGCATGTGGATACAACAATCCAGCTTATTTTTTCAGGCAATTTAAAAAGCTGAAAAGGCAATCACCTATGGAATACAGAAAGTCGTTTGAACCGGTAAATTCGTAATGAATTGTGAAGGATTTTTATTTTTCCTTATTGTGTAACATTTATTCCCAAACAAACCGGCATCTGATGGTAAGTTTGCATCTTGAAATACTTTAAAAACAATATTTACAACAACACAAAATTGAAATGAATATGGAAGCAACCATGAATGCCATCCACATAACAAAAGAAGATTTTTTGAACAAAGTCTTTAATTATGAAAAAAATCCGGAAGCCTGGAAGTACGAAGGCGACAAGCCTTGTATTGTGGATTTTTATGCCGATTGGTGTGGTCCTTGCAAATCTGTCGCTCCGGTTCTGGAAGAGCTGGCGGGTGAATACAAAGACAAAATGTATGTATATAAAGTGGATACTGATGCAGAGCAGGAATTGGCGGGAGCCTTTGGGATCACAAGTATTCCGACGTTATTGTTTTGCCCGATGAACGAAGAACCTCAGCAGGCAATGGGAGCGCTTCCCAAGGCCACATTGAAAAAAGTGATTCATGAAGTATTATTAAAAGACGAAAAAGCCGAAGGTTAGAGGATAGTTTTGATTGATGATGGATAAAAAAGCACGAATACAGGGTTCGTGCTTTTTTTGTCTGGTAAAGTTTTTACAAGTTGTGGTCGAAAGTTCCGAATAAGTTTTCTTTAATAACCAGGTTTTTTGCATTTATCTTGAATAACCTTAGTAGAAAAATTACCCCAATGATTCCACCTTATTACCTTCTCTGATGAAGCGCTTTCTCATCATTGGGTAAGTAAAGTAAAAGTAACATAAACTAACTTTTCTGCTAAGGTTTGAGACCTTCCGGCTTCACAAAATATTAATCAGGCAATTCATCACAAAGTCTGTAAAATTCAGATTGCATCCTTCGTCATTTTTCCGTTGACCGTTCTCCAAAAATGTAATGGGTTTTCATTTTGGAGTTCCTCCGGCAATAATTTATTGGGCCAATTCTGAAAGGCGATCGGGCGCACAAAACGGCTGATCCCATCCGAACCGACAGAGGTAAACCTGCTGTCTGTGGTGGCTGGAAATGGGCCCCCATGTTGCATTGCGGTGCAAACTGTTACACCCGTGGGCACTCCATTCAGAATGAACCTGCCGCAAATATTTTCAATCTTATCACATAAATCACGATGTTGTTTTACTTCTTCTTCATTGCCGATTATGGTCGCCGTTAATTGTCCTTTCAACACAGAAGCTACATCAGCCATTTCTTTGAAATCTTTGCAAAGAATAATGAGGGAAAATGGACCAAACACTTCATCTCTCAGCAATTGATTTTTGATGAACTCTTTTGCAGAAACTGTGGCGACAGCGGGTTGACCTTCCGAAATATCTGTTTCAACTGTTGTTGCTGCCATAACGGAGACGCCTTTCTGTTGCAAAGCTTTTTCTTTTTTTTGTGCAAAGGCTTTTGCAATTCCTGCGTGCAACATTTTTTGTGCTGCCGTATTTTCAATTTTTTCTTTCAGGATTTCTTTGAAGCCATCCACACTGCCATCGTCTATCGCAATGATCAATCCGGGTTTGGTACAAAATTGCCCAACGCCATTTGTAATTGAGCCTGCATATTGCCTTGCAATTTCCTCAGCATCACTTTTTATTTTGCCTGGTAAAAGAAATACCGGATTGGTACTGCCCATTTCTGAAAATACCGGAATAGGTTCTTCTCTTTGATTTCCCCAATCGAATAATTGTTTGCCGCCGGATAAAGAACCTGTGAACCCAACGGCTTTTGTCAATGGGTGCATAACTAAGGCCTTGCTTACATCGAAACTGATTCCATGCAAATGAGTAAAAACGGCCTTCGGCAATTTGACTTTTTCGACAGCCTTTGAAATAATATCTGCCACCATTTGTGAAGTCTTTGCATGTGCAGGGTGAGCTTTCACAATGACAGGGCATCCGGCGGCCAATGCACATGCTGTATCGCCGCCGGCAGTGCTGTAGGCAAATGGAAAATTGCTGGAACCAAAAACAACCACAGGTCCTAATGCAACTTTTGTTTTTCTGACGTCGGGATAATTGCTTTTTTCGTCAGCCGTATTGATCCGTAAATCCAGCCATGAACCTTCCTCTGCTGCATCACCATATTGTCTGAGCTGTAGTACAGTTCGTGCTCTTTCTCCTTTCAGCCTGGCTTCGGGCAAATGGGTTTCTTCCATTGCCGTATGAATGATTTCTTCTCCGCTGTTTTCAAGCAGATCAGCGATGGTGTGCATCAGTCGGTTTCTTTCTTTCAACGATGTTTTTTTATAAATAAGATAAGCATCCCACGCCTCGTGCATGGCTTTGTCTATTTCCTCAGGTGTAGTGTCTTTAAACATGATTTATTTATTTATTTCTTCCATCCGCGTTGGCCTTTTTGCAAGGGCATTCTGTATAATGGAAATAATTCTCTCTCTTTCTTCTCCAGTGATTGGCAACCTTGGTTCACGTACATATTCAGTGCCAATACCGGTAAAACTTTCTGCAAGTTTGATGTATTGTACCAGCTTGGGATGAATGTCCATTTCGAGCAAGGGCATAAACCAACGATATAGTTTTGTAGCCGCTTCCAGGTTGCCTGATTTTACAAGGTTGTACAGTTGTATTGTTTCTTCAGGAAATGCACATACCAGTCCGGCAACCCAACCATCTGCTCCCAGGCACAATGCTTCCAAAGCCAATGTATCAACGCCACAAAGGATTTTGAATCTTGTTCCAAAACGGTTTATCATCCTTGTGATGTTCGTTACATCTCTTGTAGATTCCTTTACGGCCTGAATATTTTCGCAGGATACCAATTCACCGAACATTTCAAGAGTGATTTTGGTTTTGTAATCCACGGGATTATTGTAAATCATAACAGGAAGTGAGGTGTGGTGCGCGAGTGTTCGAAACCAATGCACTGTTTCTCTGAAGTCACTTTTATATCTCATAGGGGGCAACATCATCAATCCGGATGCACCCCATTTTTCAGCAAGTTCAACCTGTTCAAGGGCTGTTCTCAGGCTTCCTTCTGAAATGTTGAGGATAACAGGAATTTTACCTGCGGCTGTTTTGACTGCTGCTTCTACCAGCAACTTTTTTTCATGGGATTCCAGTACGCTCGATTCTCCCAGAGTTCCACCCAGAATCAATCCTGCTACTCCTGCTGAAATTTGAGCTTGAAGATTTTTGAGGAAAGCCGGAATGTCCAGTTCACCCTCTTTTGTAAATTTAGTTGTAACTGCCGGCATGACGCCTTCCCATTGGAATTCCATATTTAAAATCATTGATGAATAACTAAGGTATTAAATTTGACAGGAATACAGATCGATAAAAAGAATACACCTGAAACATTTTACACGTTCTTAAAATTGAAAAAATGGAAGATTCTTCTCTTAGTGATGTGCTTAAATCCTACGGTATAATTTCAGAAAATATTTCTCCTCTGGGAAATGGCCTGATCAATTACACCTGGAAAGTGATTGCAGGAAAAGAAGAATATGTTTTACAAAAAATCAACCAGCATGTTTTTAAGGAACCGGATAAGATTAATGAAAATATTATGATGGTGGGGGACTATCTTTCAGGAAATCAACCGGATTATCTTTTTCCCACACCATTGAAAACAACGGATGGTGAGGGCATGGTAATTAAAAATGGCGATTACTACCGACTCATTCCTTTTATTCAGGATTCAGTAACACTCCAGTCGGCCCAGTCTGCAGATCAGGCCTATGAAGCCGCCCGTCAATTTTCAAAATTTGCTTTTTACCTGAAAGATTTTCCGGTCGAAAGATTAAATATCACAATTCCCGATTTTCACAATCTCAACCTGCGATTTATCCAATTTGAAAATGCAAAGAAGAACGGAAATCCCCGCAGGATAAAGGAGGCTTCTTATCTGATAGATTTTCTGAACGATCAGAAATTTGTTTTGGATGAGTACAATAAAATTGCCACTCAGCATCTTCTGAAAAAAAGAGTCATGCATCACGATACCAAAATCAGTAATGTGTTATTTGACGAGCAAAACAAAGGCATTTGTGTCATAGACCTCGATACCATGATGCCGGGATTTTTTATCAGCGACCTGGGTGATATGATGCGTAATTATTTGTCTCCGGCCAATGAAGAAGAAATTGATTTAAACAAGGTGCATGTGCGCCGGGATTTTTATGATGCTATTTGCGAAGGATATAAATCATTTCTTTCCAAAGAATTGACAGAGGCTGAAAATGCACACTTTCATTATTCCGGATCTTTTATGATTTACATGCAGGCACTGAGGTTCCTGACAGATTATATGAACAATGATATTTATTATGGGATTACCTATCCCGCGCAAAACCTGAACCGTGCAAAAAACCAGGCAAGGTTATTTGTGGAATACCAAAACCTTGCCTGACCCGGATCACGCTACTACTTTAACCTCTTTCCTGAATTTACCGGAGATTAGTTTTATAATTATCGGACCGGTTGTAATCAATATAATTCCAATAATGATAGTTTCCAGATTGTTTTTGACCCATGCATTTTCTCCCAGCAAATATCCTGCAATGACAATTGAAAATACCCACAGGTAACTACCTGTAATATTGAAGAAGGTAAACTTACCGGGTTTCATTCTTGCAACTCCGGCAATGATGGGTGCGAAAGTGCGGATAATCGGAAGAAAGCGCGCCAACACAATGGCAATCCCTCCTTTTTTATCATAGAATTCTTTGGCCTGGTAAATGTATTTTTTCTTAAATAACCAGGTGTCTTTCCTCTTCATTAGATATGATCCCGATTTCAATCCGAACCAATAGCCCGTGAAGTTTCCAAGTACACCGGATGTTCCGATGAGCAACATCCAGAAAATCAAATTAACTACATTGTTAGTGAAAGGTGCCAGGGAATTAGCGATGATCAATCCTGCAACAAACAGCAGGGAATCGCCGGGAAGAAAAAAACCAAAAAATAATCCGGTTTCAATAAAAATAATTAGAATCACGAAGTACAAACCTCCGTGTTCCATGATCCATTCAGGATTGGTCAGAAGCTGCAATGCTTCTATAATTGTATTCATAAAAATTCAGAAATTAAGTGTTAAGGAAATGAAAGAAGCAGAACCTGTTTTTGACGCGAATCCCTTAAAACAATTTTAATGTATGCAAATAAATGATATCACCATGTACCGGCAGAAATTCTCCGGATATTAAATTCGATAATGATGAAACTTCTTTCTTTTTTGGAACAAAGTAAGAATAGGATTGAAAACCATTTATTTTTCCGGAGAAAGATCTGATTTGAAATGTTACACCGGCCATGTTTTCCTGAGGCACAAAGTTTTCAACGCCCTGTTCATTAGTCGAAGAGGGAAAACTTAGTGAGGTATGCCCATTCATCGCCAGAACGAGGGCAAATACACATAAGAGATTTCGCAAACTCTTTTTTCTGAAATTTCCGGATTGCATAGAGGCGATTGTAATAGCGGCAAAAATATCAGATTAATTGAAGGCTCTGTGATTCAATAACCTATTAATAGGTTAAAAAAAATCCCTTCATTCACTTTCTTATAATTGAGACCGTGCATAGTTGATTTAAGAATTATCTTGCAAAAAATTAATTTCTGATGAAGAAGGTGGGGATTCTGGGAGGTGGCCAGTTGGGAAGAATGCTTTTACAATCTGCTGCAAATTATCCTGTAATTACTTATGTGATGGAATCAAAAGATGATTGCCCATCGGCACATTTATGTCATCATTTTACGCAAGGGGATATCCGGCATGCAGATGATGTTTACAATTTTGGGAAAGATCTGGATATTGTCACCATTGAAATTGAATCAGTGAGTGTCGAAGGATTGAAGAGGCTTCAGGAGCATGGAGTGAAAATTTATCCCAAACCTGAAACTCTGGAAATTATTCGCGATAAGGCCGTACAGAAAAAGTTTTATTCCTCAAATGATATTCCGACTTCGCCCTATGTGATTACAAATTCGAGGGATGATGTAAAAAACAATGAATCTATGTTTCCGGCTGTTCACAAATCGGCACAGGGCGGATATGATGGGAGAGGTGTTCAGGTTTTAGAAGATATTTCACAGTTGAATCTGGCTTTTGAAGGCAAAGCGGTTCTGGAAAAGAAAATTGATATCAAAAAGGAAATTTCAATTATCATCGGAGTGGACAATCAGGATAAAACTGTTATTTTCCCTCCATCAGAAATGATTTTTGATCCGATACTTAATCTGTTGGAATATCAGCTTAGTCCTGCAAACCTGGTTGAAGAAGTTTTGTGGAAGGTGGAAGCTGTCGGACTTTCTGTAGTGCGCAATCTGAACTCTCCGGGGATATTTGCAGTTGAAATGCTCATTGATCAGCAGGATAATGTTTTTGTAAATGAAACCGCTCCGAGGGTTCACAACAGCGGGCATGATACCATTGAAGGGAATTTCAGTTCGCAGTTTGACATGCTTTGGAGAATCATGCTGGATCTGCCTTTGGGGAATACAAAAAAAATTATGAATTCTGCTTTGATAAATCTGATCGGGCAGGACAACAATCCCATCAATGAGGATTCATCAGCTTTAAAAGAAATTCTTAAAATTGAAAATGCTTTTCTTCACCTGTATGGAAAAAAGGAGTGCAGGCCGGGAAGGAAAATGGGCCATGTGACTATCCTGGATGCTGACCGCATAGGACTGGTTCACGTAGCCAACAAGATCAGGCATATCTGGGAAGGTAAATAACTGAAACTGATTTCGAAGATATCACTTCGTTTAGTCGTCTAATAAAACGTTGTATTAAACTTTTGGCTTAAAAAAGATGAATTTGAAAACCAAAGAAATAGCTATACTTATTTTTTCTTCTTTTCTTTTGTTTGCTTGCAAGAACAACGGGAAAAAAGATAAAAAAAATACCGTGAGTACAAACCGCATGCAGCGCGCATTGCCTGTGGAAGGATATATTGTCAATCCTGAGGTTCTTACAGCTAATTTACAGATAGCTGGCACACTGATCCCGATGGAGGAAACAGAAATTCACCCCGAAGTCTCAGGCCGTATTGTTGAACTTTCTATTCATGAAGGAACGTTTGTCAGGAAAGGAACCGTGCTTGCACGTTTGTTTGATGGCGACCTGAAAGCGCAACTCAGGAAATTGCAGGTGCAGCTCCAGGTAGCAGAAAAAACGTTGGAAAGACAAAATGATCTTTTGAAAATCGGCGGTATCAGCCAGCAGGATTTTGATCTGACAGTTCTCAATGTAAACAGCCTTAAAGCCGATATCGCAGTGATGCAAACAGAAATTGATAAAACAGTGGTAAAAGCTCCATTCGACGGGCGCTTGGGTTTTAAAAATGTAAGTCCCGGAGCTTATGTTACCCCACAAAATATTTTGACAACCATTCGAAAAACGGATGAACTGAAATTGGAATTTTCTGTTCCTGAAAAGTATGTTACAAATGTGAAGCTTGGGAATAAAATTGGATTTACAACTGCCGGCCAGCAAGGGAAATTTTTTGCAGTGATCATGTCCACCGAATCCGGAATAGATGTTTCTACCCGTACACTGGCTGTTCATGCAGTGGTAAAGAACCCCGCCGAAGCATTGAAATCCGGAGGATTTGCAAATGTTGATTTCGATTTGGGTAATGACAGCAAGGCCATCATGATTCCGAATGAAGCTGTCATCCCCGAAGCAAGAGATAAAAAAGTAATTGTTTACAAAAGTGGGAAGGCTGTTTTCAATGTGGTGGAAACAGGATTGCGTACTGCCGACAAAGTGGAGATTACAAAAGGTTTGAATATGGGGGATACCATTATTACCACAGGATTGCTCGCTATAAAACCCGGAGGAAATATTACAGTTTCATCATTTCAAAAGAAGGAGGACTAAGTTTTGAATTTAGCTCAGATCAGTTTGAAGAGACCCGTTATGGCTACCGTGATGAGCCTGGCTATTGTGTTGTTTGGAATTATTGGTTACCGCTTTCTTGGTGTAAGGGATTATCCTGCAATTGATCCGCCGAATATTTCTGTGAGTACGTCTTATGCGGGCGCCAATTCGGATATCATCGAATCGCAGATTACGGAACCTCTTGAAAAAGCCATCAACGGAATTGCAGGCGTAAAGAACATTACCTCGAGTAGCAGCCAGGGAAGAAGCAATATCAATGTGGAATTTGAATTGGGTGTTGATCTTGAAACGGCCGCCAATGATGTGCGTGACAAGGTTTCCCGTGCGCTCCGCCAGTTGCCCCAGGATATTGATGCGCCGCCTGTTGTTTCAAAAGCCGATGCAAGTGCACAGCCGATTATTGCCATGACAGTGCAAAGTATGAAGCGCAATCAACTGGAAGTAACAGAGTATGCAACGAATAATTTAGTTGAAAGATTACAGACCATTCCTGGTGTAAGCTCCGTGGATATTTGGGGAGAGAAGCGTTATGCCATGCGGCTTTGGTTTGATCCTGAAAAACTAAATGCTTATGGGATTACCAGTGACGATATTCAAAAGGCGCTGGGTTCTCAAAGTGTCGAACTCCCTTCCGGGAAACTGACCGGAAGTACAATGGAATTAACCATTCGGACATTCGGCAGGCTTTATACGGAAGAAGACTTCAATAATCTTATCATTAAAAATGTAAAGGGTGTCAACATCCGTCTGAAAGATGTGGGCGAGGCTGTGTTGGGCCCTGAAAATATTGAATCTGTTTTGAAGGAAAGCGGGATTCCCATGATTATGCTGGCAGTGATCCCTTTGCCAGGTGCCAATTATGTTGCTATTTCCAACGAGTTTAATAAACGACTTGACCAGCTCAAGAGAGAACTGCCGCCCGATTTCAAATTGAATGTGGGAATGGATCAAACCATTTTCATCAAGCGCGCAATTTCCGAGGTGGAAGAAACGCTGTTCATCGCCATCGGGCTTGTGATATTAATCATCTTCGTCTTCTTCCGCGACTGGATTATTGCCGTTCGCCCATTGCTCGATATTCCTGTTTCCCTGATCGGTGCATTTTTTATTATGTACCTCTTTGGATTTTCGATAAATGTATTGACCCTGCTTGCCATCGTTTTAGCCACAGGGCTTGTGGTGGATGACGGCATTGTCGTCACGGAAAATATTTTCAAAAAGATAGAGCAGGGGATGGATAAAGACAGGGCTGCGGAGGAAGGAACCAAGGAAATTTATTTTGCCGTTATCGCTACCTCGCTTACGCTGGCCATTGTTTTTTTACCGATTGTTTTTCTGGAAGGATTTGTCGGACGGTTATTCCGGGAATTCGGAATTGTGGTCGCAGGCGCTGTGTTGATTTCGGCTTTTGTTTCGCTTACACTGACGCCTGTTTTGAATGTGAAGCTGATCCGGAAAAATATGGGGCACACCAAACTTTATATGAAAACGGAACCTTTCTTCGCAGCCATGGAAAATGGATATAAGAAAAGCCTGGCTGCGTTTATGAAAGTGAAGTGGGTTGCTCTTGGGATTATCGCCGTGTGTTTGTCTCTTATGTTTTTTATTTACAAAGGGCTCCCTTCTGAACTTGCGCCCATTGAAGACAGAAGCCAGTTCAGAATGAATGTGACTGCTCCCGAAGGAACCAATTTTGAATACATGGATGCCTACATGGACAGTCTGAATAATTTCATTATAGATTCCGTGCCCGAAAAATCAGTGCTCATAAGTGTTACAGCCCCCGGCTATGGTGGTGGTTCCGTCAACAGCGGATTTATCAGGGCCATGTTAACCGATCCAAAAGACCGGACCCGTTCCCAGCACGAGATTGTTGAAATGCTGAACCGGAATCTGAGTAAGTTTAATCAGGGACGTGCTTTCACAATGGAAGAACAGACTATTTCTGTCAGCCGGCGCGGAGGCCAGCCTGTGCAGTTTGTTATTCAGAATAATAACTTTGAAAAGATCAGAGAAGTATTACCTAAATTTTTAGATGAAGCCAAAGCGAGTAAGGTACTTCAGGGTGTGGATGCTGATTTGAAATTCAATAAACCTGAATTGAGAGTTACGGTAAACCGGTTAAAAGCAAGTGAATTAGGTGTGAGTGTAGCCGACATTAATCAGGCATTGGAACTGGCCTACAGCGACAGGAGGCTTGGATATTTTTATCGAGCCGGAAAACAATATTCTGTACTTGGCCAGGTAGATAGAATTAATCGTGAAGAACCTGCCGATTTATCAAAAATTATGGTTCGGAATAACCAGGGCAACATGATTACGCTCGATAACCTGGTCAGTTTGAACGAAGCTTCGTCGCCACCGACGATTTATCATTTTAACCGGTACAAATCGGCTACAATTTCAGCTGGATTGCAACCGGGATATACAGTTGGCGATGGTATCGCAGAAATGGACAGGATTGCAAAACCCCTACTGGACGATAGTTTCAACACTTCTCTTGCGGGGACTTCCAGGGATTACAGCGAAAGTTCAGGAAATACCATGTTTGCATTTATTCTCGCACTGGTATTGATTTATCTGGTGCTTGCAGCACAGTTTGAAAGTTTTATAGATCCGTTCATCATCATGGTAACCGTGCCGCTGGCATTGGCCGGGGCGCTGCTTTCACTTTGGATATTCGGGCAAACATTTAATATTTTTTCTCAGATCGGAATGATTATGCTGATTGGTCTTGTGACAAAGAACGGAATTCTGATTGTGGAATTTGCCAATCAGTTGCGGGAAAAAGGTATGGCCAAACGACAAGCTATTGTGGAGGCTTCTTACCTGCGCCTTCGTCCGATATTGATGACAAGTCTTGCCATGTCGTTGGGGGCATTGCCGCTGGCGTTATCTCTCGGTGAAGCATCTACCAGCCGGGTACCGCTCGGAATTGTAATTGTAGGTGGCGTTATGTTTTCTCTCATTTTGACATTGTATGTGGTTCCCGCGATGTATGGATTTTTGTCATCTAAAAAACGAAAGGTCCATGAAGCTGTTTAATCTTTTCATATTCCTGTCTCTGATTTTTTTATGTACCAAAACGGTGTTGGCACAGGATACACTTCTGTCAGTTCAGGATGCCATCAGGATTGGCATTGAAAATAATTTTGATGTAAGGATCAGCAAAAACGAAATTGAAATCGGTTCAATAAACAATGACTGGGCAATGGCGGGCGCTTTGCCGGTGGTAAGCGCTTCAGCCAATAAGACCATTGGGACCAATAATCTGAAACAGAAACTCAACAACGGAACTGTCACAGAGAAGAAAGGAACCAATACACAAAACTTCAATATGGGGCTGGCAGTTAACTGGCAGGTGTTTGACGGACTCAAAATGTTTGCCACCAAAAAGAAACTGGAAGAATTGGAGAGATTGGGTGAACATGCATTTCGTAAATCAATCAACGAAACTGTTTTTGGGATTATCAATTCTTATTACAATATCGTCAAGCTAAAAGAACAACACCTGGCAACCATTGAACAAATAGGATTGTTCAATCAGAGGTTGGAGCTGGCTCAGCGTCGATTGGAGAATGGAACAGGTGCAAAATATGAGGTGCTGGAGGCAGAAGTTGATTTGAATGAACAACGGTCCAATCTGATCATTTTGCAAAATGCCATCAACACATCAAAGTCTGACCTCTTTAAGCTGATGGGCCGGAAAGCAGATACTTCTTATTTGGTTGCAGACAGTATTTTGGTAAAGCCGTTACCGGAATTAGATGAAGTGAACCGGAAAATTAATGCTCAGAATCTCGATATTTTAATGGCTAATTCCAATCTGATAGTATTGCAGCAAACCAGAAAGGAAGTTAACGCCGGACGCCTTCCTGTGGCCAATTTGAATGCTTTTTACAATTTCAATAAAAGCAGTAACAGTGCGGGTTTCAATTTGTTTAATCAAACCTACGGGCCATCGGGTAGTTTGGGAATCAGTGTCCCTGTTTTTAATGGAGGGATCGTGAAAAAACAATTGCAGGTAACTGATATCCAGATCCGCAACCAACAACTTCAGACGCAAAAGTTGCGCAATGATATTGATGCTGCTGTAAATAATGCTTACATCAATTATTATTCAGCTTTGAAATCTATAGAACTCGAAACCAACAACCTCAAACTTGCTTCTGAAAATATTTTTATCGCTACAGAGAGGTACAAAAAACTCAACATCACGGCGGTTGAATTACGACAAATCCAGATTAGCTATTACGATGCCAAAAACCGTTTGTACAATGCACTGTTGCAGGCGAAATCAGCAGAGGCAACAATAGCTCTCCTCACCGGAGATATTGGAAATTTATAACATGCTGCTATCTTTAGGCCCACTAAAACAGAAGTTATGGACAACCAGCCAAGTGTGGGAATTATTATGGGCAGCGACAGCGACCTGAATGTGATGCAGGCTGCGGCCGATATTCTGAAAGAATTTGAGGTGTCATTTGAGATTGATATTGTCAGTGCCCACCGGACGCCCGAAAGGATGTTCGAATACGCGAAAAATGCTCGTAACCGCGGCATCAAAGTTATCATTGCCGGTGCAGGAGGAGCTGCACATTTGCCCGGGATGACGGCGGCAGTGTGTACGCTTCCCGTAATTGGTGTACCGGTAAAATCTTCCAATTCTATTGATGGATGGGATTCGATTCTTTCTATTTTGCAAATGCCGAACGGGGTTCCGGTAGCCACTGTGGCTCTGAATGCAGCAAAAAATGCCGGGCTGCTGGCTGTGGAAATACTTTCTGTTTCTGACAATGTGCTTGCCGTTAAATTGGATGATTATAAATCCAAAATGAAGAGCCAGGTGGAAGAAAAAGCGCGAAAAATAGCGGGGAACAAGAAATAAGTTTTCGTCTCTACATCTCCGTTAGTATGCAGAATTTAGGATCCCAGGTGCTGGAAAACGCGTAAATATTCTGAAGGAAATCCTTTCCCCACAAGGCATAAAATAACATAAAGTTTTCTGTTCTTTCCTGAAGCCCGTCGCTATGCAGTGCCAGCATAACTTTATTAATTTGTCGTACCGTAGCATCCATGTTTTTCTTTTCGGCGGCTACCATTTTGTTTTGAATGGCAGCAAGATTTTTCAATTGTCTTGCCTTCAGGGCTTGTACATGCTCTTTCAGTGTGACATCTACTTTGGAAGTTTTTTCAGCCAAAGTGTCAAAGAAGTTTTCCAGGGTTGCTTTTTCGGCGGATAGATCCAGGTTATGTTTGCTGTTTTTTTGAATGATGCCCGTTATCAGTTTTTCTTTGTCTCTGAAGATATCCTCATTGGTTAAATTATTTTTATCGAGAAGATCTTTCCATTTTTTCTGAATAATCAGAAATGAATTTCGAAGAAACAGAACAGGATAGGGTACATTGAAATGATTGAACAAATCTTTCAACTGAAGCCAGTAAGCCAATTCGCCGCCTCCGCCAACAAAAGCAATGTCGGGCAAAATAGTTTCCTGAAACAATCCTCTCAGAATCACATTCGGGCTGAATCTTTCAGGATGCTCATCCAATTCTTTGAGCAGGGTTTCTTTTGTGAAAGAAATATCCGTATCGTGAACCACAAATTTATTTTCTGAAAATACAATCCTGTTCCGGAGGTTGTCTTTCATGTAAAATAAATTGATATCTCTTGCAAATGCCTGTGCATGGTGGATTTCAGCTATTCTCTTTGAAGTTTCATTGACAATTCGGGCGGGTTCATGTTCGAATAAATCATTTTTAAAAATCTCAAACATTTCTTTCTTGAAAGCCGGATCATCGGCAATGATGGCCACCAAACCGAAGTCTGCAAATAAGGAATGAACAAAATGAAGTGTGGCATCCTGGATAGTCCTTCCTTTTGTATAGGCTTCCCTGACCATTTCCATAACTTCCGTACCATGATGTTCTGCTTTGATTCTCCCTTCAAAAGATTGTATCAATGCAAGAAAATCTTTATCGATAATCATTCTTCCGACTGCCCCGGTTTGTTTTGTATTCCATGTATATTCCTGGCGTTCCAGCTCAATGTGGTTGAGTTCTTCAATATCTGCATCCTCGCTTCCGATAAAGAAAACAGGAACGAAATGATAAGCTGAAAGTTCTTTGGAAAGTACGTCGGCCAGCCGGATGACATGCATGATTTTGTAAATGAAATAAAGATGACCGGTGAAGATATTGGGCTGATGGGCAGTGCAGATGCTGAAGGTATTTTCTTTGAGAAGCAGTTGAATATTTTTCAGGACTTTTTCCGAAGGATTTAAAGATTCGTATTGCCTGGTCAGACATCGTACAAGAACTTCCCTGTTAACCGGCACTTGTTTTTTTTCTTCGATAGCTGATTTTATTCCTTCAAGTGTGGGAATATGGTTGTAAAATTCTTTTAATGAAGCATCGTGTGAGATATAATCTGTAACAATTTTTGAGAATTTTCCGGTTGTATAATAATCGATAAAATGCGGGGTCAAGTGTGTATCCAAAATCTGATTTTTTTATCTTCAAAGATACAGCAAAGAATATGCGATTGACCGTAACACTATTTTTACGTTTTATCCGTATTAAACAGAAACTGAAAAATAACCGTAGTGTTTGGATTAAAAAAGCTGATTACTCAGCTAAAACCCCTTCCAGATCGTAATCGTAGGCTTTCGTGATTTTTACATTCACAAAATCGCCCACATTTAATTTTTCTCTCGTTGGGATAATCACTTCATTATCCACTTCCACGCTGTCAAATTCTGTGCGGCCAATGTACTTGCCATTTTCTCTTCTGTCGAGAAGGGTTTTGAACACCCTGCCAACTTTTCTCTGATTAATTTCCCATGAAATATCCCGCTGTACCTCCATAATGTCATCAGCCCGTTGTTGTTTTATTTTCTGTGGAATATTGTCCGCAAAGTTGTAAGCCGTTGTATTTTCTTCATGGCTGTAGGTAAAGATGCCGACCCTGTCAAATTTCATTTTTCTTAAAAAATCTTTTACCTCTTCCACATCTTCTTCTGTTTCACCGGGGAAGCCTGCGATCAATGTCGTTCTCAGGCAGATGCCGGGAATGCGATGCCTGATTTCCCCGATCAAATCCTCCATTTCATGACGGGTAATTTGCCTGTGCATACTGTTCAGAATTTTATCGCTTGCATGTTGTACGGGCATATCGAGATATTTGCAAACGTTGGGATGCTCTTTCATCGCATCGATAATTTCGATTGGAAATTTCGAAGGATAGGCATAATGTAATCTGATCCATTCCAGCCCTGCAATCGGAGCCAATGCATGAATTAATTTGGGCAATTCTCTTTTTTTATAGAGATCCAATCCGTAATAAGTGAGTTCCTGGCTGATCAGCATAAGTTCTTTTACTCCGTGGCTGACCAGGTTGGTAGCTTCTTCAACCAGTGTTTCAATCGGCTTGCTTTTGTGTTTACCTCTCATTAACGGAATGGCACAGAAAGCACAGGTGCGGTTGCATCCTTCCGCAATTTTCAGGTAGGCATAGTGTTTAGGAGTCGCCAACATTCGCTCACCCACCAATTCTTTTTTGTAATCAATTTTGAATTTGGCGAGCAAGGGCCGCAACTCACCGGAACCAAAATAAGCATCCACTTCAGGAATTTCTTTTTCAAGACTTTCTTTGTAGCGTTCACTCAGGCAACCGGTGACATACACCTTTTCAAGCATTCCCTGTTTTTTCAATTCTACCTGTTCAAGGATTGTCTGGATACTCTCTTCTTTGGCCATATCAATAAATCCACACGTATTGATGATGACAATGTTGTGATCCAGTTTTTTATTTTCGTGAATGACATCAATGCGGGCTTTTTTCAAATGCCCTCCGATGACTTCACTATCCACCAGATTTTTGCTGCACCCGAGTGTGATGATGTTTACTCTGTCTTTGCCGTATTTTGTTTTCAAAGGTTTTTATTTTGATTGCAGATATTCCTAAATGAAAAAAATGAAAGTCTGAAAATGGTAGATTCCTTTTCAGGGGCGAAAGATACAAAAGCCGGACGTCTGCCTTTTAAATTTTATGGATATTAAACAAAAGTGTTATCCGTGTGGCTGAGCCGGATTATTTGTAAAAAGGCTTTCCACAAAATCGTGTTTGTCGAATACCAGAAGATCTGTAGCCTTTTCACCCACGCCAATAAACTTGACCGGGATTTTAAATTGATCCGCAATTGCGAGAACCACACCGCCTTTGGCAGTTCCATCCAGCTTGGTTATTGCCATGGCAGTGACATCAGTTGCTTTGGTAAATTGTCTGGCCTGTTCCAATGCATTTTGCCCTGTACTTCCATCCAATATCAAAAGAACTTCATCCGGCGCTCCGGGAAAAGCCTTGTTTACCGAACGTTTGATTTTGTTGAGTTCTTCCATCAGGTGAATTTTGTTGTGCAGCCTTCCTGCAGTATCAATTAATACCACATCAGCCTTTTTTGCTACGCCGCTTTGAACCGCATCAAAGGCCACTGCGCTCGGGTCGCTTCCCATCTGGTGTTTTACGATGTCGGCTCCCGTACGTTCGCTCCAAATCGAAAGCTGGTCAACAGCAGCAGCGCGAAAAGTGTCCGCCGCGCCAAGCACAACCGTTTTCCCGGCTGAAATAAAATTGTGGGCAAGTTTGCCAATGGTAGTTGTTTTGCCTGCACCGTTTACCCCCACAATTAAGATGACATAAGGTTTTTTCCCTGCAGGCAATTGAAAATCCTGGTAAGAATTTCCATCAGGTGCGTTTACGAGCAGTGCTTCAATTTCTGAACGAAGAATGGTGTTTAGCTCTTTGGTATTGATGTATTTGTCTTTGGCTACGCGCTTTTCAATATTGTCGATAATCTTTACAGTAGTCTCCACACCCACGTCAGCGCTTATCAAAGCATTTTCCAGGTTGTCCAGAACCTCTTCGTCCACTGTGGTGCGCCCTAAAACGGCTTTTGAGATTTTGTCAAAAAATCCCTGCCTTGTTTTTTCAAGACCCTGGTCGAGAGACTCTTTCTGTTCTTTTTTAGCGAATAATTTATTAAAGATTTTCATGCTTGTTTCAAAGATCGTTTTTATAAAATAAATAAAGCTATCCTGAATCGGATAGCTTTACACAAATATCATTGGGTTCCGGAGATTATCCGTTGGCTAAAAAATCCTTGATTTTGTCTTTGTGAACAATGGCTTCTTTGAAAGTGTAGTTCCCGGATTTTGATTTGATTGCGCGAACCACTTTTGTAAAATTCTTTGCGGCTTCTGCGTCTTTGTTCTTGGACTTAATAGCGGTCTTTGCTGCTTTAGGCATAATAAATTATTTTAAAGAAGTTATTTAATTTCTTTGTGAACAGTTACCTTTTTCAGAAAAGGATTAAACTTTTTCAGTTCCAGGCGTTCAGGGGTATTCTTCTTGTTCTTGGTAGTAATATACCTGCTCATACCTGGTTTCCCGGTTGCTTTTTGTTCGGTGCATTCCAAAATTACCTGCACTCTGTTGCCTTTCTTTGCCATTTTATTCTGAATAAATGATGATTAGATTTTAGCTCCTTTGGCTCTCATTTCTTTTACAACCTGAAGAAGCCCGTTTTTATTGATGGTGCGGATTGCTTCGGATGAAACCTTCAGGGTAATCCAACGTTTCTCCTCGGTAAGGTAAAACCTTTTGGTTTGAAGATTAGGTAAAAACCTTCTTTTGGTTTTGATGTTGGAGTGAGAAACCTTATTTCCATTGAGGGGTTTTTTCCCCGTTACCTCGCATACTCTGGCCATGGTAGTCTGTTTTTTCGGACGGCAAAGGTAGGAAAGAAAATGAAAGTTTTGAAAAAAATAAAGAGATTCACAGGCTTACTGCTTTATTTTTTCTTAATAAAATTAAAAAAGATAAGAAGGTAAGATGCAGAAGTTCCCCAAAATGAATTTAAGCCGGGCTGATTCGGAGGGTTTTTACTGGTTCAGTTTTTTGTATTTCACTTTATTTTAATAAAGTGAAATGAAAGTGCATAATGTCAGTTGTGACGGGCATTTGGCCGCCACAATCAGGATGATAAATGAATTATTGTCACAAAGCTGAAGCGCCTCATGATGGGCATAATTTATGCTTAAAAACAAGCATGGAAACTTTTCAACAAATTATAAATGGAGATAAACCTGTACTGGTTGATTTCCATGCTACGTGGTGCGGGCCTTGTAAGGCAATGGCACCTGAGTTGGTTCATTTTTCCCGGCAGCATTCAGACAAATTAATGGTGATAAAAATTGATGTTGATAAGAACCCGCAGGCCTCTACTACTTATCAGGTACAGGCTGTTCCTACTTTGATGTTGTTTAAAAATGGAAAAGTTGTCTGGAGGCAATCCGGTGCAATGAGCGCTCAACAATTAGGACAGTTTATCAGTCCTCTTTTATAAATGAATATATATGAATAATTCAGTTAATGCGGTTTTCAAAAGAGGAAGAAATTTTTCAGTAGAAGCCAACGGACATACCATTGAAATTGATACCAAAAAAGAAAGTGGCGGTGATGACATAGGGCCAAGTCCGAAAATTTTTATGTTACTTTCTCTCGCGGGATGTACGGGGTTTGATATTGTAAGTATTCTGGAAAAGATGAGAGTTAGCTTTTCTGATTTATCTATTTCTGTCGATGGGCATTTGACCGATTCTCAGCCTGCGATTTATGATCAGGTCACAATTCACTATTCCATTAAATTAAACAATGATGACAGGCCAAAAATGGAGAAGGCTGTGAAGTTGAGTGAGGAAAAATACTGTGGTGTGAGCAGGATGTTTAAATCCTTTGCCAAAGTTGATTTTAAAATCCACTATCTCTGATTTTTATAACTGAATTAATTAGCCGGAGTTGGTTTGCCAGAAATCAAATTCCGGCTTTTTTGTGCATGATAAACACGCACCATCTGAAGGATGATGGCCAGAATAATCAAGCCAAAACCCAGATAAAATCCATATCCAAAAAATTTATTCTCTTTAAAAATAATAAAAGCAAGGATGACAGAATAAACAGGTTCCAGATTGAACGAGAGGTTGACCGTGAAAGCGGATAATTTTTGCAATGCCTGTAAACTCAGGTTAAACGCAAGTACCGTACATAAACCCGCCAGAATCAGGAGCCAGAACCCATCGGACAGCGTGGGAATAAAATAAGAAGCCGGGAAAAACCGCAGGTAAAAAGGAAGAACTACGATTAGCATCAACACCCCGCCGGTCATTTCATAAAAGTTGAGCAGGTTGGGAGGATATTCGTCCACCATCCATTTGTTGAGAATGGGAAAAATGGATGCCAGCAAGGCGGATATCATTCCAAAGATGATACCTTTTTTGAACTCCGGATAGAAATTAAAAATCAGATAAATGCCGCAAATGACAAGCACTCCCAGGCCTACTTCCTTAAAATCAAAACGTCTGCGGCGGATAAGTGGTTCAAGAAATGAAGTGAAAAATCCAACAGCGCTGAAACATGTAACTGCTACGGAAACATTGCTGTATTTGATACTTCCGTAAAATGTGACCCAGTGCAGGCTGATGATAGCCCCAATGCCGAACAGTTGCATCATCCCTTTTCTGGAAGGAATGAAAAAATTTTTTGTGAAAACCAAAAAAAAGAACAGAATCAGAGAGGTGAGCAACATCCGGTACCAGACCAGCCACGCTTCATTCAATTCAATTACCCGTCCGAGAATTCCTGTAAACCCTGCCAGGATAATAGCAATGTGTAATTGAATGAAAGTCTTTTTCATTTGGAGGCGCGAAATTACAACCCTGCGGGGGATAAAAAAGAAACAAGTTTTGAGATGATAAAACTGATTCATCATTTCAGCGTGGCCGGAATTATAATTTGATTAATTTTTTGGAAGGGCAAAAAATAACCCCGCTTTCGCGGGGCTTTGGGTTTGTGTTTTAGATTAAAAAACTTTTGTAAGCTGTGCTTTCTTTGAGGACTTTCGGTAGAAATTGGATAAAAAAGAAGTTGAATGAAAACAGTTCTTTATTTGGGTTTGGTTTTTACTGGTTATTTGGATATGTTGCTTTTCAGCGGATTTGGATTTTTGAATGATTTGTTTATCATTCAACTTCTGAGACAAAAGTAGAGTGCTACACATTGCGTAACAAGCGCATCTCTTCCCTTTTTTTCCTTTATGGATTTACTACGGCCATCGTATTGGTACGAACGTATAATTACGATGAAAAAAATGTATTCGGAAGGGTTTATATCCTGCTGCCATCGCCAAAACCCTGGTACTTCTGCATTCCTCATTTCAAACCTCTAATTTTGTGTAAGATGAAAAGTGGATTTGTCAATATTTTTGGAAAGCCGAATGCAGGGAAAAGCACGTTGCTGAATCAATTGATCGGAGAAAAACTGGCCATCGTCACTCCCAAAGTACAGACAACCCGGCATCGCATTAAAGGAATCATCACCACCAAAGATTATCAGATGATTCTTTCTGATACACCCGGCATTATTGAACCTAAATATAAATTGCAGGAAAAAATGATGGCTGCAGTCCATTCTGCACTTGAAGATGCCGATGTGAAATTATTGGTAGCCGATATTTCGGATGATATTTCACACGCAGAAGAAATTTTTCTTTCCTTAAAAAGCAAGGCCCCTTCCATTGTGGTTTTGAACAAAACAGACAAGGTGGATAAAGAGAAAGTGAAGGAAAGCACCGCATTTTTTCAGAAGAAAGGGTATGAATACATCATGCCTGTGTCCTCAGCCAAAGGAGATGGCATAACTGCTTTGCTCGATCTGATTATAAAATTACTTCCTGAAGGTGTCCCTTTTTTCGAGGAAGACAACCTTACGGATATGCCTACACGATTTTTTGTAGGAGAAATTATCCGTGAGAAAATTTATTTGTTGTTTGAACAGGAGATTCCGTATCACAGTACAGTGCTCATCCAGGAATTTTCAGAAAAAGCCACTCTCACGAAAATCAGGGCCGAAATTATAGTGCAGAGGGAAACACAGAAAGCCATTTTGCTCGGACATCAGGGAAAAATGATTAAGGAGCTGGGAACAATTGCAAGGAAAGAAATTGAGGAATTTATCGGAAAAAAAGTTTTTCTGGAATTGTTTGTAAAAGTAAGGCCCAAATGGCGGGATACAGAACTTAACCTTCGTGAATACGGATACAAATAAATTGAAGAGCTATGATTGAAGTTGATGAAGATTTCTGGAACCAACGGTATTCTTCCGGCGAAACAGGATGGGATATGCACCAGGTATCGCCTCCTTTAAAATCATATATCGATTCTCTGAAAAAGAAAGACACCAGAATCCTTATTCCCGGCTGCGGTAATGCACATGAAGCTTATTACCTGGATCAGAAAGGATTTACAAATGTTACACTGGTGGATATATCATCAATCCTCGTCAGTAGATTGAAGAAAGAGTTGAAAACGGAAAATATCCGGATTGTCCACAGTGATTTTTTTAATCATAAAGGAGAGTACGACCTGATACTTGAACAAACTTTTTTCTGTGCAATCCTTCCTTCCAGACGAAAAGATTATGTGCGCCATGCCCATGATCTCCTTTCAAAAAAAGGTAAAATTGCAGGAGTACTTTTTAATGAAAAGTTTGGATTTGATGATCATCCTCCATTCACCGGCACGGAAAAAGAATACCGCGAATTATTCTCTCCTTTTTTCAATATCCTGAAGCTGGAGCCGTGCAGGAATTCTATCAAGCCCAGAATGGGAAATGAATTTTCAATAGAATTTCAGAAGAAGGATATTTAGTTTTGCAGTTTTGTATTTTGAAAGATTAGAAGATGAATTCATTCGGGAAAAATTATCGTATTCAGATATTCGGACAGTCACACAGCGAATTTGTGGGAATTACAATGGATGGTATCCCTCCGGGAATTTCAATTAAGCCGGAAGATTTTCACGTTGATCTGGAAAGGCGTAAACCCAAATCAAAAGGTTCTACCCCAAGAAAAGAAGCAGATGAACCTCAGATTATCTGCGGTGTTTTTAATGAGAAGAGCAGCGGCGCCCCACTGACGATTTTATTTGCCAACCAAAATACCCGGAGCATTGATTATGAAAGGCAGCACAATGTACCCAGGCCCGGGCATGCTGATTTTGTGGCTACCGAAAAGTTCAAAGGATTTGAAGATTACAGAGGTGGCGGGCATTTCAGCGGCAGACTCACGGTTTGTCTGGTAGCCGCCGGTGTAGTTGCAAAAAAGATTGCGGCATTTTTTTCGGAAAATAAAATCCGCTTTGATTCTGAAGTGCTCGAAATCGGGGGAGAGAAGGATCTGGCAAAAGGGCTTGACAAAGCATTCGAAGCGAAAGATTCAATCGGGGGAATTATTGAATGTAAAGTGGCAGGGTTACCCATCGGATTGGGAGAACCATTTTTTGATTCTGCTGAATCCCTCATCAGCCATCTTGTTTTTGCTATTCCTGCTATCAAGGGAATTGAATTTGGGAGTGGATTTGCCGCAGCAAAAATGTTTGGGTCGGAACACAATGATGCCATTCTTGATGAAAGCGGAAAAACTGCCACCAATCATGCGGGCGGTATTACGGGCGGAATAACAAACGGAAATGATCTTGTTTTTCGCGTGGTGGTGAAACCTACATCGTCCACTCCGAAATTGCAGGAAACCTTAAACAGGGAAACCGGAAAAGTGGAGGCGTTTTCTGTAAAAGGAAGACATGATCTGTGCATTGCATTGCGTGCACCGGTTGTTGTTGAAGCTGCTGCAGCCATTGTGATAGCTGATTTGCTGATGGAAAATAAAATGAGATAATCAACTTGTTCTCCTGTGTTCCATCAACAGTTGCATGGCATGTTCCATGTTACCCGCATTTTCAATTTTATTTGCATTTACAAAGAGAATTTCATCCGCATCGGCAATGGTATTGAGACGATGGGCGATGATCACTTTGGTTGTTTCCGGGGGAAGGGTGTCAAGAATTTCCTGCAATTGCTTTTCGGTTACAGTATCAATATTGGCTGTGGCTTCATCGAGGATTAAAAGTTTGGGTTTGCGGATTACTGCACGGATGAAAGCAATAATTTGTTTTTCACCCAGGCTCAGCCCATCTCCATCCGGACTGATTTTCATCTGTAACCCTTTGTCAAATTTTTGAAAAAGAGTATCAAATCCGTTCTTCTTCAGTAATTCAAGAAGTTCATTGTCTGAAATCCCTTTAAATTCACTGTTTCCATAAATTATGTTATCCTTCAATGTGCCATTGAACAGAAATGGTTCCTGAAGGATGAACCCAATCTCTTTACTTAATTCTGCTGCGCTGTATTTTTTCAGTGAAATTCCATTCAGGTGAATAGAACCTTCATTGGGATCATAGAGACGGGCAATAAGTGAGGCGGTTGTTGTTTTGCCTCCGCCGGTAGGCCCAACGAATGCGTAAGTTTTTCCTTTCTCTAATTCGATGTTTATTTTGTCCAGCACTATTTTTCCATTCGGGTAGGAAAATGTGACGTCTTTGAATTGCAATAACGATTTGCCGTTGGGAACATTTTGTCCGTCTTTGCCGTATTCCAGGTCAGATTCCAGATTTAAAATAATTGAAATCCTGTCCCACGCAGCCATTGTGGTTTGAAAGGATGCCCAGAGTGTTGCAATTTGACGAAGAGGCCGGTAAAAACTTTGCGCGTAAGCGATGTAGCTGATCAGTAAACCGACTGTGAAGTTCCCCTGTGTGATCAGATAAATTCCGTAGGCAAGTACAATGAGTTGGGCAATGTTGCTGAAGAAGGTGAATACCGGTGCATACAAGTTGTTGACCAGCCCGCTGATGACCGAGGTTTTGTAATTTTCTTTGTTTACTTTTTCAAACCTTGAACGCATAAAATCACGCCGTCCGAATGCGAGAATAGTTGTGAAGTTGGAAAGGCCTTCCTGTATTTCACCGCTCAGCAATCCATATTGTTTCAGGCTGATCGCATTTTTTTTTCTCACCCATGGGTTGATAATCCGTGCAAAAATCAGGATGGCTACAGCCGGCAGAAGCCCGGCCCCTCCCAGGTTTGGCTGGATGGAAAGCATGATGCCTGCTGCAACAGCCATCATAAAAATGCTGTCCACAAATTGCATGAGATATTGCGAAAAAAACTGATTGACGGTTTGTGTGTCACTATTAACCCTTGAAATAAGATCTCCCGCTTTGTTTTGATTGAAGAATGCAACGGGCAGGGATTGTATTTTGTTGAAGATTGCATTTCTCAGGTTGAACAACATCCTTTGGCCGATGCTGCCCATCAGAATTGTTTGCAAATATTCAGTATAAGAAGAGGCGATATAAATAAGCAAAAGGATTACACAATATTTTAAAAGGCCGGAATAAATTTTGGTTACGATATAATGATCAATTGTGTATCCAATCAGATAAGGGATCAGAAGCGCTATGCCACTATTTAATAACATGACCACAAAGGCGATGATGAGGTTGCGTTTTTCACCTTTCATAAAAACAAGCATCTTCCGGAATGCCTCTCCCGTACTGCTTTTATGTTCTCTTATTAAATTATAGTCAGGCATTTTTTTTCTTACTTAAGTTTTTTTTTCAGAACCCGGTAAACACTCACCCTTCGGAGATCTCAGGATTCGCGTTTCATCAATCTTCAATCTTCTCACTTGTCACATTCATTGTACTTTTTTGCGACTGGTAAATCTGCACATATTCAGGGCACTGATCCATCAGTTCATCATGCGTGCCGGTTGCAATAATCTCTCCTTCCATCAATAAAATAATCTGGTCATAATCTTTAATAGGATTGATTTTTTGCGTGACGGAAATAATAGTCATGCCGGGATAATTTTTCCGAAGGTTGCGATTGATTCTGCTTTCAGTTGATGCATCTACCCTGGCAGTAAAATCATCGAGCAAAAGCAGGGTAGGATTCAGCGCCAGTGCGCGTGCAAGCATGATCCGTTGTTTTTGTCCGCCCGATAAACTCGTTCCTCTTTCACTGACAATGGTATTTAATTTTTCAGGAAGTGATTCAATAAATTCTTTCAGCTCTGCCGTTTCAATCGCTTTCTCCAACTGATCATCGCTTACACTTTTATTAAAAGCAATATTCTCTTTCAGATCGGTATTAAAAATGATACTATTTTGAAACACGATGGCAATTTGTTTAAGCAGGCTGTCTCTCTTCAGATCTTTCATGGGAATATTATCAAACAACACCTGACCATCGGTGGGTGGCAATAATCCAATGATGACATTAAATAATTGCGTCTTTCCTGCAGCAGTCGGTCCCAGAATGGCTGTGCGGCTTCCGGCCTCTGTTTTGAAAGAAATATTTTTCAATATAAAATCATTGCCCGATTTTAAAGTAACATTTCTCACTTCCATTGCACCCGAAATGGATTTTACAATATTGCCCTGTTCCGGTTCGTCCGGTTCGTCAAGAATATGGCGGATCCTGTTATAAGATGCAACTGCCCTTGCAATGACATTGCTCGTAAATCCGATTACCAGAATCGGAAAGATTAAAATAGCAATGTAACTATTGAATGCTGCAAATTCACCAAGAGTCATCTGCCCGAGGATGATGTAATGCCCGCCCACACCTAACACAGCCAACTGCGCCATACTTGCCGTAAATACTATGATCGGGATCAGGGTTGAGAAAAGCCTGACAATGCTCAATCCCAGGTTGCGGGCTTCCCCACTCGCTTCAATAAATTTATTGTACTCGGTGTATTGTGCATTCAATACTCTCACCAGGGCTGCACCCAGAATGTTTTCAGTAATTACTTTGTTCAGCCAGTCAATTGCTTCCTGAGATTTTCTGAACAATATTTTTACTTTTTTAAATATCACCATAAATGCGGTGATAATAATGGGAACCATGATTAATACAATCAATCCCAGTTTCAGATTGATGTTGAGCAGGAGAATGGCAGTGCCGAAAATGAGAACTGCCGATGAAATAATGGAGACCACCGCCTGGCTGATAAACATTTTTACAGAGTCGGTATCCGAGGTAATGTTGGTGAGTAAAACAGACGTTGTATTCTTCCTTACGTAGGTGTAGTCTTTGTTTGAAATTTTATTGACCAGTTTGCTCCTCAGGTCACGGGCGACCTTTTCAGAAATGAATGTTTGAAAAATAGATTCCAGATAGGATAAGATAAAAATACCTGCTGTTGCCAGCGAAAACCAATAAATAATTTGTTTGCTATCAAATTTTCCGGCGCTGTAATCATCTATTCCTTTTTGAATAATTTTTGGAATAACGAGGCTCAGCGCATTACTGACCAGTGCAAGCAAAAGCAGTACACTCACCATTCCGGCATAAGGTTTCAATACCGAAAACAAACTGCTTTTTTTTTCTGTGCTTTTGTTACTTTTCATTTAGTAGTGAAGTGCCTTTGATAAAACAGGCAAAAATAACCATGTAAATCAATTTTAAATTGTAAAACGGTTGACCGGTGAAAACCACGTAAAGAATTGCGATTTGAAGTAAACACTATAGCATCGTTCCGTGAAGTACAAGAAGGGAAACATTGAAAAAGATGATCAACCCTGTTACATCCACAAGCGTTGCCACAAAGGGGGCGCTGGATGATGCAGGGTCGGCTCCCAGTTTTTTTAATAAGATAGGGAGCATGCTTCCCATCAATGAACCCCACAAAACAACCCCGATAAGAGATACGCCAACGGTTATTCCCAGCAATACCCAGTGCATTCCGTAAATATCTTCGATGATTCCATGATGCATCAGAAAGCCCCAGATGCAAACACGCACCAAACCGATGCAACCGAGAATAATTCCCAGCATCAGCCCTGAAAGCAATTCCCTTTTCATGACACGCCACCATTCCGAAATGGTTACATCACCCAATGCCATTGCCTGAATAATCAAAGTGGATGCCTGGGTACCACTGTTACCTCCGGTACTGATGATTAATGGAATAAAATTGGTCAGTACAATTACCTTGGCAAGCTCATCATTGTAAAAAGCCATGGCAGTGGCTGTCAGCATTTCTCCAAAAAACAAAAAGACCAGCCATCCGATACGTTTTTTGACAAGGGTAAAAAGCGGAGTTTCCAGATAGGGGGTTTCCAATGCTTCAGCTCCACCTATTTTCTGAACATCCTCGCTGAACTCTTCACCCGCAACCCACAAAACATCATCAATGGTTACTATTCCCAGCAAAACATTGTAATCATCCACGACAGGAAGGGCTACCCGGTTATTCATCTTGAAAATTTCGTATGCACTTTCCTGGTCATCATTTGCATTCAACTCAATAAAACGGCCATCCATCATTTCGCTGACTTCGGTGGATGCCGGAGCCAGAATAAATTCTCTGATACGAAGGTCATCCAGCAATTCACCGTGTTTGTTGATTACATAAATAACATCAATGGTTTCAGTATTCTTTCCCACACTTCTGATAATGTCCAATACTTCACCGACGGTATTGTATTCATACACGTAAACGTAATCGGGATTCATCAACCGGCCTACACTGTTTTCGGGATATCCCAACAACTCCAGTGTTACTTTTCTTTCTTCCGGAGATAATGTTTTGATCAGTTCCCTTAAAACTTCATTGGGCAAATCTTCAAAAAAAGAGG
Source organism: Chitinophagaceae bacterium (assembly GCA_017307735.1). GTDB lineage: Bacteria > Bacteroidota > Bacteroidia > Chitinophagales > Chitinophagaceae > Ginsengibacter. Next base: position 344,444 of record JAFKGR010000007.1, read on the forward strand.
TCCGGTCATCCGGTTGCATTTCATTGAGGAGTTCCGCGCTTTTGGTGGGAGGGAGGTTTTTGATAATCCTTTTTTGTGTAGGATGTTCAAGAATTTTAAACACGCTTGTTGCGCGATGAATGCTCATGTGTGTAAAAATCGCCACCATGTCATCCTCATTTTCATAGATCAGGTCAGCTACATCACTGATGTTTTGTTCGTCGAGAAATTCTGTCAAAGCGGCGTTATCTCCCTTTTCAATGATTTCTCTGTATTTGTCCTGAATGCCTGTTACTTCTTCCTCCATCAGTTCAGGGTTTTGAAAATGACGGGCGCAAATTAGTTTTTTATATTTAAGTAGGAATGAAAAATATTCGTGAAGATGTTTGACAAATAGCCTTTTTTTATGGAAAGTTTCTTGAAATGAATCTTCTGTCACGGAAATTCCGGTATTAAAATGGTGATTGGAAAAAGAGAAGGGAGATAGAATGGGCAAGGACAGTTTATGACAAAAAAACATATTTCTTTTTCACTTTTTTTATACTATTATTGCTGCGTTTAGAAGTACTTTTATTAAAATTATTTAAAAATGGAACTATCAAACAGACCAGATAAAATTTCAGATATCAGCTATGTACCTATTGGTGAAAAATCGATTGCGAAAAGTTTTGTTTCCAATGTATTTATGTTGATGTTTCTCGCATTGGGCGTATCAGCCCTGCTGGCATGGCAATTTGGATCAAACCAGCAATGGCTTGCATATTTGGTAACTCCGACGGGGTTAACCGGATTGGGAAAAATTACCATGTTTTCTCCGTTGATTTTTGTGTTGGCCATGTCTTTCGGATTCCAGCGTTTGTCGGCGCCGGCTTTGATGGCATTGTTTATCGCTTATGCAGCCATCAACGGGATTGCATTTAGTTTTATCCTGATGGCATATACTCCCGGAAGTGTGTTGGGATGCTTCCTTTCTGCCGCAGCTATGTTCGGGATTATGGCAGTGATGGGATACACTACTGACAAAGACCTTACAAAATTCGGACGGATCCTTATTATGGGAGTTATTGGGATTTTGGTAGCTATGGTTATCAATTTCTTTTTGAAAAGTAACAGCCTGGACTATATAATTAGTATAATCGGCGTTTTGATATTCACTGCGCTGACAGCTTATGATGTACAAAAACTGAAAAGGATTGGCGAAGGAATTGAATTTGGCGGCAATGGTGTGACTGCATCTCAAACAAGAAAACTCTCTATTTTGGGTGCATTGACCCTGTACCTCGATTTTATCAATATTTTTCTTTTCCTTTTGAGAATGGCGGGCAACAGAAGATAAAATTTAAAATTATGTTTCGAAAAAAGGGCTGCATTGATAGCAGCCTTTTTAATAATCTCAGATTAAACAAAGTTTAATATCTTCAAATGAAATTTCCTGTATGAAACTTATTACATCTGTCATTATTGCGATAGCTTTTGTTTGTGGAATCTGGATTGCCGCAAACGCTTACCGTTCGAGGTCGGCAGTTAACGAAACAATTACAGTAACCGGTTCTGCGGATAAAGATTTTATCAGCGACCTGATTGTCTGGAAGGGTTCTTATTCGCGAAAATCAATGGATCTTAAAAGCGCTTATGCAGCATTGAAAAGTGACGAAACAGCCATCCGGAATTTCCTTTCTGCAAAGGGGGTTGCAAATGACCAGATGGTTTTTTCGGCAATTGACATCAATAAGGAATTTAATTATGAAACGGATGCCAATGGCCGTTCACTGGGTCAAAGATTTACGGGCTATAACCTGACCCAAACCGTGCGTATTGAATCACCCGAAGTAAATAAAATCAATGACATTTCACGCCAGGCCACAGAGCTGATAGAACAGGGAATTGAATTTAGTTCGCAGGCTCCGATGTTTTATTACACAAAACTAACCGACATCAAAATGGATTTACTTGCCAAGGCAAGCGCTGACGGAAAACAAAGAGCCGAGATCATTGCAAAGAATGCGGGAAGTTCTCCTGGCAAGTTGATGAAGGCCACGCTGGGGGTTTTTCAAATCACCGGTAAAAATACAAACGAGGATTTTAGTTACGGAGGCACATTCAACACATCCAGCCTGAACAAAACGGGTTCCATTACCATCAGGATGGAATTTGCGGTGAAATAATTTTAGGATGAAAATTAGCTTTGTTTTGAAAAACCGATAGTCTTAAAGTTCTGTATTATTATTTTGATGCCTGATTGGCTGCTTCATTCAGGCTGTTTTTAAAATAGTTGGCCCCCCAAAGTTGATAGCGCTCGTAAAGTTCAGGGAGTTCCTCCTTAAATCTGTTCCAGTTTTTCTTGTTTTCCGGAGTCCACAACACTTCACTTAAAGCGCTCATACGTGGTAAAACCATGTATTCTACTTTTGAAGGATAGGCCATATATTCTGTCCATAGATTTCCCTGGGCGCCCAAAATATATTTTGCCAATGCCGTATCGAGTTCTTTGGGAACGGGTTTGTAGTTGTAAACAGTGATGAGTGGCGTGTATCCGCCAATGGTGACACTATCCTCATGTTTGGTCTGAGAATGATCCAGATAAACATATTGGCCGGGAGTCATGATCACATTGTGATGTTGATTTGCTGCAGCAATACCTCCTTCTTCCCCACGCCAGCTCATCACAGTGGCATTGGGAGCAAGGCCGCCTTCCAGGATTTCATCCCAACCAATAATGTTTCTTCCTTTGCTGTTGAGATATTTTTCAATGCGGTGAATGAAATAACTCTGCAATCCTTCTTCATTCTTCAACCCGTTTTCTTTGATCAATACCTGGCAGGAAGCACATTTTTTCCAGTAGTCTTTTGGAGCTTCGTCACCTCCGATGTGGATAAATTTAGAAGGGAAAAGAGCCATCACCTCATCCAAAACATTTTCGAGAAAAGTGAAAGTATTATCTGATGGAACAAAAATGTCAGGAAATACGCCCCAGGCCTGTTGAACCTGCTTGCCTGTTGAATCACCGGCCCATTTGGTTCCTTTGGCAATCTGGGTGTTCATATTCGGGAAACTGCTCAATTCCGGATAGGCTGCAATGGCGGCTGAAGCATGACCTGGCATTTCAATTTCCGGAATAATGGTGATGTGCCTGTCTGCAGCATACTTTACAACCTCTTTGATTTGTTCCTGCGTATAAAATCCGCCATAGTGGATTCCATCATTTCCTGTGCCCGGATAATGGCCAATGATGGTCCCGTTGCGCCATCCGCCCACTTCAGTCAATTTCGGATACTTTTTAATTTCGATTCTCCACCCCTGGTCATCGGTAAGGTGCCAGTGAAATGTATTGAATTTTTGCATGGCGATGTAATCGATGTATTTTTTTACAAAAGCCACATCAAAAAAATGCCGGCAAACATCAAGGTGCATTCCCCGGTATTTGAACGCAGGATAATCGTAGATTGATAATTGAGGCATGGAAATATGAAAAGTGGTTCCTTCAATTTTCTTTGGCGGGATCAATTGCAAAAAAGTTTGGATACCTTCAAAAATTCCCTGCGTAGTAACGGCTTTTATCGATACCTGGTTTTTTGTTACGTCGAGATGGTATGATTCGGGCTTGTCGCTTTTTTTCAGAAGGGCCAGTAAAATTCCATGTCCTTTTCCTGCCTTTTTTACCGGCAATGTAAAGCCATATAACTCTTTAAGATAAATATTCAGCATAGCTGCTTCGTGTTCTGTTCCTTTCGACGCAATAATGTGAGTTGCATTTGAAAGTGAAAATGAACCGTTTTTTAAATTCATTTGAACAGGTTCGGGAATGATAACAACTTTTCGTTGTGCCTGGGTGCTCTGCATCATAAACGCCATAATAATTATAAAACAAATTTTCCTCATGATATGAAATTTATTTTAATCCTGATTTTAAGAGACAGGTAAATATACCCCAATCATTTAATTTTTGCCACAGGTATTTAGTATTTCATAATTTTAATGAAGTGTTGGGAAAGTTAGTGAAGTATGGATGTGACTATATTTTACGCAAGGAGCGTTTTTTCAAACGTAAACTTTAGTGAAGATATCGAATGGTGAAATGGATAAACTGAAAAAAAATCAATCATCATGATAAAAGTTATAGAAGGTCTCCCTGATCATGTTGCAGCTTTTCGCGCATCAGGCAATATTACCGGAAAAGATTATGACAAGGTAGTTAACCCAAGAGTATTGGAAGTGTATAAAAAATATGTCAAAATTAATTATCTGATGTACATAGAATCAAGCCTGTTCGCTTTCAATGCCGAAGCATGTATGAAAGATGCGGTTCTGGGTTTTGTTTATTTTACGGAATGGCGAAAAGTCGCCATTGTTCATGGAGAAGGAGTGAAAAGATTCACCAATTTTTTCGGACGATTCTTACCTGGCCGGTATTATGGATTTACCCCGTCAGAATTACAGGATGCACTCGATTGGGTCAGCAAATGATTACCAGTCTTTCACAATTGTTTTGAGTACCGAATCCTTCTGAGCTGGTGTTAGGTTGAATTTGTAATGATAAAATGAATTTTCCCACTCTCCATAAGAAGGATTTGGAATGACGATATATCGGTAACCAAATTCTCCTTTATATTGATTGGTGGTTTGCAGCCGGTCATCCACAGATTTTTTCTCGAATGCTGTATTCATATCATTCAGGTTATCTCCAATCTGCATAATGATATCGTGTGTCATCCTGATGCTGTCTCTTCTCAGCCCTTTGGATGAAGTAGCCGACATTAGTTTCAGATGTGAATTGTCCACATAGGGAAAATTAAATTTCTGAAGATTGTTAAGTGTCGAAGCACGTTCAGCCTGATCTCTGTTTGTAACATAAAATATTTCTACACCTTTTGATGCCGCATATTGGAAAAATTGAAGCGCTCCCGGCACCGTATCCGCGCTTGCTTTGTCAGTCCATTCATGCCAGGTGACCGGGTCATAATCTTTTCCCTGCAGCGACTGGTGCACCTGGTAAGGGCTGTTATCGAGGATTGTTTCGTCGATGTCTGTCATAATTGCCAATGGTTTCGAATGTGGTTGTTGTAAAAATTCATCCAGTCTGAACTGTGCTATGTTGTATGCCTGATAACAAAGTGCGCGGTATTCGGCAGCTTTTTGCTGATAAGCAGCCATAAATAATTTGGCGCTTGCAATGTCATTGACAGCGGGTTGCTGATTGGTAATATGCGTTGTGGTGGTGCAGGCGGAAAACAAAATAATCATTCCTGCCAAAATCATTTTCTGAGGTCTCAACATGGGATAAAATTAAAAATAATTAAAGTGAAATTTACAGGTATTAAATTTGATGTAACAGAAATCAGGTCAAAATGAATTTTTAAAGAATGGATTTTGTAGATTATTATAATACGTTGGGTGTGCCGAAGAATGCTTCGCAGGAAGATATTAAAAAAGCATATCGAAAACTTGCACGAAAATTTCATCCGGATGTTAATCCCAATGATGAAAATGCGAAGCGGAAGTTTCAGCAGATTAATGAAGCCAATGAAGTGCTGAGCGACCCGGAAAAGAGAAAGAAATATGATCAGTACGGAGAAAACTGGAAGCATGCCGACCAATATGAACAGGCTCGTTCCCGCCAATCATCAGGAGGTTTTGCCGGCCAACAGGGATATGGCGGATTTGGCGGAAGTGGATTTGAAGGTTATACTTACTCATCGGGAGATGAAGGAGCATTCAGCGATTTTTTTGAATCTCTGTTTGGAAACCGGTTTGGGGGAAGAAGAAGCAGATCAACAGCATTCAGAGGGCAGGATTTCAATGCCGAATTGCAACTGTCGATAAAAGATGTCTATAAGACGCAGAAGCAAACCATCACCGTCAATGGTAAAAATATTCGGATTACCATCCCGGCAGGTGTGGCAAGCGGACAGAAAATCAGATTAAAAGGATATGGCTCACCGGGTGTCAATGGCGGGCCAAACGGCGATTTGTATATCACATTCACAATTGCAGATTTACCTGATATGAACCGCAAGGGAAACGATCTTTATCAGACAGAAAATTTAGATTTATATACAGCTCTTTTGGGAGGTGAAAAAGTAATTGAGACTTTGGGAGGAAAGATAAAATTGAAAATTAATCCGATTACCCAAAATGGTACCAAAGTGAGATTAAAGGGGAAGGGATTTCCGGTGTACAAGTCAGAGGGCAGTTTTGGAGATTTATATGTTACCTGGAATGTGAGGTTGCCGGATCGTCTTTCCGAAAAAGAAAAAGAACTTTTCAGACAGTTATCAGAATTATCAAAAAATAATTGATATGGATCAGGAAATGATAACCATAGAAGATTTTTGCCAGTATTACAGAGCAGAGATTACATTTATCCGTTCTCTGGAAGATTCAGGATTGATAGCATTTATTCAAAAAGATGATATCGATTATATTGGTTTTGATGAAATGCCGCGTTTGGAAAAATTTGTAAGGATGCATTACGATCTCGATATCAATGTTGAGGGCCTGGAGACGATTGATCATTTGCTGCAAAAAATCGAAGAACTTCAACGGGAAGTATTACAGTTCAGAACGCATCATGATGAACTCTGATTTTTGGGGCCAAATGGCCACGTTTTATCAAGTCTGGCTTTGATAAAATATACAATGATGCCGAGCGCTGTGATCATTAACGCAATCCTGACAAGCATACTCCCGGTACTGATGAGAATGTAGGTCCACATCGCTATAGCAATGATTGCAGGGATGGGGTAGAGCGGCATATTAAAAGGGAAAAACTTTTTACCCTTCTTTTTGTGGAGGATCAGCAACCCTACTGCCTGACCGATGAACTGCACCAGTATTCTCATTGCAAGGATGGCGCTGATAACTTCGGATAACCGTAACTGCATGCTGAAAATGAGTGCTACTCCCCCAAGAAAAAAAAGCGAAACATACGGAACATTATTTTTGGGATGGAGTTTACCGAATACCTTAAAAAACTGGCCGTCATTTGCAGCAGCATAAGGAATACGGGTATAGCCCAGCGTAGCTGAAAAAACAGATGAGAATGCAACCCACAAAATGAGTACTGTTATGATTTTTGCAGCAGTGCTTCCCATCAAAACCTGCATGAATTCGCTGATTACAAACTGGCTGTCTTTGGCCTGTTGCCAAGGTATTACGCTGACAACACTGATATTCATCATCAGGTATAAAATCGTGATCCCGGTAATACTCAGAAACATGCTACGCGGAATATTTTTTTTCGGATTATTAATTTCACCCCCCAGAAGACAGACGTTGTAGTATCCAAGGAAACTATATACAGATTTCACACTTGCAAATCCCAATGCAGTAATAAAAGAATAATCAAGCACAATACCCTTATTGATATCCCGGATCGGTTGCATAAAATTTCCGTGTGCCAGCCCCCCTCCGATTATCCAGAAAAGTGTGATGAGAACGCCCACCCACAACACCTGGCTTATTTTTCCAATGCTGTCAATTTTTCGATACAGGAGAATTACGATGAGTATTACCACTCCGCCGCTGACGAGTTTGCTTTCGAATGGTGTCAGCGTAATCAGGAAAGAAAGGTATTCGCTGAATCCGATCGCAGCAGAGGCAATGACGAGCGGCGCCTGAATCATCGTTTGCCATACGAATAAAAAACTCATTAACCTGCCACCTTTTTCTCTTCCGTAGGTATGAAGCAAAAACTGGTAACTGCCTCCCGATAAGGGAAATGCCGATCCCAATTCACTCCACACCATAGCATCCATAAAAGCCAGTAGAGCGCCTGTAAGCCAGGCATATAAAAATGAGGGGCCATTCATCATAGCAATCACCATTGGTAATGTAATGAATGGTCCGATGCCTACCATGTCAATCATGTTGATGGCAGTGGCCTGGTGCAGAGATAATTTCCGTTGCATGGTCTGCATGTGGCGAAAGGTAATACCTAAACAGGAATTTGAATGGGAAAATCGATTATGTTTTTTAGTGGTATTTTTAATTTCTTTTGAAAACGGGATAAACAGAAGCAATGAAAAAATTTGATTTCTTACGGAAAAAATAAGGGATGAAAGTTTGTGTAACGGGAGCTACGGGCCATATAGGAATAAATGTGTGCATGGAATTGTTGGGCAGAGGACATACGGTGACTGCATTGGTTCCAAATAGTTGGAAACCGATCGACGACCTGCCCGTGGCCATTGTCAAAGGGAACGTTCTCGACCGCGATTCACTCAGAATCCTGATGAAAGGGAGTGAAGCTGTTATGCATCTGGCCGGCATCATTGGCCTTGGATATAAATTTGATCAAACCGTTTTTGATGTGAACGTCACGGGTACAAAAAATGTGTTGGATGTTTCACAGGAAATGGGAATGAAAAAGTTAGTTCATTTTAGCTCGATTCATGTTTTTGAACAACAACCGCAGGATATTCCGATGGATCAATCGAGGGCATTTGTCACCAATGAACGTTCTGTTTTTTATGATCAGACCAAGCGTGACGGACATTTGATGGCTCAGCAGGCGGCCGGAGAAGGGCTTGATGTTTCCATCGTTTGTCCGACAGGAGTGTTAGGTCCTTATGATTACAGACCATCCCGGCTTGGTAAAGCTGTCATAGATATTTACGAAGGTTTTGTGCCGACGGCTGTTAAAGGAGGGTTCGATTTTGTGGATGTACGCGATGTTGCTTCGGGCGCAGTTTCAGCACTTGAAAAAGGGAAAAAAGGTGAGACCTACATTCTGGGTGGTAAATATTATTCGATCAAAGAACTCGGAGACATGATTTTAAAAGTGAGAGGTTCTGAAAAAGAATTGGGCGAAATACCTTTGTCACTCGCTTATGTTGGATTGCCGTTTGTAAATTTTTATGCGTGGATTACGGGAAAACAGCCTTTGTATAATAAAGTATATCTGGATGTATTGAAATCCGGCAATAAAAAAGTTCTTTCATCCAAATCTGAAAAAGAATTGGGATATACTTCCAGGGACATGGGAATTACAGTTAGGGATACACTGAATTGGTTCCGTAACCATAAAATGATTTAAGAAGTTAGTATGACGATTGAATTGTTTGAAGAACTGAATTGGGCATGGATTGGAATTGCCCTCATAATTTTTTTGGTTTTGCTTTTTATCACAGCGCCTTATGGCCGTCACATCAAGCCGGGCTGGGGGCCTCTTTTCGGGAACAGGTTTGGATGGATTATGATGGAAATTTCTGTGCTGTTTGTAATTTATTATTTCGTCTTGACAGGCAATCTGGAACAGTCTTTTGTAAATTGGATCATTCTTTCATTATTCACATTTCATTATTTGAACAGGAGCCTGATTTTTCCTTTCAGGATAAAAACGAAAGGGAAGAAAATGCCGGCTTCTATTGTGCTTATGGGAATTACGTTTAATCTCGCAAGTGGATTTTTTATCGGATATTATCTGGGAAATTTCCGGAGTTATGAGTTGGCGTGGATGTTAACTCCGGAGTTTATCATTGGTACCATTGTGTTTTTTACCGGTTTGATTATCAACTGGCAATCGGATACCATTCTGATCAATCTGCGAATGCCGGGTGAAACAGGTTATAAAATCCCATACGGCAAGTTGTTTAAGTATGTCAGTTCACCAAATTTACTGGGCGAAACCATTGAGTGGGGCGGGTTTGCCATCCTTACATGGAGTTTGCCCGGATTGGCATTTTTCATCTGGACAGTGGCCAATCTGGTACCACGTGCAATAGCAAATCAAAAATGGTATAAGAAGAAGTTTGCAGATTATCCGGCAGAAAGAAAAGCCATTCTTCCCTATCTGTTGTGAAGAATATTTCGCAGCAAATTAAACCCGGGAATGTTTTAAAAAATTACCGGCTATGATATAAAAAAACGATTCATCTTCGGAATCGTTGAATAACACAACTTACAACTCAAAACCCTGTCCCGGGTTGAGTTTACCTGAAAATTAATTTTGCCTATCGGGTGGGATTGGAGGAAGCAGGGTTGCTCTGCTTCGGATCAACATCCTTTTCCTGCATGCCCTCTTCCAATTCCTTTTTCACATTATCCTTGGCATCATTAAATTCGCGTATTCCTCGCCCGATACCACGCATCAGTTCAGGAATTTTTTTACCCCCGAAAAGCAGCAAAACTGCAATCAGGATAAACATCCATTCTGATCCTCCCGGCATTGAAATCAGAAAGGTATGGTTGATAAATTGAAGCATACTTAATTGTATTGAATTGGTTTGAAAACAAAAGTAGTGAATAAGCATCAGGTCGATTGTAATTTTGTAAATTAATGAATTGCAAATTTTTTTCAGTAAATCCTAAAATGATATGAATTATTGGCTTATAAAATCTGAACCTTACGTTTATAGTTATGATGACCTGACGCATGATAAAAAAACTTCATGGGATGGCGTACGCAATTATGCTGCACGCAATTATATGCGTGAAATGAAAAAAGGAGATCAGGTTTTTTTCTATCACAGCAATGAAGGCAAGCAAATAGTGGGAATTGCAACCATCTCAAAAGAAGCATATCCCGATCCAACGGCGGTGGATAATAAAGGATGGGTTTCCGTTGAAATCAAACCATTGAAGAAGCTTAAGAAGTTTATCACACTGGTTGATGTCAGGGTTGAGAAAATCTTATCCGAAATGGAACTTGTAAAAAATTCGAGATTGTCAGTTCAGAAAGTTTCTTCAAAAGAATGGATAAAAATTTTAAAGATGGCCGGTGAATAAATGTAATACTATTTATAATTCACTAATAGTCCTAAATGTATCTAAATAAAGTTGAAATGAGGTGATTGAAATAATTCTTTCTACAGTGAGTTTATCTTGAATAATTCTTTCCAGTTCCTTTGAAAGTTCCTCAATAGACTTGTAAGTTTTGT
>JAFKGR010000008.1 GCA_017307735.1 Chitinophagaceae bacterium
GATAACGCGCAACATGTATCAGATAGAAGTAATCCTGCCACAATCAAAGCACATCAGAAATATTACACTAAAGATGGATGAATGGCAAACCCAGCTAATCCAAATTGTCGCAAAATATTTTACCGGGTGACCCAAATCTGAAAACAAGATTCAATAAGAAAAACTGAAAAGATTTCTTCATCGAAATTTTAAATTAAAAATTGACCGCTCAGCAATTTCCCGGTAGAAATGCACTGCGAATTAATGATAACTTTGCACCACTTTTCAGGCATCATTTATGCTCGAACGTTTCGATAATTTTATAGTTAACCTTTAAAAAATAATTAATATGAGTGATAGAATAGATTTGCACAAAGTGGCTCCCGGGGCCTATGAACCAATGATTGCCCTTGAAAAATGGATAGCCGGCACCGGTCTCGATATGAAATTATATCATCTTGTAAAGATGCGTGCTTCCCAGATGAATGGTTGCCATTATTGTATCAATATGCATTCACGCGATGCAATGAAACTTGGTGAAACAGCCCAACGTTTATTCCTTCTGGATGCCTGGAGGGAAACGGATCTTTTTACTCCAAAGGAAAGGGCTGTGTTGGCACTTACAGAAGCAATGACTGCCATTGCCGGCACTCACGTTCCTGACGATGTGTATAACGATGCTGCCAAAAATCTGACTGAAAAAGAATTGGCTGCTGTCATTATGGGTGTGGTTGCAATCAATAGTTGGAACAGAATGGCTATTACGACACACCTGCCACTTGATTAATAATAAAAGATTTATATCAGAATATACTTTTTGGAACTTATGGCACACGATTGAAGTGTGCCATATTTTTAATTTCGATATTTGAATTAGACAATAAATGGAAACCTCAGAAGAAATCCTTGACAAACTGAAACATCTGGATACCATCAGCAGTGAGCTGGAGGTTCCGGCAGAAAAAAGATTCGAAATGGTTCGGGAAGCTGCTGCCTATGCAGATCAGTTTATTTCCGGATTGAAAACTGCAAAATGTTTTTCAGAACGCGAAGCCGCTTCAATGGCGATTTCAGACAAAAGATCAACACTGCCTGAACTTTTAAATTTATATCAAAAAGAAGTAATCGGAACAGGTATCATTGCTCCTTCAGGTAAGCATTTCGGTTACATCCCGGCAGGTGGAATATTCAGCTCCGCCATAGCCGATTTTATTGCAGCCGTTACAAATCCGTATGCCGGGGTTCATTATGCTTCTCCGGGTGCAGCCAATATTGAAAATGCAGTTGTGAACTGGCTTAAGTCGGCTTTTTCTTTTCCGGAAAATGCTGTTGGAAACCTGACCTCTGGCGGATCTGTTTCAAACCTGGTTGCCTTCGCCGCCGCACGCGATAAGTATCAGATAAAAAACGGAATCATACCTAAGAGTGTAGTTTATCTCACAGAACAGGTTCATCATTCTGCTCAGAAAGCATTACGCATCATCGGTCTTGAAGATGTGATCATCCGTTATATTCCGATAGATGAGCATTTTAAAATGATTACTTCAGAATTGGAAGAACAAGTGAAGCAGGATTTGAAAGAAGGGCTTCATCCTTTCCTGGTTATTGGAACTGCCGGTACCACCGATACCGGAGCCGTGGATCCCCTGGATGACATAGCTGATATTGCAGAAAAATATCAGCTTTGGTATCATGTGGATGCAGCATACGGAGGATTTTTTATCCTTACTTCAAAGAAAGATTTGTTTAAAGGAATTGAGCGCGCAGATTCCATCATTGTGGATCCTCACAAAAGTATGTTCATTCCTTACGGGCTGGCTGCGGTACTTATAAAAGATAAAATGGCAGTGCTTCACTCTAATGCCTATTCGGGAAATTATATGCAGGATGCAGCAGGTGACGAAATGATAAAAAGCCCCGCCAATCTTTCTTTGGAACTGACACGCCATTTCAGAGGGCTTCGGTTGTGGTTGCCTCTTCAGATTCATGGTGTAGAACCATTCCGCGCTTGTCTGGAAGAAAAACTCTGGCTTGTAAAATATTTCAGAATCAAAATGGCTGCACTCGGCTTTGAACTTGGGCCTGAGCCTGATTTGTCCATCAGCTATTTCAGATATCCTTTTAAAAAAGATGCGGAAGAAAAGAACAAGCAACTCATGGTTGAGATTCACAGAGATGGAGATGTATATTTCAGTTCAACAGTGTTACACAATCAATTTGTCATTCGCATCGCAGCCTTATCATTCAGGTCAAAAAAAGAAACGATTGATGAATCCGTGGAGATGATTCAAAGATGTTTGAAGAAATTATGATTTCGGTGGATATCTGTAAAATTAAAAAACGGGTAAGTGGCCGACAAGCTAAGCGAAGGGATAGATCAAGGAAAATGAGTTGAACGAATAAACCAAAGGAGCAGAATTGCTCCGCTCCTTTATTCAAATTTAAATTTCAATGGCTATGCTCTGTCATCTGCGCTTGGGCCGTACATTCCCGGAATGGGAATATCCAGCAAACGGAGATAAACTCCCAATTGTGCCCTGTGATGATACAGGTGATTCAGGCACATCGTGCGGATGGCAGCGGATTTGGGCGCGTTGAGGATTACGTAATCTCCCATTCGCATCACCCAGCTTTTGTTCAGGTCCTCGTCATTTGCTGATTTGAGTGCATCAATGGTTTCCCGGGTACTTTCTTCAACTGCCTTGATCAGGTCAGCCTTGCTGTTTATTTCCGGCCGTTTTAATTTTCCCTCCTTAAAGTCGAGATAATCTGATTTTACCACAAAACCCGCCATTCCTGATAATGTGGCAATGTGGCTTGCAAGGGCTTTAACGGTCATGGATTTGACATGTGGTTGCCAGTCGAATTTATCTTCGGGCACACGCTCCATCATTTTTTTTGTGTTTTTGCTTTCCTGTTCAATCTCTGCAATAAGAGAATCTTTTAGTGACATTGTTTTATTTTTTGTTTTAATGTTTCGTGTGCAAATGTATTTTATTGTTTCTCCGCAAAATGGAATTCGATTTTTAATCTTTCAAAAAAATACGTGAAAAGGTAAATATGGCATGTAATCCTATCCGTTATTAACCTGGTAATTTTTTTTATTCTTTTATTTCTTCTGACTTTACCCTGCTGATAGCTTCTTCAAATTCTCTTACAGTTAACAAACCACCTCTCCTCCAGAGTTCTTCTCCTTTTTTGTAAAGTATAAAAGTAGGTAAGCTCATTATTTTAAAGACCATTGCTGCCTGGGGATATCTGTCCACATCAATGGTTACAATATTTAATTTTTCCTGGATACGTTTTTTCAGATGATCCAAAACCGGAATCATTGTCTGGCACGGGCCACACCACTCGGCGGAAAAATCTAACAGAAAAAGTTTTTCAGGATCATAAAGTTCTTTCAGTTGTTCAACTTCTGCGTCATTCATAATTTATTTCCACGGATATGAAGTTTATCTAATCCGGTTTCTGTTTTTTTATGAAAGTGATAAATAATTCCGAGCCGGATCTTGGCGGGATGCTGTTGTAACAGGGTTCCATAGTCTTTAATTGGAAGAAGGGGGAGAAGAGGATTCTGTATTCTTCAAACCTTCCACCAAAAGGCGGGCCCGACGGGCCGAAGCTGATACCAAATAAGACCCCGGCAAGTCGGCCATTTTCATTGAGAATCGATGATGCTTTTTTTACATATTCACTTCTTCTTTCAAGTACCTGCGCGCAGAAAAAAGTTTGTTCAATGATTAAGTCATATTTTCCTTCATGTTCAAAAAAATCTTCACACAAAACTTTTACCTGTGGTGCTGATTTGAATTTCTCTTTGATAATTTTAACGGCTTCATCTGAAATATCAAGAAGCGTAATGTTGGTGAAACCCAGGTCGAGCATATATGCTGCCTCATACGCATTGCCGCAACCGGGAATGAGTACGGCTGCATCTTTATTTTCATATTGATCCAGGTATTCCGTTATCGGCTGTGTGGCGTAGCCCACATCCCAACCGGTTTGTCCACTTTTCCAGCAGTGATTCCAGAAGGATACATCCAGCTCGTGTGATTTAATATTTTTATTTTCCGATGCAGCCGGATTTTCATTTTCCATAGTTTTCATTTTGTTTTTTCTGTACCCACCTTTTCAGATGATCGCTACTACAGATAACTGATTTTTAAAATCTTTAATTTTTGAATCTGATTTCCCAGTTTGAAGTTGGCAGTTTCATTGATCTTTTTTCCGATGAGTGAGCGGGCAATCGGCGCGGTAAAAGCGATTTTCTTTTTTTTGATATCAGCTTCGTCTGCACCCACAATCTGATAACAAAGATTTTTTTTGCCGTTGAAGAATTCAACCGTTGCTCCAAAACGCACTTCATCGGGTGATTGACTTTTGGTATCTAAAATCCGCGCGGAAGCAATACGCTCCAAAAGGAGTTTCAGTTTGCCATCGATAAACAAAGCCGACCTTCTCCGTTCTCCTTCATTTTCTGATGGCAGGTTTCTCCTTTCTTCTTCAAGTGCAGTTTTTTCCTGAAGGAGCGCCTCATAACCCGACTGGGTGACATAATTAGGAACTCCATCCGGTAACGCCGCTCTGGGTGGTATTACCGGAATTTCTTCCTGATCCTCTTCTTTTACGAAACCTCTGCTCATAGCACTTTAATTTAAAACCAATAAAGCTTTTTTAAACCTTTTTGGTTTTGTTTTATTAATCAAAACCAATTATTCACAGTCGGATAAATGGGTTCTTTTACATACAAAGAATGCCAGTCATCTTCACTCTTTAGCTCCTGAGCAATTTTTCCAACTAAATTTAATGTTGCCAACATTGGCTTTCCTCCGACACTTACTCTGTTTATTTTTAATCTTCTCAGACCGGCAACATCCAGTGTATCATTCATCAGAATATTCAAAGGCAAACGTACACCTGCTTTCAATCTGGCAATGGTATCCATCCCTTCAACGAAAGGAATAAAGATCCCGTCGGCGCCGGCCTCCTCATAAGCTTTGGCCCT
Organism: Chitinophagaceae bacterium; assembly: GCA_017307735.1. Taxonomy (GTDB): domain Bacteria; phylum Bacteroidota; class Bacteroidia; order Chitinophagales; family Chitinophagaceae; genus Ginsengibacter. The sequence continues at coordinate 4,988 of JAFKGR010000008.1, forward strand.
TTCAATACATGCCTGGATTTTTTGATTGATATCCCCCAGCGCCAACTCGATTGCATCTGTCCTTGCATTGACAAATAAATTAACTCCTTTATCGTGTCCTGTTTTTTTTGCTTGTTTTACTTTGGCAACATGTTTGGCCACATCAACTAAAGTATGCGTTTTGGAATCGCTGTCTTCAAGGTTGATTCCAACAGCGCCTGCTTCAATCAGCTTTTCGATAAATTTTGAAAATTGTTCCAAATCATTTCCATAATAACCGGCTTCAATATCTGCGCTCACGGGAATAGTTACCGAACTTGCTATTTGCCTTACAACCTCGATCATCAGATCGGGTGGAATGTGTTCTCCGTCTTTAAATCCACACGCCCACGAAATACCTGAACTTGTGGTGGCAATTGCGGGCAGCCCTGCCTCCTGAACCATTCTTGCTGAAGCGCTGTCCCACGCATTTACCAAAACCAGCATTTCATCTCTGTGATGCAATGCCCTGAAATCTTCTGCCAGCTTATTTTGCCTGGCTGCATCAAACTTATTTGACATATAAATCCTTCTTTTAATACGGGAAATATAAAGCTACGATTTTTATAGAGGTACTTCAGGACGAGAAAGGGAGTTTTTTGGGAAGAAGGTGGAGGAAATTGTTCAAGGACGAAAATGAATTTTCCACTACCTCTTCAAATGCACAACTTCCGGTGCTTTGCCCCAGCGTGACGGTACATTGTCTGATGTCAGTAAAGGCATCGATGAAGTGGCGCCACCCAAATAATCTACGGCGTGAAGAAAAACTACTTTTTTAATTTTATGAAATCGTATGGCATACGAACACATCACGCAGGGTTCGTGTGTGGTAAATAAAATACAATTTGAAAGATTAGTGGTTTTCAGCTTTTTTACTGCGCCGCGGATAGCTTCAATTTCGGCATGACAGGTAATATCATTTTTACTTTTTACCGCTTCTTCAGCTTCGCTGACAATCTCGTCATTGCTGACGATCACTGATCCTACCTGCGCTTCGCCCTTTATACCTGCTGATTTTCCGAGCAATTCACAGCGTTGCATAAAATAGAAATCATCTTTCATGAGCTTTGGTTTTAAGAATCTTTATGACAACTTTTTATAATTTCTGCAATACATCCTGTCCAACCCGTTTGATGGGATGCTCCAATTCCCTTGCCGGTATCTCCATGGAAATATTCGTAAAATAAAATCAGGTTTTTGAAATACGGGTCTTTATTAAACAATTCATTTTCCCCATTGACTTTTCTGTTTCCATTCTCGTCTTGTGCGAAAATCCCCGTCAACCGTTTTTCCAATTCTTCTGACACCAACTTCAGGTTTATACGGTTCCCGGAGTGGGAAGGGAATTCTACTTTGAAATCGTCTCCGAAATATTGGTAGTAACCTTTCAGCGATTGTACCATCAGATAATTCATCGGCATCCACACCGGTCCGCGCCAATTAGAATTGCCTCCGAAAAGAGATGATTGTGAATCTCCGGGTTCATATTGCAATCCGAATTCGTAACCTGCAATATCAATCCTGTAGGGCTTTTCGTGAATTTTTGAAAGAGATCTGATACCGCCGCACGACAAAAATTCTTTTTCATCGAGCAAAGCATACAAAACTTTTTTCAGGCGTTTGAACGGGGCGAGTGAAAGCAAAATTTTATCTTTCTTATCAATATTTTCTATCACCTGATACTGGTCATTCTTCTGGCGGTATTTTACAAACCATTTTAATCTGCGATAGAAATCAGGCAATTCTTTAAAAAGAGATTTGTCTATAACGTGCACAGCAAAAAGTGAGGTCAGCCCAACAAGGGAACGGATTTTTACAGGAATATAACTGCCATTTGGCATTTTCAAAACATCATAAAAAAATCCTTCTTCCTCATTCCATGAACCTTTGAATCCTTCCCGGATTTTGTTGATGGATTCGGCGATGTAAGTAAAGTGTTCAAAAAATTTAGTCGCCAAATCTTCGTAGGCTTTATTTGTCTGAGCCAGTTCCAGCGCTATTTCCATCATATCAAGACAATACATGCCCATCCACGCTGTGCCATCTGCCTGTTCCAATATTCCACCGCCGGGTACATTGCTTCTGTCAAATACACCAATGTTATCAAGCCCTAAAAATCCACCTTCAAAAACATTGTTGTTCAACTGGTCTTTCCGGTTGACCCACCAGGTGAAATTGATGAGCAGTTTTTGAAAAATTCTTTCAAGAAACAATGTATCTCCCACACCGGATTTTGCTTTTTCTGTCCGATATACCTGGAGGCATGCCCATGCCTGTACCGGTGGGTTTACATCGCTGAAATTCCATTCGTATGCCGGGATTTGGCCGTACGGATTCATGTACCATTCTCTCAGCAAAAGTATCAGTTGTCCCTTTGCAAAATCAGGATCCACAGATGCCAGAGCAATGCAATGAAAAGGCAGGTCCCATGCGGCGTACCAGGGATACTCCCATTTGTCGGGCATGGAAATAATGTCTTCGTTATTCAGGGTAAGCCAGCGGTTGTTGCGGCCATGATATCTTTCCTGCGGAGGTGGAATTTGTCCGGGATCTCCTTTGAGCCATTCCGGAATATCGATGTAATAAAATTGTTTGTTCCACAACATACCTGAATAAGCCTGCCGTTGGATATTTCTCAGGTCTTCGTCATGTGTGGTTATAATGTCGTTGTAAAATTCATCAGCTTCCCTTTTCCGGTTGACAAAGACCTCTTCAAAATTTTTATCCAACGGGTCGTTCAATTTTTTATTGGTGAGGCGAAGCCTTACTTCAACAGCATGTTGAGGTTCGATTTCAAAACGATATAACGGTGAACATTTGGTGCCGCTTTTCTTTTCATGAAAGAGATCAAAATCATTTTTGATAACAGCTTCGTGAAAAGAATCTTTCACAAAGGGAGAGGAATTAGGTACTCCATAAAGCCGTTGTGTATTTGTTTCGTTCTCTGTAAATAATACCCGTTCCGGTTTTTGGAAGTAAAATGAATACTCACCGGTTTGTGTATCTGAAATTTTTATTTCACCGAAGGCGTCATTTTCATTTGCCAGACTAATTGAAGGTTTTTTCTTTGTAAGTCCGAATGCCCAAAGATTGCGCAACCATATTGCGGGCATCAAAATGAGTGAGGCTTTTTCCTTTGACCGGTTGAAAGCAGTTACCCTGATACAAATGTCTTCCTCATTATTTTTTGCATATTCAATGAATACATCAAAGTACCGCCCTTCATTGAAAACCCCGGTATCATAAATTTCGTATTCTTCATCTTTTTTCGTCCTGCTTTGATTTACACTTTCAAGTTCGGTATAGGGAAAGGCCGCCTGCGGATATTTGTACAAATATTTCATGTACGAATGGGTCGGCGTATTGTCCAGGTAATAATATAACTCCTTTACGTCTTCACCGTGATTGCCATATGCAGGTGTTAATCCAAACAGCCGTTCTTTTAAAATGGGATCTTTGCCATTCCAAAGTGCAAGGGCAAAACAGATCCGCTGCTTTTCATCCGAAATTCCGCCGATGCCATCTTCACCCCATCGGTATGTTTTGGACCGCGCCATGTCATGGGTGGTGTAATTCCATGCATCGCCATTGGCGCTGTAATCTTCCCTCACCGTGCTCCATTGCCTTTCAGAGAGGTAAGGCCCCCATTTCAGCCACTTTTTATTTGATGAATAATTTTCTTTCAGTCTTTTCTGTTCCCTCGTCATAAATTATTTTCTCTCGGTATCAAAAAAAATCTTTTTTCAATTGTTGTTTCATCCGGGTAAAAACCGGAATCCTGCAAAACCCTTTCATATCGAAATCCAAGCCGTTAATTCTTTTATTAAGAGTATCAGGCCTGCCCTGACGTTACAGTTTTCAACAAAATCAAATTTCGGAAGTATTTAATATCTGTTTTTTAAACAGGTTTTAACCTCGAAAATAGTTTGTTATGATTTTCGAAAAATTTTTGCCCGGTATCAGATTATTTTCATCATCCTACTATCTTTGTTTTGAAAAAAAATACGCTTTCAAAATTAATTCTAAGCAAAGGATGAAAAGTAAAAATATCCTTATCGTATTTACCGAAAGAAAATACCGGTATGTATACACTGAATTTCTCCCCGAATTCACTACGCTTAGACCTGTTTGCCGACGACCCCGTATTTGATATTCATGCACGTGAATAGCGTGATGGAATAAGGGCTTTGATTATTTCTGTCCTTTTCCGCAGAGGCAAATTAATTTTTTACATTTCAATTTATAAGATTGAAACACTCTCTGAATTTTATCGTCAGGGTGGCTACCCCCGATGATCTCAAATATGTGAACGAAATCACAGATGCTATTAATTTTTCAGCAAAAAAAAGAGGAACCGGTATTGATGACCGGCCTTATGATTATGTGCGGAAAAAAATGGAAGAGGGGCTTGCCATCATTGCCATAGCTCCCGGCAACCGGCAATGGGCGGGGTTCTGCTGTGTTGAAGTCTGGGAAAATAAAAAGTATCTCGCAAATACCGGATTGATTGTGTCTAATGATTTTCTTGGGCTTGGGGTTGCGGGTTTGATGAAGATTGAACTCTTTAATCTGTGCCGGAAAAGATTTCCAAAGGCAAATATTTTCAGCCTTACGGCAAATACTGCTGTCATTCATCTTAACAAAAGCCTCGGATTTAAAGAAATGCCTTACCATGAGTTGCTGAGCAATCCGCAGTTTGTTTCCGGCTGTACAAGTTGGGTGGATTATGTCGGCATGATGACTAACGGCCATGGACACCTGAGCTATGTAGCCATGGTTTTTGACCCTGCTGAAGAAAAAGTGACAGCCCACACTTTCGATTTTCGGAGGTATCTGGTCAGAAAAACAAAATCTGTTTTAAATAAAAAAGTATTGCTTCCCGGGATCAGAGAATTTCGGCATGACCAGCAATTCAAGACATCCGGACTGCCCGTCAGGAAGGGAATGAGATAGGATTTTTTGTTGTATGAAGAAGCAGATGACAACTTCAAATTTAATTCAGAATTGGTCAGTAGCTTCAAACTTCCAAAAGTTATTACCATGATCAAAAATCTTTTTCTGTCAGTGCTGGCAGCCAGCATTTCAATCTGTTCTTATGCCCAAACAAATATTTCTGATTATCAGTTTGAGAAAAAAATAGAAGTACCGGGCACCGGTTGGTGGGACTATCTTCAAATCGATACGCTTCACCACAGATTGTTTGTTTCACATGGTGACGAAGTGAATGTGATTGATGTAAGAACGGAGAAACCAGTGGGCGTAATTTCCGGACTGGAAGGTGTGCATGGAGTTGCGATTGCCGACGAATTGAACAAAGGATTTATCAGTAATGGAAAAGGAAATTCTGTTACAGTTTTCGATCTTTCAACTTTGAAAAAAATTACATCAATCCCGGTGACCGGCAAAGATCCGGATTGTATTTTGTACGACAGATTTTCCGGACAGGTATTTACCTTCAACGGGGAGAGTGGCAATTCAACAATGATCAATGCACGTACCTTAAAAGTTGCAGGAACTATTGATTTGGGCGGCGCCCCTGAATTTGCGGTGTCAGATGGTAAAAGAAGGATTTACAACAATATCGAAGACAAGAATGAAATTGTTGTGATTGATACAAAAACGGGAAAAATAAAATCCAGATATTCAATTGCACCATCTGGTAAAGCCTCAGGAATGGCAATAGATGTCAGACATGAAAGATTATTTACAACCTGCCGGAATGATAATAAACTGGTGGTGGTAAACGGATTGACAGGAAAGGTGATTGAATCATTGCCCATCGGATCGGGAGCAGATGGAGCAAGATATGATCCGGAAACAAACCTGATTTTTGCTTCCTGCGGCCGCGATGGAGTGGTTACCATTATTCACGAGGATTCACCTGATTCTTATCACATAGTTCAAACGCTGCAGACGGAAAAAGGTGCACGTACGATGGAACTGAATCCGATCAATCACAAAATGTATTTAAGCGTTGGCAAACGTCCATCATCTGATACTGATCGGGGTTCTTTTGCAGTTTTGGTTTATAAAATGTGATTTCGATTAAATTACCCTGCTGAACGGAAACAAACTATGAAATCGGGTGAATAAGATTTCTGTTTTTTATTTCTTCTTAAATTTCTGAATTGCATTTCTTGTGTAGGTGCTCATCACCAGCCTGCCGCTGATGGCTGCTCTTTCTTTTAAAACAGGCTCCCAATTGTCTGTCCCTTCCCAAAAAACCTTTTTCATTTCAGTCATCGCTTCAGGGTTGTATTGAGATAAAGTTCCTGCCAACCGCTGCACAGCTTTGTCAACTTCTTCAATTGTACTATAAACTTCGTTGAATAATCCTTTCTCCCCGGCCCATTGCGCAGAACGCCATGAGGAGGCGTCAATGGCGAGTTCGCTGTACGCTCCCTGTCCGATTTTTCTTACCACAGACGGGCCAATAACAAACGGGCCGATGCCCAAAGCCAATTCACTGAGTTTTATGGAGGCTTCATTGGTGGCTATCGTGTAATCCGCCGCTGAAGCAATTCCTACACCGCCACCCACACATTTTCCCTGCACTCTCGCGATAATCAATTTTTTGTTTAGCCGCATCGCATTGATGACATGTGCAAACCCTGAAAAAAATTCCAATCCCTGTTCTTCATTGTTTACCGCCATCAGTTCACCAAAATTGGCTCCCGCACAAAATGCTTTCTCCCCTGCACTTTTGATTATGATAACTTTTGTTTCGGATTCACTTTCTTTCTGAAGTGTTTCCGTCAATTGCCTGAGCAACGTGCCTGGCATGGAATTGCTCAATGGATGATAAAATTCAATAGTTGAAATATCATTTTCTCTCGTGCAATTCACATAACCTTCTTCCATAAGACTTTTTTTGAAGGGCGAAAGTTACGAAATGAAAAGCGCAGACGCAGTAAGCTTATTTTTCGTAACATAGCAGAAAGATATCGATATGAAATTGCAGAATTATATTTTGGGAAAATGGGTGGAAGGTGATGGAGAAGGCCAACCACTTTTCAATGCAGTGACCGGTGAAAAAATATTTACTGCCACAACCGATGGGTTCGACTTTGAACAAATTCTCGAATTCGGACGCAGGAAAGGAAGCGCGACTCTCAGAAAAATGACCTTTGAAGAAAGAGGAAGAATGTTGAAAGCGCTGGCCATACATCTGATGGCAAACAAGGAAAAATTTTATACGATCAGTTACATGACGGGCGCCACGCGCGCCGACAGTTGGGTGGATATTGAAGGCGGAATCGGAAATCTTTTTTCGAATGCCTCTTTGCGCAGAAAACTTCCGGATGAAATTTACGCAATGGATGGGGAAAATATCGGGCTCAGCAAGGGTGGCACTTTTGCCGCCCAACACATTCTTGTGCCAAAAGTTGGAGTGGCCATTCATATCAATGCATTCAACTTTCCGGTGTGGGGTATGCTGGAAAAGATTGCCGTAAACCTTCTGGCAGGTATGGCTGCTGTTGTAAAGCCGGCCACGATAACAAGTTATCTTACACAGGCTGTTGTTAAAGAGATTGTTGCTTCAGGTATTTTGCCGGAAGGCGCTCTGCAACTGGTTTGCGGAGGTGCGCGCGACATGCTCAACCATGTACAATCACAGGATGCCATTTCCTTTACCGGATCTGCCACCACGGGATTGATGTTGAAATCGAACCCAAAAGTATTGTCGGAAAATGTGCCTTTTAATATGGAAGCAGATTCTCTGAACTGTATTGTGTTGGGTGATGATGTTACGCCTGATATGCCGGAATGGGAAATTTTTGTGAAAGAAGTCCGCAAGGAAATGACGGTGAAAGCCGGCCAAAAGTGCACAGCCATCCGACGCATTTTTGCTCCTGAGAATAAATTGGAAGAGGCACAGGAAAGCATTTCAAAAAGCCTTCAGAAAACAGTCATCGGCGATCCTCACAATGAAAAAGTAAGAATGGGTTCACTGGCGGGAATGGAACAGCGAAAAGAAGTGACAAGGCAGATCAAAAAACTTTTGGCTACTTCCGAAATTGCTTACGGTACGATTGACAGCATTCAGGTGCTTGGCGCAGATTATCAGACAGGCGCATTCATCAGTCCGCTGTTATTGCGAAATGAAAAACCTTTCGATTCTCCGGAACCTCACACTGTTGAGGCTTTCGGGCCGGTTAGCACGATTATGCCGTTTAAAACCATTGACGATGCCATAGCGCTCAGCAATCTTGGAAAAGGGAGTTTGTGCAGTACGATTGTAACCACCAATGGAAAAATTGCACGTGATTTTATTTTGGGTTCAGGGGCCTATCACGGACGAATGCTGATCCTGAACCGTGATTGTGCAAAGGAAAGTACGGGTCATGGTTCACCATTGCCGATGCTGGTGCATGGTGGTCCCGGAAGGGCAGGTGGCGGAGAAGAAATGGGAGGCCTTCGCGGAATCCGTCATTACATGCAGCGTGTGGCATTGCAAGGTTCGCCGACGATGCTTACAGAAGTTACTCACGTGTATGCGCCCGGTGCGAAAGGGAAAAAATGCGATGTGCATCCATTCAAAAAATATTTTGAAGAATTGAATATCGGCGATCAGTTAATTTCAGAAAAAAGAAAAATTACTTCTGAGGATATTGATCATTTTGCCGATCTAACCGCGGATCATTTTTATGCGCACATTGCCACAACAGATTTTTCTGATACCATGTTTGAACGGCAGGTAGCACACGGCTATTTTATCATGAGTGCGGCTGCAGGATTGTTTGTGGAGGGATACGAAAAAAATCCGGTATTGCTGAATTACGGAATTGAAGAACTGAGGTTTACAAAACCTGTTTATCCCGGCGATGAAATCCATATCCGTTTCACATGCAAAGAAAAAAGGAGCCAGGAATTGAAAGAAGCTAAGCCCGGAGAGGTTTTGCCAAAGGGGAGTGATATTCCGAAGGGAATAGTAAAATGGTACGTAGAAATTTTGGATGATACCGATGATCCGTTAGTGGGAGTTGCCACGATTCTGACGATGGTAAAAAGGAAAGGGTAAAATTTGAATGTTGGCATTTATGAATTTCTGATTTGTACCCTACACAGGATTTCGGGCCTTAAATGTTTTCACCGGTATAGTTTGAAAAATAGGCTGGTGCACGATTCCAAAATTCACAAAAATGACAACTGAAATTCCTTTTACCAGTCTGAACTTTTTGATCCGGGAATTATGCTAACATAAATTTTTGTATTTTAAAAAACAGAATCTCACTTAGAATGTAATACCAAAGTGAATTTTATTATAGGCCATAAATTTTCGAGATAATAACCAAATAGAAAAATAATTGAGCCGGTTTACAATTTTTATAAGTCTCAACTCCCGGCTTATTTCTTTATCAGGATAGTTTTAATGAGTAAGATAATGACGAGTGCCAATATCACAATTATCAAGACATTGATTACGCCAAGATACCCGGTGCCTCCCATCATTCCTTGTCCCTGCATTTGATTCATCACTTCGTTTTTCATTTTTATAATTTGATAAATAGTGTTTTTCTGTGTTATGAAATACAATATTGAAGCCAGAACGGAACTCCTTGCGAAACGAAAGATTAAAATTTGGGGAATCAAAAAAGGGATGAATAAATTTTTCACTTTTAGTCATCCTGATTTCAAAAATGCGTAAATAATGGTTTTGCTGAACTGTTTTATCAGAGGATGTTTTCTTTAATAAGATGCGGACTGACAATACAGCCATAGCAGGATTGTACGGTTGAAAGCCATTAAATTTTCATTCGCTACACAAGCCCGGAGGGAACTCTTTTTATTAAAAATAATGCCGGAATAAAACCTGAATAAAAAACTTTTAATTATAAAACTCTTTTTTTGACTTTACCTTTCCCGTGTGAAAATTGACCTAATAAAAAATGAAAGTATTCAACCCGATCAATGGAGCGGAGGTAAAACATTCCAACTTTTTATTTATCCCGAAAATAAATTCTATGCAGATCGCGCTTTTGATTTCAGAATCAGCGCTGCCTCCATTCACAAATCTCCTTCTGTTTTTACAAAATTTGATGGCTACCGCAGATACCTCGTTATGCTCGACAACGATTTAAAAATCGTCCGCAACGCAAAAGAAGAACATTACAAAAAATGGGAAATCTTTGAATTTGACTCTTCAGATCATATCGAATCTTTTTCAACCGGCTATGATTTCAAAAAATATTCCCGGTGTACACGTAACTGTTAGTGACCTGCGGCAAACAACAAATCAAAAATTTGTCTTTGTTTTTTCATTTGCACAAACAGAAGTGTATTGTAACAATAAAAAACACAAAATGGGATTTTCTGATCTTCTCATAATACAAAACAGCGGGGAGAAAGAAATCATGCTCAGCAGTAACCAGGAAATTATTACCGGATGGTGGAATTGAGAATAAACTTTTCTGATGCCGGATGCGGAACCGAAAAATTATTTCTCCTTATACACTTTTGAAATTGCTTTTGCAAGGCGTTGAAAAATTTCATCAATGCTTCCTTCGCCTTCAATCTCGGCTACCTTCTTTTCTTTTTGGTAATGTTTGAGCACGGACTGGGTTTTTTTGTGGTATTCACCGATGCGGGCTTTGATGACCTCTTCATTGGCATCATCCGAACGCCCGCTTGCTTCACCGCGTTTCAACAGCCGTTTGATCAATTCCTTTTCGCTTACATTCATGGCGAGCACCAGTGCGATAGAGCTTTTTTTTCCGGCGAGCAGTTTGTCCAGTTCGGCAGCCTGCACTTCGGTACGTGGAAAACCGTCAAACAAAAATCCTTTGGCCGATTTATTGTTTTCGAGTGCATCATTAATCATTCCGATGACCACTTCGTCGGGGACGAGTTCGCCTTTATCCATCAATTTTTTGGCTTCCAAACCGAGCTTTGATTTTTTGGCTATTTCACTTCTCAGAATATCGCCGGTGGATAAGTGTTTGAGATGGTATTTTGCGATCAGCTTTTCAGATTGAGTTCCCTTGCCGCTTCCCGGAGGTCCAAATAAAATCAGATTAAACATTTTTGCTAAGTGATGAATGCCAAATATAGTGTATGCAGTTTATAAATTTTGCGACGGGGCAGTGAGAGGCGAAAAATTTTGATTTTGTTCAATGGGGAGAAGGACTATTTTTAAAAAAGGAATCCGGAATTGAAATAGAAAAGGTTTACTGGGTTATAGAAAAGGGTAGCAGAAAATATATTTACGCCCAACCTGAATTTTGATTGATATAATCTTCAGCTATGTTTAATCTTATTGGATTATCCATAGAATTAATTTGTTTCTAAATCTCAAACTGTCGCCCCACCACCCCCCTTTTTCAAAAAGATATGGTTTTTTAAAATCTTCAATCGATCTTTGCCACTTTCAGTTTTTAGATATTTTCGCACCCGCGGCACAATACGATGGAAGTAAACACGTCTGAGAAACCTTTAATAAGCAAAAAGATTGATGGATTTTTTCTGGGAATTCATTCTGCCCTGCGCTTTGTCCTTCGCTTTTTCCGGGAAGTATTTACGCCGCCCTATGAGTTTAAAGAAATTATCAGGCAATGTTACCAGGTCGGGTACAAATCTCTTTTTCTCATCACATTGACCGGCTTTATTACAGGATTGGTTTTTACCAAGCAATCCAGGCCCTCGCTCGCTGAATTTGGCGCCCAGTCGTGGCTCCCTTCGCTGGTGGCCATTGCTATTATCAGGGCTTTGGCTCCTTTGGTGACAGCGCTGATCTGTGCCGGAAAGGTGGGATCCAATATGGGCGCTGAATTGGGTTCCATGAGGGTAACGGAACAAATTGATGCCATGGAAGTGTCGGCCATCAATCCGTTTAAGTTTTTGGTGGTTTCCCGTGTGGTAGCTTCTACACTGATGCTGCCGATGCTGATGTGCTATACCGGTTTTGTCGGAATGATGGGCGCTTTTCTCAATGTACACATGAATGAGATGACGAGCTTTACCACGTTTTTTAATAAGGCATTCAATGAAATTTCATTTCTGGATATTATGTCCTCATTGACAAAAAGTATTATTTATGGTTTCACCATCGGAATTGTGGGATGCTATCAGGGATTTTATGCGAAGAACGGAACGGAAGGTGTGGGCAAAGCCGCCAATACAGCCGTTGTGCTGAGTATGTTTTTAATTTTTGTGGAAGAAATTCTTCTGGTTCAACTAACCAATGCTTTAAGGTAATGATTGATCTGAGTCATAACATAGGCGAACACGACAAGATCATTGAAATAAGGGATCTGCATAAATCATTCGGCGATTTGAAGGTGCTGTCCGGGGTAAATCTGGATGTATATAACAAAGAAAATTTTGTGGTATTGGGAAGATCCGGATCGGGAAAGTCTGTACTGATAAAAATCATTTCAGGATTACTTCAGCCTGATAAAGGAACGGTCAAGGTGTTTGGATATGAAGTGCCCCAATTGAAAAAAGAGGATTTGATGCAATTGAGATTGCAGATTGGTTTTTCATTTCAGAACAGTGCTTTGTACGACAGTATGACGGTGAAGGAAAATCTGGAGTTTCCGCTGATTCACAATATGCGGAATATGACAAGAAGGGAAATGCGCCAGGAAGTGGAATCGGTTTTGGATGATGTGGGCCTGTTGCATACACTCAATCAAATGCCTTCTGAATTGTCGGGCGGCCAGCGCAAAAGAATCGGAATTGCACGTACACTCATCATGCATCCCAAGCTGATGCTCTATGATGAACCGACAAGTGGTCTGGATCCGATAACCAGTATTGAAATCAACAGCCTGATCAACCATGTAAGACAAAAATTCAGTACTACTTCTATAATTATTACCCATGACATGACCTGTGCAAAAACTACCGGAGATCGTGTGGCGATGTTGTATCAGGGTGAATTTATTAAACAAGGTACTTTTGCTGAAGTTTTTGGGGCGGAAGACCAAAGGCTTAAACAATTTTATGAATATAATTTTATAGACTAATATGAGATCTTCAGGCGGAAGCAGAGCAGTTGTTGTTGGCATTTTCACCCTGTTAGGCGTAGCCATTTTTGTGCTGATGATATTGACTCTCGGCTCCCAACGCAAAACTTTTATTGATTCCATTGTGGTGAAATCTTATTTCACCAATGTCAATGGATTGCTGGAAGGGAACAATGTCTGGTACACCGGTGTGAAAGTCGGAACCGTGCGTACCATTAAGATTGTGCCGGGAGGAACAGTAGAAGTGAAAATGAATATTGAAAAAACTGCTGTCAAATTTATTCACAATGATGCCCGTGCCAAGCTTTCATCAGACGGGCTTATCGGAAACAAGATTATCGAAATTTATGGCGGTACCGAACAGGCTCCCATTATCAAAACAGAAGATATTCTGCGGACAGATACCATTGTTTCGCCGGATCAACTGATGAAAACATTGTCAAAAAATAACGACAATGTGTATGCGATAACTTCCGATCTGAAAACCATTACCGGGCAGCTTGCCGGCGGGAAAGGCACACTGGGCCAGCTTTTGACTGATGAAACCATTTCGGATCAGATCAAAGAACTAACAAAACGACTGAATAATTCTGCCGATAACATTGATCAGTTGAGTGTGGTTGCCAGGGAATATACGGAAAAGCTGAAGCAGCCGGGAACGCTGGCCAATGATCTTGTAACAGACACCACAGTATTCAGCAATCTCCGCCAGATAACACAACGTCTCAAATCGGTTTCTGATTCTTCACAGGAACTGATCAATACCCTGAATACAACGGGCAAAACGTTACAAAGCGGATTGGAAAGCAAAGAAAGCCCGGCGGGTCTGCTCCTGAATAATAAAGAAGCGGCCGGCAAAATTCAGGAAACGCTTACCAACCTTCAATCGGCAAGCAAGAAGCTGGATGAAGATCTGGAAGCGCTTCAGCACAACTTTTTACTTCGTGGATTTTTCAAAAGAAAAGCAAAACTCGAAAAAGCAAATCAAAGAGTAGTGCTCGATACCCTGGTGGGTGGCCATTAACCTGATCTTTCATTTTTTTAACCGGGTTTAGCATGCTTCGTTTACAGGCAAAGAAAACCTTATCACTTGCTTATCCGATCATCATCGGTGAGATATCCCAGATTTCACTGGCATTGGTGGATAGCGCGATGGTCGGGTCTGTCAGTTATAAGCAGCTTGCCGCCTCAGCGCTCGTGATGAGTGTGATCAATATTCCTTTTGTTTTCGGGATCGGGATTACCATTTCTGTTTCTCAAATGGTGAGTATGTCGCATGGCAGAAGAGACAGCAAACAGGTGAGTCATTATTTGTTTAACGGATTTTGGCTGTGTGCCATCACTGCGATATTGATTGCGTTATTGCTTGAACTCGGGAAAGGTATTTTGATGCATTTGAATCAGTATCCGGAAGTAGCTGCACTTGCTGTGCCATATATGAGCATCATGGGGTGGGGGATTATTCCGATGATTTTGTTTTTGGCATTAAAACAGTTTACTGACGGGCTTGAATACACGAAAACTGCTATGGTACTTTCTCTCTGTGCTATTCCTTTAAATGCTTTTCTGAACTGGCTTTTTATATTCGGACATTGGGGCTTTCCAAGGATGGAATTGTACGGAGCCGGTTTGGGTACATTTATCACAAGGACTATTTTGTTTGTAGTGCTGGCGTTGGTTGTGTGGTTTCATCCGTTGTTTAAGCGATATATTATTATTGGAAAAAGAGTGTGGGTTTTGAGGTGGGGTACAATTAGGGAATTGTTGGGAATCGGGGTGCCCTCTGCATTGCAAATTGGAATGGAGGCCGGTGCATTTGCCGTGTCAAGTATTCTGGTTGGTACATTGGGAGCGATTTCATTGGCTGCTCATCAGATTGCACTGAGTATGGCGTCATTCACTTTTATCATCAGCCTGGGGTTGTCGCAGGCAGGTTCTATCCGTGTCAGCAATGCATTTGGAAGAATGGACAGGAAAGAAATAGATGGGATTGGTAAAAGTACATTGTACATGGCGTGGGCGTATGGAAGTTTTTGTGCATTGATGTTTATCCTTTTCAGAAGTCATCTGCCATTTATTTTTAATGATAATATTTCTGTGGTTACACTTGCAGCCACCCTTTTATTATTCGGCGGGTTGTTTCAGATATCAGACAGCTCGCAAACTGTAACAGCGGGATTGTTGAGGGGAATCAAGGATGTAAAAGTACCAACAGTTTTTATTTTGATTGCCTATTGGATTGTTGGATTGCCACTCGGATATTATCTGACATTTCATTTGAAGATGGGAGCATCGGGGATTTGGATCGGGTTTATCACGGGACTTACTTTCTCAGCGATGTTTTTGTACCTGAGATTCCGGAGAATGACCAGGATCGGGAGAGCATTGTGAATTATTGGAATAAAAGGATAGATAGAATTTCGAGTCATTAATTTTAAAAACGTTTCATCGTCTTCACGTCGTGAGAGACAATGAAACTAAACAATTGAAATGTCGCCCTGCCAGGGATTTTGTTTTTGAATGCTAATTTTTGCTTGCAAAATGCCGCCTCCTCGGCGGTTGGAATCTTGAATTAATATTTTGATGTGCCGGAAGGTTTAAAACCTTAGTAGAAAAGTGAGTTTATGTTACATCTACCTTATTACCTTATTTTGATTTTGCCTGATTTAAAATAAGGTAATAAGGTTGAATCATTTAGATAAAATTTCTACTAAGGTTAAAGAAGGTAAATATAGGAAACCTGGGTGTCAAAGAAAATTATCTTTTGATTACATCAAAATATTAATTAGCGGAACTTGAGGATATTAATTTTAAATAATTTCATCGTCCTCACTTCGTGAGAGACAATGAAACTAAATAATTAGAATAGCGCTTCTCTGAGACATGAAACAAACCCGGAACTTGAAACCTGAAACCCGAAACTCCTCCTCTCATCCCCTCACATCCAATGCATCTCTCAATCCGTTTCCCAATAAATTGAAAGCGAGTACGAGAATCATAATGGCAATGCCCGGAGCCAGCGCCAATGCAGGATTGTGGGTAATGATGAAATTGTAATTCTCTTTCAACATCAATCCCCAGCTTGGTGTGGGCGGCTGAATGCCGATTCCGAGAAAACTTAAACCGGCTTCAATAATAATAGCACTTGCAAAGTTGGCCGCGGCAATCACCATCACCGGACCTAAAACATTAGGTAAGATATGCCTTACCATGATGCGTATATTTTTTAATCCCAGAGCTTTTGCTGCCTGTACATATTCCAGATCGGAAATTGCCAGTACCTGACTCCGCACCACGCGCGCCAGGCTCACCCACATGGTGAGGCCTACGGCCAGAAATATCTGCCAGAAGCCTTTGCCAAGGGTAAGGGTCAATCCGAAAACCAGCAGCAGTGTTGGCATACTCCACACCACATTGATAAACCACATGATAGTGGAATCAGTTCTGCCTCCGTAATAACCGGAAATCATGCCGAGAGAAATGCCGATCAATAAAGAGATGATCACGGTGACCAATCCAACGGACAGGCTTACACGTACACCCACAATCAACCGGCTCAGAATATCCCTTCCGAAATTATCTGTGCCCAGCCAAAAGGTTTTTGAATCAATATATTTTTCAGGGAGTTGTTTTAGCAGGTAAGCCTGGCGTTCCTGGATGCCCACGTCGATATATTTTTCTATAATCACGCTGTCGCCTTCCACTTTGTATGAGTTGATCGGAACCAATGAAAAAGGGTCTTCCTGACCAAACAATAGTCTGTGAAAAAATCCCCGCTGTTCGGGCTGGCGTGGTTTAGGTACGCGCAAAAAAGTTTGAGTGAATCCCGGCTTCCGCGCTTCAATTTCCACAATCTGACGATCGGCATTGGGTGTGTGATCATTTCCCAGGAAGTATGCGAAGATGGCTATGAAAACGGACAGGACAATAACGATGAGACCAGATACAGCTCCTTTATTTTTTTTCAGTCTTCCCCAGGCTTTTCTTGTGAAGGAATCAGAAGCGCTCATTGATGCTGCGATTGATTGTATTTTTTTGTGAGCTTGTAAATATACAAGCTAAATTCAGGAGATTGCCAAAGAGGTTGTTACTTTTGAACAAATAATTTTTCAGATGGTAACCATTATGACCCGCGAAACCGCTCTGCGCAAAATCCAGAGAATAGCCTATGAAATTGTGGAACGGAATTTCGGAGAAAAAGAAATCATTCTTGCAGGCATTCAGGATAACGGAGTTATTATTGCGAATATACTTGCCGGATTTCTCAAAGCTATTTTTAACGGTGAAATCAGAATTATTCAAATTGCCATTAACAAAAAGAATCCGGTGGAGGCGTCCATTGTAACTGAAAAAACACCGGTTGTTTTTGATGAAAAAGTGGTTATTGTGGTTGATGATGTGTCCAATTCGGGAAGAACTATGTTGTATGCCCTGCGCCCGTTTCTCAGTTACTATCCATCCGCCGTTCAAACGATGGTTTTAGTTGAACGAAGCCACAAACGGTTTCCCGTTTCACCCGATTTCACTGGTTTGTCTGTTGCCACGGCTCTGTCGGAAAAGATTGTGGTGGAAACGGAAAACGGCGAAATTACAGGCGCTGTTCTGGAAGAAAATTGATTTGATTTCTATTTATCCCGATCGTTTTTGTCGTAATCTATCATCCATTCAATTCCGTATTTGTCGCGGAACATAGCAAAATAACTACCCCATGGACTGTCTCCGATAGGCATCTCCACTTTACCGCCTGCCGACAACCGATGATACAGGTTGTCCGCCTCTTCTTTGCTTCTAACGCTTACCGATATTTTACTTCTGTTTTCCTGCTCATTTACCTTTCCCATGAATTCGGGAACATCATTACCCATCAAAACATTTTTGCCGATAGGTAAAGCAATGTGCATGATTTTGTCTTCTTCATTTTTTGCGAGTGGGAATTCGGGATTGGGAAGGTCTTTAAAGCGAACCACTCTTGTAAATTCTCCGCCAAAAGCAGATTTGTAGAAGTTGAATGCTTCTTCGGCATTTCCGTTGAAGTTGATGTAAGGATTAATTTGTGCCATGGTATTTGGTTTTGAATGTTTGTTTGTCTTGTTTTTTTATTGCTGTTGCTTTTGTTCCTATGGCTATTTTTATCTCAGATGAATGGTCAAATCTGATATCTTTCGAATTGTCCGCTTGGTTGACTTTTTTCCATGCACTAAGTATTTCGTTATTAATGAATCTCTTTTTTCAATCTTCCTGACGTTGGCCTGCCGGATTTAAAAAAGCACATCTTTTATGGTTTCATCTTTATCAAAACGGCTTTTGGCATACGGGCAAAGCGGAATAATTTTTAAATTGCTTTCGCGGGCGAATTCCACAGCGGCCATTACCAGTTGCCTGCCATAGCCTTTTCCATTAAATTTTTCTTCAACCTCGGTATGTTCAATGATAAATTTATTATTCCCTGCCCAGGTAAATATCATTTCTCCTGCAAACTCGTTGTTGTCATAAATAACAAATCTTCCTTTTGTTCCGTTGTCCTCGCGTTTAATCATAATTTTATCTGAGTTGTGTTTTAAGAAATAATTTAAGTTACCGGTGGATATTCATTGTTCATTTCAAGTGAATCTTTATCCCAGTTGCCACAAACAGATGCGGCTTCATAAGTGGATTGGAGAAAATCAATCAGTGTTTGGTCAGGGTTTGCGGCACTTTGCACTGCTTTGTATGGAAGAATAAATTCACGGAATCCATTGTGATAATAAGCCTCTTTCGGTTCAATGTTGAAAGTCTGAAATCCATCGGGTTCAGAATATCCGTACGAATAGAAAGCGGGTTCTCCTAATCCGGCACCGGGCCAGAATCCGGCACTTGACAGTTCACTGTTGTAGGCTTCTTCCATTACCCAGTCCGGACAATTAGGGGCGCCACCCGGATGTTTGGGTGCCGGGCGCCCGGAAAAACGTGTTACAGCAAGATCAAATGAACCCCAGTAAAAATGAACCGGGCTTGCTTTGCCTGAAAATCCTGCGCGGAACCGGGTGAAAACCCTGTGAACATTTACAAGGGATCGCCAAAAAAGATGTACATTTTTTTGGTCATAAGCTACTTGGTTTGTATTCTTCGGGAAAGGCAAAACGGGGCCGGGAATCTCATTCGGTTTTAAATGAATGACGGGTTTAATCCCCATCTCCGCAAGCGTTTCCATTGTTTTGTGATAAAAATCTGCAATGGACAATTGTTTCAGATCAAAGGAAATATTTTGGCCACCAACCGTTTTTATTTCCAGCAGATGATCTATGAAATTAAATTCAATTTCGAATCCGCCTTTTGACGGATGAGGAATTAATGAAGTGGTAAGGCCACAGGTTGAAACATAGAGTGTTGTTTGCCAGCAGTGATTGATCCACGGCATATAATAAAGCCGGATTTTGCCAACAATCTGGATCCATTGATGAACCAAATTGAAAGTTTCCTCCCACTCTGCAATGGCCGGCAGTTCGGGCCAGAAAAATTGTTGGATTTTATTTTCTTTTACCTCTTTCATACTTTCCTGATTATAAAAGGTTTAACTTTTTAATGCTATGTCTGTTTTTATCCGGCTGGTTTCATTATTTAATTTATTTCAGAACGGACATTCTGTATCACCACAGCACGGCGGTTTACAGCCACTCAATATGCAGGCATAAAATCAGAATGCCAGTCTGCCGGAACCATTACCAAATTTACCATTAAAAGTACGTCGTTATTTCTGTTTGCTCACCGGGGAATTGAACTGCTTCGTTCTGTTATTTCATCCTGGCTCTTTGGCTTTTCCTGAATTGGGCTTTTCCCTCCAATCCGACCTATCTTTCCATCTAATCGGTTTCTGAATAATCCCGGCTTCCGGCTTGTCCGTAAGTAGTTCTGATTTGTCCACGGGTTTTGATGATATTATTTCAGTAAAAAATAATAAATAACAACCCGGATTACGATAAAAATAATCCCGGGTATAAAACAGATTTAAGTTTCTTCATGTCTTTTTTGATGATCAAAAGGTAGAGCACATAAACAATAAAAGCTGAGATTAGTCCGATCGCAATGAAAGGGTATGTCATAATTTATTTGTTTCAGGTTTCATTTGTTGTTGTTCGTGTAATATTAAAATGACAACCAACGCACACGCATTGGTGGTAACGTAGCAATATATGATTTTCTGTCGGAACTTTTGTTCTGCCATTGCCATTCATTACGACATTCTGAGCAGTACCTCGAAGCGCCGGAAAACCGGAGGTCTTTCAGGGGTGCATATCCTCTCTCTTCTGCCGGCAAAAAGTCATTATTCCCAAATGTTTCGTTTCACATTCGGTTTCATTGTCAGTGTTTCGTACCCAATAAAGCTTTAGGTTTTAATCTATGGTGGGTTTGCCTGGTATGCAAAAGGGATTTGTAAACCTGCAAGAACTACTTCAAAAACAATAGTTCACCATTACCCTTCTCCAATCGCATATTGCCATTGATGCTCCAGATCCGGAGACAATGGCGAATTAAAAATCATTGCCATTCCAATATCAACTAAAATCAGCAGTTGTAATTGCAGATTAAAAATACAACCAGTGCCCTTTGAATTTTCCGTTGCTGAACTCGAGCGCCGGTGCAGGAAACTTGAATGAGTCGAGCACAAACAGCAAAACTTTAATCCCTTTTTTCCTGGTTTTTATTTTGGTAAATGCAAGGTCAGGGCTTAGGTACCATTGCCTGAAACGTTTTATATCCTGCCGGTCAAAAATGATATTACCCGTCTTATCGGTTGCCGTATTGCCGTTTGCGCCAAACATGCCATCGGCACCATAACCCACAGCAATATTCAGCCAGGCTGGCCACGTTTTTGAATGGAAAAGCGATTGGATATTGGCACTCAGCCAGTAATTCTGCATGTTGTAATCTTTTAAAAATCTTTCGGCTAGCGACTCACCATAAATCTTGTTGGCGCGCTGTTCCAAACCGGGATCTTTGTACCTTTTTGCGTAGGTCGAAAATTTGATTTTGATTCTTTGCTCATCCCATAAAAGTTCCTGAGAAATGAAAGCAGCCGATCCCAGGATATTGGCCGTATAATCTCCCGGGCTGAATCCGTATTCCGCAGAGAAGCCATCGAGTACTTCAATAATGGATTGGTAAGCCAGCCCGCTCAGCCCGCCGACCCAGATTCTTGTTTTTCGCGAAGCACCCGCCCAGCGCCACATTTCGCTGCTC
Source organism: Chitinophagaceae bacterium (assembly GCA_017307735.1). Classification (GTDB taxonomy): domain Bacteria; phylum Bacteroidota; class Bacteroidia; order Chitinophagales; family Chitinophagaceae; genus Ginsengibacter. The sequence goes on from JAFKGR010000008.1 coordinate 26,191, forward strand.
GCATGGCTGATGAGATAGGCGCTGTACATGTGTCCTGCTTTGTCAACCTGCATCCACTCATTGTCGTCATTGAAAAAATGGAAGCCGCTTCTCGGGTAATTTGCATACCACATCACGCTTAATGCAGTGAGAGTTCCCGCATAGGCCACCACGTTAGTGCCAATCAGCCATTTTTCCCTGCTGCGGTTGATAGTGGTAGTATTGACCGCTGAATCCAAGGATGTAGGAGTAAATCGAAAACTTTTGAAGCTCTTTTCAGAAAAAGAATTCTGTCCTTTGGTATTTTTACAGAAAATAACAGTAAATACACAAAGCAGCAAAAGGCTTGCACGTGGGTACATAATGCAAATGTAGGAGAAAGGATAAATCAGGATTACGAAATAAGAAATTGAATACCTTCAAATTAAAATTGTCAGAAAATGGATATAAAAACAGAAAACAACATTAAAGAATGGTTGCAGGGGAATTATGATGAAGAATCCAAAAATGAAATCAGAAGAATGCAGCAGGAAGATCCGGCAGGCCTGGAAGATGCCTTTTATAAAGACCTTGAATTTGGAACCGGCGGTTTGCGTGGTATTATGGGCATTGGCACCAACCGCATGAACAAATATACCATCGGCAAAGCCACGCAGGGATATGCCAATTATCTGAAACAAAATTTTAAGAGCGTGAAGGTGGCCATTGCATTTGATGTGCGCAACAACAGCCAGGAATTTGCACAGATTGTCGCAAATATTTTTGCTGCCAACGGCATTATCGTTTATCTGTTTGAATCGTGCAGACCCACGCCTGAACTGAGTTTCAGCATACGTACACTTGGTTGTCAGGGGGGTGTGGTGTTGACAGCGTCGCACAATCCGAAGGAATACAACGGGTACAAAGCTTATTGGGATGATGGTGGCCAACTGGTGCCGCCACACGATAAAAATGTAATTGCCGAAGTTGAAAAAATTAAAAATATCGATGATGTAAAGTGGAGCGGGCATGAAGAAAATATTATGATTATCGGTACGGAAATGGATCAGAGATATCTTGAAATGGTAAAGGGCCTGAGCATCAACCCCGATATCTGCGAGAGACAGCGCAATCTGAAAATAGTTTATACGCCAATCCACGGTACGGGTATTAAACTCGTTCCGAAGTCGTTGAGGAATTATGGCTTTACCAATGTGAATATTGTGAAAGAACAATCAGAAACCGACGGGAATTTCCCCACCGTTGTTTATCCCAATCCCGAAGAAAAAGAAACCATGAGCATCGGCCTGAAACATGCGAGAGAACTGGATGCAGATATTTTACTCGGCACCGATCCTGATGCAGACCGTGTGGGCGTGGGTGTGAAAGACAATCATGGAGAATGGGTATTGATGAACGGGAACCAGACTTTGTTGCTTGCATTCACCTACATGATTGAGTCGAGAAAAGAAAGAGGAGTTGCACGTCCGAATGATATGGTGGTGAAAACGATTGTAACTACAGATTTAGTGGATAGAATTGCTGCACAAAACGGCGTGACTTGCTACAATACGTTGACAGGTTTCAAGTGGATTGCTTCGCTGATCCGGGCTAAAGAAAAAAGTGAACATTATGTGATTGGCGGTGAAGAAAGTTTTGGTTTGATGATAGGTGATAAGGTGCGCGACAAAGATTCAATCAGCGCTGTTTCCATCATTTGCGAAATGGCAGCCGTTGAAAAAGATAAGGGAAGGACACTCTTTGAAAAGCTGATCGACATTTATCAGAAATACGGGTTCTATTACGAAGAGCTTCTCTCCATCACACGCAAGGGAATGAACGGAGCTAAGGAAATTGCAGAAATGATGCAGGGATACCGCAACAATCCGCCAAAAGAAATTGCCGGAAGCAAAGTGGTGCGCCTGCTGGATTACGACATCCTTCAATCAAAAGATATACTGACCGGAAAGGTTACCCCGCTTGATTTTCCAAAGAGCAACGTGCTGCAATTTATTCTTGAAAACGGCGACAAAATTTCTGCGCGTCCGAGCGGCACCGAACCCAAGATCAAATTTTATTTCAGTGTGAACACCGATTTGAAAGATGCCTCTGAATTTGATGTCAAACTCAAACATCTCCGTGATCGCATAGGTACGATTACTGAGTCGATGGGGTTGAAGAAGTGAGCGGGGTGGAGGAAAACTCAGGAGAAGCGGAACCTGGCAAGATAATTTTTATACAGTGGAAAAGAGATTTCGTTTCCAGATTCTGTTATGAGAAGGTAGATGGATAGATTTCAGAAGAATTTATTTTTCTTCGTTCCTGCATTTTTGTAGTTCTCCTGAAATATTTCAAATTACTCCCAGACTAAAACATTTTCGACCTGAGAATTTATTGGGTAAACTTCAGTCATTGCGGGAATTGATTGATATAAAAAAGGGTGTTTTAACGGTAAAACTTATTATCAGATTTCGTACTTTTAAATCCGTCATTCTGATTGCTTACTTTGTTTCATTTGTTTGAGGTGTGTGTAAATTGAAAAGTTCTGAAAGCATTTTTATGAGCAGTGATTGTGCTTACTGAAGAAGTTGGACAGCGATCGAAATAAAAAAACCTCCTGATTATATGGACAAGAGGCAATCCAAAATGTTTTCACAACGGAATAATCCTTATTGTGAATCGCTTTAAGAAATTGAATAGTAAAAGTAGATAAAAATTTTAAATATTACTGAAATGACAAAAAAGATTTTGGGACTGGACCTCGGTACGAATTCCATCGGGTGGGCATTGGTAGAACAGGATTTTGAGAATAAGCAAGGAAAAATTCTGGGAATGGGAAGCAGGATAATTCCGATGGGGCAGGATATTCTTGGAGATTTTGACAAAGGAAATTCTGTTTCGCAAACAGCAGAACGGACGAGGCTAAGGAGCATGAGGCGTTTATTAGAACGCTATCTGTTGCGCAGAGAGCGTTTGCATCGTGTATTGAATATACTTGGGTTTCTGCCAGAGCATTATTCTTCTCAAATTGATTTTGAAAAACATTTGGGGCAATTTATTAATGAAACAGAGCCAAAGCTCGCATATAAACCTGCGTGGAATGAACTCAAAAAGAAAAATGAATTTGAATTCATTTTTAAAAGTGCCTTTAATGAAATGTTAGATGATTTCAGAAAAACACAACCTGAATTGCTCAATAGAAAAAATAGAAAAGGAGAAGATATCAAAGTTCCTTATGACTGGACAATATATTATCTGCGAAAGAAAGCGCTCAAAGATAAATTGACCAAAGAAGAGTTGGCTTGGGTAATACTCCACTTTAATCAAAAGAGAGGATATTATCAGTTGCGGGGAGAAGAAGGGGAAACAACGAATAGTATAAGAGAATATGTTGAAGTGCTCAAAATAGTTAGCATTGAAAAAGGAGAAAAGGATAAGAAGAATGACAAGAAGATATGGTATAAAATGACTTTAAGTAACGGATGGACATACAGTGCTCCGTTCGTAACCGCGCCTAATTGGCTGAATACAGAAAAAGAGTGGTTAATTACTGAAGAGTTAGACGAAGCGGGTAATATCAAAATAACGAAAGATAAAAAGAGTGATAAAGAAGGAAAGGAAAAAAGAAAAATAACTCCCCTCCCAACCTTTGAAGAAATTGATTTATTGAAAAAAGAGGATCAAGATAAATTATATGGAAAGATTAAAGCAAAAACACAAATAACTATCCAAAACACAGGCAAAACTGTGGGTGAATACATTTATGATACAATTCTTCAAAAACCGAATCAAAAAATACGAGGCAAATTGGTAAGAACAATTGACCGTAGTTTCTACAAAGAGGAATTAACCGCCATACTCCAAAAACAAATAGAATTACAACCGGAATTGTTTACAAACGGTTTATTTAATGGCTGCGTTCGTGAACTTTACCGCAATAATGAAGTACATCAACTTACGTTGAGCAAGAGAGATTTTGTTCATCTGTTTGTTGAGGATATTTTATTTTATCAACGACCATTAAAAAGCCAGAAATCATCTATCGCAAATTGTTCTTTAGAGTTCAGGAAATATAAAGCAAAAGATAAGGATGGAAAAGAAATTGAAGTAAAAGAATACCTGAAAGCTATACCGAAATCGCACCCCTTGTATCAGGAATTTAGGGTGTGGCAATGGATGAATAATCTGAAAATTTATCGCAAAGAAGATGATGCCGATATGACATCATCGTTTCTAAATGAAATAGCTGATTGGGAAGATCTTTTTGCGTTTCTTATGTCAAAGAAAGAAGTAAATCATGAAGATATCCTCAAACATATCCTGGAACCGAAAAAGTTAAAGCCCAAAGAACTAAAGGCAGAAATAGCTAAGTATCGCTGGAATTATGTTTTCAATACAGAGAAAGATGAATCAAAAAAATACCCCTGCAATGAAACGGGCTATGAAATAAAAAGAAGATTAGAAAAAGTAACCGGTGTTCCTGGCGATTTTCTTACTAAAGAGATTGAGCAGCAAATTTGGCATATCATTTATTCAGTTTCAGACCCAAAAGAGTTTGAAAAAGCATTAAAATCTTTTGCTGACAAGCATCAATTAAATAGGGCACCATTTGTAGAAAACTTTAAGAAATTCCCTCCCTTCAAGAGCGAATATGGTTCTTTCTCCGAAAAAGCAATAAAGAAATTATTGCCCCTGATGCGAATAGGAAAATATTGGAAATGGGAAATTATTGACACGAAAACACAATCACGAATTAAAAATCTACAAACTGCCGAATTCGATGAAAGTATTAAAGACAGAGTGAGAGAAAAAGTAAAAAAAGGGAAATTAGATAAAAATGAAGACTTTCAAGGCTTGCCTCTATGGTTAGCCCAATACATTGTGTACGACCGTCACTCCGAAGCTGCATTAAGCGGCAAATGGAACACCGTTTCTGATTTAGAGAAATACCTGAAAGATTTTAAACAACATTCTTTGCGAAATCCAATCGTGGAGCAGATTGTAACCGAAACTTTACGAGTGGTAAAAGAAATATGGAAGCAATACGGTAATGGAATAGAAAATTACTTTAATGAAATACACATCGAGCTTGGACGAGAAATGAAGAATTCTGCTGATGACCGAAAAGCTATTACCGATCAGGTTTCCAATAATGAAAACACCAACTTGCGCATTAAGGCGTTGTTAGCAGAATTTAAGAACGACAGCAGTATAGAAAATGTTCGTCCCTACTCGCCAAGCCAGCAGGAAATTTTAAAAATATATGAAGAAGGCATTTTAAGTTCTGTTAAAAACAAAGAATATAGTGAAAGTGAAAAGCAACAAAAAGAAGAAGACGAAGCTATGTTGAAGATTGGCTCTACAGCACAACCATCTAAAACTGAGCTTACACGCTACAAACTTTGGTTAGAACAAAAATACTGTTCACCCTATACCGGAAATATCATTCCCCTGAATAAGTTGTTTACAGAGGCATATCAAATAGAGCACATCATTCCGCAAAGCCGATATTTTGATGACAGCATGAGCAACAAAGTAATCTGCGAAAGTGCAGTAAATACACTAAAAGATAATCAACTTGGTTTTGAGTTTATTAAAAACCACCACGGAGAAAAAGTAGAAACAGGCTTTGGCGGTACAGTAGAAATTCTATCGGAAGAGAGATACAAAAAATTTGTTGAGGAGCATTACGGTAAAAATCGCTCTAAACGAAATAAACTGCTTCTAACCGAAATTCCCGATAAAATGATAGATCGCCAGATGAACGACACAAGATATATCAGCAAGTTTATTTCTAATTTGCTTTCAAACATTGTTCGTGAAGATAAAGAAGATGATGGTGTTAATTCAAAAAACCTGATTCCCTGCAATGGAAAAATTACTGCGACACTCCGGCAGGATTGGGGATTGGATGATGTATGGAATGACCTGATTCTGCCTCGTTTCGAGCGAATGAACCAATTAACGAAAACAAATGATTTTACCGCATGGAATGAAAGGCATCAAAAATATTTACCTACCGTTCCATTGGAGCTCTCAAAAGGTTTCAGCAAAAAAAGAATTGACCACCGCCACCATGCCTTAGACGCATTGGTTATTGCTTGTGCTACCCGTGAGCATGTACAGTACCTGAACAATGAAAATGCAAAATCGCAAAAATTTCACTTGCAACGCGGATTGGCTAAGAAACTGAAGCGAATGGAAGTGGTAGAAATTTCAAAAATGAAAAAGAACGAAGCAGGGGCATGGGTGAGAGGAGGAGAAAAAATAACCAAAGAAGTACCGAAAGATTTTCTGAAACCTTGGGCAACCATTACTCAGGAAACCCGTGATGCATTAGAAAGGATTGTAGTGAGCTTTAAACAGAATTTGCGCGTGATTAATAAAACAAAATTTGGAGGACTAACATACAAGGAAAGTAAACAAAAATCTAAAGATAGAAATTGGGCTATTCGCAAGCCAATGCACAAGGATACAGTTTCTGGAAAAGTGTATTTACTTAGCGAAGTAAAAGAAATGACACTTAAAAATGCTTTAAAAAAGGTTGATGAATTGAAGGATGTTCAAATTATTGTAGATAAGCAACAAAGAGAAGCAGTCTATAAATACTTTTCCAAAAATAAGATTGATATTGAAAACGCTTTGAAAGATGAGAATCTAAAAGATCTGAAAAAAGTAAATGTGTTTGAACCACAATCTGCAACACGAAAACCATTAGGCACTTCCTTTACAAAAAAAATTATAGAGGAGTCAATTACCGATACAGGAATACAAAAAATCCTTTTAAATCATTTGTATTCAAAAGGCAACAATCCTGAATCAGCATTTTCTCCTGAAGGAATTGAGGATATGAACAATAATATCAATCCCTTAAATGGCAATAAATTTCATCAACCTATTTTCAAAGTTCGCATTTACGAAACTATCGGGAATAAATTTTCAGTAGGGCAAACTAGAAATAAAAAATCAAAATTTGTTGAAGCGGCTAAAGGCACCAACCTCTTTTTTGCCATTTACGAAAATGAAAAAGGGGTAAGAAGTTTTGCAACCATACCTTTAAATGAAGTAATTGAAAGGCAAAAACAAGGTTTGAGTCCGGTTCCGGAAACAAATGAAAAAGGTGAGAAATTACTATTTCATCTTTCACCAAATGATTTAGTATATGTGCCTACCGAAGAAGAAAATGAAAGTATCAATTCAATTGACTTTAACAATCTTAGTAAAGAGCAATTAAAAAGGATGTATAAATTCACAGACGGTAGCGGTTCAATGGCAAATTTTATTCCGGCAAATATCGCAGATGTTCTTTTCAACTTAAACAAGGAAAAGCAAAAGAAAAATGGGATAAATTATCCTATTCAAAACGAGATTGGTGTTGGCTCTCAGGGTTCAAAAAATGAAAGGGCATTCTCTGGCGAACAGATAAAATCTTTTTGCATCAAGCTCCAGGTGGACAGATTAGGCAATATCTCGCCAGCAAAAAAAGAAGTAATTAGCCAAACAAATCAGTTGGATAGTACCGTTTCAGAACCTGAAGTTGCGTACAAAAAGAGTAACCTGAAAGCCTTTTCCTCCTTTGAAGAGGCAGACGAAGAAAATGCCAGGGCTATGGCGTATCTGTCACCTGAAGAACATTTAAAAAACGTAACGGAGCGAATACAAAAAATTTATGAGGATGAATTGAAAAAACCGATGGACAAAAAAATAAAATTCAGAAAGTGATATGAATGTATTTGTACCGGAACACAAACAAATGTTACTGATCCTGATAAAGCATAAAGTAAATTTTATGCTGATCGGTGGTTATGCGGTTATTCATTATGGATACGAACGAAGCACTGGCGACATGGACATTTGGCTGCAATTGGGCAACGACAATAAAATCAGGCTCGTGGCAGCATTGGCCGAATTCGGAATTGCAGACGATGATTTAGCACAATTAAAAAACATGGATTTAGAAAGGGCTGTTCCCGTATTCTATATTGGAGAGCCGCCCCGGAGAATAGATTTTGTAACGGCCATTAGCCGAGTCGCATTTGAGGATGCGATCAAAAAAACAAATTACTTTAACCTGGAAGATAAACAGATACCGGTGATCCATTACAGCGATCTGATACTTTCCAAAATTCATACGGGGAGATCGAAAGATAAAGCTGATATCGAAGAGTTAGAAAGAATAAATAAATACAAGAAAGAGCAATAGGAAACCGATACTAACCGGGCATTTCATCCGTTATATCATTGTAAAACAATTTCCCATGATCAAGCGTACACTTTATTTTGGGAACCCGGCTTATCTGAAAACGAAAAATCAGCAATTGCTGGTTTCACTGAAGGATGAAGAAGATAAACAGGTTCCTATTGAAGATATCGGCGTTTTGATTCTCGATAATTTGCAAATCACGGTAACCCAGCCAACCCTGACAAGACTTTTGCAAAATAATGTAGCCATCATTACCTGTGATGAAACGCATCATCCTATCGGACTTTTTTTAAATCTCGACGGACACACTCTCCAAAGCCAGAAATTCAAAGCCCAGATCGAAGCTCCGATTCCGCTTAAGAAACAACTTTGGCAACAAACAGTGGAAGCCAAAATAACTAATCAGGCCGCCTTGCTCAGGGATCAGAGAGTGGAACACAAACTGCTATTGACACTTGCCAAAGATGTCCGCAGCGGAGATAATACAAATCATGAAGCCCAGGCGGCGGTTTATTATTGGAAAAATCTTTTTCCGGATTTTCTGAAATTTTCGCGAAGCCGCGATGGAGATCCTCCCAACAACCTGCTCAATTACGGATATGCGATACTGAGAGCCACAGTGGCGCGTAGCCTGGTTGCATCAGGACTTTTACCAACCCTTGGAATATTTCACCGGAATCAATACAATGCCTATTGTCTTGCAGATGATATCATGGAACCCTATCGCCCGTTTGTCGACAAAATTGTTTGCAACATTGTCAGCATGAACGGTAGATTTCTTGATATGACATCCAAAATGAAAGAACAATTACTTTCTCTGACGGCTGTTGATGTGAAAATAGGCGGACAAAAGAGTCCGCTTATGGTAGCTGTGCAGCGTACCACGGCCAGCCTGGCCAAATGTTTTGAAGGAAATACACGAAAAATACTATATCCTTCGTTTATCTGAAAAAGGCTTCACCGCCTCATCCTGTTTTTTTATGTATTCACGGTTAAATGCCTATAGAATTATGTGGGTAATGGTAATGTACGACCTGCCGATGGTAACTGAAAATGAGCGGAAAATTTACACCCGGTTTCGCAAGCAGATGCTTGACGACGGTTTTATGCTTTTTCAGTTCAGCCTGTACCTGAGGCATTGCAGCAGCCGTGAGAATGCAGATGTACATATTGACCGGGTGAAGGCCATCCTGCCTCCAGAAGGTCGGATCGGGATATTTGCCATTACGGATAAACAGTTTGGTAATATGGAAATTTTTAATGGCCGGACCCATACAGAACATGAGCCGCCGCCAGCGCAATTGACTCTATTCTGAAATAAAAACCGGTTTTAAAATAAAAAAACAGGGACTTTTGTGCCCTGTTTTTTTATTTGTAAGAAATAGCTTAAACTCTTTGCTGTATTGCGTTGTAGCCAGTCGTGATGTGAAAGAACTAAGCTATAACAATTTCTGAAAGCGATTCACAACAACCGGAATTAGAGTTAGAACTTTAATAAAGATGTGAAAGAACTAAGCTATAACAATTTCTGAAAGCGATTCACAACATCAACTTTTGTGCTGCCAAAATCACGGGGATGTGAAAGAACTAAGCTATAACAATTTCTGAAAGCGATTCACAACAACCGCAACTGCCCATAACACGGGCTTGGCGATGTGAAAGAACTAAGCTATAACAATTTCTGAAAGCGATTCACAACATAAAAAATTCGATTCGCTAATAATCCTGAGATGTGAAAGAACTAAGCTATAACAATTTCTGAAAGCGATTCACAACCAAATGCTGAATAGAATAATTGCTCAATAGGATGTGAAAGAACTAAGCTATAACAATTTCTGAAAGCGATTCACAACCCCTCAACACTTTCATATAAGGTTCCGTTGGATGTGAAAGAACTAAGCTATAACAATTTCTGAAAGCGATTCACAACACCTTTAATTTTAATATTATCTAATAAAAAGATGTGAAAGAACTAAGCTATAACAATTTCTGAAAGCGATTCACAACGAATGCACATGGAGACGCCGTGGGGTTTTAGATGTGAAAGAACTAAGCTATAACAATTTCTGAAAGCGATTCACAACACTTGCAATCCAGGCCATCACTATTATTTGATGTGAAAGAACTAAGCTATAACAATTTCTGAAAGCGATTCACAACGAAATGACGCTCAGTGGCTCAGTTGGTGAAGATGTGAAAGAACTAAGCTATAACAATTTCTGAAAGCGATTCACAACACCTTCAAGGTTTGATCCTTCAATTTGCAAGATGTGAAAGAACTAAGCTATAACAATTTCTGAAAGCGATTCACAACATTTGCAGAATTGTAATCAGCCGGTAAATGGATGTGAAAGAACTAAGCTATAACAATTTCTGAAAGCGATTCACAACAAAATCCTGTAAAGCAATTTTCAGTTAAAGGATGTGAAAGAACTAAGCTATAACAATTTCTGAAAGCGATTCACAACGAATCCGTCAATCTGCCTCCATTGTGCAGAGATGTGAAAGAACTAAGCTATAACAATTTCTGAAAGCGATTCACAACGTTATGAAAGTATGACCGGAGATTTATCCGATGTGAAAGAACTAAGCTATAACAATTTCTGAAAGCGATTCACAACAAAACGTGTTGAAGATTCTGAAACATATAAGATGTGAAAGAACTAAGCTATAACAATTTCTGAAAGCGATTCACAACCATTGTCATAATCTTTTGTAAACACTCTTAGATGTGAAAGAACTAAGCTATAACAATTTCTGAAAGCGATTCACAACCTTAGAATGTGCCGAATACTGGACGCCAAAGATGTGAAAGAACTAAGCTATAACAATTTCTGAAAGCGATTCACAACCAGCACCCCACTGTTCAGCCATTGCCAGAGATGTGAAAGAACTAAGCTATAACAATTTCTGAAAGCGATTCACAACCTTTTGGCTTCAATTTCAGATCATCCAGATGATGTGAAAGAACTAAGCTATAACAATTTCTGAAAGCGATTCACAACGTGCCGCTAATTGCATCGGTGAAATATCTTGATGTGAAAGAACTAAGCTATAACAATTTCTGAAAGCGATTCACAACACAAAGCTGGCGTAAGATAAATATGCAATCGATGTGAAAGAACTAAGCTATAACAATTTCTGAAAGCGATTCACAACAGGAATCATATAAGAGCATGGTGCAAGCCTGATGTGAAAGAACTAAGCTATAACAATTTCTGAAAGCGATTCACAACGATTGCTGCGATACTTTGTACAATGGTAATGATGTGAAAGAACTAAGCTATAACAATTTCTGAAAGCGATTCACAACCTTCTATCTGTTTATCTTCCGCTCTCTTATGATGTGAAAGAACTAAGCTATAACAATTTCTGAAAGCGATTCACAACTATTTCCCGCCGTCATGTGTAACATATTTAGATGTGAAAGAACTAAGCTATAACAATTTCTGAAAGCGATTCACAACACAGTATATAAACTGAATGTCGCCGCCGCCGATGTGAAAGAACTAAGCTATAACAATTTCTGAAAGCGATTCACAACGTATCATTGATGACTTCAACTCGGCTCTGAGATGTGAAAGAACTAAGCTATAACAATTTCTGAAAGCGATTCACAACGGCAGTGTTGCAGGATTGACAGGGTTGACGGATGTGAAAGAACTAAGCTATAACAATTTCTGAAAGCGATTCACAACATAACAGCATTTACAGCCGCATGGCCAAAGGATGTGAAAGAACTAAGCTATAACAATTTCTGAAAGCGATTCACAACAACAGCGTGAAAAAGCATTGCTATGACACAGATGTGAAAGAACTAAGCTATAACAATTTCTGAAAGCGATTCACAACAACGGCTTGGATGGATGTATCAAAGTAAAGGATGTGAAAGAACTAAGCTATAACAATTTCTGAAAGCGATTCACAACAATTCTTTACGGACTACAGAAACGAGAAGGATGTGAAAGAACTAAGCTATAACAATTTCTGAAAGCGATTCACAACGAAAACATATTTGGAACTATTTCTTAGATGATGTGAAAGAACTAAGCTATAACAATTTCTGAAAGCGATTCACAACAGCCGGGGCGCGTGGGCGGGTTCGCCGTGTGATGTGAAAGAACTAAGCTATAACAATTTCTGAAAGCGATTCACAACAACCTCTTTGCGTTCCTCCAGAATGTGCCCGATGTGAAAGAACTAAGCTATAACAATTTCTGAAAGCGATTCACAACATCTCTCCGTTTTCATCGGCCAGCACATTTGATGTGAAAGAACTAAGCTATAACAATTTCTGAAAGCGATTCACAACGATCTTTGAAAGCAACAGATAAGGTGTACTGATGTGAAAGAACTAAGCTATAACAATTTCTGAAAGCGATTCACAACGAGGCACGGAATACACTTAACCAATTGATTGATGTGAAAGAACTAAGCTATAACAATTTCTGAAAGCGATTCACAACAATACCCGCCACCGACCATGGAGCCCGGAAGATGTGAAAGAACTAAGCTATAACAATTTCTGAAAGCGATTCACAACTTATCCACCCTTTTGAATGATCTTGGATGAGATGTGAAAGAACTAAGCTATAACAATTTCTGAAAGCGATTCACAACAGTGTTTTAATGATCCCTTTTTCATCTTCAGATGTGAAAGAACTAAGCTATAACAATTTCTGAAAGCGATTCACAACCAGAAGCGGTATAACTCTGAATTGCAAAGTGATGTGAAAGAACTAAGCTATAACAATTTCTGAAAGCGATTCACAACAGTTGATTGTTTCCTCGTTGACGTAAGTTTGATGTGAAAGAACTAAGCTATAACAATTTCTGAAAGCGATTCACAACACCAGTCGTCGTAACTACCACCGGTGATTGATGTGAAAGAACTAAGCTATAACAATTTCTGAAAGCGATTCACAACTAATCGCGTGCACGTAACGCCATGGCGGTAGATGTGAAAGAACTAAGCTATAACAATTTCTGAAAGCGATTCACAACATCCCGGCTGTTTTTGTAGCCCCATGGCGCGATGTGAAAGAACTAAGCTATAACAATTTCTGAAAGCGATTCACAACCCGGTTGTTTTGATTTCGGCAAACAGCGCGGATGTGAAAGAACTAAGCTATAACAATTTCTGAAAGCGATTCACAACTCTTATAGTTAGTGGAACAGACGGAACAATGATGTGAAAGAACTAAGCTATAACAATTTCTGAAAGCGATTCACAACATAAAGTCTTTCCTTCATGCACGTGGCTTTGATGTGAAAGAACTAAGCTATAACAATTTCTGAAAGCGATTCACAACCAATCTGCATACAGAGATGTATTCAGTGGGATGTGAAAGAACTAAGCTATAACAACCCGCCGTGGCGGGGCGATTCACAACGAATGATCGCAATAGTCTTTAACCCTGCAACCAGGTGAACTCTACTTCACCCAGCAACTGGGCCACCATGTTGTCGATCTCTGATTGCAAAAAAAGCAGGCATTCTGCTTTCGTTCTAAGTACCTCAGACCCTCGGTCATTTCAGAGGCCAACTGCTTCTTTACTATTTCTTCCTTAGCCGCTGCTGTGAATGTGCAAATTCTAATTCTGCTATTTTGAACAATTTGAAAAATCGAGATCTGTCTAATTTGTATTTTTTCTTTATTTCATCATGGCAAATGCGAGTCCGTACCAAACCCATGAGCCATAAATCTTTTGATTTCTACCTTCAAATCGTCATCCCCTACCATTACTCTCACCTGCTTCATTCGTAATTACTGTCATTTGAGGCTGTGCGATAATTAAAAAATGCCCCTGCAACTTTCAGTTCCTCTTCACTAAATTTCCAGGGCAGCTCTTCTTCACCATGGTTTTCTACTAGCTTTTTCCCGCGATCCACCATTGCAGACACTTCCTCTATAGTCAATCCTTTAAACTTGTCCCCCCTTTTTTTTAACCTTTCATAAACCTTTTCAGAAATCATAGTTTGTATTTTTTGATGGTAGCTTTTACAAACTTCGTGTATTTATCAGCTTTCCCCAACACAGCCTTAGTGCTGACTTTGGCCCAAAATTCATTCGCGTTTGCCGTTGCATATTTTCCATATGATGCGGCTTATCCTGCAGTCTTTTCTTGTGATGTGAAAAAAACTAAGCTATAGAAATCCGATGCGGCGGAGCGATTCACAACGAAAGTGGTATGAACATTCAGGGTAATAATAAGGCTGAAAGACAAAGAAGATAAAGGGCAGCAGATATTTTCGCAAACGAATTTTAAGAAATGTTTTTTTTGATGCCGGAATTTAAAAATATTGAAGATGTTCGTTATCAATACTATTATCAAAATGTATCATTCGCAAAAAAATGTCCGATCTGCACAATCTCCAGGGATATTGGGACGTGACACGTTATCAGGGAACCTATAGCTATGATAAATTGGGTAAAATGATTTCAAAAATAAATATTCAGGCAAACGGACTGGTTATATTGATGAATGAAAATATTGATCTTAAAATATTGGAAAATGATTATATCCGGGTTCTTAAAAATAAAAATAAGAAAGCTGATGAAATTGTGGTTATTTATCCTAATGGTAAGGTCTATAACCTAAAACAGTCTTAACTGTCGTTAAAACTGCATCAGGAAGTGCGACCCGCGAGCCGCTCAATTGAGTTATAAATATACAACTTTTATCAAATGAATCAAGAAACTTATCCGCTTCACCAGGCACAAAAGACCATCATGTCGGCCATTGCCATTGCACCTAAAATTCTTTCCGAAGAGGGATTGAGTATCTTTCTTGACGGCTTCAAACAGCAGGGATGGCTGGGTGCCGGTGGCATGGAAAGGTGGCCCGCCCGGAAACCTTCATTGTGTACTCGTGCGTATGGTACATCCGTGGCCCCATTCAACTTCTATCCGGCGTTTGCGATTTGATGCGGATGCTGTCTTTAAGCGCATGGCTTTTGAATAGAATTTTGTGTAGTTCCTGGCCTTTTCTTTTGGGCCATGCCATGAAGCCGGAATCGGTGAAGCCTTCTTTGTCAAAACTGCCTTTGAAAAATGCCTGTGCTTCCGTAGCTATTTCCGGCGCCAGATTGTTGAGCAATTGGGCGGCCATAGCGTTAAAATCGGGCATGGGAAAGTTATCGGGCATTATACTTTTTTGTTTTGCCTGGCGTTAATAATGTGTCTTATATCATAAGCCCATGCTGTTAAAACCATCCAGATGAGTATGATTATCGCGACCCTGGTAGGAGCTATTGGCACCTTTGTAGGGTCAATAGCCGCATTCAGGTACGAGAGGTACATAGCGGCAAAGACACCCAAAGCTGTAAGCATTAACGCGGGTACGAAAAAATACATCTTCTTTATTATCCGATACCTACTTCCGGCAGGTAACTTAATGTTTTTGTATATCACCTTTTCTGAGGTTACCGTCCGGCTGGTTTTTTTGATTTCGTTTCTGTTTTGCATATTGGTATTTAATTTATGTGATGATATGATTGTGCGGTTTGTGATGAAAAAACACCATGCCAACAGTGAGGCTATACAAAAGACCCTTAACCTGCTTCATCAAACCGTGGAACTGGGCACGCTCAATACCAATTTCATCCAAAAGCTGAAAGATGAAATTGATAAAAGAGACGATTAGTGTTTTCAATTATTAAAAATTGTTTTATATTTGTGTTGATAGTTCGCGCCTGTAGCAATACAGTTTACAAGAACGATTCATTATGCAGCTTTCGGGCTGCATTCTTATTTTACAAAGTCCTCCCGTGTCCAATGCTTTGCTTTCCCATCTTTTGAAATGATAATTATTTCTTTGATTACCGGATAATGGCCTTCATCTTTCAAACTATTTTTTAATTTCTTGATGTAAAGGCTTTCTTCCCGGGGCCAGTTTCCCATATCAAACACTACGATTTCACAACCTTGTTTTTGACTTTTTCTTAAAAGATTGTATTGTTTCATTCCTTCCGGGCTTTTCCTGTCGGCAATTTTGCCGTTAATCAGGTACTCCGGATTCGGTACATTGCGTATTATTTCACCATCAAGATGTGGCCTTATTTTAACGGCAAAATCTAATTGGTCTGCTATTATTATTGCGTTTTTGAGGTTTTTGTTCAAGTCTTTTTCATCTGCATAAATACTCACCCTTACCTTATTTCCTTTCGGCGTTTTTACAGTATTAAAGCCTCCTTCCAATTTACTGAGTTCAAAACGTTTTCTCCAATCGGGGCTTTCTTTGGCCAGGGCAAAGAAGCGATGACCTGATTTGCTATCTTCGTTAAATACCTGGCCTGTTTTGCCCACATTCATTCTAAATTCAGGTCGTACATCTTTGTCGGTGATTTTAGGCATGTTTTCATCGGTGGTGGCATCTTCGGCAGTTTGGACGGTAAAACACCTACAATTCCATCCATTTGGCGGATAATAATTGTTCCAGAATTCATCATCAACCGGTTTGACAATGTTGTTTAAGGTTTGATGTTCATCCCTTACACGGTCATCTTCCTGAGTTTTGTATTTCAGGTTGGGATATAAGGCCTTATTAGCCTGGATGTCCTGCCAGAACTGGGCAGTTTGTCCGCTTTGCTTTGCCGTGCGGTATTCGGTTTGCAGCCAAGTTTTGTTGTACTTTATGCCCAGACTGTCCAACTTTGTTTTGAATTCATCAAACGGTAACAAATTGCCATTTTTGTCATAAAGCTGTTGGTTGATTTCAAGTTGCATGGATGCGTCTTTGGCAGCCGAAAACTTGTACAGGTTTTGCTGCATACGAAGTACACTCTGATCGGGTAGTTCATTTTCTGCAGTACCGCCCCATCCTTGCTGCATCCCCTTATTCAGTTCTTCATAAGTCTGGGCTATGTGTGCATCTGAGAGTTCACCAGGCTTTATTTTGCCTTCCCAGGTCTCGCGAAGTATTTGTTCAAAAACCTTTTGCCAGGCACCCATATCCACGGCAGCCTCTGGCAAGGCATGATTATGATTGCATACATTGTCGTAAAAGGTTTCCAGATGCCGGAGCAGAGCTGTTATTCTGCGATGAGGCGCACTGCCTTTAAGGGGCGTGCGGCGGTACGCCTCTACTGTTTTTTTGCGTCCTGACCCCCGGCAGGTAAAACAGGTTGTGTTTGTTTAATACCGAGGATGGGAATGCCTGTGATTCGTTCCACATACTCCGGGTCTATGTCAAAACGATTACCCAGGACATTGACCGCATCAATGATTTCCTTCATTCCCAGGCTTTCGGTATTATCCCATTCAAAGTAATGATTTTCCAATGATTTATACACCGGTGAAAGAGCTATTAAACGCGGTTTAATCTGCGTGTTGAAAACATACTTGAAAAAGAGTTTATCCGATTCAAAACGGTCTTTTGCCAGCCGGTACTGAATTTCGGAACTGCCCACGAAACTTTTTTCATCGGTAAGTCCGGCGCCGCCGAGTATTCTTTTACTCATTTCATCATTGGCGCGTGTTATCATGGTTTCAAACGGGATGGCGGCTGCGTGATCCACCTTGCCTATTTCTATCTTTTCACCACCACGGCCTATGATGGAGTAGGATGGCGGTATCTATGTATCCCTCATCAGCAAACTCAAAGACCTGCTTACCGTAAAGAATCAAGCCTAAAAAAACTTTAGACGCCTGGGAATTATTAGATGATCAAAGCGGTAACGATCCGCAGGCGGCAAGTAAATGGAATGCGTTGCTGCGAAAAGAATATTATATAAATTCTGACGAATTAAGCGATGATGACTGGTGCAGGTTGGTGAAGGAACAATTATATCTGAGAAAAGCTGGGGGCGAACGGTTCAAGAATAATCTGAAAGAAGTGCTTTATGAACTCGCATCCAGGATTTACGGAAACAATTAATGTTTTTTATAAAGAATCTTTCTGAGAAAATCAGGCATTCGTACATCATCCAATGTAGTTGCAAAAATACCGGTGATAAAAAATATAGTGAAAAAAGCAACAAAGAGAAAATTGAGTACAAGCATAGGATGCAGAACAATATAAATGGTTCCGAAAAAAATGCCTGCATAAACGGCAAGTGTAAATATGAGCCATAATAAACGCTTCATGTCATAAAGATAAACGAAGAAATGGTAGAAACAAACTGGATGTTGAATTTAATTGACCGGTAACCGGGCTGATGAAAGTGGTTACCCCACAAACGGCAGATGCTGCCAAAGCAGTGCAACAGCTTCAGGATCGGGTTCAATTTTCATCTGTTGATACAAAAGTGGCAATAGATGGAGTAATTGCTCACAGAAAGTAGGTTGAAAAGAGATAAAAGATCAGGAAGATGCCGTGAAAATTTACAGAAAACACTGGATAATGCTACGCCTGGTAGGT
The DNA here is from genome assembly GCA_017307735.1 of Chitinophagaceae bacterium. Lineage (GTDB taxonomy): Bacteria > Bacteroidota > Bacteroidia > Chitinophagales > Chitinophagaceae > Ginsengibacter. The sequence goes on from JAFKGR010000008.1 coordinate 44,713, forward strand.
CGTGGTTGAAAGCAAGTGCAGAGGTGGAGAAAGGCCAGAAAATGTTGGACGGGTGCGATCAGGAATTAAAAGAAAGCAAAGAAGATATTGCCGAGCTGACGAAACAGGCAGGCGACATGGGTAAAGCAAGCAGTGAATCGTTAATAGTTTTATTGTTTAAAGTCAATCAGTTTTGGAATATCTCAATCGACTATCATCAAAACTGGATTTTGTTGTAAGCATTGAACAAACCAGAGATAATATACAGTGGATTTGTGATGTGAAAGAACTAAGCTATAACAATCCGCCGCATCGGGGCGATTCACAACAAGGTCTTATCACTTCCACCAATAAGATTTTGCAACAAGCCATCAAAAGCAGCATCACACAGGAAATGCCTGCCGTAATGCGCGATGCATTGCAGAAAAATGTCTTTTTCTTTTCCGGCATGAAAACCCATGCGGAAATGCGCGAAGCCTCCGCGCTGCTCACGGATGATGATGGCAACCTGAAACCGCTATCAAAATTCATTGATGATGTAAAAACGATCAATGATACCTACAACGACAATTATCTGAGAGCTGAAAGAAATTTCGCTGTCAGAAGTAGTCAGGCGGCCGACAAATGGCAAAAGTTTGAACAGGGTAAAGACCGTTACGATCTCAGATACATGACAATGATGGATGATCGTGTAAGGCCCGAGCATCAGGAGCTTGAAGGTATAACGCTTCCGGTGAGTGATCCGTTCTGGGATAAATATACACCTCCAAACGGTTATAACTGTCGCTGCCAGGTGATACAGGTCAGAAAGGGAGAATACGATGTAAGTGACAGTGAAGATGCGATGACAAGAGGCAATAAAGCAACTACCGTAATTGGTAAAGACGGTAAAAACAAGGCTGCGATATTCCGTTTCAATCCCGGAAAGGAAATGAAGGTGATGCCGCCGGATCATCCATATACCTCAGGCAGTTGCGGCGACTTGCACGCTGTTTGGCAAACACTCTCCGTAATGCAAAAGATTCAGCTTGCGGGTCAGGCTGACAAATGCAGAGCAAAGAAAGTGGTGGAGGAGATGGTAACCAATAAAAGTGCAGTTGCCAAAAAACGCCAATCATTCATTAATGAAATGGAGCCACTGCTTGATAAAAGTATTACCCGTTATGTGGGTAGTGATAAACATATAAGAATTGGTTTTAGCAAAAAAGGAAATCACCACATCGCCGATGACATACTGAGCGGTATTAATAACACCACAAAAAAAGAACTGTCCACATTAAACGAACGGCTTAAAAAAGCGGAATACATCCGGTCATCAGAACTGTATAAAAAAAGGAAAGATGACATTCAACGCTTCTATTATTTTAAGGATAAGAATAAAGACTTTTATTATCATGTGGCAGAAGCTGCGGAGAAAAGAAGCAATGGAAGGATTAATCTAAAAAGATATTTATATTCAATAAGCAAAGATATGCCTGAAAAATAAAAACAGGCAGCGACAACTTATGCTTAACGCAAGTTCTGCCATTCCGCCTGTGGTACAAATATACAAACTTTTTAAATAACAAAAAATGAATGCAAACTCAACAAAACCGCAAATTAATAAACCCGGTGAATTACCAGGCATACCAGCGCCATCAAAAACGACAGGTAAAGCCCCGATTCAACGAATAGCTGCCACTTATTATATTTTGCGAAAACACCTTCAAAATTTTTGTGCGGGTCGTGCAACATTTCTCTCATTTGCGCCAAAAAATCGCTGTCCATCCTGCGATGTTGCATTAGTACGATGTATAGAAACGCTGCTCCAAAAAGGATACAGCCCATCAATAACATTAGTGTCAGAAAAAAAGAAAGATTGTTGTGCGCAGATGGAGGCTTTAGAGCAATCAATACAGCGATTAAAGCCGAGGATAAGGTAATAAAATGTTTAGCAAAATCAATCCGATAACTGAAATATTGCTTTTTCAATTCTGCGTATTGTTTAAACAATTTTTCCATGAATTAATAACGGCAAAATGCGACATTTCAGTATATACAAACTTTTTAAACAACAAATTATGATAAACTTAATTATGATTCTTGGTTCTTTTATCGGAATTTTTATGCCTGATCGTATGAAAAATCTATTTAAAAAAATAGATTTTCACCGAAACTATAAAAACCATGCCAAAACACATCCCGAAAGCGTTTTGAAAACTCAAATAGTCTGTAATGCAATACAGGTAAAGGAAGATTAAAAAAATTGGTGGGTAGTTTGGTGGGTAGGTAGTGGGTAGGTTTGTGTGTGATTTCGTTAATTTTTCATTCTTCATTTTTAACTCTTAATTTTCATTATGCCTTCTGAAAAACTTCTTCAAAATTGTCTTTCCGACGTTGAAGTAAAAGCAATGGAATTACTTCACGAAAACTTCCGGCGCAATGCCTTTTTTGGCACTCCATGGCCAAAGGCTAAGAATCCGGCGCGTTTGGGTAAAAAGCTGTTATATCAGTCCGGCGATATGGCTGATGGATATATGAGCAAGATTGAAGGCGATAGCATTCATATCACAAACACTGTAGCCTATGCAGGTGTACACAACGAAGGAGCAGAAATCCCGGTTACCGTCAACATGAAAAAATACTTCTGGGCTATGTATTATAAAGCTTCTGGCGCAATGACGAAAACAAAATCAGGAAAAATATCGGCAAGCAAAAGAAATGTGATATTAAATAATGAGGCGGAATATTGGAAAAGTCTCGCGCTGATGAAAGTGGGTACAAAAATAAAAATACCAGAACGGCGTGTGTTTGGCGAACATCCTCAGATGGATGCAGCAATTGAAAAAATCATTGACCGCAACGTTCGCGAATCTGTACAAGAAATGATGAATCAGATTAAACCATAATTCTTAATTGATATGAAACACATTTTTAGGGATGAGAACTAAGCTATAACAACCCGCCGCGGCGGGGCGATTCAAAACCAAATTAAAAAACAATCTTCATAAGGCGCATTTTAGAACGGGATTCTTTCTAAATAAAAGTAAGCAGGAGGAATGGTTCTTTGATCGGGGTGTACACCTCGGAACATTCGTTTTCCACCGGTGTTGTTGTTCTCAAAACGCTGCTCTTCCGAAAATATTTCATCCCTGTTTTCTTCGCCCTTCCTTCGCCCCTTGTCCGTACCATTCCGTATATCCGGGCGGAGATGGTACGGCACAGCACAGGTATAGCGCATGTATAGGAAAATTCCGGAGAAGAAATTCACGAATTTCTGATTTTTCATTTTGTCCTTTTTCATACAAGATTCAGTAGCGCTACGTCAAAATTCAGTAGAGCTACGCAGTAATTCAGAAATCACAGTCGTTAATGTTTTGAAAACACTCTTCTCAAAATTTGAGGTAGGGGCGAATATTCATATCCCGCTGCAAGAACACCCCCGATCAAAAATATTCCTGCAAAAAGAGTTATTAGAAAACCCAATGTTTTTAGCGGATGCAAAATGAAATGAACCAGTCCGGCAATTATTCCGGCATAAACCGTAAGTGATAATATGAGCCACAAAAATCGCCTCATGTCGTAAAGATAATAAATAGCTGGATGGATCAAACCGGATACCGGATAGGATTGTAAGGGGTATAATCCCGATGAAATATTTTATGACCTGTGTTGTATGGACCAAGATGTAAGAGGTACTATCCTGTATGTTATAAAAACACCCTGCAGTGACCTAAACCTGTCTAACGAAATTCAATTTTTTTTTAATACAGTAATTGTGCAAACCACCCTCTAAATATTCTCTCATAAACCCTTTCCTTATTCATTCCCCTCAGTTTTATCTGTAATCGCTTTTATTCCTTATACCCACCCTCCAATACTTTTCTGCTTGCAATCTTTGCTGTGATAAAATCGCGGCTCAGGCTGGGAGAGCGGGCCGGTGAATACTCGCGTCCGTATAAAATGATTTGTACGTGCAGTTTGTTCCATCTTTCCCGAGGGAATAGCGCTTTGGCATCTTTTTCCGTTTGTTCAACGCTTTTTCCGCTTGTCAATCCCCAGCGTGTCATCAGCCGGTGAATATGTGTATCCACCGGAAATGCCGGTACACCAAAGGCTTGCGACATTACAACGGATGCGGTTTTGTGTCCGACTCCCGGAAGTTTTTCCAGCTCTTCAAAACTCCTGGGCACTTTTCCTTTGAATTTGTCTATAAGTATTTGCGACAAGCCGTGGATGGCTTTCGATTTTTGAGGTGATAATCCGCAGGGGCGAATGATTGTACGAATTTCTTCTACCGATAGTTTGGCCATGGCAAATGGATTATCGGCCAGGCCAAAAAGAATGGGTGTCACCTGATTCACCCGTGCATCTGTACACTGAGCTGATAAGACAACGGCTACCAGCAATGTGTAGGGACTTATAAAATCGAGAGGAATTTTGAAAGCCGGATAAAGCTTTTCCAACTCGTCCATCACATATTGGGCTTTTTCTTTTTTGGTCATAAGTTATAGTCGCATGAAAAATGAGAAGAGTGAAAAAAAATTCGTTATGGTTTATATTCTTCCAAAACTTTTTTGCTTCCGATTTTGGCAGTGATAAAATCGCGGCTCAGGCTCGGGAAACGCGCAGGAGAATATTCTCTTCCGTAAAGAGTTATTTGAAGATAGAGTTTGTTCCATTTATTTTCCGGGAAAAAGTTCTTTGCTTCTTCTTCAATCTGTTCAATATTTTTTCCGGCCGAAATACCCCACCTGACCATCATCCGCTGAATGTGCGTATCTATCGGGAAAGCAGGTATGTCAAATGCAAGAGACATCACCACAGATGCAGTCTTGTGCCCAACGCCGGGTAATTTTTCCAGTTCTTCAAAACTCTCCGGAACTTCTCCATTGAATTTGTCAACCAGAATTTGCGATAGGCCATGAATGGCCTTTGCTTTTCTTGCAGACATAAAAATGGTACGGATGATTTCTCTTATTTCCGTTTCATCCATTTTTATCATGTCCTTCGGGGTATCTGCCCTATTGAACAATTCAGGTGTTACTTTATTCACACCCACATCTGTATTTCTTGCAGCGAGCAAAACAGCTATCAGCAGAGTGTAGGGACTTTTGTAATCGAGAGGCAGTGCAGGATGAGGATAAAGTTTTTGCAATTCTTTGATGATGTAATCTGCCTTTTCTTTTTTGGTCATTTATTTATTCGGAATTGATATGTGAGAGTGAATTATCAGTATGTCAAAATTACTCGATTTGCTGGCAAGGATGGTTGATGATTTTTCAATGGGAGAAAAAATAGTCAGGTACTGTGATTAATTGCATTCTGATCTGCAATTTTCAGGATATTGTTCCGGATCTCTGTATATGGCTATTTTGAAAATGCAGGGTATGGAATTAATTCAGTTTGTTTGGCAAAAAAAGCCCAACTATAAATGTAGGTTTATTGATGGGCTTAGAGCAGAATAGGGCAGAGTACGAATTTCTTTTTCCGGATAAAAGACGATAAAAAAATTTGATATCAGACCTTCTGTTTGTGAGATGATTGGTTTTCAGGCAGGTCTGATATTTTGATTTATTCTGAAAACGTTTTCAGGATCATATTTCGTTTTGACTTTACGAAGGCGTTCATAATTTTTGCCGAAACTGTTTCGAATTTTTTCATCAGATTCATCTTTCATTTCAAAGTTGAGATAAGAACCACCGGAAGAATAAGGGTGCAACTCGTTCCAGAAGCTTTTGCACCAGGAAGTAATTTTTTCATTATTTGAAGGATCCGGGTCGACACCAATGAAAACCCCTGAGTATTTGGCATCCCTGTGTATCCAGGGAGTGGCTGTACTATTTACGCGGCCGGCAGCGCCGTTAATCGGATATAAATGCATTTGCGATAGTGGGGTAGGAATTGTATTCCCGAACTTCTTAGAAATTGAACCAATTTCAGGACTTAAGTTTTTGAAAAAATCAGCTTTCCAATACCATTGCAAACCCGGAACAAGCAAACCGTCGAACATGGACTGCATTGCAGGAAATGGCATAGGCCCCACATGTTCGAAAACTGGTTTCATTTCTCTTGCACGATTAATAATTTTTTCACCTTCTCTTAAATCTCCCGAGAAACACCAAACAATGGCGCAAAACTTTTTGTGATGAAGATTTTCGGGAAAGGGTGGACCGGGGATTTCAAGAAGAGCAATAAAACCTCCGAGTTCATCAGGCGCTTCATCCATCAATTTATCGTACCATGCCATAATTTGTTCAGTCTGTTCTATGGGCCATAAAGTGACTCCTCCGTAAACCATATCCACATTGTAGGCCTGAAATACAAAAGAGGTAACGATCCCGAAATTTCCACCGCCCCCTTTTATTGCCCAAAACAAATCCGGATAATTTTTTTCATTTACTGTAACAAAGTCGCCGTTGGCAAGAACCAAATCTGCCTCAAGCAAGTTATCGACAGATAGCCCGTATTTTCTGGAAAGATGCCCTAATCCGCCTCCTAATACAAGTCCGCCAACACCTGTAGTGGAAACAACTCCGGCCGGAACTGCAAGTCCGAATGTATGAGTGGCATTATCCACTTCGTGTAACAAATTTCCTCCCCCAACTCTTACCCTTTTTGTAGCAGGATCAACCCTTACATATTTTATTCCGGACAAATCGATCACCATTCCATTATTGCACACCCCCAATCCGCCGCCGTTGTGTCCACCTCCCCTTACTGCAATTGCAAGCTCATTTTGTTTTGCAAATTTTATAGCCTTGATGACATCTCCTGCATTTGTACAATAGACAATGATAGCCGGATATTTGTCAATCATGGCATTGTAAACTTTCCTGGAATTTTCATAAACCGGATCTCCGGGTAAAACCACAGTGCCTCCAATTTGCTGCTTCAGCATATTTACCGCCGAAGAATCCAAAGTTTTAATGGATTTGTCCATGGGTATTTTTTTTTCAAAAGTAAGTGCGAAACCAAAGGTGCTTTGGCAATTTTGATTCAAAGATTATAATTTTTGATTCACCTAAACAGCAGCGATGGCAAATGAGGAAGGGAGCATACCAAACCTTTCAAGAAAACACTTTGAGAAATAAGATGGGCCATTGAATCCGCACCGGTAGGCTATTTCCGAAATGTTCCCTTCTTGTTTTTCAATGGCTTCAACTGCTTTTCTTAACCTGTATTCTTTGATAAAAGTTTTGGGCGAACATTTGCAGGTTTTTATAATCATGCGGTATAAACCGCTTTTGCTCAGGCCAAGTTTTCGTGCAAAATCTATGACATTCAAATCTACCTGATCCCAGCACGATTCTAATGTATCGACTAAGTTAATCAGGAAATTCTCTTTTTCCTGATTTAAGAAAACAATTTTATCGAAGCCGGTTTCTGAATGAATATGGCCTTTGACCTGATTTCTGGTTTCTGATGAGCCAATGGCAATGTTTCCCGAAGACGCTCTGCACAACCGGTTTGCCAATTGAAGAACCATTACAAAAGACCACGGATTTTTATTTGCCGGATATTCCGGGCAGATTCCAAATCGGAATCTCAAATCACTGCTTATTTCCTGATTGATAATATTCAGTTCCTGCCGGATAATTGCCAGGCATTTCAGGGCCTGGATTACGGTATTAAAAGAATAAACTGTGCAGTCAGGCAAATTTCTTTTCTCGATGCCGGAATATTCTTCAGAAAGTTTCCTCACGGTAATTTCAAAACTTCTCAAAGCAGAAAGAGCTTTTTTTTCTCCGATCCTTAATTTTAAAAATATAAAATCCTCCCAGCAAATTATCATGAGCGCCCGGTTTGACGGTTCGGGAATCGCAGAGCCTATTCTCATTTCTGAAGAGAGTGTTACAGGATTTTCTATTTGGGTCAGAAAAGTATTTATTGCAATGGGATCAATTTCTAAAATTCTGGCCGAGGGCAGGGTATGCATTTTGTCATGCATTTTTTTTACGGCGATTTCGTCAGGTGCTTCTATGAGGCAAAAGGCCGTTCCCTGTTTTTTATCAAACCAATAAGTAAGTATCCGGCAGCCAAAATTAATTTCCGGTTTCAAATCCTCAAGGTGTAGCCGGCCTATGTCTTCTGCGGTTACCATAGACACATCATAGTAGTCTAAATAAAACGGCATGAGAAATAGTTTAGGAGGATCGTTTTTAAATCATTCTTGTCCAAATTTAGATTAAATCCATAGATTCATATTGAATAGAAATGTTATAATCCGTTGATAATAAAAGTAATAAGGATACTTTTATCTTTTTTATTCACGATGCGTGGCTGATTACATTTTGTCATTCAAGGTCAGATGAAAATGGAAATTACTGGTTGCTTTATTTTTGGGACAATGCTTCATGACTTGGTGAGGATGTTGCAAATTTCAACTTTAAGAAGTTTCATCGTTTTATTTGTCGTGAGAATCAAATAAACCAAAAAATTAAAACAAACCCGGCTGGTGAGGTCCGGAGTTCTTTCTGTAAAAGTTCTCCCACCGGCCAACGTTCATTTTTTATTTACTATTGAATTTATGTGCTGGTGTAAAGTACGGATTGTATCCATATCCAATCCGGTCTTCTCAGCCAGTTTTTTGTAATCCGGTTTTTTACCTGCATTAATTTCCGGTATCATCAGATTTGCCAATTTATTCAGGTTGTAAAGGTTTTCTTTTTCTTCAGGCGAAGGTTCTGCTATAAACAGATGTTCATATTCATCGAAAGTGAATTTTTGGTTTAGAATCTCACCGGCAATGGAGTACATTGCAGCACTAACTCTGAGATCGGGGAATTCAGGAACAGGTATATGGTATTTTTTGATTTTATCTGACAACAGTTCATATTCTTCTTCTGACATTGCACAGAGTTGCATCTCCTGAAGGTCTTTATCATAATAGGCATAAGTGAAATCATGGTGATCCGGTTCATTTAATGAGAGTTTTAAGACATTACCCTTTTGTTTAATTTTAAAATCTTTTTTCATTTTATTCACATCGAGCGAAGAAACATCAATATAGGATTTAATGAACATGACTTTTTTACCGCCCTGAATAATTACCGGTAAATCCGCTCCTGATATCAACATGGTATAGGGCACGGGATTTTCCTCAACGTTCAGAACCAGTTCTTCAAAAGTCTCGATATCAGGCTCGAGTTCCGTGGAGAAAAAATAAATATCATCAGGTTCGAAACTCTGGTAATGTGCGATATGTCCATAACTTTGCCAGCACTGGCTATTGAATCCGATAAGATTGAACCAGATATTAACCTTCGTTTCCCTGATAATATCACTTATGGCCGGTGAGTAAAGCAGGAAATCCTCACCCCTGAAAATATCTTCCATCAAATAGAAGTCTTTATGCGGACTATCTTTTATGATACTGAAACTGAATTTCCAGGGAGTTTCTGATTGTTGCAACAGAAATTCTTTTTCGTCACGAGACAGATTTTTTACTAAAGCATGTTTTAAGTACTTATGAATTAATCCGTCTTTTTCAAAAATTTTATGTGCAATGTATTGCGATTTGAATCTGGCCTGGGAGCCGGCCGGAAATTCAGCCGTTAGTTTTTTGAAGGGTTTGATTTTTGAATCGAATTCTGTCCCTGTTTTGTTTTTGTGTTCTGCGTAATAGATCAGAAAATTATCAAGTACTTTTTCAGAAATTCTGGCATTTTTCTCACAAACAGATTTTATAAGATTGTAGTCAGGCATAAGTTATTATTTTTTAGCAATTGAAAACATGGCCGAAGCTATGCGATTAGTATGATTTGAAGTTTAATTTCTTTTACTGGTTTCCCAACTTAAAAAATTTTGCGGATCGTGAAAAGTATGATTATTCTCTCTTTAAATTTATACCCTGATAAATATTTTTGCCATGGCCGGAAATGAGATGGACAGGATTCTTTTTATTCTTCATGAAATTAAAGATAATAAGCGGATCTTAAAAAGGATTCTCGATTTTATGGAAGCCGGAATTGTACCCGGAACAGAGCAGCAGGAGGAAGAAATTAAAATTCCGGAGAGGTATGAATCAGTTGCCCGAGAAATTTCTCAGATGTTGCAGATGGGCTCCCCGCGCCTGACCTGTTATTTGAATCCGGACACATTGGAGACAGAAGAAATTCCCGAAAGCTATGAAGAGACTGACTGGATGAATATTACGGGAGAAAAAATCCAGATTAAACATGAAAGCTGGAAACGGTGCATAATTTTTGAACCACTTAGTTCATACGAATCATTCCGGATCATGGAGAATTTTATCAACCAGATTCCGGATGGTAACGAAAGAACCGAACTGGAAAACCTGATTCGCCGTCCCAGGCCCTTTGCCCGCTTCAACGCTTTTATCCATAATTCTGAATACAAACAGAATTGGTTCGATTTCCGGGAAGTAGCCTACGAGAAATATGTTTGCCGGCTAATCAATGCGGGATTATCTGCCTTTGAAGAAGAATCATAGAATTAAATTAAAACATCATCTTCTTTACGGGATTCATGCTACCCTGAGAGCCGCATTCAGAACACCGGTTTTCTCCATACACATTTTCATCTTCCTGTAAGTCCTGTCTATATCTTCATCCAGCCCGATTGAAAAACGTATCATGCCGTCAGAAAGCCCCATTTCTTTTTGTTCTTCGATGGGAATTTCGCTCGAAGTAGAAGAACCCGGTGCACTGAAAAGTGTTTTATAAAATCCGAGGCTCACAGCCAGGTATCCGAGATTTTCTTTCTGCATCATTTCCATGAGTTCATTGGCTTTGTCGAGGGTACCGGCATCAAGTGTCATCATGCCCCCGAATCCGTATCCTGTATTTCTTATTCCGGAAATAATTTCGTGACTTCTGTGTGATTTCAGTCCCGGATAGAGTACACGCAATCCGTCTTTTTCAAATTTTTCTGCGAGATAAAGTGCATTGACGCTGTGCTGTTTTATTCTTACGTGAAGCGTTCTCAGATTTTTGAGAATGCCGGAAGCACGGAAACTGTCCATCGTCGGTCCTAACAACATGCAGGCACCGTCGTTGACACTTCGCAATTCGTTTATGAATTCCTGTGATGAACAGATAACCCCGCCCACTGTATCACTGCTGCCATTGATAAATTTGGTGAGACTGTGAACCACTACGTCTGCACCGTGATTGGCAGGTGTAACGACCATCGGTGAAAAAGTATTGTCGACCACTAATTTCAAATGATGCCTGTGTGCAACTTTTGAAATGGCGGGAAGATTGGCCACTTCGAGGAGCGGATTGCTGACCGATTCACAATAAATGAGTCTGGTTTTGGGTGTTATAGAATTTTCCAGTTCTCTGAGGTTATTGATATCGATAAACTTTGTTGCAATTCCGAGTTTGCTCAGAAAATTTTTCATAAAAGCATAGGTCCCGCCATAAACTGTGCGGCTGGAAACGATTTCATCTCCGCTTTTGCACAATTGAAGAAGTACAGAAGTGATGGCTCCCATTCCTGATGCAGTGACATTGGCGGCTTCGGTATTTTCCATTGCGGCCAATGCCTGGCCGAGATATAAATTGCTCGGTGTGGCATGTCTTGAATAGAGATAACACCCGTCCGCATTGCCTTCGAATGTATCAAACATCGTTTTGGCCGATAAAAAAGTGTAGGTGGAAGAGTCAGAAATAGAAGGATTGACTCCGCCAAATTCACCGAAATACTGCATGTCCTGGATCTTATCTGCTGGATTAAACTTTTCCATATTTTTTTGATTTATTGTCTGTACAAAGTTCTTATTTATAAAATATGATTCACGTTTTAGAATAAAAAATAGGATAATAATCTTTGTAATGATATTTATTTAGAATAATAGTAATTTTATGGACAATTCCGGATCTAAAAACAAAAAATTATTCAGGTGGAACTCGATGTATCTGATATAAAAATTCTCAATGCACTTCAAAAAGACGCAAAGATCACCAACAAAGAATTGTCGGCGCTTCTCAATCTTTCAACGACAGCCATTTTTGAACGAATCAAAAAACTGGAAAAGAGCGGGCTGATAAAAAATTATTCAGCCATACTCGACCGCCGGTTACTCGGCAAAGAACTTCTGGTGATCTGCCAGATGAGATTAGTGAGACATTCACAGCAAAACATTGTTGATTTCGAAAAACAAATCAAATCCATCGACGAAGTGAAAGAATGTTTTCACATCAGCGGCGATTACGATTACATTTTAAAAGCGGCTTTCAGAAACATGGAAGACTACCATGACTTTATGGTGAATAAGCTGACGACCATCCCAAGCATTGGAAATACCCACAGCCTTTTTATCATCAATGAAGTGAAAAATGAAGTGGGATATAAACTGAAGAAGGAATGAGATATTTTTCTGAATTTTATGAACTGGATTAATTCTGTGTAAAAAGCCACCCCGATGGGCTTGAATGTGCGAGAGAATTATTTTTTTTACCAGAAGGTCGCCCCTTCAGAGTTTTTCTAATCACCCTAAGACATGAGGTAATCAGCAATAATCCCGACGGGATTCAACGTAAATAGAAAAGAATGAATACAGCATTATAAACCACCCAAAAGGAGGTTGAATAAAAATCATTTAATCCAATTTACAACAAGCCCCGAAGGGAGATCGTATAAAATTAAATTGAAAAACCCCACTTTCACCTATGGTTATTCGTATTTAAACCTCGCAGTCTTGTTCGGGAACACCTTTACGTAATTATAAAAACCACCCTCGATGAAATAGTTTTTCTCATATTCTGATGTAACAATAATATGGATGAAATAATTTTCTCACCAATCCCTGCCTGATTACACGTTTTTTTCTATCTGACCCGAGGCGAATGTTTTCTTCATTTTCCATGGAAGAAAAATGGAATATCCCACCAACAGAAACAATAGCAAGGTAACCCACAAAGGCTCATGTTCTTTGTTTGAAAACATCAGATGCCACAAATTGAAAATAATACCCATGGCGATAAATCCGAATCCGCCCCGTGCCGCCCTAATTCCCCTCAGAAAATTGTTTCTGAAAAAGAAAACGGAACTTATAATCATTCCTGCACTGAACCCTCCCAGCGCTCCGGCTGTGGTGCGTTCAATAATTTGTGGTGAGTGCAACACTTTGATGTGATAAAAAAACCATACAAGAAAAACCAGAATGATTAGTCCTGTCAAACTGGTCATCCATCCGTAAAACCTGCAAAATTTTATTTTATCGTCTTTCAATTTCAAAACCTTTGGTTTCTCAATTTAAAAATATAAAACCATTTATGAAATTATAAGGATGTCTTTAATCTCCACGTGTTATTTCCCAACGGAGATATCAGAACTGAAATTCTGGCGACCTTAATTTGACCATGTAATAGCCAGTTGCCGGTTCTTTTACCAGCCTATTCCGTAATCCTCTCCGTGGTTGCTGGATACTCCCCAGAGCGAACCGTGCTTCCAATCAAAATAGATGGCATTGATAGGTCCGGATGTTCTTTCACTGAAACTCAGTTTATAACCCATCTTCCTGAGTTCCTTCCGCGTCCAGTCGGGTGTATTGCTGTTAACCAGCAGGAATCCTGGTTTGGGTTTGCGATCATCGATTTTAGTTCCTCCCAGCGAAAGCCAGAGCTGATCAGTATTTACATTGGGAGCTTCGGATGCTTCCTGAACGGTCATTCCGAATTCAACCATATTCAAAAAACACTGCAATAAATTCTGATCCTGTGTATCTCCGCCCTGCACACCAAAAGCAAGGTAGGGCTTGCCATCTTTCATCGCAAGTGATGGAGTGGGTGTCACTCGTGGCCTTTTGCCGGGAGCTACCACATTAAAAGGGTTGTACGATGAATCCAAAACAAAACTTTGCATTCGTTGGCTCATGCCCACACCTGTGTGGCCTGCAATGCATGCAGGAACCCATCCGCCGCTTGGCGTAACGGAAACTACCCAGCCTTCTTTGTCAGCCGCTTCAATGGAAGTCGTACCGCGATGCAGCATGTCGAGATAATTATCTTCAATAGGGGCGTCGTTAAATGCAAATCCTCTTTCCTTCAAATAATTTTCAAACGGATTTTTCTTTCCTTCATAAGGATAAGGATCTCCCGGGCCGGTGTTGGGATTGTTCTTTTCAGGATCTATCAGTTTGGCTCTTTCTTTCGCGTATTCTTTTGACAGCAATCCTTTCATTGGCTGGTCTTTTGAGAAATAGGGATCGCCATAATAAAAATCGCGGTCGGCAAATGCAAGCTGCATGGCCTGTACAACAGTGTTGATATATCTCGAAGAATTGTATCCCATTCCTTTCAAATCGAAATTTTCAAGCATGTTCAGGGCTTCCAGCATCATCGGTCCTTGTGACCATTGTTGCAATTTGTAAACATCGATGCCTTTGTAATTTGTTTTCAAAGGTTCTTCAATCATTACTTTCCATTTTGCGAGATCTTCCATCGTAATAAGTCCGCCTTGTTCGCGGCTGCCTCTCACAAATTCCTGAGCGATGTCTCCTTTGTAAAAACGGTCGTAAGCTGCGTAGATAGCTTCTTTGCGGCTCTTTCCTTTTTTCAACGCAGACTGTTCAGCGTCGATCATTTTCTGAAGTGTAGCCAGCAAATCTTTTTGAACAAAAATTTCGCCTGCTTCAGGAGCTTCCCACTTTTGTCCGAGATGTGTCAGGAAAATGGTTTTTGAATATGGCCATTCTTTGATGTGTTTTTTATTTCTCTCAATACTTGTAGCAGTTTGCTCTTCCATCGGATAACCTGCGGCCATTTGCATTGCCGGTTCCAACACTTCTTTCAAACTCATCTTGCCGTATTCTGCCAGCATTACACAAAGGCCGCCCGGTGTGCCGGGAGTTACGGCAGCCAGGGGTCCGTACTCAGGAGGGAAGTTGTAACCCTTGTTTTTAAAAAACTCAGGTGTAGCTCCGGTAGGTGCCACTCCGAGTGCATCAATGGCTATAACTTTTTTTGTATTGGGATTGTAAATAATTGCCTGTGTTTCTCCGCCCCAGCTCAGCACGTCCCACATAGTACAACCGGCGGCCAGCATAGCACAGGCGGCATCGACAGCGTTCCCGCCTTTCTGAAAGATCATGGCTCCTGCTTCGGCTGACAAAGGTTTGCCTGTAATGGCCATCCAGTTTTTTCCATGAAGCGGGGGTTTTTCGGTTTGTTGTGCCTGAGTTGAAAAATTAAAAACGATAAGTAGGATAAAGGCAAGTTTGAATCTCATAATAATTGGTTTATTGTTTTTAAAGGTAATATGAAAATGGAAGAAAGGAATTGAAATGATTTGGTTTCCCAAATGAGTATCGGTAAGATGTTTATCAAATTTTAATCCGATAACTTGGGCTATGACCGGTTTTGTTGTGCATCCAATTTCAACGAATAATTTTGATGAAGAAATCTCATAAAAAATTCTTTCCTGAAAGTTTACCTTCGGCAATGTAATCAAATTGAATTCCGATGATGTTATCAAGAAAGATGTATTTTCTTATTCTGTTATTCTTTTTTCTCATTCCGGTTTTTAGTGTATGCCAACCCGTTAAATATCAAAAGCTGACAAATTTTGATATGCAATCCACCTATATTGTTCACTCCGGCGGAGAGAAGATTTCTACTTCGGGTTATCAAAATAAAAATTATTGGTTTCCTGTGAAAGTGCCCTGCACAGTTTTGACCGGGCTGGTTGCAAACAACGTATATCCCGACCCGTACCAGGGTATGAACAATATGCACATTCCGGATGCCAATGATGAATTCAATATTAAATGGGACTTGGAAAAATATAGTTTCATCCCGGGAACTACCAATCCGTGGAATAAACCTTACTGGTATCGAACCGAATTTGCTGTACCAGGCTCGGATGCAGGAAAGTTGTTTCAGCTCATTTTTAAGGGAATTAATTATCGTGCAGCAGTTTGGGTAAATGGAAAACAAATAGCAGATTCATCTCAGATGGCAGGAATGTTTGCCGAATATGAACTTGATGTAAGTTCTGCAATACGGCCGGGAAAAACAAATATTTTGGCTGTAAAAATATTTCCGCTTGATTATCCCGGGTTGCCCGATACACCCCAGCTAAAGGCTTTTGGCAATTTCTTTTTAAACGGCGGCCCGACAGGAGATATTGGCAAAAATGTGACAATGCTTTGTTCGGTTGGATGGGACTGGATGCCGGCTGTACGCGACAGAAATATGGGAATTTGGCAACCGGTTTATTTAAGAACTTCCGGAAAAGTTGTGGTAAAGAAACCGAAGATTGTTACAGCACTTCCTAAATTGCCGGATACAACCATCGCAGATATTTTCCTTCAGTTTCAATTGCAGAATTTTTCTTCCCGATTGCAAAGGGGAAATGTTGAAGTCACCATTACACCGGAAAATTTTGCAGGGCAGGGATTCACGTTTGCAAAAGAAATAAATATTTCTCCGAATGGATTTCAGTCTGTCGATCTCGACGCTAAATCCATAAAGGAACTGGCTGTTAAAAAACCCAAATTATGGTGGCCTAACGGTCATGGTTATCCTAATCTGTACCGGGCCAGAATAAGGTTCGTTTCGCATAATCAGGTATTGGATGATACTTCTGTCGTTTTCGGGATTCGTACAATCAGTTCCACTATAACAACTATTGGAAATTTTGCACGCCGTGATTTTTATGTCAATGGGAAAAAAGTTTTTCTCACGGGAGGTGCATGGGTTCCCGATATGATGCTCAACCGTGATTCTGCAAGATATGCGCATGAAATACAGCTTTGTCAGAATTCAAATATGAATTTGTTGCGTATCTGGGGTGGAGGAGTGACGCCACCGGATGTCTTTTTTGATTTGGCCGACAGGTATGGGATGCTAGTGTGGAATGATTTCTGGGTGACGGGAGATACGCAGGGAGAATTCAAAGGTTCGCCGGATTGGCCGTTGGATGAGAATATTTTTATACGCAACATGACAAGTACGATTTACCGGATTCGCAACCATGCGAGTCTGCTCTTGTGGACCGGCGGGAATGAAGGACATGCCCGCAAAATCTTGTACGATGCCATGCGGGATAGTGTGATTGCATTAGATGGTACACGTCCGTTTATTCCGAGTTCATCGGGATACGCAAAGTTGCCGGCAGGTTGGAAAGGGAGCTGGCCGGATAACGGACCCCCGGGTGTTTACAGCAGTGGTCCCTATTCATGGCAGGATCCCCATGTTTATTACACCAAAGTGGCCGAACAAACCGACTGGCTTTTTAAAGATGAGACCGGGATTCCCTCTCAGCCTCCCTATGCAAGCCTTGGAAAAATTATTCCTAACCTGATCCCGGATCCTTCGATCCCATATCCGCTGAATAATACCTGGGGTTACCATGATGCCTGCAGCGGAAACGGACATTACGAATTGTATTACCAGGAAGCCTTGAAACGGTATGGAGATTTTACAGGTATGAAAGATTTTAGCGATAAAATGCAATTGATGAATGCAGATGGATACCGGGGGATTTTTGAAGCCGCTTCAAGCCGGTTGAAAGAAACAGGAGGTATCATGCTTTGGAAAATCAATGCCGCCTTTCCGAGTGTCATCTGGCAGGTGTATGATTGGTACCTGCGCCCTAATGCAGGATATTATTTTATGAAGCGGGCTATTGCACCCGTGACAATTCAATTGAATCTGAATGATTCGGCAGTAGCCATTGTTAACCGGAATTATTTTGACATGAAAAATCTTTCTGTTGAAATTGAAATTTTCGATTTGAACGGAAAGCGGGTTCTTAAATCCGGAAAGAATATTTCGGTGAATGCGGAAGATGTTTTGATCGTTGAAAGTTTGGCTCATCAACTGAAACCCCTGAAGGGAATACATTTTGTACATCTGAGTCTTTACCGTGGAAAAAATCTGCTTTCTTCAAATACTTACTGGATGGAGAGAAATAATGATTTCAAAAACCTTGTGGATATGCCGGAGGCAACCATTTCTGTGAGGGAAGTGAGGGTGGCGGCAAAGAATAGTTTGAAGACCCCGGCTCCGGGTAACAGAGAGTTATTCTCTTCTGATCAGAAAGAATATGTTGTAAAAAATATTTCGTCACAAATGGCATTCTTTATTAATTTCTCTTTACAGGATGCTTCCGATAATGAAGAAATACTTCCTTCTTACTGGAGTGATAATTATTTTTCTCTGAACCCGGGTGAAGAAAGAGTGATTACTTTCAGATGTGATAAAAATAATGTTCCAAAAAAGTTTAAGCTCGTTGTGGATGGATGGAATCTGAAAGGTGTTGAATGAGCTGGGCAGGTCGATTATTAATGATGAATCAATAAATTTTTGGAAGAATTTTGCCTCTGCATGATGGAGATATCATGTAGAATTAGCCGGGCACGAATACATGAATGAATATTTTTTTGCCACAAAGTCTCAAAGGCACAAAGTGACACGAAGAATTTTCTTTACTGAATCTAGGGTCACTGTGCCCTGGTGACAAGAATTAATTTTACCGGCCACGAATGCACGAATGAACATTTTTTTTGCCACAAAGTCTCAAAGTCAAAAAGCAGCACGAAGGATTTTCTTTGTAAACTGTGTGCTTTGGTGGCAAAGCGTAATTATCGCTAAACTATACTTTTAATTCTGAATCTTTTTTAAAATCTTGATTCAATGTAATAAGGTAACATCTTACGCCATGTAGGCCAGTCGTGGTTCATATCATTTCCCCAGATATCCAGTTCGTAGGTAATTCCTTTATTGTAAAGTACGCCTGCAAAGGCACGTGACGCATCGGGATCTTCATAGCTGCCGCTCCCTGAAAGTATGTGAATGTGATGGCTCTTTTTGATGTTATCCAAATACCACGGATCGTATAGCCCCGGCATATAACTCATCGGAGAATTTAAATAGGTCTGGTCATCATGATAACCTTTCGTGTAGGCATGAAGGTCATACACGCCACTCATAGCAATAACACCATTGATGAGGTCTGGCCTTTTCAGAAAGAGATTCATGCTGTGCAGGGCACCGAAACTTGCACCTGTTGCAATGATCGGTGTATCCCATGATGTATTGGTTTTGATAAAAGGGATTACTTCCTCAAAAACGTATTGGTTGAATTGATTGTGCCGGATGGCTTTGTGTTCAGGCAGCATATTGTCATTCAGCCAACTTTCATTGTTGATGCTGTTGATAGAAAACACTTTTACTTTTCCGCTTTCGATATAAGGTGCAAGTGCATCCATCATCTGAAATCGTTCGTATTCCAGATAATCGGCAGCAGCAGTCGGGATCAGGAGAAGGGCAAATCCATACTGGCCATAAACTGCGATGGGCATGTCTTTTTGCAGGGAAGGGCTAAACCATTGAGTGAGTTCTCGTTTCATAAAACAAATTCTTATGCCACAAAGTAAATAATATTATTCTTATACGTTTCCTGTAAATTGGCTGCCAGAATAATATCAAAGACAGGAAAGATGGCAGAAAGTTATTGCGAATATGTGCAGACATTGGATGAAAATAATCTACACAAAATTTATCACGACCGGTATTACGGTTTTCCTCTGGATGATGATAACCTTCTTTTTGAGCGGTTAATTTTAGAAATTAATCAGGCGGGATTGAGCTGGGATACGATTCTGAAAAAACAGAATAATTTCAGAAAGGCATATAAAAATTTTGAAATTGGGAAAGTAGCTGAATTCAGAGAAAAAGATGTCGAACGGCTGCTTGGCGATGCAGGTATCATCCGAAACCGGTTAAAAATTAATGCGGCTATTTATAATGCTAAGATTGTATTGGAAATTCAGAAAGAATCAGGTTCGCTTAAAAAATGGCTGGACAATCATTTTCCAAGGCCTAAAGAAGAATGGGTAAAGTTGTTTAAGACAAAATTCCGTTTTGTGGGCGGTGAAATTGTTGGGGAGTTTTTGATGAGTACCGGATATTTACCTGGTGCACATGTTTCGTGGTGCCCGGTTTATAAAAAAATTTTGTGTTTAAAGAAAAAGATTAAATGAATTTATGTTTTATAGAGGAGATCGCTTAAGAATCTTCTAATAATTTTTTAGAAGATGGAGCAACGTTTGTCAGCTAATTTATGTCAGTCTAAAAAACAAAGTAATGTCAGATATCATAAAGTCTTTTTTTACTGTTTTCGTTCTGGCTCTTTTATCACTTTCCATTGCATCCTGCAAAAAACAAAAGGTTGCAGAGAATAATGGAATTGTTGGTAAATGGCTATTCACTGAATTATTTGACGGCTATGCAAACGGAGGTTCTTTTAAATGGAATGATATCTCTTTTGAAAATTCTCATACTATTTCTTTTGATTCTGCCGGCCATTTTTATAAACATGACAACTCGAATGCAAATCCTGATTGTTCTGGTTCTTACAGGTGGGATTTGCCCGGTATTCTCATCATTAATTCGAGCTGCAGTACCGTCGAGGAAAGATGGACAGTGAGCGAAATGACCTCACAAATGCTGATAATCGATATCCAGGGAATTGAGGGGATATCGCGATATAAATACATGGCACGAAAATAAACTGACCAGATTTTAAAGCAGTAGGTTTTTTAAAGCACAAGTTCCATCTTTAAATCTCCTCGTGCATAATGACCGGGTTCAAACGGGGCCTCGGTAAACCCATATTTTTCATAAAGATGAATCGCCGGTCTCAGAATTTTGTTTGTGTAAAGGATTAACTTTTTGAAGTGATGTGCCTGCGAAAATACAATACAATGTTCCAGCAGGATGTTGCCGATTCCGTGATTTCTCAGTTTCTCCGAGACGCCCATTTTTGCCAGTTCAAATACTCCTTCCTCTATTTTCAGAAGGGCCGCTGTGCCGACTATTTCTTCCCCTTTTTTTGCGTAAAAAACGAAACCGCCCTGGTCAATTATATTTTCCTGCGGATGTTCCAATAATGCGATATCGAGCTCTTCTATACGGAAATATTTTTTAATCCATTCGTAATTGAGTCTTCTGAAATGATCTTTCAGCTCTGGCTTAAAGTCAATAACCTCAATACTTTCTTCTGGTGTATCCATGCCTGTAATAATTAAAATTTATTTCTATTTGTTGTAAACAATCTATCAAAGTTAGATATGTTGCAGATTCAGTTAATAGATATTTCTTTATGAGGAAGAAGTATTATTTCGGACAGATGTAATTTATATTTTTGCCGTTTGTCACAGTCTTCAATCCATCGTGAATACTTTATAATCGCATAATACCGAATATATGAGTGAAGGGATTATCTGTGAATTGGCGGTTTACGAAAGAAGAACACCCGGGATCTCTTAATCTGATCATTTAACTCTTTTTGATAATTTAATACCACTGATCAAAAAAGTCTGGTTTATCAATTGTACACAAAATTACCTTTAGGTTCCTCTTTAAGTGATGGGTTTTTATCATCAGGATTTTGAAGAGATGATCTTTTGTAATCATTAAATTTCTAATAATATGAAGAAAGTAAAAGTTCTTTCACTTCTTCTGGGTTTGTGTTTATTTCTGTCGGCACCTGGCCTGGTGGCTCAACAGCGAAACCGTCAGGAACGCCCGCAAATTCAGCAACGGCCAGGGACACCGGGTACTTCAATGGCCGAAGCGCCAAAACTCAAACCTCAAAAGTTTGAAGCTCCGGCAACCACATCCGGTTCAGTATCTGTAGAAGGCCAGAGAGTTGCTTACAAAGCAGTCGCAGGTGTAATGCCGATTCTCAATGTCGATGAAACGGATACTACTGCACGCATGTCTTATGTTGCCTATTTCAAAGATGGCGTAACAGACCTCTCCACACGTCCGATAACATTTTTGTATAACGGCGGGCCGGGCTCTTCCACACTCTGGCTCCACATGGGTTCATTCGGACCGAGAAGAGTCGTTATCGACAGTACCACACACATGCACGGCGCCCCTTATCAATTAGTCAACAATGAATACAGCCTGCTGGATGCAAGTGATCTCGTTTTTATTGATGCACCAGGTACAGGATTCGGCAGAGTTGAAAAGGGAAAGGAAAGTGATTATTTTGGCGTGGATCAGGATGCCAATGCATTTGCCCAATTCATTCAAAATTTTATTACCCAATACAACCGTTGGAATTCGCCGAAATTTCTTTTTGGTGAAAGTTATGGAACCCTTCGCTCGGCTTTGCTGGCCAGTGTACTTCAGGGGCACAGCATTGATGTGAATGGAGTGATTTTATTATCGCAGATTTTGAATTATGGAAATTCTGTGGATGGGCCATCGCGTGATCCGGGTAATAACAAACCCTATGAACTGGCTTTGCCAACCTACGCAGCCACCGCTTGGTATCATCACAAATTGCCGTCACAACCTGCCGATTTGAAATCATTTCTGAACCAGGTAGAAAAATATGCAATGACTGATTATGCTCAGGCTCTTGACCAGGGCGGTGCCATTGACGCAGCTACTTTGGACAGAGTTGCCAATCAATTGCATCAATACACAGGATTGCCTGTTGATTATATCAGGAAAGCCGGTTTGAGAATTGACGGAGGTGAATTCAGACAACAACTTCTTTTAGGTGATGATGAAGCCACCGGAAGATTGGATACACGTTTTACAGGTCCAATACAGGACCCGTTAGCTCAGCGTTCTTTCGGTGATCCTCAGTCGAATGCAATCAGCGGGGCTTATGTAGCTCTTCTGAATGATTACATGCGCAATACTTTGAACTATGGGAAAAATATGGATTACAGGCCAAATGTGTATGGCAGAACAAATTGGGATATGAAACATCGTGGTTCAGGTACGGTTAATGTGATGCCTGATCTGGCCGGCGCCATGAAATCAAATCCGACTTTGCAGGTGATGCTCAATGCGGGATATTTTGATTTGGCAACTCCGTTCTATGAAGGAGTTTATGAATTGAAACAATTGCCAATGCCTGCTTCCCTTCAAAAGAATATTCATTTCGCATTTTATCAATCAGGGCACATGGTATATGTAAATGTGCCTGCACTAAAACAAATGCATGACAATGTGAAAAAATTTATTGACAACAATTACAATAAATAAGAATTGAATCTTTTGTTTTAATTCAAAAATGCCGGTCTTGATTGACCGGCTTTTTGTTAAATCTAATATTACTAAAGATTGCGAAACGGTTGTAAAAACATTTCTGAAAAGGATTATCCAAAGTTGTTTGGGGACCAGGGATATAAGATTAGAAACTCTCAGTTTTGTAAATTAATACAGATGAAGAGAAACTGATTTTTTGCAGGATACTTTTCAACTAAAGACTCAGTTCAGTGAAGGCGAATTTTTCCCCGTCAAACAATCCTTTATCGCTCAAT
The DNA here is from genome assembly GCA_017307735.1 of Chitinophagaceae bacterium. Taxonomy (GTDB): domain Bacteria; phylum Bacteroidota; class Bacteroidia; order Chitinophagales; family Chitinophagaceae; genus Ginsengibacter. The sequence continues at coordinate 67,937 of JAFKGR010000008.1, forward strand.
TTTAATTTTGGAATTACCAGCAGGACCATAAAAGAAAGGGTCATATAGGGAGCTGCCAATCCACAACCCAGAGATTTTGCCGCCAGATCCATCTCAGTGTATTGCATGGCTACCTCATAACCGTTTTCGTTGCTCATCAATCCTGCTACCGGCAGGGAAAGGACACGGTTGATTTCAGCATTGCCCACATCGGCTACACTGATTCCTCCCTTATGTTGAATGATCAGATTTACCGCTTCGCAAATGCTTTCGTCGTCCACTCCCACAGCAATGATGTTGTGGCTGTCGTGAGCTACCGATGAAGCAATGGCTCCGGATTGAAGCCCGAAATTCCGGATAAATGCAACAGATGGTTTAGGATTTTCGTATCTGTTGACTACCGTGATTTTCAAAACATCTTTTGAAGTGCTGCTGACCAGAAATCCATCTTTGATAACAGCATCTTCGACCGATGAAGTTGTAATTAACTGACCATCGAGCGCGTGCATAATTCGAATAGAACTTCCTGAAGCCTTCACCCGAAAATCTTCAGGTTTTTTTTCATTGCAATTAAAGTGATTAATGATGGTTGCCCTGGAAGGGCTGAGCAAACTCTTTCCACCTTCTGCCACTTTGATTCCGTCAATATAAGTGGCTGATACGGTAAAATTGATCAGGTCTTTGCACACAATAAAATCAGCGGGATCACCCTCATTCAATAAACCCGTCCTCATTTTATAATGTTCAACAGGATTGATACAAGCGGCTTTCAGAATTTTAAAAACATCTATTCCTTTGGCTCTTGCTCTCCGGCATAAAGCGTCTATGTGTCCCTGAACCAGACTGTCCGGATGTTTGTCATCACTGCAAAACATCATCTCGTTTTCATAATCGTTCAGGAGATTAATTAAGGCTTCAAAATTTCGTGCGGCGCTTCCTTCGCGGATCAGAATTTTCATTCCGTGTTTCAGTTTGTGCAGTGCTTCCTCTTCGGTAAAACATTCGTGGTCAGTACTAATTCCGGCATTGATGTATTGAATAGCTTCTTCTCCCATCAATCCGGGGGCGTGTCCATCAACGGGTTTACCGGTTTTTTTTGACAGCTCAATTTTTTTTATCACTTCCGGATCGTTGTTCAAAACTCCCGGAAAATTCATCATTTCACTCAGATAAAAAATATCATCCGATTGAAGCAGCGTACCAACAGCATCTGAATCAAGCGCAGCTCCTGCTGTTTCAAAAGTGGTAGCAGGTACACAACTCGGTGCACCGAAATGAAATTTGAATGGTACTGTTTTACCGTTTTCAATCATGTACTTCACACCTGCAACTCCGCATACATTAGCTATTTCATGGGGATCGCTGATGGTGGCTACTGTTCCGTGAACAACCGCCAATCTTGCAAATTCGGATGGAACCAGCATACTGCTTTCGATATGTACATGTGCATCAATGAAACCTGGTAAAATATAGGGTAGCACTTCATCTTCGCGGCCGCTTTTGTCAACCTTCTCAATCTTGCCATCAGACACAGTAACCGAACCACTAAAAATCTTTTTATTCCGGATGTCAACGATATTTCCACTGATAATTTCTTTCATGTCAAATTTTAATGACGCCGAAATTACAACCAATGTTATTTACAACATCTTACTGCCTGCGCAAACTTTATGACGGGACCGCGGTAAAACCGGAAAAGATATTTTCTCAGACTCTTAAATCTTCCGGTATTTCTTCCGGCCTTTTATAAAAAAGTTCATGGGCATCTTTGGATTCCTGCATGGATTTGATAACGGGATTTAAAGGTTTGGTGTACACATCGGGATAGTCCACTTCACCCAATTCAGGGCGAATAGGGTAAGCTAATTTTTCAACTTCAGGTGAAAATTCTGAATCTATGCCGGGCTTATTGCCTCTGGGATCTACACGGAACCAGCCAGTTTCCTTCAGATATACCGCATTCAGGCCGTGAAGTGCATAACCGGAATCAACCGTCTTTTTTCTCAAAACCCTCTGGTAACAAAATCCCGTAGGAATACCCATCCCGCGAAGAAGTGTTGCAAGTAAATGAGCTTTTGCAAAGCAGATTCCTTCTTTCTTTTCAAGAGCCTGGTCACCGCTAATCGTGATTAGGTCACCATTTGTATCAAAAGAATGGTGAACCTGATCCCTGGCGATCTCAAAAGCAATTTTTGCGCGTTCTTTGGGAGAGGATGCTTTAGATTCAATTTCCTTAATTGTCTTTTGAATCAAAGGGGTATTATAAACAATGGCCGGTGGTATTTCTCCCAGATAGTCATTAATATTTTGTGATTGCAATCTTAATTTCATATTAATTGTGTTTTATTTTATCGTTTGTATTTCCGGTCATTAACCAGAAAACTGACACGAAATCTTTTTTAACTTGTTCTCCCTTAAAATTACGAAATCGTTTATTCACGTCAGTCGACTGACAGTTGAATTGAACCCGATATTAACTTAAATTCTCCCTCCCGGAAAGTTTTCAGCACCAAATTCAGCTTTTGAGTGTTTCATTGATTGTTTCGGCCAGCGGAGTAGTGGATCTCTTAATCAATTTTGAAAGCTGATGGCTTTCATCAAACAAATCACCTTTGGAGGTGCCGGCATCCCAGTTTGCAATGGCCTCAGCCATTTCTTTGGGTACGCCGAAACTGATCAGTTTGTCAGTGTATTCTTTTTCCGTGAGATTTTTATAATGAACTTCTTTCAACGCCTGATGCGCAATTTCTGCGGCGAGCCCGCTCATGGTGTAAGATTTATCACCGGCCAGTTCATACACTTTTCCCTGATGCCCTTCACCCAAAAGTACTGACACTGCAGCTGCAGCATAGTCTTCACGCGCAGCCGAAGAAACCCTCCCGTCTCCTGCACATCCATAAAGTATTTTGGACTTAATGGCAGCAGGCACAGAACCCATGTAATTTTCTGTGTACCATCCGTTGCGCAGAATGGTAAAAGGAATTCCGGATTCCTTCATGGCTTTTTCTGTGTTCACGTGCGACGATGCCAGTCCGAGCGTAGAAGTATCCGCATGTAACAGGCTTGTATAAACGATCCATTTGACCCCGGCTTCTCTGGCGGCATTTATTACGTTAATATGTTTTTTGTCCCGGTCTTTTAAATCGCTGGCTGAAATCAACAACAAGGTATCGATTCCATTCAGACCTTTTACAAGTAATTCCGGTTTTTCATAATCAAAAAGCCTTGGTTCCAATCCCAAATCCTTTGCCTTGTCCGGGGAACGTACAAGTGCTACAATATTTCCAAAAGGTATTTTTCCTTTCAGCATTCTGATAACAATGCGCCCGAGATGTCCGGTCGCTCCGGTAATTCCGATTTTCATCTGATGATATTTTAGTATTTAAAAATTAGGAGGTCTGTAAATGTTTGATTCATGGCTATGCGTTTTTTCCAATCGCGAGGTGCGGCTTTATTATATCAAAGTTTTTGCCAGATAACAATCTGTCAGGTGCTTATCACGTCAAAGAAGTCTGTATTATAAAATTCAAATTGGTATTTCCTGATTTCGTAAAATCTGTTTTACCATCCTTGTAATTTTTCGAAGTGATAAAATCAACTTTTTCCTGAAGCTGCGAGATGGCTGTCTTTGATTTCTGAATTTTGATTTTGTGAGAAAAATCAGGTGAGCAAATTGATAAATGATTCGCAACTAAGAACCGGAATTTCGGAAAAGAAGAAATCGGATATGCCTTCCGTTATTATAGTTTTACACCCGAATTGAAAGGCTGAATAATATTTCAATCCATCTTCAAAATCATTCACCCACGGATCAGCAATGGAGAGTCTGATTGTTTCTTGATTTACTTGGGATTTTTAATTTACCGGAAAGAATAGCTATTTTTTCTTTCGCATGTTTTGTTCCACTCTTTTTTTCTGAAAAATAAAAAGCGATAGCGAGGCACAAAGGCGATGTATAAACCTGAAACTGTTTTTTATCGACTAAACTTAAAATCTGCGCAGCGTGTGTAAATAGCGGGTATTCCCTGTTGAGAACAGAAACAATGACATTGGTATCTAAAAAAATCTTCATCAGATTTTATTTTTTGGAACCAAAATAATCTGACTTCATCTTTCTTCTCGTACGTGGCGTGAGGTATTCAGCAGTGTCTTCAGCTATTCTGTTTACCCAATCGGAAATAGTAAATTCTTCCAAAGTTGAATAGCTTTTCGAAGTCATTTGTCTGTAAATAAATTATGTAAGCCGTGACAGGCTTATATTGTTTTTCAAGGCAAATTTCTTTGCATTTTTAATAACCTCTTTATCAAATGATAATGTAATCTTCACATCCATACCGATTCTTTTATGACCCTATACGACAGATTTAATCTATCTATACGTATAAACTAATCAAATAGAAATAAATTGTACTTTCCTTGAAACAACCTGTGAAATCATTTCCTGAATAGAAACCATTTATTTCCTTCTGCCCATTGGATCTAAGCCATCTGTGGATCACTCACGCTTTCTTCACCTGTTTCGACTCTTCCTGCAAATCTTCTCAGGAAGGAATTCTGCTTTTGAACTTCAACCGAAAAATCATACCAGCCGGAATTTTTCTGAAGAGACAGAACTACAGTTTCTTCTGATCTGGCAACAATCTTTTTTACCAGAGGTTTGTTTCCATAACCATTATCTGTTATTCTCACAATTGTATCTTTAGATGAACGGTTGCTGAATTTCAATTCCAAATCTCCTGTTGTCTTATTCCGGTTTAGCCGGTTTCTCTGGTATTCACAAACCATTGACAGAGCCGGGTCCTGGCTGTTTCCTTTGAATTCCCTGAAAAATCCATTGGGGCCATAAACTCTCAAAAAATAGTTTCCATTCTGAAAATATTTCAACGGCCAGTTTTCTTTTAATTCGTCTCCGGCTGTGACCGCAAAATGCCATGCACGCAAAGATTGAAAGTCATTCGTGTTATTTTTTTCACCGGCAGGTGTTACATATTTTCCAGGTGCATAAACAATGAATGGAGAACCCTTTGATTTTTTTCCAAAGACCTGATTGTCTGCTTTCATAGCCAGTTCAAATTCCTTTCCTTCATGGGTCAATTTCCCGTCCACATAAAGTTGATAAGGTATTGGACGGGAAGCTTTGGTTCCTTTTTCCTGAATACCCAAAGATGAAGATCCCTGATCAATTATTTGCTTTACTTCATCAGCAGACCATTGTTTGAACCCCGGAACATCTTTGAATTTTGCATTGTAAATTCCTTCCACAAAAGGATCGCGTGAAAGAAAGAAATCCAGTTTCTTTTTTTCTTTACCGTCATATCGTGTAAACGCCGATGTTAGATCCCCGCAAATTGTTCTTCTCCATGCGCTGATGTTTTCTTCCCGGATATTTTTTTTGAATTTGGTATTCAAAAAATGCTCGAGAAATTGCAAAGTGGAAGTATGGTCAAATATCTGTGAACAAACTTTTCCGCCTCTTGACCAGGGTGAAGCGATTATCATCGGCACTCTGAAACCCAATCCCACCGGGCCTGAACGGGCGGATTTCTTACTGATCCCTTCACTGATTTCCTGTTCGCGCCTGATAAATTCCGCACCGGTTTCATTAAGACCTTTTGAACATTTCCCTGTCAGCGGGTCCAATGGATCGGGAGCAACAAAGGGAGGAACATGATCATAGTAACCGTCATTTTCATCATAAGTCAGAATGAAAATTGTTTTCTTCCATACCTCAGGGTTCTTCGTCAGAATATCAAGAACTTCGGAAGTCAGCCATGCGCCGTACCACGGTGCACTCGGATGGTCTGACAAATTTTGAGAAGGCACAAGCCAGGATACAGTGGGTAAATTTCCTTCATCCACATCTTTTCTGAATTGATACAGCACATCTCCCTTGGGCACTTCCAGTTCTCTCTCGATACCTCCATCAGAATATTTCAAAGTTTCAAGCATGTGAAAATCCGGATCTCCGTCATTAATGGTAAATGCCCGGTTGTAAAGTTCCTTTTCATAATCAGATAGCTTTTCAAAACTTTCAGGGCTCCACTTTGTCAATCCATCACGAGCTTCCTGAAGTACTGTCTTTTTCTTGTCAATTTCCTTTTGCAGTTTTTCATATCCGGGATCATCCTTTTGCATTCCGTTTAGTTTCAATTCCAATGAACTAATTTCATCGGGAAGCGTTGCAACCAGTTTTTGAATTCCCTCATAATACCTTTTTGAGAACCGCACATTGTATTGTGAAAGAGCTTCCAGCAAATTGCATCCGAAGTTTGACAGCCATGCTCTCTCTTCACCGGTAAATCCTCCTCCGGCAGTCAGGTCATTTTGATAAATTTTCCACGAAATATTATTTTCCTGAAGCCTTTCAGGGAAAATCTTCCAGTGGGCTTCACCCCAGGGAATCTCATTTCTGACGTAAGCTTTGACGTCTCCTGATTTTTCACCTCGTATCGTTCCGCCCCAAAGAAACAGCCTGTTGGGCCAGGTGCTCGACATCACCGAACAAAAATTCTGATCACAAATTGTAAATGCATCTGCCATATTATAATTGAATGGCAAATCATCTCTGGTAAAATGCCCCATCGTTAATGGCATGTCTGAATACCTTTTGTCACCAGGTCTTTTTGCCTCCAACCACTGATCATAACGGCTATGGTTATCCGCATCTATCTGACTGGCCCGTGTATGCGGCACGGAACCCATCCAGGTAATTCTTGATTCTTTGATATCGAAATGAAAAGGCGCGTAAGTCTCACCTTTTTTATTTGTCTGGAACCAGACAGGATTTCCATCAGGCAATTGAATCGCCCTTGGATCATTGAATCCGCGTACACCATGCATGGTTCCGAAGCAATGGTCAAACCCGCGGTTTTCCTGCATGAGGATTACCACATGTTCTGCATCGAGATAGGTACTGCCTGTTTCGGGATCAATTTCCAATGCTCTGCGAATAGATGCGGGCAATGATGAAGAGAAGCCGGCAGCGATAGAAAGCAGAGTTGTCTTTTTTAAAAACTCTCTTCTGGTATCCATGATTGTAATTTTTGAGTGTATAAAATGACTCTTCAAATTTACAGCAATGAAGGAATAGCTTTTTGCATAAAGAATAAACAGCAGTCTTGAAAATAGATTTTTGTTCGAAAAAATTTCGATATAGAAACTCCAATGAAGAAATGATTTTTTGTAAGTATTAAATTTTTATCACATCCCAAAAATGAAAGAGAATTAACTCAAACCATCTGCAATCAAATATCCTTTTGCCAGTTCGGTAAATGATGTTATCTGTGATTGCTTCCAGCTTTCATCATAATTTAAATTCTTCCTCATTATTTCCGCAACTTCCGGCGCCGCTTCAATTGCAGCCCTGGCGTCAAAAAATAATATGCGGGTCCTTCGTGCCAATATATCTTCCACAGTTCTTGCCATTTCATTTCGGATGGCCCAGATGACTTGTGCTTCGTTGAGGTGGATCCCATTGATAAGAGATTTTGCCTGTTCCGGATTTTTATCCATTAATTTTTTCAAAGAAAATTCATCAGATCCGTAAGTCGAAAATTCATCTGCCGATTGTGGATTTTGATATCCGTGAATTTTTAAATCCATCGTAATGCAATGACGGGTTGGAAGCATTCTTCTTTTCATGATTTTGTCCAGCGTATCTTCAGCCATCTTACGGTAGGTTGTCCATTTACCACCAAATACCGAAACCAATCCACTGTCGCTGAAAATAATTTTATGCCTTCTTGAAATTTCTTTGGTTTTTTCATTGTTGTCATCGGTGGCTGCCAGGGGGCGCAGCCCTGCGAAAACACACATCACATCTGATTTTTTGGGCTGACGGGCTAAATAGGTGCCTGCATTTTTTAAAATAAAATCGATTTCGCTGTCCAGCGCTCTCGGCTCGAGTGAATGACTGCTTAGTGGTGTATCTGTAGTGCCAATCAAAACATGTTCATGCCAGGGTATGGCAAATAAAACTCTTCCATCATCGGTATGGGGAATCATGATGGCATTATCACTTTGCAAAAATGATTTATCCAAAACCAAATGAACTCCCTGGCTGGGGCGGATGATGGATTTTGCTTCGGGATTGTCGAGCTGCAAAATATTATCTGCAAAAACACCGGTTGCATTGACAATCACACGTGCCTTTACTTCATAACGCCTGCCGGATTCGCGGTCTTCGATGGTGGCTCCCGACAGCCCTCTCTTTTCATTTTTGCGGAGAGAAACTACTTTGAAATAATTCAGAACCACCGCGCCATTATCAACTGCTGTTTGTGCCAGATTAATCGCCAACCGTGCATCATCAAAGGCGCCATCGTGATAAATCACTCCGCATTTCAATGATTTTTTTTCAACAACCGGCAATCTCTTCAAAACACTTTTCCGGCTAATCATTTTCGATTGGCCAAGGCTCAACCTGCCCGAGAGCCAGTCGTATAACTTCAATCCAAATGCATAAAAAAATCCCCGAAACCAGGAATAGCAGGGAATAACAAACACCATATTTCTTGTGAGATGAGGTGCATTTTTCAATAACAAACCTCTTTCTTTCAAGGCTTCTCTTACCAATGAAATATTTCCCTGTGCCAGGTAACGGACACCTCCATGCACCAGTTTTGTACTCCTGCTGGAAGTACCTTTTGCAAAGTCTTCCTGTTCTGCCAACAAAATCTTGAAACCGCGTGTGGCTGCATCCACGGCTACCCCGAGACCGGTAGCCCCTCCTCCCACAACCAACACATCCCACTCATCGGTATGTTTTAATTTTTCAACCATACTCACTCTGTCGAACCCATCCATTATTATTCAGTTTTGAAATTATCCTCTTGCAAAGTAAACTTACTTTAATTTTAATTTTTGAATACAAATTTTAGGCTAACCGGAATTAATTGTAAAATATTTATTTTCATCGTCCAAAAGAAACCGAATGAAGGATTTGATACTGACGCTTGACCAGGGCACAACCAGCTCCAGGGCCATTCTCTTCAATAAATCAGGAAAAATTGTTTCGCTTGCCCAAAAAGAATTCCGGCAAATTTTTCCACAACCGGGTTGGGTAGAACATGACCCAATGGAAATTTGGTCGTCGCAGGCTTCTGTGATCACCGAAGCAATTGTAAAACAAAATTTAAATCCTGAAGACATAGCCGGAATCGGAATTACCAATCAGAGGGAAACAACGATTGTCTGGGATAGATCGACCGGGCTTCCTGTTTACAATGCCATCGTTTGGCAAGACAGGAGAACATCACAACAATGTGATTCCATAAAAGAAAAAGGATTGGCAAAGTCCATTCAGGAGAAAACCGGATTAATCATTGATGCTTATTTTTCAGCAACAAAAATCCAATGGATACTCAATCATGTGGACGGGGCAAAACAAAAAGCAAATGAAGGGAAGCTCGCATTCGGCAATGTAGATTCATGGCTGGTTTGGAACCTGACCGGAGGCGCGCTGCATATCACGGATGTAAGCAATGCGTCACGGACAATGTTGTTCAACATAAATACGCTCCGTTGGGATGAAGAATTACTTGACCTTTTTGAAATTCCGAAATCCATGTTACCGGGGGTGAAATCATCGAGTGAGGTTTACGGATATACCGCAGGAAAATTGCTGGGAGCCAAAGTCCCTGTTGCAGGGATTGCAGGTGATCAGCAGTCGGCTCTCTTCGGACATATTTGCAATAAGCCGGGAATGGTGAAGAACACTTATGGAACCGGATGTTTTATGCTGATGAATATTGGCGACAAACCTCTTATATCCAAAAATAATCTGTTGACTACGGTTGCCTGGAAAATCGGCAATGAAGTGCAATATGCTTTGGAAGGAAGTATTTTTATTGCGGGCGCTGTGGTGCAATGGTTGAGAGATGAAATGAAAATTATTTCGTCGGCACCGGAGATTGAAACACTCGCATCTGCCGTCGAAGATTCGGGTGGTGTTTATCTTGTACCTGCATTTGCGGGGTTGGGTGCTCCCCACTGGAACCAGTATGCGAGAGGTACTATTTTCGGAATCACACGAGGTACAAATAAAAATCACATTTGTCGCGCAGCCCTTGAGGGGATTGCTTTTCAGGTGAGGGAAGTTCTGAAAGCGATGGAATCTGATTCCGGAATAGAGATAAAAGAATTGCGTGTGGACGGGGGAGCCACACACAATAATCTGCTGTTGCAATTTCAATCTGATATTTTGAGGACATCGGTCGTAAGGCCTGAAGTAACCGAGGTTACGGCACTTGGAGCAGCTTATCTCGCCGGGCTTGCCACAGGTTTCTGGAAAGATATTGCGGAAATTCAGCAGCAATGGAAAGTCGACAAACGATTTGAACCCGGAACAGATGATAAACAAAAACTGATTGATGGTTGGGACAGAGCGGTAAGGGCTGCGAAGTATTGGGCGGATGAGAAATGATCAATTAAAAATTAAGAATTAAGAATTGCAATTATGAATGGTATCGTTTCAAATGTTGAAAGTAAAGAGGCCTTTAAACTAATTTTTTAAGTGAATATGAAAACGCAATACGGGATTTTGAAATCTGCCTTTACCAAAACAATTATTCATTCAGATATATATTTTGTTTTTCAATCCGCCACCTCAAACCCGAAACTCCGGAACTTGTGAATCCCTAAACCTCTAAACTTTCGAACCTTAAACTCTAAACTCATCTTCATCTATGTCTCCTGTCATCGCAGAATTTATCGGCACCATGATTTTAATTTTATTGGGAAATGGTGTTGTTGCCAATGTGGTACTCAATAAAACCAAAGGAAATAACAGCGGATGGATTGTCATTACCACGGGCTGGGCATTGGCGGTGTACGCCGGTGTAGTCATTGCCGGGCCATACAGTGGCGCACATTTGAATCCGGCTGTGACCATAGGCCTTGCTATCGGAGGGAAGTTTGCATGGTCTCAGGTCTTTCCGTTCATTGTTGCACAATTGTTGGGTGCTATGGCCGGAGCTTTACTTGTATGGCTGATGTATTACAATCATTTCACTGCTACTTCTGATTCAAGATCAAAAGCAGCGTCTTTTTATACCTATCCTGAAATCAAAAACTCTTTCACCAATTCATTGAGTGAATTCCTCGGAACTTTTGTGCTCATTCTTTGTGTATTCTACATTACCAACGGTGAACTCGGGTCTGAGAAAACACCCATCGGGTTGGGGTCGGTCGGCGCCATTCCAATTGCTTTCATCGTGTGGAGTATCGGGCTTTCGCTCGGAGGGGTTACCGGTTATGCGATCAATCCGGCCAGGGATTTTGGGCCGAGAATTATTTACAACCTTCTTCCTTTCAAGGATAAAAATAAAGCCGACTGGAAATATTTCTGGGTGCCGGTTGTAGGCCCATTGCTCGGAGCCATTGCTGCAGCAGGATTGTATCTGGTTCTTAATTAATCTGTCACAGCAAAGAGCAAAATGCAGTTTTATTTTCCGCTATTTTTAAATCTCATTTTCTGAGATTTCAGGGATGATTTCGATTTGAGTTTTTTCAGGGAAATTGGCTTTGAAAATTGTGATAATATTACCGGTTTAAATCATCGATCACCGTTTTTAACGGGATTTGTAATCATAAGTTAATCGTGTTGTAACATTATTGTAACATCCGCAGGCGACTTTTGCATTCAAATCAGAATGTATGCAAGGAAATTCCCGTAATCAAAAGCCCTTCAAAAAAATCATCTTGCTTGCTGTTTTCATATCATTTTTTTCCATCAGTTCATCCGCTCAGGACTCTACCAATAAAGAGTTTCATCCTTCGGGAAAAATTTGGGGATATGCTTTCGGAGATTATGCTTACAAAATACATGCTGATGGAACAGAACGGGGAACTGTACAGTATTCTAAATTGCCGAAGAATTATAATTCATTCAATTTTCGGCGTGTTTATCTCGGATACGACTACCATCTTTCGCCCAATGTTTCAACGCAGTTGATATTGGCGCACGAATCTTCGGCAGAAGGCAATCCATCCAATCCTGATGTTCTTACAAATGGGAATCGTGGAATCTATATCAAGGCTATTAATATCCGGTTCAAAAAAATTATCCCACGAGCCACAATTGTGGCGGGACAACAATCTACACCTACTTTTTCTACCTTATCGGAATCTGTATGGGGATATCGTTCTATCGAAAAGACTCTTTTGGATATGCGGGGCATTTCGAGTTCCACAGATCTCGGGGTTGGTATTTTGGGAAAAATCGACAAGAATGAGAATGTAGGTTACAACATTTTGGTGGGAAATAATAATGGTGCAAAACCGGAAAATAATAAATCCAAAAAACTCTACACATCGCTTTATACTTATTTTTTCAATAAGAAACTCGTAGTGCAGGGCAACTTTGAAATGGGAACAATTGCGACTTCTCCCATTGATAAACGAATGTCAATATTCAAATTGTTTTCCGGTTATCAGACAGATCTTACTTCTGTGGGTGTGGAAGCATTCCGTCAGATAAAAACGAACAGCAGCAATTATATAAAGAATGGGACCGATACTGCTTTTGCCGATGTGCACCGGACGGGAATTTCTTTTTTTATTACTCATCAACTGAAGAAAGACAAATTAAGCTTATTCGCCAGGTACGACATCTACAACCCCGACACGAAGTTTATAAAAGATAACGGATATTTCGGTAACTACAGCACTTACAATGAAACTTTTGCAACGCTGGGTATAGATTACGTTCCTTACGAAAACGTGCACATCATGCCTAATCTGTGGTATAACCGTTATCAGAGTAAAACAACCGGGATAAAAAGCGATTATGATCTGGTTGGCCGGGTAACACTCTATTTTCTATTCAACAAATAAAAAAAATAAATTTTGAAAATTATGTATCTCAAAAAAATCTTACTTCCGCTTTTTATTTTGGCCGTGTTGTTTACATCGTGCGGAGGTAACAATTCGCAGACCGCGGCCAACGGTAAAACCGCCGGTACAGACAAAGAAGGAATTATGGGAGCTGGCGCAACTTTTCCTTACCCGTTTTATTCAAAAGTGTTCGACGTTTATTTTAAGGAAAAGGGAATCAAAGTGAATTACCAGTCCATCGGTTCCGGTGGTGGTATCAAACAACTTCAGAATAAGACGGTTGATTTTGGCGCTTCCGATGCACCGATGAGTGATGACGAGCTAAGTAAATCTCCTGCGCCAATTGTTCACATTCCGACCTGCCTGGGCGCGGTGATTGTGAGTTATAATTTACCCGGAAATCCGGTATTGAAATTTACTCCGGATGTACTGGCAGATATTTTTTTAGGTAAAATAACAAAATGGAATGATCAGCGTATCACTTCTGTTAATCCCGGAGTTCAACTTCCTGATCTGCCTGTTTCGGTAGTGCATCGTTCGGATGGAAGTGGTACCACATATATCTTTTCAGATTATCTGTCAAAGATAAGTGCAGCCTGGAAGGCAAAACCCGGTACGGGAAAATCTTTGGACTGGCCTGTGGGCCTGGGCGCCAAAGGAAATGAAGGTGTGAGTGGTATGGTAAAGCAGACGCCGGGGAGTATTGGCTATGTGGAATTGGTATATGCCCTGCAGAATAAAATGCCGGCGGCACAATTGCAAAACAAAGCCGGGAATTTTGTATCTGCCAGCCTTCAATCTACCAGTGCGGCCGCCAACACCGGGCTTCCCGCTGATATGAGGGTATCGCTTACAAATACAGATGCACCTGACGGATATCCTATAAGCAGTTTCACTTATTTGCTGATTTATAAAAACCAACAGTATGACGACCGCACAGAAACTAAAGCAAAAGGTACTGTTGATCTAATAAATTTTGTTCTTCATGACGGTCAGCAATATGCAAAAGCACTGGGCTATGCTCCTTTGCCCGCGGAGGCTGTGAACAAAGCGGAAGAAATTTTAAAGTCTGTGACCTATGCCGATAAACCCCTGGAATAATCTGATTTCATGAATAAAAAAAAGAACAGAATGAAGGCGGATGGAAATCCAGTTCAATCTGTTTCACAAATTAATTTCTGACAAATGCCTGATGTTAACCGTGAAGAGAGGGGACTGCAATTAAAGGAAAAAGCATTCAAAAACACCCTTGTAATTTTTGCTTTGCTATCCGTAGTAGTATTGCTTGCCATTTTTATTACACTGCTCTTTTCTTCAATGCCTTCTTTGAAGGCATTGGGAATTTCTTTCTTTTATAATAAAGATTGGGATCCTGTGGCAGATAATTTCGGCGCATTGCCATTTCTGCTCGGAACGCTGATCACTTCTTTTCTGGCGTTGATCATTTCCACACCCTTTTCCATAGCCATTGCACTGTTTCTCGGGGAATATTATAAGAAAGGAATCATGGCTGAAATTTTTAAAAATATGATCGATTTGCTGGCGGGCATCCCATCTGTTATTTATGGATTCTGGGGGTTGTTTGTGCTGGTGCCCTTGGTTCGTTCTCTTGAAATGAAACTTGGGGTTGCACCTTATGGAGTGGGAATATTTACTGCATCGCTTGTGCTGTCAATCATGATTTTGCCCTATTCGGTATCCCTGTCGCGACAGGTTATTTCCATGATGCCCGGTCATTTAAAGGAAGCCGCCTATTCTCTCGGTGCTACCCGGTTGGAAGTAATTACAAAAATTACGATTCCTTACACAAGATCAGGATTGTTCGCAGGTTTGTTATTGGCATTGGGCAGGGCGTTGGGTGAAACGATGGCAGTGACCATGTTGATCGGAAATTCACACATCCTGCCAACGGGTATTTTTAGCGCAGGCAATACAATGGCAAGTGTGATAGCCAATGAATTTTCAGAAGCTACCGGTACAGTATATACGTCGGCACTGATAGAAATGGGACTGTTTTTGTTTGTAGTGGTAACCGTTATCAATATCATCGGGAAGCAGGTTATCAAACGGTTCACAGCGTGATGGTTGAATAAGTCATTTACATAAAATGAAGCAACAACAAATAAATAAAGAAAGTGAAACGACCGGAGCGATGCTCAGGCATATTCGCATCCGGAACAGGAAAAATTATTTGTTCAAAGCATTGATTATTGGTGCAACGGTAATGTGTACACTGCCTTTGTTGTTCATCCTGTTTTATATTTTCCGTCAGGGGTTTACTGCCATTAACTGGCAATTTTTTACCAGCCTGCCCAAACCGGTAGGTGAAACCGGAGGTGGTATTTCAAACGCAATAGTGGGCAGCATTCTGATTTTACTGTTATCATGTGTCATGGCAATCCCGTTTGGTGTGGGTATCGGGATTTACCTGAGTGAATCGCCCAAATCACGACTGTCGTATTACGGGCGTTTATCCGTTGACGTATTGCAGGGCATTCCCTCCATCGTAATCGGAATTATCATTTATCAATGGGTGGTGCGGCCAATGGGAGGTTTTTCAGCCTTTTCGGGAAGTGTAGCGCTGGCATTGATGATGCTTCCTTCCATTGTAAAATCCACTGAGGAAACATTGAAACTTTTACCGGAGTCGTTGAAAGAAGCTTCGCTGGCACTCGGTGTTCCATATTACAAGACCATTATGAAGGTAATTGTCCCCACCGGTTTAAGCGGTATCCTGACCGGTGTCATACTGAGCATTTCAAGAGTGATTGGCGAAACGGCGCCATTGCTCTTTACCGCTTTTGGAAACCCGTTTATGAGTACCGATATTTTTAAACCTATCAGCAGCCTTCCGCTGATAATATTTAATTATGCCACAAGCCCGTACCACGACTGGCACCAGCTTGCATGGGGTGCATCTCTTATTTTGATTGTGATAATTTTAATTTTAAATATTATTTCTAAAATAGTACAACGTAAATGGAAAGTACAATTTTAAAAACAAGAAATTTTAATGCCTTCTATGGGGAAAACCATGTTCTGAAAAACATCAACATTGATATTGATAAGAACAGTGTGTGGGCAATTATGGGTCCTTCCGGTTGCGGAAAAACTACTTTTATCCGTTGTATCAATCGTATGCACGAACTCACGCCCAATGCGCATGTACAAGGTTCAATGCAATTGGCCGAGGAAGAGGTATATGAAATGAATCCGGTATTGTTGAGAAGGAAAGTGGGTATGGTATTTCAGCGGCCCAACCCGTTTCCCACCATGAGTATTTATGAAAATGTGATCGCCGGTTATTCATTGAACGGAATTAAATTAAACAGGAAAGAAAAGGATGAAATTGTTGAAACTTCACTGCAGAGAGCCGCATTGTGGAATGAGGTAAAAGATACTCTTCATAAAAAAGGTTCTTTTTTGTCGGGTGGCCAGCAGCAAAGGTTGTGTATAGCGAGAGCCTTGTCCATGAATCCGGAAATATTATTACTTGATGAAGCTACTTCGGCGCTTGATCCGATTTCTACTGCCAAAATAGAAGAACTTATTTATGAACTTAGCACTCAATTTACCATCATGATGGTAACGCACAATATGCAGCAGGCAGCGAGGGTGAGCAATAAAACTGCATTTTTTTACCTTGGCGAATTGATAGAAGCAGATGCCACCAAAACTATATTTACGAATCCTAAAAACGAAAAAACACAGGATTATATCCGCGGACATTTTGGATAAAACAAACATTATAAAAAGTAAGATATGGCATTAACGAAATGGAATCAAAAGCTTACGCCTCTTGACAATGAGCTTCAGCAACTGAAGCAGGAAATTATCAGTATGGGCCACCTGGTTTTAACCCAGTTACAAAAAGCACAGGAAGCATTGGAAGACATGGATCGTGATCTTGCACGGGAGGTTATCCTCACTGAAAAAAGAGTCAATGCATTTGAATTAAAAATTGATCGCGATTGTGAAAATATTCTTGCCCTGTTTGCGCCGGTTGCCATTGACCTTCGTTTTGTACTGGCAATGTTGAAGATTAACACAAATCTGGAACGAACCGGTGATATTGCCGAAGGCATTGCTAAGTTTATCGTGGATACCAAAGATGGATTTGATTCCGCACTGTTGGAATTGACTCGTACTACGGAAATGTACCTACAGGCAAACGAAATGGTATTGGATGTGATGAATGCGTTGGAGAGAGAAGACACGCTGCTTGCACGAAAGGTCTTTAAAAAAGATGATTTGCTCGATGAAATCAATAAAAATGCCGCCTCATTGGCAGGAAAATATATCAAAGAAAATCCTGAAAAAACAGAATCGGCATTATACATTTTATCTGTTATCCGCAAACTGGAACGTGTGGGTGACCAGGCAAAAAACATGGCCGAAGAAATAATATTTTATTCTGAAGCCATGATATTGAAACATGAGAAAAAAAGCAGGAAGAAAAATGAAGGTGAAAAGGAAGATGGGAATTAATAGGAAGAGTTGTAAAAATTGTTGACTGTTGAAAAGTATTATTTCTTTTTTAATGAAACACGTACCTTCCGGACAAATGATACAGAAACTTCTGCAACTTCTGCTGCCTGCTCATTAGTAAACCCAAGCTTCATTATCAGGTTGCGAACCTCTTCGATTTTTCCTTTTTCCATACCCTTTTCCATGCCTTCTTCACGGCCTTTTTTCACTCCTTTTTCAAAATAGACATCAAATGTGTTCATGACTTCCCTTTTTATAGGTTCCGGTAACGAATTTAAAACATTTTCTGGTAATTTTCCTCTGCTGAAAACATAAAGTATTAGGCTCTTTTCTAATCCGGTTTCTCCGGGTGATGCGAGGATGAAAAGTCGTTCGGCATTGGTTTCAAGCCATTGTTTATCAAATGTATGTTTTAAAGCAAGAAATGATGCCGCCAGGAATTTGTTGTTTAAGGATTCAATTTCCCTGTCGCTCAATAACCCCAGATTATTGAAAACATAATCAAAGGACGGAAGGTAAAGTTTGAGGTCGTCATCCAGGCTGGCAAAGAGGTCTTGAAGTGTCTGATATTTCCAGTTTCGTTGACCATGATAGAGCAATACCGGTATCACTAAAGACAGGGATTCTTTATTCTGAATCTGCTTCTGGAATGCGGAAAAAATGTAACTGCCGATTTGTACGATTGTCTTTTTATCATAGGTGCTTTTATGCTCTATTAACAGGCTTATTTTAATGTTTCCTTTTTTGCTCCTGAGTTTACAGGAATAGACTATATCGGAGATTGATTTCTTTAACTCTTCGGAAAGATAAGTTTCCGGTGATTGTGTAAGAGTTGAGAAGTCCAGTTTTTCTACTACGAAACCCGGCAGGTAACTTTTGAAATAAGCGGTTGCGATTTCAATGTCAGCCAGAATGCTTCTGACAAAATCATCATGAGAGGGAATCCTGCTGTCCATAACTGTAAAAATAGGATTTTAAAACGCTTAAAGTCTTCTGACAGAGGTTGTAATTAAATTCCACTATTTATGTAGTTGAAAGATGAATTCTAAACCTCCTTCCTTCCTGTTTTTTACACTGATATTTCCATTGTGAAAGAGCACGGCATTTTTGACGATGGACAAACCAAGTCCTGATCCGCCTGTATCGCGCGTCCTTCCTTCCTGCACACGATAAAACCGTTCGAAGATGCGATTGAGATGGTCTTCATTTTTGATACCCACGCCTGTATCATAAAACAGGAAATAATAATATTCATCATCCTCATTAAAAACAGAAATATTTATGTCTATATTTTCTCCCGCATACCGAATGCAATTTTCTACCAGGTTTCTGAAAATAGAATTGAGCAGATTGTAATTTCCCTTTATTGTTAGATTTTCGGGTAACTGCCACTTCATTTCAATATGCTTCTGTACCATTGCCGGAGTTTCTTCCTCCTTAAGTAAGGCTAACAAATGCGGGATGTTTACATTTTCTTTTTCAAATGAACCAGGCGCTTCTTCCATCTTCGCAATCATGCCCATATCTTTTATCAGTTCGGATAACGTGATTGTCTGATTGTATGCCTGTCGGATAAAATGTTGCTTTTTATCTTCCGGTATTGGTTGCTGCAAGACGGTTTCCAAATATGCCCTGATGCTTGTGACGGGAGTACGTAATTCATGCGCTATATTTCCTGTCATCTCTTTTTTCAGGTTTCTTGTTTTCTCCTGTTGGGTAACATCTGTCAGCACCACTTCAAAACTTTTGTCATTAAAGATGTTTGCTTTTAGTGAAAAAGATTTTCCGTGTTTTTGGATCAGGGTTTCAAAATAGTTTCCGGTTTTATGCAGTAGAAATTGATGAAGGGGAGAGAAAACCGGCTCTTTTAAAACGATGGCTGCATCCATCACCGGATCTTCGGCAAGCTGATTCAGGTGTTGCAGAAACAATCCGTTGTAAAATTCAACTTTGCCGGCAGGCGAAATAAAACAAATACCTTCTTCTGAAATCTGGATATGCTGTAACAATTTTTGTTTTTCAAGAGCTAAACTTTTTCTATTATCCTCAAGTTGTAAATAGTTTTCAGTAATTTTTTTTCCAATTTCACCGAGTTCATCATTAGGGAATTGAATAGATGATGGATTATTGTCCGGGTTCATCACGAAATCGCGCAAACGCCTGATGGTGGTGCCGAACTGCAGGGTGATTTTGTGAATAAAAAACAGGGAGAATAAAAAAAGAATCCCGAGAAAGTATAGGAATATATTCCCTGCCTTCAGGAATTGTTGCAACTGGATGTTATAGGGAAGAGCTACTCTTACATATCTGCCGGAATACTTCTTTGCATAGTAGAGATAGGGATGATGTGTGGAAGCGGATTCCCGGATATCGGCGCCTTTTCCTTTGGCCAATGCCAGTTTTATTTCGGGCCGGCCTGCATGATTTTCCAGGTCAGGAAAATCTTTTACTACATTATCATAAAGTACTTTTCCGTTTTGGTTAATAACCGTTATCCTGAGTTCGGGTGGGAGTACGGCATGATATACTGAGATTTCTTCTGCATAATTATCGCCGTTGGTGGTTAATGAAGAATGGATAAGGTCGGCATATACATCTAATTTTTCTTCTAATGCTTCTGTCTTTAAATTCCTCTCTCTCGAATATTCAAAAACGCCAACCCCGATTACGAATATGGTAAATAACAAAGTAAAATACAGGAAAAGCCTTTGCCGGAAAGTCAGTTTCATAAAAGATGAGAATTAAACCGGTATCCATATCCGGGACGGTTGGTGATTGCCATACTGTAATTTCCTAATTTTTTTCTGAGCCGCGCAATGTGTACATCAACCGTCCGTTCTGTGATATACGGCGTTTCGCTCCATATTTTATGAATAATCATTTCCCTTGAAAAAATACTTTCCGGCTTTTGGGCAAGCAAGACTAATAATTCAAATTCGGTTTTTGTCAGTTCCATATTTTTATCACTGATAAAAGCTTCCTTTAAATTAAAATCGATGGTCAGTTTTCCAATGGTGAGCCGGTGGTTTTCGCCGACAGCGTGGCGCGGAACCCGTGCACGTTTTAATACGGCCTTTATGCGCGCAATAACCTCTTTGACGGAAAAGGGTTTGGCAATGTAATCATCGGCGCCAACAGAAAATCCGGTCAACATATCGTTTTCAGTATCCTTTGCCGTCAGGAAAATAATGGGTACGGAAATATTTTCTCTTCTTAGTTTCTCTGCCATTTTTAGACCCGACATGCCGCCCATCATTACATCCAGCAGTATCAGGTGAAAATCTGAAATATTTGTTTTCAATGCATCTTCTGCAGAGTGAGCGGTTACCACTGAGAACCCCTCGCTTTTTAAATTGTATTCCAGAATTTCCGAAATGCTTTTATCATCGTCGACCAATAAAATTTTTGCAGATTCCATATTGTAAATTATACTTTTTTCCGGTGCGAAAATAAATTTAATTCCACCGGAGAAAACGACAGCTCCTTCGTGCCGGGCGGGGGAGTAATTAAAATCGTTGATGAGAATTATTTTGAAAACTAACCCGGAATTAAATCAGGTTCATCTGCTGAAAATAAAAAGAAAAAATTGTGCAGGTTTCCTTCTGCCTAATCATTTTTAAAAATCCTGCCATTCTTAAAAACCATAATCACCGACTCGATGTTGTGAATATCTTCCAACGGATTTTTATTCAACAAAAGAAGATCAGCAATTTTTCCGGATTGTACAGTTCCCACCTTGTTGTCAATTTTCAGGAGTTGCGCAGTATGCAGTGTCCCCGCCGTTATTGCATCGATTGGAGTAAGTCCCGCATCGCTTACAAGCAATTCAATTTCTTTTTGTACAAAAGCTTCCTGGTCATCATCTGTTCCTGCACAAATTTTTACACCGGCTTTATAAGCCAATAAAGTGATTTCTCTTCCTGTTTCGTAGGCATATTTCATGGAAGTATCACGGCCGGCCATTCTCTTGTAAGTGATGAGAGTAGCATCGAGAATGGTATTGTGCTGTTTCATCAATTGGAATAACGGCGCGAGATTAATGCCCTTCATATCCCAAAATTCTTTATTGTGGCGGTATCGTTTTGGAAAAGAAGATACTGAACTATATTTTTCGTAGAATACCAACGGTGCGTGCGAAATGGAATTGACTCCTGCTTTCACCAGATCGGAAGGCCTCGCCTGTTGTACCCATGCATGACCCCATACAATCAATCCCTGTTTGTGTGCTTCAGCGGTAATTTTATCCACGAGTTCGGATGTCAGATCCGCGTATAATTTGATCCCTGAAGCGCCGGTTCCGACAGCCTCGGCTATTGCAAGAGGCATGTTGGTACTGTCTGTTACGGCACGCATATAGGACATGTCTCCGGATTTTGCGCCGCGCGTTGTGGCTATGGTTCGCGGATCTTTGAAAAACTGAGGGCCGGCCATGAGAGCCGAGTAATAAATATCAGGCGATTGAATATCTCCGACCAGGGCATCGCGTGAGAGGCCCGCAAGTGTTCGGGCATCGCCCGCCATATCGCGCACCGTTGTGATGCCGGAGTGAAGCATTTCTTTCAAAACTTTCAGGGTGTTTTGCCTGTTGTCAACACCCGACGGGTCTGTGGCCATGTGCACATGCGAATCCATCAATCCTGGCAAAAGAAATTTTCCATTCAACTGAAGAATGGCAAATGAATCAGGGATGCGCTGCGTTCCATCTGTAAAAATTTTGATTATTTTATTTCCGGAAATCAACACCGTCTGATTTGCCAAAGGAGTCTTGTGATTGGCATCTATGATACTGACACCGGTAAGAGCCGTATTATCCAGAGAAACCTGTGAAAAAATATTCAGCGGAAAGAAAAAGAGAAAGAAGAGAGCGTGGACGAAAAATTTCATGATGAAAGATTTTGGAAGAATTAGTTTTCTGAGACGCAATTTATTTTATTTTGGGAGGAAGGAGAGTTAGTAAAGGGGGTAAAACTCAAAAAATCATTTCCACAATTCATTTCCATCATCCATTTATACGAAAACCTTATTTTAGTATCAGATTCTGTTGTCGAAAGACAATACAGTGTATCAAAAAATAATTTTAAAAAACAACATTATGCCTGAACAAAAAACTTTCGTTGCCAGTGATGAAGCCAAAGGAAAGGCCAAACAATTGCGCCTCTTTGCCGTCCTGGCGTGGGTTATTGCAATTGCCGGAGAAATTTTTGCCATTCTCAAACTGATTCACAATGAAACACTCACCTGGCTGATTGTGGCCATCGTTGTGATTCTGATTCTGGCCGTAACTGGTTCGATGCTCTGGAAAAAAGCCAACAGATTGGACCCTGCTTCTGAAAAAGACAAAGTGAAATTTTTTATTCAAAACCAGTTGGGAGCTATCATCGGTGTGCTGGCATTTTTGCCACTGGTCATTGCTATTTTTCTGAATAAGGATACGGACAAAAAGACCAAAGGAATTGCCGGGGTCGTTGCCATTGTGGCTCTTCTGATCGCGGGTATTTCAGGAATAGATTTCAATCCGCCATCAGTTGAAAAATATACACAGGAAATCAATCAGCAAAACAGTGTGCTTGAAAAACTGAATCCCGGTGACAGCATGGTGTATTGGACGAAGGCGGGAAACAAATACCATATTTATCAGGATTGCCCTCACATCAAGGGCAGGGAGGGCGTGACTTATGGAACCGTGAAGCAATCATTTGAACAAAGAGGAATTTCCGAGTTGTGCAAAACCTGTCTGAAGAGAGCTATGAAAGAAAAAAATATTACTCCCGAGGAATTGGGCATCAAGCCGGATGTGCTGAATGCGGCGGATACAGCGCAATAAACCGGTGTCATCAGCCTTTGTAAATTATTTGTAACAGAGTTGATCACTTTTTTTGGGTGGTCAACTTTTTTT
Organism: Chitinophagaceae bacterium; assembly: GCA_017307735.1. Classification (GTDB taxonomy): domain Bacteria; phylum Bacteroidota; class Bacteroidia; order Chitinophagales; family Chitinophagaceae; genus Ginsengibacter. Next base: position 91,134 of record JAFKGR010000008.1, read on the forward strand.
ATAGCAGATTCTTTGTTTAAGTTTTATTTTGTTTTTCTGATAACAGATATTGTTTATTGCACAGGGGATTAAAATTGCAGACATTTGCATTCAAAAAAAATTGAACAGGAATAAGAATGCCATAATGAAGGCAATTGATTTGTTGAATGAATTTGAATTGCAGGCCGCTATATTTGATCTGGATGGCACCTTGCTCGACAATAATTATTATCACCGTATCAGTTGGATTGCTTATCTAAAAAATGCAGGCAGAAATATAACCGAAGAAGAATTCAATGAAAATATGAACGGCCGCACCAATCATGATGCTGTTCAATATATTTTCGGGAAAGATCTCAGCGAAGAAAAAATTACAAACATTACACTTGAGAAAGAAGCTGTTTACAGGGAAATGTATGCTCAATACATCAAACCTGTGCCCGGCCTGATAAATTTGTTGGAATTTTTCAGGAATAAAGGTTTGCTTATGGCGATTGCTACTTCAGGAATTCAGCCCAACATCGACTTCATGTTTGATCATGTCCCCATCAAACCTTATTTCAAAGCCGTTATCAATTCGGCTCATATTACCAATGGGAAACCGGATCCTGAGATCTATTTAAAAACCGCATCAACACTGAATGTGCAGCCTGAACATTGCCTTGTTTTTGAAGATGCTGTTGTGGGAATTGAAGCGGCCAAATCTGCAGGGATGAAAGTTGTTGCAGTAGCGACAACGGAAGATAAAAAGGAATTATCAAACGCGGATTTGATTATTGATGATTACCGGGAGTTGATGGAAAATTAAATTTTGTTTTCTTTCGGTTTAAGAGAAAATTTATTGATTTGGTCAATTTCAATAGAGCCTATCGATAATTTTTTTGCCATGAAAGTATGAATGAATTTTTTTGCCACGAAGTCACTAAGGCACAAAGCAGCACGAAGGATTTTCTTTGTGAACCTTAGAGTCCTTGTGTCCTGGTGGCAAGAATTAATTTTATAAGCCACGAATTCACGAATAAATATTTTTTTTGCCACGAAGTCTCAAAGGAAAAAAGCAGCACGAAGGATTTTCTTTGTGAACCTTAGATCCCTTGTGTCCTGGTGGCAAGAATTAATTTTACCGGCCACGAATTCACGAATGAATATTTATTTTGCCACGAAGTCACTAAGGCACAAAGCAGCACGAAGGATTTTCTTTGTGAACCTTAGAGCCCTTGTGTCCTGGTGGCAAGAATTAATTTTATAAGCCACGAATTCACGAATGAATTTTTTTTGCCGGAGCACAGGCATCATCATCTGGGAAAAAATTTATTGGAATGGTGTTTAGTAACAGCCAAGGAACTTGGTTATGTTCAAATCCGGCTCGACACACTTTTTTCAATGAAACAGGCGCTGTAACTTTACCATTCTGCCGGGTTTTATGAAATTCCGGCCTATCGCTTTAACCCCTTTGCAGATGCAGTGTTTATGGAAAAAAAGTTGTAACCGAAAAGAAATGAAATTCTGTTCCGGATTTTATTTTTCCCCCCTGAAATTAAATGTTCTGGGTTCGGATAGCATATTATTTTACACAGTGGTAACTTTGTAAGACATTTTTCAAAATGCTTTTTAAAATTTTTCCGTCTCATTTTTTTTATGATTCGCATTTAAACACCGGAGCATTTTTGAAGAAGCGGCAAAATTGCCGTTAGTTAAAACAACTTATCATGAATTCCGAAAAACAACCATTTACCTATTTGAACACTGCAGGAGCCGGTTTGCTGTCTCCCGAATCAATTGCCGCTGCGGAAGATTTTCAAAATAAATCACTTGTCAATCCTCCGAAATATTTTTTTCAGTTTATGGATGAAGGGCTTCCTGATCTGCGGCAAAAAATGGCAGCCCTGCTTCATGCAAAACCCTCTCAGATTGCCTTTACACCAAATTTTTCATATAGCCTGCTGGCTGTCATCGACAGCATCAGGTCATCGGTCAAAAACGTTTTGCTCTACAAGGATGATTATCCTTCTCTCACCCTGCCGTTTGAATTGGGCGGTTTTCAAATTCATTATGTAGAAAATGAGGGAGGATTTGCAATTCCAGTTTCGAAGATTAAAGAAATTGCCTTAAAAGAAAAAGTTGAAGTGATTGCTATCAGCCATGTGCAGTTTTTGACGGGATTTGCAATCGACCTTAATGAGCTTGGTACTTTTTGTAGGGGAAATAATATTTCTCTGATTGTGGATGCTACCCAAAGTATGGGGGCATTTGATTTCAATTTTGAAACTTTACCGGTGGATGTTTTGATAAGCAGTAGTTACAAATGGTTGAATGGAGGATTCGGTTCCGCTGTTATGTGTATCAAAGATTCATTCATGGAAAAATATCCGCCGAAATCGGCCGGATTCGGAAGTATGAATCATGATGCCAATGGATGGACTTATAATCCGTCGGTACTCAGTTATGAACCCGGGCACCTGAATGTAGCCGGGTTGCTTCAATTACAAAAGGCATTGGAACAACGGTTAAAAACGGGTGTATCTGCGGTTGAAAAACATGATCGTTCTCTTATAAAGAGGCTGGCTACAGGATTGTCAGGTACTTCATTCAAAGTTGCAGGCGGATACGATGCAGCGCAACTTGCGACCATCCTTTGTTTTGAGGCTGAAGAATCCGTTGGTAAATATCTTTCTGAAAAAAATATTGCAGTTACCTGGCGCAAGGGAAAGATCAGGGTTGGGCCTCATTTTTACAACACCAATGAAGATATTGACAGGTTGATAGGTGCTTTGAAAGAATGGGAATCCGAGCATAAAATTCCAACTTACAAAAAGCCGGTTAAAGCTTAGGAAAAAGGAAGTTTTGGATTGCCAACCGGGTAAGTGTGTAATATATTTATGGGTTTGTTTATATGTTGCTTAGGGCAATTCAAATTTTTGCCAAAGCCGTTTTTTGGCAAGATAAACCGGGATCGATTGTTTAATATTTAAAGAAAGGGTCATACGTCGTGCTAAAAACGGTTTAAAATCTTTTGTGCAACAGATTTTTCCCTTACTTTTGCAGCCCATTTTTAATATTTAATCACAAATCAAACGCATGAAAAATTACGAATTGATGGTGATCTTTACCCCTGTACTCTCTGAGGATGAGTTCAATCAGGCTCAGAAGAAGTACTCCACCTTCCTTACTGATAATGGTGGCGAGGTAGTGCATCAAAATGCCTGGGGATTAAGATCACTGGCGTATCCAATCCACAAAAAGACCACAGGTCTTTACTGGGTTTTGGAATACAAGGCGCCAACCGACTTCAATGACAAGCTGAAGACTCAGCTTTTGCGTGATGAATCAGTCATCCGCCACATGTACACGGCTTTGGATAAATACGCCGTTGAATACAATGCCAGAAAGGCAAAGGGAGTTTCTTCCGCAGATTCTAAAGACAAAAAAGAGGAGGTAGCCAATGCCTAAGCAAAATGAAATTAAATACCTGACAGCCATCAAGGCTGACAAGCGGCCAAAGAAATATTGCCGTTTCAAGAAAATGGGTATTAAGTACATCGATTACAAAGACGGAGATTTTCTGAAGAAGTTTCTCAATGAGCAGGGCAAATTGCTTCCCCGCCGAATTACAGGAAATTCACTGAAGTATCAGCGCAAAGTAAGCGAAGCTATCAAGAAGGCGCGCCAGATGGCAATTTTGCCTTATGTAACGGATCTTTTTAAATAATTTTTTTCACCACCCTAATTTTCCTTCCGCAAAGTGGAGGAATTGAAAACTCACTTCAAAATGAGTTGGGTAAAAATGCAAAACAATGCAGGTAATATTAGTACAAGATGTAAACAATTTGGGCGGAGCACACGAAATGGTAACGGTAAAAGACGGATATGGCCGTAATTATCTGATACCTCAGGGGATGGCTGTAGAAGCTAATAAGTCCAATCTGGCCCGTTTAAAAGAACATCAGAAACAACAGGAAAAGAAAGAAGCCAAATTGCTGGCTGAAATCAATGAAGTTAAATCTGCTCTTCAGGGAAGCCCTCTGCATATTGGCGCCAAGACGGGTACCACCGGTAAGATTTTCGGAAGGGTTACTGCAGTTCAGATTTCACGTGCCATTCACGAGCAGCGCGGATATGAAATTGACCGCAGGAAGATTTCATTCCCTGAAGAAGTGAAGGTATTGGGCAGCTACAAAGCACACATCGACTTTGGCAATGGACATGATTTTGATGTGGATTTTGAAGTAGTGGCTGAATAATTTTTTGAAAATAAATTTGTTGGAAAGACTGTCGGTTTTGGCAGTCTTTTTCATTTTTGAGAAATGAGTAATTGTTTCAGTGTCTCAGAGGATTTCAACTGAGCTACGAGGATGAAAGAAATATTTATGAGAATTGGTTTCTTAGCCGGGCTGTTTCTCTGTTTGAGTTAAAGGCATCCCGGAGTTGTCTTGTCCTCATTTAATATCAGGTTTTCCGGTCTGCATAGTTTGTAATTGTTGGATTCCTTTTCTCTCATTATAAGGCCGGCGCTTCACTTAGATGATTGTTTTAAGATTATTTGTTCTGTTCAAATAGCCGGATAAAAGCCAAATCCACCCGTTTAAAAGGAAAAATCGCCCGTTTTCTCAAAAGCATTTCAAATCTGTTTGACAGGTATTTAATTTTAATACCAACTTATCCGTAATACATAAATCTATCCATCCTCCTGAAAAAGTCTGTTTTCTCTGTTTCTTTCAAGGCACACACCAGGCATTAACATAGTTGGCATACCACATCAAGGGCTTTTTTTGAAAATTAAAATATGCTCATTATGATGGTATTATCATTTTCGTCACAACCACATACAAAACAGGCCTCCATGGTTGAAACTTTTTTGTTTATGGAAGGCAAAACAGAATCTCTTTTGTCAACTACTATTCCGGGTGAAAATCCTGTCGTCATTTTTATTTCGCCCGGAGATGGTTCAGCCGTGATTTCATTTGAAAAAGGAGATTACGTTTTAGATGAAGGGAATGTTTATTACAAAAAAATCGGAGACAATCTTATCGGATTCCGGACAAACAAATTTGTCAGACTGGTGGCTGCTATTATGAATCCTCAGTTTGAATTTCTTCATTCGTCATTATTTCTCATACATCAAAAGAGCCGCATTTTTAATCTGAACCAACATTATCCGGGATTTGAAATTTTGAATAAACAAATCTGGGATGGCCAGGATCATCCCGAAATGCAGGCTCAACCCATTGCAGATTTCCTGGCAGGTTTTGTTTGTGAATCCGCGAAAACCATTAGCGGCAATTTGAACATCACTGCGGGTAATATTCCGGGAAGGCGGGATATACCTGAGCAGTTTATTGATAGAAATAAAATGTCTTTTGTTTAATAAAATGATGTGCATGCATAAAGTCCGTTGTTCATATCCTGATGAACATTGCCTGGTTTAGAAAAAATTAAATCAGAATAATAAAAAAAATTTTATGAAACAGTTTTTTATTATAGCTCTTTTTGCACCGGTAATCTTTTTACAACTCAGTTCATGTTCAAAAGATGAAATGATTAAAGTTCCTGATTCAGGGAATAGAAAAGAGCCGATGATTTATTACTCCGGTGTGGCAACCAATTCTCTTGGTGCCGGAACCTGTTATTGGGAAAACGGTAAAAAAATTCCGCTTAATGATTCATCTGTTATGTCGTTGGAAACTTCCATGTTTATTGACGGTACGAACATTTATGTAGCCGGTTCGGAATTGAATCATGGGGGAAGCGTGATAGCAAAATATTGGAAAAACGGAATTGAAACCCGCCTGTCAGACGGATCGAAAAGTGTTTTTGTAACCGGCGTTGCCGTTGATGGCGGAGATATTTACGTTTCCGGATATGAAGATAAAACCGGGGATGGCGATTATGCGGCAAAATATTGGAAGAATGGTAAAGAAATCATCCTTACCAATGGATTAAAGAATGGCTTCACATCGGCGATTGCCATCAAAAACAAAAATGTGTTTGTGGCAGGCTATGAAGGGTCTGAGGCTAAAATCTGGAAAAATGGAGCGGAGCTGGATCTTCAGAAGAGAGGAGATAAAAGTTTTACAACAGGAATTTTTATTTCAGGAGATGACTTGTATGTTTCCGGATACATCAGAACAGGAACAAAAACGATTCCTGTTTATTGGAAAAACGGGCTGATAAATGAATTGCCAACCATTAACGGCTATGCAGACACTAAGTCAATTTATGTTTCGGGTAATGATGTTTTTGTTGCAGGGAATGAATACTTCGGGGATCAGTCAAATACGGTGGTTTATACAGTGGGCGCTTATTGGAAGAATGGAAAGGAACAACTTCTGACAGGCCCCAGAGACGAATCCAACGTTCAGGGATTGACTTTTTTTAATGGAGATGTATATATAGTTGGTTCAATAAACCCGTGGCATACCGCCAGATTTGGGCATTGGAAAAACGGGGAATTCTTCCCGGTAATTGAGAGTACGTACATCGGAAGATTGAGTGATATTTTCATTGTACCCGGAGGGTGACAACATCATTTCATTTTGTAATTCTAAAATTTATTTTATGAAGAAGAGAAGTTCTAAAAGGTTATTGAAACAGAGTTTTCAATCGGATATCAACAGATCCATTTTGTATTCGAATCTGATCCTGATTTTTTTATTGGTAATCTGTTTGGCTGTATGGATGGTGACGCTAACCAAAAACCTGCTTCCCGTGATTGAAGAGGCTATCGCAAGCAGCCAGGGAGGAATTGATTTTACCGGTAAATAAAACAGGAAAAAGAATGAAAAAGGAATTTTATTGAAAGTACTCCTAAACGAAATTGAAAGCTATGACATTGAAACGAAATATTACGAAACAAAAACAAAGTGACATCGGCAGGAACCATTTATTTCAGGATCAAAATAAATATCTGTTGCTCGTCAATCTGATATTAATTTCTATAATCATAATCTGCGCGTCCGTCTGGATGTATTCAACAATCAATCAAATTATCGAACACGTGAGAGAAATAAATATCAGGACGAAATAAAACTCATTTGCTGAATTATGAAAGAAATGAAGAAAGGATATGGATACAAAGCGAATACTGAGAATATCCGTAACAACGCAGAAAAAGCTATGTATTCATTTTAAAAAAATCAAAACTTCAACAACAATGTTTACAATCAACAGAAAACACATAAAGGCGCTTCTTACTGTTCTGATAGCGCTGGCAACTACTTGTTTTCAGGCGCAGAATTTCTGGGCTGGATATGTCGCGAAACCCATTACGAAACCAGGATACGAAAACCTTAAATTCAGGTATCACGCTTTTGTCCGGACAGAAGGTGAAGATGATGATGCCGCCGCTGGTTTGTGGGTAAGGGTGGACAGAGGGGGCGGCAAAACAGGATTCTTTGATAATATGCAAAAAGAGCCTATTCAGTCAACAGAGTGGAAAGAATATACCATAGAAGGAAGTGTGGACGATGATTATACCCGGATAGTTTTTGGTATTTGGTCCAGATACAACGGTAAGTTTTATATTGATGATGTCACCTTTGAGGTGCAAACAAAGGATAACAAATGGGAAACCATTTATAAAACCGGATACTGTTGACTGGTTTAATTAACGGCGGAAAATCATTGAGAACGACAAAAGAAATATTGGAAACTGGTCTGAAGTTGACCACATTTCTTTTGTTATTAGGACACAGGCTGTAGAAAATTTATAAAAAATGAAAATTATGAAACAAATCTTTTTCTTTTGGTCATTAATGACCCTTAGCTTTATTGCATCAAGTCAACCCTGGCAATATCCGGCAACCAAAACGGTTGACAGCGCCGATACTTATTTTGGCGTCACCTATCCTGATCCTTACCGCTGGCTGGAAGATATGAAAGCCCCGGAAGTTACAGACTGGTTCAAAAAGCAAGCTGACTATACAGATGGTGTTCTGAATAATTTATCAGGCAGAAAAGAATTGCTAAACGAAATAAAAAAACTGGATAAAATGCAGCCTCCCGAAATCGGCATAGAAAGAAATTATCAGGGAGGAAGATTGTTTTATACCAAGAGAATGCCTGGCGAACCAGTTGCCAAATTTTATTACCGGCAAGGCATAAACGGAAAGGAAATATTATTGTTTGATCCGACAACTTTTATATCCGGAAAGACCTTATCCATTCAGCGGACGATACCCAGTTACGATGGGAAAAAAGTATTGATTTCTTATACAGAATCAGGAGCTGAAGTAGGTTCCATCCGGATATTGGATGTGGAGAAAAAAACATTTCTTCCTGAAATAATCTTCCCGAGTTGGTTTGGTCCCCTCAGTTGGACTTTTGACAATAAAGCTTTTGCCTATTGTTGGCAACATACTGCAGATAATACAGACCCGACTTTTGAATTGAATACAAAAACAAAACTGCATGTATTGGGTGATGATGTAAAAAATGACAAAGATTTTTTCAGCAATGAAAGTTATCCTGAACTCAACATACAACCCAATGAATTACCCTTCGCTATGGTGACAACTGATTCCAGAAATTATATCTTCGGAAATGTAGCCAATGTCAGGCAGGAAAATAATTTGTTTTATGCTCCGATAAATCAATTGAATGGGCGGATTGAATGGAAAGTGCTTTGTAAGCCGGAAGACCAGTTAATAAAAGAAATAGTTTTTAAAGATGATGACGCCTATGCTATCACTTATAAAAATGCTTATAACTATCAATTAATACATACTACATTAAAAAATCCTGATTGGAGTAATGCCGAAATCATTATTCCTGAAAAAAGCGATCAAACACTTGAAAATATAATCCGCAGCAAAAACTATCTGATAGCAACCTATAGTGATGGCATTTATAATTATGTGTATAAATATGATTTCCGGACAAAGGAATTATCCCCCGTCAAGCTTCCATATCCGGGAACGGCGTTCGTTTTTTGTATGGATAATAAAACAGATAGTTGCAGCATCCTGATCACTTCATGGAATAAACCACCTACAGAATTTGATGTGAATTTATCCACCAATAAATTTTCAGCCAGTTTGCTAAATAAACCGCCAAATTACCCGGCGAAATACACAAATATGGAAGTTAAGGAATTGGAAATAAAAGGACATGACGAAGTGATGATTCCATTATCTATTCTCCATAAAAAGGGGTTAGCGCTGAATGGCCAAAACGTATGTATATTGGAGAGCTATGGAGCATACGGCATTAGCATGTCTCCTTATTTTGATCTGTTTTTTAGTTCAATGATTCAAAAAGGGGTTGTGGTGGCTATTCCGCATGTAAGGGGAGGTAGCGAAAAAGGACAGCAATGGTATAAAGGTGGTTTTAAAACTACGAAGCCCAATACCTGGAAGGATTTCAATAGTTGTGCCGAATATCTGATTTCAGAAGGTTATACTTCTGCAGGAAAAATCGGCGGTTCAGGAACAAGCGCCGGCGGAATTCTGATTAGCCGTGCCATTACAGAAAAACCAGAGTTGTATGGAGCGGCGGTCTGTAACGTGGGTATGGCGAATGCGATGAGAGCGGAATTTACACCCAATGGACCGGCCAACATACCCGAATTTGGTACAGTTGCGGACAGTATAGAATGCAGAGCACTATTTGAAATGGATGGCTTACAGCATGTGGTTAAAGGGACATTCTATCCCGCATTGCTTTCTGTGACAGGATGGAATGATCCAAGGGTTGTTCCCTGGCAGCCGGGAAAATTTGCAGCGGCTATTCAAAATGCAAACATATCCGGAAAGCCTGCATTGTTGAAAGTAAATTATAACAGTGGTCATTTTACCGAGGACAGGAATGAAACCTATTCTAATTTTGCAGATCAATATGCCTTTCTCCTATGGCAGTGCGGCCATCCGGAGTTTCAGATGAAGTAAAATCCTAAAATAGAAATACTTAAATAATAATTATTACCAATCAGCAAAAAACTCAGCGATTCAAAAATTAAATTCATCAATGAGTCAGGGCACTTTCCATGGATAGAACAGCCGGCGAAATTTTTTGAATTGTTGAGAAAATTCGTTTTTGAGGATTAGTGTATTCGGAAATCGTTTCAAGAATGGCTGAAAATTGTAATCTTTTAAAAAGCAAAATAACCAGTCATTAAGAATAACACAAACCGTCCGGCAATCCCTCATACCTTTGCACCATGGCTGAAGATTTAAGTATAATCACCGGAAGCAAAACAGAGCAATACACCTCACTTATTCCGCAAATCAAAGGATTGTTAGAGGGAGAGCCAGACCTGGTAGCAAACCTTGCCAACATCACCGGCGCTTTGAAAGAACAATTCAACTGGCTGTGGGTGGGTTTTTATCTTGTCAAAAAAGATGAACTGGTGCTCGGGCCTTTTCAGGGGCCAATCGCCTGCACGCGCATCAAAAAAGGGAGAGGTGTATGTGGCACCGCGTGGGAAAAAGGAGAAACATTAATTGTTCCCGATGTTAACAAATTCGCAGGCCATATTTTTTGTAACAGCACTTCAAAATCGGAGATCGTCGTACCCATCAACAGAAATAATGTAGTTGTTGCGGTGCTGGATGTCGATAGCACTGAATACAACCATTTTGATGAGACAGACCGGCATTATCTGGAAGAAATAGTTAAACTGATTCAATTCTGAAAAGTTTGTCACTGGCCATTCTTATTTCGGATGAAAAAGGATAGAATCCGCAGTTTTTTTCATTATGATTAATTGGCAGGTATACCCGGTGGAAATTTGAAACGGATGAACGGCAAACAGGATTACCGGCAAGCAAATTTTATGGCGTAATTGCTCCAACTATCAAAGATGTCTATTCGTAATGCAGTTTTATCCCTGATGGATATCCAGCTTACTTTGACGAAGGCGATATCTTTTTTTGGAATTTTTAATTCAAAATAATAATATCCCATCAGCGGTTTATCATCACAGCTTTTCAGAAGCTTAGCCTTAAATGGTCTGTTGCCGAAAAGGCTATCAATAGTAAGTCTTGGATGTAAATCCACAGATGCAGGGCTTATGATGCTAACCTTATCGTATCCCATCCTGGCTCCCTTCAACATGATAGTCCAATTATTTTCCTTTGCCAAAGAAGTAATTGTTTTTCCATTTAATTTGATATCGGCAGTTCCTGTCCGGAAAAAATTAATGGCAGTATCTTCACTCATTTCTATCCGGTCCGCCTTCCAGTTCACAGGAAATGTTTTGGGACGGCCAACCGCCCAGTCTCCAACCTGCGTGTAACCGGTACTGTCATATAATAACTTTTTTACCAGGTCGTACAATTCTGTTTTTGGAGCCTGGGCTTGTACAATAAAGGATAGCATGCAAAAAAACAGGATCAGTGGGAATGATAATGTGCGCATATTGCTTAGAATTTAAAATAAATAATTCGCAATATTTCACAAGATGGTTGGAACCGCATATAAATTTAATTAGAAATTCGATCAAAGAGATATTTAAATAAAAAAAATGTTTGGAAACCGTCCTTTTCAATTACCTGAAAAAGGAGTTAATATCTTACATCCATCCAATCTTTCAATATAGATATTTGCAGTTTGGGTTGTAAAATTCAGCCTCAATAAGAATCTTAGTAAAGAGACAAAATATTCTTCCGATTGTAAATAATACTCGCTAACTTTTCATAATCTTTCGAGAAACTGACATGAGGTGAAATTTTATTAAACTAAAACTTCGACCTGAATGCTGATCAGAGATTTTTTACCTGAAAAAGAATTTTCCGAATACGTTCGGTGCGTGAGAATCGTACACATGAAGCCCACACAGGATGTTTCGGACTTTTCAAAATATTATGTTCCCAAACCTGAGATGGTACTGCATGCCATTTTAAAAGGAGTTCAAAAAATTTGTATGACGACCACACCCGCGGAGGAATTTGAATTTAGTTGCTTTTTGTCGGGACAACAAACCAATCCCTTTATTTTAAAAAACAAAGGAGAATTATTGAATGTCCAGATAGTTTTTAATCCGACTGCCTTCTTTAAAATTACCGGTATCCCTTCCTCTGAAATGGCAAATAAATTTTTGGATGCGCCTTCAATTTTTGGCGACAAAATATTTTCTTATCATGAGCAATTGCAACATGCAGGTTCTTATGACGAGATGATTCGTGGAGTCGAAAAGTTTATGGAAAGTATTCTGAAAAATGTGATAACTAAAAAAGCAAGGATTGACCATCTGTTTTATCTGGATGCCAATTCGGATAACCTTTGTTTTATCAAAAAACTTGCGAAAGAGGCTTTTCTGAGTAATAAACAATTTGAACGGATTTTCTATGAACAGGTGGGAATAAACCCCAAAATGTATTTTAAAATCGTTCGATTTTTTAAGGCGTATAATATCAAAAATGCCAGGCCTGATTGGGATTGGCTGCGTATTGCGGCCGAATGCAACTATCACGATTATCAGCATTTATCCAAAGATTATTTGCAATTTACCGGCTTCACTCCCACACAGTTTCACCGGCAAATCGAATCGGTCTCTCCTGAGAGGCAGCTCGGTATTGCAAATGAAATTTATCAACAACGTTTTTGCCAAAAGATGGAGAATCAGTGAGCATACTGGCGGCTCTGATTGAATCTGTATTACCAAAAGACAGCAATAGGATTTCAATCAGTGACGGATTGATATTAAATGACAAAAAAATGCGGCAACATTTAATAATGATATGGCCGATATCTTGTTCTATCATGATTGCAGCCCGGAAGATAAAGACCTTGCACACAAAAATTTGTGCCCGCAGTCATTGGCTGTTCTGGGTACTCAGGTTCATGTGACTGATGAAGTATATGGGAAAATACCGAAGTATTATATTTTATGCACAGAAAGCAAAGACCTTGATAAATCCATTTTGCCAATCCGGGTCAAATGTGATATAGTCATGGAAATTAAATCGAGCCACTCACCATTTTTTTCTCATCCTGAAGAACTGGTAAATGTTTTATCTGAAATATAATGGGTGAATAAATTGCACCGCAACTTTTTTGTGTGTTGAAAGTGGTGATATTTCGAGTTAGTTCATCAATTAAATAAAAATTTCAAATTCATCAGAACTATTTCCCCGATGGCAATGTTTTTGTATTTCGCCAAAAAAATTAAAAACAGGGACGCCTGCTCAGGAGGAACGCCCGTTTGTATAAACCTGCTTCCTTGTATAATCTGCTCCTGCTAATTTTACACCTGATTAATTCCGCTTTTCCGAGCGACTCCTTCTGCCCGACCTTTTGCCGAAGGAATAATTTGGAAATATTGAAAAGTCTCCAGCCAAAAAATCCTTCTCCTGAAAATCCCGCTTAGGTAGTTCAAAGTTTAATACCGCAATTCTGTGTTCAAAAATGGAATTGCTGTCAGGTTAAATATCCGGTCAATGAATCTTCTTATTGATGGTAATATTTCCTGCAGTAAACCAACATTGAAAATATGATTTTGCTATGAGTATTACGGCATGTCATATTTTCTTCATGTCCTTCTTATGAACATGAAAGATGCGAGTGAATAAAATCCGAATCCCACCAAATTATCAGTGATTTAATTCACCCTTAAATATTATATTATGAAACAGAAAATTAATTTTAAATCAGCAGTAGTATTCCTGCTGTTTTTTATCTGCGCTTGTTCCAAAAATGAAGAGAAGTATAATCCCCCGGTGCCCCCTGCTTCGGAAGTCCATGGGCAAAATTCCAATGGTATTTATATGTCAGGGGTATCATTTAATGCAAATGTGGGTGGTACTTCCTATTGGAAAAATGGTGTACAGATAAAACTGAGTGAAATAGCAAAGTCCGCATTTTCTTCTTCTGTCTATCTGGAAAATGGTGATTTATACATTGGAGGGGCAGAACTTTATCCGGGCAAAGATTTCACCGCTGTGTATTGGAAAAATGGAGAAGCTGATTATTTGACCGATGGTTCGAATCCGGCATTTGTAACAGATATTGTTGCGGATAAAGGAATAGCCTATGTTGCAGGGTATGAACGCATTGGTAACTTCAATGTCGCAAAATACTGGAAAAACGGATCTCAACGTGTTCTTTCAAATGGAACCAGAGATGCCTATGCCAATGCAATCGCAGTTAACGGTGTTAATGTTTATGTTGCGGGTACCGAAGTTTACCCTACGGGAAGTGTGGCAAAGATTTGGAAAGACGGTTATGCAATTGATTTGACAAGTGAAGGGCAAAATGGAGTGGCCACTGGGATTTTTGTCAATGGCAAAGATGTTTATGCATCCGGCTGGTATGAGGAAGGGAAAGTAAAAATTCCTTTTTTTTGGAAAAATGGCCAGCTTCTGAGGTTGTTTAGCAAGGCCGAGAATGCGGTCACTTCCAAAATATTTGTTTCAGGCAATGATGTGTATGTTTTGGGCAACGAAACGATTTATGATCCTGTAACTTCTCATCCTGTTAGTACGGGTGTGTATTGGAAAAATGGGAATGAAATATTACTGACGAATGATAAGGAAGGCTCACAGGCCAATTCCCTTTTTGTGTCAGGAACAGATGTTTATGTGGTGGGATTCAGAGGGTCTTTTGACAAGATTAAGCATGGCTATTGGATTAACGGGGATTTTGTTCCGCTTTATGATTCCATGAATTGTACAGGCCTGGATGATATTTTTATTGTAAAATGATTCGTTTCGTGAGGAATAAAATAGCTTCTGTTCCGATTTTTAATTTGGGATCATTCAATAATAGTTGCAAATTAATTTGAAAGAAAAATTTAATCCTTCAGGAGGAATAAGTTTTTCTTTCATTTTTTTCGGTTTTAAAAAGACTGACAATAATTATTGACAGGCACAGAGTTTCATCAGGGCTTTGATTTTTAAATATTGGAAAATGTAAAACTCAAAATAGGGTGAAAAAACCCTGGCTATAAGCGAATTTACAGAGGATCTTGTCTTAAATTGGTAAGCCAAATACCAACGGGATATGAGATTTGCTCTCTCAATAATCTGTCTTGGTTTTTTTGTGAATACCTATTCACAATTGGGTCAACAATTGCATTATCGATTCCAACATTTGAACCGCAACAACGGATTGGCCGGTGAGAGCATTATTGGTATGGCCCAGGATGATAAAGGATTTATGTGGATGATTTCATTTTACGACGGCATTCAGCGATATGACGGTGTGCGATTTCAGGATTTTAGCGACAAATTTGAGGGAGTCGGGAAAGATGGTATCGTGTTCGAAGCGTTAAGGTCGGTAAATGGCAGGTTGTATATAAGGTCTAACGGTGATGATTATACCTTAAATTCCTTTAGAACCAGATTTATTAAAAGTGAATTACCAGATCAATCAAAACCGGGCCTTGTTTTTTGGGATGAGAAGGGGATGAAGTGGGAGCTTTTTGCTGACCGGCTGATTTGCTACACAAATAAAAATTCCGGAGAGAAACCCACGGAACTCAGGTTATATGAAGGTCTCAAAGGTGTAAGTTCGAATTTAATCTTTGATTCTGTAAGGCAACAATACTGGTATTGTGAAACTGATGCTATCAGATTATTCGATTTGAAATCGGGAAAAGCATATTCTTCCACAGGGCAATTCAGGCACACTCTGTTTCAATTTCTGCGAAAAAGAAATAAATATATCTATTCGGCTATGGTGCTGGACAAAGATCTTAATTTATGGATAGCGCGTTGGGGAGGTTTGTTCAGGTACAATTTGAAAACAGAAGAAATAAAAGAGTACGTTTTTCCCGATTCTTCTAAAAGTCTGCACCTGAATCAGAAGGATGTGTCTCCCTTCCAGGTCAATTCTTTTTTTCTGGATCACTACGGGCAATTGTGGCTTGCGACGTATGGAAAGGGCTTGTTGAAATACAATAAAAAGAAGGATGCTTTTGATTATGTTCTTTCTTCAAGAGAAGATCCTTTTTCTATCAGATACAATTTTGAAATTTTTTCATTGTACCAGGATGATCAGGATAATATCTGGGTAGGCACTGACAATGGAATCAGTATTTTTAATCCATACCACGATTTTTTTAGAACAATTGCGCATGATCCGGCAAATCCGAACTCATTGCCGCGGTCCGAAATTCAGGTGTTGTTGCAGGTGAAGAATGGTGATATCTGGATTGGTACATGGGGAGGCGGGATAACTGTTTTTGACAGTGCATTCAATTTCAAGTCACACTTGTTATTTGCAGAAATAAGTGCAAATTTGGTATGGGGCCTCATTGAGGATACTAAAAGCAATGTTTGGGTTACCAGTCAGGCCGGATTGATAAACAGGATCAATCCAATTACGAAAGCCATAGACAGTACTTTTTTTCTGGGGAGCAGCAGGTCCACAATCAGAAGTGTATTGAAAGATGCATCCGGAAATATTTTTTTTGGATTGCACAATGGAAAAGTGATTAAGTTGCTGGCATCACAAAACAAAATCGCAGAGCTTAATTATCAGAAATCCGTAAACGTAACAAAACCCATTATCAATTTGTTTACCGATGAAAAGCAAAATATCTGGGCTTCCAATCTTCGCGGGATTTACAAATTGGATACCGAAAAAATGATTTTTACAGATTCCTTCTTTACCTCTCCCGAAAGAAAATTCAGTACAATGGGATTGGTGAGCAGCAGATTTAATGACAGCTCCATTCTGTTAAGCAATTTAAATGGTGGAGGTGGCTACTTTAATGCCGAAACAAAAACATTCCGGCCGTGGAATTTTCGCGATAAACTGCAAGCTGCCCGGATTTCAGCAATCAAAACAGACCACAATGGAAATATATGGTTCACGTCAGGTTTTGGAATTTATTATTTCGCAGCAGGAAGAGAAAGAGAAGTAAATAGCATAGCAATTCCCGAAGGCATGCTACATTCCTCATTCATGCCCACTCCGATTATCTCATTGAAAGATGGCAATTGGGCCACTGCTACCTCTATGGAGTATGTTATTTTCAAGCCGGAAAACCTGATAAAGAAAAATATAAAAAACAAACCGGTTACTATTTCAGGTTTAAAAATTTTTGAAAACCAATTCCTGATTGATTCATTTCTCATCAAAGGCCTGCCCGTCGTACTCAATCACAATCAGAATTTTATTAGCATAGAATTTTCCCCGCTGACTTATAATGCTGTCAACACTACCAAATATGCTTATAAACTTTCTGGCATCGACGAAAACTGGGTAATGGCCGATGGTTCATTATCCGCAGAATACACTAACCTGAAACCTGGTGAATACACCTTTTCTGTAAGGCCTGATGGAAGTCTCGATGAAGACGCTATAAAAACTTTCAGATTTATTATCACTCCTCCTTTATGGAAAACCTGGTGGTTTTACTCCTTTCTGATACTTTCCGGATTGGTTATAACGGTAATGGGTATCCGAAGGAGAATTAAAACGATTCGAATAGAAGCCAATCTGAACCAAAAAGTTCTTGAAACAGAAATGGCTGCATTACGTGCACAAATGAATCCTCATTTTATTTTCAATTGCCTCAGTGCGATTGATAACCTGATTCAAAATGATGAAAGAGACAGGGCTACCAGTTATCTGGCCAGGTTTGCCCGCCTGATCAGGAATGTGCTGGAAAGCTCTAAGAATAATGTAATTCCTTTCTACAAAGATTTTGAAACCATTCAGTTGTTTATCGATTTGGAGAGATTCAGAAGCAATGGAAAATTCAGCTACCAGTTACAGGCAGATCAGGAACTGTTGAATGGAGATTATAAAGTGCCCCCCATGCTTGTGCAGCCGTTTATTGAAAATGCAATTCATCATGGATTATTCAATAAGGAAGAAGGGGATAAACATCTCAGGGTTGATGCAAAACTCGATAAGGATTTTATTGTTTATACAATATCTGACAATGGTGTCGGGAGAAAAAAGGCGGAAGAACTGAAAAATATAAACCGGCCGGCACACATGTCTTATGGCATCCGTATTTCACAGGAAAGAATAAAAAACTTCAATCGCCATTTACCGTCAAATAAATTGGGAAATGTTCAGGATAAGGATTTGGTGGTTACGGATCTCAAAGTGAATGGTGAATGTGCAGGGACTGAGGTCAAGTTAAGACTGAAGATTAATTCAAATATTTAAATATTCATTTATGCTGTCAGCTATTTTGATTGATGACGAAGAAGCAAGCCTGAATTCATTAAGGCAGAAGATTGTAAAACATTGCCATGAAATAGAGATTCTGGCAACCTGTACAAAAGCCGAAGAAGGGCTTTCTCTGATTGAAGATCTTCATCCCGATATGATATTTCTCGATATTGAAATGCCCATCATGAATGGTTTCACCCTTCTTCAAAAACTTGATTATAGGAATTTCGAACTTGTCTTTGTTACTGCCTATGATCATTACGCACTAAAAGCCATTAAGTACAGTGCGCTGGATTATTTGTTGAAACCAGTTGAGGTTGAAGATTTGAAAGCAGCAGTTAAAAAGGCAATTGAAAAGAAACAAAACCTACCCAATAAACGGTTGGAATTTCTTTTGGAAAACATGATCAGCAATAATAAAAGGTTGAACAGAATTGCCATTTCATCTGTGGAAGGCCTGCAATTTATCAGGGTTGAAAATATTGTATATCTGGAAGCGAGCGGCAATTACACCAATGTACATTTGGCAGAGAAAAAGAAATATCTCAGCAGCCGGAATATGAAAGAATATGAGGATTTGCTGCCACCAGACAATTTTATCAGGATACACAATTCCTATATCATTAATAAAAATTTTGTGGAAAAATACATTCGTGGCGAGGGTGGACAGGTAGTACTCGAGGGAAACATTACCCTCGATGTTTCCAAAAGAAGGAAATCCGATTTCTTAAGTTTAATTGGGATATAAAAAATTAGAGTGTATTATCGCGAAGACCCTCAAAAATTTATTTATGTAGAGAAGGTGAGTGATATTATAATCCAACTGAAAACCCATCTTTCAATTTCCGAATAATTCTTTTCCCAAAATCTAACTCTTGTGAAATACCTCAACGTTGAGATCGAGATTTACATCCTTGCCCGCGATAACGGCTCCCGTTTCGAGAGTGGCATTGTATTTTAAGCCGAAATCAAAACGATTTATTTTACCGGTAATTTCAAAACCAGCTCTTTCTACTCCGGATAGGTTGTCTTTCATCAGGCTTCCTCCATCTACCCGCAACGTGACCAAATTTGTGGTCCCCCGTATGGTAAGATTTCCGGCCATTTCATATTCATCATTGCCTTTATTTGTTATCTGTGTACTTTCAAAAATTATTTTTGGATAATGTAATACATCGAAAAAACTTTCACCTTTCAACATGTCATCCCTGCTTTGCAATTTGGTACTAAGCGAGGTGACATCAGCACTGAACCTGGCTTTTGCTGTTGTGAAATCATAGTCTTTTGTTTCCAACGATCCCTCAAACTTTTGAAATTCTCCGACGATATTCGAGACCATCATGTGTTTAACCTTGAATTGAATCATTGAATGTCCGGGATCTAACTGCCACTTTATTATCGGCATAAGCTACATTTATTTAATTTGATATAAGTTTTAATCAACTTGCAAAGTTATTGCCAAAAAAGGGTCAGCGTTGATCAATCAGTTGGAAAGAAAGAAACGAATGCCAAACCGGATAATCTCCTTCGAATGAAAGCTCAGATCCGGTGGTGCTTGTATTTGGATGGGAAAAATATTACCCAACAAAACGTGCAGACCCGGAACGTAGATATTAAACCTTTATTCATTGCCTGTATGATGTAAATGTTTTCTGAACAGGACAAATTTTTTTGAATTGAGATCAATTAGCTGTGCTGTCTTTTTTCTTCTTCCCAAGTAAACCTTTGAGAAGACCTTTCGCCGATCCTTTTACTTCTTCTTTGATATTTGACGGGGATTTATTTTCAGAAGTATCCGACTTATTTTTTCCGAGAAGCTGGTTCTGTAATTCTTCCTTTGCGGAATTCATCAGATTTTGTTTTACTGATTTCAGGCTGTCTGCTGCCACTGCTTTTGCATTGTCAATTTTAGCCTGTGCAAATTCCTGTACCTGTCCTTTCATCTGGCTGGCAAGGGTTTCTCCTGTTTGTTTCAGATTTACTTCTACTGTTGGTTTGGTCATTGTTCCTCTCAATCCAAATTTAAGACTAACAGTCTCGCCTACACTAACAGGGATCCCTTTTGAACTTACTGACGAAACAAGGTTATTGATTAATTGATTCCCTTTGGCGCCAATCATTGACCTTGGTAACTTCATGTTGATGGTGTAATCCATTGATTGATCCAATCCCTGCAATCCGCCAATTTCCATATCAATGCCATTAGTTTTCAGGTTGAATGGTTTTATCAAAACCTTTCCATCGGTAAATTCAAACCCGGCAGTTACATCCCTCATGGAAATATTCTGGAGCTGGGACACGTTCAGCGTGGAAGCAATTTTATCCAATGGGGCAAACTTGCTGAGTACACCCTCGATAAGAAAGAGATTTCCTGCTCCGGTAAGGGTATTCAAATCAATGTCCATTCCGTCTTCCATTGAGCCTTTGGCATTGAGTGATGATGTAAGTTTGCCTGCCAGAAATTTGCCAATCGGCATCAGTTTCTGAACTGTATTAAAGGCATAAAAGGTCTTCTGAATATCAACCTTATTTACCTTGTAGTTCAATGATATGACGGGTTTCGCAGGACTTGATTTGGTGCTGTACGATCCATTGATGGTCATATCTCCTCCCAGCGCATCTCCATGAATATTGTTCAGATTTATTGTTTGATCGTGGATGGTAAGTGAGCCTGTCAGATTTTCAATATCCAGTTTATCGTATTTTAATTGATTCACTTTTGTGTTTAATGTTACATCCAGGTTCGATGGAACTTTAAAGACCGGCTGTTGAGCAGATGACGAAGTGGTTCCGGAATTGAGCCCCATCCAATTGTTTAAGTTGACCTTGTCCGCGTTTAAGGTAAGGTTTGCATTCAAAGGCTTACCTGCAAATACATAATTAAACAGATTGTTGATTTTTCCGCTACCGGAAAATGTGGTTTGCAAGTATTCACCAATCAGTTTGCCAATGATAATTTGGGAGGGATTGAAATTTGTTTCAAGAGAATTGATCAAAATGCCGGAAGGATATTCTTTTGAAATGTATTTGAAATTATTGAGTAATATATTTCCGGCTGCATGAAAATTCTGATATTGTTTCTTTTCCAGATCAGCCACATTTCCTTTAATTGATATGTCGCTGTTTAATAAACCGGAAAGAGACGTTCCTTTTTCCAGTTTTGCAAATCCGGTGATTTTTGAAAGATCGATTTTCCCTTTTGCTGCTGCATCCACAAATCTGCTTGTAACCGGATTTTTCAACAACAACCTGAAATCGAAAGGATCATTGTCAATTTGGAAATGTCCCGAAGAGATATCCAATACCGTGTTATCGGTATTTCCATCCGGGTTGTCCACCGATGCATTAATATTGATCTGATCTATTGATTTTGGAAGATCAGCATATTTGAATGATCCGTTTTTAACATTAAGGGATACACGAAATCCGGGGAGGGAAGAATTGCTGTATTTCCCTTTGATATTTCCTTCAAATGATGCAGTGCCCTTTGCAATAACATCTTTAAAATCGTTTTTGTAAATGGCAGGCAGCAGGGAAATCAAATCTTTAAAATCGGTTTCAGCCGTCTTAAAATATATATTCATGTCATAACCGTCAGCCAGGGTTTTCAATGTCCCGTTTCCCGTAATTTTTAGTGCATTTAACAGGATATTCAAATTCTCAAAACTATAAGTGTCAGTTGCGTTGTCGATTTTTAAATCGGCATCCATACCGGTTTTTGTTTTGTATAAAACCGGCAACAGGCCATAAAAGAAAGTTACTTCATCGGCCCGGGTATTGGTATGCAACGTAAATAATTTATCATTGAAGTTGCCATTTCCGGAGTGTGTCAGATTTTTAATTTCGGCGCTCATACCACTCTCGCGATCATTGTACAATACATATCCATTGCTGATTTCATATCTGGTGAGTTCGAGGTGAAAAGGTTTATTTTCCGATTTTGATTTTTGCTCGGTGGTATCTGTCCTGACAATATTCCAGTTAGCCGATCCATCTTCATTGACAATGGCGTGAAAACGCGGTGAATTCAAAAAAAGACCATTGACCTGCATGTTGTTCCCTTTGATGAAACTGATAATGTTTACGGTGGCATCTAATCTTTTTGCGGAAAGTAGCGTGTCACTTTTAAAACTTCCTGTTTCAACCACACTAAGGTGGTCGAGCCCCAGACTAACACTTGGAAAGTGACGGAAAAACGAAATATTGACATCCTTAAAATCGACGATTGCCGTGATGTTTTTGTTGATTTCATTTTTTACCAGTGATGTTATCTTATTTCGGAAAATATATCCCAGTGCGATCAAAAGAATAATAATTCCGAAAACCGATATAAGGAATATTTTTAAAAACTTTTTGAACCTTTTCATAAAATCCGGGTATTGATTAATTGAGTCGAAAAATAATACCATTTATATTAACCATCCAATTTACAAGTTTCTAATTTTCAGAGAAAGGAAAACCTTTTCAATTAATTAACGACTTTGAACAATTACAAAGCCTGCCAGGATGGTTATGAAGACTCATCATCCTTTTAATAAAAAATAAAAAAATTATTTCGGAGAGATTTTTGAGAAAGTGTTTAAGCCGGAGTTCTATGTGAATTCAGCAATGAAAGAAAATCAAATGATGAAACAGGAAATATCAGCACGCTGGATGGGTGAAATGCAGTTTGAATCGTTGGTCAATGGGCATAAAATTATGTTGGATAGCCCGGTGCAATTTGGAGGTAAAGATGCCGGCCCTACGCCCAAACCCCTTCTGCTGGCTGCTTTGGCGGGATGTACCGGAATGGATGTCATAGCTATACTCAGGGGATCGAACCGGATCCCGGAAAGTTTTTCTTTAAAAGTTACCGGTGAAACTGCTCCTGCTCCGCCTTTTGAATATGCTTCGATTCATCTGGTTTACAATTTTGCAGGGGAAGAAAATTGCAAGGGAATTGTTCTTGATGCAGTAAATATCTCGGAAGAAAGATTTTGTGGTATCGGAAAAATGTTGAAAAAGTTTTTGCCCATCACCTGGGAAATCATTTACAATGGAAAACAGATTTTCAGCAACAGCGCAGATTCAATACCGTAAACTTCTGATTGGAAACAATCTTTATTTTGATTTACTGAAGAATACAGGAATAGATGCTGCGATGACAAATAAAATTCCGGTGGTGCACACTCCATTCCATTCAAACAAATGCCATGCATAACTTCCAATGATGGAGCCCAACGCACCTCCAATAAAAAATGCCGTCATGTAAATTGTATTTAACCTTGTCCTGGCGCGGTTATAAAGAGAAGAAACTCTTGTAAGGTTGGGTACATGAGCGGTTTGCAGGCCCACATCAATCAATACAATACCGGCAATGACAATCCATATACTCACTTTTCCGTAAAACATAATTGCATAACCGGCCAACATAACAAGTACACCTATACGCATTGGTAACTGTGGTCCTTTCCTGTCGTTGATTGTTCCGATAAAAGGGGAAATCATGGCTCCCGCCAAACCGACAAAACCAAATAATCCAATGACCGATAGAGAATAATTAAATGGTGGCTTCTCCAGAAAAAAGGCCATTGTACTCCAGAAAGCGGAGATTGCTCCAAACGTGCAACAACCTATCCAGGCACTTTCGCGAACCAGTTTTTGAGAACGGAATAAACGGATTACCGAAATCATCAAAACGCCATACGAGCCTTTGAATCCGGGTTTTTCTCCGGGAACAATTTTATAAACCAGCAATGCCATGATAAGCATCAATCCGGAGGCTATCCAATAAACCGAACGCCATCCCCACAAATCAGCTACCGCTCCGCTGAGTGTCCTGGATAATAAAACTCCTGAAAGCAAACCTCCCATAATGGTTCCGATAACTTTTCCCCGTTCTTCTTCAGATGCAAGTGCAGCGCCCAGCGGAACAAAAACCTGACAAGCTGTAGCCGTTAATCCAATACAAATGCTGAAAAAATAAAGCATTTCTATGTTTTGTGAAACGGCGGCTCCGGCCACTGACAATGCTGCAAACACGTGCATCCAGGTAAGCAGGTTCCTTCGTTGCACCATGTCGCCGACAGGCACGATGAAAAACAATCCGAGTCCATAACCAAGCTGGGAGCAGATATTAATCCATGCCGAAGCGTTTTCTGAAGTATGAAAAACATTTACAAAATCGCCCAGTAATGGCTGGCAATAATAAAGATTGGCTACCATGATACCACACGATACTGCCATGAAATATTTTAACACTGACGGAATTCCACCTGTAGCGCTTGCCTGTAAATTATTCGTCATATTTAAAATCCGGCTGCAAACCTTGTTGAAATGTATAAGAAAACCAAAAGTATTTTTTGAAGATGCTTTTTTGAAATGAATGAAAGGTTTAGTTTATCAGGGCATCTGTAATTCCACCCGGTTAAGGCTATCTACTTTGTGGCTGAGCCAAAGAACCATCACTTTTTTTTGTTCGCCTGACAACCTTGCTTCGGGATGAAATAATTTATAAGATTTCAGAGGCATCACACCATCCCTGATTTCATCCCGCATGTCCTGGAGCTTACTTCTCTGCCTTAATCCGGAATAGCTGCCAAATTCGTCAAGGTTTAATTCTTCTTTTCCCTCCCGGATGTGATGAGCCATAATCCATGCTGCCGGCTGAGTCTTGAAATACCAGGGATAATTGGTTTGATCTGAATGACAATCCATGCATGCTATCTGAAGGATTCGCTGCACGCTGTCTGGCGGATTGTAAATCCCGGCAAGTGTCTGTGCGGGATTGACTTTTCCCTCATTTCGCTTTGGCCGGATAAACTGGATGGTGATAAAAGCCAATACCAATATTGCAATGATGATTTTAATTTTTTTCATCATGCCATACCGTTATTTAGCCACATGAAGCGTATCCTGAATTTCACCACAATCACTCATCTCATGTCCGAAATAGGGATTATCGATTTCAGGCGCTTCGCTCAACCAGTATGCTTTTTTCATCGGGCAATAATCTTTGTATAAAGTCTGAGGTGTGCCGAATGCTTTTACAAAGGCGAGCATATCCTGACTGAGATTTTCAAAATGTTCACGTTGATGTTTGATGTTGCCGCCATTTTTGGAAATGTGATCGGCATTTTCTTCGATATCACCGGAAAGATCATGGTAAACTTTTTTTTGCCCGGCAGTCATTGTTTCACCTCCAAGCTCTTTGATGGCTCTTAATAATTTACCTCCGACAGTAGCAGCACCATCCGATTTATCATTTGCCAGTTCATTTTTTAAGTCCAGATAATTTGCAACGACAGCTCCCGGCCCTGACGCAACTTCTTTCACTTGTACTGAAGGAGCTTTGGTTTCACTTTGCTGAACTGCCGGACTGTTGTCTGTTTTACTTTTATTGCTTCCGCAGGAAACCAGGGTTGTTACGGCGATGGCTACAATTGAGATTGATATTTTCATTATTCAATAACTTTAATTTTAAGATCAGATAAAATTTTTTTGTGTGAAAAAGAAAGGAGTTATAAACGCTGACTTCTTCTGACAGATGCAAAAATACATGTAAGAATTTGCTGTTTGAAAAATTCCGGCAGATTGAAACGTGGTCAGTGAACAACCAGATTTTCATCAAAGGGGTCTTTTCGCAAAATCCAGACCACTCTTGATTGACCTTATTTATTAGTGAGGAACTTATTATTTTTTTACCGATTGATGATGGATACCGGCTTCCCGGTTTTTAAAATGCAACTATCCATCAAAGAAAAATAAAGAACAAATAAAATAAAAACGGAATTTGTGTAATAGTGGCCTCTAAATTTGAATTGCTTTTCCTATTCGTTTTTCCAATTATAAAATTCGTGAATCCTTTTTCTGCCTTGTTACCTGTTCGTAATTTCGGACAAAAGAAATTATGTGTTATTACAACGGAATTAAAATACCTGTTGAGAAATATATCAAACTCAAAGAATTTGAAAGCGTGATTAAGGACCGGGGATTGGTAAATCAATTGCTTGTCAGCGGATTTGATTATAGCCAATATCCTGTTTTGAAAAAGTCCGGTGAAAAAGATTTTGAAGTAGTGGGAATGGAGTGGGGATTCCTTCCTTCGTATATCCAGACCCGTGAAAAAGCAAATCAATTCAGACAAGGTTTTAAAAAAGAGAATGGAACCTGGCAACAGCCGATACTTACATTGAATGCAAAAGGTGAGGAACTGTTATTTCCCAATAAAATTTTTCGTGATGCCGCTCTTCACCGGAGATGTGTGGTGCTTTCCTCCGGATTTTATGAATGGCGTCATGTGAACCTGATGAATGCCAAAACCGGAATGCCTGCCAAAACTGTTACGAAATTTCCATATTACATTACTTTAAAGAACCGGGAATATTTTTTTATGGCAGGTATCTGGCAACCCTGGCAAGACCGTGAAACTGGCGAATACGTGGAAACCTTTGCCATTGTTACGACTCAGGCGAATGCGCTTATGGCTCAGATTCATAACAGCAAAAAGCGGATGCCTGTTGTGCTGAATGAAGATATGGCCTGTGAATGGTTGCTTGGAAATCCGGATGAAAAGAGGATTACACAAATTGCCACATCCCAAATTGATTCTGAAGAAATGCATGCTATTTCAATTGCAAGGGATTTCAGGGAAACTCCTGAACCTACACAGCCCGTGGTTTTTTCAGATCTTCCTCCTTTAAAGTTTTGAAGTTTTTGTTTTGCAGAATTTTTTGAAATTAGTTTTTAATGTTACCAGCTTGCCGTCTGTAATTTTAGTCGCTGCGGAAAAAGCTGATTATTTACCTTAGCTGACACGAATAAACTGATAATTAATATGAAGAATTGGATTTTAGCTTTTAGCTTTTTCCTTCCTGTACAGGCTTTTTGTCAATCGACACTTACCATTGAAAAGATTATGCAGGATCCGAAATGGATTGGCACTTCTCCATCTTCTCCTTTCTGGAGTGTGGGAAGTGATACCCTGTTTTTTGAATGGAACCCGGAAAAAGCGCCGTCAGATTCTATTTATTTTATCACGTTAAAAAATCACAATCCTCAAAAAGCATCTCCCGGGTTGAAAACGAGTCTTATTGCTGACAGAAGTGTGAGATACAATACTGCTCACACGGCAATGGTATTTGCGCATGATGGTGATATCTTTTATAAATCATTAAAACGTGTCCGTTATGTACGGATTACCGAGACTGCTGATATGGAGTCGAATCCTGTTTTTTCTTTTGATGGTAAAAAAGTTGTTTATCAGCGTGGAGATGATTTGTATGCGTGGGATATTGTTTCAGGGCAAACCAGCCAGTTAACACGGTTCATGAATTCAAAACCGGTTAAGCCAATGGAAAAACTTACGGAAGAAGAAAAATGGTTGCAGGATCAGCAGACAAAATATATGCAGGTGTTGAGAGAGAGAAAAGAAAAAGCCGATTTGGAAAAAGCCTATAACGAGGCGCACAAGGTAAAAGACAATATTCCTGAATTGTATTCCGAAGGGAAACCGGTTTTTGGGCTTTCAATCAGCCCGGATGGAAGATCAGTTGCATACAAATTATTTGAAAGGCCCAAAGCAGGGCGGGCAACCATTGTACCGAATTACATTACTGAATCAGGATATACTTCGGATATTCCTGGCCGTCAAAAAGTGGGAGAACCTCAATCCACATCCTCATTGTTTGTGTATGATTTCAAACAGGATACAATGATGAAAATACCAACTGATTCTTTGGAGGGAATACGGCAGATCCCTGAGTTTTATAAGGATTATCCGAAGGAATACGAAAGAATGAAAAAAGAAGATAAGCCCAAATATGTAACCTTTGGATTCAGAAGTGAATGGTCAGCCGATGGCAGGTATTTGCTGACGGATATTTTTTCCATTGATAACAAAGATCGCTGGATTGTACTTTGGGATGCCTATGCACACCGGTTGATTCAGGCAGATCACCAGCACGATGAGGCGTGGATAGGTGGCCCGGGAATGTATGGCTCACTCGGATGGATTGATGACAACACAATTTATTTTCAAAGTGAAAAAACCGGATATTCTCATTTATATACTTACGATGTAAAAACGAACCAGGCCAGGGCGCTGACCTCAGGTAATTACGAAGTGCAAAGCACTGATTTGAGCCCGGATAAAAAGTTCTTTTACATTACAACTAATGAAACAGATCCGGAACAGAAACAATTTTACCGTTTAAGAATCAGTGATGGCAAGCAGGAACGCCTGACCACAATGACCGGTGGAAATAAAGTGACCGTATCTCCCGACGGAAAACAATTGGCAATTCTTTATTCCTTTGCCAACAAGCCCTGGGAACTCTATCTGCAAAAAAGTGAACCGGGTAGCAAGGCAGAACAAATTACAGATAAGGCCATGAGTGATGAGTGGAAAGCTTATCCCTGGAGAGTTCCGGACTTCATCACTTTTGAAGCGAGAGATGGTGCACAGGTTCATGCGCGTTTGTTCAAACCTGCGAATGCAAAACCCGGTGCACCTGCGGTGGTTTTCGTACATGGAGCGGGTTATTTGCAGAATGCCCACAGATGGTGGAGCGATGCGTATTTCAGAGAGTATATGTTTGATAATTTTTTGGCGGATCACGGATATTATGTGATAGATGCTGACTACCGGGGAAGTGCAGGATACGGCAGAGACTGGCGTACGGGTATTTACAGGCACATGGGAGGAAAAGACCTGAATGATAATGTGGATGCTGCAAATTATCTGGTCAAAACTTTTGGTGTAGATCCGCACCGGATTGGAATTTTCGGAGGTTCGTATGGAGGTTTCATTACTTTAATGGCCATGTTTACCACACCGGATGTGTTTGCTGCAGGCGCCGGATTGCGTTCCGTAACAGAATGGGATAATTACAATCATGGATACACGAGCGATATTCTCAATGAACCCTACAATGACAGCATAGCTTATCATCGCAGCTCACCTATTTATTTTGCTGAGGGATTGAAAGGCCATTTATTGATGTGCCATGGTATTGTGGATCAAAACGTACATGTGCAGGATATTATCAAACTCACACAAAGATTAATTGAGTTGAAAAAAGAAAACTGGCAACTCGCTCTTTTCCCGATGGAAAATCACGGTTTCGAAGAACCGACAAGCTGGATGGATGAATACAAACGCATTTTCAATTTGTTTGAAACGGTTTTGAAAAAATAGCAGGCGCTGAATTTTTCTATTATAAAAAAAATGCTGTCCGTGTGGGCAGCATTTTTTCTGAGTGCAGTATTAGTATTATTAAAGAATCAATGCGAGTAAGACAATGGCAACGACAACTCCCAATCCGAGCCAGGCCCATTTTTGTCTGTTTTTCCTTACCTCTTCAGCTCCGGGAATGATGTAAGATAAAAGAACCCCGATAAGTCCTGTTAATATCCCGAGTGCAAACCATCCTCCGTTAAATCCATCTGTAAAATCCCTGCCAGCCATCATGTTGCTGATCTTTTGTGTATTCACGGTATTATCTGCCGAGATGGCTTTCCTCAGTTTTCGCTGGCTCAGTTTAAAACTGATCTTTTGAAAAATGTTTAAATGCTTTCCTGAAAGTAATTCGTACTCTTTTACTTTCATCTGAGATAAATCTTTCAGACTGACTGTGTGATTATTTCCCAGGGGCAGGAAAATCTCCGTGGCTTTTGGGGGTGTTGTAGTATTTACAAATGATGCAAAAGTTAACCCTCCAAAGACGAGTGCGAGGAGCAGGATGCCGATTTTTTTCATGGGTGAATTTTATTTAAATGGTTAATGAAATCAAAATAATTTTAAGCCATTGTAAATATATAAATGATTATCTTCCCGTAAGTAAATAAATATCAACATCTTTTTCAGGTAAATCGTACGATGGTTTAAAGTTTTTTTCTGCCTGAAAGGTTTTACATGAAAAATGCTGGCTTTGGACGAGATGGGTGAAATAAAAAGACCGTTTTGAAAATTGATTCCAAAACGGTCTGCAAAGATTTTTCAGAGATGAAAAAGCGTTATTCAGCTTTGTCTTCCTTCTTTTCTGAGTCAGGGTTTTCAGCAGTAGCCGTTGGGGCTGGAGCCGGTTCCTCTTTTTTGGGAGCTACTCTTTCTCTTTTTACATAAGCAGGACGTGAGGCTGCTCTTTCTCTTTTGTGTTTCTCCTGCCTTTTGGCGAATTCTGCATCATGGTCTTCACTCCATTTGGTGAATTTTTGCATGGCAGCCGCTTCGTCAAACAAACCGAGTGAAACGCCTCTGAGTAAATGCTTCAGGTATAAAACACCTTTGAAACTCAAAATTCGCCTGACAGTATCAGAGGGTTGTGCCCCCTTGTGTAACCATTCAAGGGCTTTTTGCCTGTCGATTTGAATAGTTGCAGGAACTGTCAACGGATTGTAGGTTCCAAGTTTCTGAATGAATTTACCGTCTCTGGGACTTCTTGAATCAGCAACGACTATGAAATAAAATGGTCTCTTTTTAGAACCATGACGTTGCAATCTCATTTTTACAGCCATAAAAAATAAAAATTTTTTTTGGGTGGTGAAATAATTAGGTTAATAATAAAGGAGTGCGAAGATAACGTTCGCAATCTAAATATACAAAAGTTTATAAATTATTTTGAACTTTTGTGAACAGGCTTCAATTTTAAGCCTTAACAAATTGTTTGACTGATTTTTGATCAAAGATGGAGTCTGCCCGTTTCCCTATTCAATTCTTTTATTATTTTCGCCGCATGGGACTCAAACAGCCTGGGAGTAAAGAAAAGTATTTTCAGCATACTCTTAAACAAGAAGTTTCAATTTCAGGAGCCGGTATTCATACCGGTAAATTTGTGACATTAAATATTAAACCTGCAGCCCCTAATTATGGAATTCAATTTCAAAGGACTGATCTCTCCGGTAGCCCGCTAATCAAGGCAGATGTGGATAATGTGGTTGAAACAAACCGCAGTACCACCATTGAAGCCAATGGTGGTCGTGTGGGCACCATTGAACATCTGATGGCTGCGCTGACCGGCATGGAAATAGATAATGCACTTATTGAAATCAATGGTGAGGAAGTTCCTATTTTGGATGGCAGTGCAGGATGTTTTATTGAGGAATTGTCAAAAGCGGGAGTAAAGCAACAGGAAGAAGAAAAAATTTATTACCATTTGCACCACAATATTTCATTTGAAGATCATGAGAAAAAAGTGGAAATGGTGGCCCTTCCCTATGAAGGATATCGAATTAACACTTTAATAGATTTCAACAGCAAAGTGTTGGGAACACAACACGCAGATTTGAGAAGGATTTCGGATTTCAAAACTGAAATAGCTCCCTGCCGCACCTTTTGTTTCTTTCATGAGCTGGAAGCCCTCGTAGAAAATAATCTGATCAAAGGCGGTGATATCAACAATGCAATTGTAGTGGTTGACAAACCTGTTGATGAAAAGCAGGTAAAAAGAATATCTGATATTTTCCATAGAAATGATATCAGGGTAAGTGAAACAGGAATTTTGAACAACCTGACTTTGCGTTTTCCCAATGAGCCTGCAAGGCATAAATTGCTTGATGTGGTTGGTGATCTGGCATTGGTTGGTTATCCGTTCAAAGCGCACATCATTGCCAACAGGCCCGGCCATTCAACAAATGTCAGGTTTGCAAAAAAAATAAAAGAACACATAAAAGAATATAAGTATAAAGAGGAAGTCCCATTTTATGATCCATCTTTGCCGCCGTTGCTGGATATCCAAAAAGTTACCAGGACATTGCCACACCGGTTTCCGTTTTTACTGGTTGATAAAATAATTGAGTTGACATCAACCCGTGTGGTAGCAATAAAAAATGTAACTTACAATGAACAATTCTTTCAGGGTCATTTTCCGGGAAATTCTGTAATGCCGGGAGTGCTCATTGTGGAAGCATTGGCTCAGGCTGGAGGATTTATCGCAATTCCACAGAATTCGGACGATAAATATGATACTTACTTTATGAAGATTGATAACTGTAAATTCAAACAAAAAGTGGTGCCGGGTGATACACTCATTCTGAGAATGGAATTGATGCATCCCATAAGAAGAGGTGTGTGTGAAATGAAAGGTACCGCCTTTGTAGGTGACAGGGTGGTGGCAGAGGCCATTCTTACCGCTCAAATTGTAAAAAGAACCCATTCAAATGATTAGCCCCCTGGCACATATTCATCCTGATGCAAAAATTGGCAAGAATGTCCGCGTGGATCCATTTGCCATGATAGAAGGTATTGTGAAAATCGGCGACGGTACTCACATCATGTCAGGAGCTGTAATAATGGATCACACCACCATTGGCAGAAATTGTAAAGTATTTCCCCACGCAGTTATAGGCGCCATTCCTCAGGATTTGAAGTTTGACGGGGAACTGACTACCGTAGAAATAGGAGATAATACAACTGTCCGCGAGTGTGTAACGATTCACCGCGGAACCCGTGAAAAATGGAAAACCACCATTGGAAGCAATTGCCTCCTGATGGCTTATTGCCATATTGCCCACGATTGTGTAATCGGCAACAATGTGATCATTGCAAACGGGGTTCAACTGGCAGGCCATGTTGAAATAGGTGATTACGCAGGTATTGGAGGGCTGGCTGTTGCGATTCAGTTTTCTCATATCGGAACACATGCCTATATTTCGGGTAATTCAGAAATTGTAAAAGATGTGCCTCCCTTTATCAAAGTAGGAAGAAAACCTTTGAGCTATGAAGGAATCAATGCGGTTGGTTTGCAAAGGCGCGGATACAGCAGCGAAAGGATTACCAATATTCAGGAAATTTACAGAATTGTATATTTAAAAGGATTAAACGTATCTCAGGCTACTGCCCGGATAGAACGTGAGATTCCGAATTCGGATGAAAAGGCCGAAATTCTTAGTTTTATTAAAACCAGCAAGAGGGGAATCGTAAAACATTCTTTTCATGAAGCCTGCGAGGAGAAACCTCAAATTATCAGCAAATAATTATGCGCATTCAACTCGGGAATGTTGGCAAAAGGTTCAATTCAGAATGGATTTTTAAAAATGTAAATTTCCGTTTTGAAGACGCGGGTAAATATGCAGTTACAGGGCCTAACGGATCGGGCAAGTCAACTTTTTTGTTATTGATCGCCGGTTTTATTTTACATAACAAAGGAACAATTTCTTATGTACAGGATGAAACTGAAATTTCTCCTGAAAAAATTAATCAGTATGTTTCATTGGCTGCCCCCTATCTTGAGGTAGTGGAAGAAATGACATTGAACGAATTTTTTCATTTTCATTTTAAAATGAAACCTGCTATTGAATCCATGGATTTCAAAGAAATGGCAGAATGGGTTGATTTAAAAGATTCATTTCACAAGCAAATCAGGTATTACAGCAGCGGTATGAAACAAAGGGTCAAACTCGCTCAGGCAATATTCAGCAATGTGCCGGTGATTCTGTTAGATGAACCTTTAACCAACCTTGATAAAGCAGGCAATGATATGTATTACAGGTTGATTGAAAAGTTTGCAGCCGACAGATTGGTTATTGTATCGAGCAATGATGAGAGGGAATATTCTTTTTGCAATGAGCAATTAAAAATTTCTGATTTTAAATAAACGGTAATGTAAAGGACCACCGGGAAAATGACTTTTGATTTATATTATATTTGCGACTTTAAAATTTCAATGTGAAAGGATTTAAGGTTGTTTTAATCATTGCACTCATTGTTATTGCCGACCAGGCTTTGAAAATTTATATCAAGACAAACTATCACATAGGAGAGTCTCACAACATTATCGGGGAGTGGTTCAGGCTTTATTTTATAGAGAATGAAGGAATGGCCTATGGCTGGAAATTTGGCGGGCAATGGGGGAAAATATTTCTGACTGTTTTCAGAATGGGAGCCGTGGTATTTGGTGTTTTCTACATCAGGAATATCATCAGAAAGAAAATGCATCCCGGGTTTATTTTTTGTGTGGCGTTGATTTTTGCCGGGGCGCTAGGAAACCTAATCGACAGCCTGTTTTATGGGTTGATTTTTGAATACAGCAGCCCTGTTACCATGAATGTAGCGCACATTTTTCCACAGGTGGGCTATGCCGGATTCCTGCATGGCAACGTGGTGGATATGCTTTATTTTCCGATAATCAGAAATGCCACCATCCCTTCCTGGGTGCCGGTTTGGGGAGGAAGTGATTTCGAATTTTTCAGTCCTATTTTCAATATTGCAGATGCATCTATTTCTATCGGGATTATTACAATCCTTCTTTTTCAAAAGAGGTTTTTTAAATCGGCCGCAGGACAGGACCCTGCCAAATCAGAGAAGGAAAAACCGGTTCATGAAGAAATTTCTAATATCTGAAATTTAAATTGTATAATTTTAGATCGCAATAGGGGTAATTCTACCTGAGTAAAAATATAATTAATCTCCCCATGAAAAGATTATTTCTATTTCATCAAAAAAAGTTATGGCTGTTGCCTTTTCTTTTTCTTACCATTTTTTCCTGCCGTAAGGAATACAGCGTAGAAAACCCGGATAACAACCCGCTTGCTGCAGGGAACTGGCAGTTCAAAGAAGGCGGAACACAGTTCGCAGGTGATATTGATACGGCATTCATCAGTGATGCCAACCAACTCAAGGAACTTCACTTAATGGGAACAAGCAACGACGGTACCCAACAATTTAATCTGATTCTGTTTGGTAATTCTTTCACTCCGGGAACGTACAAGGCCTCGGCTTTTCAGGTTACTTTTCAATATGGAAACAGTGTGCCCTTGCTCTATGATGCAAGCCAGCTCAATGGTGAATTTATTGTAAACATCACCTCTATCAATGATGCGATGGTTACCGGTACATTTAGTGGGACTGCTTTGAAAGGGGATTCTGTGGCAGTAAATATTGTGGAAGGAGTTTTTAAAGCTGAATTTAATACTACTCCTCAGCCGGTATCCTCCGGTGTGCTTGGAGTCAGCAACGGGAGTTGTTCATCGGCAACTATCAGTGGAACCTATACGCAGGGAATTGTAATGAATCCCGGAAACAAGGTGACTGTGCAGGTGACCGTAGCCCAACCAGGCACATATAATATTTATACAGATACCACCAACGGTGTGGTATTTTATGCTAAGGGAAATTTTAGCACAACCGGAGTTCAAAATGTAATTCTGCAGGGAGCCGGAACACCGGTCAATGAAGGAGTTTCGCAATTTGTAGTTCATTATGGAACCAGCCAGTGTTCTTTCAATATTACCTTTCAAAAAGGACTGGCGCCGCCAAATGATTATCTTCCTTTGACAAGTCAGACAGGTTTTAATAACTGGACTTATGTTCAAAATGGCACCGATACTTATTATACCCAGGTGTTATCAGGAAGTTATGTAGTTAATGGGCTATCTTATACGGTGGTAGGTTCAGGAACAAATACCAGTGACGTCCAGAATGATACTGCCGGAATCTTCAGAAAGGGGAATGGCATTTATTATTTACTATTTGACTACAGCAGTTTCACTTCCGCTCAGCAGCCATTAAGAATTGAAACCATTATTCTGAAAGATAATGTACCTGCCGGTACCACATGGGATGGGCCTGAAGTTCCTGTTACAGTCAACGGCATTTCCCTGCAATATCATATCAAATTTACCATTCTGGAAAAGGCGGTACCTGCCACTGTGGGAACATTTGCTTTTCCCGATGTGATAAAAGTGAAGGGTGAATTGTATTCAGGCACCACAAATCTCGGAGTGGGTATGGAATGGTGGTATGCAAAAAATGTGGGGATTGTTTATGAAAAAGACATTTCAGCCGAGACAATTATTCAGAACTACCAGATATTCCCATAAGCCCCGTTTTTTTACTGATTGATTTTTTTGGTTAATTATTCTTTATCAGTTTTTGCTGAATTGTTTGGTTGCTGATGGAAATAGTAACGATATACATACCAGCCGGCAGATTCGAAACATCATTGATGAATAGAACATTGTTGCCCCTGGTGGCAGAAAATGATTTTCTTAGAACCATCCTGCCATAGCTGTCCATCAACTTAATATCCATCAAACCATCGGTAGATGATTGTACATCGAGCTGTAATTTGGTATTGAATGGATTATTTGCCTTTACGCTGAAAACATTGTTTAAATGATAGAGGGAAACCATCTTGCTGTAGGCTGATTGATATTTTTTACCATTAATCTGTATTCTGTAATAAACGGTTCCATTGAAATCAATCGGATCCTCATGCTGATAAATACCACCGTTGTTGTAAAGGGAAAGGGTAGAATGGATGGTGGTAAATGATTTTCCGTCAATACTTCTTTGAAGTTCAAAGTTTCTGATTCCTTCTTCATTCAGGGTTGCCCATGTAATCGAAGGAATTCCGGAATTGGATTTTCGAACGGAAATGCTTTTAAGAATGTCTGCTAAAACAGAACAATCGTAATTGTAAACCTTCAGAAAGACTTTCTGGCTATTGTTAACAGAACAATTCACATCTGTAAGATTATCTTTTGTGGTAGCCACTTTTACCCGATAATAAGTTCCACTATCAGCGGCTACTGAATAGAAAGTTGTATCTATCACATATTCCCACATTCCATCTTTTAATACAGGCGTCTTGGATCCGCAGACCCCCGTACCTATCCATGTATTGCCACCATCTGTGCTTTTTTCCCAACAGTAATTTGTGTATGTATTGAAATAGCTTCTTACTGTATCATATAGGTTGACAATATTTGCTTTGCATACTTTGGCTGTGTCACTTGGGCTCATAATGAGATTTGGATAACAGGTTGCCAGCGAAATATCATCCAGTACCCAGTCATCACCACCTCCTCCGGGAGCATTGTTCTTGATGGTAATCTTGAAAGAGGTTTCTGTTGGACCTGTTTTATAAATAAACCCTCTTTTTTCCCATTTTTTATTGTACTGCATATTTCCGGTAGTGTAATAATCAATATCATTTATGGTAAATGCAAGATTGGGTAATACCCCCGGAGTGTATGAGGAAATTCCGTCCTGATCTATGCCACAATTGCCACAGATATTTCGTAACCAGGCTGAGAATTCATAATAAGTATTTGGGCACAAACCCGAAACAATATCACTGTATGCTTCACCAGTCGGGAAAGCTGCGTTTACGACAAGCATATAACCACCGTTGGTTCCGGCGGCGGCTGGCAGGTTTCCAGCAGCAGGATCTGCCGCTCCCGTATGATCGCCGATAATATCCCAGAATCCGTTGAATACCCGATGACTGTTTGCAGTTGGTTGGTAGGGCCCGGTATTATCTGTAGTGCCATCTGCACTTGTATTGTTTGAAATAGCGAAGTTACCATCTTTCGGATCACTGGATCCCATATTCACTATATTGTATCCCGGAACATTAATAGTTCCGGCAGATCTGTTTTGCGTATTTCCACTCCCAAATGAACTTTCGGCAGTAAAACTGGCACTGGAAAAATTATTACATAAGGCCTGGTTGGGGGTGACCATAATACCTGGATATTTGGAGTGTTCAGTTTTCTTGCTTCCACTATTGTCTGTAAAATAAAATGTCCCTGTAGGATATAAGATATCACCGATAGTGGCGGTAACCTGCAATTGGTAGGCTACCAGAAAGAGGTATTCGGTAGAGGATTTCTTTGGTAGAATGGTTTTGTCATTAACGGTGCCGCCTCCGGTATTGGTAGTTATATCCGTAGTACTTACATTTGGTGCGCTGGTGCCAATATTAATTCTTAATACCCGGTATCCACCCGGCAACGTGGTATATGCTCCCAGATCATCATTCGAGTTGTCGGTATAAGTTCCCAAAAATAAATTACCCTCATTTGTGATAATTTTCATAGAGTTGGCGACATAATTAAACCCTGTGGCTATTGTATCCAGATAATACAAGTTTTTTGTAACTGATTTTTTATTTGCGGTCAACATCATCAATGCCCTGACTTCTATGATATCTCCAGGTTCCAGAGTGCCACCTCCATTTACCCTGGTTACATTCTGATAAGTATAACTAAAAGTGTAGGTCTGTGCAATTGATTGGATTGATGTTGTAAAAAATATTACCAACATCAGAGATAAACTAATTGTAATAAAACGTGATACCATGACTATCGCTTATCAATTATAAATTGGATGAGTGATTGGTTAGTTAACGAATGAAGTACTTCTTTATTGTTGAATTACAATGAAATAGGGCTTTTGAATTTATCTGTCTTTTAGAAGTTTCTTTTGAATTGTTTTACCATTCATAGAAACTGTAAGGATGTATAATCCTGTGGGCAAACCTGAAAGATCATCAAAATAAAACAAATTATT
This sequence comes from Chitinophagaceae bacterium, assembly GCA_017307735.1. Classification (GTDB taxonomy): domain Bacteria; phylum Bacteroidota; class Bacteroidia; order Chitinophagales; family Chitinophagaceae; genus Ginsengibacter. The sequence continues at coordinate 129,451 of JAFKGR010000008.1, forward strand.
GCCCTTTGTAACATTGGACATTGTTTTTCTCAGCGGTTTACCAAACCCATCCATTAACCTGATATCAAGAATCCCATCGGTGATTGCAGAGACTTCAAATTGTAATTTGTTTATAAACGGATTGTTGTTAACTCGTAGATCGAATATATTTCCTGACTGGTAAAGCGAAACTATTTTGCTGTATGATACCTGATTTCGTTGTCCGTTGATTTGAATTCTATAGTAAATGGTTCCTGTTTCATTTTGAAGATCTTCGTATTGATATCGGCCTCCCATACTATAAATAGCGGGTGTGGAAAAGATCGTTGTAAAGTTTTTGCCATCCACACTTTTCTGAAGGTTAAAACTTCCGGCATCTTCTTCATTCAATGTATTCCATCTAACAGAAATGCTGCCGTTGTTTGTTTTTCTGGCCGAGAGATCCGTTATGAGATTATCCAATACAGAACAATCATAGTTATAAACCTTCATAAATACTTTTTGATTGTTTCCCAACGTACATTCTGAATTGGTAAGGTTACTTTCGGTTGTGCCCACAATGACACGGTAATAAGTACCACTGTCAGCAGCGACGGCATTGAAAACCGTATCCACAATATATTCCCACATGCCGTTTTTCAGAACGGGTGTTTTCAATCCGCAATTTCCCGTACTTGCCCATGTGTTTCCTCCGTCCGTACTCTTCTGCCAGCAGTAATAATTATAGTTGTTGAAGTAGCTTCTTACCGTGTCATAAAGGTTTACATACCCGTTTGCACATGCTTTAGCTGTATCATTCGGGCTCATAATTAAATTGGGATAACAGGTGGCAAGAGATATATCGTCCAATACCCAGTCATTGCCACCTCCGCCGGGAGCATTGTTCTTTATGGTAATTTTAAATGAAGTTTCGGTTGGGCCGGTTTTGTAGAGAAATCCTCTCTTTACCCATTGCTGGTTCCATGGTATCTCACCCGTATTGTAATAATCGATATCATTGATGGTAAAAGCCAGGTTGGGCAATACGCCGGGCTTGTTGGATGAATTATCGGTGGAGTCCCTTCCGCAATACCCGCAAATATTTCTTAACCAGGCGGAGAATTCATAATTAGTATTGGGACACAATCCGGAAACAATATCACTGTATGCGTCTCCGGTCGGGTAAGCTGCATTGACTACCAACATGTAACCTCCGTCTGTTCCCGGGGCTACAGGTGGGTTTCCTGATTGGGGATTGATTGCGCCGGTATGATCTCCAACAATGTCCCAAACATTAAATACCCTTGTGGGTGAAGTTCCGCCATAAGGTACGCCATTATTTGTTGCACCTGAAGCACTTGTGTTGTTTGCTACTGAATATTCTCCATCAACAGGATGGCTGGTGCCCAGGTCTTTTTTGACATAGCCCGGAGCATTTACTACGGCTGCTCTATTTTGCAATGTTCCGGTTCCAAAACTACTTTCAGCACTAAAACTGGCGCTGGAAGAGTTCACACAAAGCCCGTCGTTTGGAGTGACTTTAATTCCTGAATAGTCGAACCTTTGCCTTTGATTTATCCCATTGTAATCTTTATAATAAAATGTGCCGGTTGGATAAATAATATCTCCGAAATTGGCGGTTACCAATAATCTGTAGGCAACGACAAACAACGTTGTCCCGTAAAATTTGGGTTTATCTCCGGGATTAATCACCCCCCCACCAGTCGTTCCTCCAAAACTTGCCGCAGTAACATTAGTTGCCCCCGTTCCGACATTCACTCTTATGGCAGTGGGTCCTGTAGTATTGATCATTCCCAAATCATCTCCGCCTGCATCGGTGTAAGTGCCTCTGAATAACAATCCTTCATTGGTTACAATCTTCATCGAATTAGGTACCAGTTGAAATCCCGTTTGGATCGTATCTCTGTAATACACATTGGAAGCTTTTGAGTCCACTTTCATCAGCGCCCTGATTTCAATGATGTCTCCCTTTTCAAGAGTGCCACCTCCGTTTATCCTGGTGATGTTTTGGTAAGTATAACTAAAAGTATAGGCCTGACCGATGGAGACTCCAGATAGAATAATGAAAAATACAAATAATATTCCGGTCCGTGCCAAAATATTCCAGTTAGGTTTGATGCGCATAAAAAAGATTTTCAGCGTGTACTTTATTAAACGGATAACTGTTGAAATTATTTTAATATCTGGTGATTTTGTATAATAAGAAAATGTAATTTCCGTTATTTACGGTATTCTAAAACAAACTGCCCATCTTATGAAATTCGTGTTACTCAGGACAATGGTGATATTCTTTGCCCTCATCAATTTTCAATTATCTGCTCAGAATGAGCCATTTACAACGAGGGTTGTTAATCCCGGATACCAGTTAAATTCTGCGTGGGAGATTTTATACGGCCCTGACGATTCCCTTTGGGTTACTGAAAATAAAGCGTATCTCGTGAGCCGGATAGACCCGGTAACAGGAAACAAGACTCAATTGGTAGATTTGAATACAAAGAAAAATTTTACAACTTCTACACCCAAATGGCCGCAGGGAGGACTGATGGGAATGGTACTCCATCCTTCTATGTACTCCGAATGGCCCAATCCGTCCAAACCTTACGTTTATATTGCCTACGTTTATCAATATAATGCCTCCAATGCATGTAAGAATAGCACCGGCCCTTGTTATTTTAATACAAAAATTGTTCGCTATAATTATGACAGGAGTACCCACTCCCTGTCCAATGAGCTGGTTATTACTCAATCTTTAAATGGAAGTAATGACCATAACGGAGGGCGATTGGCAATTGGAAATGTAGGTGGTGTGCCTTATTTATTTTATTCAATTGGAGAGATGGGAGCAGGTCAGTTTAATAATTCGACCCGTACCAATAACGCTCAGAATACTGATATATCTGAGGGGAAAATCCTGCGCTACAATCTGGAACCCGACGGAGATGCAGATCAATGGGACCGGTGGATTCCGAATGACAATCCCTTCACCACTTTGGGTAAGAAAAATCCGGTGTGGAGCTTTGGTCACAGAAATCCGCAGGGGATTGTTTTTGGCAGTGACGGCACACTTTACCAAAGTGAACAGCAGGATATGACGGATGATGAAATTAATATTATTGATGAAACCCGCAACTATGGATGGCCCAAAGTTTCAGGATATTGTGATGGCAATTATAACGGGTTTACTTTGGCAGGCCAACCTATTGTAAGCGAACAGGACAATTGCAATACGCTGAATGTAAAAGAACCTATCTATACATTGTTTACAATTTCTCAGCCAAACACACTGAGCAATGATTATCTGACCTGGCCTACCGTAGCCACTTCGGGGATTGATATTTACGAAAAGAAAGTAATTCCCAATTGGAATAAATCTTTATTGGTTCCTTCACTGAAAGGAGGAGTTGTTTACCGGTTAAAACTGAGCGCTGATGGAAAATCTGTTGAGGATATCTTTACTGTACCAGCCATGGAATACACAGGCAGATTCAGGGATCTCGCCATTTCATCTGATGGTTTAAGAATTTATGCAGCTTGCGATATGGATGGCCAATCGCAAACCGCAAAAGGTACTTTTGGAACACCACCCAACAGAGGAAGAATCCTTGAGTTTACCTACACGGGACCAGTGTTGGCTATTAATGACGACACTTATAATTACGTGAGGAATACAGAATTCTGGTTATTTCCTAATCCGGCATCAACAAAGATTACTGTCAGAAGTATAAAGAGTTCGGCAAAGCCCTTGTATTATTACATGTATAGCGCTGCGGGTAAATTAACCAAATACGGAAAGGTATTTACCGATGCGTTTGATATTGATGTAAGTATTATTCCCCGCGGTCTTTATATCATCAAGGTATATGATGCTTATAACAAGAATGTATATACGGAGAAAGTAACGGTGCAATAAAAGCCGGTTGTTATAATCACATAAATGAAGAGAATCCATTTGTTATTGCTGGCTCCTGAAGTGAGAAAGAAAAATAGCCGTTGCAATTGCAGCATTCAAAGATTCTGCCCGGCCAAAACGTGGAATAGTGATTTGCTCTGTTGAAATTTTCAACAGTGAATCCCTGATTCCTGAGGCTTCATTGCCGATGAGAAGAATTCCCTCTTTGATTGGCGGGGCTTTGTAAAGGGAAGTTCCTTGTAAGGTGGCAGCAATAGTCTTCTGATGGCAATCTCTTAAAAAAGATTCCAGTTCCAGGTAATGAACCTTTACATGTGCAAGGCTGCCCATGGAGGATTGTACTACTTTCGGATTGTATGCGTTTGCAGTGTGCTGGCTGCAAAAAATATTTTCAACTCCAAACCAATCGGCTATCCTGATGATAGTACCCAAATTTCCCGGATCCTGAAGATCATCAAGAGCTACAGATATTTTCCCGGAAAGATCCGGTGGAATTGGGTTATTGGGAATCTTGAAAATGCCTGCTACCTTGTGAGGGGTTTTCAATTGTGAAATCTTTTCCAATTCCGGATTGGTTATTATGGTGACAGGCAAAAGACCTATTTTTTCTTTGTCTTCAAAAGAACCAACCCATTCATCAGTGGCATAAATTTGCTCAACTTGAAAAGAGGAATTGATGAATTCAGAGACTACCTTTGGGGTCTCGGCAATAAAGCTGTGATGAATATCTCTGAATTTTCTGTGGGTTAAACTTTGAATATATTTGACCGTACTTCTGGATAACATTTTTTATGAAATTGGCTGAGGATTACAAATTACTGCATTGGATTTTTTTTCCTGTGATTGTTATTGTTTTATTCAGCAGTTGCGCATCTTCAAAACGGTATTCAGGCTTCACTTTTGTACGAAAGTATCAAAAAAACATACCATTTGTTTATAAGAATAATATATCTCTTGATGCGGAAGGAGCCTCCAAAGATGAGAAAACAGTTATGAAGGCAAGGCTTGCCACCCAACTTGAGGATAGTGCAAGGGTTCGCATCAAGGATGCGATTTTTATTTTGCATTACATAAAAAACCCACCTGTTTTTGACACATTTAATGTACAGGAATCTGCCAATAACATGGCTTCCTATATGAGGAATATAGGATATTATGATCCTTCGGTTTCTTACAGTTTTGATACACTTTATAAAAAGGTGAGACAACAGCAAAGGGTAATCATAAACTATAAAGTAAGTTCAGGTAAGAGGACCACGATCGACACGGTTGCCTATCTTTTTAATCAGCCCGAATTGCAGCAGATTGCCATTAGCACCAGGAAACAATCTCAATTACAAAAGGGGGTTCCCATTACCAAAGTCGGAATTACAGATGAAGTGAACAGGCTGGTTGGGTTGTTCAGGAATTTTGGTTATTACAAATTTACTTCTGATGAGATAAGGGTAACAGGAGATACAACTATTGAAGCGTTGACAACTGTAAGTGAAGATCCTTTTGAACAATTGCGGTTGCTGGCCGAAGCTGCCGCAAAAAGAGAGAAACCGACAATACGTATTGCATTTCAATTGAATGATCCGGGCAGGAAGGACAGCCTCAAAAAATATTATGTTGACAGTATTATCGTAATGCCCGACTTCGAACCGGGAGAATCCTATACTGATTCTTCGCTTCAAACCAGCACACTCAAAAAGTTTACAATTAAGTTTCATGAAAAGAAATTTAAAAGCAGTTTAATTGACAGGAACCTTTTTCTGAAACAGGGAAAAGTTTTCAGACAGGAAGATTATTTCAAAACGATTAATGGATTATTCGGATTGGGAATCTGGGAAAATCCGAATATTGATATTCTCGAAAGGAAAGACACTGCTCTGTTGAATCTTATCATTAAATTGGTACCACAAAAGAAATACGGGTTTCAGGGGAATATTGAAATGAGTTATTCGGCCAACAGCAATACTTCAAACCTACCTTCCGTTTCGACCGGAAACCTGTTGGGTTTGTCTGCAAACCTTTCACTTACCGACCGCAACTTTGCAAATTCTGCCGTGCGGATGAGCAATTCGGTCAAGATGGGACTTGAGTTTAATACCGACCGGAGAAATACGGGAGGAACTTTTATCAACAGCCGCGAATTGAGTTTCAACAACAGTTTTATTTTTCCCAAATTCATTTTTCCTTTATCCGCGGTTAACCAGGGTAACTGGCTCACACATCAGTCGGTCATCAGCAATAACCTTTCTTTTATCAACCGTATTGATTTTTATAATCAGCAGGTAATCGGAACAAGCTATGGATTCAATTTTTCCAAAGCTCAAAACCGGATGTGGACTGTGAAGCTGTTCAACTTTGATTTTCATCGGCTGTTCAACAGAAGCGCAAGGTTCGATAGTACTATACAGGAATTTCCTTTTCTGAGGTATTCATTTAATACAGCTTTGGTTATGGGTAGCGGCATGTCCTATTCCGTTGCGTATCCGAGTTTTAAAAATAAGAATGTAGTTAATAAAATATTGTTCAACCTGGAAGAATCCGGATTGTTGTGGGGATTTCTCAAAAAAAAGAATGTCTCTTCTGAGAAGGGGAATTTTTTCAATAAATATCTGAGAGAATTTGTAAAAGCTGATTTGGATTACACCCGTTCGTACAATCATCCAAAATCTGCATTTGTGTTACATGGATTTATTGGAGTGGGTATCCCGATCAGCAAGAGCGATACCACACTGCCATTTTTCAAACAGTTTTTCGGAGGTGGTCCAAACAGTATGCGCGGATGGCCTGTTCAGGGAATCGGATTGGGCGGGCAACCGCTGGCTCCTTATCTGATCAATGGAATTCGATTCAATGATCGTACCGGTGATATTCAGATTGAGGGAAATGCTGAATACCGTTTCAACGTGGCTCCCCTTTTTTCCAATGCAGTATTGTTTAAAATGGCTTTGTTTACCGACATCGGAAATGTTTGGAATTTTAAAAATACCCGTCCTGACGGATTGCCTGATACCACCCAGTTTCAATTTAAAAATCTGTATAAACAATTGGGTGTATCGTCGGGAGTCGGATTCAGATTTGACTTCACTTATTTCCTTCTGAGATTTGATGTGGCCTTCAAATTCAAACGGCCTGATTTGTGGACAGATCATGCAGGATGGCAAATTCCGAATATCAATTTCAAGAACCTGTTTAGTTCAGATATTGCCAGCCGGATATGGAGATATCAAAACTTTAATGCTACAATCGGGATAGATTATCCCTTCTGATTTTTGAGTTAAACCCATAAAACTCAATACACTATTGGTTTCCAGAAGGTCTTTGTTTGGTGATATTAAAATAACTTAATACTTTTATCCATCCGTCCCCCATCTAAACTCACTTTATTTTATACACGTTTCCCTGCTCATTGTTCTGAACAAACAGGTGAAAAGTTATAATTGAAAAGTGACAGACAAACTCACCCTGCTTTAATGTATCCCCCAAATTGAAAGACCACTTGGAGCTTGACAGGCTCCTTTTTTTATTCAACTGTTTCAGTGGCCAGTTTCATTTTTTCTTCTTTATGCAATTTCTTCTCAAGCACAAATGTCGCGAAGGGAATGAATGCAGCGAAGAAAGCTTTCATGCTTTTTCCAAAACGCCATCTTTCATTTCCGGCTACATTGGTCAATGACCATAGATAAAGCATAAATAAAATTCCATGTACCCATCCGTTGTAAGTGACCACAGAGGGTTCGTGTAAAATGTATTTTATCGGCATGGAAATAAACAAAAGGGTGAGATAAGAAATGCCTTCAATGACGGCTATCAACCTAAAACGCCCAACCGGTGTATTGGAAAAATATTTCATACAGCTAAAAAGATTTATAATCTGCGAAATTATTAACTGCACTTTCAACGATTATCATAAAGTTGTCAAAATCGGGCCGTCTAAATCAATGATGGTACTTTGATGGTCCTTTTTAACCGGTTGCTGTGGAAAGCACATTCAATCAGGTGAACAACCCGGATGGCATCTGTGGCAGATACAGGCGCCGGTTTGTTTTTTCGTATGGCATAAAAAAGTAAATTATAAAATTCTCCATAATTTCCGTTTGGCGAAGGAATCCTGGTAACAGATGAGGTCTTACCCTCATAGGTGATGAGTGTACCATTTTGTTGCGAAGGCTCAGCCCCCCAATTTTTTGAACCGGGAAGAATTCCTTTGGAAAGTATTTCTTCCTGTACATTGGTTTTGTATTTGAAAAAAGCGCCTTTTTCTCCGTAAAAAATATACCCTGGCAAAAAGTCCGGTGATAAATAGCTTCCGTGTACTCTTACTTTCAGGTGGTTTTGATAAAACAGGATTACATCAAAGAAATCGTCAACCTTACTTTTTTTTCTGATAATATCCATAACCGCAAAAAGCTCGTCGGGCATTCCAAAAAGTTGGATGGCCTGATCTAACAAATGACTTCCCAGGTCATAAAGATTTCCGGTTCCTGCGCCCGGCTGTTCTTTGTGTTTTTTCTTTCCCGGTTCAGGGCGGTACCTGTCAAAGTGCATTTCCGATTCCAATACTTTTCCTAATTTTTTTGATTTCAGAATTTCACGAATGACTTTGTAATCGCTATCGAATCTTCGATTGTGATAAACCGTCAGGACAAGATGTTTTTCTTCAGCAAGTTTTTTTAGTTGCAACCCTTCTTTGGCGGTGATGGTAAATGGTTTTTCAACAACAACGTGTTTTCCTGCATTAAGCGCTTTTTTTGCATATTCAAAATGTGTCCGGTTGGGAGTATTTACAATAATTAATTCGATATCCTTATCAGCAAGCAGCTCCTCCAGCGATCTGTAAATTTTTATGTCGGGAAACATTTCCCTGGATAGTTCTTTGGTTCGCTCCCACACAGCCGACAAATGAAATAACGGATTTACTTTTAGAAATGGCGCGTGGAATATTTTACCACTCATCCCGAATGAACACAGCGCTGTATTCACCGGAACTAATTTTTCGGATGATTGCATTTTTTTTATTTTTAAAATTAACCCAGATCTATTTCGGTATTGTCTCCAATGTTGAGTGATCGGGTTTCACCGATAATTTCTGTATCATTTCCAATCAAAGAATCGTCGAGTACCACATCGTAAAGTTTTGAATAAGATCCGATAATTGAGTCTTTGATAATCGAGCTGTGGATGATGGTATTTTCGCCGACGGCCACATGGGGGCCGATGATGGAATTTTTGATGTCGCATTGTTCTGCAATACTTACCGGCGGAATGAAAATGGTATTTTCAAATTTGTTTTGTTTGGAAATGGTGCCACCAAATTTTTGAAGCAAAATGGAATTGGATTCCAGCAATGATTCCTTTCTGCCACAGTCAAACCAATTCTCCACTTTGAAAGATTTAAAAATGCTTCCTTCCGTAATCATGCATTCGAGCGCATCGGTCAGATTAAATTCAGTATCGCTGTTCCTGTTGCTCTGTGTGAGGATTTTTCCGAGGCATTGAAATAACAAGGATGAATCTCTGATGAGATAAAGACCTACCAGCGCCATGTTTGATTTTGGAATTGAGGGTTTTTCAACTACCCTGAGTATGGTATCGTTTTCATCGATTTCAGCAACTCCAAAATTTCTCGGGTCATCTACTTTTTTTACACCCAAAACCGAATGAGGCTTGCTAAACATTTTATTGATGTCGTATTCACAAATTGTGTCTCCCAGGGCAATAAATAACTCATCATTTCCCACGATGCTTCTCGTGAGGTTGATGGCGTGAGCCGTGCCTTTTCTTTCGTTTTGAAAAATAAAATGGCTCTGAATGTGTGGATATTTTTCTTTGATATAATCCTGTATTTTTTCGCCGAGATATCCGATGATGAAAATAAACTCGCGGATTCCGGCATTATACATCTGATCAATGTTGATGCTTAAAATCGTTTTTCCCGCAAGCGGAATCAAAGCTTTAGGTTGAGTGTAGGTGTGGGGTCTGAGTCTTGTACCTGCACCCGCTACTGGGATGATGGCCTTCATGGTATCCAATTAACTGTTTGAATTCTCAATTCCTTTTAATGCAGTCGGTGAATTTAGTAAATGTTTGGAAATTGGATTTTTAAATTTCCAAAACGTCATTTAACTTATTGTAGATTTGCCACAAATAATTTTTATTATGTCAAGAGATCAGAAGGTATTTGATATCATTCGCAAAGAATTGAACCGCCAGCGCAACGGGTTGGAACTTATTGCATCCGAAAATTTTACCAGCCTTCAGGTGATGGAAGCTATGGGAAGTGTGCTGACAAATAAATATGCCGAAGGCTATCCGGGGAAACGTTATTATGGTGGATGTGAATTTGTGGATGAAAGTGAGCAACTGGCAATTGACAGATTGAAAGAAATTTTTCATTGTGATTATGCCAATGTGCAACCTCACAGCGGCGCTCAGGCAAATGCTTCCGTGTTGATGGCCATATTAAAACCCGGCGATAAAATTCTCGGATTGGATCTTAGCATGGGCGGGCATCTTACTCACGGTTCTCCTGTAAACTCGTCGGGGAAATTGTATGAAGCCTATTTTTATGGAGTAAAAAAAGAGACCGGACTGGTGGATTATGATATGATGGAAGAACAGGCGAAAAAACACAAACCCAAGTTGATTATTTGTGGCGCTTCTGCATATAGCCGTGAATGGAATTACAAAAGGATCCGTGAAATCGCAGACAGTATCCATGCTTTTGTGATGTGCGATATTGCACATCCTGCAGCTCTTATCGCCAAAGGATTATTGGACAGCCCGTTCGAATCTTGTCACATAGTTACCTCCACTACGCACAAAACACTGCGCGGACCACGCGGCGGAATTATTATGATGAAAAGTGATTTTGAAAATCCATTCGGCATCACAACACCCAAAGGAAAAATCAGAATGATGAGCAGCCTGATCGATAGTGCCGTATTCCCCACCACGCAGGGAGGCCCGCTCGAACATATCATTGCAGCGAAAGCCATTTCATTCGGTGAAATCCTTACGGACGAGTTTACCGCTTATGCAAAACAAATCAAATCCAATGCACAGGCTATGGCAAAGTCTTTCACAGATCGCGGATATAATATTGTAAGTGGTGGAACCGACAACCACCTGATGTTGATTGATCTGAGAAATAAAAACCTGACCGGAAAGCAATCTCAGGAAACCCTTGACAGAGCCGGAATTACAATCAATAAAAATGCAGTTCCCTTTGATGATAAAAGCCCCTTTATTGCATCGGGGATCAGGGTGGGAGTGCCTGCCGCCACTACCAGGGGATTGAAAGAAAAAGATATGGATACTGTGGTTGATTTGATTGACAACGTGCTCATGCATATCGGGGATGAAAATGTAATTCAATCAACAAAAGACAAAGTGAAAGAAATGATGAAGAATTTTCCTCTGTATCCTGAATTGGGATAACCAGGTAATTTGAAAATTCATAAGTATTCTTCCCTCCCTTTATATTTGCGTAAAAGAAAATCACAATGATTCAACGTATCCAGAGTGTTTGGCTTTTATTGGCATCCGCTGCCGTTTTTCTTACTATTAAATTTCCTTTTTACAGTGGAAGAGATCAGGCAGAAGGACTGTTCAAAACTGTCTCAGGAATATCTACCATTACTATGATGATTTTGACCGCTGCTTTGGGAACCTGTATCCTCGTAACCATTTTTTTATTCAGGCAGAGAAAAATTCAATTGAGATTAACCATAGTTTGTATCATTGCCGAAGGGCTTTTGCTCTATCTGTATATCAGGCAGGCAGAACAGTTCAGTGAAGGTAATCTTGGTTTGTGGGCCATACTTCATCCTGTGATACTTGTTTTGCTCATTCTTGCACTCAGAGGAATTTACAAAGATGCTAAGTTGATCAAGGAGAGTAATCGTATCCGTTAGAATTGCCAGACAAGCTCACATTTGAATTCTGTTTTGGTATTTCCATCGATCTTGTCCAATCCGCTCCCCGTGGTATTGCGGTCAAGGTATCGTGTCTGTGCAATACGTGTCCATAAACTGAGATGGCGAAGTATGTTGTATCTGACATTTAAATAATATCTGTAACCCTTCCCATAAAAAACAGGAATGGAATAACTGTACAGGACATCATTTTCAAAAGTATAAACCCTGCTGTCGTAATCCTGTGTTTCAAAATACTGGAGTCTGAAATTTCCGCTGAAAGGCTTCCTCATGGGCTTGTATAAAAGATCAGAATAAATCAAAAAGCCGGGTTTGTGGTCATACCTCGTTACTTCTGCTCTTGTCCGGAAGGTGTAAGTACGGTTTATTTTCAGCGTTGCATGTACCCTGAATGATTCTCTTGATTTATTTCCCACGTAACTCAATGGCAGATCAGGAAAGATGGTGTTGATTGCTTTGTCAGTTTTTCTGTACCGGAGATAAAATTCCGAGTTTCGATTAGGACGGTAATTCAATTGTATCATGTATTCTGAACCGGATGAAGGAGCGTCAACCCTGTATCTCAGCCATGGAAAACTAAAAATATCGGCATAGGCATCTATTCTTAATACATCATTTGGTTTGATATTAATTCCCGTATAAAAACCATTTTCATTTACCGGTGTCGTTGATTGCGTAAATGCACTTCCATAGAGAGAAATATAATCACGGGAAATACTGCGATGAAGCATGCTGAAATCAGCATAACGATTCACACTTATTGCAATGCCGTTGAGAAAAGCATAATGAATATTATTATCAATAGCTGCCTCGCCAAAAAAATGAAGGTTTTTATAGGTCAGGCTGTAATCAAGTGAATAATTCCCTGATTTTTTTCCGGGAATAATAAATTCCTGATATAACTGTCCGCCTTTAAGAATAGGATCACTGAAATTATATTGAATAGCATTAATTCCAATTCTGTAACCATCACCTGAATATTGAATATTCCCTCCAAATCCGGTTTGCTTTAAAATATTTTTTCCTGTTGTTTCAGACTGCGTGCGATGATATCCTGACAACCTGATGGAACTGACAAAATCAATGGTATCAGTTTGCAGAGTTGCATCCATATTCCTAAAACTCACGAACAGAGTTCCCTGCCACCTTTTCTTTTCAAGAGTAATTCCCATTCCGCGATTGAATAAAACTTCTCCGGCAGATGTATATGGCCTTAATTTTTCACCCTGTTTTTTAATGAACATGGCATCCCCCGGGCCTGCAAAAGAAAGGCTTTGCCACTGTGTTAACCCCTGTCCGAAATTGACTGCAAAATCTCCGATCACCAGCGATTTTATAATACCAATGTCTTTTACAAATAAATGTGCAGAATAAAAATCAAATCCGGATTTCTGGCTCCCTTTAAAAAATTGTTCTCCGGCATCTTTCTCAGCCGAAAATCCATATTGCAGTTTGTTTTTGAAATTGTATTTATATCGCAGAAATATTTTATCAGGGCTTCCCGGATAATAGCTTCTTCTTCCACTCGTATCTTTTGTATATCCCGCTGATTTTTCCAACACTCTCGTGTATCTTAAAAGCAAAGTGCGGTCACCGCCAGCGAATCTTTTTCTAATCGATGTTATGCTTTCCACAGAGGTGATGGTTATAAAAGGAAGTAATTTTCTGATAGTCATTACATCCCAAAGAGGAACGGCCTGTATTTCGTAGAGATTGACAAATGCTCCGAAAATTTTTCGATAAGAAAAAAAATGATCAAGCTGAGCGGGGGTAAGGATAAAAAGCCTTTGCAGGGTTTCCCGGTCGGCAGAATTTAAATTAATGGGATGCCGGCTGAAATATTCCAGATCCTGAAGGTAACTGTCGTCATCCGGCGTTTCGTCATCATTGTTTGCCGTGATTTCTTCCAGCCTTCTCTGGATTTCTTCAGATGTTTCCGGAGGCAATTTTTTTTGAGCCAGCGATGCGTCTGCCAATAAAAAAATAAAGAAACAACTGTTTAATATGATGCATCCTGCTCTCATTCTTTTCTTTTGACAGGATTGTAAATGAACATAAATCCCGGGCTGAATCCAAGTTGATTGTGGTAACTGGCTGCAAAATCAATTCGAAAATCATTGAATGCAATTCCTATCGCTCCGAAAGGGCTTGAATTTAAAGTTTCCACTCCGACTCTTCCAATGAATCTCTTTTCGAAATGGTAATACAATCCCGCAATTACATTCATATCCCGGTCTTCTTCTTTTTCAACAGTGGCGTGAATGATTACATTTTCAGAAGGTTCATAGCTGATTCCGAATTGATAAACCGATGCAAGTTTTTCTTCGTGTTCTTTCGATAAATAACCGCCGACAGGATTATAGATTTGAAAACCAGTGTTTAATTGTTCGGTCAGTCTTGCAATGGCTCCGATTTGGAAATTAACAGATGATGCTTCGCTGTAAGAAGGAACGCGATAAGAGAAATAATTAAATTGAATGCCCAGGTCAAAAGATTCTCCCAATGAACGCGCATAGGCCGCTCCCAGTTGATTTTCATTGTAATTTTTAAAACCAAAATGATCAACCTGAATCCCAAAATTTCCCAATTGTGTCGGCATATTGGCAACGCCGCGGTATAAAGTGGTTTCTTTTAATTGAAACCTGTTTTCAGCATAAACTCCGGCCGCAAAATTCTTTTGTTGTGCAAGTGCAGCGGTATTGAATGTAAATGAAAACGGATCGTTATTCAGCCGTGAATAACTGTTTAGCAGGTTAAAAGATGAAGTAACAGTCGACTTCAAAACCTGCGGATAACCAGTTGTACTCAGTAACAAAATCCCTGTGGTGAATAGCAGTTTCATCGCAGTTAATTTTTAGCAAGGTCATTAGTCAGCAATTTAAATATTTATTCTATTTGATACTGATTAATTTTGCCGGCATGGAATTGCTTGATGGAAAGATTGCTTCTGCTGCATTAAAGCAGAGTCTGAAACAAAAAATTGACAACCTGATTCAATCAGGGAAAAGGGTGCCTCATTTGGCGGCGGTTTTGATTGGAGATGATCCTGCAAGCCATACCTACGTAAACTCAAAGGTGAAAAATTGTAAGGAAATCGGGATTCAATCGACGCTCATCACCCACGGTAGTTCCATCACCGAAGGAGAGTTATTGTCTATCGTAAAAGATTTGAATAATCGCGAAAATGTGGATGGGATTTTGGTTCAGGTGCCGCTGCCTTCTCATATTTCAGAAAACAAAGTAACATTGGCCATCGATCCTGAAAAAGATGTAGATGGTTTTCATCCGGTGAATGTGGGAAATATGGTGTTGGGTTTGCCGGGTTTCGTGTCTGCAACACCGTTAGGAATTCTTTTATTGTTGCAGCATTATAATATTTCGGCCGGTGGAAAGCGTGTAGTTGTGGTTGGAAGGAGCCATACAGTGGGTACACCGATAAGTATTTTGCTCAGCAGAAATACCAGTTTTGGAAATGCAACTGTAACGCTGTGCCACAGCAGGACAAGGGATTTGCCAGCCATTTGCAGGGAAGCTGATATTTTGGTTGCAGCCATTGGGCGACCTTTGTTTATTACTTCGGACATGGTAAAAGACGGCGCAGTGATAGTTGATGTGGGAATAAACCGCGTTGAAGATCCGGGCGCCAAAAGAGGATTCAGGTTGAAAGGAGATGTTGATTTTGAAAATGTCAAAGAAAAATGCAGCTACATTTCTCCGGTTCCGGGAGGTGTGGGATTGATGACCATTGCAGCACTATTGCAAAATACCTATGATGCATACATCAGAAGGGCAAACCGTTGAATTTTGATTCCCAAAATTTCAAATAGAGAAACAGAAGCCAAAGGGCTTCCATTGATGGAAAGTTTTTACACCTTGCAGGGTGAAGGGTTTCATTCAGGCAGGGCAGCATATTTTATCAGGCTTGCCGGTTGTGATGTGGGTTGTTTCTGGTGCGATGTGAAAGATAGCTGGGATGCCAGGGGATATCCGGTTTTGACTGCTGATCAGATTCTTTCCCATGCCAAAGAGTATCCTGTGGGAATTGCAGTGATCACGGGAGGGGAACCTACGTTGTACGACCTGACAGAATTGACGAATAAATTGAAGTTGTCAGGATTTAAAACTCATTTGGAAACATCGGGCGCCCATCCGATCCTTGGGAATTTTGATTGGATTTGTCTTTCTCCCAAAAAATTCAAACCGCCGGTTGAAAGTGCCTTGTCAATGGCGAATGAATTGAAAGTGGTTGTTTTTAATAAATCGGATTTTAAATGGGCAGAAGAATATGCTGCCAAAGTGAACAGGGAATGTTTGCTTTTTCTCCAGCCCGAATGGAGCAAAGTTGAGCAAATGGCTCCCCTGATAATTGATTATATCAAAAAGTTCCCGAAATGGCGGCTTTCTCTGCAATCCCACAAATACATTCATATTCCTTAGCTATTTCCGGCCATTCATTCAGGGCGACTGTTCAGACAGATAAAAAGGCCAAATGGTTTCTCTGTCGTATCGAAATCTTAATTATTACCGTTAATAACCTGCATTATGAAGCCAATGTCTATATTTATCAGATGAAAAAAGTTTTGCTGTTTTTTTGTTTTTGTGTGCTGGCTTTTTCTTCGTTTTCCCAATGGTACGATCCGGATAAAGTGAATAAAAAAGCATCCGCGCTATTCAACCTTGCCTACACCCGTGCTCAAAATGGCGAATTTGATCGGGCCATTACACTGCTGAATGACGCAGTCAAAATAGACCCCCGTTTTGTAGATGCGTATTTATCACTGGGCGGCGTGCATGGAGAAATGAAGAAATATGAGGATGCTGTGAAAGATTTTGAACAGGCAATGCAATTGGATTCGGTGTATTCAAAATATTACCTTTTGCCTTATTCCATCGATCTTGCCGGAGCCGGGCGTTTTGATGATGCCCTGCGATCAATTAATCGCTTCCTTGAAATTCCCGATTTGAATCCCCGAAGCAGGAAGTCGGGTGAATTCCGCAAAAAAACGTTTGAATTTGCTGTCTCGATGGAAAAGAAGTCAGACAAGAATTATGTATTTGCCCCGGTGAATCTGGGAGATAGCATCAACACTGTTAATCTGGAATATTTTCCGGCGCTAACCATTGACGGAAAAAAATTATTTTTTACGCGGAGGATCGGAAACAATGAAGATCTTTATGAAAGTACAAATGAAAATGGCGTTTGGCGAAAAGCAATTCCATTACCGGGAAATATCAACACACCCAACTTCAACGAAGGAGCAGAAATTATTTCACAGGATGGCAAATGGTTGTTGTTTACCGGTTGCAATTTTCCCGGTGGATTTGGAAGCTGTGATCTTTATATTTCATACCTGACGAGAACCGGCTGGAGCCGTCCTGAAAACCTGGGACGCAATGTAAACAGTGAATACTGGGAATCTACTCCTTCTCTTTCACCCGATAAAAGAGATTTGTATTTCAGCAGCAACATGCCCGGAGGTTATGGCGGAAAAGATATTTGGGTCTGCCACCGCGATTACAATGGCAATTGGAGCGAACCGGAAAATCTTGGGCCGGATATCAATACCGCGGGTGATGAAAGTACACCATTCATCCATGCAGATAATCAGACGCTCTATTTCAACAGCACAGGGCATCCCGGATACAGCGATGAACCTGATATTTTTGTCAGCCACAAGTTGCCGGGCGGTAAATGGAGTACACCGCAAAACCTGGGTTATCCGGTCAATACGATTGATGATGAAGGAAGCCTTTTCATCGCTGCAGATGGCCATACTGCTTTTTACAGCAGTGACAGGGCTGATTCCAAAGGAGGACTGGATATTTACACTTTTCAACTTCCGCAGGATGTGCGCCCCTTGCAGACGCTTTGGGTGAAGGGAAATGTTTTTGACAAGAAAACCAATGAAGGGCTTCCTTCTGCGGTAATTTTAACTGATCTGAAAACCGGAGATACAGTGAGCAGGATTCAGACAGATGAAGACGGTGAGTTTCTCGTTACTCTTCCGGTTGGAAAAGATTATGCATTCACAGTAAAGAGAAAAGGGTATTTGTTTTTCTCTGCAAATTATGATGTCAGCAAAACATTACCGGACGAAACCTTTACAGCCAGAATCGGATTGCAGCCTATTGAAATAAATGCATCGGTCATTTTGAAAAATATTTTCTTTGATACCAGGAAAACAGATTTGAAACCTGAATCTGTTTCTGACCTCAACAATGTCATTTCTCTTATGAATGAAAATCCGACAATGAAAGTGGAGATCATCGGATACACCGACAGCATTGGTACAGTAGCTGATAATCTCAAATTGAGCCAGGGGCGGGCAATGTCTGTTGTCAACTTTCTTATCAGCAAAGGAATATCAAGAGACCGGCTAAAATATACCGGCAAAGGAAAAGCAGATCCGATTGCGGACAATTCAACCGAAGAAGGAAGGGCACTGAATCGACGGACTGAATTGAAAGTGATTGGCAAATAACATCATCGTAAAAGTGCACGTTTGAAGGAGTGAATCGTTTTCACATCAAATAATTAAAGCGACTTTTTGGTGAACGACTTTTTCCCCTGCTGAAAAAACGGATCAGCAGATTATTTTGAACGATGGTTACATTTTACTTATCGTCCTTAAGTGTATTTTTTAATACGTCAATCTTCCCATCAACGGTATTCATCAGTTGCAAACCTAAAATTTGAGCGATTAACGGATATACATTAACGTTAGTAAAACGGGGGATGATAAGGTTATTTTTGAAAGCGGGGCCCCATGCATAGAAAGTTGCCTGCATTTGGGGGATTGCATTATCAAATCCATGATTCCCGGCAGAAACCCTTCCTTTTGAAAAGGCAAAAACCTTTCCCGGATCCGATACCAGCATGATGTCGCCCAATCTGTCGAAGTAGTCATCTTTGGTACGGTAATGCCATCTCTTAGGCGTATTTTTCTTTAGAAAAACTTCATAACCATTTGCATTTTGTTTCAATTCCCGGTATGCTTTTTTTATGTATTTGGGATTTTTTGCATAAAGATGGATGATGGTGGAATTAAATCCTGCTACAAATTTTGATGTATCCACCAGGCGATTTACGAGAATTGGATTGGCGGTATCGATGTCCATCATCCCATGGTCTGAAACGAATATGTAATTGACCGGCAAACCAAGGCTGTCGGTGATTTCATTCATTCTCTTTACTGCATGATCTACAAATTGCACAGCTTCTTCCACGCTGTCGTTGGTAACGCCATATTTATGCTCCATGTGATCCACTTCGGGTAAATAAAAAGTTATCATGTGCGGCCGGCGTTCGGGAGGCAGTTGCAACCAATCTCTCACAATATCAAGCCTGCGTTCAATTGGAATTGCCTCGTTGTAATGATAATAATAAGTTGGGAAGGTGCTATCAATTTCCGCTTCTGAACCTACCCAGTAAAAACATGCAGAAAGCATTTGTTGTTTTTCCGCGAGCACCCAGAGTGGGATTCCTCCGTACCATTTCGGATTTGTGACTGCACGCCTGTCGCTCATTGTATATCTGAATTTTCCATGGTCTGAATAGAAAGTATTGGATACAATTCCGTTATGGGCAGGGTAGAGACCGGTTACAAGTGTATAGTGATTCGGAAAGGTCATCGAAGGAAAAGAAGGTTGCATGGATTGCGCCATAACTCCTTCACCCCGCTTCCGTTTCAGAAAAACAGCGTTGTATTTATCCGCCAGATCATATCTGAATCCGTCAGCGGAAATCATAATTACATAAGGTTTGTTTTGTTGTTCCGGCGAATTGAACCTTCCCTGGATAACATATTGAGTAGTATCCTGGGCGTATGTAAAAAAAGGTATAAGAACAACCATCAATGAAATATTCCTGAAAAATGGTCTCAAATTCATATTCAATATTTTGAAACAAATTTAAATGAGAAAACAGCGTTGAATAAATTTTTATATTGTAATCTTATTTTTTAATCCCATACTGTTTTTCAATGAATCAGGAATTGTTTTATCAGATAGCGCTGACCATGGTTCCCCAAATAGGAAACGTGTATGCCAGGTCGTTAGTTGAGAAATTTGGAAGCGCATCTGGCGTATTCAAAGCAAAAGCAAAGCAACTCGGTTTGATTGAAGGAATGGGGAAGGTGAGAATAGATTCCATTCTGAAATTCGATTTCAAAGAAGTGGAGAACGAAATCAGGTTTATTGAAAAACACCATATCCAACCCTTATTTTTTAATGATCCTGCCTATCCTCAAAAGTTGCTGCATTGCTACGATTCTCCCGTATTGTTGTTTTATAAAGGAACAGCCGATCTGAACACTCGACGTATTATGGGTATTGTGGGAACCCGTAATCAATCGGAATATGGAAAGAATATGTGTGAAAACTTTATTGAAGGTTTGCGTGAAATGGAAGAAATCATTATTGTAAGTGGCCTGGCATTTGGCGTTGATACTATTGCACACAAGAACTCACTGAAAAATGGATTGAAGACAGTTGGCGTTCTGGCGCACGGCCTTGACAGGATTTATCCGGTAGAAAATAAAGCGATGGCAAAGGAAATGATTCAGAACGGAGGGCTGCTCACCGAATTCAGAAGTGGCACTATTCCGGATAAGATGAACTTTCCCAACCGCAACCGTATTGTGGCCGGCATGTGTGATTGCATCATCGTTGTTGAATCGGGGAAAAAAGGTGGTTCGCTAATTACCGCAGAAATAGCCAACGGATATAACAGAGATGTATTTGCATTTCCCGGCCGGGTGGGAGATATAAAGAGCGAAGGTTGTAATTACCTTATCAAAACAAATAAAGCTGCGCTGGTAACTTCTGCTGAAGACGTGTTGCAAAATATGGGTTGGAGTGAAAAAAAGAAGATTACGCGGAAAGTGCAAAGAGAATTATTTATCGATCTGGCCGAGGATGAAAGGATGATTGTAAAAATATTAACAGATCATGGGCCGATACACCTGGACGAACTTTATTTGCAGACAGAATTGAATGGAAGCGTTGTGGCAAAGGCTTTGCTCACGCTCGAAATGCAGGGAATCATTAAGGTTTTGCCGGGCAGATTGTATGAATTGTCGTGAAGATTTATTTCGGAGGAAATCAAAAAATATATCTTTGCACATGCCTTCGATACATAAATCTCCTTCAGGAAATATTCCGCAATTGACGGAAGCCCTGACTTTTGATGACGTTTTACTTGTGCCTGCCTACAGTGAAGTGCTTCCACGGGATGTGGATACTACTGCTTTCCTGACAAGAAATGTAAGTCTGAATATTCCATTTCTCAGCGCTGCCATGGATACGGTTACGGAAGCGAGCCTTGCCATTGCATTGGCAAGAGAAGGCGGCATTGGCGTTTTGCATAAAAATATGAGTATTGAAGATCAGGCCGCTCAGGTAAGAAAAGTAAAAAGAAGCGAAAGCGGAATGATTCTCGATCCCATTACACTCGAAACAAATGCAACGATCAGAGAGGCTTTGGCCGCAATGAAAGAGTACAAAATCGGGGGAATACCCATTGTGGATAAGAATGGCAAACTCGTTGGAATACTCACAAACAGGGATTTGAGGTTTGAAGAAAATCTTTCCAGAAAAGTGAGCGAACTTATGACATCTTCAAACCTTATCACCGCTCCTGAAGGAACCAATCTTCCAAAGGCACAGGAGATTCTGAGAAAATATAAAATTGAAAAGTTACCCGTTGTCAATAACAAAGGAATCCTGAAAGGGCTGATAACATTCAGGGATATTGAAAAAATCAGGAATCACCCCGGTGCAGCCAAAGATTCTTTCGGACGGTTATTGGTGGGAGCAGCAGTTGGGATTACCAAAGATGCGACAGACAGAGTGGACGCTCTCCGGCAGGTGGGTGTAGATGTGGTGTGCCTGGATAGCGCACATGGCCATACAAAAGGAGTTATTTCCACCCTGAAAACAATCAAAAAGAATTTTAAAGGGTTGAATGTGATTGCTGGAAATATAGCTACCGGCGATGCTGCGCTGGCATTGTACGAAGCAGGTGCAGATGCAGTGAAAGTAGGGATAGGCCCGGGTTCCATTTGTACAACACGGGTTATAGCAGGAGCCGGAGTTCCGCAAATCACGGCTCTCAGGCAGGTGGCTGCATCATTAAAAAACAAACGGATTGGAATTATTGCCGATGGCGGAGTAAGATATACAGGCGATGTGGTGAAGGCATTGGCGGCTGGTGCTGATTGTGTAATGATGGGAAGCATTTTTGCTGGTACAGAAGAAAGCCCCGGTGAGACCATCATTTATGAAGGCAGGAAATTCAAGCAATACCGCGGCATGGGTTCGTTGGGCGCAATGGCACGTGGCAGCAGTGACCGGTATTTTCAGGGCGAAGAAACGCAGCCTCAGAAGTATGTCCCGGAAGGGATTGAAGGAAGAGTGGCTTACAAAGGCTATTTGCACGAAGTAATTCATCAGTTCACAGGAGGGCTTCGCGCCGGAATGGGGTATTGCGGAGCAGCCAATCTCAGCGCTTTGAAAAAAGCCAAATTTATTAAGATAACTCAGGCCGGGGTCCGCGAAGGACACGCCCATAATATTGAAATCACCAAGGAAGCTCCAAATTACAGCAGGTTCTGATGCTAAACAATTTTAAAAATCCTGGTTTCGTTTCACTCATTTTTTTAATACTGACAGCCCTTGCGCCGGGGAATGCAAAGGCTCAGAATGATTCATGCCGGTTTCGTGTGAGTTTGCTGACGGCATCACCGGGTGCAGAATTGTATTCCACTTTTGGTCACAGCGCTTTACGTGTAATCGACAGCGTTAGTGGAAGGGATCTCGTATTTAATTACGGTACTTTCAATTTTGATGAATCCAATTTCTACATGAAATTCATCAGGGGAAAACTGAAATATTTTCTCTCTGTAGATGATTATAATTCCTTTGCCTCAGATTATTCAGCAGACAACCGGAGTCTTACAGAACAGGTTTTGAACCTGACATGCGGCCAGGCAGATAAGGTCGCTGAATTTCTGGATTGGAATATGTTGCCTGTAAACCGGTTTTACAAATATGATTTCACTTTTGATAATTGTACTACGAGGCTCAGGGATCTGGTTGACACTATTTCAGGGAATGCCGTAAAATACAGAACCATTTTGCCTAAGCCGATTTCTTTTAGAAATGCCATTCATGACTATCTCAACAGGAACAATAAATCGTGGGATAAACTGGGAATCGATATTTTGCTCGGCAGGAAGCTCGACAGGTTGATGACCAACAGAGAAGTCAGTTTTTTACCTGACTACCTGATGATGGCTTTCGACAGCGCCTCTATTCAAAACCAGCCATTGGTAAAGGATAAACAGGTTATATTGAAAAGGCATTTTGTAGTTCAGCAGGGTGATAATATCAACAATCCTCTTTTTATTTTTTCCTGTCTTTTTGTGATCATTGCCTTTCTCAGTTTTTCAAACAAAAATTCCATCCGGAAAATGCTTGCTTCTCTGGATGGCATTTTCTTTTTTGCTTACGGTTTGCTGGGCCTGATTTTAATTTTTATGTGGATTGGTACCGATCATTTTATGACAAAAGATAATTACAATTTATTATGGGCGTGGCCGACAAATATTATTGCCGCCTTTTATATAAACAGCCGCAAATCTTTTGCACGATATTATTTCTTAGTGTTTGCGATTGCCGAACTCATTCTCCTGGGGTTATGGTTTTCCCTTCCCCAGAAATTAAATCCGGCGTTAATTCCATTGAATGCAATAATGATTCTGAGAAGCTTCATTAATTTTAGAAAAAACAAAAAAGACAATGGCTGAAATTCTTTATCATCATAAAAAAATATTTTACAGAAAATCAGGAAGCGGGCCGGTAGTTGTCTTGTTGCACGGATTCGGGGAGACCGGAGAGGTATGGAACCGGCAGGTGGAGGAATTGCAGAAACATCATACGCTGATAATTCCTGATTTGCCCGGAAGCGGGAATTCTTACAGGCTTGATGATGGTGCGGGGATCGATGATTATGCTGATGCCATCAATACAATCATGAATCAGGAAGCGGGAGGTGCAAAGTTCCATCTCTTTGGGCACAGTATGGGAGGATATACAACGATGGCTTTTGTTGAAAAATTCTCTGACCGGTTACAAACCTTCGGATTGGTACATTCATCTGCCTTTGCAGACACCAAAGAAAAAGTGGAAATCAGACAGAAAGGAATTGAATTTATCCGGGATCACGGAGGACAAAAATTTTTGAAAAGCCTTGCCACAAATCTTTTTTCGGAAGAAAGCCTTGAGAAGAATCCGGAATTGGTAAATGAACTTGTGGTTCAGGCAAGAGATATAGATGATTCCACCCTCATTCAGTATTATCAGGCAATGATCCATCGTCCCGACAGGAGTGGATTATTGAGTTCTGCACATGTACCGGTATTTTTTTTAATTGGTAAATATGATCCCGTTGTTCCTTATGATGTTGCTTTGAAGCAGTGTCATTTACCCGATATTTCATCTGTTACAGTGCTGGAACATTCAGGGCACCTGGGAATTTGGGAAGAAGCAGATATAGCCACAGATAGCATGGTGAATTTTCTTAATAATTTTGGCCAGCCGAAATAATTATTACCTGTACTTCTTTTTCCGCCAAAAAATCGCGAATTTTAACTTCAGGCTTCTGTTGAAACAATAGAGTGTTTTACATGAAAAAAATACTTTTCTTTTTTGTTGTGCTTTGTTTTTCTTTCCCTGTATATGCTCATCATATAATAGGGGGTGAAATGATTTATGAATATATGGGGGCCGGAACCGCACCCAATACTTCAAGATACAGGATTACATTAAGATTGTTCAGAAATCAGAATGTGACGGGAAATGTCGCACCTATGCCTGATGATGTGTATATTGGAATATTTAATAACGATAACGGATTGCAATTTCCATCTGCCAATGGTTTTTTTGAAGTGCCGAAAAAATCTGAAAGTCAGGTAAAAGTAAATCCCTTTCCGTCATGTATTGTATCACCTCCCTCTCTGAATTATCACGTAGGTAATTTTGAGTTCGAAGTAGATCTTCCCAATAACTCGACCGGCTATACGGCGGCTTTCCAGACCTGTTGCAGAGTTGATTTACTTACGAACGTGTACAATGCCGGAGGTTCTTCTACAGGTAGCACTTTTATGTGTCAGATTCCGGCAGTTCCGGATAATAGTCCACAATTTGCATCGAGTATTGATGCTATTTGCGGTAACAAACCCTTTACCTTAAAATTTGATGCGACGGATGCTGACAATGATTCACTGGTTTATAGTTTTGCTCCGGCCTACGATGGTGGAGAAACGCACAATGCTACCAATATCAATCCCGCGCCTCCGCCTTATAATAATGTTGTTTATAAACCCGGATATAATGGCCTCGCTCCGCTGGGGAGTCAGGCTTTCATTGATCCGAATACAGGAATCATCAGCGGGATTGCACCTCCTGTGGGAAGTTATGTGGTCGGCGTATCGGTCGCCTCTTATAGAAAGGGCGTACTGTTAAGTGTCCATTTCAAAGATTTTATAGTGAATGTGACGAGTTGTGATTTTGCCGGGGCAAGGCTCGATCCGAAGCCGGTGCAGTGTGATAGCCTTGGAGTAAGTTTTTCAAATGATGATCCTTCTCCATTAAATAAAACTTTTTATTGGGAGTTCGGGGATCCTTCTACCGGGGTGCTGGATACAAGCACGCTTGCCACACCGGTTCATATTTATTCAGATTCGGGTGTATATAAATACAAGCTGGTTGTAAACAGGGGGCAGGATTGTTCCGATTCAACCACCCAAACCGTCAAAGTGTACCCCGGTTTCAATCCGGCTTTCGGTGTGGATGGGAGATGTATCAATTCTCAAATACTTTTTACAGACCAATCCACTACAAAATACGGAAGCATCGATTCATGGAAATGGGATTTTGGGGTGGCGGGCATTTCATCTGATACTTCGTCAGTTCGCAATCCGGCATATATATTTAACACGGAAGGAAACTATCCCGTATCTCTCACCATTACATCAACTAAAGGTTGTTTGAAAACATTTACAGATACCGTCCGGATATTAAATAAACCGCCATTTAGCGTTACCAACGATACCCTGATCTGCGACATTGATACTTTGCAACTAATGTCAACGGGCAGCAGCGCGGGAACCGTTGTGTGGACACCCGACTATAATATTAGTGATGTAAATATTCCCAATCCATTGGTTAGCCCTAAAGTGACAACCACCTATTATGCAAATTACATCGAGAGCAGAGGATGTACTAATATGGATTCAGTGGTCGTGCGGGTTGTGGACCATGTATCGTTGCAAATGCCGGCAGATACTACCATTTGCCTCACTGATAGCGTATTACTCAGACCGTTGAGTGATGCATTACATTATCAATGGAGCCCGGGTGGAACGCTGGTTTCCGATGTTTCGCCACAGCCGATTGCCATCCCAACCGGAAATACTACCTATCAATTGCTGGCATCAATCGGGAAATGTAACACATCCGGAGCAGTGAATATAAAAACAGTTCCGTACCCTGATGCCAATGCAGGAAGTGATACGGCCATTTGTATCGGCAGGTCAGTTCAGCTTTCCGGTTCAGGTGGCAGTATTTATGAATGGGAACCCGCAGTTTATCTGAACAACAATTCTGTTTCCAACCCGATATCTACACCGGAACATACCGTCAGATATGTGTTGAAAGTAAATGATGTGCTGGGTTGTCCCAAACCGGCTTTTGATACGGTTTTGGTACGTGTAATAGTCCCGTTTGTGGATGCGGGGCCGAGAGATACTTCTGTTGTGGTTAATCAGCCTCTGCAATTATTTGCCAATTCGCAGGCCGAGGCTTTTTTATGGACTCCATCGATAGGGTTAAATAACCCTGACATTCAAAATCCAATTGCACTACTTTCGGAGAGTCAACAGTATGTGGTAAGGATTATTTCTGAGGGCGGATGTGTGGCAACTGATACCATCGATGTAAAAGTTTATAAATTGAAACCCGGATTTTATGTGCCAAATGCTTTTACACCAAATGGAGACGGACTGAATGATGTGTTGAGACCGGTACCTGTCGGATTAAAATCGATCAAGTATTTCAATGTGTATAACAGGGCCGGACAATTGATCTTTACTACCCATATTTTTATGAAGGGGTGGGATGGTACTTACAAAGGAAATCCTCAGGACAGCGGGGTATTTGTCTGGACAGCAGAGGGACAGGATTACATGGGAAACGTGATAAAGGGAAAAGGATCATTCACTCTGATCAGGTAATTCCAATTAATTTTTCAGACAATTTTAATCGCAGAAGAACAGATTAAAAATTTCTAAACCGGACTTTTTATGTGGAAAAGGTTTATCAAAGAATACCTTACGTTTTCCCGGAAAGACAGGCTGGGAATTATTGTTTTGGTTTCCCTGATCACGTTGTCCTTGTGTACACCTCTGATTTTTCCGTTACTCAGAAAACAGGCCCCGGCAGACCAGGAATCTATTTTGAAAAAAGTAGATCAGCTTAATTCAATTTCAAAAGATTCATTTTTACCTGTCAGTGAAAAACAATTTTTTAGCAGAGAAAAAAGTAAGAATCCGGATCATTATGTGCTTTTCTATTTTGATCCCAATGAAGCCACACTGGATGATTGGATCCGTCTCGGGATTTCTGAAAAGGTTGCCTCTACTATTTTAAAGTACAGGGAGAAAGGGGGCAGGTTTCATTCGCCGGAAGATCTGAACAAAATCTATACACTTTCAAAAAGAGATGTGGAGCGACTGATACCCTATGCGAGAATCAGGCAAAAAGAAAATGTCATTGACCGGCCTTATCATTCTTCTGAAACTCCCAAACCGGAATTTACAGAATCGAAATATTATGGAAAGAATCCGGTGCGTTTTGATATTAACCTTGCGGATACCAGTCAATGGAAAACCTTGCCGGGAATCGGCAGCAAATTGTCGGCGAGGATTGTAAACTTTCGAGAAAAACTCGGTGGATTTGTTTCACCGGAACAGGTAGGAGAAACAAGGTTTTTGCCGGATTCAACCTTTCAAAAGATAAAACCATATTTATTTTTTGAATATGATGGAATCAGGAAAATCAATGTGAACAGTGCAACGGTTGATGAGCTGAAAGCCCATCCTTACCTGTCTTTTAATATAGCAAATGCCATTGTTCAGTACAGGGAACAACATGGCAGTTTTCATGAAATCAATGATTTGAAAAGAATACAGATTATTGATGAAAAATTATTTGGTCGGATCCGGCCATACCTGGAAATCAGGTGAAAAAAATCACCTGCTTTGTTTATCCTTGCCGAAAACTGTAAATTGCGCCAAAGCTTGTTTTATGGATTTTAAAAGGAGTGAGCTGACCGAACAAGTGGCGGCAACGGCGAAAGAATTTGCTGAGAAAAATATTCGCCCTCACGTAATGGAATGGGATGAAAAACAAGAATTTCCCAGATATATTTTCAAAGAGATGGGCCAACTTGGGCTGATGGGGGTTTTGGTGCCCGAGAAGTATGGAGGCTCAGGGATGGATTATTTTCAGTATAGTGCCATCATTCAGGAAATTTCCAGAGTGGACGGTGCGATTGGCCTGTCATTGGCAGCACATAACTCACTGTGTACAGGACATATCCTTTCGTTTGGAACGGAAGAGCAAAAGAAAAAATATCTTCCCAAACTTGCTTCCGGAGAATTTATTGGCGCATGGGGGCTTACCGAACCCGGTACCGGCAGTGATGCGGGCAATATGAAATGTGTTGCCGAAAAGAAAGGTGACAAGTGGGTAATCAATGGAACAAAAACCTGGATTACGCATGGAAAAAGCGGTGATGTGGCTGTAGTGATGTGCAGAACGGGCGAACCGAGAACGAAAGACAATGCAACGGCATTTATTGTAGAAAGAGGCAATCCCGGATTCAGAGGCGGAAAGAAGGAAAACAAGCTGGGGATGAGAGCAAGTGAAACGGCCGAAATGATTTTTGAAGATTGTGAAGTGCCGGAATCTGCCATGTTGGGCAAACCCGGTGAAGGTTTTATCCAGGCCATGAAAGTTTTGGATGGAGGCAGGATTTCTATTGCATCCCTTGCTCTCGGAATCGCGCGCGGAGCTTATGAAGCAGCTTTGAAATACAGCAAAGAAAGACATCAGTTTGATAAACCGATTTCAGAATTTCAGGCGATTGCTTTTAAACTGGCTGATATGGCAACGGAAATTGAATGTGCCGAATTATTAATAGAACAATCCTGTGACCTTAAGGTAAAACATCTGCCGGTTACCAAATCCTCGGCCATGGCCAAATATTATGCAAGTGAAATTTCTGTAAGAATAGCTACTGATGCCGTTCAGATTTTTGGAGGCTACGGATATACAAAAGATTTTCCTGTTGAAAAATTTTACAGAGACAGTAAGCTTTGTACAATAGGAGAGGGCACCAGTGAAGTACAAAAAATAGTGATTGCCAGGCAAATCATGAAAGAATAATAGCCCTCGAAATCATTCCCCAAATTAGGAGTCATTGTATCTTTTTAATGGATTCAAAGAAAGATTCATTATCGATAACAATTCGCTTGGATAAAGTATAAAGCCATTTTCAGCAAATTGACTCTATAAAAAAAGGCCGTCTTTTTGGGACAGCCTCTTTTCAAATAATTATCGGATATTAATAACTCCAGAGGTTTTGTTCGTAATCGAAAATTTCGTTCTTGATCTTTTCTCCCTGCAGTAATTGGAGCATCCTGTTGTTTTTGAATCCCATCTGATCTTTGATGTATTGATCATTTGGATTGCTCAGCGTGCTCTTTACAATGCGGCCATAAAACATACGGCTTTCAAACAGTTCTTCCCAACTCATCCTTGCTCCGTAATTTTTGCCATTGTAAACTTCGTATTTGGCGAAGATGGGCCTCATGTCCGGATAATAAACCCAAAACAATTCGGTCTGGCCCAAGTTTAACCCTTCATTGGTAATTATATTTCTTAAAGGTGCAATACCGAGGATTCTCCAATAGAGGCGGCTTGTTTCCTTATCAAAAATGACTTCTTCTTTGATCCTGAATTTATAAAAAGAGTCGAGGTTTACTTCAGGCGCGGTGGTTTTGTAACCGGTAATATTACCCAGGGAATCATATTGCGGAACTGTAATTGGTTCCCCCGAAATTGCTTTGGCCACTTCGGCTTTGGTCATGGGAGTGGTAAAACGATCATCCACCGAACTGAAGGCAGTCACTCCGCCATTGTCTGGTCCATCCTGGATTGCTTTCAACAGAATAGAGATAAAACGCTGGTTGCCGTTGTCCTCATTGGCTGAGTACCGGAAAGGCAAATTGATTTTTTCACGGGTATCTATGTCTCTCCAGATCCTTTGCCTGTAAACAGCATCATCTTCTCTGATGTTTTCGTAGGGCAAAGGAACCCTGTCCTTAATCAGATTGCGTTCAATGGCGGCATCATTTCTCAATGATTTTTTCACTGTCTGAACGGGAAGGCTGTCTGAAAATATGGGCTTGGGAGGAACTACCGCTGTATCTACAGCAGCTTTATTTGTTACCGCCACTGCTGTCTGAGTCTTTTTAGCAGTTGCCCTTTTTCTTACTGTACGCTTTTTTTGAGCCATTGCATTCCCTGCTATTAAACCAAGGCACAAGGTCACAACCAAGCTTTTTACAATAATCTTTTTCATGTGTTTTAATTTTATTTATCTGTCTGTGTCTGTTCTAAATTTAATCTTCCGACTATTGCAGGATGAAGGCTGCTCCCGGAATTGATTTTACCGGTCCGCCTGGCCCCTGAACCCTCACATTGTCGAAAACCACTGTCGTTCCCGGTATGCAAAGCCTTAATAATTCACTAAGTCCTTCGAGGTTACCGTTGTGTATAGTTTCCTGACGTGGATTAGGGAAGTTTGCGCCTGTGAAATAAACATTTGCACCGACAATATTATAACGATAGTCAAAATCAAAGTTTTTGAGTTCGGCACGTGCGAAATTCTGGTTCTTGAAAATAACAGATTTGATTCGCCCGCCTTCACTTGGGCCTACCATCAATACCGGATCCGGAACCTGTTTAATTCTAAACGGGAAGGTACTCTGTTTGCCATCTGCATTGACTGTAATGCTGGCAGTAGTACCACCTGATACTTTCACATTATATCTGCCCGGTGAACCCGCTGATGATAATGATCCACCAGCCATTGAAACACGTGTCTTGTCCCATCCTGTTCCCGAAGATATGGTTATAGGGTTTTCAACTCCGACGTAGAATACGTTCATTTTATCCAACATGACTGCGGAACCACCCGGGGTGCCAACGGTATATTGAATAGGGAAAGTTTTGGTTTCTTGTGTACCATCGGGTTTTGTAAATGTAACATTAACCGGGAGTGACCTGTTTCCGGCACCTGATGCAGTGATGGTATATTCAGCACGACCGTCAGGGCCTACAGGTACAGGAACTCCGCCAATTGTGATTTGCGGTTTCGCAGCATTGCTGTATGCACCGACACCGGCAGTTATCTGAATTTGCTGACCCGGCATTACATAGTTGGAGCTTTGGCCCACCAAGGCTGAGAATTGATCGTAAGTGACTTTTACAGCTCCGATCTGCGCATGACAGAAAGTAATGATTTTATTTTCTGCATCCTTAATATTATTCTGGAATTTGCTAAGCATGGTCAATGCAGCCACAGTCGGCGTCATATAAAAATAAGTCTGGGTAAAATCTTTGGTTTTGCCTTCCTGTGTTTTGAAATTTCTTGTATCGGTATCAACAGGAAAATTTTTTGCGAATTCTTTGTTGATGGATGGATCAATATTAAGCATGGCCTGCTTATACTCATTCAACCTCCGTTCAAGAATTTTGCCATTGCCCTTGGTATCAAACAAACGGGTTGAAGCTTCCAGGTCATCTTCGCGATAATCTTCCTCAGGCTGACCGTCTGGTCCTGTTACCATTTTCAGGCCGGCTGCATCCTTCAACTGAAGTTTCAGGCTGTCCAGGTATCCATACATTTTATCTGAGAGGGCTTTGGCTTCCATCGCTTTGGGCTCCCATATTTTTGCTTTCTCAGCAGATTCGGGTTTGGTTAATTTTTCCTCAAGCGATTTATAGATTGTAGTGTTTCCATTGCTTATTACCTGGTTAGATGTAACGAGCGATTTATTTACCACTTTGAAAGCGGTGATCACTTCGTTGGAAACATTGAGGGCAAGCATGGCTATTAACACCAAATACATGACGTTGATCATCATCTGCCGCGGCTCTTTAGGTATTGCTGCCATAGTATTTAATTTAATTTAAGTTTTGGGGGTTAGAATATTGAATTTGGAAATGAATGATTACTTGTTAAACTGCATAGCAGTGAGCATATTTCCGTAAACCTGATTCAGCTTTCCAAGATTACTTGCCAAAGCATTCATTTGGTCCTTGGTTTTTTGAGCATCATCCACAGTTGCAATCATCACTTCACTTGCCTTTGCCACCTTTCCATAAAAATTATTCAAAGCTTTCAGATGGTTGTTGCTTTCATTCAGTTCCAATTCATAAATGGTATTCAGTGAACCCAGATTTTTTGTCAATACCTGAACCTGGTCTTTGAAACCGCGTGCACTGTCTGCTGCGCTGTTAAAACTGCTCATGGTATTGGCTGAATTCAGGAATGCGTCTTTCATCATTCCCAATGCATTATTAGCTTCTTTGGTTTTGGCAGAGAAATCACCGGTGGATTTTACAACGTCTCCAACTTCGCCTAATTGAGATACAGTTGTTCCCAATTTCTGGAAGTTTTCACCAAGGCGCTTCATATTGGTCGGATTAATTTCTGCTTCTTCAAGCATTTCTTCCATTGCCTTCAAAGGAGAGATTGCCGCAACAGCCGGCGCTGCGCTCACAGCGTGTACTGCATCCGGATCTTTACGGCTGGGCTTTAGCCATTCAACCACCGCATAAATCAGGAAGATGACGGTTTCTGTCCACATACCAATAGCAAGCATCTTGTTTGCATAAGACTGGTGAGTGAGTTTGGCCCATGCAGCAAAAATAACGACACCGGCTCCGGCGCTTACGAAAACGTCCACATAGGTTATAAATGTTCTCTTTTTTTTCGGTGTTTGAATTGTCTGAGACATAATGATTGAATTTTAAAGTTTGTTTGGTTTTGAATTTTTTTTGAGGGTTAGTCAGTTCCTGAAAATAAAAGCCCATATTAATTCAATTATGAATTTCATTAATACAGGCTGTAAGATTTTGGAACTAAAATTTATTCTATAAAAGAGATTGTTTTAAAATTATTTTTTTTAAGTTAATACTATTTTTCTGAATTATCTTTTAATTTTTGAGGATGGCGGCAGATCTATCACTGTCCTGAATCCGATATAGGATTTTGAAGTATCCTGGTATTCATAATCACGTGTGCTGACCTGCAGATAGTATCCTACATCTTTCCAGCTTCCGCCTCTGATTACTTTGCGTTTCATTCTTGGAGGATCCTGGTCCTTGGCATCCCAGCGGATGTCAGGATTCATATCATGCTGGAAATTGTATCCGCCTTCATAGTACAGCGAAGAAGTCCATTCCGAAACGTTTCCGGCCATGTTGTATAAACCGAAGTCATTTGGCCAGTAGGCATCTGCTCTGACGGTGTAGAAACCACCATCTTCAGGATAATTACCACGTCCTGGTTTAAAGTTGGCCATCAGGCAACCCTTTCTGTTTCTCAGATAGGGACCGCCCCATGGAAAAGGAGCCTGTGAACGGCCGCCTCTTGCAGCATATTCCCATTCAGCTTCAGTTGGCAGGCGGAAAGGTGATTCGGTAGTACGTCCTTTGCTTTCGAGATATCCGTTCAGGTACATGGTTCTCCATTCGCAAAATGCAGTGGCTTGTTTCCAGGTTACCCCTACAACGGGATAGTTTCCGAATGCCGGGTGGCTGTAATATTGTTTTGCCATTGGTTCATTATAGGAGTAGGAGAAATCTCTTACCCAACACAATGTATCCGGATAAACAGGAAGATCATATTTTACTATGAATTTGCCGCGTGGCACATTTGCATTTTCCCGTTTGGCTGCTTCCTTAAAATTATAGCTTTCTGAATGGAAAATTATTTTGGCTGGGTCAATTTCTTTTCTGCCGAAAATACGGTTATCGGGGGTTACAATCATGGCATCAATTTTTTCAAGAGTTGCCTTGTCGCCATAATTAATTTTGCTGGCCTTTGTCCAGTCAATCATTTCTACTCCATCGGGTCCCTGCTTCACATAGCCCATGAGTTTGGCTGCTATTGAATCCCGTACCCAATTGGTAAACTGCCTGTATTCGTTATTGGTTATTTCTGTGGCGTCCATCCAGAAACCATTGATGGAAACCTGCATATTCCTCGCGGTGAAGGCATAGTTGACATCTTCATCGCTGGGGCCCATGTGGAATGTTCCCGGTGGAATGTAAACCATCCCCGGTGGCTTGGGAAGGATGTATTTTCCCGATGGTGCCACACCGTGCAACTGACCATCGTTGGGAAGGCCTTTTGATTTGCCAAATTTCCCACAACTGGTTAGCAATAAAGCGGCACAACCCAGAATTGAAAGCAAATTTCTATTCATTGTAATTGACTTTACGGGTAAGGACGACATTTTCATTCAAAATTATTGTTTGTTCAGATCGGATTTTTAAGCCGATTCCGGAAACTAAAAACGAGTAAAAAACTTAATTATTGTAGAAAAATCTCAAATAAATTTTCTGTTGGGTCTAAAAATTTCTATCAGGTAGAATTTCATGCAGAGGATAAAACTAAATAATTCTACTGACAATTTTGAAAAATTTAGTTTTAATTCTCAAAAGATCGCAATATAAAGATTATGAACTCATTTGTTGATTTTATAGTAAAAAATAATTTCACTACAGAATATCCGGATTTAATTGCCCACCGTGCTGACTGGACTGACAAATGTAATGTGATTGCTAAATCTTTTGAGGCCGCACGGTAGGTTTTAGGATTTCTTTATTGGTTGACTGTTGCTTTTCAATGTGTAGGTTTTAGAAGGGTTCGGAGGATGAGTTTTCAGCAAAAAATAAATGATTTAATAAAGTAGAAATTTTTTGTAATTGAGATGGTAAATTACCATAATATAAGTACAGGGTAATATTACCCGAATCGGCCGGAATGCGAAACTATTGAACTTGTTTTTGGCCAGAACAGAATCAATTAAAGGTTTTGGACATTACCCAATTTGCCGGTCACTGCAAGTCTGTATTAACTCAATCACAAAAAATAAAACCGGAATACTTTTAATTTTTCCCTTTTTTGGGAACCGACAGGGTTACCCATTGGTCATCGCGAAGCATTTTACCTATATATACGATTTGCCCCACGTGATAAACATAATGTGTGAGCTGCCGGTGAATAGCATCGGTGACGGTAAGTGGTTTTTGACGAACGAAAACTTCTTTTCCCAGATCATCCTCAGTCAGCGAATCCAATGCTTTGAAAAGGCAGTCCCAGCCTTCATTCCATTTGTCCATCATTTCCTTTCTTCCTTTCAGATCATTTTCAAATTCTTCATCCCTTTTTCTCCAATCCTTTTCTCCATCGCTCGTTAAAAAATCTGTCCACCGCGAAAGCATATTGCCCCACATGTGTTTTACAAGCGTTGCAACGCTGTTGCTCTCTTCGTTATATCTCCAGAAGAGCTGCTCATCTGACAACTGCGAAAACGTCTTTTCGCCAAGGGCTTTGTAATCATTAAATTGTTTTTTTACACTTCTAAGGAATTCGTTGTTCATTTTTCTGAATATTTAAAATTCGGTTATTACTATTTCTTGTTTATTTATGATAGAATGCAGAATAATGAATGCAATTTCGAGATTATTTTTCATTTGTGGTATTTTGCCGCTTATTCGGATAGGCCGGGACTACCTGATTTAATTAAAAAACAAATCGATTAAAAGCAAATCAATTTTCGCCTTGTAACAATGCGATGAGGTTTAAAATGATTTTGATGCTATTATGCCTCAAAGTCGTTTTCTTTAAATACAGGCGAATCGAAATATTTATCTTTAAACAAAAACAATGATTGTATTGGCAGCCGCATTTGGATTGAACAATGAACTTGGAACGGAGGATGGCAAACCACTTTGGAATTTGCCGGATGAATATAACAGATTCAGAGAATCAATTTTAGGGCACCCGATTATTTTGGGAAGAAAATCATGGGATGTTGTCGGTGAACCCATTCCCGGAAGTCTGAATATTGTAATCACCCGCCGGACAGATTACGCCGGGAAGGGTGTCATCGTAACGCATAGTATAGAGGAAGCGTTGGAAAAAGCAGGCAGCAACAAATCCGTTTATGTGATAGGGGGTGGAGATATTTTTAACCTTTCAATGAAATATGCCAACAGGCTCGAAGTATCCAGAATTGACGCTTATTTTCCTGATGCAACAGCTTTTTTCCCTGAAATTTCAAAGTATGACTGGAAATTGACCTCATCCGAAAAACATGGAAAGGATGCGAGACATGCCTATTCATTCGAGTTTCAGATTTGGGAGAGACAGGGAATCGCGAACTAAACAAAAAAATATTTTATACTAAGTATATTTCATAAATAGTCTAATGTTCCATATCTTTGCTTTATGGCAAAAGCAAAAGAAATAATCGTAAAAGAAAGCCTTCAGGAACTAAAGAGGATTTTGAAAAATGCCTCTTCCAGAATAAGACCCCGCATTCAGAT
>JAFKGR010000009.1 GCA_017307735.1 Chitinophagaceae bacterium
AAAACTTACAAGTCTATTGAGGAACTTTCAAAGGAACTGGAAAGAATTATTCAAGATAAACTCACTGTAGAAAGAATTATTTCAATCACCTCATTTCAACTTTATTTAGATACATTTAGGACTATTAGTGAATTATAAATAGTATAAAATGTTAGTAAAATATATACATAATTATTTTATATAATGTGTATTAAAAATATCGTACAATTTAAAAAACCGGAACCTCTCAGTATCTGTATTCAGGTAAAAATCAGGGTTTGCCGGTTTTAAGAGAATTTCCATAGTTCGTTCCGGAGTTGTAATACCCCACAATGCAGATGAATACAAATTGCAGGTAAATACTTCTGTATCGTAATATGGCGCCCAGATTCGGAATTGTAAATCCTATCATTACAATATTGATAAAAGAGAAGAACCCCAATGCGATGAATAGGGCTGGCAGATTTCCCGATTTTCTTTTCTTCCATATCGTAAAAAGAAGGAAAATCCATACAGCATATAATTCTAA
This sequence comes from Chitinophagaceae bacterium, assembly GCA_017307735.1. Classification (GTDB taxonomy): domain Bacteria; phylum Bacteroidota; class Bacteroidia; order Chitinophagales; family Chitinophagaceae; genus Ginsengibacter. Next base: position 509 of record JAFKGR010000009.1, read on the forward strand.
TGTAAACGGTAAAGTTTTAAGTGAAACAGGTAATGATGGTAAAAATATGGCGTGTTGCAATGCTACAGGTGCGTTTCTTACAAATCCTTCAAAATCGGGTTCCAGCATTTTCATCGGCAGATAGGTATTGCTGACCCGAGAAATGGTATCAAAGGCGATATATCTTTCAGAAACTATTTTGGGAAAATCAGCAGAAGGGTTGATTCTTTTAGCGCCAAAGAAAAGCAATATACAGAGAACAAAGACGGATGGCAGGATAATCCATTTTTTCTTTGGAAAATAATGGCATAAAACCCATATCAGCAAAGAGGGAGCCAGGATGGTTGCGGTGAAATTTCTCAATAGAAAGAGGAGGGTGAAAAAAGATAAAAAGCCAATCACTCGTTTAAAAGTAAATCCTGCGTGTAATAATCTGTAAAAATTATAAAAGATAAATCCGGTGCATAATATGATCAATCCTTCCTTTTGAATGCCACTGGTGAAAAAAAGCGCTGACGGGAATAAAAAAATCCCGAAAATCAACAACCATTTTCCCTTTTGAATGAATGGGATGGTCGCTCTGTATAATAAAATGGCTCCGCTGAAAACAGCGTAATTGTAAAACAGCGTATTTGTGTAAAAATTGCCAAGCGTAAAAATATCAATCACTGCAAGGCTTTTCACAATCAGGTTCATCCTAAGGTTGTTCCAAAATGAATGGGTTGTACTGAAAAGCCCGCTAAAATGATTGTGATATACGTCTGTAAACAGGTTGTAGAAAAAGTATTTCGGTTGATTTAACAGCAGATAATTTTCGTTGAGGGAAATATTGTGAAAAGTGAGAGAATCTGAAACCGGAAAATAATGGAGGCTCAGGTAACAACTAAATACTCCGGCTAAAATCCTGATGCTGAAAAGTGAAATTAATAACAGGACAGGCAACCCAATTTTTTTGAAGAAAGACAACCTTGTAATGAGCCACAGGAAAAGGATTGCGTACAAAAAAAATAAAACAGTTGCCAAGCAATGATTATTAGAATGTGGGAAGTTAGTTAAAATAATACCAACTATTTCTGAACCTCCCCTCAAAGATAGATTGTAAGTTTGCCCATATTTTTTGACAATGGAAGTAACGGTATCAACAGCAAAAAAGTTAGGTCTCACTGAAGATGAATATGAGAAGATCAGGGAAATTCTCGGACGAAATCCCAATTTTAATGAACTGAGCGCTTATTCAGTAATGTGGAGCGAGCACTGCAGTTATAAAAATTCCATCCGGTGGTTGAAAACACTTCCCCGCGAAGGTGGGCGATTGCTGGTAAAGGCCGGAGAAGAGAATGCAGGGCTAATGGACATTGGTGATGGGCTTGGTTTGGTTTTTAAAATTGAAAGCCATAATCACCCCTCCGCCATTGAGCCGTTTCAGGGTGCGGCAACGGGAGTCGGCGGAATTCACCGGGATATTTTTACCATGGGCGCCCGGCCAATCGCAACATTAAATTCGCTCAGGTTTGGCGATCCCAATAATATTAAAACTCAAAGATTGCTTTCCGGTATCGTCAAAGGAATTGCACATTACGGCAATTGTTTTGGTGTCCCAACGGTAGGAGGCGAAGTTTATTTTGATTCGTGTTACAATACAAATCCATTGGTGAATGCCATGAGTGCAGGAGTTGCACGGATAGGCCATACAGTTAGCGCCACTGCGAAAGGGACGGGAAACCCCGTTTTCATTGCAGGAAGTGCAACAGGAAAAGACGGAATGGGCGGAGCCGCTTTTGCATCGGCAGATATTCATGAAGGAAGCGCCGAAGATCTCCCCGCCGTGCAGGTAGGCGATCCCTTTCAGGAAAAGAAATTGCTGGAAGCCTGTATGGAAATTATAGAAACAGATGCTTTGGTGGGAATGCAGGACATGGGGGCGGCCGGAATTATTTGTTCCACTTCAGAAACGAGTGCCAAAGGGGAAGCCGGAATGGATATTCATCTGGATAAAGTACCGGTAAGGCAATCCAATATGAAACCCTGGGAATTGTTGCTGAGCGAAAGCCAGGAAAGAATGTTGCTGATCGTTAAAAAGGGAAGAGAGAAAGAAATCCTGGATATTTTTGAGAAATGGGATTTACCCTGTTCCCAAATTGGCGAGGTGAATGACTCCGGGATTTTGAAGTTTTATATGAAAGGTGAGTTGGTAGCAGAAATGCCTGCCGACAGCCTTGTATTGGGTGGAGGTGCGCCCGTGTATGAAAGGGAATATACACGCCCGGCTTATCTTCAGAAAATAGAAGAATTTAAGCCCGGATCAGTCGCAGAATACAATAACATCAGGGAGATAGCCGGGAAATTAATTTCCGATCCTGACATCGCCTCCAAAAAATGGATTTACGAACAATACGACAGTATGGTTGGTGCGGCCAATATGAATACCAATGATCCTTCTGACGCCTCAATTGTTTCTATCAGGGGCACAAAAAAGGCGCTCGCACTTACGACAGATTGCAATGGCTATTATGTATATGCAGATCCCTTTAAAGGATGTATGATTGCGGTTGCAGAATCTGCGAGAAATATAGTTTGCTCCGGCGGAAAACCTTTGGGTGTAACCAATTGCCTGAATTTTGGGAATCCATACGATCCGGAAGTTTATTATCAGTTTGTGAAGAGCATCCAGGGTATGAGTGAAGCCTGCAAAAAATTTGATACACCTGTTACAGGCGGGAATGTCAGCTTTTATAACCAGTCGCCTGATGGCCCGGTTCACCCCACACCTGTAATTGGTATGGCCGGAATATTGGATGATGTTGCCAACAAAATGTCTTTGTACTTTAAAAATGAAGGGGACCTTATTTATATATTGGGAAAAAATGAAGAAGATATTAATGGATCTGTTTACCTGCGCAAAGTCAGAGGCGTTACATTTTCTCCGGCTCCCTATTTTGACCTGAATGAAGAATTTCGTTTGCACCACACCGTTACGGAATTGATTGAAAGAAAACTAATATTGAGCGCCCACGATATTTCAGAAGGCGGATTGTTTACATGCCTGATCGAATCTGCTTTTTTCCGCAACAAAGGTTTTAAAGTAAAACACGCAAAGAGCTACAGGGCAGATGCCTACTGGTTTGGAGAGGCTCAGGGCAGGGTAGTGGTCAGTGTGGATCCTTCCAAAAAAGAAGTTTTTGAAATGGGGATGGATATTCCTTTTGAATTTATCGGAACAGTGGCCGGAGATGAAGTTTGGGTTGAGGGAGAAAATTGGGGCAAAGTGTCCGGTTGGAAAGAAAAATATGACAATTGCCTCAGCAACCTGATGGAAAAATATGATTAAAGAACCGGCGATTTTAATTACCGGTGCAGCCGGTTTTATTGGCAGTTCTCTTGTCACTGAATTGAATTTACACGGATTCAATAATCTTTTTCTTGCAGATAATTTTACCAAACCCGGTAAGGTGCGGTATTTACATGGAAAAAGTTTTTCAGCCAGAATTGAATCTGCGGACCTATTTGATTTTTTGAATCAGGATGAGCAGGCTATAAAATTTGTTTTTCACCTGGGCGGGAAAACTGCAAACAAGAATGATTTCTTCAAACAAAATGTTGAATTTTCCCAACGGTTATTTTTATGGAGTGAGAAGAATCAAATTCCATTTGTGAGTGCATCTTCCTCTTCCACTTATGGCGCCGGAGAATTTGGATACAGCGATGATGAAGTATTGGTTGACAAATTGATTCCGCTAAATGATTATGCAAAATCCAAACATGAATTTGATAAATGGATTCTTAAAAAGAAATCAACAAGCCCATGGACTGTACTGAAAATATTTAATGTTTTTGGACCCAACGAATATCACAAGGGGGTGAGTGCCAGCGTAGCGTTTAAAAGTTTTTTTGAAATCAGGGAAACAGGAAAAGTAATACTCTTTGGTTCCTCCAATCCGGCTTATGAACCCGGAGAACAGCAACGGGATTTTATTTATATCAAAGATGTGGTCAAAATCCTTTATTGGTTTTTGGAAGGATGGGTTCAGCATGAACCGCATTTCGCTTCGGGAATTTATAATGTGGGGTCAGGAGTAGGGAAAAGTTTTAATGACGTGGCAAAATCAGTTTTTGCTGCGATGGGATTACCGGAGAAGATTGAGTACAAACCCATTCCGGCGAATATTTTGAAAAGTTACCCCGATAGTGTAGTAGCTCCGGTTCAGAAATTAAGGCTGGCGGGTTATGTTGATAAAATGTGGACTTTGGAAAATGCGATCAATGATCTGGTGAAAAATTATCTGTCAGGAGGAGCCATCCTTTGAGCAGCCACACAGCTTTCCGGATGGTTTTGTAATGTGAGACAAAAACGGAACTATATATTACCTAAAATATCAATTAGGCCTTTAGACAGCAGGAGTTGTAAAATTTGGAGAATAATAAACTTATCGCTATACAACTAAGTGCGTTCATCATTTATTTTTACGGCTGGGAAACCAATATCAAGATTCAACGTACGGCTTTTGTCAAAAAGCAGTTTAAGGAACGACAGTTCTTTATCCGCAAACGTTCAACGGTTATACCCACCTGCAATAGACACTGTGCGCAGCATCCTTTTCATCGGTGGTTAGGAATCCGATCCACGAATGTGACTGGTACGATTTCATTCCATGGAGGTCAAGAGTTGCATTACCATCCGCTCTAACGGTATCGCCTATACTAAAAACCGCCTGCTGCAATTCAGGGAAGTAAGCAACGAGGATTACCTTGTCGTCTGGTCGTGCCGTACCGGTTTCGCTATTGTCCTCCCAATTGAAAACAATATGATTATTGCCATCCCTTTCAGAGTGGGCATTTGCTGCTCCCGGAAGCAGGCCTTTGGAAACCAGCACTGATGGATAATCATGCCTCAGATCGGGATAGGTGCCCTGCTTGGCAAGGTGCATCAGAGCGCTCATGGCGCGGTTATAGCCCGAACCCGAACGCCCGTGTGGGGGAAATGTTCTTTTAAGAAAATCCGTTCCGGCGAAAGCCCGGGTAAAGTGATTGCACAGCCTGACCTTTTCATATTGTGCTAACCGTCTTACAGTTTTAATATTATCTTTTTTACAGGTGGAAGTACGTATGATCGTAACGCCATTTCGGCGATAGCCGGTGACAGGTCCATTCCTGTCAATAAAGCCGCCAGGATGCCTTGGGAAATTGATGCCATAGGGATTCTTTTTAAAAAAATCCCTGTCGATTCCTATTTGAACCAATAATCCAACCAGTCGAGCATACGCGATGTAAATCCGTATTCGTTATCAAACCACGCACTTACGCGTACCATTTTCCCCAACACTTTGATTTCTGTTCCGTCCACAATGCATGAATGTGTATTGCCTTTGATGTCTAATGAAACCAGCGGTTCCTCAGTGTATTGAAGAATGTTTTTGTATTCTGTTTCCGCACTTTTTCTGAAAAGATCTTTCAGGGCAGATTCACTTATTTCTGATTTTAAGGTTACAAAGAAACTGGCATAAGCGCCATTGGCCACCGGTACCCGTGTGGACGAAGCATTTAGTTTGCCAGCCAGCGAAGGGAACAACCTGTCCAGAGCTGTGCATAAGTCAATATCCACAGGAATGATAGATTCTGATGCGGCCCGGCCTCTGCGGAATTGATTATGTGATGAATCCACGAGTGCCTGCCGCGAAGTGAAACTGTGGAGTATATTTATCATTCCGTTTTCAATGCCGATGCTGTTGAGTAAATAGATGATGTGTGTGCTGCAATTGGTCATACATCCGCCGGGAGATAAGATATCGAATCCGGGCACATCGCCGTTTTGATTAAATCCAAAAACTTTCAGGGGAATATCGTCTTTCCCTGTTGTTGAGAGAAGTACTTTTTTTGCACCGGCTTTTAAATGTTTACCTGCCGATGCCCTGTCGAGAAATTTTCCGCAACATTCCAGGACTACGTCCACATCGTTTTCTTTCCAGGGTAATTTTTCGGGGTCATGTTCATGATAAACCCGGATTTTATCTTTGCCCACCTGCAGATTCCCATCTTTATAACTAACTTCTTCTTCAAAGGTTCCATAGATGCTGTCGTACTTTAAAAGATAGGCCAGATTTTCCGGTGGCATAATATCGTTGACAGCTACGATTTCATATTTTCCTGCCCTTCTTATCTTTTTAAATAACAAACGGCCTATCCTTCCCATGCCGTTGATTGCAATCCTCATTTCAAACTGATATTTTATGCAAAGATAAGTTGAGATTGTTTTTTGTTAAGGTAAGGGAGTTTTCAGGTTCTGAGTTTGAAGTTTCGGGTTCCGGGTTTCAGGTTCAAGGTTTCGGGTTTGAAGTTTCGGGTTTCTTGAACTCAGAACTCGGAACTTAGAATCCGCCTTCGGCGGGACAGGCCTGGAACTTGGAACTTGAAACCCGGAACCTACAATTTTAAGAGTTCTCAACAAACCTCCCATCCCCCTCACCTCATTATCAAAAAATAATAAACAAAAACAAACGGGATAGCCACCAGCATAGAATCAAACCGATCGAGAAATCCGCCGTGGCCGGGCATAATATTTCCGCTATCCTTTACTCCCGCAAGGCGTTTGATTTTGCTTTCCAGTAAATCACCAAGTGTACCGGTGATGGCACAAATCAAACTGATAAAAAACCAGTCAATGGTTCGATAAAAATGGGTGAGGCTGCCGATGATGGTAATGACCAAAACACAAAGTACAATACCGCCCAATGTTCCTTCAATCGTTTTCTTGGGAGAAATACTGGAAAGTTTTGTTTTACCAATAAACGACCCGCTGATGTATGCCATCGTATCATTGATCCAGATAGAAAAAACAATTCCGCAGGGAACCACTTTCAGCAGGGTATCATCGGTTGTGCGATTATCAAGCCGGATCAGAAAGAGGAGCGTGACGGGCAGTGTGATATACAACAGCCCGAGAATAAATTTCCAGACCATTCTTCCCTGCATTATTTTATTCATCAGTTGAAGGAATTCCTTCCAACCACCGAAATGAACTATCAGAAACAGGATGACAAAGCTCCATTTGTTCCAAAGCAACCCGGTGAGCATAACTACTGCAAAAACAATGGCAGTAAGGGTTCTGGTCCTGAAAGTCTTTTTATCTAATGCCATGTTTTCTTTTAATTATTTTTTGCAAGCCAATTGTGAAAATCATCATCATCCGGTTCGTGATAAATAAATTTTTCCTGAACCGCGAGAGATTCTTTCTTGAATTTTATCATTGCGAATATGAGAAGGATTAATGCAAAGGCTCCCGCCCAGACAGGAAAGTTTTCTTCCAATTCTTTGGAATTCGTTCTGCTCGTCTGTGAAATATACATGGCTGTAATCTGCAATCCGTTAAATAAAAAATGAAGCAGAACACTCAACCAGATGCTGCTGCTGAGATAAAAGATGGTGCCCAAAATGACCCCGAGAAAAAACCTTACAAGAAATCCGTAATACGACATGTGGACCAGGCTAAAGATGATGGAAGTAACCACAATGGCTATGACCGGGCCTTTGAACCAGCGTGTAAAAATATTTTGCAATCCTCCGCGGAAAAAGAATTCTTCAAAAATGGCCGGCAGGCATGCGATGATAAAAAGTGAGAGGAGGTACCTGGAAAAGGAATTGATATTTATGAAAATGGATTCTTCCACTTTTCGGGCATCTTCCATTTGCTGAAATTTGATAGCCCATGATTTAGGAATGGGAATGACTTTGTTGATTTCCCCCAGCATGCCTCCCACGGGAAAGACGAGGAGTAGAATAATGATTACCCAGATTATCTGTTTGTAAGAAATGCGTGTAAGCGTACCTGCAAAAGCAGATACTTTGCGGTAGCAGATCAGTGCAAAAAATATGACCGGCAGAAAAAAGAGAAAAAAAGTGGAAACGCCCTGAATGACCATCATGGCATTATAGAAAGCCGGGTTTGTCATGTCGGTTTGCATAGTTGCAAAAGAACGGTGGGTCATAGCCAGCCAGATGATGGCTGAGGAAACAGATGCCATCACCATTCCCGCACCGGTAAGGCCCAGGAAAATCCCCAGTTGTGCAGGAAAGCTAAAGTTTTTTGAATTTCCATCTTGCAGCATGATCTTTTTTTAAAGTGCGTAAATTTACAGCCTTGCTTTTCGGGAAGCAAAAGAAATTAGATTATCTGAAAATAATTAATACAATTGGTAAAGATTGCAGACATAGAATTGCCAGATTTTCCATTGCTGCTTGCTCCGATGGAAGACGTGAGCGATCCGCCTTTTCGCCAGGTGTGCAAAGAAAATGGCGCCGATATGCTCTACACTGAATTCATAAGCAGTGAAGGTTTGATCCGTGATGCAATTAAAAGCAGAAAGAAACTGGATATATTTCCCTACGAACGGCCGGTGGGGATTCAGATTTTTGGCGGAGATGAAGACAGCCTTTCCATTGCTGCCCATATTGTGGAAGTCACAAATCCCAATGTACTTGACATCAATTTCGGTTGTCCGGTAAAAAAAGTAGTCACACACGGTGCAGGTGCCGGAGTATTGAAAGATATTGATTTGATGGTTCGCCTGACGGAAGCTGTGGTAAAGAGTACATCGCTGCCGGTGACGGTAAAAACCCGGTTAGGATGGGATGAGAGTTCAAAAAATATTGAAGAAGTAGCCGAACGTTTGCAGGATGTGGGAATTAAAGCGCTTTCCATTCACGGACGTACACGTGTGCAGATGTACAAACCTTATGCAGACTGGACATTGATTGGCAAAGTGAAAAATAATCCACGAATCACAATTCCGGTTTTCGGCAATGGCGATATCAATTCTCCGCAGAAAGCGGTGGAATACAAGAACCGTTACGGGGTGGATGGAATTATGATAGGAAGAGCGGCCATCGGGTATCCGTGGATATTCCGGGAAGTGAAACATTTTGCGATGACGGGAGAAATGCTTCCCCCTCCTACGATTAAAGAAAGAGTGGATGTGTGCCGCAAACATTTGCAACGTTCACTGGAATGGAAAGGAGAAATAGTGGGCGTATATGAAATGCGGAGACATTATACAAATTACCTGAAAGGATTGCCCAACATTAAAGAATACCGGACAAAATTAGTGACGACAAAAGAACCTGATGCCATTTTTGAAGTGCTGAACGAAATAGAAAATCATTTTCAGGGATTTGAATTTGAACGTTCTCCGATCGATATGATTAATTATCATGAGAAATGTGCAATCTGATTTTTTATTAAAAAGGATTCTTCCGCTAAACAAAGTTTGTGAATGAACAAGACCCACGAAGATTTCATGAAAGTGGCCATGAGAGAGGCTGTGCGTGCGCTGGAAAATGAGGAAGTTCCTGTGGGAGCGATAGTTGTTATGAACAACCGGATTATTGGCAAAGGTTTCAACCAGGTGGAAATGCTCCACGATCCGACCGCACATGCAGAAATGATTGCCATCACTGCAGCCTGCAATACATTGGGAGGAAAATACATGACAGATGCTACGTTGTACGTGACGGTGGAGCCATGTACCATGTGTTGCGGCGCATTGTATTGGAGCAAAATATCGAGAGTTGTTTATGGGGCATCAGATCCCAAACACGGTGGATTGTCATTGCATGGAAACCTCCTGCATCCTAAAACAGAAATCATCTGTGGAATAATGGCAGATGAATGTGGTGCATTGATGACCGATTTTTTTAAGTCGAAAAGAAATTGAAAGGTTTTGCCGGCTCTGTGTAAAGCCTGAATCATTTATTAAAATAGTGAAAAAGCCTCAGGAGCTAAAGAATATCTGAATATTGGTCTCAATCATTCAGGTTTCCAAATTGAGCACGATTCCTAAGGTTAGTTTGGCATAATTTTTTATTTTGCAAAATAAGAGAGGTCAAATCCAAAGTTAGCAGCATTTAATTTAGATGTCATGATGAATAAAACTCCGGCCTATCTGACAAATGATGAAGAAAACAAGTTGTTTGTTGAGTTGGCAAAAAAGGTAAAAGATCGCATTAAATCAATTCCCGAAAAGAGGGGCGCTTACATAAAAGTGAAGGCAATTGTTCTGCCTTTCCTTTATTTTGGAAGTTATGTTTTTGCTTTGTTTAATACGGCTGACAAGGGGTTGTATATCGGTCTATATGTATTCATGGGTATAAATATTGTTTTAATTTATCTCAATCTGATTCATGAAGCTGCACACGACAGTATTTATAAAACAAAAAAATACAACAAGTGGGTATTGAATATTCTGAATCTGGTGGGAGCAAACAGTTATATGTGGCGCAACCGTCATATCCTCAGCCACCATCATTACCCCAATGTCGACGGATGGGATACAGATATTGAACAGAGTGGTCCTATACTCGTTTATCCGCATGCCGAACCCAAAGGAATTCAGAAATATCAACACAAATATTTCATTTTTATTTATCCGTTTTATCTGTTTAACTGGATGCTGATTCGCGATTTCAGAGATTTTTTTGGAAAGAAAAGAGTTATCCGCAGAGTGCATGGAGTGCCACCGGTCAAAGAAAAAATTAAAATGATCCTGTATAAACTCTTTTATTTCTTTTATCAGATTGCTGTGCCCGTTCTTTTTTTCGATGCTTCTTTCGGACTGGCTTTTGGTGCATGGTTTCTGCAGGTATTAGTCGCCAGCATTTTTGCATTGTTTGTTTTACTTCCGCTGCATCCGTTGCCTGACAACGAATTTCCCGAACCAGATGAACTGAATAATCTCCCCTTTTCATGGATGAAACATCAACTGGAAGTAACCAATGATCTGAAGCCCAACAACTGGTTTATCCGCAATATTCTCGGCAATTTTAATTTTCATGTGGCGCATCATCTTTTTCCGAGTTATCCTTACGTTTATTACAATGAGATAACAGATGAGATTGTAAAATTTGCAGGCGAACACCATCTGGTCTATAAAAGATTTCCATTGTTTACTGCCCTGCACAAACACTACGATTTGCTTAGAATGAACGCCAAAGGAGCATCCCTTCACCACGTGTTTGAAGAACTGGATTCTTAGTTTGTAATGTCTCTGGATTGATATGTTCAATTAAAAAGAGGTGGTATAGTTCATACCTGTCATAGGTTTGATCCATGCTTTACCTAAACATTCTCCGGTAAATTTTTCCGATAAAAATGGTTTGAACCAACACCATAACCAGGATTCCCAACGCACTGTATAAAATATAAGGAGGCAGAGAAATCCTGAAATGAAAATCGGGAATGCGGTCAAGGAAATGATTCAGAGTGGATATGGTTCCCGATGGTGGGTCTTTTACTAAAAGGATAGTTACTAAAACAACCAAAACAGCACCGGCCAATACAGAAAGGAAAATCCTTTTTGAAATGATTGGCTTGTAAATATTTTCCATAGAAGTTTTGGAAATTCTATCCATTACTTTGTTTGAAAAATCAACAGGAGGCATTTCCAAACCTTCTCCTTTTAAAGTTTGCTTTATCAAATTGTCAATATGTGAATCCCTGTCCATTATTATTACAAATTTAATGTGGAAATGATTTCTTCTTTTGTTTGAAGTTGTTTCATCAGTTTCGACCGGATGCGGTGAAGTTTAATTTTCAGATTATTTTCTCTGAATCCCATGATCTCTGAAATCTCTTTGAGAGAAAGATTCTCATAATAATAGAGGAGTACGATGATCCTGCTCTCCGGAGGAAGGGAATCAATAGCGCCTTTCAGAATGCTTTTTATAATCCTGGAATCCATTTCCGATTCTGACCGGGTTTCACTTGTGATGCTGCTCCCAATCTCTGCTTTTTCCCAATCTGTTTTATACTTTGAATGCCTGAATTTCTTTGCCAGATCCAGGGAATGATTAAAAGCAATTTTATACAGCCAGGTAGAAAATGCGGCCTGCTTATTAAATTTCCCTAATCCGTGAAAACATTTTACAAAAATCTCCTGAGCGGCATCTTCGGCATCTTCTCTGTTGCCTAAAATTCTGAAAGCAATGGCAAAAACCAGGTTTTGATATTTTTCAACGAGATGCCTGAATGGCATTTCATCTCCATTCAATATCTGTTCAATCCAAATATTATCTTCCCTGTTTTCCAAAACTAAAGTTTAGACGACAGAATAAAATTCCGGTTACACAAAAATATTTTCATAAAAAAGTGTAACCGTGTTGAAAAGATCCTCGTCAAAGTTGTCAGAAATTTATTTAAAAACTTTAAAAACTTGTTTTATGGACGTCGGAACAGTTCTCAATGTATTAATCATCTTTGGTACATTGTTCGGAATCATTTATGTCATTATTGCCTCCAGGACGCGTGTCAGGCTGGCGCTGGTTGAGAAAGGAGCAGATGCATCCATTTTTGTCTCAAACCGTTCAGCGCCTAAGTCAAATATATTTCCACTTATACTCGTAAATCTTGCTTTGCTTTTGCTGGCGTCGGGGATCGGTATCTTTTTGGCAGCCATCCTGCACCAGGCTTTCGGAGTGGAAGAGGGAGTTTCGTATCCGGGATCCATTTTGACACTGGCCGGATTGGCGCTTTTTGTCGGATACAGAATTTCATCAAAAGCCATGAAAGAATAAACATGGCAAGACTCTGGCGGATAACGGAATTAATAGTCTTGAAACCGGGAGGTAACTTTTAATCAGTCAGGAATGGGAACTCTCAGGTTTATAATCTTGTTTTTTGCCGGAATAAAAGTGAGTTGATTTTTAAAATAAACAGGGTATAAAAAAATGCCTTCCTGTTTTCAGGAAGGCGCCCTGTTGCTTATTGATTTCAATTTTTATTTCATTGCTTTTGCATAGAGTTCACCAACTTTTTTCCAGTTGACTACATTCCAGAAAGCGTTCAGATAATCACCGCGTTTATTCTGATATTTCAGATAATAAGCATGTTCCCAAACATCCACTCCGAGAATCGGGGTGCATTTGCATTCTGCCACATCCATCAGCGGATTGTCCTGATTCGGGGAGGAACAAATTACCAGTTTGTGACCCGGATCAACTGCCAGCCATGCCCAACCGCTTCCAAAACGTCCGGCTCCGGCAGCATTGAATTTTTCTTTCATGGCATCCAGGTTTCCAAATTCTTTGTCGATGGCTGCTGCAAGATCAGCATCGGGTTTGCTGGCATTGTTGTGAGGAGCCATCACTTCCCAGAATAGACTGTGATTCCAATGTCCGCCTGCATTGTTTCTGATAGCAGCGCCTGCTTTGCCTGCATTCTTCAGAATTTCTTCGAGTGCTTTATTCTCGTATTCTGTTCCGGCAATGGCTTTATTGAGGTTGTTTACATATCCGCCATGATGTTTGTCGTGGTGGATTTCCATAGTTTGTTTGTCGATGTAGGGCTCCAGTGCATCATAAGCATAAGGCAAAGGAGGTAATGTGAATGCCATTTTTTGTAAAGATTTAAAAAGTGAAAAAATGATAATCATTAAATAACACAAGAATTAATTTTAAAAAAAAGATCCCTGAGCTACCATTGATTACGAAACCTTGTCGCAAAATGTATGCCTTGAATTAATTATGTGTCAGATGTACAGACAGAAATGTGGAATTGTTGATAAGTTATCCGAAATAAACAATGGCTGCAATTGCCATTATTTTTTAAGAAATGAATTGGCAAAGAGGGTTGTTTTCATATCGGATACAGATTCAACCGGGATTTTGCAGTAGCCTCGAGGCTACTGCAAAATGCGTAAGGGGTTGTGGGAAGCATCCCGGTAACCCCGACATAGAAAGCCTTTGCGAAAATATTTTATTTGAGCATTAGGCTTTCTTAGTCGTTTGCAGTCAACTGCAAAACTTGGGTTCAAATAATTTATCAGGGAACAGGATCCTCGCCGTGACCGCCCCATGGGTGGCATCGGCTGATGCGTTTTAGCGTAAGCCAGAATCCTTTGATCGGTCCGTATTTCTTAAATGCTTCCAATCCGTATTGTGAACAGGTAGGTGTAAATCTGCAGGTGGGTGCCATCCAGGGTGAAATGGCCAATTGATAAAACCGGATAACCGCAATAAAGGGCAACGACAAAAGGTGTTTTACTGTCATTGAAGCAAAGGTACTAATGCTTTGACAAGTTGCCGATGATAATGGCTGCCATGGCGATGGCGGTATCTTTCAGTGCGTTGGTGGTAAAAAGGGATTTGGCGGCTAACGAGTGGGCGTGAATAATGCCGGGCACATCCACAGAAAAAACAATAATTAATAAAAGCAAGGCCAAAAGGTAACCGGCAAGCCGAGCCATTCTATCGATGATAAATGACACAGCCGCGAGCAAAAGCGCTACCCCGGAAACATAGGTCAGTATTTTGACTGCGGGCAAAAATCCAGGAATATTTTGTGACATGCTCGCCGCATTCAAAATTTGGTTGGCACCGAAAAGTCCGATGATAATGCTGAAAATAAAAATCGGAATTTCCATCTGAATGACATTTTTCGACATAGTAGATTTTGGGTTTTTGACAAATTAAAAATAAATGATTTTTCGATTCTTCTTCAGGGATCCACATTTTACTCCTATCCATTTTTGCCGGGCCACCGCCGGATCATTTTCCCAAATAGGTTATGGGAGAAAATTGTTTCAGTTCTTTTTTGATTTTGTCATTCACATTTAAAGATTCAATAAAAGAGTGTATCACTTCTTTTGTGATGTGTTCATTGCCGCGTGTCAAATCCTTCAACGCTTCATAAGGATGAGGATAATTTTCCCGGCGAAGTATGGTTTGAATGGCTTCTGACACCACAGCCCAGTTGTTTTCAAGATCAGAACTAATTTTTTCATTATTCAGGATTAATTTGTTCAGTCCTTTTTCAAGCGATTCAAAAGCAATAAGGGTATGGGCAACAGGAACCCCGATGTTTCTCAAAACAGTGGAATCCGTTAAGTCCCTTTGCAGCCTGGATACCGGAAGTTTTGAAGACAGGTGGATCAGAATGGCATTGGCTACACCAAAATTCCCCTCAGCATTTTCGAAGTCAATGGGATTTACTTTGTGTGGCATTGCACTGCTTCCAACTTCATTCTTCTTCACTTTCTGTTTGAAATATTCCATGCTGATGTATGTCCATACATCCCTGCACAAATCGATGAGGATGGTATTGATTCTTTTTATTCCGTCAAAATGCGCAGCCAGCATATCGTAATGTTCGATCTGAGTCGTGTGTTGCTGACGTTTTAAACCCAATTCATTTTTCAGAAAATCATCTGCAAATTTTTTCCAGTTGTATTTCGGAAATGCGGCGTAGTGTGCATTGAAATTCCCTGTAGCTCCGCCAAATTTTCCGGTAAAAGGTATTGTGTGTAATTGTTTGATCTGCTCGCCCAGCCGTTCGCAAAAAACTTCCAGTTCTTTGCCGACGCGTGTGGGGGAGGCCGGTTGCCCGTGTGTTCGGGCAAGCATGGGAACATCTTTCCACTGTTTTGCCAATTGTTTCAGGTGATCATTCAACCCTTTGATTTGCGGAAAATAAATTAATTCCAAAGCATCTTTCCACATCAGGGGAAAAGCCGTATTGTTGATGTCCTGCGAGGTAAGTCCGAAGTGAACCCATTCTGATATTTTCTCAAGTTGAATTTCTTTCAGTTTTTTCTTGAGGAAATACTCAACCGCTTTGACATCATGGTTGGTTATCTTTTCTGTTTCTTTTATTTCCTGAGCGTTTTCAATGGAGAAGTTGTCAGCGATAGAAAAGATTTTTGAAAAGGAAGTTTTGGGTATTTTAAAAAATCCGCAGTGGCTGAGAAATAAAAAATATCTGACTTCAACTTTCAGCCGGTATTTCATCAATGCATATTCGGAAAAGTAAGCAGATAGTTTTTCGGTTTTGGAATGATACCTGCCATCGATGGGCGATACGGCTGTGAGTGGTGATAAAATCATGAGAATGGTTTGTCTTGATCGGACGCGCAAAATTAAATGAATAAGATGTAGGAATAATCCTGGATTTTTCTAAGCCCAACATTCTCTATCAATATTAAAGAAATACCGGGCAGAAAATATTTCTTTAAACCCGTAAAAGGCATTCAATTAACTATGGTCAATCGTATAAATTCATTTTAAAGAAATGAATCGACTACTACAATTCTCTATATTTGCCGGTCTTTAAATAATAACATTTCAATGGCCAGTGAGTACAGGCATCGTATTGAAGGGATCCATAGCTCTCTCCTCGATCCGTATTATTTGGTTTATTATTTCCTCAATCATGATCTGAAAGAAGTTATTGCAAAATATGCCAAGGGAAAAGTCCTGGATGTGGGTTGCGGGAATAAACCTTACAAAAATCAATTCCCTGATAGCATAACTGAATATGTTGGTTGCGATATCGAGCAGTCCAATCTCAGAGTAGTTGATAAAATTTGCCCGGCAACTGATCTCGATTTTGATGATAATTCTTTTGATACAGTTTTTTGCACTCAGGTTCTCGAGCATGTTTATGATCACAGAACGGCATTTAAAGAGATCTCAAGAGTACTAAGGCCGGGCGGTTATTTCATCGGATCTTTGCCCATGGCATGGCCGCATCATGAAGAACCAACAGATTTCTTTAGGTTCACCAAATATGGATTGGAAGGGCTGATTAAGGAATATGGGTTGGAAGTTGAATTAATTAAAGCCAATGGTGGCAAGTGGGCATTTCTCGGGCAGATGATTATTATTAATTTTTCTGAAAAACCCGGTGAAAATAAGTCTTTATCAAGATTGAAAACTCTTGTTTTTAAAATTCTTCTTTGTAAGGTCTGGATTAATCTGATTTTTAGAAAGCTCGATAAAATCAGCAGCCAACCCGAATATCACAATACCCTGAACTTTGTGTTTGTAGCCAGGAAGCCTGAATAATTACATGATTACATTTTACAAATATTTACTGAGCTTGCCTTTTCTGATAAGAATTTTGTAGAGTGATGGAATGTATTTTTTCAAAAATAATTTGGTTGTCCATCCCAGAGTTTGTTTCCTGAATTTTTCATAATAAAAATCACTCACACCGGAGAAATTAAGAAAGGAAGGATATTTTTTCTCCAGATATTCAAATACATGATCTCTGTCCTTTTTATTTACAGATCGAATCATGGAAGAATTAAGTACTCTGTATTTTTGAACGATCACCCCTTCCATGTAGAAAAACTTTTTATTGTGTGATGCAGCTCTGATCCACAGCTCCCAATCTTCATAACCCTGCACTTTCATCTTTTCATCAAAACCTCCCAGGTCATCAAAAAGGTTTCTTCTGATAAGGCAGCAAGCGTCAATGTAATTATAGGTCATCAGGGTTTGAAGGTTAAAAGGAATTACGTTTAACCGCCCCCTTTCTTCACCAAATTTTTCTGATTCGCCATAAACAATATCTATGTTCACATCATTTTCCAAAACGTTGACCCCTTCTTTTAAATATCCCTCTGTCAAAAGATTATCGGAGTCGAGAAATAATAAATATTTTCCGGCTGAGTTTTTAATCCCGGTATTTCTCGCATTTGCCAATCCCCCATTTTCCTGATTTATAACTTTGTGTTTTGAG
This sequence comes from Chitinophagaceae bacterium, assembly GCA_017307735.1. GTDB lineage: Bacteria > Bacteroidota > Bacteroidia > Chitinophagales > Chitinophagaceae > Ginsengibacter. The sequence goes on from JAFKGR010000009.1 coordinate 17,991, forward strand.
ATTTGTGACAGGATTTCCACAGTCTTTTTATCTGTACTGCCATCATTAACAATAATCACCTCGTGTAATTCAGGAGTATAGATTCTTTCAATACTTTTTATCGTTTCTTCCAAAAGACTGCCAGAATTGTAACATGGAATAATGATTGAAACGACGGGTTGTGACATTTTCGAAAAGATTGGTTTTATTGTGAGGGCGTATGATTTATACAGAATTTATTTTGATTATCCCTTCAGGCAAATCCATTCACCTCTTTTCATATATCCGAATTTAATACTTCTTAAAAGATCTTTTGAATTTGTTCCACCAATAGTTTGTAAAATGAAAGGGATATTTTCTTTTCAAAATATTGAAATAAAGTTCCGGATGGATTCTGAAGAGATAATTTCCATACGTATTTTGTTGACATGACTGGATATCCGGAGGTAAGTTGGTCAGCACTGTTTCATTAGCATACAGAATAATGTTTTGCCTATACCAGACGAGGATATTTTTATTGTTCCAGATTTTCGGCCGCACCCAGTCTATGGGTACAAAATTGTTATTCTTAAATAATGCCGACCAATATTCTGGAAGCTGTTCATTGATGTGCATCGTTCCTTCCTGGCCTTTTATTGCAGCGGAGAAAAGGATGATATCAGAAAGGTTGCAAAGGGATTTTATGAAGGTCTGGGAAGATTCTGTTTTTAAATGTTCGCCGACTTCTAAGGAAATGGCAAGATCGAACCTTTGATCTGTAATAAATTCTTTTTGAAGATCATGAAACTGAAAATTTTCTTTTGGTATGTAAGTTTTAAGTCCTTTGACATATTCGCCTTCAACTCCCAAAATCTTTTTTACCCCGAGTTCCTGAAATACTTTTAGCCACGCCCCTTGCCCGCATCCGAGGTCGACTACTGACTGAGGTTTTAAAAAATTTACAATCAAAGGCAAGGTATTATTGGCAGATTCAAAAACTGCTGCATCAAGGTTGTTAAAAAAGTCCTTTCCGTATTCCTTTTTCAAGTTGAAAATTAATTTGTGCAAATAAACGCATTTTTAGGCAGGGAAAAGATAACAACATATCAGATGAACTTTGAATCGGATACTCAATGTAAACTTCCCCGAACAGGAGGCGGAAAGTGAATAATCATTCTCAAAACATTTTATAAAAGTAAGGCTCGTTTTTCCAGATTTTAGGTGACAGATTCCAAAGTGTAAGAATGTTTTTTGAGTATGATAAAGCTTTACCCCAGTCTTTGAAAGGATTACGGAATGTAAACAGGTTTTCAAAAAAACTGACGATAAAGTAAACAGGAATTTCAATCGCATGTACCAAAAGATGAAATAAAAACCAGCCTTTTCCAAATTGTTTTCGAATACGCAGGTGTTGCGAAATGATGAGTTGCAGCCCCTTTTTTCCTGTAAGTTCAAAATATCCTTTTCCATGTTGACGGGTTGACCTTCCAATGGATTCTCCCTGTAAATGGATGACTGAAAGATCTCCGTAAACGCACATTTCTCCATACTTTTTTAAACGGCTGCACCATTCGGCTTCCTCTGAATAAAGAAAGAAATCTTCGTCGAGCAAACCTGCTTTTTTAATTGTTGATTTTTTGACCATCAGAAAAGCACCATTTATCCAATCTGCTTTTTCCTCTTTTGAGGCTAATGGAATATTCGTTTTTTTTGTTCCGATGGCAAAGGCAATTTTTCTCGAAAACGATCCGAGATAGGGGAGTGGTAAAAGATGATTTAATCCACCTCTGATAATAAAATTTCCTGTTATCTGCGGAGATCCATCCGGATTTTTTAATTGAGCGGCTGCTGCGACATAACCGGAATCTTTAAGTCTTTTGAAACATTTTTCGATCGCATCATCCTCAATTAAAGTATCAGGATTTAACAACAATACAATATCTCCGGAGGATTCATTTATCCCTTTGTTATTTGCCCGTGCATAGCCGGCATTATAACCCATTTCAATCCATCTGACAGATGGAAATTGAGCAATGATTTCTTCTTTTCCTTTCCCGGTTAAATCATTATTTACAATCAGCCATTCCATTGAATTTGCAGATGAGAATTTGAAACAACTCTTGATGCAATTGAGAATATCCTGAACGGAATTATAGTTGACGATTATAACAGAAAGCTCTTTCAAATTTATGGACAGGGTGTCCTGTTTATTTGGGATGCCAAGATAAAAAGAATTAAGTGTAATCAATACGGAGGAATAATTTCCTTCCATTTCTTAATGAACAATTGTTCATTGAGCAATTCATTAGCCTTTTTATGATTGCGTTGTGCAATTTCGATTAAAGTAATCCGGTCAGCACCGATAATGGATAAAGCGATGATGTAATCTTCCATCATTTTACTTTCGATTTTATTTTCCGGGATCAGGTATCCGTTTACGCCGTCTTTAATATAATCCGGAACGGCTCCTACCGTCGTTGAAATAACAGGTTTTCCCATTGCAAACATTTCCAATAATCCCCTTGGAATATTTCCGGTTTTTGATGTTATCATCAATGTATCCGCTTTGGAAATTATGGCTTTTAATTTTTCAGGATCCCTGATATCACCATAGAAAGTACAATTGGTTAAACCGGTTTTGTCGATCACATAATCCACCTTGCCGATAATTGAAAAATGAACGGCAATGGGTTTCTGTAACATTTTTTTTGCCGTTGATTCAAGGAGTGAGGCTCGTTGGGCAGGTAATTCACTTCCAAAATAAATACATTCAAGCTGCTCGTTGCGATAGATAACGGGTTTGGGTGGAATGGCAAATGGCGGAGCAATGACATGGAGATGGTTCAATAATTGATTATCTGTAATCCGATTCTTTAAAAAATCTTTTGCACGCTGCTCCAGGTATTCAGAGTTGAATACGGCTTCCATATTATTTTTCAATAATTCTGTCAGCTCCGGAAATAAACTCTCTTCTTCATATACGACAATTTTAGTTTGTTTATTACGTAACCGGAATAAGACCTTAAAAAAGAAGTCATCTTCATTTCCTGCGACGACTGAATTTTCCGATTCATTGATCCATTTACTTATCACTCCGGCATAATAAGCTTTGATGAAGGGAAGAGAATTATTTATTTTTTTTGAAAGGTCCCATAACGTTATTCCCGGATTGTTCTTCTGAGCGGGCAGAAATACTTTGGTTCGAACGATAACCGGGTTAAGATTCAAAAATTTTTCTGCAATCTTTGTGATATAGCTGTTGTCGATTGCAACCTGACCGGATGAATCGAACAGAAACAAGCGGTGGTCTGATTTTGGTCTTGATGATTTCGAAAAGATTTTACCTATCCCTGCGAATAACTTAAAAAAGAGACTTCCTTTGTTCGTGGCGTTATCGTTTTTTTGATCAACAAAAGTTGTTGAAGCATCTAAGTTATTTTAAATCTTCCAGCGCGAAAGATGCAGATGAGTTTTTATTCCGTTTCCCGAAAAAAAATGCTCCAAGAATAATCAACAATACCGCAAATGTGGCAATAATAGAAATCATCCTTCCCAGAAAATAAGATTCCGGGTGGAAGTCAAATTCTATCTGATGTTTTCCTGCCGGTAAATACATTCCTCTCAAAACGTAATCCGTCCGGAAGTAATCTGCAGGCTTGCCGTCGATGGTAGCTTTCCATCCCCTCGGATAATAGATTTCACTGAAAACAGCTACCTGCGGCGAATTGCTCTGGTAATTGTAAGTGATTTTGTCATTGAGATAATCGCCAAGTTTGATAGTAGCTGTGGAATCATAAGCCGGATTTCCTTTAATCTGATCTTTATATTTTTCTTCCACCACTGCCGTATCTCTCAGATGGGTACTGTCCAATGCAATCATTTCTTCATTTGGTCCTGGTACAAATTTGACTCCTTTCACAAACCAGGCATTTCCGAATGCCTCGGGATTGAGCATGGCCTGTGGCTTCCCTGTTTGAGGATTTTGTACGATGAAATATTTGGTATTCAACATATCGAATACCTGTTTATTTCCTTTGCTGAGTTGGTGAAGAATCAAGTCATTGTACAATGCAAGTTTGGCCGGATGATACCCACCCACTGAATTAAAGTGATAGGATGTGGTAGCATCATTGTACGAATCGACGGTTTGGTTGAATACCCTGAAACAGTTGTGATCCGGGTCATTAAGAATCTGCTGGTCGGCCGGCGTTGTATTAAATACTTCGTTAACCTGGCTTTCATCAATATAATTGTTGTCATTCAGATACCGGGTGGCCACTCCGATCAAATCAAAACCGGATAAAACAATTAGACCGCCGAATGCAATTTGTTTCGACTTGATTTTTTCTTTGGTAAAGAGATATAAGATTCCCCATGCCAATCCCATCAGAATGATTGACCGCAAGAGATCTTTTCCCATATTAGACTTACGGTCGGATTGCAAGGCTGTAATGAGCGAAGCGCTTGTTTGCTGTGCCTGTTGCTGCAATTGTGGCGGCGCCTGTTGTCCCGTTGGTACCTGTTGTAAAAAACTTTGTTGAAAGTTTTCGCGAAGGGTTTTATCGTTAGGCCCTTCGAATGAACTCGTGAAATAAAACATTACCATCAGGGCCAATAAAACACCTGAAATAATACCTGTAAGTTTTAAATTTTTCCAGACTTCTTCTTCATTCAGATGTTTCGACATTTTATCAACAGCCAGTACTCCTAATAACGGAAAACATAGTTGTGGGATCACCAGAGCCATGGTAGGCGCCCTGAATTTGTTATAAAAAGGAAGGTGATCAAATAAGAAAAAGTTGATACTGCTGAAGTTACTTCCGTAGGCAAGTACAATGCCGATGATGGACGAAATGACCAGCCACCATTTGATCCATCCCTTCAGATAGACCAGTCCCAGGATAAAGAGAAGACAGATAACGGCTCCGAGATAAACAGGCCCGGAAGTACCCGGCTGGTTTCCCCAATAGGAAAACGAGTTTTCATAATTCAAAGCTTGTTCTTCGGGAACGCCGAGTGCAGTAAACTGATCGGTAAATTTGGTTGGCGCTTTAAATTCATCGCCTCCATTGCTACCACCATAAAGTGAGGGAACCATGAATGTAAATGTTTCTCCCAATCCGAGGCTGTAATGAAAGGCATAGTCTTTGTCGAGCCCACCCTTTGTTTTTACGGTTGAATCTCCAAGTGTCAATTCAGATCTCCCTCCGCGCATACTTTCTTTGGAATATTCATAGGTTGGTAACATGGTAGTAGCTGAACATGCAAGTCCTATCGCGGCGGCTATGATACCCAGAAAACCGGCTTTGACAGCCACCATCGGTTGCTTTTCCCTGATGCTTTTCAACAAAAAAGCAATGAACATCACAAAGGCAATCATTAAAGTATAGTAAACTATCTGCACATGGTTTTGCATAAGCAACAACGCGGACAACACGGTTGTAACTGCAAATCCGGCCCAGATTTTTTTTCGAAACATAAGCATCAATCCTCCCAATACTGCGGGTGCATAAGCGATCGACAACATTTGGGTATTGTGACCAACTGCAATAATAATAGGATCGAATGTGGAATACGCATAGGACAATCCTCCCAAAATCCCAATCCAGGGATTTGCCCCGGCAACCACACACAGAAAATAAAAACAAATGCAGGCCAGAAAGAAAAAACTCACAGGTTGCGGGAGACCAAGCGTTGCAATGTAATGCAGGTAATAAGCCGTGACGCTTGTCCGGCCGTCCAGTGCAATCTGGTAAGCCGGCATTCCGCTGAACATGCTGTTTGTCCAAAGTGGGAAATGTCCATGCTGGTCTTTGTACTCAAATGATTGTTGTGCCATGCCCCGCCAGCCCTGGGTATCCATTTGCCGGAGTTCACGTCCCTGGTAAACAGGCTTGCAATAGATAGAAGCCACCACGATAAATATGATGACCGCTACAACATGAGGCAGAAGCGATTTGAAATCGAATTTTTTCATTGAATAAGCTGCATTTGATGCCCGCAAAGTAATAGTTTTTCTATGAGATTTTTTGCTGTTTGGTTTCGGATGACAACTGCAAAAATGCTTTGCCGAGGTAACGGGTGATGTCGCCGGCAACAAGCGCCTCCTGTGAAATTGCGTGTGCGGCCAGATCGCCGGCTTTGCCGTGGAGGTAAACACCGAGCATGCACGACTCTTCCGGAGAATATTTTTGTGCCAAAAGGCCGGTAAGAATTCCTGTGAGTACATCCCCCGAACCTCCGGTTGCCATTCCGGGATTTCCGGTTTCATTGATAAACACATTTCCTTCCGGGGTAGTGATAAATGTATAATGACCTTTTAATACGATGAAAATTTTGAGTTCGGTTGATTTTTGAACAGCCAATGCTCTTTGTTCAAAATCATTTTTCGTTTTTCCAAACAATCTTTCAAATTCCCGGGGATGCGGGGTAAGGATACTTTGTCGGGGGATGATTTTTAAAAGTTCTTTATTTTCTGAAATCGTATTCAAAGCATCTGCATCAATAACCAGGGGCTTTTTAAATCCTGAGAATACCTGTTTCAGCAATTCTTTATTGGATGAAAACCTTCCAATACCCGGGCCAATGCCAATTGAATCAAAGTGTGATATATCGGGCGCTTCCGCAATATGATCTTTTCCCGAGACGGAGCACATGGCTTCCGGGACTGAGTTTTGAATGATGTCATACCCTTTTTCACAGGTATGGCAACTAACCTTTCCTGCACCCGACCGCAAACAGGATTTGGCAGCCAGTACCGCAGCTCCCATCATTCCATAGCTGCCTGCTATCAGGCATGCATATCCGTAATTTCCCTTATTGGCAAACGGATTCCGTTTTCTGTAAATTTTGCCGATGATGATTTCATCTGTTGTATTGTAAAAAGCACTTTCAGATTCTTCAAATTCTTTGCTCAGCCCTATATCTATTACCTGAATTTCTTTGAGAAATGGTGCATTTTCAGGCATGAAGAAAGCCGGTTTTTTTCTTTGAAAAGTCAGGGTGAGATCAGACTTGACGACATTGTTTTCACGTGAGGACCGGTCTGTAAACATTCCTGACGGAATATCGATGCTTACGATTTTAACTCCGGAATTGTTGATCTTCTCAAAAATATTTTTATAAAATTTATCAGGAGCTTTGTTAAGCCCCGTCCCAAACATGGCGTCGACTACAATACCTTTTGTAAAGGATAATTCTGAGATTTCAGTTATGATTTGAGGATTGGTCAGTTTTTTTATTCTTTTCAGATTGGTTTGGTATTCTGAACTCCCTTTTTTGTCTGAAGAAAGATAAACATTTACGTCAGCTCCGTTTTCCAATAAAAGTCTGGCGATTACCAAACCGTCGCCACCATTATTTCCGGGGCCACAGATGACGGAAAATTTTTCATTTTTAAATCTCCAACTGATAATTTCAAAACACTTTTTAGCTGCCCGTTCCATCAAATCAACCGATGAGACCGGTTCGTGGAGAATGGTATAGGCGTCCCAATTACGAATCTGTTCTGCAGAAAATATCTTCATGCTTTGAAGGTAAGCCAATCCTGCCTTTTCTTCACGTTATAAATCGAGGTAACGCTGCCGGATAATATTGATATGATGCTGTGAATGACCTGCAATCACATAAAGCAGTGCGTGCACAGAAATCCGGTAGTCTAAAACCGAACCTGACTTTTTCAGATCGGAATCATTCAGGCTTTTAATAAAATGTCCGGTTGCGTTGCGTACAGCTTTAAATTCCTCAATTAAGTCACTCCAGTTGCGATCATTTGCATGTGAGTTTCTCGCATAATCATTCTCGTCAAAACCCGGCAAAATATTTTTTTCACCACGGGCCAAAGCCAGCGTGCGATAACAGAAAATGCGCTCGGCGTCGATCACGTGCTGAAGCACTTCTTTCACCGTCCATTTTTCATCGGCATATTTGTAAACTGATTGTACTTCGCTGATGCTTTCAAAAAATTGAAGCTGAGAAGCAGAAAGTTCAGGGATTATTTTTTTTATGTCATCTCCTTCTATCAGTTTAATGTAAGTATTGAAATAGGGAGGATAAGTAGAGATCTCAGGACGCATATTTTATGATTAATGGAAATAAAAATATGTTTTTCGAATTGGAGCGTGTGTTAAAATTAAATTAATAAGGATTTGATCTGCCATATTCGAAGGTAGTTTGGCGGTAACAGAAATTTCCAACAATTATTTTAAATTCAAAAATACCAAAGTAGCGGTAGTGAGCGTTTTTATACGAGTTTGTTCCGGCTGGTTTTTGTAAATATAAAAATTTGATAACCGGTGATGAGAATGACGGCTTCTTCAATGGATAAACTCAAAAGATATTTTGTGTTAGTTTTACTGCATTAAACAAGGCCTGACCCCATGTTAAGAAAAATATTTCCACTCATCTGCTTTTCTTTTATACTGGTTTCCTGTAAAAAGGAAAGTGTATCGTATAAAACTGCAGTGGTCACTGATTATTATCCTTTGCAGGTCGGTACTCATGTTGATTACGATCTTGACAGTACACTTTTTATCAATTTCGGAACGAAGGATACCGTAGTCCACTGGCAGGCACGCGATATTATTGACGCACAGATAACCGACAATTTGGGGAATCCTTCTTATCGGGTTATCCGCTATATCAGAAAAGATGAAACCCAAAACTGGCAACCTACCGAAACTTATATGGTAACTCCTTTTTACGACAGGATTGAAACCGTAGAAAATAATCTGCGTTATATTAAGTTGTTTTCTCCCATCGTACAGGATTTTTCATGGAATGGAAATAAATATATAGATACCTACAGCACAGACAATGATTTGAATTACCTGGATGGATGGGATTATATTTATGACAGTGTAGGCCTGCCCTTGACGCTGAATTCTCTTTCGTTTGACAGCACGGTAAAAGTCTTTCAGCGGGACGAATTTTTAGGTCAGGATCCGGCAATTCCGGGAACGCAGTATGCAGAGAAAAATTTTGCCTATGAAAAATATGCAAAAGGAGTAGGGCTTATTTACAAAGAATTTTTGCATTGGGAATATCAGGGTGCACAACCCGGCCGCCCGGCCTATTACGAGGGTTATGGCATCAAACTCACCATCAACAATTTCAATTGATTTTTTTTTCAGAAGTTCCGATAGTTGAATCGTTGTGATTCTCAATCACTAAACTTTTTCCTACATTGTGGTTACCAAACGAAATGATGTTTATGAAGAAGTGTGCACTGATATTTACCATCTTCTTTGGGCCTGTTTCAATTTTTGCTCAGGTGCAGACGGATTCCGCAAATGCACAGATGAGCCACAGATACGAGGACCAGATACAACATTATTTGTTGAAAAATAAAAATCAGAAAAGGCTTGCATGGATATTTTTGGGTGGTGGAGCTTTGTTGAATGCCGTAGCTTCTTCGGCAAACAGCAATGGCGATAATATCAGCGCACAGGGTATTATTTCGGGAGTGGGAGGACTGGCGGAGATTGCAAGTATTCCGTTGTTTTTTTCAGCGGCAAAAAACAGGGACAGAGCACGGCTTGTAAATTTTCAAAAGAATATTGCTTCGGCGGCTTCTGATAGTTTGCGTCAAATTTATGTTGATGATGCAGTTTCATATTTCAGAGGAAAAGCTTCATCTGACCGGGTTACGGCATTTGTCTTGTCGGGAATCGGAACAGGTATGTTGATCGCGGGCGCTTTTCACGGCACGAATGAAAACGATTTCTTTTTGAACAATTGGTTTTCGGCCATGATGATAATTACAGGTGTCACAGCCGATCTGATAAGCATCCCGTTTTTTGTAAGAGCAGGATCAAACAGCAGACTGGCAAAGGATATTTTGCGGAAAGGAAGCGTTCCGGATCCCAAATTTGTTCTATATCCTTCCATTCAATCCGGGCATAAATACCTGATGATGGGAATCCATATTCCATTGTAAAAATTCAGGAAATTCGATTTGAAAAAATTTTTGCTGATAAGAGCCGGCGTATATCCGGCTGGTCAGGAGATACCATTTTTACCAAAACCCGGATTTATATTAGATTTACCAACCGAAAGAATAATTACCTGGTCAAAAATTCGTTTCCAAGATAAATCTGAACACCCTCAATGTCGAAAACACTTTTTATAGTTCTTATATCATTTGCGGTTTCCATCCCGGCCAGTGCCCAGTTTACAGAATATATTGTGCGTTTAAAAGATAAAAATGGAACCATCTATTCTGTCAACCGGCCTCAGGAATTTTTATCTCAGAGAGCTATCGATAGAAGGCAAAGGCAAAACATTCCGATTACCGAACAGGATATTCCTGTAGTTGCCGCCTATCTTGACAGTATCCAAAATGCAGGATCTGTGATTATAAAAAACACCAGCAAATGGCTCAACCAGGTTTTAATTCAGACAACGGATATGAACGCTCTGCAAAAAATCAATTCTTTTTCATTTGTGATGAATACATCTCCGATTAAACGGAAAGGCCTGACGACGGTGGATAAACGAAAAGAAATTATTCATGAATTTAAGGAGACAACCACAAGCCTGAATATGAAAGATGTGAAAGGCTTGAATTATGGTTATTCAGGGCCTCAGATAAAAATTCATAACGGAGATTTCTTACATGACAAAGGTTTTACCGGCAAAGGCATGTTGATAGCTGTGATAGACGACGGATTTTATCATTACAAAACATTGCCTGCATTTGACAGCCTGCGTTTGCAAAACCGGATTCTGGATTTACACGATTTTGTATCCAACCTGCCTGATCTGAATGATGAAGACCCACACGGAATGTACTGCCTCAGCCTGATTTCAGCCAATGTGCCGGGTACCATGGTCGGGACAGCGCCGAATGCTTCCTTTTTGTTATACCGTTCAGAAGATGTCAGTTCTGAATCTCCATCAGAAGAGCAGAATTGGGTGGCCGCCGCTGAAAGAAGTGACAGTGCCGGCGCAGATGTAATAACTACCTCTTTAGGTTATAATTTGTTTGATAATCCTATTTTCAATCATACCTATCAGGACATGAACGGTGAAACAACCATTGCCGCAAGAGGGGCAGGTATTGCAGCTTCCAAAGGAATGATTTTGCTGATCGCTGCAGGAAATGAAGGGAATAATTCATGGCATTATATCACTACGCCGGGAGATGCCAAAGGTGTTTTGACTGTCGGTGCAGTTGATGTAAATGAAACACCCGCTTCGTTCAGCAGTTACGGCCCTTCATCCGATGGGCGAGTGAAACCGGATGTGGCTTCTGTGGGAGTGAATGATGTTGTGCAGGGTGCATCAGGTGGATTTGTACAGGGCAGCGGCACCTCCTTTGCAACGCCAAATCTTGCAGGGCTGGTTGCGTGTCTGTGGCAGGCATTTCCTGATTTTTCTTCGTCGGATATAATGGAATTTGTTCGTAAGAGCAGTCCGACTTATAATTCGCCAACTGCCCAAACCGGATATGGTATCCCTGATTTTGGGCAGGCATTTGACATGCTTTCAAAAGAAAGGGTCAGAAGAAATGCAGCGAAGATACTTGGTGATAATACTGTGGCTGTTTACCCCAACCCCGTAACCACTGTGGCACATGTACTTATTAATCCTGCTTCATCCGGTAGTACGGTGGTGAGATTGATAGACATGTCGGGAAGGATTTGTTTCAGGAAAAATATTTCTCTGACTGCCGGTGAAATTTATATTTTGGACATCACTAAAAATTCCCTTCCACGGGGGATTTATGTCATTCAGCTAAGTGATGGAACAATAATCCATCAAAAAAAGATTGTGATCCAATAGGCGATTATCGGAATTTCAAAAGTGCTGCAAACATAGTATCGGCGCGTTTTTCATAGCCTTTCAGGTAAGACTGCGCGTTAACGTCCATGTTGAAAATCGTAGAGAAATAAGTTACATTTCCCTCATTTTCTTTTTCAAAAACAGAGCAGGTGATATAAAGCAGGTATCCATCTTTTTTTAATGACGGGATCACATTTTTGATAATACTTTTTTGAAGAGATGAATAATTTTCTATCTCTTTTTCTTTGAAAGTTGAAAGTTGTTCAGGTGTCCTGCTCCAGGTCCCTGACCCGCTGCACGGAACGTCAGCAATGATTAAATCGAATGGGGCATTAGGGATTGGTGAATTTGTTTTTTGGGTTAAGTCGAGAAGAAGGGATTGGTAATTTTTGATTTCGGCTTCGCGAAATCTGTCTTTAAGGTTTTCAAGAATGGATTTACGTTTATCGCTAACTGTTAGTCTCAGATTTGAAAAACAATCTTTAGCCAGAATAGATTTCCCTCCGCTGCCTGCGCAACAATCCCAAACCTTCAAAGGTGGATCTTTTGTTTGAGGGATTTTCTTCAGGAAGGTTTCAATCTGCTGGGAACTAAAATCCTGAATTACCACATCGGAATTCAGTTTTAAGACCTTTTCAATATTCGTTCCGTTTGGCAATCCAATGCAAGTAGCAGAATATTCTGAAAATGGAATATTATTTTCCTTGAGTTGATTTAATACAATTTCTTTTTTACCCGGACGGATACGAATGAAAAGGATAGGCTGGATAAGGAAAGACATAGAAAACAAGTCGCAATCCACTTCGCCACTCAATTCGTTTTTAAATCTGAGAATACTCTCCGGATTAAATATTTCTTTTGCGGATTCTACCTGCTTTCGGATATTTTTCATATCGGGATTCTCAAATGAATTCCAGATCAACTTCTCTGCAAACTTTATTTTTCCTTCAACAGAAAGTGGTTTTACAATTCCATTTCCCAGCCGGAAATAATTGTAAACCAAAGATGATATTTCCTTGCGATCCCGTGAACCATGCTGCCTGTTCTGACTGAAATATTTTTTCAGATACACAGACATTGGAACATTGCCGGAATAGGATTCTAAAAGGTGGACCGCAGTGGAAATGTGACGGCTTTTAATTTTTTCCTGATGAATCTTTGATTGATCCAATTTGAAATGTTTGAACTGATCAGAGTTCGAGCAAGGTCTTTACCGGGTCCTTTCCAAATAGCAATTGATCCGGGCTTTCGAGCATTTGTTTTACCCTGACAAGGAAGCTTACTGATTCACGGCCGTCAATCACGCGGTGGTCGTAGCTCAGCGCAACGTACATCATTGGACGGATTTCAATTTTCCCTTCAATTACCACGGGTCGTTGAACAATGTTGTGCATTCCGAGAATAGCACTTTGCGGTATATTCAAAATGGGTGTACTCATCAATGAACCAAACACACCGCCATTGGTGATTGTAAATGTGCCACCGGTCATTTCTTCAATGGTCAGTTTGTTTTCTCTGGCTTTTACAGCGAGGTCAGCTACTGCTCTTTCAATTTCTGCCATACTAAGGCTTTCAGCATTTCTGATAACAGGTACAACTAATCCTTTAGGAGAAGAAACGGCAATCGACACATCCACATAATCATGATATACCAGGCTGTCTCCATCCAGCCTTGCATTTACAGCAGGCCATTCCTGAAGAGCAAAACAACAGGCTTTTGTAAAGAAACTCATGAAGCCAAGGCCAATGTTGTGTGTTTTTTTAAATACTTCTTTGTATTTCGCACGGATATCCATGATAGGTTTCATGTCCACTTCATTAAAAGTAGTGAGCATCGCGGTTCCGTTCTTTGCCTCAACCAGTCTTCTGCTGATGGTTCTCCGAAGGCTGCTCATTTTTTTCTTTTCTTCATTTCTTGTAAAGAGATCCACCTCCGTTGCACGACCCGGATGTTCCATAATCTGGATGACATCATTGCGGGTGAGTTTGCCATGTGCACCTGTGCCAACTGCACCGGAAATATTTACGTTTTTGTCGGCAATAATTGCTGCTGCAAGGGGTGTTGCTTTTGGTATTGGCTTCTCATTATTCCCATTCACAGGTTTTTCCTGTGGTTGAGAAGTACCGGGCTTTATTACAACAGGTTCTGCAATTATATCACCGCTTTTCCGGGGTTGTGGTTTTTCTTCTTTAGCCTTGGGAGCAGCAGAAGTTTCCGCAACGGGTTCCTGCTTTTTCTCTGCTTTTTCTGCGGGTTTTTGAGCTGTGTCATCTATTTCGGCAGCTATCTGGCCTATTTCCAGGGTGTCATCCACCTTCGCTTTTGTATGAAGTATTCCTGCTTTTTCAGCATTGATTTCAAATGTTGCTTTTTCGCTTTCCAATTCTGCAATGGGTTCATCACGTTCTACCCAGTCACCGTCTTGTTTGAGCCATTTTGTGAGAGTAACCTCATTGATACTTTCACCGACGGTTGGTACTTTAATTTCTACAGCCATTTCCTTTATTTATAAATTAACTTAACTAAAAATTATTCGATTTGTTCTTGTTTTATTAAATGGTAAATGCGGTCGATAAAACTTCTTCCTGCTCTTCATGATGTATTTTAGAAAACCCTGATGCTGAAGATGCGCTTGCCGGCCTGCTGATAATACCATAATTGATGCTGGTGAGATTCATTCTCAGGAAGGACGCAGCGCCCATATTCAACGGCTCTTCCTGAACCCAATACCAAATTGCTTTTTTGTATTTTTTGTAGAGTTCGTTCAATTGATTTTCGGGCAATGGATAAATCTGTTCCAGCCTGATGATGGCTGTATCCTCTTTTTCCTCTTCTTCTTTTTTCTTTAATAAATCAAAATAGATTTTTCCTGAACAGAAAAGTACACGGGTTATCTTTTCAGGATTTGCACTTGTGTCATCAATCACTTCGTGAAATGAGCCATTGCAAAAATCTTCAATGGGGCTGTAGGTAGCCGGTAAACGAAGATTGGCTTTAGGCGCAAAGTTGATCAACGGTTTTCTGAATGGCCATGCCATTTGTCTTCTTAATGCGTGGAAATAATTCGCAGATGTGGTAATGTTTGTTACCACTATGTTTAACTCGGCACATTGGAGCAGATACCTTTCCATACGCGCACTGCTGTGTTCAGGGCCTTGTCCTTCATAACCGTGGGGGAGTAACAAAACGATTCCGTTCATCCTTCTCCATTTTTGTTCCGAGCAGGAAACAAACTGATCGACCATGGTTTGTGCGCCGTTGGCAAAATCTCCGAATTGTGCTTCCCAAAGTACCAATGCATTTGGATTTGCCATTGCATATCCATATTCAAAACCAAGTACTGCCAGTTCACTAAGCAGAGAATCATAAATCCTGAATTGGCCCTGTTTGGCGCTGATATTACTCAGCCTGTTATAGATTTCATTTGTATTCTCATCTCTGAGTATTGCATGACGGCTGCTGAATGTGCCCCTGCGAACATCCTGCCCGCTCATCCGTACATCCGTGCCTTCATCGAGGATACTTGCAAATGCAAGGAGTTCGGCCGTTGCCCAGTCAAACTTATTTTCCTTGTCAAATATTTTTACTTTTTCATCCAGAATTCTTTTGACCTTTTTAAGAGGTGCAAAAGTTTCCGGAATTGTCATAATCGCTTTGAACAATCGTTTTATTTCATCCTGGCTGATGGCAGTGATGGGAGAAGAAAGAAAATCATCCGGTGTAGCTGTTCTCAGACTTTGCCACCAGAGTTCCGGTTTCTGATAGGTGTAGGGGAGAGGATTTTGTTTTAGTTCATCCAGCCTTTCCTGCAAATCGCCCCAAAATTTCTTTTCCATTTCGTGCGCCAGCACTGTTGTATCATCACCTTCCGTTTCCTTCAGAAATTTGATATACATCTCGCGCGGATCCGGATGTTTGTCGATCAGAGCATACAAACTCGGCTGTGTAAACTTGGGATCATCTCCTTCATTGTGTCCGTGTCTGCGATAGCAAACCATATCCACAAATACATCGGAATTAAATTTCTGGCGGTATAAAGTAGCAACCTGTGCGACTTTGACTACAGCTTCCGCATCATCGCCATTCACGTGAAATACCGGAGCCTGCACCATAGATGCAATGGAGGTACAATAATCTGCTGTACGTGCATCGTTAAAATCGGTGGTAAATCCGATTTGGTTATTAATTACGAAATGAAGTGTGCCGCCTGTGTAATATCCTTTTAATCCGCCCATCTGAACAGATTCATAAATCACTCCTTGTGCAGCAAGGGAAGAATCACCGTGGATCAGGATAGGAAGTATTTTGTCGTAATCACTATTGTAGAGTACATCAGCTTTGCTTCTTGAAAAGCCAAGTACTACCGGATCAACGGCTTCCAGGTGTGATGGGTTGGGAGCCATTTTTAAATGAACAAGTTTTCCATCCGGCGTAGTCACATCGCTGCTGTATCCTACATGGTATTTTACATCACCACTTCCCATGGTGCTGTCCACGGGGGCTTTGCCTTCAAATTCGGTAAATATTTGTTCGTAAGTTTTTCCGAGGATGTTGGCAAGCACATTCAGCCTGCCTCTGTGAGCCATTCCAATTACCACTTCTTCCACATTGTCTCTGGTGGCTGTGGTAATTATGGCGTCCAATGCAGCAATGGTGCCTTCTCCACCTTCAAGAGAAAATCTTTTTTGCCCGATGTATTTTGTCTGAAGAAATTTTTCAAACATGACGCCCTGGTTCAGTTTTTCCAGAATCCTTTTTTCCTGTTCGAGGGGGACAGGTTCAAGCAGGGTATTTTCTGCAGCATTGGCGATCCACTGTATTTTTTCGGGATCGTTGATAGCGCTGAATTCAACCCCGATATGTGAAGCGTAACATTTTTTCAGATGTTCCAGTATTTTACGCAGGTTGTTGGAGGGCATCCCGGCTATTTTCCCGGCCTGGAAATCTTTATCGAGATCAGCTTCAGATAATCCAAAGTACTCGAGATCCAGGTTTGCTTTTCTATCTTTTCTTGGGCGGATGGGGTTGGTGTCTGCAATCAGATGCCCTTTTTTGCGGTAAGCCCTGATCAGGCTATATACGCCAAATTCCTTTTGAATATTTTCAGTGGATACCACACCATCCACGGCTTTTCCGTTTCCGTCTGATGAAACGGCAAAATCATATCCCTCGAAAAATTTTCTCAATTCTTCATCAATGCTATCGGGATCTTTTTTGTAATCAAAATAGAGGTTTTCGATATACGCAGGATGAGAGGCAGTTATAAATGAGTAATCTTTCATGTTTATTCGGTCATAACCATTTGTGTCAGTAAAAAATTTTATGCAAATATCGTTTCTTTTTGGCAAGATTTACCTTAGGAGGTGGTTTCAAATCATTAAAATTGACGTATTCATGAAGCTTGGTGCGGATTAAAAAAATTTTTGTGAAAAGAGATGATGGTTTTGCTGAGAATAATTCAGTATCAAATTTTTCAACTTCGGGTTCTATTCATGTTTTCTAATTCTGAATACGGCGGCATTTCAGGAATTATTGAAAGAAATTTTAAAAATTTGCCTTCCGTTATAAAAATGTAATTACTTTCAATTATATGATTATCTTCGCAGCCCAAAAATTGAATTCATGGCAAATCACTCAGCTACAAAGAAATCTGTGAGACAGGATATTAAACGGAATGAACGCAACCGTTACCAGGGAAAATCAACCCGGAATGCAATCAGGGATTTTCGCAAAACTCAAAATACAGAGGATGCTCAAAAGCAATTTCCTGAATTAGCATCTCAAATTGATAAACTGGCCAAGAAAGGAATTATCCATAAAAACAAAGCAGCTAATCTGAAATCCAAACTATCAAAAGTTGCCCGGAAAGCTGTAAAGTAACTTAGTATAACCGATTTTGATATTATTGACCGTCAAATAAAATTTGGCGGTTTTTTTATTTCATATTGTATTTTAGCATTCCATAATTCTTACCGGAAAATTGCTACGTGAAGAAAATTAGTTTATACCTGTTTTTTTGCAGGCTCCGGCTCAGGGCCTTAAATTTTGCATCTAACCAACCCATATAGAATTAGAATGAATAAATTTATCCTTTGTATTGTAATATTTTTTGCGATGCCGGCAGCCAGGGGACAACAAACCATTTTTGAAAAAAGTGATGGCCTGAAAACAGCAACCTATTTCCAGGTTATCGATTATTATAAAATACTTTCCAAACGTTCGGATAAAATAAAAGTGACAGAACGGGGCATGACGGATGCCGGTTATCCGCTGCATTTGATTTTGGTTGATGAAAGCAAAACGTTTGATCCTGCAAAGTGGCATTCCGCTGGCAAAGTGGTCATCATGATTAACAATGGCATTCACCCCGGAGAACCGGATGGCATTGATGCAAGCATGATGTTAACCCGCGACATCATTAATGGAAAGGTGAAGCTGCCATCCAATGTGGTTTTGGGAATCATTGCGGTATATAATATTGGCGGTGCGTTGAATCGATTTCAACTGACCCGGATAAACCAGAACGGGCCTGAACAATATGGGTTCAGAGGAAATGCACAAAACCTGGATCTCAACCGGGATTTTACAAAAAATGATTCAAAAAATGCGCGGTCCTTTGCAGAAATCTTTCACTGGCTTAACCCGGATATTTTTATCGATAACCATGTGAGCGACGGCGCCGATTACCAACCCGTGATGACGCTGATTTCTACTCAATATGAAAAATTGGGAGGTAAACTCGGTCAATGGATGAAAAATGATTTTGATCCGGAATTGTACAAAATCATGAAAGGGTTTCATTGGGATATGGTTCCTTATGTCAATGTGGAAGGCAGCGACCCGTCAAAGGGGTATTCCATGTTTTATGATTCCCCAAGATACTCTACCGGATACGCAGCGCTTTTTCAAACGCTTGCCTATATGCCCGAAACGCACATGCTCAAGGCATACAAGGAAAGAGTAATGTCAACTTATGATTTGATATGCGCCATAATTCAGAATGCTTCAGCAAAGGCAAGAGAATTGATTCAACAGAGGAAGAACGCAATTGCGGAAGTGATGAAGCAAAAAGATTTTCCACTTCGGTGGGTTTTGGATACCAGTCGCTATGACCTGATTGATTTCAAGGGATACTCAGCCGGTAAAAAAGCCAGTGGTTTGTCAGGATTGAATGTACTTTTTTATGATCATTCGAAACCCTACGAAAAGGAAATTAAATTTTTTGATTATTACAAAGAAACAGACAGAGTTACAAAGCCGGCTGCTTACATTATTCCGCAGGGTTGGTGGGCGGTAACAGATTTGTTGAAACTGAATCAGGTGAAGATGCGCAGATTCACTAAGGATACAATCCTCAGCGTTACATCCTATCATATCACTGATTTGAAGTCGATGCCTTTCGCTTACGAAAAACACCACAAAAACAGCCAGGTGAAATATGATACGGGGGTTGAGGTCATCCATGTTTTAAAAGGAGATTATTATATTCCGACCGGCCAGGCTGCTGACCGTTTCCTCGTAGAAATGCTGGAGCCGAAAGGTGATGACAGCTATTTTGCATGGAATTTTTTTGACGCCATTCTTCAGGAAAAAGAATATTTCAGCGATTACCGGTGGAATGATATGGCAACGGAATATTTGAATTCGAATCCCGAATTGAAAAAGGAATTTGATTCCAGGCTTCAGTCTGATTCATCATTTGCAAAAAGCCTTCGTCAGCAACTGGCTTTTATTTATGAACGTTCTCCCTACTTCGAAGCAGCCTACAAGAGATATCCGGTTTACCGGGTTGACAAGGCTTTGAGTAAATTGTAAATACAAAGACTACCAGTCGTAACGCATTCATTGTTCACAAATCATATCCGTTATCCAGGCCCCGATTTTCCCAAATCTTATTCTATATTTACCCATTCAAAATTCCACTAAAACCTGAGTGTATGAACAAACTGAAACTGCGCCTGACCATCATGAACTTCATGCAATTTTTTATCTGGGGCTCATGGTTGATTACATTCAGCGCATACTGGTTTCAGACACTTCCGCATCTTTATCCTGATAAATCATGGGATGGTACAGCTTTCGGCGCTGTATTCTCAACCATGGGTTGGGCATCGTTGATTATGCCGTCATTGTTTGGGATTGTTGCTGATAAATGGATCAATGCAGAAAGACTTTTGGGAATATGTCATCTTGCAGGGGCAGCGGTTTTATTCTACATACCACAGATCAGTGATCCGACTGTCATGTTCTGGGTCATGCTTTTAAATATGGCTTTTTATATGCCGACACTCGCTTTGTCGATTACAGTTTCTTATGCAGCTTTGAAAAAAGAAGGCTACGATGTGGTGAAAGATTATCCGCCGATTCGCGTTTGGGGTACCATCGGATTTATTGTGGCTATGTGGTGTGTCAGCCTCAGCCACATGGAAAAAACTTCCGGCCAGTTTTATCTGGCCAGTATGGCAGCTTTGGTGTTGGGTATTTATTCTTTCACGCTTCCAAAATGTCCGCCTGAAGGAAAAGGCAAAAAAAATGTTTCTATTGTTGAAGCTCTCGGGCTCAATGCCTTTGCACTTTTCAGGAAAACGAGAATAGCCATCTTCTTTATTTTTTCCATGTTGCTGGGAGCGGCATTGCAGTTGACCAATGCTTACGGAGATACTTTCCTCCACGATTTTGCAAAATTTCCGGAATACAAAAATGCCATTGCTGTAAAATATCCTGCCATTATCATGTCTATTTCACAGATGTCAGAAACCTGCTTTATCCTGGCCATCCCGTTTTTCATGAAGAGGTTCGGAATTAAGAAAGTGATGATGATGAGTATGATCGCATGGGTATTCCGGTTTGGACTTTTCGCATACGGCAACCCGTTAGACGGCCTTTGGATGATAATTGCGAGTTGCATTGTTTATGGAATGGCATTCGACTTTTTCAATATTTCTGGTTCTTTGTTTATTGAAGGACAAACAACCCCAAAGATCCGTGCCAGCGCCCAGGGCCTGTTTATGATGATGACTAACGGATTGGGAGCCATCCTGGGGAATATGGTCAGCGGTGTGGTAATTGATAAATTCTTTACGAATCCGGATCATTCTTTACAATGGAGGGGAATATGGCTTTCATTTGCTGCTTATGCTTTGGTGGTAGCGGTGTTGTTCATGTTTATGTTTAAGGACAAGAAGGCCGGGGATGAGGTGCCGGTGCCCTCTTTGTAAAGTGGAATGGAAGCCTGTACCGGAAGGTTAGCCTGGGATTTTTTTAAAAAAAAGTTAGAAATTTTCTCTTTGAAAAAGTATCTGCATGGACAATTGTTTATTTGAAAGAGAAAAAACAATATTTGAAAAACGAAAAATCTCTACCTTTCAAAAAAAATTATTTCCGATAACCCCCGCTTCATGAGAATCAGCGCATTCATCGTTTTTCTTTTGATTTCTTTATCTGCTTTTTCACAGAAGAAAACCGCGTTAATCACGGGTAAGGTTATTGATGAAAATGAAGACCCTCTTCCCAAAGTTTCAATTGTTATCCTTGGCAAGCAGTCAGGAATTATTACATCCGATTCAGGTACATTCAGAATGGTGGTTCCGGCCGGTAAACCTTTTGCCCTTATTTTTTCTCATGCCGGATTCAGAGACCTTCAAAAAAGTTTTTTGTTGAATGACGGAGAAGAAGAGAACCAGGTTTTTCGGATGAACCGCGAAGGAAAAACTTTGGAAACGGTCACTGTAAAAGACGAAAGGCAGAGGACGGAAGCCGGTCTTATCAAAATAAATCCGAAAGAAGCTGTTTTGGCGCCGACAGCCACCGGTGGAGTGGAAGGTTTAATTAAAATCTTAGTTGGGAGCAATAACGAACTTACCTCACAATATTCGGTGAGAGGTGGAAATTATGATGAGAACCTGATTTACATCAATGATTTTGAAATATTCCGTCCCTATCTCGTAAGCAACGCACAACAGGAAGGCCTGAGTTTTATTAACCCGGAATTAACCGGATCGGTTAGTTTTTTCAACGGAGGTTTCCAGGCAAAATACGGAGATAAGATATCAAGTGTGCTCGATATTCAATATAAAAAACCTGTGAAGTTTGGCGGTTCTGCCTATGTTAGTTTGCTTGAACAGGGAATTTCCCTTGAAGGCATCAACAAGAAAAAGAATGTAACATGGCTGATCGGGGCGCGCAATAAAAGTAACCGGAACCTGCTCAGCACCCAGGAAACAAAAGGAAATTATATTCCTTCAGCATCTGATGCGCAGGCAATGCTTTCCTGGAAAATTAAACCGGGATTGCAACTTGAATTGCTCGGCATTTATTCTCAATCTGATTTTAAGTTTCAGCCTGAATCTGCACAAAAAACATCTTCTGTTTTTTCTCCATTCTTTACTGCAAACCTCGGGCTTGATATATTTTTTCAGGGACAGGAAAATGATCAATACAGAAACAATCTTCTTGGTCTGACTTTACATCAATCCATCAATGAAAAGCTGAAATTGAAATGGATGGTAAGCAGGTTTGAAGACAAGGAACAGGAAAACTTCGATATTTCCGGTGCGTACCTTTTTGGTGAGAGAAGTTTTGATAAATCGCAACCCGGATTCGGACAAATCACAAATCCATTGGGGGCCGGCGTATTTCAGGATTTCGCACGAAACAATTTAAAGATTCAGGTTTTTGATTTTGCACATAAAGGTTATCTGGCATTGGGAAATCATTATGTTCAATGGGGAGCCAAATGGGAACATCAGCTTATTCGTGACAGGATTAATCAATGGGAAATGCAGGACAGCGCAGGATATTCAATACCATTTAATCCAAATGAAATCCGGCTTCAGAATGTCATTAAATCATCTAACAATCTGAATACGGACCGGTATGAAGGATTCGTCCAGGATAATATTAATCTTGGAAACCTGAGAAATGAAATAACCCTTCAGGCTGGTGTGCGCTTTAATTATGATGCATTAAATCATCAGTTTTTAGTAAGCCCGCGCACACAGTTGAGTTTGAAACCTGACTGGAACCGCGATGTTGTTTTTAAAATTGCAGCCGGGGTTTATGATCAGCCGCCGTTTTACAGGGAATACAGAAGGCCGGATGGCACCATCAATAAAAATCTGAAAGCACAGAAGAGCCTTCAGTTTGTTGCAGGGTTTGATTACAACCTTGTTTATGGCGATCGACCGCTGAGAATCACTACCGAAGTTTATTACAAGAAATTATCAGATGTGGTTTCCTATGATATCGATAATGTGCGCATTGTGTATTCGGGAGAGAATGATGCCAGGGCCTATGCGGCCGGCGTTGAAACAAGATTTTATACCCAACTTGTGAAAGATGCGGAGAGCTGGCTGAGTATTAACATCGGCCACACAATGGAGAATCTAAACAATGATTTTTATTATCAATACAAAAATGCAGAAGGAGAAATCATCAATGCCAACACTGTTGATAAAGTTGTGGCAGACAGTGTCCGGCAAAATGTGGGTTGGATAAGGCGCCCGTCGGACAGGCTGGTGACTATCGGGCTTTTTCTCCAGGATTATCTGAGCACGAATAAAAACTTCAGGGTATTTGTCAATTCTATTTACGGAAGTAACATGCCATACAATATTCCGGGAAACGCACGTTACCGGAATGCATTGATTCTTGAGCCTTATTTCAGAGTGGATGTGGGTTTCAGTGCGTTGTTATTGAGTGAGAAATCAATTCGCAGAAGCCATTCTCCATTCCGTTCGTTTGATAATATCTGGGCCAGCCTGGAGGTATTCAATATCATTGACCGCGATAATATTATTTCATATCAGCTCATTAAAGATTTTGCCAACAACGTATTTACCATTCCCAACAGGCTTACACCTCGACTGGTGAATTTTAAAATATTAGCACGTTTTTGAAAGTAGAAAGCAATGGAAAATAAAAAAGAAACAATTAAACGGATTTCGATTTACAAACTTAGTATTCCTCTCAAAAAGCCCTTTGTCATTTCACTAGGGCCTATTTATTCTGCAGATAATATAATTGTTACGATAGAAACTTCTTCCGGCATTTCGGGAACCGGAGAATGCAGCCCTTTCATGACGATTAATGGTGAAAGCCAGCAAACTTGTTTTGAAGTTGGAGGGTACCTTGCCAAAGGTCTGAAAGGAAAGAATGTACTGGATATAGAAGGGAACCATCGCATCATGGATGATATCATTTACGGAAATTCAAGTATAAAAAGTGCGTTTGATATTGCCATGTATGACGTGGCTTCGCAATCTGCCGGACAGCCTTTGTGGCAATTTATCGGGGGAAAAAAGATTAAGAAAATATTTACTGACTATACAATTAGTTTGGGTACACCAGATGAAATGGCAGCACATGCACAACAGTTGAAAGAAGAGGGTTTCAAAATAATCAAGGTTAAGCTTGGAGGAGATGCCGAAACCGATATTGCCAGAATGAAAGCGATAAGGAAAGCGCTTGGAAAGAAAATTAAAATCCGGGTGGATGCCAATCAGGGATGGAATGTGAAAGATGCGATCAAGGTTCTTAATGGTATTGCGGATTTGGGAATTCAGTATTGTGAGGAACCGATCCCGAGATGGAATTTTATGAATCTGAAAACTGTCAGAAAAAGGAGTAAGGTAAAAGTAATGGCCGATGAAAGTTGTTATAATGCGCATGATGCTGAAAGATTAATCAATCTGAAATCGTGCGACATGTTCAATCTGAAACTTGGAAAATCTTCAGGAATCTTTGGTGCATTGAAAATTATTAACCTCGCGGAAAAAGCGGGTATGGAAATGCAGATCGGGGGTTTTATGGAATCAAAAATCGCCATGACCGCCAATGCACATTTGGCAATGACAAGCAGCAATGTGCACTATTTTGATTTTGATACACCGCTGATGTTTACAGAAGAGCCGGTGGCTGGTGGAATAGTTTATGGTAAATCGGGAGAGATTTCCCTGCCTTCGGGAAATGGACTGGGTGCAGGTGTAAAGAAAGAAATATTGAATACTTTGAAGAAAAAAGTGGTCGGGTAATCTTTTGTTTTTTTTTGAATTCATAAATATTTTTTTTCGTTCTGTTTAACATTGCCTATGCAAAAGACTTTTTTGTTCTTACTGGTTATTATTTTTTCTTTTTCAGTTAATGCACAGAAGAGGATCCCCAAAAAAGTTTTGAAAAAGGAACTTCCCGTTCTGATAGAGAAATCGAAAGAGGTACTGAGCCATGCCTACATGGTGCAAAAACTTTTATACACCACCGATACCATTCCCGGGTGGGAAGGGTATCCGGTCAAATTGTATGAATACCGGACGGGAACAGATTTATATACACATCAACCCAAAACAGGAAAGGTATTTTTATTAAATCCCTCTCCTGAAAAACTTGCGATGTGGGCAGCAACTACCAGTTGGGAAGTGAAACAAAGCCTGGATACGGTTTATACTTTTAAAATTCTCAACTGGATCATTAACCAGTCTGGCGCTCAATTTCCGGTGAAAGGTGTTGTGTATGAAGACCAATACACCAAAGATTTTCAGGAACCCTATGTTTTTAAAGATGGTGTGACAGTTTACATAAAAGACAGTTCTATGTGGCCTGCGGATAAAACATGTACGCCAGTACAACTTGATTTTTATTTGCGAATAACGAATGATGACCTGAAGGTGCAAACCGGTCAATATGCCAGAATTGCGAGCACCACACGTGAAGATTATAAAGCAAATGGAGGAGAGGAAGACGTGGGTGATAAAAATAACCGCAAACAAAAGTGGCTTGAAGTTGTCAGAAATCTTTATCAAAAGGCATGGAATTCTGACTGCAATGAACTGATGATTATGTGGGCCAAAGAGCATCTGTGATTTTTTTCATTCACAGATTGGGAAGCCGGTTTCATGAAAAATTCTTTTGGATGGAACGAATTTTGATCATTTGAACTAATTCCTAATGTTTTAGTTTTAAGAGTTAATTCCTGTAAATATTTTTTCCTGTCTAAATAAAAAAACAGATTGTGCTTCAGGCACCCCTGATTGTTTATTGTGTTTTAACCCGAAAAATAAAATTAGTTGTTACAAAACGAATCATGTGTTTCGATAAGATTTATGACTTTTAAACCCTGTGGGCATTTTTATGGAAATAGTTCAAATACAATTATGGAATTATATCTGTAAGAATAATTTTAAAAGAATCCGCGGATACGCAGGAATAGAAGAGGATTCAAACAAATAATGAAGGCAGGTAAAATGTAAGGAACCTGCCTTTTTGATTTTTAAAATCTTGTGTAAGTGCCGGCCTATTTAGCAGAAGTGGAATCTGCAGTTGCCGGTTTTGTTGCACTTTCTGAAGTGAAGCCCGGATTAGCTCCCGGAATATCTTTCTCTGTAATGGAATCTTTCTGGTATTCAATAGCATTGTCTTTTCTTTCTTGTCGCATAAGAATCTCATCTCCGGTACCCTGAGGATTATGATTGCAGGCGGTAGCAAACGATGCCACAAAAACGGCAAGTAATAATTTTTTCATTGATCTTTTTTTTATAAACTGTATTTGAAATACTTTTTCAGGTGCAATTTTAAGCCAAACTTATCAAAAAATAATATTGCACTTTCCAAATCCTTTCAGATTCTTTGAATGGGGTATGTTTTAATCATTGATTAATCAACGGAAATTCTTTCGGTTTTGAGCAGGATAAAATAATTTTATAACGGTTTTGCAGGCACCAAATTCCCATATTTCCTTTTATAAATTTTGAATGTTTTACGAAAAACATTTTATTTTTTTTTCAGTGTAACCATTAATAAGAACCGTCATTTCGCAAAGATGTCAAAGAACATATCTTTGATAACATAATTCGACTTGAATGACGAATGATATTTTGCAGCAGCGAAAAGACAGCAGGAATGCTGTGCTGGCTGGTTTTCTGGGTTGGACATTGGATGCGTTCGACTTTTTTATTGTCACCTTTGTTTTGGGAGCTATCGCCAAAGATTTTGACAAATCAATTCCTGAAATGGCTCTAACAATTACGGCTACACTTTCAACGCGGCCGATAGGTGCTTTTATTTTTGGATTGATGGCTGATAAATACGGGCGCAGGCTTCCCCTGATGATAAGCATTGCTTTTTATTCATTGATCGAAGTGCTTTGCGGATTTGCTCCAGGGTATTCAACTTTTCTTTTCTTACGATTGCTTTACGGAATCGGGATGGGAGGCGAGTGGGGAGTAGGGGCTTCACTGGTGATGGAATCTGTATCGGTAAAAAAGCGTGGCTTTTTGTCGGGACTTTTGCAGGAAGGATATGCCGTCGGGTTCCTGATCGCGGCAGCAGTTTATTATCTGGTTTTTCCACATTTTGGATGGAGAGTTATGTTTTTTATCGGAGGAATTCCTGCATTGGTAACATTGTTTATCCGTTCAAGGGTGAAGGAAACAGAGGCCTGGAAGAAGTCAAAGTCGGCCAACTGGAAAGAATATGGAAAGACGGTAAAAAAGCATTGGAAGCTGTTTGTGTATCTGGTGATCCTGATGTCTATTATGAACCTGATGTCGCATGGCACACAGGATATGTATCCTACTTTCCTTCAGGAGCAGCGTCATTTTGATGTTCATGGAACAAGCATTGTAGCGATGATTTCAATGGTAGGCGCTATTTTCGGCGGACTTTTCTTTGGCCATTTTTCTGATAAATGGGGACGCAGGAGATCGATGATCATCGCTTCGGTCCTGGGTTTGCTGATGATTCCGTTTTGGGTAAATGATGCCGGTATGATTGCTTTGTCGCTCGGCGCTTTTGGAATGCAGTTTATGGTTCAGGGTGCGTGGGGAGTGATTCCTGCACATATCAATGAGTTGTCGCCGGGGTCGTTGCGCGGATTTTTTCCCGGATTTGCATATCAATTGGGAGTCCTTGTAGCATCCGGCGTTGCTTATGTCGAAGCCGTAATGGCAAAAGCACTGAGCTATTCTGTTGCAATGGAATTTCTCGCTGCTTCGGTTTTTGTTCTTGCAATCGTTGTAATTTCCCTCGGACGAGAGTCCAGAGGTGTGCAGATGTAGAATTTCTTCAATGCCGGTTTGCTTATTGCACATTCAATTGTTTTTGGATTAAGGCCAGTAAAATCCTTCATTTTCTTTCAGCTAATTTATCGTTCAACCTCAGCAGATGAGATAAGTATCCGACGATAGTTTTTGAGAAGGAAAAGAACAGAAGTTTACCATCTCTTTTGATTCAAAACCGGCATTATTATTATTTCCTTTTTTCTACGCAAAAAAATCCCGGCATTGCTACCGGGATTTAAACTTGAAATTCTTTTTATAAATTAATGCTTACGGTTTGGTTTGTTTGGTAATGAAATTACCCGAACTTTTAATAAAGCCGGCATATTTATTCATCACTGCCTGGCTTTGTTGTTTGCCGTCAATAAATAAAATTCCGTCCTGGACAGCCAATGAAAATGAGGAAGAATTAATCAGGCCGTCATTGGTCAGTTGTTTGATAAAATCAGCAATGGTATTCTGGACTGCCTTATCACTGCTACCATATTGCAATTGCCAGATATCGCTGCCTTGCATGGATACTTCTTTCTGCATTTTTTCCAGACTTTCAATTTTATCTTGTCTTTCATTGATTATCGAACCGTGAAACATGGTTGCCAATGTTGGTGCAATAACCAAAGAAATAATGCTCATTAATTTGATGAGGATATTCATACTTGGACCGCTGGTATCCTTAAACGGATCGCCGACAGTATCACCGGTTACTGATGCTTTGTGAGGTTCACTTCCTTTGTAGTGAGTTTCGTTATTGATGACAGCTCCTTTTTCAAAAGATTTTTTTGCATTGTCCCATGCGCCTCCGGCATTGTTCTGGAAAATACCGAGAAGTACGCCACTTGCTGTTGCACCGGCGAGAAATCCACCCAATACTTCTGGGCCAAAAACAAATCCGATAAATAATGGCGCTGCAAATGCAATCGCGCCGGGGCCTAACATTTTTTTAATAGAAGCATCGGTACTGATGGCCACACATTTCTCGTATTCAGGTTTGCCTGTTCCTTCCAATATTCCGGGTATAGTACGGAATTGCCTTCTCACTTCTTCCACCATCGACATGGCAGCCTGCCCAACTGCACGGATTGCCAGTGATGAAAATATGTAAGGGATCATCGCTCCTACAAACAGACCGGCTAAAACCGGCGCCCTGTAAATGTCAATGCCATCAATTTTTGCAATGCCAACAAATGCTGCGAAAAGTGCGAGTGATGTCAATGCGGCTGATGCAATGGCAAATCCTTTGCCGGTGGCGGCAGTTGTATTTCCGACAGCATCCAGAATATCTGTTTTCTCACGTACTTCTTTCGGCAATTCAGACATCTCGGCAATGCCGCCGGCATTGTCTGCGATTGGTCCGAATGCGTCGATTGCCAATTGCATTGCGGTGGTAGCCATCATTCCTGCCGAAGCAATGGCAACGCCGTAAAGGCCTGCAAAGAAATAAGAGAAATAAATACCTGCAGACAAAACTATCATCAGCGAAGCTGTACTTTCCATTCCTACAGCAATACCCCCGATGATATTGGTGGCGTGACCGGTAGCGCTCTGGCGGACAATACTGTTTACCGGACGTTTGCCGATCGCTGTAAAATATTCTGTAAAAAAGCTCATCAAAGTTCCGACGACCAAACCTGTAATGATGGCTCCGTAAACTCCGTATTTTGTAAAATGATGACCTCTCAAAGTTAATTCTGAG
Organism: Chitinophagaceae bacterium; assembly: GCA_017307735.1. Classification (GTDB taxonomy): domain Bacteria; phylum Bacteroidota; class Bacteroidia; order Chitinophagales; family Chitinophagaceae; genus Ginsengibacter. Next base: position 47,476 of record JAFKGR010000009.1, read on the forward strand.
TCCGGGAGAATCCAGTTGACGATAAAGAAACTGACAATTGCCATTAAAACAATGGCGCCCCAGTTTCCTAAGTTGAGGGCTTTTTGAACAACCGATGTATTCAGACTTGCACTTTCAGATATTTTTACAAAAAAGCTACCAACCATTGAAAAAATAATTCCCACACCTGCAATTACCATTGGTAAAAGAATCGGACCCATTCCTCCGAAAGCATCAGAAGAAAGTGTTTCACGTCCTAAAACCATCGTTGCCAAAATGGTAGCCACATAAGACCCGAAAAGGTCTGCGCCCATACCTGCCACATCACCTACGTTGTCACCCACATTGTCGGCAATGGTAGCTGGATTGCGGGGATCATCTTCCGGAATGCCGGCTTCTACTTTACCAACCAGATCGGCACCCACATCTGCGGCTTTTGTATAAATACCTCCGCCCACACGTGCAAAAAGTGCGATACTTTCAGCGCCCAGGCTGAATCCTGTCAATACTTCAATGGTGCGTTCCATCTCTGCGCTGTTGGCAGCAGCTTCGGGTGCGAAAATTGCTTTTAAAATGATAAATAATCCACTAAGTCCAAGCACCGCCAAACCCGTCACTCCAAAACCCATTACACTACCTCCGGCAAAAGAAACCTTCAATGCCTTGGCCAGACTGGATCTTGCGGCATGAGCTGTTCTCACATTGGCTTTGGTGGCCACCTTCATTCCGATGAAACCTGCACATGCGCTGAAAAGCCCACCTGAAATAAATGCAATTGCAATTGACCAGTGGTTATGGGGATTGCTTGCTCCCATAACGCCAAGGAGAATGGCAACTATGATGACAAAATATGAGATAACCCGATATTCAGATTTCAGAAAGGCCATAGCGCCGTTGGCAATATGACTGCTGATTTCTTTCATCTTGTCATTCCCTGCATCCTGCTTCCCTACCCAAACATATTTCAGGAAAGTAAAAATAAGCCCGATCACAGCCATTACCGGCGCTAAGTAAACCAGATTGTTCATAAAAGTGTTTTAGTACTGAATTTTTTTGGACGGCAAAAATAGGGCAAATGAGGTAATAATGGTATATAAAGCTTCACCGGTGAGAGGCTTAATTGTGTATAACTCAAAAGAAAAGTAGTGGGAAAAACCGAAGCCGCAGGATGCAGGACCTGTTGGGTTTGAGGTCCCGAGCAGATTCGAACTGCTGTGGAAGCTTTTGCAGAGCTCTACCTAACCACTCGGTCACGGGACCATTTTTTTAAAGCGCTCAAAGGTAGGAAATAAAAGATTCAAATCTGACAGAACAAAACGGAGATTTGATTATTTTTTATGAGTTCGGCAATTCTTCAAATTGATTGAACCCCGGAATGCACAATACTGAAAAGGATTTACGATTGATCAGAATTTTCCTGGAATTTTATTTTCCCTTTTTATTTTTTGGATTTTTAAAGAAATTGCTACCGCCATTACTTTTAAAAAACTATGTCATTGAAAAAAAATGGATTTTTAAAAGGAAGGTCTTTGTGTACGCGATCTTCATTTTAAAAAACGATGAAATTGTATTGCCATCTGTGAATCGTTTATTTTTTCGTTGAGAGAAATGATTTCATTTTTTTTGATTAGAATCTGTCAAATACGAGTTTGTTTTTATCAACGCCCAATTCCTGAAGGCTTTCACAAATACTGTCTATCATAGCATTAGGGCCGCACACATAAAAATATTTTGAAAAATCCGTTATTCTCCTCCTGAGATAGTTTTTATCAATCCGTGAATTTTCGTACCGGGAAGTTTTTTCCCTTGTCAGCGTATTGATAAAATTTCTTCCCAGCATTTTTTCAAATTCATCTTTCAAAATAATATCCGCAGATGTTTTATTGGAAAAGAAAAGCTCATTGTTCCCAACCATTCCATCTTTATAAAGCTGACGAAAAATAGAAATAAACGGAGTAACTCCGGCACCGCCTGCGATGAATATACCTTCTCCCTTATACTGAATTGAGCCGAAAACATCATGCAGGATCAGTTCTGTGCCGGGTTTTAATTTGCTCAACTGATCTGTGATCCCTTTGTGTTCCGGATAAATTTTAATGGTAAATTCAAGATAATCCCAATCATTGAGGCCTGTAAACGTAAAGGGTTTTCGCACATTCTTCCATCCGGGAAGATTGATGACTATGTCTGTTGCCTGTCCGGGTTTGAAAGGATAGGATTCTGGTTTACTAAGTGTAAACCTTTTTACATCGTGGGTTACATTTTCTGTTGCCAATAACTTAACCCGATGTTCTTCTATCCAACTCGGTTCCATTTTCATGAAATTATATTTTTATAAATCTCTGTCCTTATCGATTTTTATTGCCTGAACAACCGATTCAAAAAGAAAGCCAAATAAGGTGAAGATTTGAGATAAATATTTCAGACCCGTGGCCCGGCATCTAAAACGGCTTTGGAAGCATGTGCTTTAAACTTTTCAAAGTTCCTGATAAACAAGTGTGCAAGATCCTTTGCCTTTTTATCATGTTCATTTTTGTCGGCCCATGTATCTCGCGGGTCCAGAATTTCGGAAGGGACACCCGGACATTCCTGAATCATCATGATTCCAAAAACAGGATGGGGCTTGCACGGAACATTTTCCAATTTGCCACTTAGGGCAGCCGCAATCATGGCGCGCGTATAAGAAAGTTTTATTCTGCTACCCACACCGTATGAACCGCCGCTCCACCCGGTATTGACCATCCAAACATTTACCTGATGTTTCTCAATATTCTTTCCCAGCATATCTGCATATTCAATCGGATGTAAGGGGAGGAATGGAGCGCCAAAACATGCGCTGAACACGGGTTTAGGTTCGTTAATTCCTTCTTCGGTACCCGCAATTTTGGCTGTGTATCCCGAGATAAACTGATACATCGCCTGTTCGGTATTCAGTTTGCTGAGCGGTGGCAAAATTCCATACGCATCGCAGGTAAGCAGAAAAATATTTTTTGGCAACGGGCCGATAGAGGGGATGAGTGCATGATCAATAAATGAAATCGGATAGCTTACTCTTGTATTTTCGGTAATTTTTTTACTGGAAAAGTCAATTCTATTTGTTCCTTTAAAAAAGGTAACATTTTCTACCAAAGCCCCCGGGCGGATTGCATTATATATATCCGGTTCCTTTTCAGGATTCAGATCAATCGTTTTTGCATAACACCCGCCTTCGAAATTGAAAACGGAATTATCTGTCCATCCATGCTCATCATCTCCGATCAGTTTTCTCGACGGATCTGCACTCAGCGTAGTCTTCCCTGTACCGCTCAAACCAAAAAACAAGGCGGTATCGTTTTTATCTCCCACACTTGCTGAGCAGTGCATGCTCAAAATACCTTTTTGATGAGGAAGAATAAAGTTCAGAATGGAGAATACCCCTTTCTTTACTTCCCCCGTGTATTTTGATCCACCGATCAGAATCATCTTTTTTGAGAAACTGACTAAAGTGAAATTTCCCTGCCGGGTGCCGTCTGTTTCAGGATCGGCAAGGAAGGACGGAATATGGAGAATACTCCAGTCGGCCTTAAAATTCTCTAAATCTTTTTCTTCCGGACGCAGGAACATATTATATGCAAACAAATTGCCCGAAGGCTCTTCATTCACGATCCTTATTTTTAAACGGAAGGCGGGATCAGCACATGCGTAACAATCGCGAACCCAGATTTCTTTGTCAGTGAGGCTAGCAATCATTTTCTTCAGAATATTTTCAAAATGTTTTTCTTCAAAAGGCTGATTGATGTCATTCCAGTCAACTGCTTTTTCTGTAATCCTGTCTTTGACAATGAATTTATCCTTTGGGCTGCGTCCTGTAAATTTTCCGGTGTTGATGACCAAAGCACCTCTTTCACTAATACGGCCCTCATTTCTTTCCACTGTTTGTTTAATCAATTCTTCCGGAGATAGCTGATAATGAATTTTTCCTGCGGATGATATACCAATCGCGTGTAAAAGGTTTTTGGGCATGAACATAATAGTTGGGACTGACATGAAAGGTTTTTTGGTTTTTACGAAGATAGATATACAATTACCTTACAAAAAAGTGGAACAGAGCCTGATAACTGTTCATTCGTTTTAAGAAATATTGAAAACGGTTTTTTATCTCTAACCCTTTTCTTAGAAGAGTAAATAATATCTTATTACTTTTTCAAATGATTAGATCCTTTGAAAACTTTTTAGAATTTTCATGTATTGATTACATATACCCCGGGATAAAATGAGAAAAAATTAATCTTGTATCTTGCGATTTTAAAACAAATCTCATGCGTAATCTTCCACTCAATCCAAAATTATTTATTGAAAACCGAAAACGTTTTGTAGCCAGGATGGAGCCCAACTCCATAGCAATTTTTAACAGTAATGATGAAATGCCATTGAATGGAGATGCCATTTATCCGTTTGTTCAAAATGCAGATTTATTTTGGTTGTGCGGTATATATCAGGAAGATACCATGGTGGTTCTTTTCCCGGATAATCCGGATAAAGATTTCAGGGAAGTGTTGGTTCTGACCAGGCCCAATGAGTTGAAAGAAAAATGGAACGGATTCCGCCTCCGGAAAAATGAAGCAGAAAATATCTCAGGAATCAAAAATATTATCTGGCTTGATGAACTCGAATCTTATCTGCAGGTGTGGATTCATCTGGCAGATACCATTTATCTCAATACAAATGAAAATGACAGAAAGTCGAGTGAAATTGAAACGAGGGATTACCGGTACGCACATTATTTGAAAAACCGTTTTCCCGGGCATCAATACAGAAGAAGTGCAAAGCTCATGCGCGAACTCAGAGAGATCAAAACAGCTTACGAAGTGGAAGTAATGAGCAAAGCAATGGACATCACCGAAAAAACTTTTCGCCATCTGCTCGGCTTTATTCATCCGGGTGTAATGGAATATGAAATCGAAGGAGAAATCTGGAAATACTTTATTTCAAACCGTGCTGATGGCCCGGCTTATGGAAGTATTATTGCAAGTGGTGACAACGCCCGGATTCTGCATTATGTGAATAACAATAAAGAATGTAAAAACGGCGATTTGATATTGATGGATTTTGGTGCTTGTTACGGTCATTACAATGCCGACCTCACGCGAACAGTGCCGGTCAATGGTAAATTTTCCAGGAGGCAAAAGGAAGTTTACAATGCATGTCTCGAACTGCACAGGTACTGTGCTTCCATTTTGAAACCGGGAATAACAGTAAATGAATATCATTCAAAAGTGGGTGATAAAGCCACGGCTCTTTTCCAGAAAATCGGATTGCTGACTAAGACAGATGTGAAAAATGAAGATCCCAAAAACAGAGCATACCGTAAATATCTCTATCATGGTATTTCACATCACCTCGGTGTAGATGTGCATGATCTGGGAACAAAAACAGAAGCCGTAAAAACCGGGATGGTATTTACTATTGAACCGGGAATATATATTGAAGAAGAAAAGATGGGAATCCGTATAGAAAACAATTATTGGATTACAAAATCGGGAAATAAAGACCTGATGAAGAGCATTCCCATTACGGCGGAAGAAATCGAAACCTTAATGAGTAAGAAATAGGAAGTATTTTGTGAAAGAAATGAAACTCATTCCCAATCTGTTTACTCTTCTGAATCTTTTTACAGGAGTTATAGCAATCATATTTGCTTTGCAGACCGAGGCTATTTACATTACGCAGGACGATCAGATGGTCAGTAGTTTTAATATTCCCGAACGGCTGGCGCTGGCAGGTATTTGTATTTTTATCGCTGCTGTTTTTGACTTCTTTGATGGATTTATTTCGCGCCTGCTCAAAGCATCAAGTGAATTGGGTAAGCAACTGGATTCTTTGAGTGATGTGGTAAGCTTTGGTGTGGCGCCGGCGGTAATTATTTACCAGTTGTTGCGGATGAGCTATGCAAAGGAACCACACGGGCTTGATGTTTCCCTTGTGTACCTCTGGCCCGCGATTGTTATTGCCTGTGCTGCGGCTTACAGATTGGGCAAATTCAATCTGGCCGAAGATCAGAAGACTTCATTTAAGGGTGTACCCACTCCGGCGGCAGCGCTTCTTGTAGCATCTTTGCCATTAATTATTCATTTTGGAGATTATCCGGTTTTCAGCTCATTTATTACAAACAAATGGATTTTGTATCTGTGCATTGTTATTCTTAGTTATCTGATGGTGAGTGAACATCGCATGATGGCACTTAAATTCACTAATTTTAAAATCAAAGAGAAATTGGATCTGGTCATACTTCTGGTGATTGCTGTTATTTCCGCAATCCTGTTTAAATGGCTTGCGGTTCCGATAGTTTTTCTTTTTTATGTAATTATTTCCCTGGTTTTAAACAAAAAATATCAAAAGAATGTTCATAGCTGAAATAGACATCATGCTTCTGAAAGATTTACTTGACCCTGCCGGCAAGGCGGTTCTTGGGGGGTTGGAAAAGTTGGATATAAAAGGTGTGAAAGATGTTCGGATTGGTAAACATATCCGGTTATTTTTTCCTGACAGTACCAGAGAGGAAGCCGAAAAATCAGCACAGGATGCTGTGAAGAAGCTGCTTGCCAATCAGGTGATGGAATATGCTGAAATCCGCATTGTTCAGGAAGATTAAAACCTGAAGTCATGCTTTACATTGTACCAACTCCCATCGGCAATTTGGCAGACATTACATTGAGGGCGCTTGACGTTTTAAAAAAAGTAGATCTAATTCTCGCTGAAGATACACGCAATTCGGGGAAACTTCTCAAACATTACGAAATCGAAATCAGACTGATGGCCTATCATCAGCACAATGAACATCAGGTTACAGATGAATTGGTAAAGAGACTTGGCTCAGGAGAAAATATGGCCATGATTACCGATGCCGGTACGCCGGGGATCAGTGACCCTGCGTTCATGCTGGTGAGGGAATGTATCCGTCAGCATATTAAAGTAGAATGCTTGCCGGGCGCAACTGCTTTTGTTCCGGCGTTGATTAATAGTGGAATTCCTTCGAATCGTTTTTGCTTTGAAGGTTTTTTACCTGTAAAAAAAGGGAGACAGACGTTTTTAAATTCTGTTGTAAACGAAAGCCGGACAATGATTTTTTATGAAAGCCCTTTCAGGTTGTTGAAAACACTCGCGGATTTTAGCCTGGTATTTGGCAAAGACAGGCAATGCAGCGTGAGCAGGGAATTGACAAAAATATTTGAAGAAAATATCAGAGGAACGATTGAAGAAGTTTACAAATATTTTGAGAATAAAAATATTAAGGGCGAAATTGTCATCGTCGTAGAAGGAAACAAACCGCAAAGGAATGCGGAAGATTGAGAATTGGAAAATCGATTCTTATTATTTTAAGAATTCAGATCAGATTTAAATTGAAATTTTACAACATGAAGAAGTATTTCCTGTTTATTGCCATTTCTTTATTGCCGTTTTTTGGATTTGCACAATATGGTTATTGGCAACAACACGTAAATTATGTGATGGATGTGAACCTGAATGTGCAGACCAACATTGTGAAGGGTACTGAAAAGATTGCCTACACCAATAATTCTTTTGATAAGCTGGATAAGGTTTTTTTCCATTTATACTGGAATGCTTTTCAACCGGGAAGCGAAATGGATGTGAGAAGCAGGGAATTGGGAAAAATAAAAATATTCGGATCACCGGATTGGGACAGCCGTGTTACAGACAGGATATCAAAACTTTCTCCATCCGAAGAAGGTTACCAGAAAATAATCAGCCTTAAAATGAATGGAGTGGAACAACCGGTCAAACTTCATGAAACCATTCTGGAAGTGGATTTGACCAAACCGATTTTGTCAAAAACAACCGTGAATTTTGAAGTGGTTTTTGAAGCACAGGTTCCCATTCAGATCAGGCGCAGCGGGCGTGACAATGCAGAAGGCGTGCGATACAGTATGTCTCAATGGTACCCCAAACTTTGTGAATATGACAATGAAGGATGGCACACTGCACAGTATGTGGCACGTGAGTTTTACGGAGTGTGGGGAAATTTTGATGTGAAGATTACGCTTGATAAAAACTATAAAATTGGTGCAACCGGAGTTTTGCAAAATGCGGCTGCAATCGGCTGGGGTTATGACAGGCCGGGTACTGCATTGAAACCTGTTTCGGGGCAAAACAGGATGTGGCATTTTGTTGGAAAAAATGTACACGATTTTGTTTGGGCAGCCGATCCGGATTATGAGCATCTGGTAAGAAACCGGGAAGGGGTGATGTTGAATATTATTTATAAAAAGAAAGATTCTGCAAATGATAAGCTCTGGGAAAAAGTAGCGGACGCCGCATACACCGTACTTCCATATCTGAATAAAAGATTTGGAAAATATCCTTATCCCGTTTATTCATTTATTCAGGGAGGTGACGGGGGAATGGAATACCCGATGGCAACACTTCTCAAAGGTCCCGGCCTGGGTACCGTATTTCATGAGTGGATGCATAGCTGGTATCAGATGATGATGGCAACCGATGAAGCACAACACCCGTGGATGGACGAAGGATTTACCAGTTGGGCAGAAGGTGAAGTTTCTTCTTATTATGAAAAAGTAACAAGAACTTATAAAACAGATCAGCCATTACCTGTCAATCATGCATCAGCATATCGTGGATATTTTGCGCTGATGAAAACAGGCCTTGCAGAACCCATGGCGACTTTTTCTGATCATTACAATACCAATTTCGGATACAGCATCAATGCCTATTCGAAAGGTGAAATGTTTTTGGAACAGCTTGGTTATATCGTTGGTGATTCGGTGAGAGATCGGATTATGCTGGCCTATTACAACAAATGGAGATTCAAACATCCGAAGCCTGGTGATTTCGTAAAAGTTGCCAAAGATGTGAGCGGGCTTCAACTGAATTGGTACAAGGAATATTGGATCAATACCATCAAAACCATAGATTATGGAATTGACAGCCTCTGGGAGGCCAATGGAAAAACCATAATCCGGCTGAGAAGAATTGGTCAGATGCCGATGCCCATTGATTTGAAACTTACTTTCAAAGACAGCACTTCAGAGATGGATTATATTCCGTTGGATATGATGCTGGGAGGAAAGCCTGCAAAGAAGGGCGAAAAAAGAATTGTCCATGAAGAGTGGAATTGGACAAACCCCACTTACGATGTTCTTATTGACAGAAAATTATTTGACCTGAAAAAGGTAGAAATTGATCCGACCAAAAGAATGGCAGATGTAAATCCGGATAATAATGTGCTTGATTTAAAGTGGTAACAAAAAGGATAATTTTATCATCCGGTTTTTTCACTTACTCTCAATCATATTTTTTTTCTTACAACAAAACATTCCCAAATTCGCGACTGCCGGAGGTTTTAGCTGATTATAAGATCGCGAATCACACCTGATTTCGAATGATTATTTCAACTAAAGATTTCTTTTTTAACAGAATGGCTTACTTATTGTTAATAATCAGGATGAAAAAAAATCAGAGATAAATGATTTTATTGAGAAGTGTCATTGATGGTTGCAATTTCAATTTCCATTTCGTCTCTTGTGTTTAAGACCCGGGGGTTAAAACCAAAAAAAAGGGAGAATTTTTAATTCTCAATTTGTGCCTGATCAGTTGAGAAAGTATTTGTTTTTGGGAAAAATCTGCAATTGAAAAAAAAATCTCCGGAATTTTTTTATGAAGGAAAATGTCTTTAAAACAGGTGATAGGATTGGATTTCAATGAGGGCGTCGTGTTTGGAAAAGGTAAGTGGTTTTTTATTTTAACATCTCTTTTAATAACCAAACGATGACGATATTACTCAGCTTTATAATATAAATAAAACATAAATGCTATGAATGTACTTAAGAGTATTTCAGGATGGGCTGCAGGTTTGATGGCCGGCATGACCCTTGCTGTTTTGGCATCCTGTTCCGGAAATGGAAAATTATCTGATCCGGAAATCGCCTCCATCGCGGTTAAAGCAAACCAGATTGATGTTGATTATGCAAAACTGGCTTTGCAAAAATCTCAAAACCCCGATGTCAAAGCTTTCGCAGAAACAATGCAAAAAGATCATGAAAACATCATCAATCAGGCAACAGCCCTTGCTCAGAAATTGGGAGTGACACCACAGGATAATCCCACAACCCAATCTTTGTTGAGTGGTGAAAAGGATGTAATGGCCAGGTTGAATAACCTTAACGGTCATGATTTTGATACTGCCTACATCAACAATGAAGTGGCCTATCATGCAGCCGTTATTGCATCGGTTAAAGACAAATTAATTCCTGATGCAACCAACAAGGAATTAAAGGATTTGCTTACTAGTGTTTCCCCTTTGCTGAATCAACATCTTGAAATGGCAAAACAGGATCAGACAAAAATATTGAATGCAAGTGCAGCCAGCGTACCCACACTAACCGATCCTGAAAGCGCATCTGTAGCAGTTACTGCCAACCAGATTGATGTGCGTTATGGTGAAATGGCACTTAAAAAATCCAGGAATCCTGATGTGATTGCTTTTGCAAAAACGATGATTAAAGATCATAACAATATCATTCAACAGGCAACAGCACTTGCCAAAAAGTTGGGTGTTACTCCTCAAACCAATGCAGTTACTCAATCTCTGCTCGATGGTGAAAAAGCCACTGATGCAAAATTCAATGCATTGAGCGGTCACGATTTTGACACAGCCTATATCAACAATGAAGTTGCTTTTCATGAAGCCGTCATTGCAGCGGTTCAAAATGTGTTGATACCGCAAATTCAAAATGCAGATCTCAAAAAGATGCTGGTTGATGTATCACCGCTACTTGAAGAACATTTGAAAATGGCAAAAGAAAGTCAGGCTAAAATAGTAAACAGTAAATAAGAATAGAAAATGAAAAAAGGATTGTGGACGCTCGCAGCGTTATCCGGTTTGTTTTTTTTAACGATTACCACTGGGTGTAATTCCGGTGGAAACAAAAATGGCACTGCTCCTGCCGGACCTAAAAAGGATACGGTACTGATCAGCGGAATGCAGTTTCAGCCGGCCAACATCACCATCAATGCAGGAGATACGATTTTGTGGATCAACAAAGATATTGTAGATCACAATGTAACCGATTCAACTAAAGCATGGACATCAGGTGATATCACAGCTAATGGCGGACAATGGGATACTGTTCCGGGAAATAGTTTTCATTATCTGTGCACCATTCATCCAACGATGATTGGTTCGGTAACCGTGAATCCGAAAAAATAGTTTGGTTGATTGTTATCCTATTTTTTACAGACTGCACTTTGTTCTTTCAAAGTGCAGTTTGTTTTAGGACACCTTCCTGATTTTTTAATGCCGGTTAATTAAAACTGAAATTTTAAAATTTAAAGCATGGTAACGTTTCATATTACCATGAAATCATAGTTATTTTTGCGCCATGATTTCATTTACAGGCGAAGAATTAATTATGTTCAAAAAGATATCAGAAGCCGCAGATTCCCTGCAAATTCCGGTGCGTCTGATTGGTGGATTTGTGAGAGATAAAATATTGAACCGTGAAGACAAGGATATTGATATTGTATGCCTGGGCGATGGCATCAGGCTGGCGAAAGAAACAGCCGCTCTTTTTGATCCTAAACCGCCGGTCAGTTTTTTTAAAAATTTCGGCACAGCCCAGATAAAAATTGTTTCGGACTCGGGAAGTCCTGTCAATATTGAATTTGTCGGAGCCAGAAAAGAAAGCTACCAATCACAAAGCCGCAAGCCTGAAGTTGAATCTGCCACGTTTGAAGAAGACATTATGAGGCGCGATTTTACAATCAATACACTTGCGGTAGATCTTGATAAAAATAATTTTGGCGCCCTTATCGATCCGCTGAATGGATTAAAAGATATTACAAATAAAATTATCAGGACGCCCCTCGATCCGGATCAGACATTCATCGATGATCCTCTCCGTATGATGCGTGCAATCAGGTTTGCAACACAATTGCAGTTTTTAATTGATCCTTCAACTTTTCAAAGTATAAAAAGAAATGCGAACCGTATCAAAATCGTCAGTGGCGAAAGGGTTATCGATGAAATCAACAAAATGGTGTTGGCTGAAAAACCATCTGTTGGATTTAAACTGATGTTCGATTCCGGATTACTTGCCATCATTTTCCCGCAGATGACTGCGCTTGCCGGAACAGAATTTATTGACGGGTTGGGGCATAAAGACAACTTTTACCATACCTTACAGGTTTTGGATAACATTAGTGTACACACGAAAAACCTTTGGTTGCGTTGGGCCGCCATTATGCATGACATTGCGAAGCCTGTGACAAAGAATTTTGAAAAAGGAACAGGCTGGACATTTCATGGACATGAGGTTGTCGGGGGGAGGATGGTTTCTAAAATATTTACGCAATTGAAATTGCCGTTGAATGAAAACATGAGGTTTGTCAGAAAGATGGTTGAACTTCATCTGCGCCCCATCAGCCTGACAAAAGAAAATATCACGGATTCTGCTGTTCGACGGCTTCTGGTAGATGCAGGAGACGATCTCGAAAGCCTGATGATGCTTTGCAAAGCTGATATCACAAGTAAAAACAAACAGAAAGTTCAACGGTATCTTGCCAATTTTGAATGGGTGGAAAAACGGTTGAAAGAAGTGGAGGAGGCAGATAATTTACGCAACTGGCAGCCTCCGATTACAGGCGAAATTATTATGAAGGAATTCGGGCTTCCGCCATCGAAAGAGGTTGGAAAAATTAAAACAGCAGTGAGAGAAGCAATTTTGGATGGAATTATTCCAAATAAATATGAAGAGGCTTTTCAGTATATGAAAAAGGTGGCGGCAGAGATGGGTATCGCCAAAACAAATCAGATGTAATTTTCCTGATGGTTAACATAAAAATGCTGAGTTTCAGGATAGTGAAGTAAAGATTTAAATTTTAGCATTACTCTGAAAAGGGTTTAAAATTTAAGGGGAAGGATCGTTATTATAAATTGGATTTTGTTGAAGGTTGAATGGGTTTTCAGGTAATTTCATTTTACCGGATTGTTTAAGGAAGTAAATACTAAATTTGCCTTATGGCAGCCATAAAATTCAGAGTTTATTGGGAAGATGATGATAGTGTTTATCGCGATGTTGCGGTCAGGCATTTACAAACATTCCGGGACTTACATGAAATTATATTAAAGTCATTTGAATTTGACAATAAACATCAGGCTACTTTTTACAGAAGCAATGACAACTGGCAAAAGGGCCGCCAGATTGTACTTGAAAAGTATGATATGCCGTATAAGGCAGAACCGCTGATCATGATTGATACTACCATTGGTTCGGAATTAAAAGACCCGAATCAAAAGTTTATCTACGTGTATGATTTTGAGAAGCAGTGGACTTTTCACCTGGAAGTCATTAATATCAATAAGGATGAAGATTTCAAAGATTATCCCTTTTGTGTACGTTCTGAAGGGATTGGCCCCAGCCAGTATGGAAATAAGGGTTTGATCAATGAAAAGCTGGCGGAGATTGAGGAAAAATATGATATCAATTCCGGAATTATGCCTGATGGATTCACCAGTGAGGGAGAGGCGGAGGAACCAAATTCAGGTGATGAAGGAGAATAAGAAATATTCTTAGGATAGCCATGCCATCCTCCAAAACCGTTATTGTCATTTGCGGTCCGACAGCTTCGGGCAAGACCCAATTTGCCGTGGATCTCGCAAAAATGTTACACACTGAAATCATTTCTTCGGATAGCCGTCAATGTTATAAGGAATTAAACATCGGAGTTGCCAGGCCTTCTCAACAGCAATTGTCGGAGGTGAAGCATCATTTTATAAATTCCCATTCTATATTTGAAAATGTAAATGCTGCTTCTTTTGAAAAATATGCACTGAATGAATTGAATGAAATTTTTATTGAACATGACATTGCTGTAATGACCGGAGGAACGGGATTATATGTCAGATCTTTTTTGGAAGGGTTGGACGAAATACCTGAAACGGATACGAAAACAGAAGAGGAAATTAAAACAAATTTCAAGAGTTATGGAATAGATTGGTTACAATCCAGACTGAAGGAATTGGACCCAAGGTATTTTGCTGAGGGTGAAATTCAAAATCCACACCGGCTATTGAGAGCACTTGCTGTTAAATTAACAACCGGAAAATCGATTCTTGATTTTCATAAAAAAAATATAGCAGTCAGAGAATTTAATGTCAGAAAAATCTGGCTTGAAATCCCGAGAAAAGAATTGTACAGAAGAATTGATTCGAGAGTGGATCAAATGATGGATGCCGGATTGCTCGATGAAGTAAAAAATCTTTATCAGTTTAAGGAATTGAATTCCCTGCAAACTGTTGGATACAAAGAATTGTTTGATTATCTGGATGGAAAAACAGACCTGGAAAAAGCCATCTCTTTGATTAAACAAAATACAAGGCACTATTCAAAGCGCCAGATTACCTGGTTCAGGAAATATTTTTTACATGATTAAAGACAAACTAAAAGCGTCGTGTGTTCAGTTTAAACCATTTTTTTATTTTTCAAAGACTACCGGAAGACAATCATAGTATCTATATCTCAATATTTTTCGGGTGAAATTCCGACTGAGGTTTTTATTTAACGTTTTTCTTTTTTACATTGTGCACCTAAAACTAACAAATATGAGAACCACATTAAAAAAACTGCAATCCGGATTATTTATTTTATCCATTCTATTTCTGTTTGCTTCATGCAGCAAGGATAAGAGCACTGACACTTCCGGGGTTAATACGCTGACCGCAACGATAAAGTACGGAGGACAAACAATTACATTTAATGGTAATGGCGACAGCAGTGTCGTTACTTATGGAACAATCAGGTCGATGGGACAGACTTATTTTAGCATGATAGGGAATGAACGGAACAGCCAAAAACAAATCCTGTTTATGATGTCGCCTTTTAGTGGTAAAGCAGGTAACTATGATCTGTCTGTCGGAATCACCGACGACAGTCTGGCAATGGGTGTTATTTATATGAAAGGGGAAAATAATGGCACCGAAAAAGATGCTTTCGGAACATACCTGGAAACGAATAATGGCGATGTAATCCGCGGAAGCGGTTTTCTTCATATTACATCATTGGCCAATAACAGAATAGAGGGAACCTTTGAAATGATCCTTCATAATTACGATGAAAATTCCGGAGTTTCGGAGGAGATGACTGTTTCGGAAGGACGTATCAGTTTGCCGGCAATAAAAGCAGATATAGATTAGAGGATTCTCCTTCCTCTCAGAAAATCTTCTATACTCATTTCTCTTTTTCCTTCCGGCTTTAATGTCAGAACAGAGATAAACCCATCAGCGGTGGCAAATTTCAGGAATGATTTACCATCTGTTTTCAATTGGCCGGGGGTGGATTTAGGATCTTCAATTTGCTTTGAAACGGATCCGATTTTTATTCTTGCATCATTCAGAAAAGTATAAGCTCCGGGAAATGGATTTAATCCTCTTATAAAATTAAAAACCTGGCGGGTGGGTTGATCCCAATTTACCTTGCAATCTTCAGTATGAATTTTTGGCGCCGGTTTTAATTTTAAAGTGCCGGTAAGCGTTGATTGCGGTGAATCTTTTATGGTACCTTCATAAATGCCATGCACAGTTTTCAATAAAAGCCCGGCTCCAATAGTCATTAACTTGTCGTGTAATTCACCGGTGGTTTCATCATCTCCGATGGTTACTTTTTCCTGCATCAGAATATTGCCGGTATCTATTTCATGTTTCAATTTGAAAGTAGTGACACCTGTTTCTTTTTCTCCGTTGATAACTGCCCAGTGAATGGGCGCAGCTCCGCGGTATTGCGGCAGGAGTGAAGCGTGAAGATTAATTGTGCCCAAACGAGGCAAAGACCAGACTGTTTCGGGCAACATTCTGAAAGCAACAACCACTTGTATATCCGGATTGATTTTTTTTAACTGTTCAAGAAATTCAGGCGACTTCAGCTTTGTTGGCTGCAATACGGGAATGTTATGATCGGTTGCATATTTTTTTACATCGCTTTGATGCATTTTCATTCCTCTTCCTGCAGGCTTATCGGGAGCAGTGACTACTGCCACCACCTTAAAATCTTTATTGAGAAGATCCAATGAGGGAACTGCAAAAGCAGGTGTTCCCATAAATACAATTTTTAAATCTCTATGCATCATTTACCGAAATCCTTATACAATAAATATTTCTTCCTGATCTTTTTAAAATGGTCTAAGTCCGGTTGCCAGCTTTCTCTGATTTCTTTTTCTGATTTCTGATCTTTGATTTGTTGCCACAACTCATCATTACCCGCGAGTTTATCAAAAAATGATTTTTTCATATCACCTGATTTGGGTTTGATGAAAAAATTTTCTTTGTCCGGGAATAATTTATAGGCCTCCAGAATATATTTTATCTGGATCTGGTTATTGATTTCTTTTAAAACTTTATTTTTTGGCCCGGAGAGATTCCATCCGTAACATTTTTGTCCATAGTGTTTGCTGTTCATCGCTCCTTCGCGGGGTCCGGGTGTGAATGAAAACATACTATCGGGGAGGGAAGGATCTCCAAAAATCTGAAATGGTTTTTCTGTTCCCCTTCCTTCACTCAGTGTGGTTCCTTCAAAAAAGCAAGTGGAAGGGTACCAATAAATGGATTGGATATCCGGCAAATTAGGAGAAGGTTTGACCGGCAATACATATTTGCTGTTGTGATCGTAATTCAGATTTTTAATGATTCGAAGTTTAAAACTTCCTTTACCTGCCGGATGCCATTGTTTGTAAGCATTCATGGCCGTAACGCTCAGCCAGGATTCCCCAACTAACATCTTTGCATATTCGCCAATGGTCATTCCGTAAACGATCGGAACAGGCTGCATTCCGACAAAACTTTTGAATTGTGGTTTTAAAACCGGCCCATCTACATAGAAACCATTTGGATTCGGGCGGTCCAAAATAATTAATGGTTTGTGGTTTTCAAAAGCAGCTTCCATAAATTCCTGCATGGAAGAAATATAGGTGTAAAAGCGTACACCAACATCCTGAATATCATAAATGAGAATGTCCACATCTTTTAAATCTTCGGCAGAAGGTGCGCGTTTGCTGCCGTACAGACTGATCACCTTTATCCCGGTTTGCTTATCGATATAGTTTCCGACTTTTTCTCCGGCGTCAGCGGTACCTCTGAATCCATGTTCAGGCCCAAAGATTACCTGAATATGAATTCCCGATTTTTTCAACATATCTACGAGGTGCACCTTCCCGACCATTGAGGTCTGATTGGCAAATAATCCGATTCTTTTTCCCTTCAACAAAGGAAGGTATTGATTCATTCGTTCAGCTCCGGTTATAATCCTTTGTTGACATAATGAAGGAAGCGAAAGTGCAATCAGAAGAGACAGGAAGAGTAATTTTTTCATAAAATAAGAATATCGATATGGCCAATTATAAAAAGCGTAAAATTATTATAATTGAACGACGATTTATCGGATAGGTGTACAAAAAGGTTTATTTTGTCCGCCTATTTATTAAAAATTAAATTCCGAAAAATGGCAAAAGCAAAAAAAGGTGATAAGGTAAAAGTTCATTATACAGGTAAATTGACAGATGGTGAACAATTTGACTCCAGTGTTGGAAGAGAACCACTTTCATTTACCGTAGGAGCAGGCCAGATGATCAAAGGGTTTGATGATGCAATTCCGGGAATGGAACCGGGAGAAAAGAAGACAATTAAAATTATGCCGGCAGATGCTTATGGCGAAATAAATGAGGAAGCCATTATTGAATTTCCAAGAAAAGAAATTCCCAATACCATGGAAATTACCGAAGGGATGAGATTGCAGTTGAACGGGAATTCAGGCCAGCCGATACCGGTTGTGGTGAAAGAAATCAAAGAAGATGTGATTATTTTGGATGCAAATCATCATCTTGCAGGGAAGGAGTTGATTTTTGACATTGAACTGGTGGGGATAGACTAACAGGATTTTTTAGAAAACAGGTTTCTTATATCTTCGTTTTGAATCTAATCGGAATATTTTATGAAAAGGTTTTTAGGAATAATTTTTTTGGTTATCGTGGTAGTTTTTGCATGGCGGTACTTTTCTAAAAAGGGAGGCAGTGCAAAAGAAAAAGATCCGGATCCTGTTGCTATCAAAGCAGGAAAGCACTCTCAGTCGTTTAATGCCAAGGTGGCTTCTGCCATCAGTAATTACATGTTGATGAAAGATGCATTTGTCAATGATGATTCTGCCACTGCCCAAAAACAGGCCGGTGAATTCATCAAATCAATAAATGCTTTGCCTTTGGATGAACTGATCAGTAACGGTGATTCCACAATTAAGACCACCGCACAACAACAATTGAGCGACATTAAATCGAATACAGCTCCCATAGCGTCAGGAGAAAGCCTTCAGGAAATGAGGCATGATTTCTATATGGTTTCTGAAAACCTTTATCCTTTTCTTAAAATCATCGGCTACGAAGGAGAAAAACTTTATTGGCAAAATTGCCCGATGGCATTCGGCGATAACCAGAGTGCCGACTGGCTAAGCAATACCCGTGAAATAATGAATCCTTATTTGGGCAAGAAGCATCCGATATACAAGAGCGGGATGTTGCATTGCGGAGAAACAAAAGATTCCATTTTTACAAAATAGTCAGAAGCAAAGAGTGCCGGCAGGAAGCGACTGATTGCCCTGCAAACCTCCGGTATGGATACAAAGTATTTTGCTACTGCGGGGGAATTCTCCTTTTTGAATCATGTCGATTACTCCGAAAAGCATTTTGGAAGTATAAACCATATCAAGAGGAATTTGGTAATCCCGGTAAAATTGATTTATAAATTTAATCAGTTCGTCATTTCTCTTGGCAAATCCGCCAAAATGATAATTGGAAACCACAGATAATTTATCCAACGAACGGACTCCCATCTCCAACATGCGTTTCGGAATGTCATACATATTTTTTATCGCCGGAAAAGCAACGATAGTTTCCTTTCGGCTTTTTAGCAAAAGTCCGGCGAGCGTTGTTCCGCTTCCGACGGGTGTACAGATATGGCTATAGGTATTCTCTGGTACCAGGTTCATTATATCCATTGCTCCCTTTGCACCTTTTTTGCCAAATCCACCTAACGGGACCAAAGTATGCGGGCCATATTTTGAAATTAATAAATCATTATTTGTTTGTTCGGAAATTTTCCTGAATTCACTCCGTTCCATACCGTGTAATTCCATTCCCATTTTTTGGCAATATTTCAGGGTAGGAGAATTCAAAATCTCTCCACGCACCAGTCCGATACATTTTATCCCTAATGTACGACATGCATAAGCAGTTGCTGAAAGATGATTGCTGAGAGCTCCTCCAAACGTTAGCAATGTCCTGTGATTCGATTGAAGGCAATCACTCAGAAATAAGGATAATTTGAAAATTTTATTTCCTGAAAGCATTGGATGGATCAAATCGAGCCTGAGGATATCTATTTGAATTAAAGAATTTTCTTTTTGTTTCAGAATAATTTCTTCAATAACCGGCGGCCTCTCCCACAATGAAGTGTAATCGAAAGAACTCATTAAACTTTCTTGCTTATTTTCGCAGGCAAAATTAATTGTTCATATAAATTAATTAAATTAATGAAGCCCACGTTATTGATTCTTGCGGCAGGCATGGGAAGCAGATATGGCGGATTAAAACAAATGGATTCCTTTGGTCCCAACGGCGAAACAATTATAGATTATTCAATTTACGATGCCATCCAGTGCGGTTATGGAAAGATTGTTTTTATTGTGAGAGATTCATTCCGCGAGGCATTCATGAAACTTTTTGAATCGAAGATAAAAGGCAGGGTAAAAACGGAATATGTGAATCAGGAACAGGATGTGTTTATCGGAGATTTCAAAATCCCTGAAGGGCGCCAGAAACCCTGGGGAACTGCTCATGCAGTTCTTTGCGCAAAAAATGTAATTCATGAACCTTTTGCTGTCATCAATGCTGATGATTTTTATGGAAGGGATGCTTTTGAAAAAAGCGCTGAATTTTTGAAAAATGGTGTTTCACACAAAAAATATTGCCTGATTGGTTATGAATTGGGAAACACGGTTTCTCCTTACGGATCTGTTAGCCGCGGCGTTTGTGAGGTGGATGAAAACCACCATTTGGTAGGCGTTACTGAAAGGACGAAAGTTTGGGTGAAAGACGGGAAAATATTTTATCTCGACAATGATGCACCCGTTGAAACACCTGCCAAAACACCTGTCAGTATGAATTTTTGGGGGTTTGATCCCACGGTTTTCCCGTTCATTCAGGAACAGTTTCAGGAATTCCTTTCTCAATCCGGAGAGAATCTTAAAGCAGAATTTTTTATTCCTTTGGTGGCCGATAAATTTATTCATTCGGGCAAAGGTTCAATCGAGGTAATTCCGACAAATGCAAAATGGTTTGGGGTAACCTACAAAGAAGATGCACCCATAGTAAGAAAAGACATTCACGAACTTATAGATGCCGGTGTGTATGAAAAGAATCTTTGGTAGAGAGATTTAATTCCCTTTAACCTTGAAAATGTAATTTTCAATAGAGTCAATCTGTTGCACTCTTGAATGGCCTTTCAGGGTGTTGTTGCTGGGGATGCGAATAGAGTCGCCGGTTTTCTCTTTCATTTCTTTCACGGCTTCAATAATACTTTTTGATTTGATAGCAAATACCACTCCATCGGCATTGGTTTCTTTGCTGCTGATGATTCCAATTACTTCTCCTTTCTTGTCGAGAACCGGGCCGCCACTGTTTCCGGGGTTAACAGAAATACTGATCTGATAGGCGGAAGTGTCTCCTGAATATCCTGTGGTCGCACTCAAATATCCCTGATTGTAAACAATATCTTCTCTCGGATATCCCAAAGTAAAGATCTGTTCAGCCAGGCTTGAACCCGACTTCGCAAGGTTATATGGAATGCTCTTGACCTTTTTGAAAGAAGAATCAGTGATTTTTAAGATGGCTAAATCCGTGATAGGATTTGTGTAAACAGCGGTGGCTGCATATTGATTGCCCTGCTGATTTTCAACAATGAGATTTTTGGCTCTGCTTACCACATGTGCATTTGTGATCACATATCCTCTTCCATCAAGGAGAAAACCTGTAGCCCGGAAGTTAGCTGTAAAGGGAGTTTTTGTGGAAGCCACATGATTCAGCTTACTTTCCATCTGATTGAGCTTATTTTCCAACTGATTGATTTTGTTGTCAACCAGTGGGGTCAGAGCTGATTTCTTATTTTGTGAAAGGAAGGAAACGCCGGTTGCCGTGAAAATTGAAACTAAAACCGCGGCGGCCGCTGCAACAGAGATTGTGCGTTTGTAACGCTTCCAGATATGAACGACTTTTGCTTTTAACTTGCTGTTCTTAAAGTTAATGGCACCTTCCAATTCCAATTTATCTTCCACACTGTTCATTACGCTTTTTAAATTGGAAATTTTGGAAAGATTATCCAGTTGTTCAAGGAAAAAAATATGTTCTACTGCAAGTTGATCTATATGAGCATTGGATTTGCGCAACTCTTCAAACTGAGCGGCTTCCTCATGGCTCATTTCTCCTCTGTAGTATCTTTCAATTGCATCCAATAAAAGTAAATCCTGCTCCATCTTTAATCCTCGTTTTTATATCTTGAAAAGAATAATTTTTTCAATCTCATGAGGCATTTATACTTCTGTGTCTTCGCATTGTCTGCATTTGTATATCCAAACGATTCTGCAATTTCAGGCATAGATTTTTTTTGAATATAAAATGCTTCCAACAAACTTTTGCACGGTTCTCCGATTTTTCCAAGCGCCTCATCCATTAATTGCAAATCGGCATCTTTCTTTTCATGCATCTCCAGGTCATCCTCAACCGGTACGATTTCATTCAGCGTATCGAAACTCCCCGTATAAAACCTCTTTTCTCTTTCAATTTTCTTCAGCCACAGCCTACGGCAAATTGAATACAGGTATGTTCTGATACGACACGTTAATTCAAATGATTCCGATTGCGCATTTTCAAACAGGATTACCATAGCTTCCTGAAACACATCCCGGGCATCATCAGAAAATCCGTTGTTTTTTATTACAAAAGATTGAATTGGCCCGAAACTTTGCCTGTATATCATTTCTATTGCCAACGGATCATGGGTTGATAACCCTCTGAGCAGCGCCTTCTCATCATCAAAAGTATTCACCTGCCTATGCATTAATACGATTAGGCTGGAAAAGTAACCCAAAAAAGATTTTGAAAAAAGTTATTTTGATTGGGTTACCTTTTTTCGTTTCCGGAATATAAATCACGTAAATCAAAAATTATTAAATTTTAAGAAACATGAAAAAATTATTAGCAGTTATGGCAGTTTCTGCCTTCTTGTTCGCTTGCAACAGTGGCGCAAGCTCTTCTTCAACTTCAACTGATTCTACAGCCGTAGCTCCGGCAACTGATTCAGCAGCCGCAGCTCCCGCTACTACTGACTCTTCAGCAACCGCAGCTCCTGCAGCAGATTCAAGCGCAAAGCCAGCTACTGATTCTACAGCTAAATAAAAAAGTTGTTATAATAGCCTTTGTGTTATTTTGAAAGGCAATCTGAAAAGGCCGCTTCTCATTGAGCAAGCGGTTTTTTTTTTGACAACTTAAAAAGTTTTTTTGCAGAAAATAAAAATTGTCTATTAATTTTGCTCCGCAATGGTCAATCCAAAGTCACATACCGGATTTTATTACAACTATTATTTTAGCTTTTACTTTAGTGATAGCCGGGATGTCTTTGTCGTGAGCAGATAGATAAAAAAATATAACGATAATAGAATCCCGGCTGAAAAGGCCGGGATTTTTTTTAATTATGAAAAAGAAAATCGCCATTCAGGGATACGAGGGTAGTTTTCATCACCTGGCAGCCATCCGTCATTACGGAGAAGATATAGATCTTATCTGTTGTGACAGGTTTTCTGACGTGGTTCAAAATGTAAGTTCCGACCCCGAATGCAAGGGCGGAGTCATGGCTATTGAAAACTCGATTGTTGGAAGCATTTTACCAAACTATGGATTGATAGCAAAATCGGGTTTATACATCCCGGGCGAAGTTTATCTCCAAATCGACCAAAACCTTTTGGTGAATCCGGATGTTCAGTTTGATGAAATCCGTGAAGTACATTCCCATCCAATGGCATTATTGCAATGTGCCGATTTTTTGGAAAAACAGGATTGGAAAATTGTTTCTACCGAAGATACAGCGCTGAGTGCGCTTCGTGTTCACAAAACAAAATCAAAACATATCGCCGCTATTGCAGGAAAGTTTGCTGCACAATTATTTAACCTGGAAATCATAAGGCCCAATATCCAGACAAACGGACACAACTATACCCGTTTTTGGATTTTACAGAAAAAGATACAGACTATCGAAACTGCCAATAAGGCGAGTATGGTATTTGTCACCGACCATAGCACCGGCGCCCTTGCCAGGGTTCTTACAGCTATTGCCCAATGCGGTGTGAATATGACAAAAGTTCAATCTCTTCCTATTCCCGGTACCGATTGGAAATATGCTTTTCATGTGGATTGTGAATTTGCAAACCTGGACAGGTGGCATTGCGTCCTTGAGGCTATCAAACCTGTTACAGCCAGCATAAAAGTTTATGGAGTTTATACAGATGGAAAAAACTACAAAAATGCCTGAACAAATGGAAACAACATTCCCGATCCAAGAAAAAAATCCGGTGAAAGTCGCATTATCTGACCGGCTCAGTGGTGTCAGTGAATATTATTTTGCTACCAAACTCCGTCAGATTGAAATGATGAACAGAGATGGAAAGCAGGTAATTAATTTGGGAATCGGCAGTCCTGACCAACCCCCACATCCGGTTGTAATAAAAACACTTTATGAAGAAAGCCTGAAACCAAATCAGCATGGTTATCAAAACTACCGGGGGCATCTTCTATTGAGAGAAGCTGTTGCTAATTGGTATTTGAAATATTATGGTGTGAAGCTGGATCCGGCAAAAGAAATTGTTCCCCTGATGGGAAGCAAAGAAGGGTTGATGCACATTTGCATGACTTATATTAATCCGGGAGATGCAGTATTGATTCCCAATCCGGGATACCCGACTTATACCAGTGCTGCCCGGATTGCGGGGGCTGAAATTTTGCCTTATACTATTTCGGAAGATACAGGAGAGCCTGATTTTAAATTGATTGAAAAACATGAATTATCCAATGTTAAGTTGATGTTTATCAATTACCCGCACATGCCAACAGGTATCAAATGTTCAAAAGATATTTTTCAAAAAATAATTGAATTCGGAAGAAGGCATGGGATTTTAATTGTTCATGACAATCCTTACAGTTTTATCCTGAATGATAATCCATTGAGTATTTTTTGTATTGAAGGTGCCAAAGATGTTGCTGTTGAATTGAATTCGCTTAGTAAAAGCCATAATATGGCAGGATGGAGGATTGGATTTCTCCTAGCCCGGGAAGACAGAATTTCGGAGGTGATGAAGTTTAAAAGCAATATGGATAGCGGAATGTTTTTGCCTTTGCAATTGGCAGCAGCCAAAGCATTAACTCTGGGAAAAGAATGGTATGATTCTGTGAATAAAGTTTATGGAAGGCGCAGGGAAAAGGTGTATCAGTTAATGGATTTGCTTGGTGCTAAATATGCAACCAACCGTTCGGGTTTGTTTGTCTGGGCAAAGATTCCGGATAGGTATGAATCGGCTTTTGAACTAAGTGATAAAGTTTTGGAATCGGCAAATGTGTTTATTACACCTGGTGGTATATTTGGCTCAACGGGTGACAGATTTATCAGAATCAGCCTTTGCGCTAAAGAGGACGTAATCGAAAATGCAATCGGGATAATTAAAAATGCAGGAGGTTTAATAAAATGAAAGTAGCGATTATAGGTACAGGATTGATAGGAGGATCAATGGCTTTGAAATTGAGAGCAGCCGGAATGGGCGATTTATTTATTGGGGTTGAAAAAGATCCTGAACATGCTAAAAAAGCTATTGAGAGAAAAATTGTGGATGAGGTTTTATCCCTCGAAGAGGCAATTGAAAATTCTGATTTGATCATCCTGTCAATTCCGGTTGACCAATCATTAAGCGAAATAGAGTATATTTTGAATCAAACTGATAAACAAATTGTTATGGATGTTGGTTCAACTAAAAAGGAAATATGCGAGGTGATTAAAAACCACCCGGGAAGAGATCGCTTTGTGGCCACCCATCCCATGTGGGGAACTGAATATAGCGGTCCTGAAGCTGCCATCATAAATAGTTTCAGTGGAAATTCAGTAGTGATTTGCGAAAAGGAGAAATCGAATGCAGATGCCCTGAAAACCGTTGAAAAAGTTTATTCAGTTTTGGGAATGAGAATAGTTTATATGGATACTAATGCCCACGATCTCCATGCGGCTTATGTCAGTCATATTTCACATATCACATCTTTTGCATTGGCAAATACTGTTCTTGAAAAAGAAAAGGAAGACAGCGCCATTTTTGAAATGGCCAGTGCCGGTTTTGAAAGCACAGTGCGATTGGCAAAAAGTAATCCTGATATGTGGCTGCCTATTTTTCAGCAAAACCGCGAAAATGTGTTGGATGTATTGAACGAACATATTTCACAATTAAAAAAATTCCGTAGTTGTTTTGAAAAAGACAACTATGAATACATGAGAACTTTAATTGAAAGTGCCAATAAAATAAAAAAAATCATTAAATAGCATAACAATGACAACAGAAACAGAGTCTATGAAACCGTCTATTCTTGACAAGTGGAAAAAACGCCCGCTTATTATCAGCGGCCCATGCAGCGCTGAAACTGAGGAACAGGTTCTGAAGATTTCAAAGGATCTTGCAGAAACCGGTAAAGTGGATATTATGAGGGCAGGAATCTGGAAACCCAGAACGAAACCCGGCATGTTTGAAGGAGTTGGTGTGAAAGCTTTGCCATGGTTGATAAAGGCAAGACAAATTACCGGCCTTCCGGTTGCAGTGGAAGTGGCTACAGCCCGGCACGTGGAAAACTGTCTCCAGTTTGGTGTAGATGTCGTATGGATAGGTGCACGTACAACTGTAAATCCATTCAGTGTTCAGGAAGTGTGTGATGCTTTGAAAGGAACAGACATTCCGGTTCTGATTAAAAATCCGATTAACCCTGATCTGGAACTCTGGTGTGGCGGAATTGAAAGACTTAAAAAAGCAGGTATAAAGCACATCGGAATGATCCACCGTGGCTTTTCAAGTTATGGCCATACAGAATTCAGAAATGCTCCGATGTGGCAACTGCCCATCGAGATGAAGAGGAGATATCCTGATATGCTGATCCTTTGTGACCCTTCACATATTTGCGGAAACCGTACAGGACTTCACTCTGTGGCGCAGAAAAGTATTGATCTGGGATTTGGCGGATTGATGATTGAATCTCATCCGGATCCTGATAATGCATGGAGCGATGCCCGCCAGCAAATTACAGCGGATACCCTCGTCTCTCTGTTGTCCTCGCTTGTCTGGAGAGATGAAACAAGCCATGAAAAAGAATTTCTCAATGCCCTTGCAACACTTCGTGAGCAAATCAATCAACTGGATGATGAATTGATGCTCCTGGTAAGCCAGCGTATGAGGATCGCCGATAAGATTGGGATTTATAAGAAAGAAAATAAAATCACCATATTACAAACCCAGCGTTGGAATGAAATTTTGGGTAAAGCCATTGCCAGAGGCGAAAAACTGGGCTTGAGTAAAGATTTTATTACAAAATACTTCGATGCGATTCACATGGAAAGTATCAATCATCAAAACAAAATAATGAATGAGTAACAAAGTGGAAGAGTCATCAATAACAATTGACTCGGGGATTGTGGAATGTTATTATCATTTTTCTGTAGAAAGAATCAAAGCTCATTATCCAAACGAGAGGCTGATTTTTATTACCGATGAAAATGTTTATAAATCACATGCTGAAATATTTCCGGTAGGTGATACCATCATTTTTCCGGCGGGAGAGGAGAATAAGAATCTTGAAACCGTGGGCAGAGTGATTGATGAATTGCATGAAATTGATGCCGGGAGAAATGACCGCATTATTGGTGTAGGTGGCGGTGTGGTTACGGATTTGTCGGGATTTGTGGCCTCTATTTATTTGAGAGGATTAAAGTTTTCATTTGCCCCCACTTCTGTTCTGGCAATGGTTGATGCAGCTATTGGTGGAAAAAACGGAGTTGATTCCGGACAAATAAAAAATCAGATTGGTGTTATTCGTCAACCCGATGCTTTATTTTTTGATTTCACTCTTCTCAGATCATTGCCCTCCGAAGAATGGGTGAGTGGTTTTGGTGAAATTATCAAACATGCCTGCATAAAAGATGCGGAAATGTTTCATTACCTCGAAAACCACAGGCTGGAAGATTTGGGAAATAACCCCGGAGCATTTGCCCGGCTGGTTCAAAAAAATGTAAACATTAAACTTAATGTAGTTGCACAGGATGAACTGGAAACCAATGCGAGAAGGATTTTAAATTTTGGACATACGCTGGCCCATGCAATAGAAACTCTGAATAAATTACCCCATGGTTTGGCTGTGTCTGTCGGAATCGTATTTGCCTGCAAAGTTTCAGAAAGACTCACAGGTTTCGATCCGAAGAAAACCGAAAAAATAGTTGATCTTTTGCAACAATACCATCTTCCTGTTTCGGCCGGTTTTGATAAGGAAGCTGCGTGGAATCTGGTCAGCTTTGATAAAAAGAAATCAGGAGATTCAATTTACTTTGTTGTGTTGGAAGATATTGGTAAAGGGGTCATTAAAAAGATTTCTCTTGAAAATCTGAAAGACCTGTTTTTTGAAATTTAATATTTATCAGTTTTCATGGAAGTAAAAATTTTACCCTCTTCCCTTCATGGAATTATTGATGCACCTGCAAGCAAAAGTTTCACTCAGCGGGCTTGTGCGGCTGCACTCATAACCCACGGCACTTCTGTAATTGATCTGGCTGGCCACAGCAATGATGAGAAGGCTGCTATAAATATTATCAGAAAATTAGGGGCGACTGTTGAAACTGACGGGCGTGTAATCCGCGTAGTATCCAACGATCATATTTATAAATATCGTGACACCCGCCGCAGTCTCGTTATCAATTGCGGAGAAAGCGGGTTGAGTACAAGAATGTTTGCGCCCATTGTTTCTCTTTTCAATTTTGATATCACACTAAAAGGAGAGGGTAGCATAGTTAAACGCCCGATGGATTTTTTTGAAAAATATTTGCCCAGGCTCGGTGTAGAGGTCAGTTCGAACGGCGGCAGACTTCCAATCACTTTTCGCGGGCCATTGAATCCTAAAAATATTACCGTGAGCGGCGAATTGAGTTCACAATTTTTGACAGGATTATTATTTGCTTATGCAAAGGCTGCCACAAAACCGGTATCCATAAAAGTAAAAGACCTGAAAAGCAAACCTTATATAGATTTGACGGTATCGGTTCTCAATCATTTCGGTTTTAATGTGACCAATGCGAATTATGAATCTTTCCAGATTTTACCTCAAAAAGAATCTCCTCTAAATGCCATTCATTATACCGTTGAAGGTGACTGGAGCAATGCAGCTTTTCTTTTGGTGGCAGGTGTTTTATCAGGCCATGTAACTTTGAGAGGGATGAATACGGAATCTCTTCAGGGAGACAAGGAAATATTGAAGGCACTGTATCTGGCCGGAGGCGACATAAAGATTTCCAGGAAACAGATCATAGCCCAAAAGAGCAAACTGAAGCCATTTGATTTTGATGCTACCCAATGCCCGGATCTTTTTCCACCACTTGTTGCACTTGCTGCCTATTGCAATGGAACCAGCACAATTACCGGAGTATTGAGACTTCTTCATAAAGAAAGTAACAGGGCCATTGCCTTGCGCGATGAATTTGGCAAAATGAATGTACCTATTGAAATCAACGGGGATTTCATGAAGGTGAGAGGAGGTATGCAGGTTAAAGGAGCTAAAGTGAACTCACACCATGACCACAGAATAGCCATGGCCTGTGCTGTTGCAGCGTTGGCTGCCAAAGGCCAAACTATCATTTCCGGGGCAGAAGCGGTGGCGAAATCTTATCCCGATTTTTATCACGACATCAAAAAAGCCGGCGCCAATTGCAGTGGATTTTGAACTCAGGATATTCCGTTCAGAAATTGCGAATGAATATAATCCACTACCGAAATCATACTTTTTGTCTGTTCAAAAGTTTTGATTTGCCTGTCGGCACCGGTCCCGTTTTCCAGAATAGTGTGGATATTATTTACCGTATTTCTGATACCGAGCGGACCTGTTACATCATCGATAAAATCGAGTAATTCATAAATGAGCACACGGGTATTTACTTCTGTCTCTTTTCCAAAATCTATCAGGCTGCCTTCAATTCCATATCTGCTGGCCCTCCATTTGTTTTCATTGATGAGCATACGCGGATAAATGATGAAGTTCAGATTCTCCATCCTGAGCTTGTAAATTTTGGCACAAATTCCCTGAAACAAGGCTGCGATCAGGATTGTTTCTTCAACAGTTAATGGTATGTCACAAATCCGGAATTCAACCGTATTGAAAAATGGATGAACCCTGAGATCCCACCAGATTTTTTTTGCATTGTCAATGCAATTGGTTTTGACCAATAATTTTACATAATTATCATAATCCTCAATACTTGCAAAATAATCAGGGATACCGGTTCTCGGAAACTTATCAAAAATTTTTGATCTGAAAGATTTATAACCTGTCAGCCTGCCTTCCCAGAATGGAGAATTGGTACTCAGTGCATAAATATGAGGCAAAAAATACCGGGCGGAATTTGCTATGTGGATTGCCATCTGGCGGCTTTCCATTCCCACATGCACATGCAATCCGAAAATCAGATTGCTTCTTGCGGCTTCCTGTAATTCCTTAATGATTTCGCTGTATCTTGAATGAGGTGTTATCAATTGACTTTCCCAATGGCTGAATGGATGTGTACCCGATGCTCCCACCCATAACCCCATACTTTCAGCAATACCACTGATGGTGCGCCGAAGGTTACTGACATCCATAAAAGCATCATCAATATTCTGGCAAATGTCAGTGCCCACTTCCACCACAGCCTGGTGCATTTCGGCTTTTACCCGGTCTTTGATAACTTTTTCACCTTCCTGCACAATTTTTTGTTCATGACTTTTCAGTTCTCTGGTTTCCGGATCAATCACCATGTATTCTTCTTCGATACCAATGGTAAATTGCTTGTAGTTTAGTTTTGACATGCGCCCCAAAAATTTATTCCTTGAATTTTATTTAAAATAATTTCTCCCGGCTGATTCCTTTTTTTACGAATTCACCCCAGGTCAGATTGTCTTTGCCATCTTCCTGTTGTTGTGCACGTTCAATGGCATAGGTTGCTGCGGTTTCAACTACCCAGTCAAAGTTTTCCTGGCCCACACTGGTGACTTCGGCATCCGGTGCCGGGTTTCCGAAATCAATGGCATAGGGTACGCCATTTCTTACTGCCAATTCCACCGTATTAAAATCATAACCCAGGTATTTGCAAATCCTGATTACAATATCGCTCATCAAATTGTACCTCTCTTCTGTTGGTTTAAAATCGGCTACATATCTGAGATGGTGCGGGTTTCGTGGTTCATAAGGCATGATACGGACATATTTGCCCCCGATGCAATAACAGCGGTAATATTCTTCAAAAACAATTTCTTCCTGGAGCATCATTACAAGCTGGCCCGTCTCCCCGTGTTTTGTAAAGAAATCATCCACATTCGATACTTTATAAACACTTTTCCAGCCTCCGCCGGCATGAGGTTTCATGTAGGCGGGAAATCCGATATAATTAAAAATAGCTTCCCAATCCAGCGGGTAGGTCAGATTGGAAAAGGATTGGTCAGAGGTATCATCCGGCATTTTATTGGAAGGGAGGATAACCGTTTTCGGAACAGGCACATTTATTTTTGTGGCCAATGCATTGTTGAAAAATTTTTCATCGGCGCTCCACCAGAAGGGATTGTTGATAACCGCCGTGCCACAGATGGCAGCGTTCTTGAGAAAGGCTCTGTAAAATGGGATGTCTTGTGAAATCCGATCGATGATAACAGCATATCCGCAGTTTTCGCCCTGCATCACTTTGTCAATCTTTACAGGTTCGGCAATTATGCCGGCTACTTTTTTTTCGTTTACGCGATTGACAAACGCTTCAGGAAAACTTCTTTCCTTACCAAACAGAATTCCGATTTTTTTCATGAGAAAGATTTTTGATAAAAATTTGTGTCAATTAATTTTTCGTTAGAAGTACCCTATAAAATTAATTGTAAAATGTGTTGAATATAAAAAGTTTTTGAAATTCATAATTCAAAAAGTTTATTTTTACTTTGACACTTTATGGTAATTGAAACAAGTGACACTAAGGCTGAGCGGCATTTGCTGAGTTCAAAACATCTGGACAGGGAGGTTAAAATAGATTTTTATGCACCTCCGTTTTCTTTGGTACAAGGGAAAGAACCCCATCTTTTATTGATTAATGATGGCCAGGATCTGGTTACGATGGATTTTGAATCTATCCTGGAAAGATTATATAAATATGAAGTTATTGAACCTGTTTTCTGTGTGGGTATCCATTGCAGTGCTGACAGGAGACAGGAATACGGCACCATCGGAATTACAGATTTTAATGGAAGAGGTTCTAAGGCAGGGCGATATGAAAAATTTGTTTTGCAGGAATTGATTCCCTTTATCAGAAAAGAATCTGGCTTTACTTCTTTTGCAGATTTGTCCTATTGCGGTTTTTCGTTGGGCGGATTATCAGCATTGGATCTGGTTTGGTCCCATCCGGAATTGTTTTCAAGTGTGGGCGTATTCAGCGGATCACTTTGGTGGCGCAAAGTGGATCAGGATGATCCTGATTTTAATGAAGAAACCGACAGGATAATGCACCAGAAAATCAAATCAGGGAGATTTGTGCCGCACTACCGTTTTTTCTTTGAGACAGGTACACAGGATGAAACTGCCGATCGCAATCACAATGGAATTATCGATTCTATTGATGATACCATTTCACTGATTGAGGAATTAAAGAAATTGGGTTATCCGCCGCAGCATATTAAATATATTGAAATCAGGGACGGCAGGCATGATGTACCAACCTGGGGAAGAGCATTTCCGATGTTTTTGGAATGGGCCTTTCATTGTAAATAATTCTTTTTTGAAAAGAGCATATCACGTAATATTGCAGTCCCAAAAATTGCCCGGGTGGCGAAATTGGTAGACGCACTACTTTCAGGTGGTAGCGTCCGCAAGGATGTGCTGGTTCGAATCCAGTCCCGGGCACAAAAAAGTTTGGTCAAACGGTTGTAAAGTTTAGACTTACAACCGTTTTGTCATTTATGTCAAAATCATATTTGTGTTATTTTTAAAGGTCCTTACCTCCCTTCACCATGTTGACTGAATTTTGACCGGTCAAATTTTTATAAACCAATGTTCCTGGCATCCGTGCAATCGGTGACATAAATGGTGGCCTGCAGTTTACCTATGCTTCGCTGGATGGTTTCCGGGTAATACGCGATACCATATTTATCCACCTTTTAATGATTTGTATTTTTTGATTTGAAGCTATTTTGTCATCTCTTAAAAAGTTTTGCAGACCAGGGTGGATGCAGGTTTTGATATTTCGTGGTTAAGAAAAAGTGCCTTTCTTCTTTCTTCTTCATAAAATTTAATAATGATCCGGGATAGCATTCATCAAAGATTTTGAATCAAATCTCTTGCCTCAGTTGCCTACTTAAATTCATTTTATCCGTAACAAAAACTTAATGCAGTGAAACCCATGTGTAGGATGTAATGAAGTAAATTGCAGCCGAAAAAATAAAGCGTTTTTTAATTAAAATAAATTAAATGAAACAAGGGCTTTTAATAGATATGGATGGCGTGATATATAGCGGGGAAACGCTTATTGAGGGGGCTGATAATTTTATTTCCAACCTGATTAAGCAAAAAATACCATTCACTTTCATGACCAATAACAGCCAGCGTACCCGCCTTGAGTCTGTTCGGACACTAAAGGGATTTGGCATCGACGTTACCGAAGATCATATATATACAAGTGCAATGGCAACCGGTAAATTTTTAGGCGACCAGGGCAAAAACGGAACTGCCTATGTGCTTGGCGAAGGAGGATTATTGACCAGCCTGCATGAGAACGGTATCACCCTTGTCAATACAGATCCTGAATTTGTGGTGCTTGGAGAAGGCAGAAATTTTACCCTGGAAATGGTGCAGCGTGCTGTTGATATGATCCTTTCGGGAGCAAAATTTATTACCACCAATAGGGATCCTTCGCCCAAAAAACCCGGATGGAATAACCTGGGTATTGCTGCTACAACAGCCATGATAGAAGAAGCTACAGGCAGGAAAGCTTTTGTAACAGGCAAGCCAAGCCCTGTAATGATGCGCTCTGCCAGGAAATACCTGAATTTGGAAACTGCAGAAACGACGGTAATAGGAGATACTATGGAAACGGATATAGAAGGTGGTGTCCAGATGGGGTATAAAACAATTTTGGTTTTATCGGGAATTTCAAAAAAAGAAGACATCAGTCATTATGCATTCAAACCCGACCTAGTGGTTAGCAGCGTGGATCAAATTAAGTTCCCATTGAAATGGTGGTAAAATAGCGGGAAAAGGCAGAATCTCCTTTTTCCTTTTTTACAGATTTGTAAAAGTATTATTTCGAATCATACATTTCAACAAATCGAGCTACCTGGTTTTTTGATTGACTTCACTGTTTGCAGATATGCATATTGAGGATATTGTCCAATATCTTCTGAAGGCGGAGCACGAGACCTTTGTGATGTTCTGTTTCTACCCTTTGTTACGCTGTGTAACAAAGAATTTCTACCAGGGAATTACCTGTAAATTGTGATGTACCTCACCCGATTATAAACCCAACATTATTCGTTGCTTATTCGGAGATAATTCGGAACACAGAACCGAATAACATCTGTGTAAACACCCTTTTATTTTATTTTTGAGCTATAAAAAAAAGCAGGGCCTGAGTGTTAGAATTAAAGGTCAAATCATAAGTGCTCAATCAGGGCAAGAGTAGCCAATGACATTCTCAGCGAATTTACCGGCAATGGCGAAATTCAGTCCGGTTATTTGCGCATCGGCACCAACTTTATCTGCAGTTGTTTACAAATAGTCATTATACATTGAAGCCGGAGTGGCTTTAGCCAGAATGGTTGGTAATACAATCATGAACATGATTAAAAAAACATTAAATGATCACGGGTTACTTAAGGCTTAATCAGGAATTCCAGCAGCATTCCAAACATATTGTTTTATCAGTTTTTGAGAAACATGCTTTTTTAATTACGAGTGAAATTCTATTATTTTAAACATTACCTTTAAGCCTTATAATTGACAGAAATATCCGGGAGCTGACTGCAGAAATTAACTGGTTCCCCGTTTACAGTTATTAAATTATTTGTTTCTTAATGCCCAATCAGAATCCTGAACAGATTGCAAGAGATAAAATTGACCAGATGTTAATCGCTTCAGGATGGGTGGTGCAATCGAAAAAAGATTTGAACCTGAATGCAGGTTTGGGTGTTGCCATCAGGGAATATCAAACCAATGTGGGGCCGGCTGATTATGTCTTGTTTGTAAATCAAAAGCCCGTTGGTATTATTGAGGCAAAGAGGAAAGAAGAAGCCATCCACTTCAGCGAGCACGAAGATCAATCAGAAGGCTACGCTTCCGCCAAATTAAAATATCTGGATAATGAAAAGCTTCCTTTTGTTTATGAGAGCACTGGTGAAATAACGAAGTTCACCGATTATCGTGATCCCAAACCGAGGTCAAGAGAAGTCTATTCTTTCTTCCGTCCTGACACCTTATTGGAATGGATAAAGCAGGAAAAATCTTTAAGGTCAAGGCTGCATAATATTCCGGTTTTGCCGGAAGAGGGATTAAGGGATTGCCAGATTATTGCTATCAATAATTTGGAAAAATCATTCAAAGAATATCATCCGAGAGCATTGATACAAATGGCTACCGGCTCCGGTAAAACCTATACTGCCATTACTTTTATTTACCGGCTTTTAAAATATGCCAAAGCAAAACGCATTTTGTTTTTGGTAGATACAAGGAATCTTGGCGAGCAGGCAGAGCAGGAGTTTATGGCCTTTGTGCCCAATGATGATAACCGCAAGTTTACCGAATTATATGCAGTCACCAGATTGAAAAGCAGTTTTATACCTGATGACAGCCAGGTGTATATTTCCACGATTCAGCGCATGTATTCCATTTTGCAGGGCAAGGAATTGGATGAGAGTGCAGAGGAAACCAATCCGAATGAATACAAAGGAAAAGAGCCTGCGCCCGTTGTCTATAATAACAAAGTGCCTCCGGAATTTTTTGATTTCATCGTCATTGATGAATGCCACCGCAGCATTTACAATTTATGGAAGCAGGTACTCGATTATTTTGATGTATTCCAGGTGGGTTTGACGGCTACTCCGGATAACAGGACATTCGGTTATTTCAACAAAAATATTGTGAGCGATTATGGCTATGAAAAAGCTGTGACAGATGGCGTGCTGGTGCCCTATAATGTTTTTACCATTGATACAAAAATTACAAAAGACGGCGGAAAAATTGCGTTGGGTGAAAAGGTGGATAAACGGCAGCGGTTGACAAGAATTAAATTCTGGGAATCTGTAGATGAAGACATTGAATACAGTGGCAAGCAATTAGACAGGGACATTGTAAATCCCAGCACCATCCGTACCATCATCCGGTCCGTAAAAGAAAGCCTGCCTTCTATGTTTCCTGACAGGTTTGATAAAGACGGCAAATTTGAAGTGCCCAAAACACTCATCTTCGCCAAGACAGATTCTCATGCTGAAGATATCATAGAAATCGTACGGGAAGAATTCGCAGAAGAAAATAAATTCTGTAAAAAGATCACCTACAGGAGCGAGGAAGATCCCAAGACGGTGCTCAGCCAGTTTCGCAATGACTTTTATCCCCGCATAGCCGTTACCGTTGACATGATCGCAACGGGCACCGATATACGGCCATTGGAAGTTTTGGTTTTTATGCGTGATGTAAAAAGCCGCAGTTATTATGAGCAGATGAAAGGCCGCGGCACGCGTACCTGCACTTTGGAACAATTGAAAAGTACCGGCACACCCACCGCAAAATTTACCAAAGACCATTTTGTAATCATTGACGCTATCGGCGTGGAAAGCTCACAGAAAACAGACAGCCGTCCCCTGGAGAAAAAGCCGGGTATGAGTCTGAAAGATCTTTTGCAAAACGTAGCGATGGGAAACAGGCAGGAAGATATCCTGAGTTCATTAGCCAACCGCCTCCTGCGGCTCGACAAACAAATTAACGAAAAGGAAAAAGAAAACTTTGAAGAAAAAGCCGGAGGAAATACAATTCTCCGGGTGGTGAAACAATTGCTTGATGTGTATGATCCGGATACCATTGAGAATTTACAATTGAAAATTAAAAATGAAAAGAAGGGTGCCTCGCCCAATGAAATTACAGCGGAGATTAACGAACAACATTCACAATTAATAGAAAAAGCAGTCGCTGTTTTTCACAACCCGGAATTGCGGAATTATATCATAGATGTAAGAAAAAAATACGACCAGATCATTGATGGAATCAATATAGACGAAGTAATCAATATGGGCTGGGTGAAAGACAAGCAGGCCGCTGCATCTAACACCATCGGCGATTTTAAGAACTGGATAGAAGCGCATAAAGATGAAATAACAGCTTTGCAGATCTTTTACGGACAACCCTACCAGCGACGTGAGCTCACTTTTAAAATGATCAAAGACCTGTATGAGAAAATAAGGAATGACAATCCTTTGCTTGCTCCAATGAATGTATGGCACAGTTATGAACAACTGAAAGAAGTGAACGGCTCACCAAAAAACGAACTGATTGCATTGGTTAGTTTGATCAGGAAAGTAAGTGGTATTGATCATACCCTAATGCCTTACGACAAAACAGTTGATAAAAATTTTCAAACATGGGTCTTTAAAAAACAAGCAGGCACCACTGTTAAATTTACCGAAGAGCAAATGCAATGGCTGCGCATGATCAAAGATTATGTGGCCAACAGTTTCCATGTGGGCAAAGAAGATTTTGAACTCGATCCTTTTAATAAAAACGGCGGATTGGGAAAGATGTGGCAATTGTTTGGAGAGAAAACGGATGAGATTATTGAAGAGTTGAATGAGGTGCTGGCGGCGTGATGTCTGAACTGTGATTTATGTGATTTGCGTGATTGAGGTGATTGGTGTAAAACCATTTTGTTGAGATCAACGAAATGGTCCAATAGCTCGGGGATTCAAAGAATTAAATGAAATATTGGTAGCATAAATTTTGAAAAAAGTAGAATCAAAAATATTGATTGAAGAAATAGATACAGACGGGCATAGCCCGATGAAATTTTTTTGTTCTGATGATTCCATGTATTTTGTAAAATATCGTTCAGGAAAATCGCTCAATAAGAATGAAATCAACTGCCTTGTTTTCGAAATGATCTGTACGAAAATTTTACAGCAATTACATATCCCTGTACCAAAACAGGCATTGGTAACAATACTTGAAAATTCGTACCAGCCTCAGATGCTGATAGCCAACAAAAAATATTTAAGGCCGGGAATTACTGCCTGGGGATCAAAAGAAATTGAGAACGCTGATTTGGTAAAGGAGGCGGAGCAAATTACTCACAAAAGGATATTTAATAAACTGGGTAATCCGGAAGATTTAATCCGGATCGCCATATTTGATCTTTGGGTTGATAATGTTGACAGGCGTTCTGAAAATTATAATCTTCTTACCCGGATGGAAAATGGAAGATTATTTTATTATGCTATTGATCATGCATTTACTTTTGGGGGATTGCATGGAATGAATATTTTTAATGCTTCTTCTATGCCTTCGAGTTATAGAAAATTAATTGTGAGCCAATATTATTTGTCTGTTACCAGATTCATTCATAAAAATCGTCGCATAGAAATTGCAGACCAATTCATATCTTTAATGACTCAACTCGATATAAAAAGAATAATAAATGAAGTCTTTAATGAGATACCAACAGACTGGGCTATTAATCCTGTTTTAAAGGATAGAGTTATTCAATTTCTCGAATCACGGGATCGAATCATTACATTAGAACAAATCTGCAAACAACATTTGCAATACAATCACTGGAGGAAAAAATCATGAAAAGTTTATTATCCATTATTTATTTACAAACAAATTCTGCTTCCGGCGAAAAGATCGCTGCCGGATTACTTGCAGTAAGCGAAAACGAAGTGTTTTTCCATGTTTCTGAACAGAAATTGAAATTTGCTTCTAAATTATCTTCTGCTGATGTATTGAAACATGCAGAAATAAGTTTTGCGCTCATTAGTGAAAAAGTTGCTGAAACAAATAAAGAAAATAAGAGCCACGACTTGATCAAAAAGGATTCTTTGTTTACCAAAGATTACATCACCTATCTGAATAAATACAGTAAGGGGCTGATTCAATTTGATATGCCCAAAACTTTTGCCGGAACCATAGATGAGAAAATCTTTAAGACTTTGTTTGAGCAATTTATTGGTAGCTGGTATGAAAAGCAAATGATTGAAAAAAAGGCAGAACCGTTCCACAGCTTTATTAAAAAGAAATTGAACAAGCCGGTTTTTAAACAAAAGGCTGATATCGACTACACCCTAAAACCGGAAAAAATTGCCGGAATACTGATGCCAAAAGATATTACATTGATCACTAAAAATGGAAATATACTTGCGGCTCAGGCGATTGATTTTAGTAAGAGTGAAGAAACCATTATCAAGCAGGCGTATGAATACGAAGTAACTGTGAACAGCCTGGAAGAGCTGGGGCAGAAGGTGATCAATAAGAACCACCAGGGGACCTATTACCTGCTTTTTAACCAGCCGGAGCAAAACAGCCCGCAGGAAAAGCTGTTGCATGAAATTCAAAAAACAAAATCGGGAATAATGAAAATGGTACAAGCTGGTTTTTTGGAGGAATTGGAAACCACGCTTGAAAGTAAGAACTACAAAAAGTTTTCACAGTTTGAAGCAACACTTGAATGAGAAGCACTTTAAGGGAAAACTGATTTTATTGTACTAAGACTAACATGACCGAAGAAAAGGAAATAAATCAATTACCAAAAGACTGGAAATGGGTGAAGTTGGGAGAAGTGTGTAATAAAATTTCATTGAATAAAATTAAGATAAAGCAAAAGGAATATTTAGAAGTAGGCGATTATCCTGTTGTTGATCAAGGACAGGACTTAATTGGTGGATATTTTAATGATAAGAGTTTGATTGTTCCAGAAGAGCCACCTTATATTATTTTTGGCGATCACACTAAAGTGAAGAAATTTATCAACTTTAATTTTATAGCCGGTGCGGATGGTGTAAAAGTTTTAAAAGCAAAAGATGTTATTGATTCTAAATTCTTATACTTTTCATTATTTAAAATTAAAATTGAAGATAAAGGATATGCAAGGCATTTTCAATTATTAGAAAAAGAACTTTTCCCTCTTCCTCCCAAACCCACCCAACTCGCCATTGTTTCCAAAATAGAAGAACTCTTCAGCGAAATAGAAAATGGCATTAAAAGTTTGTTGACTGCAAAAGAGCAATTAAAAAAATACCGGCAGAGTGTGTTGAAATGGGCGTTTGAAAACAATACATTCAAAGATTTTATTTTAAAAGATGTTACAGAAAAAATTCAAATTGGTCCATTCGGTTCACAATTACATGAAGAGGATTATATAGAAAATGGAATCCCTTTAATCAATCCTACTCATATAAAAAATGGGCTAATTGTTGCTGATAATTCATTTTCTATTTTAAAATCAAAAAGAGATAGTCTTCCAAATTATATTTTGAAAGCAGGGGATGTGATAATGGGAAGGCGAGGCGAGATGGGAAGATGCGGATTAGTTACAAATAAGGAAGCGGGTTGGTTTTGTGGAACTGGTAGTTTGTATTTCAGACCTAACACTAAAAAAGTAAATCCTGTTTTTCTTTACTATTATTTGAGAAGTGAACCAGTAAAAAAGTATCTTGATGAAAATGCAGGTGGAACAACGATGGCAAATTTAAATTTGAAAATCGTAAATGATATTCCTATTTCACTTCCGCCAATAGAAGAACAAAATAAAATCGTCCGAGTCATCGAATCCCGCCTCAGCGTTGCCGATAAAATGGAAGAAAGCATTACTGAAAGTTTGCAACAGGCAGAGGCATTGAAGCAAAGTATTTTGAAGGAGGCGTTTGAGGGGAGGTTGATTTAAAATTTTAAATAAGCCCTGAAAGGGCGCTATATTGTTAACGAAGGGTGAAGCCCTTCGTATATTCGTAGGTGAAGTCCTTCGTATATTCGTAGGTGAACGAAGGATGCAGCCCTTCGGGATTATCATAGGGCTTCACCCTATGATGGTTATATATCGCCCCTTCAGGGCTTGAAGTATTTTATAGATTATCATATTATCTTAGGCATTTGCCCAATGATTGGATATACCGCGTTTTCATGGCCTGGAACATTTTAAAATCAAACAACTATGCCACAATCACTCGTCAAAAATTATGTGCACCTGGTATTCAGTACCAAATACCGCGAACACCTCATTCATCCTCCGGTAGAAGATGAGTTGTATGCTTATCTTGGTGGGGAATGTGACAGGCTTGAGTGTCAACCGATAAAAATCGGCGGTTATACAGATCATGTCCATATTCTCTGTTTGCTTTCCAAAAAGATTGCTTTAATGAAATTGCTTGAGCAGATAAAATCGCATTCTTCTAAGTGGATGAAAACAAAAGGGGATGATCTTGCCAATTTTTACTGGCAGGATGGTTATGGCGCTTTTTCTGTAAATCCTGCTGAGACAGACAGGGTAATCGCTTATATTGCCAACCAGAAAAAACATCATAGCAAGGTTACTTTTCAGGATGAATACCGGGCTGTTCTTAAAAGATATAAAGCGGAGTATGATGAACGGTATGTGTGGGATTGAGAAAAGCCCTGAAAGGGCGCCATATAAAAACAACGATGGGTGCAGCCCTTCGTTACAGAGATGTATCATAGGGCTTTACCCTATGATAAGATGGGTAGAGCCCTTCGTTGCATGGGTGCAGCCCTTCGTTAAAGAGATGTATTATAGCGCTTCACCCTATGATAAGATAACGCCCTTTCAGGGCTAATTGAACTTTAAAACAAGAAAAAATGACCAACAACAATACCACCTCCTCCATAGTCTCCAAAATCTGGGCATTCTGCAATACCCTTCGTGATGATGGCGTGGGTTATGGCGATTACCTGGAGCAGCTTACTTATCTGCTGTTTTTAAAAATGGCAGACGAATACAGTAGGCCGCCTTATAATCGTAAGGTGCCCATCCCGAAAGCGTATTCATGGGAAACCCTACTTGATAAAAGCGGTGGCGAACTTGAACTTCATTATAATACTTTGCTCAGGGAGTTGGGAAAGGAGAAAGGTATTCTCGGGCGGATATTTACCAAAAGCCAGAATAAAATTCAGGACCCGGCGAAGTTGTATAAGCTGATTGCGCTCATCAATGCGGAACAATGGGTGCTGATGGGCGTAAAAGACAAAGGCGATATTTACGAAGGCCTGCTGGAGAAAAATGCAGAAGATACCAAGAGTGGCGCCGGCCAGTATTTTACACCACGGGCATTGATTAAATGCATGGTGGAATGTTTGCGACCCGAGCCTATGAAAACCATTGCAGATCCTGCATGTGGCACCGGAGGTTTCTTCCTCGCTTCTTATGATTTTATTGCCGATGAAAATAATTATACCCTCGATCAGGATCAGAAAAAATTTCTTAAGTACGATACTTTCTCCGGGAATGAAATTGTAGCAAGCACAAGGCGGCTTGCCTTAATGAATTTGTTCCTGCATAATATCGGCGATATAGACAGTGATCATATTTTTATTTCGCCCAACGATTCATTGATTGCGGCTTCGGAAACAAAATATGATTATGTGCTGGCCAATCCTCCGTTCGGTAAAAAAAGCAGCATGACCTTTACCAACGAAGAAGGCGAGCAGGAAAAAGAAGATCTTACTTATAACCGCCAGGATTTTTGGGTAACCACCAGCAACAAGCAACTCAACTTTGTACAGCATATTAAATCCATGCTTAAAACCACAGGTTTGGCTGCGGTTGTGGTACCGGATAATGTTTTGTTTGAGGGCGGGGTAGGGGAAACAGTAAGAAAGAAATTGCTGGAGACAACAGACCTGCATACGATTCTTCGTTTGCCCACCGGTATTTTTTATGCCAATGGCGTAAAAGCCAATGTACTTTTCTGGGATGGCAAGCCTTCCAGCAAAAACCCATGGACAAAAGAGGTGTGGGTGTATGACTACAGAACCAACATTCATCACACCTTAAAAAAGAACCCACTGAAGCCGGATGACCTGAAAGATTTTATTGAATGTTATAACCCGGCAAACAGGCATAAACGCAAAGAAACTTTTTCTGACAAAAATCCTGAAGGACGGTGGAGAAAATTTTCTTACGATGAAATAATTGCAAGAGATAAAACTTCATTGGATATTACCTGGCTGAAAGATCAATCGCTTGCTGACTTAGATAATCTTCCGGATCCGGATGAGCTGGCATTGGAAATTGTTGAGAACCTCGAAGCGGGATTGGCAAGTTTTAAGGCGGTGTTTGTGAGTTTGAATGGACAGAAAGGTCAAGAAAAATGAAAGAAGTCAAAAGTTTTTTAAAATGCACAAACATTGATTGGTTTTCTCTGTGAATTACATTTGAAAATGAACAATGGAATATCGCAGATCAGGTAATTTTTAAAGGATGTCCCTGGAATAAATTTTAGAAGAAGGAATTAGTTTATCTTTTTTAATCTGAAAACTTTGGTCTCATGGCCCGCGATTTCACCAGTCCATGATTTTCCCCTGGCAACAGTCTGATGTTTCCATACATCATAAAAATCGTATTTCCCGCCCAATCCGATATTCAGCAAATCGAGGACATATTTTTGCGCCTTCATAGTACGGTTTAAAACGGCGACAGCATAATCCCCGTTGGCAAGCGGCCTGAGAAAAACATCCTGGTTGTCATTGTGAATTATTCGTTGTGCCTGCCTTCCCAACGTATCCTGATTAATAGCAATGATGTCTTTATTCAGTAAAATATTTTTCGTAGATGCATTCATGTTAGTAAGATCGCAGGTTACCGCAAGTACAGAATTCAGCATACACCACATACTCATCTGGGTCTGGTATTCCACATCGGTACATCCAACTCCACCCAGATCGGCAGAAGGCCCTTTGTGCCCGTACAATCCGACTACCAGCATATCCATATCATTCCAGTGCCCGGGCCCTGAATACGGATATAAGTTTGCATTCTGATCCAGAATATCCAGGATTCCGGCTCCTGGGGTAGTGACAATTTTATTATCTTTTGAAATTGTTTTTCTGCTCCATTTATCCCTGACATCATCGGTGGTTCGCCAAAGTTGCCCGCCAATGTTTGCAGCCCACAACCAGGGTTTTCTTCCGCCCCATTCACAAACACCGAAGTCGATGTCGCGCCCGCTTTCTCTAAGGGCATCCGCCATTTTTTTGTATCTGATCTGTGCTGTAATAGCATCTGACGGAGCATTGCAATAATCGTATTTCAAATAATCAATCCCCCATGAAGCAAAAGTTTTTGCATCCTGCTTTTCAAAATCCAGGCTTGCTGTGTAACCTGCACAGGTGAGTTGCGCTGCATCACTATAGATACCGAGTTTCAATCCTTTACTGTGTACATAATCTGCCAGAGCCTTAATGCCATCCGGAAATTTTTTTGGGTCTGGAAGAATGTTGTTTTTGTTATCTCTTCCTCCCTGCCATCCGTCGTCAATAAAAATATATTGGTATCCGGCATCCTTCATTCCGCTTGCCACCATGGCGTCGGCCATTTCTTTAATTACCTGTTCATTGATGTTTACCCCATAAAAATTCCACGTCATCCATCCCATAGGAGGAGTGGGAGCAATCAACTTGCCTTCGCGATTCAGGACTTGTGCATTGGCTTTAAAAACATTGAATAAAATAAGAATAAGGACCGGGAGAATTTTTTTCTTTATCATTTGACTGGAATTTTTATTCAAAACAAATATACTGATAGAACAAAACCGGACAAATGGCTGCTGTTTTAAAAATGCCTTTGCAGTGAAATGCCGGTTTTAAGAAATAATACATCTTTCCCGAAAATTTTATTATAGTTCTTTCATCAGTTCATCAAGCAGTTTCTGTGTCATAATGGAAATGTGGCCGGTGTAAAAATCAAGATATTCGGCCGTGCCGGATTTGATGGTTTGAAAAAAGCGAAGCGGAAAATTAGTTTGATTGTCCTTAACAGTGATACTCCCTGTTTTTTCAATTTGATCTCCGTTGTACAATTTATAAGACACTACCATATCTTTCATTACAGGCATCACGGAAACCTTTTGCCAATGGATCACAAGCAGAATAACTTTTACATTGTCGTTGATGGCAAATGTGAGCGGTGCCTGATCGAGCGACAATTCAATCCTTCTTCCGTTTAGTTTTCCGACCAATTCCTTTGCTGAAAATTTGACCACTGTGTTATGAAAATTATTAAATGGGATCCGGGGATTTAATGTACTGACAAGCCGGTCATCAATGGACCAATAAACAATTAGAGGCAACATTTTTGTTTCATGGATGGAAGTGGATAACTCCTGTCCTGTGACAGGAAGCGAAGTGGTTATTGATATTTGTGGAATTTCCTTTTTTGAGATTTTGGGAATTTCATTGCCATAGTAGTCTGCCACATTTTTGTTCATTTTCCTTGCAGTGAAACAACTGCTTAATGAGAGGATCAGGAAAAATAAAATTCCGAACAGGCAATGGTGACAGAGGTTTGTGTTTTTCATTATTTTTTCTCAGATTTTTTTCCAATAAGTAAATAGGTAATCGGC
This sequence comes from Chitinophagaceae bacterium, assembly GCA_017307735.1. Classification (GTDB taxonomy): domain Bacteria; phylum Bacteroidota; class Bacteroidia; order Chitinophagales; family Chitinophagaceae; genus Ginsengibacter. The sequence goes on from JAFKGR010000009.1 coordinate 92,451, forward strand.
TGAAGCCTGTACGCATTCACAGGATTGTTGAACAGAACCGCATTTTTCCATTGAGGGCTTCCCTGAATTATCTGAAGTGCATCTTCGTCCACATTCTTGTGGCCTGAAGACTGGCGGACTTTTGCATTTGTAACTTCACCATCCTTGTCAACAATAAATTGAATAACGACTGTGACCCTTTCGTCCTGGGATCCTTTGGCCGGAAAATCTTTGGTAGCTGATTTATTGATATACTTTGCCCATCCGGACGGGCCTGATTTGAATTCGGCCTCTCTTTCAAATATGTAATTTTTGATTTTATTACCGGATTCATCATATCCTTCAATGATATTTTTGTTGGGCCCCGGGCCACGTAAAAACTTTCCATTTAATTTACCATCGGGAAAATAGTGATAAGAGAATTGGGTTATCCCGTCATTGACTAAAACAGAATCTGAAAGGTTGCCATTTTCATAATACATCAATTGCAATCCAATGGGCATTCCAAATGCGGTATCCTTCTGAATGGTTTTTCCCCGTACCAATTTAGTTTTTATCCAGTACGAAGTACATTGATAATACGGTCCATCTTTGACAAAATCGGCATAAAAGGTAGCCAGGTCTTTGGATGTTTCATTCCATTCTCCGTCGTAGTATTTCGTAATTTCATTTTGACTGTGAACCCGGGAAAAAGAAAGCAGAATAGATATTACTAAAATCAATTTCATAAGCTTGTTTCAGGTGGTGATCATTCCGGTTTTGACATAACGAATGTAATAGTCTGTGGTAATATTTAAAAATAAAATTCCCGTGGTACGGGAAAAATACCATTTAAAAATGAATGGATAACCTGATGGTGAATCTTTTTTCTTAAAAACAAAAATCCCGCTGTCGCGGGAATATCATTCTTTTGTTTTGCGGAGAGACAGGGATTCGAACCCTGGGAACCCTTGCGGGTTCAACGGTTTTCGAGACCGCCCCTTTCAACCACTCAGGCATCTCTCCGTAATAATAAAAACCGGTGCGCGAAGATACAATTTGAACAGAAATCTTTACAGAATCGATTTTACCTTTACAACATTCATCGCAACAGATGACATTCAAATAAACTTATCGAAAACATACTAAAAAAAATGGAAGATATTATTCAAAATATTTCTCATGTACTTCAGCGGATAGATTCAGCCTGTAAAACATCAAATAGAAATCGCGAAGAAGTAAAATTGCTTCTTGCTACCAAATCAGTCACACCGGAAAGGATTAAAATTGCATTTCAAAACGGCCATACCCTGATTGGAGAAAATAAGGTTCAGGAAATCCGTGAGAAATATCAGGATCTGAAAGAAATTCCTCATGTAATGCATTTCATCGGGCACCTTCAGACAAATAAAATAAAAGAGATACTCAGGTATGATGTGAAATGTATTGAAACCGTTGACAGGATTCACCTTGCGGAGAAATTACAGCATCGCCTGGCATTTGAAAACAGGCAAATGGATGTATTTATTCAGGTAAATACTTCCGGAGAAGAAAGCAAATTCGGAATTCATCCGGAAGGGGCGGTTGAATTGGTAAAGTCAGTCAGCGGATTTAAAAATATTCATATCAAAGGGCTAATGACCATCGGGCTTTTCAGTTCTGAAAAAGAGAAAGTCAGAAAATGTTTTCAACTGTTGAAGGAATTACAGATCGAGATTAAAAAATTGGAAATTCCCGGGGTAGAAATGAATGAACTCTCGATGGGGATGAGTGGTAATCTGGAAATTGCCATTGAGGAAGGATCCACGATTGTCAGGGTTGGCACCGCCGTCTTTGGCGAAAGAAAGTATCCTGACAGCTATTACTGGAATGAGAGAAAGGAAGTAATTTAAGAAACTGAAATATTTTCACAGCAGATAAAAATAGAAAAAAACGGAGGATTTGATTTACCTTGAATTAATTCTAAATCGTAATACCATGGAAGAACTCTTAAAACTATTGCAGGACAAACACGGCCTTTCTTTGGAACAAAGCAAGGGCATCATGTCAACCATTACATCTTACATTAAAGAAAAGTTTCCAATGGTTGCCGGCGCGGTTGATAATTTATTTCCCGACTCCGGATCCGCATCATCAGATTCAGAAAAGGAAGGTGAGAAAGAAAATCTATTTGATAAAATTTCAAATGCGGTGCCCGGCAGTGCAGCAGAGAAGCTTGAAGAATTTGCCAAAGACGGGATGGGAAGAATTTTTGGAAAGAAATAAAATCAGGTGTTTTTGCCGGAGGCAAAATCCATGAGATTCTATATTCTTTTTTAACAGGGTTTATATTTTTGGGTTTTATAATACGATGAACCAGGGTTTGGTCAAATTATTATATTTCGAATCCTGTTTCAGATGATGATTTTTTATAAATCCGGGTTTGACCTTCCGTCATTTTCACCGTTCATCCAAATTTTTAAACCTGAAAAATCTCATTATTTTAAATTTACCAAAATTCAATTTGCTTATGTTCAGGAAACTTTTACTTACGTCCTTGCTGGCAGGTTTTATAGTTTTTTCAGCTTTCCCGCAAAACCCATCAAAAGAAATTCACAAGGCAAATTTTGAACTTGCCTCCAGATTTTCACCGGCGAGAATCAGGAAGATGGTTTTTTCCACTTCAGTAAATCCAAATTGGTTGCGGTCGGGCAGATTCTGGTATTCCTATCAGGATACCAAATCAGAAAAATGGTTTATTGTTGATCCCGCCACCAGAACCAAACGCCCGCTGTTTGATAATGCGGATCTCGCAAGAAAACTGAGTTTGATAACACAGGATCCGCACAATGCAACACATCTTGGATTAACGGATGTCAAATTCTCAAAAGATGAAAAGTTTATCACATTCAAAGTGCCCAGTAAAAAAGACACGGTTCTTTCGCATGAGGAAAGAATGCGCAGAGGACCGAGAGGGAAAATGGATTCGGTGACAAAGAAAACTTTTTTTCTTGAATACAATTTGCAAACAGGTGTGCTGACTGAACTAAAAGATACGGTGAAGGCTGAACTCTCCTGGGCAACATATACACCGGATAGTTCAGCAGTCATTTACGCGAAAAATTATAATCTCTATTGGATGAACCGGGATGATTATCAGAAGTTGAAAAAGAATGAAAAAGATTCTACGGTCAAAGAAAACGCCATCACTACTGATGGCATCAAAGATTTTGCATGGGGTGGCGATGAATACAGCCAGTATGATACCACCAATCCTGTGAAATTTGTAAAAGAGAGATTTAAAGTTTTTCTGCTGTGGTCGCCTGATGGAAACCGTTTTGCAACCACCCGGAAAGATAACAGGGATATTAAAGATTTGTATGTTATTCACAGTGCAGAAGGTAAAAGGCCCTTCCTTGAATCGTATAAATATCAGATGCCCGGCGAACCGGATAGTACGGAAGAGGGGCTTTATATTTTTGATTTTAATACCAAACAACATCAACAGATCAATGTCCGGGCATTCAAAAACCAGAACCTGAGAATTTATGTGGCCAGAACCCCGAAAGTGGATCAGACAGAGTCTGGTGGCGGTGGATTTGGTTTTCGATTTGGGAGAGGTGGCGGTTCTGCACGTGCTGCCAAATGGCTTGGCACCAATGATTATTTCTATGCTACGCGCACCAGTCGTGACCAGAAGAGGATTGATCTGATTCGTGTACATATCGATGGCAAAGTTGATCTGCTTGTGCCGGAAAGAAGCAATGTTTATCTGGATGTGCAACAACCGGAACTCATCAATAACGGTAAGGAATTTGTGTTCTGGTCAGAACGCGATGGATGGGGACAGCTATATCTCTACAAAGGTGATGGCACCCTGGAAAACCAGATTACAAAAGGTGAATTTCATGTAGCCGGAATTGAAGGTGTAGATGAAAAAGCAAGAAAGGTTTACTTTACGGCAAACGGGAGAGAACAGGGTGAAGATCCTTATCTCAATCATCTGTACAGCGTAAATCTGGATGGAAGTAATCTCACCCTTTTGGATAAAGGAGATTTTGACCATCGTGTCAATGTAAATGATCAGGAAACTTATTTTGTTGATAATTACTCGAGGGTAAATTCTGCCCCAAAATCGGCTTTGTATGATAGAAATGGGGTAAAAATTATGGATTTGGAAACCACCGATCTTTCTCAGCTTTTTGCTGCCGGATATAAATTCCCTGAACCGTTTAAAGTAAAGGCAGATGATGGTTTCACGGATTTGTATGGCGTTATGTACAAACCGTATGATTTTGATTCTACAAAAGTTTATCCACTGATAGAGTACGTTTATCCGGGGCCGCAAACAGAAGCAGTAAACAAATCGTTTAGCGTTGGGATGGATCACACAGACCGGCTGGCACAATTGGGATTCATCGTGATAGCAGTCGGAAACAGGGGAGGAAGCCCGGCACGTTCAAAATGGTATCACACTTATGGATATGGTGATTTGAGAGATTACGGTTTGGCCGATAAGAAAACTGCAGCAGAGCAAATTGCCAACAGGTATTCATTTATCGATAGGGAAAAAATCGGAATCAACGGCCATTCGGGTGGTGGATTTATGACAGCAGCAGCGATGTTTGTTTATCCGGATTTCTTCAAAGTGGGAGTTTCAGAATCCGGCAACCATGATAACAACATCTATAACCGCCCCTGGAGCGAACGACATAATGGTGTAACAGAAAAAGTTGATAAAAAAGGTGATACTACTTTTGCCTATACCATTGAAAAAAATAGCGACATTGCCAAAAACCTGAAAGGTCACCTGATGTTGATTACCGGTGATGTTGACAACAATGTGCATCCTGCAAATACCATTAGAGTGATCAATGCACTTATCAATGCTCACAAACGATTTGATTTTGTGTTGTTGCCAAATCAACGCCATGGATATGGACCTGATTCAGAATATTTCTTCTGGAGAATGGGTGAATATTTTGCAGAATATTTATTGGGAGATTCAAGACGCGATCAGGTGGACATGATGGAAATGAACAGGGATATTCCCGAAACACGTTAAAGATTTATAGTAATAATTTTCCATATTAAACGGGTTGTTAGCCGGTCTGATTTTTTAATTATGAACCGGCTAACTTTTTTTACTTTAGTCCGATGAAAACTTTATTCACCGGACTTTTTTTCTTCCTTATTATTTCCTGCGGGATTTCGCAATCCCTGGTGGTGGAACTTCAAACCCCTGACATCGTTTCTATAAACCGGATGCCTATGCGTGCAACAGGTTTTGCCTTTGAAAGTATGGCTTTGGCGGAAAAAGGTGAAAAGGAAAATTCTCAATATTATTTTTCATTGGATGGCTTGTGGAAATTTAATTGGGTGAGCAACCCCAATGATCGCCCGCGTGATTTTTACAAAACGGATTTTGATGATTCCAAATGGGTTGATTTCAAAGTGCCTGCAAATTGGGAACTGAATGGATATGGATTGCCCATTTACCTGAACCAGCCGTACGATTTTGCAGGGAAAACGAAAACCGGAGCAGCATTGAACCCTCCGTTTGATATTCCGCAGGATCATGACCCCGTAGGTTCTTACAGAAAAAAATTCGTCGTGCCTGCAAATTGGTGGGGAAGGCGGATTTTTATTCATTTGGGAGCTGTCAAATCTGCTTTTTTCATTTGGGTAAATGGTGTGAAAGTCGGATACAGTGAAGACAGTAAACTCGCTGCTGAGTTTGATATTTCAAGTTACCTCAGGGCAGGAGAAAACCTGATAGCACTTCAGGTTTATAGATGGAGCGACGGGAGTTATCTGGAAGATCAGGATATGTGGCGGCTTGCAGGTATTGAAAGAAGTGTTTATTTGTACAGTACGCCCAGGCTGGATATCCGCGATTTCAAAGTCGTGAGTAATCTGACAAATAATTATACCACAGGTATTTTAAATGTCAATGCCGAAGTGGATAGTTATATCATTGATACAGGACGTTTGCACAGTATTCCTGATACCTTTTCTTTGTCGATGCAACTGAAAGATACTGCAGGAAATATGGTTTTTGATAAGATGTTTCCCGGAGTACATTCTGTTTTGGGCAATTACCAAACAAATCTTTCTTTAAATGAAGTAATTCAGGATGTTCATACATGGTCTGCTGAAATCCCTTATCTCTACACGCTTTACATGACTTTGAAAAATAACAATGGGGAAGTGTTGGAAGTTGTTCCGGTGAAAATCGGATTCAGGTCGGTTGAAATAAAAAACAATAATTTTCTTGTCAATGGAAAACGGGTATTCATCAAAGGTGTCAATCGTCACGAACACGATCCGCATCAGGGGCACACGCTCACGCGCGAAGACATGATTAAAGATATGGAGATGATGAAAAAACTCAATGTCAACGCTGTGCGCAATTCTCATTATCCTCCTGATCCTTTCTGGATGCAGCTTTGCGACGAATATGGAATGTATGTGGTGGATGAAGCCAATATCGAATCTCATGGCCGATATTACGATTTGGGTTATACGTTGGGAAATGATAAGAAGTGGAGAAAGGCTCACATGGAAAGAATTGAACGAATGTATGAAAGAGATAAAAATCATCCCAGTGTGGTTACGTGGTCATTGGGGAATGAAGCCGGTAACGGAGAAAATTTTTATGCAGGATATGACTGGTTAAAGAAAATTGACACCACCCGCCCGGTTCAATATGAAAGAGCCGAATACGATTACAATACCGATATGATAGTGCCGCAATATCCATCGCCGGATTGGCTGAAGAGATATTCCGAATCCCATCCTTCGCGATTGATGATTATGTCTGAATACGCACATATTATGGGAAACAGCCTTGGAAATTTCAAAGAATACTGGGATGTCATTGAACACAATCCCAATCTTCAGGGAGGGTTTATCTGGGAGTGGATTGACCAATCCATCGACACTGTAAAAAACGGAAAAAGGATTGAAGCTTATGGTGGTGATTTCCCTTTGAGCGGGCCGGTTCCCGAAAACTTTAGTGACAATAATTTTTGTGTGAAAGGAGTTGTCACGGCATTTCGCAAAATGACGCCGATGGCCGTTGAAGTGAGAAAAGTTTATCAGAATATTGCTTCCGCTTTGAATGGAAATATTTTACAAATCACAAATAAATTTTTCTTTAAGAATCTGAGCAATGTCCGGTTGAATTGGGAAATCACAGAGAATGGCAAAGTGGTCAGATCGGGAATCGTTAGCCAATTAAATGTAACGCCGCAGCAGACTACAGATGTTTCTCTTCCTCTTCAATACAATCAGAAAGAAGGAAAAGAATATTTTTTGAATGTTCATTATGTTTTAAAAAATGCCGAACCCTTTTTGGATAAAGGATGTCAGATTGCCTATGATCAATTTCCGCTCAACAAATCTCAACTCACAAAATATTCGCCCGATAAAAAGTTAGCTGCCCATTTGTTGAAAAATTCCAATGGGTACGAAGTCATAGGAAAAGGGTTTGCCATCTGGTTTGATTCTACACGAGGGAAGATGATGAATTATATTTTTAACGGTCAGCAAATAGTGGTCAGTGGCCCACAGCCTTCTTTCTGGAGAGCGCCCACCGACAATGACATTGGAGCCGGTTTCAATAAATCATTGCGGATGTGGCGAAATGTATATGACAGCAGCAAGTTGATTGAAACCAAAGCAGAAATTTTGAATGACAAATCTATTCTTATCACGTTTGAAAAATCTCTTTTGAATGGCGATGCCATCGTAACCCAATCCTATCAGGTATTCGGAGACGGATCTGTGAAAGTAGCGATGAATTTTAACGCTATCAAAGGCAAATACCCTTTGATGATGCGCGTGGGTAATGATTTGCAGATTTCGCCTGAACTGAGCAACATCAGTTGGTATGGACGTGGTCCGTGGGAAAGTTATCGGGACAGGAAATCGGGTTCACTTGTGGGATTATACAACCAGACTTTGGATCAGCAATATTTTCCGTATGCACGTCCGCAGGAGAGTGGAAATAAAAGTGATGTACGATGGTATTCGGTTACGGATGCCAAAGGAAATGGATTGAAATTTATTTTCGAAGATTCCTTATTGAATTGTGAAGCGCTTCCTTACAGCCTTGATGATTTGGACCCTTCGCCTGAAAAGCATCAATATCATTCCGGTGAACTGGAGAAACGGGATACGATTTTTATGCATGTGGATTTGCAGCAACTCGGTGTGCAGGGAATCGATAGCTGGGGTGCATGGCCATTAAAAAAGTACAGGATTCCTTTTGCAGATCATCAATACAGTTATTGGATGATACCGGTGAAGAAAGTGAAGTGATATTGCGGATATACAGAAACTCTGTAATTCGAAGATTGTGTAATTCCCGGAGCTGTTTAATAATCGCGTGAAAATTTTAATGTGACAGGTTGTGTTCTGTAAGCATTTACCGGCTTTCCATCCACCTCGGCAGGTTTCCACTTAGGGCCGCTGGATATGGCGTCAACAACTATTTTGGCTAACTGAGTTCCACGCATTGTTAATGCTTCAACATCCGATATTTTCCCATCCTGGCAAACCATGAAACGCACTAAACATGTTCCGAAATCACTATCGGTGAATAGCCCGATTTTTCCTTGTATGACTTTTGATATAAACCTGGTCCATGCTTTTTCTCCGCCCGGAAATTCAGCGCCTCTGTCAATGATGACTGCATCCGGAATTGTATCTGAAGAGATAATTGTATTTATAAATAAAGAAACATTTGCCGCACACTCATTTAAATTATAAACATGTATCCCTTCTGCGTTGGTAAAAGCGATGTTGTTCCGCAGTTTATTATTTCCCATGCCATATAAAAAGGAAAAAGAAAGAATGGCAGAGACCAATAATATGTATTTTTTATCTGTTAGTGCCATTGGTTAGAGTTTCTTGAAATACGTTTTGGCTACAATTTACAACTTTTTGTATTGTCAGTTACTGATAAATATTCGACAATATAATGAACCGTTGTATTCAATTAACGGTTAATCTTCTGTTTTTGTTTTCAAAAAAGGTTAATTTGTATGGAGCTATATATTTGAAAATGATGTACTAAATGAAATAAATGTTTTGTATATGAATATTTATGAAACTCACCCTGAAAAACCTGTAGGAATAAAGTATTGCAGGAGTTGTTATGACCATTTGGCCGGATATGTTGGAGTGAAGATGACTGAATCTTGCATAAACATGAAAAGTTACCCCGATAGTGTAGTCGCCCCGGTTCAGAAATTAAGGCTGGCGGGTTATGTTGATAAAATGTGGACTTTGGAAAATGCGATCAATGATCTGGTGAAAAATTATCTGTCAGGAGGAGCCATCCTTTGAGCAGCCACACAGCTTTCCGGATGGTTTTGTAATCCGGAAACATTGAATAAAAGAAACCCTAAATCCTTTCCCTTTTTAGAAAGTGCCAGCCTAAAATTGGGGCAATCAATTTTTTTTGAAAGGATAATGATGTAGTTTTGCATGACCCTCCGGAATCTTTTATCATTTACTCACCTGACGGTCAAAAGTTTATTTTATGGCAAAGTATATTTTTGTAACCGGTGGTGTTACTTCCTCTTTAGGTAAAGGAATCATTGCATCTTCTTTGGCTAAGCTCCTTCAATCTCGCGGATTGAGGGTTACCATTCAAAAATTTGACCCCTATATCAATGTGGATCCCGGAACGCTGAACCCTTATGAACACGGCGAATGTTATGTGACGGAAGATGGAGCTGAAACTGATCTGGACCTCGGCCATTATGAACGTTTCCTGAATATTCACACCAGCCAGGCCAATAATGTAACGACCGGAAAAATCTATCAGACTGTTATCAACAGAGAAAGGGAAGGAGATTATCTGGGCAAAACGGTGCAGGTTGTGCCGCATATTACTGACGAAATAAAGAGGAGGATGAAATTGCTGGGAGAAAAAAATCAGTACGACATTATCATTACAGAAATCGGCGGTACTGTCGGCGACATAGAAAGCCTTCCGTTTGTTGAAGCTGTCAGGCAATTGCAATGGGAATTACCCGAAGAAGATTGCATTGTGGTTTTGCTGACGCTTATCCCTTATCTGAAAGCCGCGAAGGAATTGAAGACAAAGCCCACTCAGCAAAGTGTAAAACTTTTGAGTGCTAATGGTGTACATCCCGATATTTTGATTTGCAGAACAGAACACCCGCTCACGCAGGATCTGAGAAAAAAAATTGCCCTTTTTTGTAATGTGAAAGAAGAGGCAGTGATTGAATCTGTCGACGCATCTACTATTTATGAGGTACCGATTCTGATGTTAAGGGAAAATCTGGATCTGATTGTGCTGAAAAAATTAAATATTCACGATTATAAAGAACCAGACCTCGTAAAATGGAAAGTTTTCCTTGAAAAAGTAAAACATCCTGTGAGAAAAGTAAATATCGGATTGATTGGAAAATACCTGGAATTGCAGGATGCGTACAAATCCATTCTGGAAAGTTTTATTCATGCGGGCGCAATGAATGATTGCAAGGTGCAGGTCATCAACATACACAGTGAAAATATTTCTGAAGAAAATGTAAATGAAACCCTCGCCGGGCTGGATGGATTATTGGTTGCACCAGGCTTTGGATATCGCGGTGTGGAAGGGAAAATTGTAGCAGTGAGATATGCCAGGGAACACAGGCTGCCATTCTTCGGAATTTGCCTTGGCATGCAGATGGCAGCCATTGAATTTGCAAGGAATGTACTTGGATTGAAAGATGCAAATTCAACGGAAATGGATCCAAATACCCCTGAACCGGTGATTGACATGATGGAAGACCAGAAACGAATTACCATGAAGGGTGGCACGATGAGGCTGGGCGCCTATCCGTGCGTTGTCAAAGAAGGATCATTGGCATACAGGATTTATGGAAAAACAGAAATATCAGAAAGGCACCGCCACCGCTGGGAATTCAATGATAAATACCTGGATAAATTTGAGCAGGCGGGGATGATTGCAACTGGGATTAATCCGGAAACAGGCCTGGTTGAGATCATGGAATTACCAGGCCATCCATATTTTATCGGAGTTCAGTTTCATCCTGAACTAAAAAGTACGGTAGAAAACCCTCATCCGCTGTTTGTGAATTTTGTTCATGCTGCAGAGCTCTACAGAGAGCAGGGAAAGAAAAAAGAATCTTTACAGAATGTGAATTAATATTCAGCAAAAAATCTTCACTATTTCAATCCCCTTCAAAACGAGACAATTAGTTATAATGTAACTATTTTGTTTTATTTTCCTGACCGGATTGCTTTCACCTCAGATGCCGTCACAGCACTTGCATCATTTCCGAAACTGCTTCTCACATAAGAAAGCACATTGGCCACATCTTTATCACTCAACTTACTTTTGAAAGGAGGCATCGGATTGGAAAAATGCTGGTTGTCAATTTCCACATCTTCATTAAATCCGTTCAGGACGATATGAATTAATGTATTCTTATCCCCCAAAACATATTTTGTCTGGATTAATGGGGGAGCTATGTTGGGTACCCCGCCTCCATCAAGTTGATGGCAGGTGGCACAATACTGTTTAAAAATTTTTTCGCCTGCTTTATTTTTTTGAACGAATTGAATCCGATTGGCTGATTCATCTTTTTCTGGTTCCGATGTTTTCATTCCCAACGAAACAACCGTCAGAGGAATCGCCAGAATTGAAACATAAAAAATTCCTTTCTTCACTTCTTATTTATTGTATGATATTTTAAAGATTGCGCCTTTGGTATCATCCGAAACATACAAAGAACCATCCGGCCCCTGTGCCAGGCCACACGGACGATATTTAGCATTTCTCGGAGAAATAACATCTTTGGTTCCCGCAAAATTGTTTGCAAATATTTCCCACTTTCCGGTGGGCTTTCCATTTTCGAATGGAGCGAAAACTACGAAGAAACCGGCTTGTTTTTCCGGACTTCTGTTCCATGATCCGTGAAACGCAATGAATGCTCCATTTTTGTATTTTTCAGGGAACTGATTTCCCGTGTAAAATAAAACTGCCGTGGGCGCCAAATGCCCGGGAAAAGCGAGAGATGGAGGCAGATAATTTTTATTGCTTTCAATTTTTCCATTTCCTCCGTATTCGGGAGCCAGCATGTATTTCTTTTTTATCTGATCATAATATGCGTAGGGAAAACCTGCATTGGCCCCCCGGTGAAGTTCATACAAACATTCCGCAGGAAGAAGCGCTGAGATTTCCGCATTGTAATATTTTGGAAACAAATCGTGCAACTGATCACGTCCCATTTGCATTACATAGAGAGAATTGCTTTGATTATTCCAATCCAGTCCGACCACATTCCTGATTCCTGTCGCATAACGGACACCGTCACCATAAGTCTGGTTTAGTTTATCAGCTTTGAATTGCCAGATTCCTCCGGCCGAGTCAAGAATCGGGCAACCCTTTTGTCCCATAGATCCCGGAACGCGATCTTCAACCTGGCATGAATTGCTGTATGCACCGATATTCACATAAAGATTGCCATTATTATCCATTGCCAGAGATTTTGAATTGTGCTGGCGCCGGTCAATTAATCCTTTTACAATTACATCCGGGTGTTCCGGATCTGTGACCTCGTCGTTATCATTCAGCTTGTAGCGGTAAACTGTAGTATTGGATGAAGCATAGAGATAACCGCCATTCAACAGAATTCCGGTTCCGCCATAATTTCCAAATCCGGAAACCTGGTACTTGTTACCAACGGTTTTTTTCAGAAATAAAATTCCCTTTCCATTTTTCGGATAAAGAAGTTTAACGTAGATATCACCTTCTTTGGTCACTGCTATATGCCTTGCTTCACCAATGTTATTTTCAATGAGGGATGCATGAAATCCGGCTGGTAATACAAGATCTGTATTACCTCCACCGGATAGATTTTTATAAATATTTAAATCTTCTTTTGCTCTTTCCTTGCTTTTGAAAGAGATCAGGAAAAAGGCTCCGGCAATAATCAACACGATGGGAAGAATGATATATTTTTTCATGAATATAAAATTATAGGATAAGTAAATTTTTGAACTTTTTGTTTTTCATATTTGCACCATAAAATTACGCAGATTTGAAATAGCGCATAAATTCAAAGATGGTCAGGACTTATTCTCAATGTTCACGGATAAGAAAATCTAAATACATTCCTGACATGAATTTTTAGAAATGAAACAGAGAAACAAGATTAATATTAACAAATCCCTTTCTTCTTCCAATCAAACTTTGGCGTTGTTTCGAAATCTATATCTGTACTTTGTAAAAAACAGGATACATGAAAAGAGCTTTATTATTGATTTTAATTTTTGTTTCTACAGGAGTTGTTGCACAAAATAATTATATGGGGAAAAATGACCCTGAAGCAACAGCACTTTTAAAAAGGGTTTCGGCGAGGTATAAGAACTTTAGAACTTTGCAGGCAAATATTTCACTGGTAGTTGAAAATGCACAGGGGAAGAAACTGACTTCACAAACGGGGGAATTATTCCTGAAAGGAAATAAATACTACCTCCGGTTTAATGGAAATACTTCTTTTTCGGATGGCAGTAATATTTATAATTACGATAAATCAGCCGGAGAGATACAGATCACCAAAATCAATCCCAAAGATAATACGCTAACCCCTCAAAGATTATTTACAGATTTTTATCAAAAGGATTATTTGTACAAACTCAATGATGATATTGTAAAAAACGGCAGAATAGTTCAGGAAGTTGAGTTGACCCCACTTGATAAAACCCAGCCCTATTTCAAGGTTCTGCTTGAAATTGATAAAGCAACGCGAAATATCACAGGAGCCAGGATTTTTGAAAAAGCCGGTAACAGATATTTATACACCATATCATCATCGAAGCCCAATGCATCGATAGCTGATTCCAAATTTGTTTACAATAAAAAAGATTTTCCGGGAGCCGAAGTAATCGATTTGAGATAAATCAATATTTTTTCGTCGGTCAATTCGGGATTTGACTTAATGATGTTTTCAAAATTATTCAGTGAAGGCTTTTTCTAAAATTTATTTTAAGACTGATTCAATAAATTTCCGATAATGTCGTTTTAATCGACATGTTGCTCAAGCCCCTCTGGATTTATGCCTTAATCATGTTTACTGTCGGGAGTAATAAGGTCCCCTCGACAGGTAAAGAAAAAATACAATGGCTCACTTTGGAAGAAGCCCAGGTAAAAATGCAGAACGACCCTAAGCCAGTCATTATAGATTTATATACTAAATGGTGTTATTGGTGTAAGGTGATGGATAAAAAAACTTACACTAACCAAAAGGTGATTAACTACATCAATCAAAATTTTTATCCGGTTAAATTAGATGCCGAAGCAAGAAAAACAATTCAATGGGAAGACAAGGATTTTAAATTTAATCCGGACATGAATGTCAATGATATTTCACTTTATCTGACCAACGGGCAATTGAGCTTTCCAACTACGATTATTTATACTTCCGTGAATGAGGCTCCTGCCAACATTCCCGGATTTATGGCTCCGGACGAAATAGAGCCTTTCCTTAAATATTTTGGCGAACAAAAATATAAGAAACAAACCTTCCAGGATTTTCTTAAAGGATTCAGGAAAACATGGTAGTAAAAATATTATAAAGTCCGTTTCGGGCTTTCAACTCGGTTTTTCATAGGATATTGGATTATAACAGGGGTGGATTTCTATCCGGCCCCTTTTTTATTTGATACACTTTGCTGGTTTTTAGAGAGCTATAAATAGCAATGATTTAAATTTGGAAATACAGTATTTTTCATTTAGATTGATGTTCCATTTGCAGGTATTGGTGAATATTTGTGATTTTGACAAAATAAAAAGCTGTCATGCAACGTTTTAAAGTTGATTGTGGTCTATAACATGAAATTGAAATAAATCATCAAAATATTATAAAGTCCGTTTCGGACTTTCAACTCGGTTTTTCATAGGATATTGGATTATAACGGGGGTGGATTTCTATCCGGCCCCTTTTTTATTTCGGGCCTTTTCCAATATGTTATATACCTGAATCTTGTAGGCCAAAATTCTTAGATTTGCAGGAAAGCATTATTAAAATTATGAATGAAATAAGTGAACATTTTCAATGCCTGATTATAGGTTCAGGGCCGGCAGGATATACCGCTGCAATCTATGCAGCCAGGGCTAATCTCAATCCTGTGGTATATCAGGGAATCCAGCCCGGAGGTCAGCTTACAATTACAACAGAAGTAGAAAACTACCCGGGATATCCGGAGGCAGTAATGGGTCCCGATATGATGGTTGACTTCGAAAAGCAGGCCAAAAGGATGGGTGCTGATATCCGTTATGGAATGGCGTCCGAAGTGGACTTTTCCACGCATCCCTTACAGGTGAAAATAGATGATGAAAAATGGGTAAGCGCCGATGCGGTTATTTTAGCTACGGGCGCATCTGCCAAATGGTTGGGCATCCCAAGTGAAGAAAAACTGAATGGGAGAGGCGTGAGTGCGTGTGCAGTTTGTGATGGATTCTTCTTTAAGGGGAAAGAAGTTTGTATTGTAGGTGCCGGAGATACTGCCGCCGAGGAAGCTCTTTATCTGAGCAAAGTTTGCAGCAAAGTCCACATGTTTATACGGCGCGATGCTATGCGCGCAAGTAAAGTGATGCAGCAACGTGTATTCAAAACAAAAAATATTCAGATTTACTGGAATACAGAGGTAGAAGAAATATTGGGAGAACAGAAAACCGAAGGGGTAAGAATAGTAAATAACAAAACCGGTGAAAAGACTGTAATTCCTGTAAGCGCCTATTTTGTGGCAATCGGTCATAAACCAAATTCTGATTTTTTGAAAGGATGGATCGATATGGATGAAACCGGTTATGTGAAAACACAACCAGGTTCCACCAAAACAAATGTAGATGGTGTTTTTGCCAGTGGCGACCTGCAGGATAAAATTTACAGACAGGCGGTAACTGCAGCAGGTTCGGGTTGTATGGCCGCGCTGGATGCCGAAAGATATCTGAGTGCGCTGGAACTTTCTACAGAAGCCGAAAGTGAACCCGCAATGGATTCTTCTCCTAACTGATAATTGACGCAGATGTTAACCATTCATCTCAGGGATCTGGTGTTTCAGGCATTTCACGGTATTTATGAAGAAGAAAAAGTTTTAGGTAATAAATATCTTGTGAATTGTTCTGTCGAAATTCCTGAGCCTGAGAAAACAATCCGTGAAATTTCGGGAACCATCAATTATGAAGTTCTGTTTAAAATTATCAGAGACAGAATGGCTATCGCTACTCCGTTGCTTGAAACTGTGGTTATGAATACCGGAGAATTAATCCATCGGCGATTTCCCGATGTAAAATCAATTTCCATCCAAATTATCAAACTTCATCCTCCCATAAAAGGATTCACAGGAAACTTTTCTGTTGAATGGCGTAAGGAATATCAACCTGAGTAAAATAAATCACTAAATAAATTTTCATGTTCAAAAAATCCATTGCAGCGGTTTTTCTTTTGTTCACCGCTTTTTGCACAAGGGCACAAGACAGTTCCCTGTACAATCATCATGAGATGTTTAATCCGAATTTTTATCCTTCGTCGGTGAATGAATTCAGATTGGCGGACGGCAGGCCGGGCCCAAAGTATTTTACCAACAGGGCCAATTATCAAATTGAGGCTTCACTGGATACTTCAAAAAATGAAGTTTCCGGAACCGTTACCATTGAGTATGTCAATAACAGTCCTAAGGATTTAAATTTTTTATGGCTTTATCTGGATCAGAACCTGTTCGGACAGGACTCTCGCGGACAGGCAAAGATGCCGGCAACAAGGAGAAGCCGTTATGGTGATGTCAATTCAGTTTTTAATGGTGGATTTCATTTACAATCTGTTCAATTGCTTTCTGTAACCAAAGGAAAAGTAACTGCTGCCGATGCCGATACCGTTATTTCCGATACAAGGATGCAGGTGAGATTACCCCAGCCTTTGGCGGCAAACGGAGGGAAGGTTTCATTGAGAATAAAATATAATTACATCGTGCCTCAGGATGGGAGCGACCGCACAGGAGTGCTGCAAACAAGGTACGGAAAGATATTTGCCATTGCACAATGGTATCCCCGCATGTGTGTTTTTGACGATGTGGAAGGATGGAATACTTTACCCTATCTCGGTGCAGGAGAATTTTACCTGGACTACGGGAATTTTGATTTTTCAATTACCGCTCCCGCCAACATGGTGGTTGTAGGTTCAGGTGAACTTACCAATGCTAAAGAGGTTTTGTCTGCAACAGAATACAACAGGTACCGGCAGGCATTTAACAGTGACAAGACCGTTATTATCCGCAGTGCGGCAGATGTAGAAAATGGTTCCATCAATAAACCGGGAACACGAACCTGGCGTTTTAAAATTGACAATGCCAGGGATGCCTCCTGGGCGGCATCATCAGCTTTCATCTGGGACGGAGCAAGAATGAATTTACAAAATGGTAAAAAAGCAATAGCTATGAGTGTCTATCCTGTGGAATCCAATGGAAACAATGGTTGGGAACGCAGTACTGAATATGTGAAAGGGGCAATTGAGGGTTATAGCAAACGATGGTTTAATTATCCTTATCCTTCTGCTGTAAATGTAGCCTGCAATATCAATGGCATGGAATATCCGGCAATTGTTTTCTGTAATTCAAGATCGAGAGCCGGCGGGTTGTGGGGCGTTACCGATCATGAATTTGGCCATACGTGGTTTCCGATGATTGTAGGCAGCAATGAAAGGAAATATGGATGGATGGATGAAGGTTTTAATACGTTTATTAATGGAATTTCCTCTAAAGATTTTAATAATGGAGAATATGCGCGGAGTCAAAATAACACCGTGGCAACGTACCGGTATATGTTTGGGCCCAACAGTGAAACCATGATGAGTGAACCAGATGCATTGAAGGAAGCAAATATCGGGATGGCGCTGTATTTCAAACCAGGTTATGCGTTGGGTCTTTTGAGAAATAATATCCTGGGAGAAAAGAGATTTGATTATGCATTCAGGCTGTATATTCAAAGATGGGCATACAAACATCCGACTCCATGGGATTTTTTCAGAACGATGGAAAACGCTGCCGGAGAAGACCTGGGATGGTTCTGGCGTGGAATGTTTATTCACAATTACAAATTAGATCAGGCCATTACCTCCGTAACTTATGTGAATGACGATCCGGCGAATGGCGCTCTTGTTACCATCAGGAACCTGGATAAGATGGTTATGCCGGTTTATCTGAAATATACCACGGTTGATGGCAACTCCACAACCATTTATATCCCGGGCGAAGTTTGGCAAAATGGAAATACCTGGATTCAGAAACTAAAAACCAATCAGAAATTGTCTTCTGTGGAAATCAATCCGGGTAATATTTTCCCAGATATTAACGATGCTAATAATAAGTGGACTGATCAATAATCATTATTTTTAAAATACAAAGCAGCCGGTTTATCCGGCTGTTTTATTTCGATTAAAAAGGTTACTGTTTGGCAAGTTAATTTTTACCATTACTTTTGCTGCCCTTTATGCGCCATATACAGGATTTATACGGCAGTTTAGCACAGAAACGAAAAATCGTTGTTACTTTTCATCAAAAACCAGACGGAGATGCAATGGGCTCTGCATTGGGGCTTTATCATTTTCTGATTCAGTTTGGGCATGAGGTAACAGTGGTTTGCCCCACCAATTGGGCCGGTTTTCTTAACTGGATGCCGGGTACAGATAAAGTCCTCGATTTTGATCATAAAAAGGAAGCGGCAACTTTAAAAATGAAAGAGGCTGATTGGATATTTTGTCTTGATTTCAATACTCCCGCCCGCACAAAAAACATGGAGCCGGTACTCAGGGAGGTAAGTGCCAAAAAGATTTTAATTGATCATCATCAACAACCTTTGGTGGAATTCTTTGATTATGGCATTAGCAATGTTGACAAGAGTTCTACTGCAGAAATGGTTTATGATTTTATAGAAGACAGTGGAAATGATTCAAAAATCAATTCGGCCATTGCACAATGCCTGTATGCAGGGGTTATGACCGATACCGGATCTTTCAGATTTCCCAGTACAACGGCCTCGGTGCACCTGATGGTGGCCCGGCTGATGCAAACAGGTTTTGATCATAGCAAAGTGCATGAGAATTTATTTGATAATTTTCTTGAAAACAGATTCCGTTTTTTTGGCAATACTCTTCTTCACAGGATGGAGGTTTTTTATGAATACAATACTGCGTTAATTTCGATTCCTCAACATGACCTGATTAAATTCAATATTCAGACAGGTGATACAGAGGGATTGGTAAATTTCCCGTTAAGTATAAGGGGAATCAAACTCGCCGCCATTATTATTGACCGTGGAGATGAACGAAAGAGTTCTTTCAGGAGTAAAGGTGAATTTGATGTCAACCGGTTTGCGAGAAAATATTTCAACGGAGGAGGGCATCCCAATGCCGCCGGAGGGCGTAATACGGAACCACTCGATGAAGTAGTGAAAATTTTTAAGAGGGCACTCAAAGAGAATGAATCACTTTTAGCATAACAAAATTTTAAATAAAACATACATGAATAAAGCAATCTTTCCGGCCTTCATTTTATTTGCAATGATTGGTGCCGGATGTAATTTCGCCAGGTTTGAGAAAATGCCAAGCGGGCTGGAATATAAAATCATCAAGGGAAACGGCGATAAAGAAATCAAGCCCGGGAATTTTATGGAAGTGAGTATCACTCAGTATTACAAAGATTCACTGCTTACTCCTGCATCGGATTCCATTCCTCAAATTGTGCCGGTGGATAGCACCCAGATCCCGGGAGAATATATCAGAATTTTTCTGAAGGCAAAGAGTGGAGATAGTATCATAACGAGGATATCTACTGATACAGTTGCCAAGCACAATCCTCTTCCTCCTTTTGCAAAGCCGCATGAGTTTTTCAGCACCAGGTTTAAGATTCAGAATATCTATGCAACCCAGGAAGAAGCTATGAAAGCATCTGTTGAATTGCGTCAAAGAGCCATGCGTTCCGATTCTATCGCAATGGAGAAACAAAAGGGAATAGATGATGCAACACTTAAAGATTATTTGACAAAAAATAAAATCAATGCTGTTCGCACACCCGAAGGAACTTATGTTGAAGTAACCAGGCAGGGAACCGGTGCGCAGGTTGACACGGGTAAAGCAGTCAGCGTATTGTATAAAGGAAAGTTGCTGAATGGAAAAATTTTTGACGAAAGCTATGATTCAACCGGCAAGCCAACCAAACCATACACTTTTGTTGTAGGTAAGATGGGCGCTATTCCGGGATGGAGCGACGGCATGGTTTATTTCAAGGAAGGCGGAGAAGGAAAATTATTTATCCCTTCAGGAAGAGCCTATGGTTCGAGGGGCGCTGGTGCTGATATCAAGCCAAATACGCCGATTATGTTTGAGGTACAAATCACCAAAGTAATGTCGGATGCGGAATATCAAAAAGAATTGGATCAGCAGAGAAAACAATTTGAAGCTCTTCAGAAAGAACAACAGGAGAAAATGAAGCAGCAACAAAATAATCAACCCAAGAAATAATTTCTTTAAAATATCAAAAGGTGCCATGACCTGAAAAGGTTGTGGCATTTTTTTTCGACCTTTATTTAAACAACGTATGACCAAATGGTTTTTACTTTTATTTTCTAACCTGATTTTTTAATTGTGAATGACGGTGGTCATTAAATTGAAGGATTGATTTTTGTTCTCTTAGAATTTTTAAAGAATGATCGAAGTAAGTCGCCTTAAAAAATATTTTGGAAATATTCGCGCAGTTGATGACATATCTTTTTCGGTAAAAGATGGTGAACGTTTTATATTACTGGGGACAAGCGGCAGCGGAAAAACAACCACCTTAAAAATGCTCAACCGCCTGATTGAACCGGATGAAGGAACTGTGACGATTGATGGGAAACGTCATGATGATCAACCCGTCGAATTGCTGCGGCGCCAAATGGGATATGTGTTGCAGAATACCGGATTGTTTCCTCATTATACCATTGAAGAAAATATTTCTATCGTTCCAGACCTGTTGGGCTGGGATAAGGACAAAACAAAAAAAAGGATTGCAGAGCTGTTGATAAAATTTCATTTGCCACCTGAAACCTATATGGCATTGTATCCGGCGCAGCTCAGCGGAGGCCAGCAACAGAGAGTCGGATTTGCCAGGGCGCTTGTAGCAAATCCGCCCATTCTTTTGATGGACGAACCCCTGGGTGCATTGGACCCGGTTACGAGGCAGCAAATAAAAGGCGAATTCAAAAAGCTGAATGAATTAAAAGGCAAAACTATAATATTAGTAACGCATGATATTTCTGAAGCGATTGAACTGGGAAACCGGATATGTGTGATGGACGGAGGTAAAATACAACAAACCGGAAGTGCACAAGAATTGTTGCTTCATCCGAAAAATGAATTTGTAAAACATTTCTTTTCGCATAATCATTTTCTTCTTCAGTTAAATGCTTTTCATCTTGCCGATATTACCTCATACCTTCAAGAAGCATCTTCCCCCGGCAAAATATCCGAACTCAACCCTGCAAGTACTTTGATGGAGGTGGTCGGAGAATTATCTTCTTTTGCAACGGCCAAAGATGGAATTGTTTTTCATGATGAAAAAGCGGATAAATTTTTCAGGATAGATATGGTGTCGCTGTTCACTGCTGTTCAACAAAAATTAAATCCCGGGCAATGATGGAAACCATGAATGAATTTTTCAAATTTGTTAACCAGGAGTCTGATAAACTTCTTCAACAGGCGCTTGTTCATTCAGGGCTTACTTTTTTGTCATTGTTTATTGCCATTCTGGTAAGTGTTCCCCTGGGGATACTGATCAGCAGAAGAAGAAAACTTTCGGGAACCGTTCTTGGAATTGCAGGGATTTTGCAGACCATTCCGAGTATTGCTTTATTGGGTTTTATGATTCCTTTGTTGGGCATAGGCGCCAGGCCTGCAATCGTCGCCTTATTTCTTTATGCACTTCTGCCTATAATCAGGAATACCTATACGGGAATTGTCGGGGTGGATGCAAATGTGAAGGAAGCTGCAATGGCAATGGGCATGACCGATTGGCAAATTTTGTGGAAGGTTGAGTTGCCTCTGGCGTTTCCGGTTATTCTTGCAGGTATAAGGACTGCCACTGTCATTACAGTTGGAGTGGCTACGCTGGCTGCATACATTGCTGCTGGTGGATTAGGAGAATTTATTTTCGGAGGCATTGCATTGAATAATTCTGCTATGATTCTTGCCGGTGCAATACCGGCTGCTTTACTTGCATTGTTCTTCGATTTTCTTTTGTCCCGGTTACAGCACGTCAGGATTAAAAAGATCAAACGGGTGTTGGTCACCGGATGTATTTTATTTATTGCCATATCCTCGCTCTACTTTGTTCCGTCGGTTTTCGGAAGTAAACTGCTTGCAGGATTTCCTCCTGAATTTATGGGAAGGAATGATGGTTTTCCTGCATTAAAAAACAGGTATCATTTAAAGATAAATACCGTTGTGATCGGGCAGGCGCTTCTTTACGATGCATTAAAGGAAAAGCAAATTGATGTAATCAGCGGATATTCTACAGAGGGAAGAATCAAAGCGTTTCATTTGAAAATTTTACAGGATGATAAACATATTTTTCCTCCATATTTTGCTGCGCCCCTGGTCAGGGAAGATATTTTGAAAAGCTATCCCGAATTGCAATCGACTCTTAATTTGTTATCTGGAAAAATAAATGATTCACTTATGACAGAGATGAATTACAGAGTAGATTATTTGCACGAAAGCCCCGGGGAAGTGGCCAAAGATTTTCTTGAAAAAAAAGGTCTTTATCAAAATCCGCGAAACGGTCATAAAGGAACTGTAAGAATCGGATCGAAAATATTTACGGAACAGTATATCCTGGCTGAAATGTATAAAATGTTGATTGAGGGTTATACGGATTTGAATGTGACGCAGCGCACCGGGCTGGGTGGTACACAGATTTGTTTTGGGGCATTGACCAATAACCAGATTGACCTTTATCCGGAATATACAGGTACGGGGCTGCAAGTCATTTTATCTACGCCTCAGCGCGTGGTCGATTCTCTTGGCGGCAATGAAAATGAAGTTTATAATTATGTAAAATCAGAATTCAAAAAACAATTTAATATCGAATGGCTGAAACCAATTGGATTTAATAATACGTATGCTGTAATGATGCGGCAACACCAGTCTGAAAGATTGGGAATTACAACTATTTCCCGGCTTGTAAATTATCTGTCAAAAAAATGAGGATTGGTCTTGTGGCCGGTTTTGATCTTTCTGAACGGGTATTCAAATAAAAATTGACCATTGAAATCTTTGTGTATTGGATCCCCACTGCGTAAAGAAGCTTTCGATTTGTTTTTTCAATTGTGAATTATTGACTTTGGTCCCTTTGGCAGGTGGAATTATTTTTTCATTCTTTGAATCCCCAATCTCAACTTTGGTTGCATACCATGTGGTATGAAGCCTGTTGATTACAAGCCCAAGAATAGTTCCGGGTAATCCGTGAAAACTTTCGGGCCCGCCCGGCAATACAATTTCATCCGTATAAAATGCAACTACAAAAACGGAGTCAAACAATATGGTTGTAGCCCTCCTGCAATTGAAACCTGCAATTTCGCGGAAGTCGTTTTTTATTTTCCAATTCAGGTTCTTGAGGCTGTCATTGATGAGGAAAGTTTTTTCAAATACATTTTTGGTAGAAGTGTAGGTGCCGGCCTTGAAATCAGAATAAACTATATTGTTAGTTGCTACTAAATCAAAAATGTTTTTTTGTTGATTGTTTGCAGGAGAATAAAGAGATTGATTTTGGTTAAATTCCAAAGTAAAGAGATCTGTTTTAAACTGGGGATTTGCTTTTTTGAATTGTTCTGCAAAGTCTCCCTGTATGTTGGCCCATACATTCAGTTTACGTTCGTAGGTGATTTTTCCGGCCTTGATAAATTGGGGTTGTGCAGCTAAGGTCAGGCTCAGAAAACAAACGATAAAAGTTGAGAGGATCTGCTTCATCTTTTTTCTTTTTTTAAAGTTTGATTCCGTTTATTCCTTCGGGAGCTTTTCCACCTTTGTTTACGAAATTATAGGTAAGTGTCAGTAATCCGTAAGAGCCGAAAGTTAAATATCGTTGCTCCTGGATTGTTCCGCTGAATTCGTATCTGGTATAACCCTTTGCCTGGTCCAACAAATCGTGCCATGCAAACCTGAGCGTCATTACATCGTTTTTTAAAAATTTCCTTTCTATGTAAGCATTCCACAAAACCAGGTTGTTGTTTTGATCGAAAGTGGTGGTCTTTTGTTTCAATTGGAAGCTGATATCCGAGCCAAATTCAAGGCGCCAGGGCAACTGATAATCTCCGTCAACACTCATGTCTGATGTCCAGTAAGAGGCTTTTGAAACTTTGCTGATGGTTGATTTTGATGAACGATAGGCAGGTTGGATGGTTATGTTTAGTTCATAAACATTCGGTTTTCTTGCATTGAATTGGGTACGCCAGGCAAGATTTGTGGTGTTGGTAATGTTATTAAGATTATTCACAAAAGAAGAATATCTGTAAATCCAAAGAATAGGCCCGGTACCGTATCGCCAGTTGGATTTTCCAATCTTGTTATTCAGGGAACCGAATAAACCGGCTGAATAGTTTCCGCTGGTATTCATGAATTGGGTAACTCTTCTTCCGCGGTTATCTATAAAGTACCCGGTTGTAATGTCATTTTGGGTGAGAGAAAAGTTTCCGCCAAAAAACATGTACCTGCCGCTCAACACCTGAAAGTTTGTGTACATTAACTGGGCAGTATGGTTGAAACTTTGTTTCAGGTTTGGATTTCCCACCACAACATTAAGCGGGTCAGTATTGTCGACAAGGGGTTGAATCTGATTGATTGACGGCTGCGTCGTTGATCCGCTATAGTTAAAATTCAGGTTGCTGAAAGAACTGAATTTATAAATAAATGAGGCCTGTGGATAGAAATTGACATAGCTGTACCTGCGGCTGGTATCTTTGAACAGATCATCCTGATGGAAAGCCGTATTGCTGATGCTTCCGCCAAAACTCAGATTCACCTTATTTTTGGTAAACCGGTAATTGATCCCGCCTTTATTTGTAATGTAGTTGTATTTGAATTTATTACTGAGGCTATCCACAAGTGTTTCATATTTTCCATCCAGGCTTTTATTAAAACTCAATTGTTCCCTGGTTGAATTATTTAGCCCGAAGGAATAAATAAATACCAGAAAGCTGACATTGGAAAGAGGCTGGGTATAGGTGGCTTCTGAATTGAAAGAATGATTTGTGTTATTTCTTATTTTCTTTTGGTCTGTAACGGAAGACTGAATTACGTTTCCACTTCCATTAAAGAATTTAGAGTTGTTGAAAAGTAACCCGTTTTCTTTGCTGTCGAAATAGGATTGATTTACACTCAGTGAAAATGTATTTCCTTTTCTTTTGAATTTTTTGCGGTAAAGGATGCCGATCTTTTCTGAGCCATTGTTATTATCCGTCTGATTTTGGGTATTGCTGTTGTTTACAACCTGTTTATTTTCGGCAAAATTGGCAGAGCTGGATGATGTATTGTATTTATCTGTTCCCTTGTAGGCATTCAGATTCAATTGGAGAGAGGATGTTGAATCAAGTCCGATATCGAGTTTTCCAAAAGCATTGTGACGGGTTCTGTTTGAATGGGTTTCGGAACTGTCACTTGAAAAGAACAGAGAATCGAGTAAAGCATTTTGTGAAAAGTTGTTTGAACGGCTGAGTACCTTCAGGCTATTGAAAAGGTAGTTGGATGAGAGGTTGTATTTGTCGTTATTCCATTTGTTGCCATAATACAAACCGGCTTTTACACTTTCCGGAAGTCCGGTTCCATTGTAGTTGCCGCTTCCCATGACATCTCCCGAGGATCCGTGGATTGTAATATTTCCCGTTTCCGCATCCACAGACATATTATTTGAATTAAATCCATAATTGCCGGCATTCTGCCAGTCGAGACCCGTTTCGCTGGTAGAACTTCCAATGGCGAAGGCTGCTAGTTTTCTCTTGGCTTTGAAGGCATTGATCATGGCCTGCAGGTTGTAATATTGATCAAGCCCCCCGGCGGACACTTTTCCAAAATATCCTTTTTTGGCATCATCCTTCAATTGCAGGTTGATGGTTTTTTGTTTGGTTCCGTCATCAATTCCGGAAAATTCAGCCTGATCGCTTTTCTTGTCAAACACCTGTACTTTTTGAACTGCGTCGGCGCGCAGGTTCCTGGTTGCAATAGTCGGATCATCACTGAAAAATTCATCTCCATCTACAAGTATTTTCTGGACTGTTTGTCCCTGGGCAGTTATTTTGCCGTCTTTATCCACCTGAATTCCCGGCAGTTCTTTTAAAAGATCCTCCACATTAGCATTAGGCTTCACCCTGAAACTGTCGGCCATGTATTCCGTCGTATCGCCTTTGATACGTATGGCCTGTTGAGTTACAATGACCGTTTCAAGCAATTTGGCTTTTGGTGTCAAAATGATTTTTCCCAGATTGATGGGTTGCCTGTTTACTTTTAGTGGAAATACATAATCTGCAAAAGAAGGGTAGGTAACAAGCATTAAATAAGATCCTTCAGGAAGGGCATCGGAAAAGTTCCCGAGATTATCTGTCCTGACAAAAGAAGCCAGCGTAGAATCTGATGCATTCAAAAAAGAAACCACAGCAAGGGGTAATTTCTTGTTTTCAATACTGTCACCAACACTCCCTTTTACCGGGATTGTTTGTGCTCTTAATAAAAAAGGGCTGAATAATATTGTCAACAATAAGATTCTCTTCATTAACAGTCGTGTGGAGGCGGTAAATGTAAGGTTTTATTTGAATCCTCAAAAAAAAAGACAAACTAATTCCTTTTATTGTGGAAGCCGCGCATAAAACCGGTTTATCTTACCGGATTTTCTATAGTTCTGAATAAGATTCTGTGGGTTCACATGTGCATACCAGATTGCGGTCTCCGTATGTATTGTTAACTCTGCTGACAGAGGGCCAGAATTTATTTTCATGAAGCCATGGTAAGGGATAAGCCGCCTTTGATCTCGGATATTTTTCTGCCCACTCATCGGCTGTGATTTTATTGAGCGTATGAGGCGATTTCTTCAATACATTGTCAGTTTTGCTGAAATCTCCATTTTCTATTTCCCTGATTTCCTGATAAATCTGATTTAATGCCTCACAGAATCTGTCAAGTTCTGCTTTGCTTTCACTTTCGGTAGGTTCAATCATGAAGGTTCCCGGTACAGGAAAACTAACAGTAGGTGCGTGAAAACCATAGTCCATCAATCTTTTAGCCACATCTTCTGCTTCGATTCCTGCTTTTGATTTAAAAGGCCTTAGATCAACGATAAATTCATGTGCACAGGTATCGCCGGACCCGGTATAAAGTATTTTGAAATTCTTTTTCAACAAAGCTTTCATGTAGTTTGCATTCAGGATGGCATAAGCTGTAGCTTTTTTAATTCCTACGGTTCCCAGCATTTTGCAATATGCATAACTGATGAGCAGGATGCTTGCCGAGCCAAATGGCGCTGAGGATACCTGTCCTTCGCCATAGGCAGCGGGTAAAAATGGTTTTAATTTTTCATTGCAACAAATCGGGCCCATTCCGGGGCCACCGCCTCCATGAGGAATGGCAAATGTTTTATGAAGGTTCAGATGGCAAACATCGGCCCCGATAAATCCGGGTGAAGTCCATCCCGCCTGGGCATTCATATTTGCCCCATCCATATAAACAAGGCCTCCGTTATCATGAACTATTTGGCATATCTCCCTGATGCTCTCTTCAAAAACACCATGCGTACTCGGATAGGTAACCATAATCCCCGCTAAAGTATCTTTATACTTTTCTGCATTAGCCTTTAAATCATCTATGTCTATATTTCCGTGCTCATCGCATTTGGTAACCACCACTTTATAACCTGCCATCACTGCACTGGCAGGATTTGTACCATGTGCACTGATAGGGATCAGAATTACATTTCTGAAATCTTCATTTCTCGATTTGTGGTAGCCACGGATAGTCATTAATCCTGAAAATTCACCCTGAGCGCCACTGTTAGGCTGCATACTACATGCAGAAAATCCGGTAATAGCACAAAGCATATCTCCCAGTTCATTAATAATTTGTGCATATCCTCCGGTTTGACTATCCGGGGCCATGGGATGGATATTGCTGAATTCCGGCCAGGTCAACGGAATCATTTCGGTAGCAGCATTGAGTTTCATGGTACAACTTCCCAGGCTTATCATGGAATGAACAAGAGAAAGATCTTTATTTTCCAGTTTTTTCAAATAACGCATCAATTCTGTTTCGCTATGGTAACTATTGAAGACCGGATGTAACATGAAAGGGGAGGTGCGTTTTAATTCAGGAGCAATACCATTTTCCTCATTCAATTGAACATCTGAAGTGGTATTGCCAAAGACTGAAACAATATCTCTGATGTCATCGTATCCTGTGGTTTCATCAAGAGAAATGGAAATCAAATTATCTTTTCTATAGAAGAAATTCATCCCTCTGATTTCAGCTTCCTTCCTGATTTTTTCAGGATTTTCAACTTTCACCGTCAGTGTGTCAAAATAGAATTTATTTAAAACCCTCACTCCTGATTTTTCTAATTGAAGTTTCAGAAAATGAGTGTAGGCAGCAACACGGGAAGCAATTTGGCGAAGGCCATCCGGCCCGTGATAAACTGCATACATGGCGCTCATATTTGCCAATAGCGCTTGTGCAGTACAAATATTTGAAGTGGCTTTTTCCCGTCTGATGTGTTGTTCCCTGGTTTGTAAAGCCATCCTTAAAGCCCTGTTCCCATTTGCATCAATACTGATTCCGATAATCCTTCCCGGAATATATCTTTTGTATTCATCTTTGGTTGAGAAAAAGGCAGCATGAGGCCCGCCATAACCCATGGGCACACCAAATCTTTGAGTGGATCCGATGGCGACATCCGCCCCTAATTCGCCCGGAGGAGTTAATAATGTAAGTGCAAGTAAATCTGTTGACATGGCAACCTTAATGTCATGTTCTTTTACCTTCAGGAAGAAATTTTTGAAATCATCAATCTCACCGGTGGAATCGGGATATTGAATCAGGGCGCCGAAATATGTATGATCAAATTCAACTGTTTTGAAATCTCCGGTTACAACTTCAATTCCGATGGAAGAAGCTCTTGTCAATATGACACCTTTTGTCTGGCCAAAAACATTTTGATCTATAAAAAATCTGTGTTTGGTGACATCATCTGTTTCCCTGTTCTTATGATTAAAAAACATGGTCATGGCTTCGGCAGCGGCCGTTCCTTCATCCAGCAAACTGGCATTTGCGATTGGCAAAGCTGTCAGGTCTGATACCATTGTTTGAAAATTGAGAAGACTTTCAAGTCTTCCCTGTGCAATTTCAGCCTGATAAGGAGTGTATTGGGTGTACCAGCCCGGATTTTCAAACAGATTTCTCAGGATCGGGGACGGCACGATTGTGTCATAATATCCCTGACCGATAAAGGATCTGAAAACTTTGTTTTTTGATGCTACTTCCCTGATAAACCGGAGAAATTCAAACTCACTTAAAGGTTTCGGAAGTTTGATATCTTCTTGCAATTTGATGGATTGAGGGATTGTTTTATCCATCAAATCATCAATTGACTTAAATCCGATTTTTTCAAGCATCAATTGGCCATCTTTTTCATCCGGCCCGATATGTCTCCCGGTAAATTCGTGGTGTATTTTTTCGAATATGTTCATTTTGCTGGGCTTAAAATTTATTTTGGTATTAAGAAGTCATTGAGAATGTTCAAAAACTTGCGCAAAATTACGTAAGTAAGGGTATGAAAATGAAGATTAGTGAAACCAAATAAAAAAGTTTGCACACTTATTGTGGATAAAAACCGAAAGAATTTGTTAATTGCAGCCTGATTGGAATTATTCTTTTTTTTCTACAATAACGAATTCCTACTTTTAACGAATTTCAAAAAAATAAACATAGATCGAAATGAAGAAGAAAGAAGAAGTGGAAATCATCGGTTTGGGGGATATACTGGTGGGTAACCCCTCAGCCCCGGTGACAGTGATGGAATTTGTTGATTATGAAAGCGAAGCATGTGAAAAAGCACTCCCAATTGTCAAAGAATTGATGAAAGAATTCGGCGACAAGATCAATTTCAATTTCCGCAATTTCCCACAGACACTTGTTCATCAGAGAGCACATAAGGCTGCTGAAGCTGCCGTAGGTGCTGCACAGGAAGGAAAGCTCTTCGAAATGTACGAAATCCTTTTAAAGAACAGACGTCATCTTGGCACTGTTTCCCTGAAAAACTATGCCAGGGAAGCGGGGGTCAAGAGTAAATCTTTTCTGACCGACCTGATTAACGGTATTTATGGATGGCACGTTCAGGATGACCTTAAGTTTGGCATAGACAGTGGAGTTACTGAAGCGCCGACTTTTTTTATCAATGGTGAAAAGTTTGTTCACCGGCTGACCACCAAGAATTTGTCTGAAGCTATCAAAGCAGCCCTGAAAAAACGTAAGTTGAAAAAAGCTGCATAACCTGATCGGGGTCCCGCGCTTATTTCCTGTTATAGGCAGGATGAAAATGGTATATCGTATCACGCAAATATTGCTTGTTTAAATGCGTATAGATTTCTGTCGTTGTGATACTCTCATGTCCCAGCATTTGTTGTACAGCGCGGAGATCCGCACCGCCTTCCACAAGATGCGTTGCAAAAGAATGCCGGAAAGTATGCGGTGAAATATTTTTCTGCAGATTTATCTTTTTCGCCAGATCTTTAATCAACATAAATATCATTACCCTGCTTAATGATTTTCCTCTTCTGTTAAGAAATAGTACATCTTCATATCCCTTGCAAATGGGTTGTAGTTTTCTTACCTGATTAATATAAACCTCAATATTTTTCAATGCCTCTCTTCCGATCGGGATCAACCGTTCTTTGTTGCCTTTTCCGGTTACCCTGATGTATTCTTCTGCCGGATAAATATTTGAAATCAGGAGTCCGGTGACTTCGCTCACCCTGAGCCCGCAACCGTACATTATTTCAAGAATGGCCTTGTTTCTCGTTCCCTCCGGCGTACTGAGGTCAATGCCATCCAATAGTTTCTGGATCTCTTCAACGGTCAAGGTATCAGGAAGTTTTCTTCCCGGTTTAGGCGATTCAAGAAGTATGGCCGGGTTAGATTGTACAATATTTTCTGATGCACAATATTTGTAAAAACCACGGATTCCTGAAATGATCCTGGATTGCGATGTTGCAGACATTCCAATTTCATTGATAAAAGAAATAAAACCGGATAGGTTTTGATAGGTAATGTTTGACGGAGGTTCAATTATCTGTTTTGATTCCAGATACTGTATGAGAAGGTCAAGATCATGTAAATAGGCCTCAATTGAATTGGAGGAAAGTGATTTTTCCAAAAGAAGAAACTGATGAAACCCCTTTTTGTATTCATTCCACATGGCTTCCATTGTTTGGCTGAAAAAAAACCTTTAGTTGTTTTCGAACACCTACATTTACATTCAAAAGTAAAAAATAATAAAGCCCTTTATGAAACCGCAAATTCTTAAAGATTTAAAGAAAGATTTTGAGAAAAATAAAAAGCAGTTCCGGAGTTTTATAAACAGGCAGGAAAATAAACTTGATGAAAGTGATTTGCCTTTGGTGAAAAAAGCAGAGAAATATGCATGGACCAAAGTGAATTGCCTGGATTGTGCAAACTGTTGCAAAACGATGAGCCCGGTTTATACAAAAGAAGATATTACCCGTATTTCGGCGCATCTCAAAATGACATCTGCGGAGTTTAAAAAAAAGTGGCTTCAGTTTGATAAAAAAGATCGCACCTGGATGAATACCGGCAGGCCATGCCAGTTTCTGGATTTGAAAACAAATAAATGTACCATTTACAAAGTCAGGCCCGCTGCATGCGCAGAATTTCCTCATTTGACGAAAATGCCGTTTAAAGATTATTTATATATTCACAAACAGAATATAGAATATTGCCCTGCTACATTTGAAATGATTAAGAAGTTAAAATCACTTTTGGCTAAGGAAACCTGATTTTGTTTTATTACATTGACACGGCATGCGACGTTTATTTTTTTTAATTGTTTCCATTTGTCTGGTTCTGTTTTCCTGTCATGAGGGGCGCGATGTACCACCTTCTGAAAAACCGGTAATTGTTGAGATTCCTGAAGAAATGAATGATGTGGTTTCTTCCAAAATTCAATCAGCTATTTCTTTTGCAACAAATAATGAGGGTAAAGTAAATGATTCTCTGTCTGTAAAATTTCCGGAGCTTTCACTTGCTTTTTACTCCAGTGACAAATACAAACCTGTATGGAGTGATAATGAAACAAAGAATGTACTTTCCGATTCACTGATAAGTTTTATCAACCAGTCTATGTACTTCGGTTTATTCCCTGATAATTATTACAGGAACAGGCTAAATGCAATCAGCGAAAGACTTTCAAGGGATTCCCTTGCCATAAGAGATGCCAACATGTGGATGCGGTTTGAATTGTTGTGTACAGATGCATTTTTTCATTTGCTTAAAGATTTGAAAGAAGGCAGAATGGTGGCAGACAGTCTTTCAATCGTGCACAAGAAAAATTATATCGATTCTTTTTTTGTGCAGAACCTGAATACCGCATTGGGCAGGCATGACATTACTCCCGTCATGGAATCTGCCGAACCTACCTATTTTAAATATATGGATCTGAGAAATTCCCTCAGAGATTTTGTGGATCAAATGGACACAACCAGGTATCAACATATCAGGTTCCCTTTCAGTGACAGCCTTTCTTTTGTAAAGTCAGTGTATGCAAGGATGTTACAGGAAGGGATCGGGGATAAAGAGACAGAGATTCCCGATTCAATGACATTTGCAAAAGATATTTCCAGATTTCAGAAAAAACACGGGTTGAAAGCAGATGGAAAAATAGGAAAACTCACAGTGGAAATGATGAACAGGAATGACATGGACAAATTTCTTAGAGCGGCTATCACTCTTGATAAATTCAAAAAATTACAAAACTTTCCTGAAACCTATGTGTTGGTCAACATTCCGGCTTTCTCTCTCCAGGTGTGGGATCATGACAGCCTGTTGCTGACTTCCAAAGTAATTGTGGGTAAGCCCACCACGCCAACTCCCGAACTGGTCAGCCAGATCAATAACCTGGTTATTTATCCGAACTGGACTATTCCCGAAAGCATTATTCGCAAAGATATTTTACCCGAATTGAAAAAAGATCCGGGTTACCTGAAGAAGAAAGGCTATAATCTTTACACACAGAAAGGAGATATGGTGGATCCTTACACGGTTAATTGGTCAAAATACAAAACAAACATCCCCTGGAAGGTTGTGCAGGGAAGTGGAGATGACAATGCACTGGGTGTTTTCAAATTCAACTTCAGCAATCCATACAGTGTGTATTTGCATGATACAAACCAGCGTTACCTTTTTGCAAACAGTGACCGTGCGCTGAGCCACGGATGTGTGCGCGTGCAGCAATGGCGACAGCTTGCCGATATTATAGCATCGAGAGACAGCTCATTATACACGGGCGGGATGCTCAATTATTCTAAAGACAGTATCAACACCTGGGTGGCGAATGGTACCAGAAAAAGTATCATGGTGAAAAACCGGTTTCCCCTTTATATATTATATTTAACCTGCGATACAAAAGATGGTAAAATTCATTTTTACGACGACATATATGGTGTGGACCAAAGATTGGCAGGCACCTATTTTAAAAATGAGATTTAAATTATCGGAAAACTAAACAGAGTTATTGAAATATCTGCTGCTTATATTGTCAGTTTCGTTTTTATTTTTTGAAGGTTTTTCTCAACATAAGCCCGGCAAATCTTTATATCATCATCGAAAGGTTTTAAATTCAAAACTATTTGAAGGATTGGCTACCTATTATCACAATAAGTTTCATGGTAAACGAATGTCGAACGGGGAAATTTACCGCAAGGAAAAATTTACGGCTGCCAGTAATTCAATTCCACTGAACCGGTGGATTAAGGTTACGAATCTCAGAAATAAACATTGGGTGATCGTGAAAGTAACTGACCGGATGCATCACAAAAACAAGCTGTTATTGGATTTATCAATGGCTGCCGCTCAAAAATTGAGGATGGTCGGGGGAGGCAAAATAAAGGTGAAAGCAGAAGTTTTATCGAATTATCATCCACCGGGGAAATAGTGTAGAAAATAATTTCATCCAATAACATAATGCCATTACTTTTGCCACATAACGAATCAAAAAAATGTTTATGAAAAAATTCCTTTTACTTACTATGGTCATGGGTATTTCGGTTGTTTCCTTTTGCCAGGAGAAAGATAATACAAAGGGGAAAGCTTTGGGATTCAGTTTTTTCCTGAATGATTTCCAGGCCGCCTCTGTGCTTAGAAGCCAAGGAGTAGTCGATCTTTTCAAAGGAAAAAACTTCTTTAATACCAATACAATGAACCCCGGAGTTGCCTTCAATTACTACCAGGGCCTTACAAAACACATTGATTTTGTGGCATCCCTCGGTGGGAGTTTCCTGAATTACCCGGGACCTGATATGGCAGGTTCGGGAAACAAGTTTTATTTAGAACTGAATGGACAGGCAAATTTCAAATTACTTTCTGATCATTACTGGGTGACACCTTATGTAGATCTTGGTGCGGGTTTCAGTCAGTATTCCGGTCATTATGCTGCCTTTCTACCCACAGGAGTTGGCCTTCAGGTAAACTTCCTCGATCAGGCTTATCTGTTTGTCAATTCGCAATACAGAATTGCCATTACCGAAAATGCCAGCTATCATTTTTATCACAGCATCGGGGTTGCCGGTACTATTCAAGCCAGAAAACAGCCTCAGCCCAAAGTTGTGGAAATACCGCAACCTGTTGTTCTTGACAGGGACCATGATGGAGTGGTTGATTCTTTAGACAGATGTCCCGATGTTCCGGGCCTCGCAGCTTTAAATGGTTGCCCTGATAAGGATGGCGATGGAATTGCCGATATTGATGATAAATGTCCCGATGTTGCAGGTTTGGCTAAATACCAGGGTTGCCCGATCCCCGATTCAGACGGTGATGGAATCAATGATGAAGAAGATAAATGTCCCAACGTTGCCGGTGTAGCCCGTTATCAGGGATGTCCGGTACCTGATTCTGATGGAGATGGTGTAAATGATGAAGAAGATAAATGCCCGCACGAAGTTGGCCCCGCTTCTAACTTTGGTTGCCCGGTAATTGATGTTAAGACTGTGGAAAAAGTGAACAAAGCCGCTCAGAACATCTTCTTCAATACCGGAAGTTTCAAATTACTTCCCAAATCTTTCACCTCTCTGAAAGATGTGGTTCAGATCATGAAGGATAATCCTTCCTACAAAATTGCAATTGACGGATATACTGATAATACAGGGAATGCCGGTAAGAACCAGGTTCTTTCGGAAAACCGGGCAAATTCCGTAAAAGATTATCTCGTTAAAAATGGCGTAGATGAAAACCGCATTACAGCAAACGGCCATGGTATCAACGACCCGGTTGCCTCTAATGCAACTGCCGCTGGCAGAGCTAAGAACAGAAGAGTGGAAATGAAGCTTACCAATTATTAATTATTAATAAATTAGGGAAAAATTTCCCAGGGCTACCCATTATTTGGGTAGCTTTTTTTTTGAATATGAGTTGACTCTTATTCTGCAACTGAAGAATAAACTATTATTATTTAACAGACAGCCTTTATTTTTTTGATTGAACTTAGCAGGCCGAATAATTGTTCAACCAAACATGATTGGCAAACGGATCTCAATCTTTAACAAAGCGCTGAAACTTATAGAGGACAAAGGTTTCCAGAGTATTGCAGTCAGACTTACAGCAAAAGGACCAGGTTTTTTCACAGGTATAATCTGTCGTTATCTCTACAGGATACCAACTACTATTTCATCTCTTCATCCGGTACTGAGAATTGGAATTTTCAGCGCGACTTTTTATCCCTGTCACGGAGAGAAAAGTGTTCATAACCCGTTTAAAGAAGGTTGGCTAAATCTTTGTAAGTACCCTATCAACCACCCGCTGATTTTAAATTTTGTCGAGCAGTTGAATTTTTTGCCTTACACGAAAATGAAAATATTATCCGGCAATCATTATCATTATGATTTTAATAAAATGAGGAGAAGATGAATTTCAGAAGTGAATATTTAGTTTTTTTATCAGTTGCTTTTCTGCTTTCTTCGTGTGCTGCGAAAAATGCGCCTCGCCCGGCAGACCCCAGGACTGAAGTAGTACCGGTTACAGTGACACAGGTAATGTCGACAGCGGCGACTTATCATGAAGTTTTTCCGGGTATGATTACTGCTTTGAATGAAACAGAATTAAGGCCACAGGTAAGTGGTTATGTTACCGGGATTTATTTTAAGGATGGTGACAGGGTAGTGAAAGGCCAGCGATTGTATTCAATCGATCAGGAAGTGTATAAAGCCAATTACAACCAGGCAATTGCCAATCTTCAGGTGCTCGAGGCCAACCTGGTGAAAACCCGGCAGGACGCCAACAGGTACCATGCACTTTTACTTCATGATGCCATTGCAAAGCAACAGGTAGATTATGCCGACGCAGCCCTGCAAGCGGCCAAAAAGGAGGTTGCCGCCGCCAAAGCCAATGTAGCCAGTGTGCACTCCAATGTGAGGTTTTCGAATATTTATGCTCCATTCACCGGAACCATCGGAATTTCACAGGTGAAGACCGGAACCGCAGTTGTTGCAGGACAAACTATCTTGAATACGGTTTCTACCAATAATCCATTGGCAGTTGATTTTACAGTGGATCAAAGTGAAATATATCATTTTGAACAATTACAACATGAAAATACGCCGGGAAAAGATTCCGTGTTTACAATTGCATTTGGAGATGATGTATATCCGGAATCCGGTAAGATTTTTATGATTGACCGTGCTGTGGATCCACAAACAGGTACAATCAAGGTCAGGTTGATTTTTCCAAATAAACATGACATGCTGAAACCGGGAATGAACGCAACAGTCCGGGTAAAACAAAGTACTCCGGCTAATTCCACCATGATCCCATTTAAAGCAGTCACAGAAATGCTCGGAGAGTTTTTCGTTTATATCGTTAATGGAAACTCAACAGTTTCACAACGCAAAATACATCTGGGCCGGCAGATTGGCGATAATGTGATTATTGAAAGTGGTTTACAACCCGGAGAAAAAATTGTAGTGGATGGGATCCAGAATTTGCATGAAGGGGCATTGATAAAAGTGGGGAGTTAATAAAAATTATCAGCCGGGAAAATTTGAATTGAAATCCGGATTAAAGAAAAATGAGTTTGAACAAGTTGAATCGAGAAAAGGAGAACAGGAATCAGAGATGATTGCAGATACATTTATCAAACGCCCGGTTACGGCGATTGTAATATCAATTGTGATTGTATTGGTGGGAATTATTGCCATGGTCAATTTGCCCATTGCAAAATATCCTGACATTTCACCACCAACAGTCTCTGTTTCTGCAAATTTTATCGGTGCCGATGCAAAAACTGTGGAAGAAACTACCACTACTCCGATGGAAACCCAGATCAACGGCTCTCCCGGAATGACCTACATCACCAGTGGCAGTGCATCAAACGGACAGAGCAGTATTAATGTTACTTATGATGTGGGGACTAACATTGATATTGCCACAGTCGATGTTCAGAACCGTGTGAATGTTGCCCTTCCCACTTTGCCGGACGCAGTAAAACGACTTGGAATTACTGTTCGCAAACGCAATCCAAGTCCTCTGGCAATCTTTGCTTTTTATTCTCCTCACGGCACACACAATTCCAGTTTCATTGGAAATTATGTGAATATTCATGTGCAGGATGCATTAAAACGCGTGAAAGGAGTAGGGGATATTGATTCACATGGGGACGATTTCAGTATGCGTGTATGGTTGGATCCGGATAAGTTGGCCTCGTTGGGCATTACACCTAAAGATGTGGATAATGCCATTACCAATCAAAACCTTGAAGTTTCGCCCGGAACCATTGGGGGATTGCCCCAACGCAATCAGCAGAGTTTTGAATACAGTGTTCTGACAAACAGCCGCATCAATACGGTGGATCAGTTCAAAAATATCATTGTTCGAAATGATCCGGCAACAGGAAATATTGTTTACCTCAAAGATGTTGCAAGAGTTGAATTGGGCAAATTCAATTATGCTCATAATTCCACCGTAAACGGAATGCCTGCTACCTATCTTATCGTGTATCAGACGCCGGAAGCAAATACGCTTGCGACTTACCAGGGAATTATCAAAACCCTTAGCCAGTTGAAGAAAACGTTTCCTCCGGATATGGATTACCTGATTCCCAACGAAACGGTTTCTGTGATTCAGGCATCCATAAATGAAGTTGTTCGTACATTGTTGGAAGCTCTTGGCCTGGTAATTATTGTCGTATTCCTGTTTTTGCAAAACTGGAGGGCTACCTTAATTCCGGTGCTTGCAATTCCGGTCTCATTGATTGGCGCATTTATATCGTTTATCGTTTTTGGATTCACGATAAATACCCTCACTCTTTTTGCATTCATCCTGGCGATTGGAATAGTGGTCGACGATGCGATAATAGTTGTTGAAGCGGCTCAACATTACATGGATATTTATAAACTCCCGCCAAAGGAAGCCACACATAAAGCCATGCAGGATATTTCGGGGCCAGTGGTAGCTATTGCTTTAATTCTGAGTGCAGTGTTTGTTCCTGTTGGTTTTATTCCGGGAATTGTCGGCAGATTGTATCAGCAATTTGCCATAACGATTGCGGTGTCCGTGGTTATTTCGGCATTCGTTGCGCTTTCACTTACACCTGCTCTTTGTACACTTCTGTTGCGACCCTCCAGACCGGAAAAGAAGAAAAATATCATAGAAAAGTTTTTCGCTGGGTTCAATAAAAGATTTGAAAGAATAACTAACTCCTACACCCGGGGAGTTGCCTTGTGGATAAGAAAAACTCCTTATGTAATCATTCTTCTGACAGCAATTTTTGTTGCTTTATTTATTCTCTTCGAAAAAAAACCAACAAGTTTTATTCCTCAGGAAGATGAAGGAAACCTGCTGGCAACTTATGAAATGCCTGAAGCTACTTCGACCGAGAGAAGTTTTGTGATGTTGAAAAAAATTGTGGCAAGGGTGCAGTCCATCCCCGAAGTAGCTGTGGTAGGAGGCCTTGCAGGATTCAATATCATTCAGGGCGCCAATAAACCCAATGTGGGTACACTGTGGATTAACCTGAAACCCTGGAGTCAACGAAAAGGGAAAGGACAGGATGAGCAGAGTATTATGCAGAAAATTATTCAGAAGACCTCTGATCTGAAAGAAGCGAAAGTTTTACCAATTGCACCTCCTCCTGTGCCAGGGCTCGGACGAACAGCGGGATTTACTTTTGAAGTGGAGCAGACTACCAGTAACGATGATATCCAAAAGTTCAATCAGGTGGTAAAGAATTTTCTGGCACATGTGAATCAGCGCCCTGAAATAGGCGCCGCATTTACGTTCTTTACATCAAATACACCAAGTTATCAGGTGAACGTGGACAGGCAGAAAGCAAGACAACTGGGAGTGTCTGTTGCTGATGTGTATAATACCATGTCGACTTTGCTTGGCAGTACTTATGTTAATGATTTTACTATTTACGGAAGAAATTTCAGAGTAGTTACCCAGGCTGATAGTACGTACCGTTCTTCTCTTGACGAACTAAATAAGTATTATGTCAGAAATAACCAGGGAAATATGATTCCTCTTGGATCTTTGGTTTCTTCCAGCGTAGTTGAAAGCCCTGCATTGATTACCCACTACAATGTGAACCGTTCAATAGAAATCAATGGGAGTGCAAAACCCGGATTCAGCAGTGGACAGGCTATTACGGCTTTGGAAGAAACTGCAGACAGGTATTTGCCGACCGGCTACAGTTATGAGTTTTCGGGAATGTCACGTGAGGAGATATCTGCCGGTAATAAATCCACGATGATTTTCGGACTTTCATTGGTCTTTGTATTCCTGTTTCTCGCTGCTTTGTATGAAAGCTGGTCAGTGCCATTTTCAGTATTATTTGCAGTGCCGATTGGTGCTCTTGGATCCATTGTTACCCTGAGCTTTCTCCCGAATATCAGCAACAATATTTATGCTCAGATCGGGTTGATTACACTGATCGGCCTTGCCGCGAAGAATGCCATTCTGATTGTGGAATTTGCCAAAGAGCGGGTAGATAGTGGGATCGAATTAATCAGCGCTACAATTGCCGCAGTTAAATTACGTTTACGCCCAATCGTTATGACATCGCTGGCTTTTATCTTCGGGGTTTTGCCGTTGGCATTTGCTACAGGCGCTGCAGCAGAATCACGTAAAACCATTGGATGGACAGTGTTTGGCGGAATGCTTGCCGCAACAACACTCGCGATTTTTATAGTGCCTGTATTGTTTGTATTGATTACACGCATGTCTTATGGCAAGAAAAAACTTGCAGCATTAAGATCAAAAAATAAAACTGATACGAAACCGGAGTTTGGAAATATCTGAGCAATAGAAATAAGATCAAAAAGCGAAACAACAGAAATTTCTTTTTGTTTTTTTTCATTGATTCCTGTTTCTCCAATCCCAGATTACAACGGCCCATTCGGAATTATCAGGATCTTTGTAAGTATGCACCGGTTCAAACCCAAGATTCTTATGCGCATGCAGGGAACGCGTATTTGTAGAAGCAATCTCAGTAATAGTGAAATCATATTTTTTCTGGTAATGTTCTCTGTAAGCAAGATAACACCCTCGGAAAATTCCCTTGGCACGAAAATCTTTGGCAACACAAACCTGCCCCATGACGAGGAAATGATAATCATTCACCTTTTTTCCTTCGTAAAAAATTTTGTTGAAAGAATCAAACATGGGGTATAATACCGGAATCAAA
The DNA here is from genome assembly GCA_017307735.1 of Chitinophagaceae bacterium. Classification (GTDB taxonomy): domain Bacteria; phylum Bacteroidota; class Bacteroidia; order Chitinophagales; family Chitinophagaceae; genus Ginsengibacter. Next base: position 133,404 of record JAFKGR010000009.1, read on the forward strand.
GTCCCGGCTTGTTTGGCCATTGCAAGCGTATAACCTATCACCTTTTCATTTTCTTTTGCAATGATGTGCCTTTCCATATCATTTAATTTTTTCAATGTTTCGAAGCTGTGGTGAACTGTTACAAATCCCTGGCTTTTGATTTCTGACGGATCTAGATTTTCTGCAAGATTTTCCTCCTGAAGTTTTAGGATTCCATCAAGATCACTTTTGGTTTCTGCAGTTGTGTAGCTGATCATGATTTGGTTATTAGTTTGGTAAAATATCTTACAATTTTATTTTCTGATGAAAGAAGTAGTGCGAAAGGTAATAATTGATGATAAGATATGAATTTTTGACGAGATGCCAGTGAATAAAAATGTTTATTTATCATCGTTACTCATGAATTCTTATTCTTCCGGACATTATTATTAAAGCATGCTGTTTTACCTTTGCGCCATGCGTCCTCTGCGAGCTCTTAATAAATATTTCATCAAATACAAATGGTTGCTGATCTGGGGATTTATTTTCACCATCGCATCCAATTATTTTAAAATCCTTGCCCCGCAGGTTACCAAGTATGTAATCAACATTGTGGAACAAAGCCTCGGCAATGTCAGTGCCAATACACGCTCGTTTGCACATTATGATCCTTTAGTGGCAAAGTTTATCACCATTCTCAATTTCGACAATGCCTCTTACAACACCAGGGTATTATACTGTGGAATCATCCTTCTGGTACTTGCTGTTATCAGCGGGTTCTTTCTTTTTCTGATGCGACAGACGATCATCGTGATGAGCAGGCATATCGAATATGATCTGAAAAATGAAATCTTTACACACTATCAGAAATTGGATAGCCAGTTTTATAAGACGCATAATACCGGTGATCTGATGAACCGTATATCCGAAGACGTTAGTCGTGTGCGCAGTTATGTTGGCCCGGCTATGATGTATATGGCAAACCTTGCTGCCACCATTGGATTTTCTGTGACTTATATGTTTAATGAAAACCGGTTATTGACATTGTATGTGCTGGCGCCATTGCCTCTCCTTGCTATCACCATCTATTATGTAAATATGATTATCAACAGAAAAGCAGATAAAATCCAACGTTTGCTTTCTGATCTCACTACAAATTCCCAGGAATCTTATAGCGGGATCAGGGTGATCAAATCTTTTGTACAGGAAAAAGCAATGCAATCATTTTTCAAAAAGAACAGTGAAGATTACCGTGATAATTCGATCAGCCTTGCAAAAACGGAAGCTATTTACTTTCCATCGATGGGATTGCTGATTGGAATCAGCACGTTGTTGTCTATCATGTTCGGTGGTTTCTATGTGATTAATGGCAGCATTAATATTGGTGTCATCGGAGAGTTTGTGATGTATATCCTGATTTTAACTTTCCCTGTAAGTGCTATTGGCTGGACGGCGAGTATGATACAAAGAGCAGCAACTTCACAAAGGCGAATCAATGAATTTCTCGACAGAAAGCCAACCATCATCAACGATCCGGAAGCAAAACATCACGTGCTTCAGGGAAATATCGAATTCAAAGATGTGAATTTTGTTTATCCTCATACAGGAATCCATGCGCTGAAAAATTTTAACCTGAAAATTCAGGCAGGAGAAAAAGTAGCGATCATTGGGAAGACAGGTTCCGGGAAGTCAACTGTAGCTCAGTTGATGCTGAGGATGTATGATACAACAGGCGGGCTGGTTTTATATGATGGCGTACCCGTTTCAAAAATTGAAATAAAGGAACTGCGGTCCCAAATCGGATATGTGCCCCAGGATGTTTTTTTATTTAGTGAAACCATCAGGGATAACATTGCTTTTGGAAAAACAGAAGTGGATGATGAAGAAGTTGTCAATGCTGCTAAAAATGCTGCTGTTCATTCGGATATTTTAAGATTCAATTCGGGTTATAATACGCTGGTTGGAGAAAGAGGCGTTACATTGAGCGGGGGCCAGAAGCAGAGAATCTCAATTGCCAGGGCGCTGATCAACAATCATCAGATCGTTGTCTTTGATGATTGCCTCAGTGCGGTGGACGCCAAAACAGAAAATGAAGTGATCAGTAATCTTTATAATTATCTTCAGAATAAAACTTCAATTATTATTACTCACCGGATATTTTCTCTTTTCAATTTTGATAAGGTCATTGTATTAAGAGATGGTGTCATTGCTGAAATAGGCAACCATCAATCGCTGATGGAAAAGGATGGATTGTATGCACACATGTATCGCCAGCAACAACAGGAGGACAAAGAACACAAAGAATAATTTGAATTCATCACATTAAATTCCTTTGCCCGATTGAGTTTAAGCCTCACTTCCAATTTTTTTGTCAATTCAAAAACAATTTTATCTTTGCCCGTACTAAAAAATTTTCTTTACATAAAAACGAAAGACAGTGGCGTACGAAAATAACGAGAAGAAAAATGACAGTGTGTATAGTCAACGTGTAAGAGCCGGTAAAAGAAGAACCTATTTTTTTGATGTGAGAGAAACCAGAGGAAATGATTATTATCTCACCATTACGGAAAGCAGGAAAAAGTTTAATGAGGATGGATATGACCGGCACAAAATATTTTTGTATAAAGAAGATTTCAATAAATTTTTGAAAGGTATTACCGAGGCGATCAATTATGTGAAAACGGATTTGATGCCGGATTTTGATTTTGATATTTTCAATCATGATTCGGATACACCACACGAACAAACGGGTTCCATTGCGCCCTCACCCGACGCCCCTGTAACGAATGCTCCTTCAGAAACTTTCGAAGCCACTACAGGACCGGCTCCCGAAAAAACAACCGAACCGGAAAATCCACCAACCGAATCTCCTGATACAAAAGACACTTCACATCAGGATGAACAGGTTGATAAGTGGTAATTGATAAATATCTCATTATTGAAACCTCTGAATTTTTTCGGAGGTTTTTTATTTCAAAGAATCGCTGCCCAAAATATTTTCTCTGAAAGGTGATTCATTTGAAATGGTAATCCTGTTGGGCATGGCATATTTGTAAACATCAGGAAAATCTTTCCGAACCGGCATATTATCCGAAATAGTCGAGACAATACATGGCATATTATCAAGTTTCAAAATCTTCACATCTGATGGCCTGACAGGCAAAGTTGAATGCGATAAGTCACCATTACTTTTTTCCCTATTTGAATTCATGTCCATAACTCGATTCGATTGGATATTATTTAATTTTTGAATCGTTACCCGTGAACGACCAACCACCCGGGAATCTAAATTGCGAAAGATTGGTGATTGATTAAAAAACAGCGCCTGTGAATTTACGGGTGCAGGTAAAATTTCCGTTGCCAGGATAAAAAATACATAGATTTTCCACATAACACCGAGTTAATCTGAAAGACTTAAAGTTAATTCCCTTTTTATATTTAACAGCCATCAACCCACAATTTTTTTGTAAGTGTTAATTAAACCATTGGTAGAGGAATCATGAGAAGTAACTTTTGATTTTCCTTCAAGTTCAGGTAAAATCTTTTTAGCTAAAACCTTTCCCAGCTCGACACCAAACTGATCAAAGCTGTAAATATTCCAGATGACACCCTGAACAAAAATTTTGTGTTCGTAAAGGGCAATCAATTCACCCAGTGTGGTTGGGGTGATCTTAGTCATCAAAAATGAGTTGGTTGGTTTATTTCCTTCAAACCCTTTGAATGGAAGCAATTCATCAGGTACGTTTTCTGTTTTAAGTTCTTGTTTTGTTTTACCATTCATCAGCGCTTCGGTTTGTGCAAAGAAATTACTCAGCAGAATTTTGTGATGGTTGCCCATGGGATTATGGCTCAGTGCCGGTGCAATAAAATCGCATGGAATCAATTCTGTTCCCTGGTGGATCAATTGGTAAAATGCATGCTGGCCATTTGTTCCCGGCTCACCCCATATAACAGGCCCTGTGGCATAAGTTACTCTTTTGCCATTGCGATCCACATGTTTGCCATTGCTTTCCATATTTCCCTGCTGGAAGTAAGCCGGAAATCTGTGCATATATTGATCGTAGGGGAGAATGGCCTCTGTTTGGGAACCAAAGAAATTGATATACCACAAACTGATAAGTCCCATGAGTACGGGAATATTTTTCTCAAATGGTTTTTCACGGAAATGCTTATCCGTAATTTCTCCTCCTTTCAAAAGTTTCTCATAATTATCATAGCCAATGGTCAATGCGATAGATAAACCAATCGCACTCCATAAACTATAACGGCCACCAACCCAATCCCAAAAGACAAACATATTTTCCTTGTTGATTCCAAACTCTTCAACAGCCTTTTCATTTGTGCTCAGGGCCACAAAATGCTTGGCAACCGCACTTTTATCTTTCGCTGATTTTAAAAACCAATCACGCGCAGAATGTGCATTGGTCATGGTTTCCTGAGTTGTGAAAGTCTTGGATGCAATGAGAAACAAAGTCTCTTCCGGAGTTATCTTTTTAAAAGTTTCTGCCAGGTCAGTACCATCCACATTGCTTACAAAAAATGGTTGAATACCCTCTTTCCAATAAGGTTTCAGTGCTTCTGTGACCATTTTCGGACCCAGATCACTTCCTCCGATTCCGATGTTAACGATGTATTTTATTTTCTTTCCTGTATAACCGATCCATTGGCCGGAGTGAACTTTTTTGCAGAAAGATTTCATGTGCCTCCTTTCTTTTTCAACTTCAGGCATTACATCTTCCCCTTTTGAAAAGACGGGTTTACCTGAAAAGTTTCTTAACGCGGTGTGCAACACTGATCTTCCTTCTGTCTGGTTAATCACTTCCCCGGAAAACATTGCCCTGATGGCTTTTGGAAGTTCACATTCATTTGCCAGATCTATCAGAAGAGAAAGTGTTTCTTCTGTAATGATATTCTTTGAAAAATCGCAGAATATATCTGGAATCTGATAGCTGAATTTTTTGAATCTTTCCGGGTCGTTTTGAAAAAGATTCCGCATTGTTACATTTTTCATCTCGCGATGATGAACGATAAGTTTTTTCCACGCATTAGTTTTGGCAGGATTTACTTTTGGAATCATGATAAATTTTTTTTATCAAATTCTCAAAAGAAGTGCCACAATCTTAACAGAAACCCAAATGTCAGAGGGAATCGATAAATTGAATGGTTTCATTCACCATAGCCGGGGAAATGTCCAGATGTAATACGATCCTGATTTTTGTTTCCGAAATTGGAATTACCAGGATTTGATTTTCTTTGAATTTTTCGGCGAGACTTTTTGCAGTGTAACTTCCTTTCACCTCAAAAATAATAATGTTGGTCTCCACCGGCATAATTTCTCCGATGAAAGATTTTTTGTTGAGAGCTTCGGCTATTTTTAATGCCCTGAGATGATCATCATGGAGACGATGAACATTGTTTTTAAGTGCAAAAAGACCAGCAGCGCCCAGGAACCCTGCCTGCCTCATACCGCCACCCCAAACCTTGCGGATACGCCTGGATTTCTTTATAAATGCTGAACTTCCAAGCAACAGGCTCCCGACAGGAGCTCCCAATCCTTTGCTGAGGCAAATGTTGATACTGTCAAATGCAGAACCATATTGTCGCGGTGTTTGTTCTGTTTCTGCCAAAGCGTTAAATAACCTTGCACCGTCAAGATGCAGATTCAAATGGTGATCCCGGCAAACGTTGCTGATTTCTGTAATATCATTCCAGTCATAACAACTTCCACCGCCGCGGTTGCAGGTATTTTCCAGGCTGACCAGCCGGGTCGGTGCACGATGGATATCATCAGGGTTAATGGAATCCAACACCTGATGGGCTTTAATTCTTCCCCGGTTGCCCGGGATGGGCCTAACCTGACAAAAAGAATTGAATGCGATTCCGCCGCCTTCATAAACATATATATGGCTATTGTATTCACAAATCACCTCATCTCCTGCATTTGTGTGGGCTTTGACAGCGATTTCATTAGACATCGTACCGCTTGGGCAAAACATGGCTTCTTCCATTCCAAACATATCGGCGGCAAAGGCTTCCAGTTCATTGATTGACGGGTCTTCATGGAAAACATCATCTCCGACTTTGGCGTTCATCATGGCTTCCAGCATCTCCGGCCTGGGTTTTGTAACTGTATCTGATCTAAAATCTATCATGGGGGTAAAGGTAATTTTTTTGATAACTCAGCAAGGGGGAGAATTTGCAGCAAAATATTTTGAATTATTTTTTTGATTCGTGAGTTCTGAAGAATCAATACATTTGCAGCGCTGATGCCCTCTTGAAGATAGTTTGCATTAGTTTTAAATTCTTTGCGATAAAGAATTTTGAAAAATAAATTGGAAGATTAACGATTTTGTTGTGGCAAAAGCTATGAAATATTAATCCCAGCTATTACCTTTGCAAATGTTTGAAAGAATACTGTTAATTAGCAAATCTTTTGTAACAATTTCCTGTCCGTTTTTATCTTATAAGTGCTAGAAAAGCAATAACTAGAATTTACATATGAGGCAACTTAAAATTGCTACGCAGATTACAAACAGGGATTCGCAAGCAGTAGAAAAATACTTGCAGGAAATCTCTAAGATCGGTATGATCACTCCTGAGGAGGAAACCATTCTCGCACAAAAAATCAAGATGGGCGATCAAAAAGCCCTCGAACGGCTTACTACAGCCAACCTGAGATTTGTGGTTTCTGTGGCAAAACAATACCAGCATCAGGGATTGTCATTGAGCGATCTGATTAACGAGGGAAACCTCGGACTGATCAAAGCAGCACAGCGCTTTGATGAAACCAAGGGTTTCAAATTCATTTCATACGCTGTTTGGTGGATTCGCCAGTCCATTTTACAGGCGTTGGCAGAGCAGGGCAGATTAGTCCGCCTGCCTCAAAACAAAATTGGCACTTACAACAAGGCTAACAAAGCCTACATGGCTTTTGAACAGGAGCACGAAAGAGAACCATCTACGGAAGAACTCTCGGAAATGCTGGAAATGAGTGAAACGGAAATCAACAACATTTTCCAAAGCAACACTCGCCACACATCTCTCGATGCACCCGTTCACGAAGCAGAAGATGTTGCCATGGGAGATCTTTTGAAAGGTTCAGGTGAAACGGACGAAGACGTAATGCATGATTCACTGAAAGATGAAATCAGGCGTGTATTAAAATCGCTGAGTCCGCGTGAAGCTGAAATCGTGAATGCTTATTTCGGACTTGATGGTGAAAATGGCACCACGATTGAGCAGATTGGTCAGAAGTATGATCTCACCAAGGAACGGATTCGCCAGATAAAAGAGAGAGCGATCAAACGCTTACAAAAGGCCCGGTACAGCAATGCGCTGAAGGCTTATTTAGGATAATCTTATTCATACTCTCTTAGGGAACAACCAAGCCAAAAAAGTAAAAGCCCTTCCATTACAGAGGGGCTTTTTTATTACTTGTTTACAATCCTTTTTTTAGAAAAAACCGGATATAAAAATTCGAAACTGAATTATCGGTGATAAACTCTGGGCACTGTTTTGTTCCATTCTGCCACTTGCTCTGCAGAAAAGGGATGGTGCTTTGCAGGTAAAACGGAATCCGCTTTTGTCGGGGTACCTGCCACTATATCATTAATGTCCATATGATTTTCACATGCACTAAAAAAACATGTCATCAGAAAAGCAGCAAGAAAAATTTTAATTGATTTCATTGTTTTACTTCGTTAAGGTTTGATACAAAATTAATTTTTATTCATCAAAAACCCTGACAACTTTCAAAGATTAAAGAATGAATGAAAGCTTGAACATCAGCGCTGAAAAATTTCCGTGGCCTGCATAACCGTCAAATGAAACAGTCAAATCCAGCGGGGTGTTTTTTCTGCTGAAATTGTATCCGATCTGAGGTGAATAGGCGAAGGCGGTTTTGGATCCGTCGAAACTATTGAAACCAATACCAATTAATGCACCCAAATGCAAATTGCCTGCATACAAATTGGCTCCTGCTCTGAGCGGGATTACCTTATATGATTTGTTGTTGGTGGAGCTACCAGTGCTGGAAGACCGACCGCTGAAACTCATTATTCCCAATTCTGCAATTCCGCTTACACTGGGTTTGTAAAAATGTTCTACAGTCAGTTCTCCGCCAATTCCGAATCCCCAACCTTTGTTGCCCGGAATATCTTTAAGCGGATTGGATGTGGCCCATCCAACGACCGGCCCAATTTGAATTTTCGTTGTGCCGACTTCTTTATTCTGCGCCATCGAGACGCACGAAAATGCAAATAGCAAAACCGGGATTAAAAATAGTTTTTTCATGTTTGTTGATACTTTTTTATTGATTGAAAGATAGTTTTCTTTCTTTATTTTAATTCCCTGATCATATTCTCGCTCATGATCATATAATTCTCATTATTGGCAGCTTTGGCCAATTCATAAGCTTTTGTTGCACTTTCCAATGCCCCTTTTTTATCACCGGCATCTTTTTGAATTCTTGCTTTATAATAAATCATGAAGTAAGGTGGATTCTTTTGTGCGGAGAGAGCAGCATTGGCCATTTCCAGCGCTTTGGGATAATTGTGATCATATTCGTAATAGAAATTAGCTGCCTGCCAATAGGGTTTCTTTTCTGATTTCAGAGCTACTTCCAATGACTGGCGGATCCGGTTTCTGATTTCAGTTTTAATTGGTACCTGCAAAGAAAAATCTTCCCATTTAATATTGAGGATACAGCTTTCGGGTTTTATATCTGAAAATTGCATGGTCAATGTTTCTACCTTACGGAGATTCTTTCCGGCTTTTACGGGCAGGCGAAGTACATCGTCAGATTCTTTGTATCCGGAAGTGCCTTCATTATTAAATCCTTTATTCAGAATAAATATCCAATTCCCGTCTTTATTCGGAATTGTGTAAACCGCATAAGAACCGGAATCGATTTTTTTGCCTCCGATTTCTACTTCATCCGTAAACCTGATTTTGGTGGCGGCATTGGCACCGGTGCGCCAGATGCTTCCCCACGGTTCAATTTTACCAATCATTTCACGGCCTTTCACTCCCGGTCTTGAATAGGTGAGTTCAATGCTTCCCAATCCGAAATCCTGCCTGATGAATTCTGTTGGAGAAGGCGCGGGCATTTTTACCTGTGCGAAAACGAGTGTCGTACAAAAGCACGCGATAGCTGAAATTAGAATCTTTTTCATTTTTCATTTTTTGATTACGGTTAAAAATAGGGAAATTAACTAATCTTCAAACATAATTTTGACCGTCTGGTACAACAGGCGGCTTTGCAGATACTGCGATTTGGGATCTACATATCCCTCAAGTCCAAACAGGCCGGCAGCATTTCCCTGGTTGATGGCAATTTCAAGATAACCGGCAGAATTGAACATGGCCAGTTTTTCACTTTCACGGACATCGGCATAGGTCTCACTGATTTTATCAATGACTTCGCCACGGGTGAAATAGATTTTAAAACTTCTTCCTCTTCGCTGTTGTTCAAATTCCTCTTTCGTTATATTGATGATGACATTTTCAAAATTGTCAATAAAAATGATTTGTCCTTCCAGATACTGCGATGAATGCATTGGGCGCAGCGGATTTTTTTCTTCAATTTCTATTTGTGGGTTTCCCAATTCTTCAAAAGCTTTTCCATTGAGCAATTGGTCATAGGCATTGATCCAGACAGAAGTGTAGTTGAGGATATTTCTTGTTCCGTATTCCCGTGTATCCAGTGCAACTACATTTTTAGGTGATTCCTGAAGGATCATTTTGATAAGTCCATTGTCAGCTATGCCGATGTATTGTTCGTTGTGGCGGATGAGAAGAATATGATTGTTGTTGTTTGAAAATAAATTAATAAAAATCAGATGAAGGGTATTCTCCGGAAAGTTTTTTATTGAATTGCTGCAAACATAGGCTGCATGATGATAATTGAAGGGTTGAACGTCGTGCGAAATATCAACTATACGCAGTTCAGGGTTAATCTGCAGGATGCGGCCTTTTATTGCACCTGTTAGGAAATCCTGTTTCCCGATATCTGATGTAAGTGTTATAATGGCCATTTGATCCTTTAGAAATAATTTGATACGGAGTGTTGCAAAACTAACAGTTGATTCAATTACTTGCCAATGTTATTTGATCAGTTTACCGTTTTTGATGAAGAATTTTCTGGTAAGCCTGTCTGTCAGCGATGGGAAAAACTTATTCATAAAAACAGTCTCCTTACCCTGAAAAGTGAAAACTGCATTTCGTTTTCTTTTTTCAATTGCACTTAAAATTAGTTTTCCGCATTCATCTGCTGTCATCAGTTTACTTTCATTTAAAGGAGATTGTCCCTGTACCTCTGAATTCTTTGTCAGTGCTGCTTTGCGCACATTGGATTGGGTGAATCCGGGAGATATCCATAAAACATTTACTCCGGTATCGAGTAATTCGGTGCGCAAGGCTTCCATCCATCCGTTAAGTGCGAATTTGCTGGCGCTGTAACCGCTTCGTCCGGGCAAACCTCTGTGGCCGGCAATACTTGAAATGGCAGCGATAGTCCCTTTGTTTTCGATTATGGAATCAAGTGCATATTTGGTACAGTGAACCGCCCCCCAAAAGTTTACGTTCATCACTTGTTTCATGGTATCGAGGGATACATCGCTGAACAAAGATCTCATGGAGATGCCCGCATTGTTGATAAGGATATCTATTTTTCCAAAATGATGAACAACTTCTTCAATAAATTTTTTTGCCGAAATTTCATCACTCACATCACATGAAAGGGCAAGAAGATTTTGATTGCTGATTTCTTTTTGAAGTTGTTCCAGTTTCTCTGTTTTTCTTCCGCAGGTGGCAACCAGAGCACCTTTTGTGATTAACAGTTCGACCAATGCTTTTCCAATGCCATCAGTGCCTCCGGTTACTATTACAACTTTCCCGCTATACATCTTTTTTTGTGGCAAATGTATAGGAGAGAGGGGAGAAAACTCTGCCTGATGGAATGTTATGCACAACTGTTTCTGAAAAAATATTTTTTAAGTTTGGATGGAAGGCTTTTTGACTTATTTTTGCACTCCTTTTTACAGAAGGGGTGTATTAAATACATCATTGATTCGGTAGCTCAGTTGGTAGAGCAATACACTTTTAATGTATGGGTCCTGGGTTCGAGTCCCAGCCGGATCACAAAAAAATCCCGACAGCAATGCCGGGATTTTTTTTGTCAATAATTATATTCTGCGAAAAATACCTGCTTTCTAATGAGATGTTGCTTTTGTTGAATTCAGTTAGTCTCCTCATTGGTTACCAAAATAATTCTCAGAAGAGGAGAATATGGGATTGATGTTGTTATTCCCTCTGAAACACTCTCACATAATCAATCTTATAGGTGGCAGGAAAAATTGAATCGTCTATCCCCTTTTTTCCACCAAGGTTTCCCCCCACAGCTACATTTAAAATCAGGTAGAAAGGGGAGTTGAATGGCCACTCCGCCAAAGTCTTATGTTCATTTTTAAATTCAAAATATTTTTCTCCGTCAGCAAACATTTCTATTTTTTCAGGCGACCAGTCCATGGCAAACACATGATAACGGTCATAAAAATGATCAATAATAATGTCTCCGCTTTTCTGGGTGCCTATCAAATGATTGAATGCTTTTGTATGAACCGTTCCAAAGATGGAATCCGGAGCAAAACCCACATGTTCCATGATATCAATTTCGCCGCAATCGGGCCATCCCACTTTGTCAACATCGCTGTTCAGCATCCATATTGCAGGCCACAATCCGCGTCCCGCCGGGAGTTTGGCTCTTACCTCTATTCGACCGTATTTCCAATCGCCTTTTCCCTTTGTTGTTAACCTTGCAGAAGTGTATTCGTTGTTGCCTCTTTTTTCTTTTCGCACAATAATAGATAAGACACCGTCTTTGACAATTGCATTATTAGTGTCAGCATCGGAGTAGTATTGCTTTTCATTATTTCCCCATCCGTTTCCGCCAGTTTCATATCCCCATTTGCTGCTGTCGGGTAATCCCGAATAATCAAATTCATCATTCCAGATCATTTTCCATCCTTGTGATGTAGGTGATTTTTTTATTTCTTCGAATAATAATTCCGGTTCATTAGTTGTAATATAGTCGGCATTATTGGCTAAAAGCCAATCCATAGTTTCAGAATTATCCACAGTCCATGCATTAATGTCTATTCCGAGTTCTTTTGCCTGAGTTATCCATTCCGGATGTTTTCTGAAAACAGAATAATGATAATCTGCACCTTTGATCCTGTCTTTTTTTAAATCGGCGGGAGCCTTGTCACCATTGAGGTACTGCACATTTGCAAAAGGTTCCAGTTTCAATATTTCTTTGCATATTTCGTAATCAAAACTGATATAAATGATCCGTCGTTGATTTTTGAATTGATGAACTGCATCAATGATTTTCCTTACAGTTGCATTTGCCCATTCCCTGCCTCTCTCAGAAGGTTTTATTTCGAGAATCAGTTTTGTCCTGTTTTGTTTTTTAATAATTTTCAGAAAATCTGAAAGCAGCGGCAATTCTTCACCGTTAGATAATTTTGTTTTTCTCAATACGGCAAGGGTGCTTTTTTGAACTGTCAATCCCCCCCATGTTGCATCGTGGTTGATCACCAACTGGCTGTCTGCGGTCAGGTGCACATCTGTTTCCGAACCGAAATAACCTTTGGCAATGGCTTCCTTTAATGAAGCCACAGAATTTTGAGAGGTGCCGATTGCCTTCCACGCACCACGGTGTGCAATTATTTTAGTTTGATGAAATGTCATCTTTGGAGGAACTGTGCATTGCAAAATAAGCGGACTCAAAATAATTGCGGTAAGAAAAAAACTTCTATAATGCATTTCAATCGTTTGAATTGTTTGAATAAACAGGATTCAGTAAATAATCACTGAATCCTGTTTTAGACTTAATTATAAAAACTTCAATTATTATTTCAGAAGCCACATCAATTTGTTGATATCATCAAAACCATCATACTGACGGTTCAATGCATCAATCAGATTTGCCCTGTTGTAATTTGTTTCAGAACCCGGATAAAGCCACCTCATAGGTACTGCATTGGGATTATTTGCGTTCATACTTGTAGCCGGATTGATGGGGAATTCAGGAAAGTGATTCCTTCTGTATTCAAAATAACTTGACTCAGCATTTTGCATAAAATTCAGAAGGTAGCGTTGCAACCAGATTTGTTTTAATTGATCAGCCTGAGAAGTTCTGAAAGCAGCGTCCCCGGTGAAATAGTTGTTGATGTAATTCTGATCAATTGCCATGCCGTGCGCATAGGATGATTTGGTGTTCATAAGGTAAGTCAATGCCGCAGATACACCAGTCTGGTAGTAGTCCTGGGCAGTACCGGAAATCCATCCTCTGACAATACCCTCTGCAATTATGAGTTGCTGTTCGGCATAGGAGATAAGCATACGCGGATCTGAGTTCTGCTCGGCCAGGTAACGATTGTTGATTAAAGAATATGTATTGGCGCTGTATCCGGCATTCATGGCTGAATAGTCCATAGAAACATCCACACCGACATAGGCACTTGGATCATCCGGGGTTTTACCGCCTGCAATTTGTGCAGCAGAAGGTTCAGCATAATAATACATACGGCGGTCATTAAGATTTTTCAAACTGTCAATAACCAAAGAGCTCATCAGGGTTCTGCTCGTAAATAAATTGTTGGTTCCCGAAAGAGGGTGGGGGTTCTGACTTGAATAAACGAGACCGAAAAATGAATTTGGATTTGTGAACAGATTATTTGCACCTACGATTCCTGCAAATCTGGTTTTTACATTCAGATCTGCGTCTGCTTCCTTTGAACTGAGTGTCATCAAAACTTTAAGAGCAAAAGCATTGGTAGCCTGCCGCCATTTTACAGGATCTCCGTTAAACGGAGTCGGGTCGCCGGAAAACTGCACTCCGTTAGCAAAATCCTGATCTGCTGCCTTCAAACCATCCAGGATTGCTTTGAAGATATATTTTTGCTGATCATATACCGGACGATAATCTCCCGTATTTCCGTTGCCTGCCTGGCTATAAGGCACATCTCCCATTTGCATCGTAAGGATGAAAAAAGTATATGCCTTTGTAAATTCAGCAACTCCTTTGTATGAGTTTTCCATCACACCTCCTTTGGCATATTCAAGCATCTTTTCAATATTCGGCAGAATTGTCATCGGCCCAAAATCTTTACTGCCAATCAGATTATACTGTTCACCCAATTGCCCTTCATCTGCATACCCTACATATTTTGATAGCGCATCTTCAGAAATATAGGCTTTGGCATCTCTGCCTCCGAATTTGGCTACATCCAGAATGATGCCTGTGCACATCATGGATGCGCTCACCTGTGTGGTGGTATCGGGATCAGTGTTGATTTCGTCGAATTTATTGCATCCGGTCATCACTAATAAAGTGATAAAAAGTCCGGCGGCTAATATTTTATTTTTCATTTTATCTTTTTTTGTTTTTAAATAATTCCTTTTATCAGGGTTTTATTTAATGATCTGTTTTTCTTTCTTTTTAGAAGTTTACCTTGATGTCCAGACCCAGATACCTTTGAGACGGGTCGCTGAAGTTTTCAACTCCGCCGTCCGGATCGGAATATTTAAATTGTTTTGCCCACATAAATACGTTCTGGCCTACTGCGGATACAGCAATTCCTTTTGAACTGATCTTAGATGCAATCCTCTGAGGGAAATAATAGGTGATTGAAACCTCTCTCAGCTTCAAAAATGTGGTGCTGTAAACATCCAATGGAGAAGCGGCGCCTCCCCAGGCAGTTCCCTTGTGCATTGCAGTAATGTAGGATTTGTAGGTTACCGGAATATCGTTTGGCGCATATTTCCTGTCGTCACTGGTGATGTTTCCATAAGTGTCATAGGTCGCTGATCCTGAAATCACTTTTACTCCGTTACCGATATAATTTTTTGTTCCCGGCTGGGTAGCGTCCTTATATCTTGCAGGGTCAAGTGAATTTGGATGAGAACCTGCAATCCACATATACATTTCTGTGGTCGTTTGAGTCAATCCACCAACGCGCCCGTCCACTGCAAGATTCAATTGAAAGTTCTTGTAGCGAAGACTTGTGTTTGCCCCCCAGATCCAATCGGGATCTGAATAACCATATTTTGAATCGTATTTGGAATACTGAGGCAACCCATTACTGAAAATGATATTTCCCTGAGGATCTCTCAGGTAATCCCTGAGCACATAAGCATCTACTCTGTTACCAACTTTAACCCAGGGCTTGTCAGATGAGAAAACAGAATCCAGTTTGGTATAATACCTTGCATAGGTTGACCAGTTTATCCCGACATCCCATTTGAAATCATTGGTTCTGATCGGAGTGGTATTCATGAAAACTTCCCAGCCCTTACGAGAAATCTGCTCATTGATATTTACGAAGTTGTTTGTATATCCGGAAGAAGGACTGATACCGGTTTTTCTGAGGAAGTCGTACATTCTCTTGTCATAGTAAGAGATGTCAATTGACACCAGGTTGTTAAACAGGCTGGCGGCTGTACCTACTTCAAAGGTAGAGGCTGACTGAGGCCTTACATCTGTACCACTGATGGTGGTGGGCAGTGTTGCGGAACTCAGGTTACCCCAACTGTTGTTGGCGATTGAGAATACAGAGTTAATACTGTAAACATCAGCCGGGGTTTTTGAGTTGGTCCAGGAACCTCTGATTTTCCAAAAGGATAGCCAATCTGTTTTTGGCAATAATTTAGATGCAATAAAGCTTCCGGAAACTGAAGGATATAAATAAGACCTTGTAGATTTCGGAAGGGTAGAGCTCCAGTCGTTTCTTAAAGTTCCTTCAACATATACGAGGCTTTTCCATGCGATTGCCAATCTTCCATACAAACTGTTTACCTGTTGTTTGGTTGTATTGGCATCTACAATTGCCGGGTTAACGGATGCTTTCAATGAGTAGAAACCCGGAATTGAAAGTCCGCCCTGGGTAAATGCCTCAAGACCTTCGTCACGATGATAAAAAATTGTTCCTCCGGCGAATGCATCAATATTAAAATCATTTACACTTTTATTCAAACTGATTATGAAATCATTGTTAGTACTGAATCCTCTGCTTAAACCATAGTTGAATGATCCTTTCTTGGATTCACCCCAAACCTGGGTTCCTCCCGGTATCATAGTCGTTGCACCACCTCCCTGAAACGATCCTTCAGAAATTCTTACGATTTGTTTATCACTGTAGGTATCAAACCCTGTACGGAATGTGGCTTTGAGCCACGGAGTAAAACTGTAATTTGCTTCAAGAGATCCATTGAATATATCTCTGTCTAAGCTGTGAATTCTTTCATTCCTGTCAAAATAGGGATTATTATTTGTTGAAGTGTAACTGTCGTTCTGAACTTCATTTTTTACCAGCCAATAATCTTTGTACTGCCTGATATCATAATCTGCTGCCGACCATACCAACAAGTTATACATGGGATCGTAGGCAGTATAACCGCTAAATCCGATATTGGGAGAGGTTTGCTGATTATACATGATGTTGGACGAAAGAGAAAAATTTCCTTTTTTCATATCTCCACCCAGGGAATAAGAAACCTTGTCAAATTTGGAGTTGGGATATATACCTCTGTTGCCAACCCATGAAGCAGAGGCTCGGAAACTTCCTAATTCTCCCTGTTGTACCACATTGATATTGTTATTTAAGATGTATCCCTGATTTAAAAAGTTCTTGAAGTTATCTTTACCAATGGGCAGGTAAGGCATTTCCTTCATCGTTTTGGAAATGGGATCCCATTGAATTACCGGCTGACCTTCCATAGGTACGCCCCAGGATCCGTCGCCTGACCTTGCATAGGTATTGGTAGCTGTATTCACCACGCGGCCATATTTGTGTTGCAATTCGGGAATTGCAAGAAATCCGGCTGTAAACATGCTACTGGTATTAAATGATACTGATAGTCCCTGGCTTTTGCTTCCTTTTTTTGTAGTCACCATGATGGTTCCATTTGCACCTCTGTATCCATACAATGCAGAAGAAGTAGCTCCTTTAAGAACTGTGATTGATTGGATGTCGTCAGGTGCAATATCCCGAAGCGTCATGTTTTCGTAGGGGACACCGTCAATAACGAGCAATGGAGTTTCACCGCGTATTTCAATATCGGGAGCGGCTGTAAATTCAGTACTGTTTTTTACAAGCAGGCCTGCCACGCGTCCGGTGAGTGATGTTCCTACGTCAATTCCTTTAACGGTTTGCAGAGCATCGCCCTGAACAGACTGGACAGAATAGCCGAGTGCCCTGGTTTCTCTTTTTATTCCGAGGGCCGTTACTACCACCGTCTGCAGTTCCTGATTTCCGGGTTGCAAAGTCACATTGTAAACGGATTGGTCTGAAGTAACAGCCAATGATTGGCTTTGCATTGAAACAGATGAAAAAACAAGGACGTCATTAACCCTTGCCTGAATGGTGTAACTACCTAAATTATCTGTGGTAGTGCCGGCTCCCGTTCTTTCAACTGTAATACTGACACCGGGAAGTGCATTGCCATTGTGGTCAGTCACTTTGCCGGTAACAGTTTTATTCTGCGCCCAGGCTGCCGAACCCACCAGCAGTAATATTGGCATCAGAATCAATAGATTAAGTAATCTTTTCATAAACAATTTTTATTTAGTTCTTAAAATCCCGTTTTTTCGGGGCCTAAAATTAATTTTCAAAATTCAGTAATCTTGAAAAAATACCTCAACTTGACTACATCATTTTTTGGGGACGTCTTTATTTTAGCCTATTTTGCAATACATCAATACTACATCAATAAATAGAAAACCTCCTCTGATGAAATCGAAAGGGTTTTTCTTATTGCTTTTTATCGTTTCTCATTTTACTTCTGTTGGTCAAAATACAATTGGCCTTCCCCAAATAATCAACTATGATAAAAATGACTATCATGGCGGTAGCCAGACATGGAATATCGGGCAGGATGATAGGGGTATAATGTATTTTGCAAATAATGAAGGGTTAGTCACTTTTGATGGGTTTTATTGGAAGGTGTATCCGCTTCCCCACAAAACCATTATGCGATCTCTGGCTATTGGAGGAGAAAATAAGGTTTATGCCGGCGGTCAGGGTGAATTCGGATATTTTTCACCCGATAGAAATGGAATTATGCAATTCACCTCTCTCGTAGATCTGGTTCCTGATAAAGAAAAAACATTTGCCGACATCTGGAAAACAGTAATTTATAAAGATGCTGTTTTTTTTCAGGCTTCCGACCGGATTTTTGAGTACAAGAATGACCGTATCCGTGTATTTCTGGCCAAAAACGTATGGCAATACATTGGAAAATCAGGAGATAAATTATTTGCGCAGGACAGAATGGACGGGGTTTATGAATTTAAAGATGACCAATGGTACCCGGTTGCCAAAACGACTACAACTGTGAATATTACCGGAATTATGAATTTGGGGACGGACAGTTTTTTGATCAGCAGTCAAAAGAACGGACTTTTTATTATGAACGGACAAAAAATTTCTCCGTTTGTTCATAACGCGAAAGAAACTTTACCGGAACATATTAATTATTCTGCCCGGATCAACATGTCAGAATATGTCGCTGGTACCAGATCTGACGGATGTATCATTTTTGACCGGAATGGAAATATAATTCAGAAAATCAGGTTGGTGGAGGGCCTTCAGAATAATAATGTTCAATGTGTTTTTATTGACAAGGATGGAAATATTTGGGCGGGGTTGAATAATGGAATCAGTTTCATCGATTACAGTTCTGCCATCAAATACATCAGGCCTGACAAGCAAAATGAAGTTTTGGGTTACTCGAGTATTATTCACGATCACAAACTTTATATTGCCACTTCCGATGGTACTTATGTTGCACCACTAAAGGAATCAGGCAAAGATTTCAGTTTTTCAATCGGGTCCTTTTCCCTGATAAAAAATACGATGGGTGAGACCTGGAAAATTGATGAGGTCAATCAACAATTATTGATCGGGCACAATGATGGCGTTTTTCAAATTAAGGGGATGGAGGCTTCTCCCGTTTTGAATGGTTCGGGTTGCTGGATTTTTATTCCGATGACACAGGTTTTCCCTGCAAAGAAAATATTGGTTGGCACTTATACTGGATTAAGGGAACTTGATTATGAGAATGGACATTTTATTTCGAATGAAGAATTGAAAGGTATGTCCGAATCTTTTCGTTTTTTGACCACAGATAATGATGGAGGTATCTGGGCATCTCATCCGTACCGCGGAGTTTACAGGATCACACTTTCTGCTGATGGCAAAAGTTATTCTGCAAAATTATATACCGACAAAGACGGGCTGCCGTCAACCCTCGAAAATTATGTTTTCAGAATAAGAAACAGAGTGGTATTTGCAACCAAAAAAGGGATTTATGAATTCAATTATAAAACAAATAAGTTTGAACCTTCCCAGGTTGTGAACAATATTTTCAGAAATTTGGAATTAAGGTATTTGCGCGAAGACGGGGATGGTAATATCTGGTTTTGCAGCGGGAAAAAAATTGGGGTGGCTTCCTTTGAACCCGATAGTAAACCAAAAAAATATACAATAACTTATTTCCCCGAATTGGCCGGACAGATTCTTTCTGGTTTTGAAAGTATTTATCCGTTCAACAAAGAAAATATTTTTATTTCTTCGGAAAAGGGAATTATCCATCTGAATTATGCGAAATATGCTTCAAAGCAAAAACGGATTAAAGTTCTGTTGGGAGCGGTGACTGCGATTGGGAAAAAAGACAGCCTGCTTTTTGGCGGATTCTTCCATTCTCTGAAAGATTCCGTTTTTGTTCAGGATGAGCAGAAGGTTCCCCGCTTATCCAGCAGCTACAACTCATTTCACTTTGAATACAGCTCTCCTTCTTACGGGCTTCAAAGCAATATTGAATACAGTTACCAACTTTCAGGCTATGATCCGGCATGGTCTGAATGGTCAACGAAAACAGAAAAAGATTATACAAACCTTTCTTCCGGAAATTATGTTTTTAAAATAAAAGCGAGAGACAATCTTGGCAATGAATCGCAGGTTGTTTCTTTTGCTTTTGTAGTGCAGCCTCCGTGGTACGCTACTATTTGGGCAAAGCTGTTTTATGCTGTGTTGATTTTCATCGCAGGATTTATGATTTACAAATGGCAGGAAAGGAAGTTTGAATCACAACGGGTAAAGTATGAAGAGGAGCAGAGAAGGATCAATGAATTGCATCAGCTAAAACTTGAGAAAAGGGAAAAAGAAATTATCAAACTGCAGAATGAAAAACTGGCTGATGAAGTCAAATACAAGAGCCGTGAACTTGCCGATGCCGCCATCCATCTGGAAGAAAGAAACAGTGCATTGACGAGGGTGAAAAGCGAATTGGAAAAAATTTACAAAAGATCGGGAAATGACGATGAACTCCGGCAGACATTATTGCTTCTGAAAAATATTGAAAGGAACAATTCCACATGGGAACAATTTGCTACCCATTTTGATGAATTGAATAATGATTTTCTCAAAAAATTGAAAGACAGATTTCAAAACCTGACCAATAATGATTTGAAAGTTTGTACTTATCTCAAACTAAATCTTTCTACCAAAGAGATAGCACAACTTATGAATATTTCAATACGGGGTACAGAAATCAGCAGGTACAGGCTTCGGAAAAAACTGGATGTGCCCAGGGGGAAAACCATTACTGATTTTTTGAACGAGGTAGTTTTGGTGATTAAGTAAGTTTTTTGTCAGGGATCATTTTGTACAATTTTCCAATCATTATTAAAATATTTCCTGAATTAAAAATTCAAACCTGATGTATCTTTTTACATTTGGCCAAATATCAAATAAATGAAGACTGATGTAATGGATGAGAACGAGTGGCCGTGGGTTCTCTCCAAAGTGGGTAAAAAAGTGCTTCGTCCAGGAGGAAGAGAAATGACAATGTTCCTGCTTGATAATCTGAAAATAGAAAAGGAAGATCATGTGGTGGAGTTCGCACCGGGTATTGGTTTCACGGCTGCTCAGATTTTGAAAGATCATCCTGAAAGTTACACAGGAATTGAGTTAAATGAAGAAGCCGGGAAAAATCTGAGAGATATTGTTCAGGGTGAAAATAACAAGATTATTATCGGCAATGCTGCCAAAGCAAGCCTGGAAGACGGTTCGCAGGATAAAGTGATCGGAGAAGCCATGCTCACCATGCATGCTGATCACCGGAAGGTGGAAATCATTGATGTAGCCCACAGACTGCTCAGAAAAGGCGGACTTTATGCAATCCATGAATTGTGTCTGGTTGAAGAAGGAATTAGTCCGGAAGCCAAAGCGGCAATTACAAAAGATCTTTCAAGCCATTCTCATGTAAATACCAGGCCACTCACTCAATCGGAATGGAAATCGATTCTTGAGAAAGAAGGATTTCGTGTTAAGAAAGTATGGACCAGGCCCATGATGCTTTTGGAACCTTCCCGCATTATTCAGGATGAAGGAATCGTCAATACATTGAGCACGGTTTTCAAAGTTTTGCGTAAGCCGAAAGCGAGAAAAAAAATCCTGGAAATGCGAAAGCTGTTTAAATCTCACAGAAAAGAGATCTGTGCCATTGGCATGGTCGCCGAGAAAATATAGAGCCGGATTTTTTGTCAGTCAACTTAAAAAAAGAGTAACTGTTTCATATCTTAAAATAAAAAATTGCACCGCAAAAAGTTTTCAAGGTGCAATTTTTTTTTAAATCGAATTTTTGAATAAGAAGTTTTTATGAAGCCGGTTCTGCTTCTTTCTTTTTTTTGTAAGGAGAAACATAGCTCCCGACTTCTGACTTGACAGCCACATTGATCCTGTTCCATCCGTTAATGGCAACAATGGCAAAAGTCAATTCCATAATTTCTTTCGGAGAAAAATATTTTTTCAATTCTTCGTATTCGTTTTCAGGAGCGCCTTTTTCAGCAACCAGCGTCAATGATTCTGTCCATGCCAGTGCAGCTCGTTCTTTGTCAGAAAAGAAGGGAGCATCTCTCCAGGCCGCAAGAACGTTAAGTCTTTTCGGATCTTCTCCAATGGCGATGGAATCTTTGGTGTGCATGTCCAGGCAGTGTGCGCAACCATTAATCTGAGAAGCCCTGGTCACCATCAGTAACAAAAGTTTCTGATCGATTTTGCTTTTATTGACCACTTTTTGAAGGCCGATCATGGCATTCAGCCCTTCAGGAAATGTTTTAACCCAATCTATTCTCATACAAAATGATTTAAATTTTTTAATAAAAAAGGATGACAAGTAAACAACAAATCACTTGCCATCCTTAAAAGTGTCAGATAATTTTTACTTGTAAGTAACAATTCTGCCCCACACATCATTGGTTCCCCAGATTCCTTCGCGGGTACATTCCAGTTGTACTATCTGGCTGTGATCCACAAAGAGATTGACTTCCGGCCCGTAATTTTTAATATACCATTTGAAAACTTTCGGATCGGCAGCTTCAAACATTACCTTTTCCAATCCGATTGCATTGATAAATTTCGCGGGTACATCCACACGCCAGGGATCTGCATTTTCAGTAACGCCTTCAGATTCCATCATGATGAGAAATGCTCCGGCATCAACGAATCTCTTTGCCTGGCTGATGGCATATTCCACATCCTGTGTCCCCTCTACACGCAATTCGGAGGCAACGGTATCCCCACCTGCGCCGAACTGAATACCGATTTCGGGTTTTGCCTTCATGCCTGCTTTTTGCACATCTTCTATGACGTGTTGCCAATCAGATGTGGGGATCGAAATGAATCCGGTTGAAATTTCAACAATGTCAAAACCCAGGCTCTTCACTTCCTGAATGTATTTTTTGACAGCTTCTTTTCCTTTGGTCAAAACATATTCCATAAAACCTCCGGTTGAAACCAGCACACCGTATTGGTGGGCAAGGTCAATCATTTCTTTGATCTTCTTTGGATTCATGAAAGTAAATGCACCACCCGCAAATTTGATACTGTCCACATAGTTGCCGGACATTTCCAGAATGTCTTTGAAATAATGCATTCCAAAGTTGGAATAATAGGCTGCTCTGATTTCCGTCATGCCTACTTTACGGGGCTTGGCAGGACGGTCGTTGCGCTGCAACCAGTCAAACGCAACCGGGTTGGTTATAAATTTATTTTCTGGCATAATCATTAAAATTTAAATGTGATTAATTATTTAGTTCTTACGTTTTTTAAAATTTCTGTGAGTTCTTTTATCTGATGTTTTTCAATGCTCTTCACCAGATCGATAATTTTACCCTGAGTTTTTTCATCTGTAAACGGAGCAGACAGTGCTTTGAATTTTCCGCTGACCGTTTCCCAGGAAGCAGGACGTGTAACGAATCCTTCATAATCTTTCTTTTCGATGTGAAATTGTTCACCGTCTTTCATGACCACGGTAATGTCGCAGGGCATTTCTTTTGGAAATCTTTCAGAATAAGATTTCTTTTCATTGACTTCTACTTTCTGAAGCAATTCCTGAATATCTTTCTTCACAATTCTTTCGGGTAGGTATTGTGCAGGCAATACATTTCCATCGAGAAGCATGGCCGATATCAGGTAAGGTAAACTGTGATCAGCTTCTTCCTTGATCCTGATATTTTTCTTGCCACCTTCTTCGCCGCCGCCGATGATATTGAATGCCACATCAAAGGTGTTGAGCACAATTTTTTCTATATCGTTTGTAGAAAAATGATGTTGTTTATGCAATTCCTGAATACCTTCCAAAGTAGCCTGCGAATGAATTTCAGCATTGTATCTTTTAATAATAGTGTGTGTCACTCTTTCCAGGTCTTCTTTTTCCCAATCAATTTTAAAATTCCCTGCGATGGAATCTTTGAATCCTTTGTTTCCTTCAAAAACTTCTTCCGGGCCAGTGATTCCATATTTTGCAAGAAATGCCGAGTGAGTAGATGTCCACCCTGTGGACGGAAAGGCCAGCCCTTTCCAGTTGGAAAGATTTCCTGTTCTTGTAACACGCAGCGCATTGTAAGCAGTGGCTGCAATTGCAATCGCATTGGCAACCTGATTTTCATCAAGCCCCAAAGCATAAGCCACTCCGGCTGCGGAACCATAAGCTCCCTGAACGGTGTGGTCAAATCCCTTGTCACGAACCGGAGCCTCATCACTCAGCCTGCATTGAATCTGATAAGCAATGGCAAGCGCCGTTAAGAAATCTTTGCCATTTTTATCTGCATATTCCGAAGCCGTCAAAACACTTCCGATATTGTCCGATGGGTGGCAGGTTTCTTTTTTGGCAAGATAACTGTCGTTGTAATCCAGATATCTGATCAGAGCCGAATTGTAAAATGCTGCCCGGTCAGGAGCCGTCTTTTGACCTCCGATTAATGTGGTCAGAGGATTCCCTCCGAAATCTTTTATTTGCTGTGCAATCATTTTTATGGGCTTCCCTTCCAGCGCACCAATAGCACAACCCAGAGAATCGAGGAGCCGGAGCTTCAGCGCTGTAACAGCGGCTTCGGAAAGATCTTTGAAACTGCGCGTATGGACAAACTTTGCTAATTGTTGAACTTCAGTCATGATCAATGTTTTTAAATGTTTTCAATTATTTCTTTTCAACAGTGCAAAGCTACCGCCAACAATACCCCAAAGTCAATAGGGGAAAGGCGATTTGGGTCATGGTTAAAAGCGATAAGAGAGAAGAAATTATGGGGAAGGGAGGCTGTTGATAATTTCCCTTTTGATTACTTTGGTGATCCTGTTCTTTTCAAAACCGCGGGGTGTAACTAAAATAATAGTTCTGCTGACAACAGGATGGATTAGCGGGCGGACCATTTTTAACCTTCGCGCACCCATGTAAAGCGTGGATAATTGGGGCAGAAGTGTCATACCACCGTTGAGATCAATGATCTTGCGGATGGTCTCCAGCGAACCACTTTGAAAACGGATATTGGGGATTTTTATGGGTAAAATAACCGATTCTTTTCTTTCATAATCCGGCTGGAGAAAATGATCTCTCAAATCTTCCTGCAGAATTAAATCTTCCGTATGAATATCATTCCACGCAATCTCTGATCTGGCTGCCAGCGGATGATTCAATCCGATGTAGATAACAAACTTTTCTTCAAATAAAACATCTTCATAAAAACCTTCCTTTAAAAACGGTTTGATGGCTATACCTCCGTCCAGTTCTTCGTTTTGAAGGCTTTGCGCCATTTCTTTTATTCCCATTTCAATAATCCCGGTTTGGAGGTCCGGATATTTTTCAGACAATGAATTAACGAATAGCGGAACCAGGTAGGGAGCCAGTGCAGGAAGGATCCCTAACCGGAATTTTCCTTTCGGCAGATTGTCTTTCTTGTTTGCGATATCCACAAATTGTTTGTGATCTTCCAGAATAATTTTTGCCTGTTTGATCAGATCTTCTCCTTTCATGGTCGGCGTGACCGGCAGGCGCGAACGGTCAAAGATCATAATCCCGAATTCCTTTTCGAGCCGCTGGATCTCTTTGCTCAAAGTAGATTGAGCTATGCCGCATTCATCAGCAGCCTTAGCAAAACTTCTGAGTTTTTCAACTGCGACAATATATTTAAGCTGATTGAAATTCATGAAATGATGTGGTGTGATAGTGCAAAATGTTTTTCAAAGATCGAATTTCATTTTTACTTCACCGGTAATTATCCGGTTGTTTTTGTTTGAATCAATAAAGAAGTAAAACTTTTGATACCATTCAGTAGATACTACTCACTCCATCTATTCTAAATTAAAAATTTCATTTGTAATCCCGTTTTGGGTTACCAGTTCTCTATCGCCCCAAAAGGATTTTGTTTCTGTCATAGTTCCATTTTACTTTAATGCAGAGGAAATACGCTGTTTGTTGCCGGCATAGGTACAGGAAAGTTCCGGTGGATGGGAACAAGCGCCAGGGTTTGCCGATGTGAAATGAAGTTTTAAGCGGTGTTTAACACATATCCTGTGGCTTCTCCGCCTATTGAGGTCATGTCTTCACACACCGGCATAAAAATGAAGTTACAGAACCCAATCATATCGTTAAGATCCCTGCATATACGCTGTCGGCGGCATCCTTTCCGTCTTCGCTGATGAAGCCTGCCCAGGTATGCGCTTCCCCCGTTTGACCATGAGTTTTCAATTCGGCCATCCCGTCGCCCCTGCGCTGTGTACTGATCCCGAAGACAGCCTGCTTTACGGCGGGAAAATAAGCAACCAATACGGCAATATCGGAACTGCGCGCCGTGCCTGTTCCTGCATTATCATCCCACGTAAACAGGATACTGTCTGCCCCTCCCGTTGTTGCCGCGACCGGTACGGAGGGCATGCCGCCTCCGGATATCTGTACGCCCGGCCACGACAGAAATATGTTCGGATAAGTACCTGTGATCGCTTTCCGCATCAGTGCGCTGGTGGCTTTGTTATAGCCGGTGGCCGTGTTTATTTTTTGCGGAAATGTCCGGTCAAAGAAACCGCTGCCGGTAAAGCACCTGGTAAATTCATGGCATACTTTGATCTTTTGCTGCTGGGCAAGCTGGGCAGGGGTCACGGGTTTGGTACTCTTCCTCCTTTTACTGCGGATAAAGTTGGCGCCCATGCGCATATAACCGGATACATTTCCGGCATTACCTGTAAATTCACCGAGGATGCCGTAAGGTATTCTTGCCATAATCAAATGTTTTTGAGATGATCTTATATGCTAACGCTCCTGCAGGCTCTTTTGGTATATGGCATAAATGAATCAAAAGGGTGATGAGACAAATGTTATTCGGCTCCAGGTTCCCAATTATCTCCGAATTAGCAACGAATAATGTAGGGTTTGTAAAGGGAGCATGTACTACCCAAATGCTATTTAGTCATCCCTTAAAAACTCTGTAACCCCTGTGTTTACAGAGTTATGATAGAAATTGGTGTAATAATGACTGTGGGCTATTTGAAAAATCGGCAAAAAGCCTGCAAATTATTGTATGCATTCAACCCAAAAACAAACTTCACAGATTGGTTTATTTTCCGGTCTGGCAGATATTCTTGATCAGAAACATCCCATGTATCAATAAGCAGGTAAAATAAATTGCCGGTTTGTAAAATCGTTTGTGCATTGCTGTAACCGTTTTTTTGAAAACAGTATTTCAGTTCGTCCATTATGATGGTGCGCCCGCCGACATTGACGCCGCGAAGAAGGATAATGTATTGTATATCGATAAAATAAATATTTTCACAGAGATAAAACTTCTGTACATGTTGGTACGATTAAAAAAGATTGACATTGAATCCGCCCTTGCAATAATTCCGGAGCATATCGTAAAGTATGTAAAAAGTTTTAAGAGAGCCCTCTCGTCTAATACCCGGGATCACTAATTATTATTCAGAGTGAAATTGCTATTCTCAAATTAATTTCTAATTTAGAGTAAACATTATAATTATGAGAAGTATAGCTGTAACCAAATATTCTTTCATAGCCATACTTTTAACGATGTGGTTATTCGGATGTAAACGCGAACAAGTGCAGAGGGCTATGCAATCAAATGAAAAATTATATTAAAATATTTTTGTTATGCTGTGTGCTGTGTTCCGCTATTTATGTGAATGCACAGTGCAATGAAACAGTTGAAAATTTTTCCTTTCATAACCCGGAATTTAAATCGGTTAACAGTATTTACTTCAACCCCATTATAGACAAGGACTCTTCTATCATTTATGGCGCAAATACTTATTTAATAAAGCAAAGCAAAACCGGCAATATCGGGTGGGTAAAAAACATTCCAAAGTTTCAGTCGTTTTATACCACAGAGGACAATAAAATATTGGGTATATATAATACAGACACCATAGGGCCTGGAAGTGGGTATGGCGGTGGTATTGTAAAACTTTTACCGGATGGAAATCTGGAATGGGCGAAAAAAATATCCATACCAGACAGCGTGTTCAGCTATTGGGGTAGTGCGGCGATAACTAAAGGAAAGGACGGGGATATCATCCTGTCAAACAATTATTATGATGAAATAGGCATTGTATTGTTTGATAAAAACGTTACCCGGGCCAGGTTCACGAAGCATTTAAAATTGCAGTTATCGCCGGGCAATTTTCTGGTGCACATCAACACTGCTGTTGTAAATAATTCAATTTTCATTTTGTGCAACGTGCAGAAAGACGAGCCGCCTTATTTGTACAGTAACCATCTTTTACTCATAAAGCTCAATTATGAGACCGGCGTCACAGAAAAAGTCCGTTACCTCCAGTTTGACGATGAGTTGAAGATTCCCACATCACAATACATTACGTCTGTAGTCCGGGGATCCTTCAACGATAATTTGGCTTTCAGGGCAACAGGCGACAATTACCTTATTGTTGCAGGCAGAAAGGGTACAAATGCATTTGACAATAACCGGCTGTTTGCTATGAAGATAGATACAGCGCTGAATGTGAAAAAATACGGTGTCTTTACAGCGAAGGAGCACCGTTACTTTTATAGTAGTAATTATTTAACAACTCTGCCTTCCATCAATAACAGGGGATCGGTGCTATTCTCCAACATCAGGGGTTACGATGTGTGGAACCTACGGAAAGACAGCAGTTTTTTATTACTTACGGACGACGATTTAAATATCGTTGCGGAGCGAAAACTAAGCCTGAGTGACGATGTGCAATTGCCCGGGAGCTACCAGCTAAACTCCGTGCCTTTGTTGAAGGACAATGGCGATATGTCCATCGTATTTCATACGGTTTCTGCTGATGCAGGTTTAATGAACATTGTCAATATCCCTTCGGGAATGCCTGATCTCCCATGCAGAGGGGATAATGCAGACTATATTACTACGGAAATGCCAGGCTTTACCGACTTACCCGAACCGGATATAAAAATACTTACGCCCTTTGATGTTACGATTGCCCTGTACAATGGCCTGGAGGTGTATGACGGCAGTATTGAAGTAAATAAATTCTGTGTACAGAAAAGTATTTGCGACACCATTCGTATTCTCAGCCAAACAGACTTTTGCGTGGTAGGCGATACTGCCGTATTCCTCCTTGTGAAAAATCCTCAATGCCTTCGCAATGCCCGTTGGAAGATTGAAAGCGATGCTGTAGAAATCATTTCCCGTGCAGATTCCTTGCTGAAAGTGAAATTTCTGAAGCCTTATTCAGGGTACATAAAGGCCACATTTGACAACTGTGATTTAGCGGATTCAGTATATGTGAAAGTGAGTGAGCGATTGCAACCCTTTAGTTTAGGGCGCGATACCACACTCTGCCCGACTAATAGCTATATCATTCATGCAACGGCAGGCTACACTGATTATCTGTGGAGCAATGGCGATACGGCAGACTCGATTGTGGTATCGGCGCCTGGAACCTACAAGGCTAAGGCCAGAGATTTTTGCGGCAAAACACATTATGCCACAAAAGTCATCTCCGGCCTTTCTAAGAAGTTTTCAATTGATTACACAGGTTCTATCTGTGGGTTTGATACAGCTACCATCCTTACAGACCCCGCCTTCAGGAATTATCAATTCACCCCTGCATCAAAAGGCCTGATTGAAGATAATCACATCATCCTGTATCCGGAATCTACCACACAATACACTATTTCTGCAGAAGCATTCCCAGGCTGCGTCGTAAGGGATTCTGTAACCATTACTGTCGACAACTGCCCTTCGGAAATCATCTTTCCAAATGCATTCTCTCCTAACAATGATGGCCTGAACGATGAATTCAAACCTGTTGTTATAAGAAAATTAAAGATTTACCGGTTGACAGTTTATAACCGGTTTGGTCAGATTGTTTTTCAATCTGCGGATCCGGCAAAAGGTTGGAATGGATGGTTTCGGAGTCAACCTGTTGATCAGGGTATTTATACCTGGGTATGCGAATATTCCTTTCCCGGCTTGCCCCAAAAACAAAAGAAGGGAACTTTGTTTCTTATTCGGTAATAGTATTTCAAATTTTCAGTTACCAACCCTGGCGTGACAGGATATTATAGAATTTATATTTACAATTTGACCATTCTGCCTGAAGCTCACTTATAGTTTATACACCCAATCATCTTCCTTTAAGGTTGTATAAATTTACACTATTGTCCGACTAAAATAAAATAAAAAAGCGGTTCCGAAGAACCGCCAAATAGTTAGGTTTAAGTTGCAAAACAAAAAAATCGTTGACTATATCATTGAATTCATCGCGGGTGAACAGATTACTCCTGAATTTCTGTGAAGTTATGAACGTTGGATTGTAGGTCAGGGGAAGTCAATAACAACTGTTGGTATTTACTTAAGGTGTCTGCGTGCTGTTATGAATATCGCTATTCAACAAGGAATGATGCGAATCGAAGATTATCCTTTTGGGAAGAGAAAATATATAATTCCTACAGGGCGAAACATAAAAAAAGCTCTTACCCTGGATGAAATTGCTAATATTTATAATTATAATACGGAAGAAAAAAGCATAGATGACATGTGTCGGGATTTTTGGATTTTTATATATCTATGCAATGGATTAAATGTTAAGGATTTTTGTTTATTGAAATATAAAAATATTGAAGAAGATTTTATAGTATTCAATCGCGCTAAAACGATCAGAACAAGGCGATCTAATCCTGAACCAATCAGGATTTCAATAAAAGAAGATGCAAGACGCATAATTGATAAGTGGGGACAAAATCAGTTTTCATCTGATACTTATATTTTCCCTTTTTTAAAAGCTGAAATGACTTTAGAAAAACAACGGGATATTGTCAAACTCCCAACACGCCTGATAAATGAACACATGAAGCAAATAGCCGAAGACCTTAGAATATGTAAACCGGTGACAACCTATTATGCACGCCATAGTTTCGCTACAATTTTAAAAAATAGCGGAGTGTCTACAGAGTTCATAAGCGAAGCTCTGGGCCACACATCTTTAGAAACTACAAAAAGTTATTTAGCAGGGTTTGAGCAGGATGCAATAAGAAAGACAACAGATGTGTTGATTTCATTTAAAGATCATTTGAAGATTGCATAGGTTGCGCTCGGTGCTTGAGTACATTTGTAGCTTTACATGTGATATTTCAACACATCTGAGACATTTTTAATCTCGTTTGTGATAATACCTTTTGCCATCATACCTTAGTATTTAACTCTTTCCACAGTTATTCTAACAACATCTTTTAGGTTTCAAAATTTTAGTATTTAGAGTTTGCTGAATAACTCTACAACCCTTGCTATATTTGAATTGGCATTCACAAAACAATAATCAAATGCAAGGAAACTCAGAGAAAGGCGGCAGAAAGCGTGCATCTGCACCTTCGTACGTCAGCCCAAATCAAATGGTATTGCAGGGT
>JAFKGR010000010.1 GCA_017307735.1 Chitinophagaceae bacterium
TTAGTGCTAAACCTCGTTAAATTAGCGGGGCAGGCACTTGTACGCCTGATAGATTTAAAAAGAAATCAAATTGTAAATTCAGGAAGGTACTTTGTGACACTATTTTGCAATAGGATGGGGAGGTTGAGTTATTGAGCAAACTCTATTTAGTCAAAGGGTTTCGGTGTGAAACTGAATTCTTTTTTTTGAAATAACAAAGTCGCCAGGATTTCATTTCTTTTCGATAAAGAGTGAAAAAAGCGTTTTCTATTGGAGCGAGTTTATTTTTTAACAAAACCATATTTTTTCACTCTCTTACCTTCACTTTCTATTAAATTAAAACCATTATTTAATTTTTCTACTGTTTTATGTTTTTATTTTCAACACACGCCTCAAGGTTTCATTGGAGAGGCCTGATCTTTGGCAGTACCTTATTTTTTCTTTTTTCAATTTCATCAGCGGCGTTTTCTCAGAAAAAAGAATCTTCTTTTTCTGTCCGCCTGATGAATATTGAATCCAACAACAAGGATCCTTTCCGGTTTAATGCTACCCTGCACAACGGATCTTTTCAGCAACAGGTTTATCAGTTGAATGCACAGGTTCCAAAGGGTTGGACAGTCGTTTTCAATGCAGAAGGAAATCAGGTCGCTGCCCTCCAACTGGATTCCGGTAAAACGGAACCTATCAGTATTGCCATTACCGCTTCACCAATGGCCAAGCCCGGTAAATATGAAATCCCTGTTTCGGCAGTTGCCGGAATGGATTCACTCCAACTAAAACTGGAAGCAGTACTCAGCGGAAGCTATGGCTTGAATGTTACAACACCTTCCGGTAAGTTGAGTGAAAACGTAACAGAAGGCAACAACAGATCTCTTGAGTTGCTAATTCAAAATACCGGTACACTGCCCCTCAACGGAGTTGAACTTTCTGCACAGGCACCCAATTCATGGAATGCCACATTTGATACGTCCATGATTGCCCGCCTTGATCCGGGACAATCTCAACAAGTAAAAGTAAACATTGCTATTCCTGAAAAAACCATTGCAGGGGATTACCTGTTGGTGCTTAATGCCAAGAATGTGAATGCTGACTCATCAGCTTCAATACGGATGACGGTGAAGACCTCTCTGTTATCCGGTTGGCTTGGTATCCTCATTATACTTTTGGCAATTGGACTGGTTTATTACCTGATCCGAAAATACGGGAGGAGATAAGCAATGATGGAAAATGCAATCATCGAACTGGAAGGCTTGTCCAAAAACTACGGTTCCGTGAGGGCTGTCGAAGATCTTAATCTCAAAATCAATAAAGGAGAAATATTTGGTCTTCTGGGTCCTAACGGTGCCGGGAAGACTACGACCATTCTGATGATGTTGGGACTTACCGAGCCTTCTTCCGGGCGGGCAATGGTTTGTGGGATAAATGCTACCAGAAATCCGATCGATGTAAAACGGAAAGTGGGTTACATGCCCGACAGCGTGGGGTTTTATGATGGGTTGACAGCTTTTGAAAACCTGAAATACATAGGCCGTCTCAACGGAATTCCCGAAGATGAAATAGAAGAACGGGCCTCTTCAATGATGGGCCTGGTGGGATTGGGAAATGAAAAAGATAAAAAGACATCAGTCTATTCACGTGGTATGAAGCAAAGGTTGGGGCTGGCTGATGTGTTGATTAAAGAACCCGAAGTAATTATTCTGGATGAACCCACTCTTGGTATTGATCCCAGTGGTGTCAGGGAGTTTCTGTCTCTCATTCACCAACTCAGCAGGCAACAGGGATTGACGGTGCTCATTTCTTCACACCATCTTCATCAGGTGCAGCAGGTTTGCGACCGGGTGGGCATTTTTGTAAAAGGGAAATTGCTTGTGGAAGGAAATATTGAATCCCTTTCACGCAATCTTTTTGGTGAAGAATCTTATGTGGTAGTTGTCGATGTAAAAGAGGATCTGTCCGGCAGGAATAATTTTGTTGAAGAATTACAAGGATTGGCCGGCATAAAAAGTGTTGAATTGAACAGGAGTTCAATACAAGTGTCTTCTGCAAATGATATGACCCCGGAGATTGTAAAATTCTTTGTGATGAATGGACTAAACGTTATGGGTGTACGTAAAAAAGAGTATGGGCTGGATGAAATCTATCACCGGTATTTTGAAAATAATCAAACGAATAAAGAGGCAGGGATGAGATCTGAAAATTTATTCCAAAGAGCTTTTTTTAAGAAAAATGATGCAGGACGAACAAATACCAAATAAGGCGGGATACCCTTTCTGGGTAATGGTTCGCAAGGAAACGGGAGATCACATCCGCAGTTGGCGTTTCATTGTGATGCTGATCCTTATTGTACTCACTTTTTTCGGGGCACTGTACATGGCTCTGAAAAATCTGGATACCGCCATATCGAATGTGAATGATCCGAACCGCGGATTTATTTATCTGAAACTGCTCACGACTTCGGATGGTACACTTCCCACATTCCATATTTTCCTCGGATTTCTTGGCCCCCTGCTTGGTATTGCACTCGGGTTTGACGCCATCAATTCCGAAAGAAATAACGGAACATTGATCAGGCTCATGGCCCAGCCTGTTTACCGCGATAATCTGCTGCTCGCAAAATTTCTCGGCGCATTGATCGTAGTGAGTGCACTTTTACTTTTTCTGATTTTATTGATGATCGGCGCAGGAATGCTGATTACCGGAGTTCCGATTGAAATGACAGAAGTCTTTCGGATTCTGGGATTTTTAGTGATGAGTATTTTATATGTCGGTTTTTGGCTGAGCTTGTCAATTCTTTTGTCAGTAAGTTTCAAAAGCGCTGCTACATCAGCGCTCACCGCTATTGGGATATGGCTTTTCTTTGCTGTTTTTTACAGACTTATTATCAGTGTTGTCATCAGTTCGATACTTCCGTCACCCGATGTGCTTGGGCAGGAAGATCTGATGTCGTATAACAATCTGGTTTTAACCCTCCGCAGAATTTCTCCCAATCAATTATATACTGATTCCGTGACCACACTTCTCATTCCTTCAGTCCGTAGCCTTGGGCCGCTGACAATGGAACAGATGTCGGGAGCCATACCCTCACCCTTGTCGATAAGAGAAAGTTTTATGATTGTATGGCCGCAGGTCACCGGATTGGTCGCTTCTACCGTGGTATGTTTTGCTGCCACATATTATCTCTTTATGCGGAGAGAAATCAGGAGTTAGAAGATTCTCAGTTAAAGAGTTTTCTTTTCAGATTGGTTCAAATTGATGTTTCATTGAAAATTCCTCAACCTGTGCAAACGGGAACCAGAAAATTATATCAGCATAAATCATCGGAAGATAAATCCAGCCCGAAGCAATGTTTGCCCACATAGTTATTTTTGTCCATTCTTTTTATCTGTAAACAATTCATTTTTGGGAACTACTTTTACCTTATCTCCATCCTTCAGTGTTTTGCTTACCACATCATAAGGCCCGGTGACCACAGTCTCTCCGGCCGTTAACCCGCTTGGGATTTCCATGTAATTGATGTCCTGTATTCCTGTAGTGACCTTTCGTTTATGAACAATTCCTTTGTCATTAACCACAAAAACCACAATATCCAAATCGTTATCCCCGAAGCCTGAACTATCAGAAACATTTAATGAAGCAGAATCCTTTTTCTCCCTTGTGGCAACCGCATTGATGGGTACGCTGAGCACATCGGTTTTGGTTTGTGTTTTTATATCTGCACTTGCATTCATCCCCGGCCTGAAAGGAAATCTTTTATTACCGCTTTTCCCAATCAGATCCTGATAACTGGAAGGATCTATACGGATATACACTTTGTAATTGGCCACGTCGGTGGAGGTATTTGAACTTGCGGCCGTGATACTTTGAGCCGCTGCCCCCACGTTGCTGCTGGCAATTTGGGTAACTACCCCTTTGAATTTTCTGTCGTTATAGGCATCCACTTCAATATCAGCGCTGTCGCCGATTCGCACTTTCGGAATATCGTTTTCACCCACATCCACACGCACTTCAATTTTACTCATGTCTGCAATACGCATCATTTCTGTTCCGGCCATCATACTGCTTCCAACCACCCGCTCACCTTGTTTTACATTGAGCAATGAAATGATTCCACTCATTGGAGCAGTCAGTGTGGCGCGGCTGATATCTTTGTCCGCTTTTTCCAATCCGGCTCTGGCGCTGGCAACACTTGCAATGGAACTTTTAATATTTTCTTTGGCGGCGTTTACATTGGCAACAGCCGTTTGATAGGTTGCAAGCGCAGTATTGTATTCACTCTGTGAAATGACTTTTTCGTCAAACAACTGCTTTTGCATTTTATAAGTCTTTTTGGCCTGCTCGAGTTGAGCTTCCTGTGCAGCCAGGTTTGCTTTGGAATTGGAAACCATAGCCACCTGCTGATTGACGATGGCGGCAGCCTGGTCTCTTTGGGTGGCATAAATATCTCCATAAATTTTTGCAAGGGTCTGTCCTTTGTGCACACTGTCTCCTTCCTTGACATTCAGTTCCACTATTTCGCCGCTGATATCGGGAGCAAGTGTTATTTCCACTTCAGGATATATTTTACCACTTGCATTTACAGTTTCAACGATGGTTCGATTCATTGCCTTCTCAGCAGAAACACGTATCCCTTCTTCTTTGCCAATGACCCCCGTTTTTTTAAGAACGATCAACAGGATGATGATTCCTGCTAAACCGATTATCGTCCATTTTAATGTCTTGTTCATTTTCAGATTTTTGAAAAATCAATTATAGTTTGATTCCCTGCCCTTTATAAAATTCCAGCACTTTCATCTTGAAAACATAATCAAACTGGTTTAATATGTATTGGAGCTTTGCCTTGAATAAGTTGTTTTGATTGGTAATTTGTTCCAGTGTGGTAAGCATCCCAACCGTATATCGTTTTGTACTGAAATCATACGTTTGTTGAGCCACATCCACTGCTTTTTTTGAGGATGTAAATTTTTCCATTGCAACAACCGCCGCATTGTATGCCTGATAAATATCCTGTTTCAGATTGGCATCGTCGAGTTCCTTCTGATATTCCAGGTTCCGGACATTGAGTTGCGCCCTTTTATAGCCTGCTTTTGCCTGCCACCCGTTGAAGACGGGAAAGCTGATTGAGATCCCGATTTGTTGTCCGAAGTTGTTGCTGAATTGCGTTCCCAACGGATCGGCAGATACAAACCCTTTTTTACCTCCAATAGTGTATAATGGTCTTTGAACATCAATAAACCCTCCAGATCCGTCAGGCACAACCAGTCCGCTGGGACCATACCCGGACAAGACCTGGTCATAAATCGGGGTTCTGAAATATCCGTAATTGGTACTTAAAGACCCGTAAGCAGAGATGCTCGGATGCAATGATCCCTTTGCTGCCAATACATTCTTTTTTGCAGCATTGATGTTGTACTGACTTACTCTTTGTTGCGGCAGGTTCTGCAATGCCAGTGCATACACATGATCTGGTTGTAAATCGGCAATCGGTTCAACCGGAATTTTTTCAACAGGTGGCGTCTCCAATTCCAGGGGAGTTGCGGCATCCAGGTTCATATTCGATTTCAGAACATATTTAGCCTGGGTAATATTTCCAATGGCAGTGATGAGGTTTGCGCTGTCGCTTGCCAATTGTGCTTCCACTTCAACGGCATTCAGTTCGGGCAGGGTTCCTGCATTCACCTGTTTGCGAACAATCTCAAGTTGTGCGCTATCCTGCTGCACCTGTATCCTGGCAATGTTTTCCTGTTCGATAGCGAGCAACACCTGCAGATAACTATTCGCTACCGTCAGGGCCAAATCATTTTTAAGTTTTTCTACGGATGCTTTGGCTGACATGGCGCTCCACTCATTGGCAAGAATGGTATTCTTCTTTGAGAACCAGTTAAATATTTCTGCGCTGGATTGAAAACTGAGTCCTACAGAAAAATAGTTTTGATTTTCGAGGATACCGGTCGAAGGGTTTTGGGATTTTCCAAATCTGTATCCATCATTGTTGTTGAAGTTGGCTGTAGGAATTTGCGACAGCCGGCTTTGCTTTAAATTGATGTCCGCTACTTTTGCCTGAATGGCAGATTGTTTGACGGTGACATTATTTTGCAAAGCAAAGTTTACGCAATCCTGCAATGTCCATTTTTGCTGGCAAAAGCCGGAAAATGAAAGAAATAATGCTATGGAAACAAAGACAATTTTCATAAGGAGCTTCAAAATTATACGAATATCAATTTTACCCCTTATGAAAAGGATAAACGGCATCAGATTTATATATGTTTAACAAAAATCAATGACGGAAGTGCCGCATTCCCGTCATTACCATTGCCAATTGATGTTGTTTGCAATAATCTATGGAATTTTGATCCCGGATCGAGCCACCCGGCTGGATGAAAGCCTTCACACCGGCTTCATGTCCCAGTTTTACGCAATCATCAAATGGGAAAAAGGCGTCACTGGCCGCTACGCTTCCTTCAAGGTTCTGACCGAACTGATGCGCTTTTTCAATTGCCTGGCGAAAAGCATCGACGCGTGATGTTTGTCCGCATCCCTTGCCCAATAGCTGTTGATCTTTCACAATGCAGATGGCATTGCTCTTTAAATGTTTGCAAATGATGTTGGCAAATTCTAAATCGGCTTTTTGTATTTCAGTTGTATTCAGGCCTCCGGCTTCTTCCCATTTGCTGTAGTT
Organism: Chitinophagaceae bacterium; assembly: GCA_017307735.1. Classification (GTDB taxonomy): domain Bacteria; phylum Bacteroidota; class Bacteroidia; order Chitinophagales; family Chitinophagaceae; genus Ginsengibacter. The sequence continues at coordinate 6,656 of JAFKGR010000010.1, forward strand.
TCCTTCATCACTGTCTTGTTGCAAAAATCCGTTCAACATGGATCTCAATCCTGATTTTTGCGAGGGATAGTTTTCCAGTTGCAGAATGATTCTGTTCTTTTTCTCTTGGAGCAACTGAAGTGCTTTTTCATCGTATTCCGGTGCGATGATAACTTCAAAGAACATTTTCTTCAAAGCGTCTGCAGTCTGCAAATCCAGTTTACCATTGGTGATCAGGATGCCGCCGAATGCACTTTCAGGATCTCCGGCAAGGGCCGCTTTAAAGGCTTCAAAAGTATTATCTCTCTGTGCTGCACCGCAAACGTTGGTATGTTTAATTATAGCAAATGTAACAGTACTGCCTACACTAAATTCTGACATAAGAGATAGAGCTGCGGAAATATCCACCAGATTATTGTATGAAATTTCTTTGCCGTGCAACTGGTGGAAGAGTTGATTCAGATCGCCGGAAAACCATGCCTGCTGGTGTGGATTTTCCCCGTATCTCAAATGCGTTTTTTCACCGGTGAACGGATTTGCAAAGGATGTATGATTAAAATAATTTGAAATTGCAATATCATAACCGCTGCACACATCAAAAGCTTTTGCGGCATATTTTTTTCTGTCATCGGAAGAAGCAGATCCCTGGTTTTCTTTAAGGAGAGATACAAGCCCGGGATAATCTTTTTTGTCAGCCACAACCAGAATGTCTTTGTAGTTTTTAGCGGCAGCGCGAATCATGGAAGGCCCGCCAATGTCAATTTTTTCAATAATTTGTTTTTCATCATTGGTACTTGCCACCGTTTTTTCAAACGGATACAAATCCACAATGACCAAATCTATTTCCGGAATTTTGTATTCCTTCATTTCCTCTGAATCCTGCGGATTATCACGTCTTCCGAGAATTCCGCCAAAAATAATGGGGTGCAATGTCTTTACTCTTCCGCCAAGAATGGACGGGTATCCTGTCAACGACTCCACCGAAGTGCAAGGATAACCTTTTTCTTCAATGAATTTTTTAGTGCCGCCTGTACTCAGGATGGCGATGTTGAAAGAATGGAGTACTTCTAAAAGAGGCTCCAACCCCGATTTGTCAAATACCGAGATGAGCGCTGTTTTGATCTTTGTCTGCATGAAAAATTGAACAAAAAAATTAATAATTGAATACCAGAGCCGGCTGAGATCGGCTGTCTTGCGCCCGCAAATGTAGTTCTTCGCATTCTTTTTTCCAGTTTTGAACTTTTGCGATGTTATTATCCTGTGTAAAAATGTACAAAGGAGTTTCGAACTGTTGATTTAATTTATGGATCCTCACATCCGCTGAATTGGAAATGATGATGGCATCGAGGTAAATTTTTTTCTGAGAAATTTTGAATTCAGGTTTGGAATGGATCAGCAGGAAATTCCTTTGTCCTCCATAAAATTCTCCGGCTGTAGATTGAAAAAATGTCAACGCCCTCTGATTGGATACATTGAAAAAACTGCGGCCTGTTTTTATGATGACAGATTCATCTTCATCAACCGTATTCAGGTCATGAAAATTGAATCCGTTGTAATACTCTATTTTTGATTGTCCTGAAACGTTGTAAACCAAAAGTGCATCCTGATTGCACTTTTGCCAACGGGAATATGTGTATGCTGAGCAAAGAATGAGCGTGCTGAATAGGGCGAGTTTGAGTGGGAGAACTTCTTTTGTTTTTCCCCAGGAATAAAGAAAAATTATCAGCAGATATAAAAGAATGACTTCTGCAACCGAAGGATAAAATCCCGTCCATAATCCATAGCGGATTGAATCGATGTAAAGGATGAATGAATCGAGAATTAAAAAAATCCGGTTGATGAACATCCCGAGGATCTGCCCGATAAAAGAAATCCATCCGAAAAATAACAGAAGCATTCCTGCCCACAGCCCGAGGGAAACGAGAGGAATGGCCACAAGGTTGGCGATGATGAAAAGCAATGGAAACTGATGAAAATAAAATAGTGAAATGGGCAGGGTGAGTATCTGTGCCGAAAGTGAAACAGAAATCAATTGCCAGGTGTAGTCCAAAAGTTTATTCCCGAAAAGCAGTTTGGAATAAATTGGTTTTTGCCAAATCAAAATTCCCAACACAGCAGCGTAGCTAAGTTGAAAACCAATATCCCAAAGCAACAGCGGATTAAAACATAGGATTAAAAAAGCGCTGGCCGCCCAAAAGTTATAGGTAACCACTTTTTTGTTTTGAATAATGCCAAGCGACAAAAAGGAAAACATCAATGCTGATCTCAATACAGACGGCCCGCTCCCTGTCAGCACGGCAAAAAACCATACTCCCGATAACACAAAAAAGAATTGAGGTAATTTCTTCTTTCGAATGCCCGGAAGCAGGTTTCCCAGTTTGATCAGGAAAAGATAAATCAGCCCGATGTGCAAACCGGATATCGAAAGTACATGTACTACACCTGTGTTTGCGTACGCCTGTACGATGTTTTTGTCTATGTCTTTTCGGTCGCCTGTGATCAGTGCCTTCATCAGTGAACGGCTGCCTTCACTCGAAATATTTTTTGAAAAAAGTTGATTTTCATAAACCAGGGTTTTGGTAAAAAGCTTATCTAAACCGGCGCTTCGATTCCCTGTAATGATCCATTCGTTGGGGGAAAGAATGACCTGATGAAAAATTCCTTTGTTTGATAAATAATTTTTGTAATCAAATGACCCCGGATTTTTAGGATTGCCGATTTCCCCGACCTTGTTTTTGAAAATCATAACATCTCCTTCCTCCGGTAATTTTTCCAAATCTTTTTTTCGGATATAGAGAATGGTTTTGCCAATAGAAGTAAATACAGAGTCGGGAAGAATGACCTTTTTGATTTCCGCAGTGAGTTTATACGTTTTCTCTTTTTCTTCCGGCACAGAAATAATTTGTGCCTCAAATGCTTTCGCTTTTTGGAGAAAATGTCCATACCAGTTGTCTTTTTGCTGAATATCCGAGGTATAACGGATTAGCATACCTGAAAAAAGGATGAGCAGGAGGAATAAAATTCCGCGCCATTGCAAATGCACGAATCGCCGTGCTATATTTTCCAGGGAAAAATAGAACAGAAAAAGAATGGCAACCGAGAGGCAGATGAGAATGGTTTTTAAAAAAAGTGGCAGATAATGTTGCAATACAATTCCACCGGCAAGTGCGGGCAGCAACCTGACAAAAGGCGCTTGTTTCCAAACGTAGGGTTGCACATACCTGGCCATGACAATGTTTTTGAGTAAAATACCGGATGGTCAAGGATGAATGTAGAGCTTGTTTGGAAATGCGGATAGGGTGTTTTAACGGTATTTTTTGGGGCGAATAACTATGGGAGTAGCGAACTGCCAAATATCTGGCAAAACCTTCCAATGATTTGATCTTTTTCTATAGGTTTTGTTATTGAGGATAAGTATGGTGGAGATAGACGATGGATTTTCTCCGGTAAAAGTTTTTTATGAATCCTGGTTTCGCTCCACCGAATATTCCAAAATATTAAATGCTGCGATTTTTGTATCCTTTGTGTGAGATTTCCCTTCTTATAAAAAACAGGAGTTATTTGTTGTCCCACGAGGATTCGAACCTCGACAAACAGAGTCAGAGTCTGTCGTACTACCATTATACTATGGGACAATTAATCCTGCCGGAAACAGAAAAACAGATCCGGCGTATGTCAAATGAAAAATCTGCACTTGTTCAGGCTGATTTTCCTGGTTGTCCCACGAGGATTCGAACCTCGACATACAGAACCAAAATCTGTCGTACTGCCTTTATACTATGGGACAAAGGTTTGCAAAAGTAGGTCTCCGACGCCTATTTTCAAAAAATGAATTCAGATTTTAGGCTCTCGTTGTAACGTTGTTTCCGCATCTTCCTTTTCCTTCATCTTCTTCACAAATTCCAGCGCATCAGGCACCACATCGCACATTATTGTGATAATGGAACCGGGAGTCCCATGCTGATAGGCATAAGTGATTGCGTCACTTTCCTTTGGAATAACATGAACCGGTATCTCCGTGGTTTTTGCTTCGTCAATACCTTCTTCCAGAAGATGGATAATTTCTTCGGCAGTTCTGCCTCTCAGGTTTTTGTCCTGACGAATAATGATTTCATCAAAGTTGGCGGCGCTGATGCGTCCGATTTCCCTGATATCATCATCTCTTCTGTCGCCGGTGCCGCTGATGATGCCAACTCTGCGGGTGCAATCCAGTTTGTTGACAAAGTCACAAAGCAGGGTGAGTCCGGCGGGGTTGTGGGCGAAGTCGACTATGAATTTAAAGTTTTTGAATTCGAAAATGTTCAGCCTGCCCGGTGTTTGTACGGGCGAAGGAATGAAAGAGAGCAGAGCCGATTTGATATTTTCCAAATCGATTCCTGCCAGATAAGCTGAAAGAACGGAGGGCAATGTATTCATGATATTGTGTACGGCCCTGCCGCCAAAAGTCAATGGAATATCTACTGCACGTTCTACCCTGATTTTCCAGTTTCCTTTCATGATGGTGACGTATTCATTTTCATAAACCGCTGCAATCCCTCCATTTTTGCAATGTTGCCGGATTCGCTTATTTTTTTCGTCCATGCTGAAGAGTGCGATGTTGCATTCCAGATGATCTCTCATGGCATAAACCAAGTCATCGTCTGCATTCAGAATGGCATAACCGTTTCTGACGACCGTTTCCGGAACGATGGATTTTACTTTGGCCATTTGTTCCAATGTTTCAATACCGCCAAGCCCAAGGTGATCGGCTGTAACATTGGTTACGATGGCGATGTCACATTTTTGAAAAGCAAGCCCGCTTTTTAGAATCCCTCCACGCGCACATTCCAGAACGGCAAAATCGACGGTCGGATCTCTCAATACAAATTCGGCGCTGCGCGGACCGGTGCAATCACCCACCATCATCAAATGATTTTGAATATATACTCCGTCTGATGTTGTGAATCCGACTTTGTAACCGCCGTTTCTGACAAGGTGTGCTGTAAGCCGGCTTGTGGTGGTTTTGCCATTGGTGCCGGTAATAGCAATGATGGGAATTCTTCCTGTTCCTTTCGGAAAAAGCATGTTGATAACCGGTTCGGCCACATTTCTCGGAATACCAACGGAAGGTTCTACGTGCATTCTGAATCCGGGAGCAGCATTTACTTCGAGAACGGCACCTCCGCTTTCTCTGAGTGGTGTTTTTAAATCTTTTGCCATCACATCGATGCCACAAATATCCAGCCCGACAATACGTGCAATTCTTTCTGCAAGAAAAATATTGGCCGGATGCACTTCATCGGTTACATCTTCGGAAGTGCCGCCGGTGCTTAGGTTTGCTGTGGGTTTAAGAAGAATCAGTTTACCTTTTTCGGGAATGCTTTCCAGCATCAGGTTCTGGTCATTCAGCATTTTCATTGTAAAATCATCCACCGTAATCATGGTCAATACTTTCTCGTGGCCAAATCCTCTTCGCGGATCTTTATTGGTTTCGTCAATGAGTTGCTGAATGGTATGTTCCCCATCTCCTCTAACGGAGGCGGGTGTACGTAAAGCAGCACAAATAAATTTGTAATTGATTACCAGGATACGAAAATCGTAACCCTTGATAAACTTTTCGCAAATCACCGTACGGCTGTAACCCCGCGCGGCTTCCAATGCTTTTTCAACCTGTTCTTTCGTTGAGATATTTGTTGTAGCGCCTTTTCCATGGTTCCCGTCGAGAGGTTTGATTACCATTGGAAAACCGACGGAACGAATGGCATCGTCTGCTGTATCATTTTTTCTGAGCAGGATTCCTTTGGGCACCGGGATTTCGGCTGCGGATAAAAGATTTTTTGTTTCGTCTTTGTCTCCGGCAATATCAACAGCGATACACGAAGTAGTGCCGGCAATGGTAGCTCTGATGCGCTTTTGAAAAACACCGTAACCCAATTGCACCAGGCTTTGTTTATTCAGGCGGATGTATGGAATGCCGCGGCGGATCGCTTCGTCCACGATAGCGCCGGTACTTGGCCCGAGCCGTGTATCTTCACGGATTTCGCGCATCTGCTGCACTTCTTTATCCAAATCGTAAGGCGTTCCGTAAATCAGATATTCGCATAGTTTCACGGCTGATTTGGCAGCGAAGACACCGGCTTCTTCTTCCATATAATCAAATACCACAAAGTATTCTCCTTTTTTACCGGTACCGCGTGTACGCCCGAATCCCATATCCATTCCGGCGAGAGTCTGCAGTTCGAGCGCCACATGTTCAACCACATGTCCCATCCAGGTACCTTCATCAACTCTTTTCAGAAATCCACCCGGCACTCCTTCACTGCATCTGTGGGCGTACAAACCGGGTAATAGTTTTTCCAGTTTTTCTCTGAACCCCTCAATCCTGTTTGTTGGCTTTTCTTCAAGTTCACCAAGGTTGAGCGTCATTTGAATTAAATTCTTTCTGCGGATGCTCCAGTAATTGGGCCCGCGAAGCACCCTGATTTTTTCGATCTCCATATTAAATCTTTGTGGTGATTGGTTTTTGCGGAACAAAAGTTAAGCAAAGAAAAACAGCCGTTCAAAAAAATTTTTCGTGAATGATAGCCCGGCTCATTTTTAGTGTAATTATTACCTTTGAGTATTCGATATGTTTCTAAGAAATATTTTTATACCAAATCAGACTTAATGGAAATACCTCGCGGAAAGCTTCTGGCGATAGGTGGCGCAGAAGATAAAGGAGTGGATCTTGAAAAAGGAAAGATAGAAAGAAACAATCTTAATTTTTTTGAATTAGGTATTCTTAAACGGCTGGTTCAGGAAGCCGGTGGCACTCATAAACAAATTGAGGTTATCACCACGGCTTCTATGACACCCGTTGATGTCGGAGAAAATTATCTCCATGCTTTTGGTAAAATCGGGTGCACCAACGTATCTGTCATTCCAATTAGAAACAGATCGGAGGTAGCCAACCCGGATTACCTTGACAGGATCAGGAATTGTGATGCTGTCATGTTCAGTGGTGGAAACCAGTTGCGGTTGTCGGCTACTTTTGGAGGAACAGAATTCCTCACAATTCTGACCAACAGGCTGATGGACGAAAGAGATTTTATCATTGGGGGTACTTCTGCAGGGGCAATGGCAATGAGCAATACCATGATTTATGAAGGGAATGCATCCTCAGCTCATTTGAAAGGTGAAGTGAAACTGACCACCGGATTGGCTTTCATGAAAGATGTTGTATTTGACAGTCATTTTGAAAAACGCGGAAGATTCGGCAGGCTTGCACAGGCGATCATCTCAAATCCTTCGACAGTTGGAATCGGGCTCGGAGAAGATACTGGTATGCTTATACGGGAAGGAAATATCATGGAAGCTGTGGGCAGCGGACTCGTCATCATTATTGATGGACATGATATCGGGTTCAGCAATATTGCCGACATCCCGGACGGCAATCCGCTGAGCGCTGAAAATCTCAAAGTTCATTTCTGTGCCAAAGGAAGCGGTTACCTGGTGAGCGAAAGAAAATTTATTCCCGATATGGCGGAATATTTGGCGAAAATCAAATCAGCAGAATCAGAACACAAATCTTCCAAAGGCCACTAATCAAAAAAATATTTCTGAAGCGCGGTTCAGTTTTTCAAGAGTTCCCACATCGATGAATTTATTTTCGGAGTGGTCATAAGCATAGATGTCTTTTACAGGAGCAAGATCGAGATAAACGTCCACCATAGAAAATTTTCCTTTGCGTTTTATAAGAGAAAAAATTTCTGGTTCTATCACGTGAATACCACTGAAAGCAAGAGAGGTCATTTCAGTACCGTCTCTTACAATTTTCTTTTCTCCGGTTTTTACATTCTGCCAACCACACAACCGGTTGTTTTCATCAAACATAAAATATCGTGAAGTATCCCGCTTTGAGACGGCCAGGGTAGCCAACCCCCCTGTGTCGCGATGTGTTTGAATCATTTTTCCTAAATCCAGATCCGTCAATATATCCACATTCATCAATACAAACGTTTCATTGCCTTTCAAAAAAGTGGAAGCTCTCATCAATCCGCCACCTGTTTCAAGTACTTCTTCGGTTTCGTCAGAAATATGGAAGGTGATGCCATGGTATTTGAAAGAAGTAATAAATTCTTTTATCTGTTCGGGGAAATGGTGCACGTTGACTGTAATATCATCAAAACCATACGAGGCCAGATATTCAATGTTGCGCTGCAAAAGGGTTTTCCCATTGACAACAGCCAGCGCTTTCGGGTGTTGATCTGTAAATGGTTTCAGGCGTGTGCCCAGGCCTGCAGCCAAAATCATTGCCTTCATAGAACTTTCAAAGTATTTCGTTTGATCATTACTGTTAGTTAGTATATTCTCAATTTAATTAATTCCTATTTTCTCATGAATTCCCTGTTCAAAATGGTTCAGCTCAATTTTTACTTTAAACTTATTTCGTAAATACCGGGCCAGGGCATCGGCTGCATACACGCTCCGGTGCTGCCCTCCGGTACATCCAAAAGAAATCATCAGTGAAGTAAATCCGCGCCGGATATAATCTTCCACACTGATGTCGACTATATTGTAAACCCCGTTGAGAAATTGTTGCATGGCTGTTCTCTGCTCCAGAAAATCTTTCACGGGTTTGTCCCTGCCGGTCAGATTTTTGTATTCATCAAATCTTCCCGGATTTAAAAGGCCTCTGCAATCAAAAACAAATCCACCGCCATTTTCACTTTTGTCTTGCAGGCATTCAGGATGTTTATAAGAAAAGCTGTTGATTGTGATGATGAGTGGCGTATTTTCATCAGCCCGAAGCGGAACAAACCGGTTAATGATTTCTTCACCTACAATCAGGTGAAGGAGCCGTTCATATTCCGGAACGGAAATGCCGACTGCCTTATTTCCAAGAAAGTATTTTAGATTTTGTAATGCCAGCGGAATGCTTGTAAGAAACTGTGCTTTGCGCTCAAAAAGGCCGCGGAACCCATAAGCCCCTAAAACCTGGATCAATCTTATCAGCACATATCCGTTATATTGACTGTTGAATGAGTTCTTGTCGATGGCCTTTCCAAGGATTTCTTCCACGCAATGAATGTAATAATCCAGCAATGAATTTTTCCATTCAATACTCAGGTTGGCTCTTGCCTGCCAGAGAAGAGAGGCCACGTCGTAATACAATGCTCCTTTCATTCCTCCCTGATAGTCGATAAAATAGACCTGCCCTTCCCGGATATAAATATTACGGCTCTGAAAATCACGGAAGAGAAAATATTTGTATTCCACATGGGTCAGGTAAGTGGCCAATGCTTCAAAATCATCCATCAGCTTTTCCTTTTCATAAGGGATCTTGAGCGTGTCTAAGAAATAATATTTGAAATACAACAGATCACTCAGGATTGCCTGTCGCCCAAATTCTTTACTGGTCAGGCAATAATCGTAATCCAGCTTTGTATCTCCCAGTATTTGCAGATGGGCCAGGGCTTTCAGACTTTTTTGAAACAGGTCATAAACATAATCGCTTTCGCCATGTTTCTCAAGCTCATTAAGCAAAGAGATACTGCCCAGATCCTCCTGTAAATACATTTTCCCTGAAAGATCTGTGGAATAAATATTCGGTACGGGCGCATTGATTTCGTGAAAATGATTAGTAAACTCGAGGAAAGTACGGTTTTCTTTTATGTTGTAATTGTAAGTGGCTATGTAACTTTTAACAGGTGTGCCTATGCGGAAATATATTCTGTCGCCACCGGATTGAGGCAGTTTTTCAAAATAGACAATTTCTTCTTTTACTGCCTTTTTAAAATAGTCGCGGATTTCATCTGCCGGTGTTGTTTTCATAAGTCGGGAAATCTGTCCGGTGATTGGATTTTCAAAATCTGATTCATTTGTATATAAAATATTTCCGGATGGATTTTCTCTTTTATAAATTTCCATCCGGAAGATTATTTTTATAAAGATCGAAAATTTATTGGATTACACCGCATCCGATTCTTCCTCCTGCATTTCCGGTAGGCTGGGTTACATAATCATCGGTCCCGCCATGCACTATGATAGCTCTCCCAAGAATATTTCCATCAGAATCGCCGTCGATATTCCAGAGATTGGTGTTCATCTTAAGTGTTCCGTTTCCTTTGCTATCCAACTTTACATTGCCAATGTCTCCGAGATGAAAATGAGAACTTCCCCATTTACCGTGCTTGTCCTTTGTAGGGTTCCAGTGCCCGTGGGTATTCATTCCCATATTACCACAATCACCGTGCTCGTGAATGTGTACAGCTACTTCCTTATTTGCTTTGGAGGGTATGTGTAATTTTATTTTCAGATACACATTTCCATTTCTTTTTTCCGTAAAAAAAGCTTTGCCCGATACTGCAGTGTCTTTGTAGGTAGGAGAAATTACTGCGACGGCCTTATGTTTCTTTTGAATAGTTATGGAAGTTGTATTTTCAGATGTGCCGGTACCTCCGGAATTATTTCCCAAATTAAATGAGAAGAGAAATATTCCGGGAATCAGGAAAAGCCAGAAGTTTTTCTTTGACTGAAGAATTTTGTTCATGATTTAATTTTTTTTAAAAGTGAATTTGTTTGTGGGGGTGTTCAAATATAGAATTAAAAAGGATTCACCGGATAATACCTGCATTCGGCAGGTTTAGTACCTTGATAAATAAGGTTGCCAGACATTCTGATGAACCACTATCTTTAGCAAAAAAAATGATGTCTGCTTTTAATCTGAAATTGCCTGTTGCCATAGGTTCCGATCACGCAGGATTCCAATTCAAAGAATTTCTTAAATCGTTTCTGGAAAGTGAAAATATTCCGTTTAAGGATCTGGGCACTCATTCTCCTGATTCGGTGGATTATCCTGATTTTGCTCATCCGGTTTCAGACGCGGTAGAAAATGGCGCTGCTTCTTTTGGGATACTGATTTGCGGGAGTGGCAACGGGGTGGCCATGTCGGCTAATAAACACGCGGGCATCAGGGCTGCACTGTGTTGGCAGGAAGAAATTGCGAAGCTTGCAAGAAAACACAACGATGCCAACGTCATTTGCCTTCCTGCAAGATTTATTTCTATGGATGAAGGGAAAGAATTGGTAAGGGCCTTTATGCTGACGGAATTTGAAGGGGGGAGACATGAAAGAAGAGTGAATAAAATCCCTCTTTAACTAATTATTACATGGATGGCAATTGCATTCTGTCACTTCTTGCTATTTTTATTGCCTGACTAAATCAATGTTTGAATGAAAAATTTTTTTCTGCTTGCTATCCTCTTTGTATTTACAGGATATTCAACTATGGCCCAGGATGATGAAGGCTGGAAATATGCTCAAACCATTACAGAGCAAAAATTAAAAAACGTACTTGATGTTATCGCTTCCGCCCAGATGCAGGGCCGTGAAACGGGGACTGAAGGCCAACGCCGTGCAGCCAGTTACATCGAAAATCAATTTAAGAAAATCGGATTGAAAGCGCCGGAATCTCCTGGCGGGTATCAACAGAAATATTTGTTGTACCGTGATTCTGTTACAAATGAAAAAGTCACAATTGGGGGAAAGCCGTTGCAAATAGGAGATGATGTCATTCTGTTGGCAGGGAGTGATTTATCAGGTTCAGTAAAAGGCAATCAGATTGTATTTGCAGGGTATGGTATCGACGACGCGGCTTATTCAGATTATTCCGGGAAAAACGTCAGGGGAAAAATTGTTGTTGTTCTCAATGGAGAACCCAAAGTAAATGGAAACTATATCATTAGTGGAACGGACAAAAATTCACCCTGGTCATTTGGGGTCAACCGCAAACTCGCTGCTGCCCAAAAGTACGGCGCTATTGCATTGGTCTTTATCAATCCGGGAATGGACAAGTTTCCGTCTTACCTGACGAATATGGCCGGAAGAAGTAACCTGTACTTTCCGGATCCCGAAGCTAAATCAAGAATCCCTGTGGTATATGGTTTGGGATCATTATTGAATAATTTATTTGGCGATAAAAAAGCAGATCAACTAATAAGTTCATATAACAATCTTGCTCCCTTCAATAAAACAATTCTGAATGAAAGAAAAGAAGTGGCTATTGAATACGCTAAGAAACGTTTTTCTGTTCTTGCGTCCAATGTGATTGGATATGTGGAAGGTTCTGATTTAAAAGATCAATATGTGTTGGTGACCGGGCATTATGATCACCTCGGAATTCGCAATGGTCAGATTTATTATGGCGCTGATGACGATGGAAGCGGAACAACGGCTGTGATTGAAATGGCTGCCGCTATGCAACAAGCCAAAAACGAAGGGCATGGCCCGCGCAGAACAGTAGTGTTTATGACTGTGAGTGGTGAAGAAGAAGGGCTTTGGGGAAGTAAATATTATTCTGAAAATCCGGTGTTTCCGTTGGACAAAACAACTGTTGATTTGAATACGGATATGGTTGGAAGGCTGGATCCAAACAGGAAAACAGGCGATAGTACCAATTATGTTTACCTGATCGGAAACGATAAGCTGAGCAGTGATCTGGACCCAATCAGCAAGGAAGTAAATAAGAAATATCTGAACCTGGAATTAGATTATAAATACAATGATCCCGGCGATCCGGAGAGAATTTATTACAGAAGCGATCATTTTAATTTTGCCAGAAAGGGGGTGCCGGTTCTTTTCTTTTTTGACGGAATCCATAAAGATTACCATAAACCAACAGACACCATGGAAAAAATCAATTTTGGGCCGATGATGAAAAGAGTTCGCTATACTTTCCTGCTGGCATGGAATATGGCAAATCGCAATGACATGCTCAAACGGGATATCCCTCTTCCGGAAATGTCGAGATAAAAAATTAAATATGAAAAAAGCCCTTATTCCGTTTTTCCTGCTGTTGTGCTCATTCTCCTATGGACAAAACTTTTCCGGTGATTGGGAAGGGATGCTTTCGGTTGGAGGGAATAAACTTCCCCTGGTCTTTCATCTTAAAAATGGAGATACAGATTCTTTGACAGGTACGTGGGACAGCCCGATGCAGGGTGCATCAGGGCTAAGTTTTACCATGTTAAAAACAAAAGGAGACAGCGTATTTGCCGAAGTGAAGAATATCGGAGCATCGTTTACCGGAAAGCTGGTTTCTCCGGATTCTATTTCAGGAGACTGGAGACAGAGCGGGGTTTCATTTCCACTTGGAATGAAAAAAGGGAAAGAAGCCACACAATCACCCAACAAAAATGAGCATGAAATCGACATTCCGGCTTTTGGAAAAATTAAATTGAGCGGCTCGCTGATTTCAAAGATTAAAACAAACCCGCTGGTTATTATTATAGCCGGATCTGGTCCCACCGACCGGAATGGGAATAGCCCGCTGGGTGTTCACGCTGATACCTATCTGCAACTTGCCAATTCGCTGGACAGCCAGAATATCAGTTCCTTCAGATACGATAAAAGGGGCATTGGGAAGAGTGCTTACAGCGGAATGAAAGAATCAGATTTAAGATTTGATGATTATGTGAATGATGTGGACAGTATTGTTCAGTTTTTCAAGCGAGATGGTTATTCCAGAATATTTTTGGCAGGGCACAGTGAGGGTTCATTGTTGGGGATGATTGCAGCAGCGAAGGAAAAGGTGAATGGGTATATTTCTGTTTCCGGAGTAGGTGTTCCTGCAGGAGAAATTATCAAGAAACAGCTTTCAGGCAAAGTGGGCGGAATTGCAGATTCTACGATTGATAGGATTGTTGACAATCTGGAAGATGGACATGAAGTGAAAAATGTGCCCGCAGCATTGACAAATATTTTCAGGCCATCCATTCAGCCTTACCTGATAAACTGGTTTAGTTATGATCCGGCAAATGAGATTAAGAAAGTCAATTGCCCGATACTTATTTTGCAGGGCACCTGCGATATCCAGGTTGGGGTTGACAATGCAAAAGACTTGTATGATGAGGCAAAAAATGCAGAATTAAAAATTATTCAGAATATGAGTCATGTATTGAAAGATGCCGGAAAGGATTGTGAGAATCAGCAGAGAACATATATAGATAATAGCATTCCTGTTTCTCCTGAACTGATTAAAGTTATTGTGCAATTTGTAAAGATCCATTAAAGCGGCGTGAGATAAGTTTAAATTAATTTTTTCAGGCAGGAATCATGTTTATCGCTCATTTATCCTACATTTGCACTCCTTTTTTAAAATTCATGGAGACCCACCGGGTTAGCCATGACAAAATAAAAATGATATGAAAAAAGAAATTCATCCGGGTAATTACAGATTCGTCGTGTTCCGCGATATGAGCAACGGGTTTTCCTTTCTGAGCCGTTCTACTGCAGAGAGTAAGGAAAAAGTTAAGTGGGAGGATGGCAATGAATATCCGCTTATCAAATTGGAAATTTCGAATATGTCACATCCATTCTACACAGGTAAAAATGTGATGGTTGATACAGCCGGGCGTATTGATAAGTTCAATAAACGTTACGCAAAGAAGAAATAATCAGAAGGGAAATTCTGATTTACTATAAATTGTTTTGATTCCGGATGCGATGATTGCTCCGGAATTTTCTTTTAACCCAAATTTTGCAGTTGGCTGCAAAACGACTAATAAAGCCTAATGCTCAAATAAAATATTTTCGCAAAGGCTTTCTAAGTCGGGGTTACCGGGATGCTTCCCATAACCCCTTACGAACTTTGCAGTAGCTTTTAGTGCTACTGCAAAATCCCGGTTTAATAATATTCCGGTTCTTATTTTGATTTCCAAAGGGATTGCCATAGGTTTATGAAAAATATTCTATGAACCTGATCCCCACCATGGTCTTAATTATTTTATCAATTGCAGGCGGGGCTTTTTTGTATAAGTTGGTTAAAATAGCTAAGAGAAAGTCAGAAACAGAAAAATAAGTTTTTGGTTTTTAAACATCTGTTTTCCCAGACTTGTTTGCAAACGGTACAATGCCTGGTCGGGCAGGATAAACGGCAGAAGAATTGTTATAAAATAAATCGGATTGGAAAATTTACATCAGAAAACAAATCGGAAGGATTTTTATTGAGAGATGGCGGTTAATGAATGCAATCCCAAATTTAAAAATGGTGCCAGGGCAAAAATCAATCAGGCAATCAATCCAATCACTTCTATTTTTATTATTTTCGTTGCATGACCATTTTGCTGGATGATCTTTCCTGTAAAAAAGATTTTTTTCCCTTCGGACAGTTAAAGAGTGTGGCGCATATCCGGATTGGGATGCTTACTATTCTGGAAAAATGGCAGTTTTATTTTGGTCCCCATGTTTTGCTCAAATCAGAAAATCCTGATTTGCAAAAAGCAGATTTCAATATCACCGCCAATCATGTTCCTTCATTGTCTTCACTTAAAAAATTAGTTAAAGAAGGAGTATGGAAAGAAGACGGAACCACTCTCAATAACCCGGCCGATATTTTCAAAAACAACGATTGGGCATTGCGGCAGGATTTTGCCATGATTACCGAAGGAAAAGAAAGTGAAACGGTTGACAGAGAAATAAAAATTTCGGGCAAGGAAAATGTTTTTATTGAAAAAGGAGCACGGCTGTCATTTTGTACCATCAACGGAAACAGCGGGCCGGTTTATATTTCACGTGATTCTGTAGTGATGGAAGGAGCTATGATACGCGGGCCTTTTTTTTGCGGAAATAATTCGGTAGTGAAAATGGGAGCGAAGATTTATGGAGCTACTACGCTTGGCCCCTGTTGCATGGCAGGCGGAGAGATAAAAAATTCCGTTCTTATGGGATATTCCAATAAAGCGCACGATGGATATTTGGGAGATTCGGTACTGGGTGAATGGTGCAACCTGGGAGCAGGAACCAGCAACAGCAATTTGAAAAATAATGCATCAGAAGTCAGTGTCCGATTTGGGAAGGAAGTGACTTCTGTCCGTGCCGGCATCAAGTGCGGATTGATTATGGGAGATTACAGCCGCAGTGCCATCAATACTTCATTTAATACGGGATCTGTCGTTGGCGTATGTTCGAATATCATACAGAAAACACCGGAAAAGTTTACAGATAATTTTACCTGGGGAAATGAACCTTACGAATTGGACAAAGTGATCCGTGACATTCATAACTGGAAAAAACTGAAAGGTTTTGAAATAACAGAAGAAGAAATTTTATCAATTAAAAATTTATACAACAAATCATGAGGAAACAAATTGCGGCAGCCAACTGGAAGATGAACTGCACATTGAATGAGGCCAAAGAATTATTGCAGTCGTTGGGAAATAAAAAAATAAAATGGAATCCGGATCATCAGTCTGTCATTGCTGTTCCCTATCCGTATCTGCTTATTGCAAAAGAATACCTCGAAAAAGATCCTCATTTTTTTGTGTCGGCGCAAAATGTTTACACCAAACATTCCGGAGCATATACCGGCGAAGTGAGCGCAGCTATGTTGCAATCGTGTGGCGTGACACACGTAATTATCGGACACAGCGAACGCAGAGGATATTTTCAGGAATCGAATGACATGCTCGCGGAAAAAATGGATGCTTCATTAGCTCACAATTTGATTCCCATTTTCTGTTGTGGGGAGGCTCTTGACATCAGAGAAGCAGGTGCCCAAAATGATTTTGTGGAAAAACAAATCAGGGAAAGCCTTTTTCACCTGGATGAAAATCAGATTCAAAAAGTAATTGTAGCCTATGAACCGATCTGGGCTATTGGCACAGGCAAAACAGCTTCATCAGCACAAGCGCAGGAAATGCATGCATATATCCGCTCCGTGATAGCAGAAAAATTTGGAAAAGAAATTTCTGAAAATATTTCTATCCTCTATGGGGGCAGCGTCAAGCCCTCCAACGCTTCCGAAATCTTTTCTCAACCTGATGTGGATGGAGGTCTTGTCGGCGGAGCATCCTTGAATGCAGATGAATTTGAAAAAATTATCAACAGCCTGAAATCATAGAAAACAATTTGGATTAGAACTGTTTTTATTATGATGGCTGACCTTTGAAAAAAGAGGGAAAATGGCTTTGATTCAGACATGGATTGTTTATCTTTAATTTTCTTTTCTGCCCGGTTATGAAAATAATTGCCCCTCTTACCATACTGATGCTCCTGTGTTTCACTGCCAAAGTCAATGCACAAGATCCGCACTTCTCGCAGTTCTTTGCTTCCCCCCTGACATTAAATCCTGCATTAACCGGCAAGTTTGATGGCAATTTGAGAGTGGCAGGAAATTACAGAAATCAATGGCCTGCACTGAATAACGTTTATACCACTTATACGGTAAGTGTGGATTTCAGGATAATGAAAAATCATATACCATCCAATGATACCTGGGGAGTTGGAATCCTTGCATTAAAGGATCAGGCGGGAGGAAATATCCTGACAGATAATTATGTTGCGTTGAGCACATCATATCACAAAGCATTGGATGAAGACGGATTTCAACAAATAGGTATTGGATTTCAGGGATCCTATGGGCAAAAGCGTTTGGATCAATCGAAATTGTATTTCGAAGATATGCTCACTCCTTTCGGCTTTACCGGAATTACGCAGGAGGTTTTCAATAATCAGAATCTGAATGTAAGTTATCTCGATCTGAATGCAGGAATTTTATATTCCGGTTCAACATCTGACGATAATAATTTTTATGTGGGTGCATCCATGTATCATATTAACCGGCCCAGGGAAAGTTTTATGGCTGCCGACTGGAGTATTGGTACCCGTGCAACGGTTCATGCCGGAGGATTTTTTCCGGTAGCTGACAATGTCAGGTTTCATGCAAGCGGAATTTTTCAGGTGCAGAATAAAGCTACGGAAACTGTTATCGGCGGGGCATTTGCGGCCGCCATTGATCAGCAAAGTGAAAATCCTTCCAATGTATATTTCGGATCGTGGTTCAGGTTTAATGATGCACTGATTCCTTATGTCGGGTTGGAATTTTCGGGGATGCGGATCGGGGCAACCTACGATATAAACATTTCAAGTTTGCGCCCGGCTTCACAAAGCAGAGGTGGAATGGAATTGTCATTGATCTATGTAAAAAGGCCATCCGAAGGTGGAAGAGGAATCCCCTGCCCGGTCTTTTAGCGTTTTACTTTCGCAGTTTACAGGAAGAATTTTTGCAGGAAAAGAATTTTTTTGGGATTTATTAAAAACCAGGAACAGCTATGTACAATTTCAGAGGTTTGATTTTCGAATTTTCTTTTTTGTTGATTTTTCTTGTTGTGGCGATTTTATTTATTAGAACCTTGCAAAATACCTTGCTGTCTATTTCTCCTGAGAACAGGCAAATAAAACCTCCGGCAGTCTGGCGGATATTAATTCCCATCTATAATTTTTATTTTGTTTTTGTTTTGGTTGACGGGATTTCAGATTCAATACAGGCTCACCTCGAAAGTGCAGGTGAAGAAGTAAATAGCAGGCCTGCTCATGAAATCGGAAGGGTTTGGGCCGTGCTCTTTTTTGTGTTTTATCTATTGCGGATATTCGAGTTGAACCCTTTGGATGAATTGGCTTTGGTGGCCACTTTGGTTTGTTTTATTATTTATTGGAAATCCGTTTCGAATTACAAAAAAAAGATTGAGCAGTCTCCTGAATTGTTTTTAGATGCCGAAAAAGAACAAATGCTGTCCGGCGATAACCCGGCTACCTGAAATTGATATAGATTCCATCGGCTTCTTTCCTTACCGGATACACCTTCAGGAAATACCCCTCGTTGAAAGCATCTCTTCCCCTTTTCAAATTGAACTTGTAATGATGCCTCGAACAGGTGAGGATACAATGGCTGTCGACAGATCCGGTGACTTCCAGCGGAGCGCCTGCATGGGGGCATTTTTCATTGCATGCGTGCAAACCTTCCGTTGTTTTGATGATGCAGATTTCTTTATTTTCAATGCTGACCAAAGCAATTCCATTTTCATTCCATTGAAGTGAATTTTCATCGTCAGCTATTTTTATCCAATGATTCGTTTCCATTTCTCAGTAAAAGTATTCTACTTTGTAAGGATATTTTTGCCGGTATAATGTCCTCACCTCATTAAGTACCTTTTGCCTGAATCCGTCAATATTCATTTTTTTTGTTGCTGAAATAAAGACAGCATTCCCGCGGGTTTTCTCTATCCATTTGTCTTTTAACTCCTCAAGCAATTGCTCTTTCACTTCCGGCGAAAGCCATTGATCAAAGTTGTTTTTTTCATAAATATCCATCTTGTTGAAAACGGTGATGACGGGTTTATCCATGCACTTGAGATCCAGCAAAGTCTTTTCAACAACGGAAAGTTGTTCTTCAAAGTTGGAATGCGAAATATCCACTACGTGCAGGAGCAAATCGGCTTCTCTCACTTCATCCAGCGTACTTTTAAAACTTTCTACAAGATGAAATGGAAGTTTACGTATAAAACCAACGGTATCACTAAGCAAAAACGGAGTGCTCCCCAACACCACTTTACGCGTGGTAGTATCAAGGGTTGCAAACAATTTATTTTCTGCAAAAACATCACTCTTGCTCAACAGGTTCATAATGGTACTCTTGCCGACATTCGTGTATCCAACCAATGCCACCCTGATATATTCTCCTCTTTCTTTTCTTTGGGTAAAAGCCTGTTTGTCGATATCGGCCAGTCTTTTTCTTAGCAGTGAAATTTTATTTTTTACAATACGGCGGTCAGTTTCAATTTCTGTTTCACCCGGGCCGCGGCTCCCGATACCACCTCCCTGCCGTTCCAGATGTTTCCACATTCCCTTCAGTCTCGGTAACAGATACTGATATTGTGCAAGCTCTACCTGAACTTTTGCCTGTGCCGTCTTTGCGCGTGAAGCAAATATGTCGAGGATCAGATCCGTACGGTCAATGGTGACAATCTGCAGTTCTTTTTCAATATTCTGAATTTGAGAACCACCCAGTTCGTCGTCAAAAATGACAAGTTGTACATTTTTTCTGTGGCAGTATTCCTTGACCTCCATCAATTTTCCTTTTCCGATATAGGTGCGGCTATCCGGATGATCCATTTTCTGAATGAATGATTTAAGCGCAATGGCGCCGGCCGTTTCAGCTAAAAATGCCAACTCTTCCAGGTATTCGTTGGTAACCTGCTCGGGTTGGTATTGATTAGTTACCCCAATCAACACAGCATTGATTCTTTCCTGCGTATTTATTTTTCTGTCCAAATAAAATGTACTGTTTTTGAGTATGCAAAAATAAGCATTCGCCGCTGCGTAATAAGTCCATAAATCAAAAGCCGAGGGCCTCTTTGAGTTTTGTATATCCGGTTTTGCTTACCTGCAATCGCTGGCCGGTATTAAGTAAAACGGTATGGGAATCTTTTTCGAAAGGATCGATTCGGGTAATGAGCTGACTGTTTACAATATAGGAACGGTGTATCCGGATGAAGTGAAACTGAGCGAGGGAATTTTCATAAAAAGACATGGTGCGGTTTTTTAGAAAGGTACCTTCAGCGCTGATAATTTTTACATAATCGTCGGCTGATTCCAGGTAATAAATTTTTGTTACAGGAATGATTTTTATTTTGGTTCCGTCTTTCACTACGATTCGATTTTGCTGGATGGGTGAAAGGGCCGCTTCTTCCAAAATGTTTTGTACAGGCCCAACAGAATTTGTTTGTTGAAATTTTTTCAAGGCCTGTTCAAAACGGTCTTTGCTGAAAGGTTTAAGAAGATAGTCGATGGCGTTTTGGTCAAAAGCCCTGATGGCATACTCATCAAATGCGGTTGTAAAAATGACGGCAGGAGGATTTTCAACCAGTTCCAACATTTCGAACCCATTGATCTTTGGCATCTGAATATCCAGAAAAATTAATTCCGGCTGGAGTTTTTGAATTGACTTCATACCTTCAAAACCGTCATTGCACTCTGCAATAATTTCCACATCATTGTTGGTTTGCAAATATTCTTTTATAATTTCCCGTGCCAGCGGTTCGTCGTCTATAATAATTGCTTTAATCATAGTTGCGGGATTCGTAATTCGGTGGTGAATAAATTTTCTAATTCGCTGACCTGAACCAAATCTTTCCTTGAATAGAGCAAAAATAATCTCCTTCTGATGGAAGACAGGCCGAATCCGGTGCCTCGGGGCCCCCGGCCGGATTCCGGATCATAAGGATTAGTAACCGTAATGATTAGTTGATGATCGTCTAATCGGCCTTTGATTGAAATCAGCACTTCATCCAATGTGTCGTAAAGCCCGTACTTAATGGCGTTTTCAACGATGGGTTGTAAAATCATGGGAGGTAACAAAGCATTTTCTTCCTGTTGGGAATATAAAATTTCCGTTTGCAAACGATGGCCGAACCTGACCTTTTCAATTTCAAGATAAAGATTGAGATATTGCATTTCTGTTTTCAGAGAAATGAATTTCTCGTCATCTTTTTTCAACATACCTCTTAAAAATTCACTAAGCTGTTGAATCATCTGCCGTGCTTTTTCAGGACTTGAAGCAGTCAGCGAACTGATAGAATTCAGGCTGTTGAAAAGAAAGTGAGGTTGCAATTGCTGTCTCAGTTTGGTAAGTTCCGCTTCCCTGTTCAGTTTTTCTGTTTCCGACTGACGGGCAGTAATTTCTTTTTGGGCCTGTTGGTTGTAAAGCAATAGGCTGAACATGTTTATGCTGCTTACCAGCAGAAATCCTGCACCGAATCGAATGGCATAAGTTGATTTGTAAAATTGCAGGTATGCATCACCGTCAGGAAAAAAAATATTGAAAACAAGCTGAATTAAAATGAGCCAGATGAAACAAACAATGATACTTGAAATGATGATGTACCAGTACTTTTCCTCGCGCGGCAGGTAATATCTCATGTTGTTTGCAAGGAAATAACATATCATCCCGAGAATCAGGTTGGATGAAATAGCATCTGTGAGAATGTGAAAATTGTCAAATGCTTTTTGTCTGATTATGAAATATTGAAATACCGCGGCAATTACCCACCATACCTGGAAGTAGATAAAGAATTTTTTTTCTGAAAAGACTGATTCAGCCAATTGATATTATTAATTGATAAAAGTATTTTTTTCCAGACATTTACCCAAAAGGGTGTTTGCTCTTTTATGGATCCCCTTTATATAATTTTCACAACTATCTTCCTCTTTGATTTGTGAATACAACTCTGTTCCATCAGACAATTCACTCAAAAGAAATAATTCCTGCACATCAATAAATTTCCAGATAACAGGTTTCCCTTTGTCATTTTGAAAACTGTCTTCCTCTTTTTCTCCGAGGAGCCTTGCTTTCTGAAAGGCATGAAGGTCGTCTTCAGCTTCGATCAATCGCAACTGTTCATCAAATTGCGGGGTGTGATTACCATTTCCGCAAACAATACGGTAAACAACTTTGGAAATATACCAGTTCATGATTATCAGTTTAAGATGATGAAAGATTTTAATAATTAGTAATTTCTACTCCTCCAAAAAGACAACTTCCTTTCAAAAGCAGCGTTTTGCCGGGTTCGGGAGTCAGCGTGGCTGGGTTGCGTTTGTCATCCACGCCTCCAAATACTGCGCTGATCTCATTTTTGACTTCCCAATTGGAGGGAACAGCAATTTTTGTACCCCCGAAAACATTATTAATATCGAGGATGATGGGTTGTTGAATGCCTGCCTGAAGCATGTTTAATTCGGCTCCTCCCATAAAGGCAACTACACTTCCTCCTTTAAAGTTTTTTGAAATAATAAATCTTTTTACGCCGCCGAATATCGAATTGATTTGCACGTATTCTTCTTCAGGGTTATCATGTTCAGTATTATCATGCGTTTGTGCCTGTTGCCACCGGGTGTTGTCGGCTGGATTTGCAAAACGTTCGAACCTTCTTCTTCTTTGTATCCTTTTGGGCTTCAGTATAATCATCAGACCAACGAAAATGAGTATGATCGGAGCTACAAATTTTCTGAGGTTGAATCCGATATCTACCTGCTCAGCCAGAAAAAGGCCGCCCATCAGTATCAGGATCCAGGATCCGGCATTTTGAAAATTATCCTTGACACCGATTACGAATCCGATCAGAATCAAAAGCATGGGCCAGGTAAATAACCAGCCGGGCAATGGTAAACCCATCTTATATCCCAGCAATGCGAGTCCGGCAAAAAACACAATAATACCCGTCATAATACCGGAGTTTCCCAGAGGGCCCCTGCGTTGAGGTTGATTGCTTGTTTCCATCGTTTTTAAAATTTTGATGATATAAAATTATTACCGGCATCCGGAGATAGCAATCCGATATAGGCATAAATCAGAATAAAGTCGGTAAATGCGATATTTTAACCGGTGAAATTTAAGAATTCACTTCCCGTCCAAAGCATATAGTTTTTTACTTTTGCCAGTATGAAAAGAATTGGGCCGGCATCGGTGATTGGGTTTCTTATTTTTTTTGTGCTGACTTCAACAGTTGTTTATGCCCAGGAGAATTCGCGAGTTGGATTTATGAGGCACAATGATACATCAGGTTTAAGGGTGGCAGATACATCCGCTTCCGTATTTATGAAACATGTGGACACGGTGTATGTCCAAAGCCCAGATACGGTACTGAGGATTAAAAATTTCAGTCCCTACTTTACACTTCATGTGGACAGTACACTGGATTATAATTTTGAAATAAATAAAGATCCCGGTCAATATTATTGGTATCTGAAAAATAGTCCGGTCGGATTGAAGATAAATAAAGACAATGGGCTTCTGCATTTCAAAGCAGATAAATCCTTTTTCCTTTCGGGCAGATTGAAATACGACAAAGAATACAAGGTCATGTTGGGGGTTCAGAATCTGAATAACCCGAAAGACAATGTGGATACCACATTCACCCTTCTTTTTTACAATACGGAAATTATTCCCTCCCGGGTGAAGCCGACCGTCGGGAATGAACTTACTATTGAGGAAGGAGATACACTGTTTTTTACGTTGCAATGCGAGGAAGGTAGTTTCCCGATTGAATCCCTGACCTATTATACAAATCTTCCGGTCAAATCACTAACGTCGATTGAACGTTGTGGCGATACTTTCAAGTGGGTGGCTCCTTACGATTTCATTAAGGAAGATGAAAATATCAAAATAAAAAAACTTATTATCAAGTTTGTCGGAGTTGACAAGTTTTTTAATCGGGATACAGCCACAGTTACAGTGAATGTAAAAGAGGCAATTAATTATCCTCAACGTCTGGCGGAATACAACAAACTTACTTCCAATATTGAAGATTACATTTTTCAACTGAAAGTGACTTTCAGGGATTTGGACAAAAAGATTAAGCATACCCGGAATACACGTACCACATTTGACCTTACTGCCGCGTCAACAGCATTGGGTGGCACGATTTTTTCATCTCTTCCAAATGGTGACGGACAAACTACAGGAAAAATTTTGCCGAGTGTGGGTGTTGCTTTGGTTCCTGTGAAGGAAGCAGTTGCTCCGAATAAGGGTTATGAACAAAATTCGGCATCGCTGGTCAGGAATGATATTAAAAGATTGCAATATCTGCTAAGCGATAATATGCTTCTGGGTGATAAGGATCCTGATATAATAAAAAAAACGAGCAAATTGAAAGATGAATTAAAGCAGGTCCAATTGCAATTAATTGATGTTCCGATGGTCGAGGAGCCTGCCACCAAAGAAGAAGTTGATAAATATTTCAACAGCCCGAAGGTGAGTAAGAAATATCGCCTGAAACCGGGTAAATGATTTGTGAATTGTTAAGGTTCTATTAAACAGAATTCAATTTTTAAACTGTTCCTGTCGTTATATGTCTATCGTGTAATATCAAAAATCAATATTTAGAGTTTAAAAAAACTGAAAAAGATGAAAAATATTTTACTCATATTCATGGCATCTCTGGTATTTGCCGCGTGCAGGCAAACAAATAAAGACGATTCGGCAAACCGGAACATTCAACTTTTGAATGACAGTTCTACTTATTCCAATAACAATATTTATTCAGATTCCATGGCTGCTGCCAGCAATGAGGCTGCAAAAGACAATGTAATTCCTGAACAGGGAAATGTAACACCGGCAGCAAAAAACAGCGGGAAAGCACAACCTGCAAAAGTGGTTTATGTAAAAACCGCTCCTTCAAAGAAGGCGCAATCTTCGACCTCTGCCACTTCCCCGGTTGCACAAACTCCTCCGGTGGTAAGTCCTGCTGCGAAAGACACTACTTCAACGGTATCGGTTGACAAAGGGAATTCAATTCCGGATGCAGGCACAGCGGGTGAAGGCCAGGTGAAAACAGAAAAGAAAAGGGGTATCAGCAAAGCTGCTGAGGGAGCCATCATTGGTGGTGCAGCAGGTGCAGTTGGCGGGGCCATTATCAGCAAGAAAAAGGGAACTGGAGCGGTAATCGGAGGAATCCTTGGTGCAGCAGGCGGATACATACTTGGGAAGAATAAGGATAAAAAAGATACCACTACAAGCAATAGACAATAGAACATAGAAGAATATTTTAATCCGTACCTTGACTCGAAGCCTTCCGCAAGGGAGGCTTTCGGTTTAAAAAGGATAGACGTTAAACATAGATCTTAAAAAAGTTGTAATCACAAAAAACATTTAAGACTTTTAAGAACTATTTTCTTTAAACAACAGATTATCACAAAAAATGGCACTATTTTTTCACATACAGAAATTAAAACGAACAGATATGAAAAGCATATTTCACAACTTGATTTTTTTTGCTGCGCTGTCTCTCTTTTTCGTCGCCTGCAAAAGCAATGACCAGAACAATGGCCGGAATGTTCAGTTACTCACTGATTCCACTTCTTTCAACAACAATACTTCTTCTGATACGGCTACCGCAAACCAGTTAAATAACCAAAATAATTTGAATAGCCAGTCAACGGTTACCCCTAACAGGACAAGCCCAACCAGAAGAAGGTCTTCATCAGTTGGCAGAACATCTTCTTCGACGGTATCGTCCGGAGGTTCCTCCACATCCCAGGGTACTGAAACGACTAAAAAAAGAGGAATCAGTAAAGCTGCCGAAGGAGCTATCATTGGAGGCGCTGCCGGCGCAGTTGGCGGAGCCATTATTTCCAAGAATAAGGGTGTTGGTGCTGCTGTTGGCGCTGCTGTGGGTGCTGCCGGTGGTTATATTATCGGAAGGCAAAAAGACAAAAAAGACGGCCGCGTTAAGAATAATTAATTTTTATGGAATAGTTTAAAAGATATAAAGAGAAGGTTGCTTTTACACGGCGACCTTTTTTATATAATGGGTTGGTAAGAACGAACGAGGTAAAATAAAATCAGGAAAGACATATCCTGTTTTCAGAATATGAATCAAAGAGATTTCAGGAAAAAAAACTGACGAGTTCACAAGGTATTTTTACATCTGTACTTTGATACCATAAGCAAGATCGCCTGCATCGCCCAATCCCGGAACAATATAACCTTTCGCCGTAAGTTCATCATCAATATCTCCGCACCAGATGGTTGCATGTGGTGCTGACCGCAAAACATATTCAATTCCGACGGTGCAAGCAATGGCACATACAATATGCATTTCTGATGGCATGCCCACATCCCTGATAAACTGGATGGTTTTTACAAGGGAAGAACCGGTTGCCAGCATTGGATCAGAAATGATAACTACCCGATTTTCCATTGCCGGGCAACTGATATAATCCAGGCTGATTTCAAAACTGCCGTCATGTTTGTGCTTGCGAAAGGCGCTGATAAAAGCATTGTCTGCCCTGTCATAAAATTTCAGTAGCCCGTGATGCATGGCCAGTCCGGCGCGGAGGATAGTAGCCAATACCGGCTGTTGGGCCATCACCTTGCATTTGGCGGTACCCAGCGGAGTAGCAACTTCTTTTTCAACCCATGCCAGTTTTTTACTTATCTCGTAGGCCGCCACAGAAGCAATGTTTTCCAGATTTTGCCTGAAACGCATTCTGTCTTTTTGAATCTCAACATCTCTCAATTCGCTGACCCAGTTGCTGACAAGAGAATGTTCTTTGCTAAGGTTAATGACCATGAAGTTGGATTTGTTTTCAGGCAAATGATTGCCTTAATTTTGGACAAAACTAAAAAATCTTGATAGAATATGATTTATAATGCAATCGGGATGATGAGTGGGAGTTCATTGGATGGGCTGGATATCGTTTATGTGGAGTTTCAGGAGGTGAGTGGCAAGTGGACTTTTGAAATTAAATCTGCAGAGACAGGTTCATTCACGCGGGCATTACAAAAAAGACTGATGAATGCAACCCAACTTCCGGCAAGGGAATATTTGAAGCTGGATTTCGATTTTGGAAAGTACTGCGGAGAAAGTGTAAATGCATTTTTGAAGAAGAATCGGTTGTCAAAAAAAACCGATGTTATCGGATGCCATGGTCACACCACATTTCATGAACCTCATAAAGGAATCGAACATCAGTTGGGAAATGGCGCCGTAATGTCGGCGATAACAAAAATTCCGGTGGTGACTCAATTGCGTTCAATGGACGTTGCATTGGGCGGGCAGGGCGCACCCATTGTTCCGATCGGCGAAAAACTCTTGTTTGGTGAAAACCGGTACTATCTGAATATTGGCGGTATTGCCAATGTTTCTGTACATGATAAAAAGAAAATTATTGCTTTTGATATTTGTGCGGCAAACAGGATTCTGAATATGCTCTCTGCACAATTGCATAAGAAATATGACAAAGGCGGACAAATGGCCTTGAGAGGAAAATTGAATCAGCAATTATTAAACAAACTGAACAAACAGAAGTATTACAGTCATGCATATCCGAAAAGTTTGCCGAATAGTTTTGGTACAGATATTATTTTCCCGATTATTCGGAAATCAGAGATAGATGTTCGTGATGCATTAAGCACCTATACGGAGCATATTGCACAACAAGTAGTGAAAGCGATCCTTCCTTTCAGAAGAAAACAAAGAGATATGATGGTGATAACCGGAGGTGGCGCTTTGAACACCTATCTGGTCAGCCGGTTAAACAGTTATCTGGAAAAAATAAATGTGGGGATTGTAATTCCGGAGAAAGAAATTATTGAATACAAAGAGGCGCTGATAATGGCGCTGATGGCTGTCTTACGTTTGAGAAATGAGAACAATGTGCTTTCGAGTGTTACCGGGGCCGGCAGAAACAGTGTAAACGGCGCTTTATGGTTTGGGAAATAAAAAGAATCGAATTAATTTCAACATTCCAAAATAAATTTTATGAAGCCATCCTGTCTTCTTTTCATTTTTGTTTTCATATCATTCGTTGCCTGCAATTCCAAAGAGAGCCGGGCTGAAAAGGAAAAAGAAAGCTATGAAAAGACAAAAGCCGCTCTACTCGGGAAAGAAGAAAATAATCCCGCAATGTTTATCCACATAAAAGGTGAAAATAAAAAAAACCTGATCGGCCAGACGGTCATAAAAGGAAAGATTTCAAGCAGTGCCACCGTAGCTAAGTATAAGGATATTGACATAAAACTCAATTTTTATAGCAAGACACAAACATTGCTTGAGTCGGATGATGAAACCATTTATGTGACACTCGTTCCGGGTGCGACTGAAAAGTTCAAGACCAAATATTTTGCACCAAAAGGTACGGATAGTGTGGCAATTAGTTTTGTCAGGGCAAAAGTGTTGAAATAGCCACACGCTGAATATGGTAATCTAAAACAAACCAAAGACAAACAGTGAATGCTGTAAAGCAGCAATAAATGTTTGGAATTTTAATTATTTCACAAACACCAATGGCTTGATTTTACAATGTTGGCATTTTTAATTTCGTAAATAATCATAGATTGGCATCGACCGGAAGAATGAATGTGGGATAATTAATGAATTACTAATGACAGAAATTGAACATGGAAACAGCAACGTTGCATTGATCGTACACAGTTGCGACAGATATGAATTTCTTTACCGGGGATTTCAATTCTTTTTCGAAAAATTTTGGAATTTCAACACCAACTGCAATTATTATTTCGCAACCGAGGAAAAAGCTTTTTCATTCAATCACTTTAAAAATATTCAATCGGGGAAGGGTGAATGGGCAGACAGGCTGGCTTTTCTTTTAAGAGAAAAAATCAGGGAAAAATATATTCTTTATTTTCAGGAAGACATGTGGCTCAACAAAAAAACGAACTCCGGCTTTTTTAACCAACTCTTTAGTTTAACAGAAGAAAATAACTGGAAGCAGGTGAAATTGCATAGTTCTCACGAGTATAAAACAATTGCAACCAAATACTTTGTTGAGGGGTTTAATATTTCTTTACTTGACAATGCCCATTCTGATTTCTTAATGTCGCATCAGGTTACGCTGTGGGATAAAGAATTTCTTTTGACCCAGCTCCACAAAAAAGAACATCCGTGGAGAAATGAAAGGCGGGGTACAAAGAGGCTAAGAAAACTGAATCCGGAAATTTTTCAGGCCGACTATTTTGCAGAGAACGGGCAAATGGAGAATAATAAAAACGACAATCCCGTTTTGCGAAGCGGATATCATACGATTTCTATGAATGGTGTTTTACAGGATAATGTAATTCCTTACATTCAGGAGTTGGAGAAAAGCGACAATGCTAACAAGGAATATGGAGAAAAGCTGGAATATCATTACAAAAATAAACTGACACACGACGGGCTTCCCAAACCCATGAAAGTTGACATCTTTAAGAGGACAAAAAACTGGCTTCAGGGAAAATAGTTTATGTAAATGGATAGTTCTCTGCTGAGTTTTTCATCCACGTAATGCGGCCTCCCGTTTGCCGAAGGTCTTTTCTGAACAGACCGAATAGTTTAGTTTAAAAGCGGATGACAAATACGCTTTGTTCAGCTTTTCATATTGACATATTGAAAAGCAATCCCCAGGCTCCAGCCTTTGGATGCCTGAATCACGGCCTGCAATTCATCAATTTTTTTTGAAGTTACACGGACCATATCTTCCATGATGGAGGCTTGTACTTTGTAGCCGCTTTCTTTGATCAGTTTGACAATCTTCTTTGCATCTTCCTGTTTGATACCGTTTTTTACAGGGACTTCCTTTTTGACAATCTTCCCGCTCAATTGTATTTCTTTGGATTGGTCATAAATCTCTGCTGATAATCCCTGTTTCAGCGTTTTACTGATCAGCACATCAATCATCTGGTTCAGCTTCATGTCTGTATCTGCTTCCAGATTCAGAATGAAATCTTTTTTATTGAGTTCAATAACCACGTGGTTTCCCTTGAAATCATAACGGTTTTTGATTTCTTTCGATGCATTGTTGACTGCATTGTCCAGTAGCTGGATGTCCACTTTGCTGACAAGATCAAAAGACGGCATGGCTTTTCGATTTAGTATTTATCAAAGATAAAATTTACTATCGTTTAAAAGTAAAAAGGGATTTCTTTTTAAGTGTGCAAATAGGTGAGGATCATCTTTCCGAATGAATGGTATTGAATCGTCAGGTTTTCTTTTTTTTCTTTTCTGAATAAAGTGGAAAGAGTTCGTTCTTTTTCATGGATGGCCGACACAATCATGTCTTCCCTGAAATCCACTTTTCCTTTTTGATACCATTTAAACATGGTTTCTTTCGAGCTCCAGCAAATGCACAATAACTTTCGAAGGGGAATGGAATGATTGGCAGACAGCAGATGCTGAAGTTCTCCATCCGTCATGTATTTTTTTTGCAGAGTTTCCAACTTTTCAGCTTCCCCTTCAATGTCAATTCCAACCCGCTGGCTTCTGCTTACAATCGCTGCCGCAAAATTTTGCCAATGCGAAATGGAAAAATAGAAATGATTGTTTTTCAGATAAGGCCGGTTGCCATCGAGCAAAATGTCAGCGACCGGAAAATCAGGGTCAAGAACTTTTAATAAATACCTGCCCGCATAATGTTGCAACCGCTTGTGGGGATGGGTGATTTCTTTCTGAATAGCAATTCCGTTTTTAAAGAATTCTTCATTCTCTGTGATATGCCAAATACCCAGGCGGCTGTCTGCGTTAATATTATGTTGATAAAATAAAGCCATTCTTATTTAAGTTTGCTGCTCTTAAAACGCCTGCAAATAAAATGATTTTATCAGATACGAGGATTCTTGAAGAAGTGGAAAAGGGTTCCATTGTCATTTCACCGTGGGATCGCAGCCAGCTCGGAAGCAATAGTTATGATGTACATCTTGGTGAATGGCTTGCCATTTACAAAGATGCGGTGCTTGATGCAAAGAAGCATAATGAAATCGCCTATTTCAAAATTCCTGAGGAGGGATACGTGCTTCAGCCCCATCAGCTTTATTTGGGCGTAACGCAGGAATACACTGAAACCCACCATCACGTGCCCTTTCTCGAAGGGAAATCTTCTACCGGGCGGTTGGGAATTATCATTCACGCCACAGCAGGAAAAGGTGATATTGGTTTTTGCGGAAACTGGACACTCGAAATCAGTTGCCATATCCCAGTCAGGATTTATTGCGGTATGCCCATCGGGCAATTGATTTATTTTCCTCTCGAAGGAGATGTGTCTGTGACCTATGACAGAAAGAAAAATGCCAAATACAGCAACCAGCCGGACAAACCGGTGGAAAGTATGATGTGGAGGAATAAATTTTGAGGTATTTCTGATTTGCTGTATTGAGAAATTTTCCTGATAATTTTTTTCTATTATTTTATAAAACTTCCTGACCACTTGTGTTCACCGGATTGTATATTCATGTAATAAATACCGGCTGACAAGGATGGAAGCGTTATCCACTGCGAGCCATATTCTGCCTGCCGGTTCATCAGCAGGCTTCCCTTTGCATCGTATATTTTGATCTGCATTTCTTTCAATGGAAAATTTCCTGTCTGGATATATATTTTGCCGGCAACTGAAATATTTGGGTATAAGTTTTTAATAAACACGGATGATGCCTCAGGCCTGATGACTGTGATGTTAGAATAATTGGCTTTGCCATTGATGTCCACCTGCTTTAAGCGATAGGTAATGATTCCTTTAGCCGAATTTGCGGGATCTGTCCAGGAATATTGAATAGTATTCTGCGAATTACCATTTTGTGCATTTGACTGTTTTCTTCCTACCGTTGTGAATGACAAATCATCTGTATATTTCCTTTCTATATCAAAATAGCTGTTGTTGATCTCCGTTTGTGTTTGCCATTGCAGCCATGAAGCATTGTTTTTCCATTGGCCGGAAAGTTGCAGGCCGGTAACGGGCAGGGCCACATCGGGCTGGCTGATGGTAAACCTTCGGGGAAGTGTGATGGCGGATTGCTCTACCCAGTTGGTTGTCGTGCTGCGTGTGCCACCCAAATCCGTCCAATCCGTGTTATTTTGGCTGCTAAAAAGCACGAAGCTGTTTTCATCCAAACCGTTCTTTTCCGCGTCCCGATAACTCATGCGCAATGTGATGGCAACACCGGTAGTATTAACCGGAACAATATCAAAATATCTTTGAATGCTGTTACCTGTTCCGTGTCCATTGGTTTGAGCGACATGGCCGCGATAAATATTTACTTCGCCGATGCTGGCGGGAAAGGTAATGACCGCGCCTAAATTTCCCGGATTGACTGTTGAGGGACTGTTGAGTGAAGCCTGAATGCTTATTCTTCCTCCGCCGGTTCCGGTGATCCTGCTGGTTTCACTCTCTCCTTCAAGGATACCATTTCCCAAATCAATATTGTAATTATTTAAATCAATTTGATTGGATGTGAAAATGATTTTACCGGTAGCCTTAATATCATTTTTCAGCAACAATTTGCCGGTACCGCTCTTGGCAATTTCCAATTCGTTGAACACCGTAACTGATGAGCCGGAGATATCGTTGTCGGATGTTCCGGTAAAGACAAATCGTCCATTGGGGGCGTTGGATATATTTCCATTATTGACCAGGTCGGCATTATGTAAGGTCACGGTGCCGCCGATGTGAAGCGTGGCACCGCTTTGTACATATAACTGTGCCGGTAGCAATGTGTGCAGGCAAAGGAATGCGGAAAGAATAAATATTTTTTTCATGATAAGAAAGTTTAAGATTTTGATACTTTAATTTTTTAGACAAAAGGGCCGGGCAATGAATGATAAATAATTGAACAGGCAACAGTTTATCATTAAATCCACCGCCCCGACGGTTTGTCCTCCATTTATATTATTAATCACGTTGTCACTACCCCCGCCAATGGCTTTGCCGACAATGCCGCCTGAGCCGCTGCCTATCCCTGTACCATTCTGTCCGGGATTTGCTATACCTCCTCCATTTCCTCCTGCGCCTCTATATCCTGCTCCCCCGGTTCCACCGGTGGTAGTAGTGCCGGGTTGTCTGTTTGATGCGCTAATGTTTTGGCAGTTGTTGCCTCCTAAACCAGCCAAGCCCCCTTTCCCTGATATCAGGCTTGCACCACCACCACCGCCACCACCTAATTGTGTATTGGCATCAGACCGGCCACCTCCACCACCTCCTCCTCCGCCCCCTGCTATAATCCCATAGTTTTTTATAGTAATTTTTACGAGACTGTTCGTTGTGATAGCATTACCGCCCCGCAATCCGTTCTGAGCGGGAAAAACAGGGCAGGAAACACTATTAGTGCCGGAAGCGCCATTTCCGCCAAATCCGGCAGTACCATAAATAAATCCGTTATTAATAATTGAAATTTCATAATTGTAGGAAGCAGAAGGGATGGTGCTAAAATCAATCCCACCGCTAATCGTTACACTGTCGTCAATCAGAATGTTGAATTTATTTTTACCCGGTAATGTATTGGTATAAGTGCTGAAATCAATAGCGTCTGTACTTTGCGAAATTCTAATGGTTGTTATATAATTACAATAGGAATTCCACAAATTAAAAGCAGTATCATAAAAATTGAGGCACTGCTCATCCGTATTGAAAATATGCAGGCCATTAGGGGGATCCGCTATGCCATTTCGCTGAATGGTGGTAAGCGATGGAAACAGAACGCCCTTGTCGTTTGCCCTTATATCCAATATGGCTTTTTCATTTGGCGATGCAGTGCCAATACCCACATTGTTCTGTGCCTGCATTTCCAATATGGATAAAAAGAGGATGAGAATGAAGAAAGCTTTTTTCATAATCTTTAAATATTAAATCGTTGATTAATTATTCTTCTTTTCCAGTATTTCAATTCTTCTTATCAATTCACCTATTTTGTCGCTCTGTATTTTATTGTCTTTCCTTAGAGTTTCAATCTCTTCCTGCTGCTCCTGCACGGCTTTTACCAATGGCACTACAAAATCGGCATACCGCAGTCCATAAGTATCATGATCATTTTTAGGAAGATCAATGCCGCTGAAATCAAATCCCAATGATTTTGCAAGGGTTTCCACTTCCTGGGCTACAAACCCGGTATAGATTATTTTCTCTTTTTCTAACAGGCCTGCCTTTTGAAAACCTTTAGCCATGGGGCTTGCAGAATCTTTATGGTTGCGATGAATAAATGCATCCAATGCGGTAGCATCAATATTATAAGTAACGGGCCGGAGTTTGGTAATAAAGGAAAGGCCGGGCACATTTTCGCGGACATTCTTTTTATAACGCCCGTCGCTGATATTGCTCCAGTTGGCATATACCCGATATGAGTTGTTGCTTGGGTTTCCTATGGTTACCTGGTTGGAAGCAGCAGATATAGCTTCATTGCCGATCACAATCATATTGTAATTTCCGGCTGAGCCGCCCTTGGTGTTGGAGCCCAGGAACGTATTATTATATCCAAAAGTGAAGTTTCCTCCGGCATAATAACCGATTGCCGTATTGAATTGTGAAGTTGTATTTCTATATACCGCCTGAAACCCAACCGCTGTATTATAATGCCCGCCATTATTTAAATAGAGGGAACTAGATCCGATAGCTGTATTATTTAATCCGGTGCCATTGGTTCTCAGCGCATCGCTTCCTAAAGCAACATTATAGTTTCCGGTAGTGTTTTTGTGCAGAGAATAATTACCTGCAGCCGTATTGTATGCTCCTGTAGCATTGAAAAAAAGGGATTCATTACCAATGCCAACATTTTGGTTATCGGAGATATTTTGATATAGAGCCTTATTACCAAAGGCTGAATTATTGGATCCGGTAGTATTAATATATAACGCACTCGGACCTACGGAAGTATTATAATTACCGGTAGTATTGGCAAATAAATTCAAATAGCCGATACCCACATTATAATTTCCACTTTTATTTTGGTCCATCGTCGAATTGCCTATTGCTATATTGTCGTGACCATCTATGTTGGATACGAGGGATCGAAAACCCAAAGCAAGGTTACCCGACGCAGTTGTATTATTTTGCAGGGCGCTGACTCCCATTGCAAAGTTGTAAATACCTGTTGTATTTGAGAAAAGCGCCTTGTAGCCAATTGCCAGGTTTGGTGATCCTGACTGATAAAAATGAAGGGCAGAATCACCAATTGCTATATTTAGGGGGCTGCTTGCATTTGAAAAAAGCGCCCCTCTGCCGACAGCCACGTTGGAATATCCGGTTGTATTATTCTTACCCGCATTAATCCCCCAAAATATATTCCCTGTGCCAGGGTTCAGTTGCCCCGCAGTTTGGTTATTTATTTTGAAAATTAAAGGTTGATTATCCGTAGTGCCAATGAAATCGCTGGACGGATTTGTATTTGCATTTCCATTGAGCTGCCAGCCGGTTGAAGCGGCACCTGCAATTGATTTCCACGCTGAGCCATCGTAATAATAAAATCCAGCGGTGTTATCCGTTTGATAAATTAATAGCCCTGTTGCCGGGGAGGTTATCGCATTTCGCTGTGTCAGCGTCATCCGCGGTACCAACACACCACCGGAGGTGCTGGTAATATCAAGCTTTGCGGTGGGGTCCGGGTTTGTAGTTCCGATTCCTACATTCTGTGAAAAAACATGCGGCGTAAACCAACATGTCATAAAAAGTAAAAATAATTGCTTCATAAACCACTTTTAGAGGTTGAGAAATGGACGGACTTTGGTAATGTGGTTTTTCTGATGTTGTAAATTGAATGTAGAACTGATATTCTAAGAACCGGGGTAGTATTGTTTTTTCGGCTGTCTTTCTTTCATAACCGGCAAGAGGGATAAAGATTTTTTTTGGAATTTTTCCCTTTGAACGGCTGCATTTGAGTAACAACCGGAGGGTATTGGCTTTTCAGCGGCGGGTAGTTCAAAAAATGCCCAGTGGCAGTGTATTTATTGAATCTAACAAGGTAAATTTGAAGTAACGGTAAGCTTATGGAAAGAGGATTCTTTCATATCATTCTTTGTCTCATCCTTTCACAATTTGCTTTTGCCCAGCAATACGATGAATCGTCCTTTAAATATTTTACCATTAAAGACGGACTGTCTGACAATTATATTACCGGTATTGCCCAGGATTCAACGGGAAATATCTGGATCGCTACCGAAGCCGGCCTCAACTTGTATGATGGCAATGCCATTCAAAAAATCCCTTCTGTGTTGCAGGGAACCAGAATTCCTTCCAACATCAGAAATCTTAAATCTTTTCGGCCCAACCAATTGGCGGTAATCACCAATGAAGGGGTGATTCTGCTGGATACCAAAAATTATACAAGTAAAAAATACCTGGTGAGTGAAAATACTCCATTTTCTGTTTTCCAAAATAAAGGATGGGATGCTGTACCATTGCCAGGTGAATCATTGGCAGTTACAACAGCCACAGGTTTTTATGTGTTTGATTCTTCCCGCAAATTGATTTTCCGGCATGACGCTTACACCGAAAATGATTTTGACAAAAGAACCATACGTTATGGCAGAGAAATCTTTCCGCTCAACGATGCTCTATACCTGGTTCAGATTCAAGAAGAAGGTGTTGCCGTATTCAACAATGCCAAGAAAGAATTTATCGTAAAGGGAAAAGGAGATAAAAAGTGGGATTTTTTTTCATTGGGATTTCAGTCCGGGATGAAGGCCTGGATCACAAAATTTCAACTCGATCCGGACAGATTCCTTTTTATTGAAATTGGTATTGATTCTGTTTTTTATTATCAGCATCAATCGCGAAAAATCATTAAAAGCCCGTTGCCTTTTCACCCGGCAGATGAATTAAACTGGACATCAAAAATCACGATGGTAACCGACACCTCCTTCGTAATCAATGGTGGCAATGAGGGTTTTTGGTTATTACATTTCAATCCGAAAAGTGGGAGCATAACCGGAAATAAGAAAAAATATTTACCGGGTTTTAAGATCAACTGTATTTTTAGTGATAGAGAAAAACGTCTTTGGATAGGAACAACGGAAGGGCTTTTTCAGCAAAAATTATTTCCTTCGGCTATAAAAACATTTTCATATACACCGGAAATGTTGAAGGATTCTGTTCAAAAGGAAATCTCATCTGTTTATCGTTACAAAGATCGTTTATATGTAGGCCGTTTCGCCCGTCAATCGGGATTGATGATTCTTGATACTGCCACGATGCTTCCTTTGGCGAACCTGAGTTTCTATGGTAACAACAGCCAGTTTAATGAAGTTTTATCCATTCAAATGTATCACAATGACACCCTGTGGCTCGGAACATTCGGAGGTTTGATTTGGTTAGATACAAAAACCCATCATTACGGGAAAGTGTCATTGAATCAATCGTCCCCATTGCGTTTGAATGTGCTTTCCCCGATTGGCAAGGATGGAAATGCGTGGCTTCTTCGGTTTGGATCAGATTTAGCATCGCTTTACAATCCTGCAAAACGGGAGATTGTGAATTATTCAAAAGAAAGTTCGCCATTGCTACCTCTGCCGCATGTAAATATTGCTGCCGGCGATGCAAAAATTATTGCAGATCAATTGTCCGGATGTCAGGGTCATTGCCACCTTCAACGATCCGGTTCGGGCGGTTAAATTTTTGTCTGACACTGCGCCGGATATTATCTTCCTGGATATTGTCATGCCGGAAATGAGTGGCCTTGAATTACTCAAAGCATTAAAAGATATTTCGTCTGAAGTTATTTTTATAACAGCCCACAATCAATATATGATTGACGCATTTCACTTTAGTGCATTGGATTACTTGCTGAAACCTGTAGAAGATAATTTACTGAGAGATGCCGTTGCCCGTGCAAGAAAAAAAATTCAATGGAAGGCCGGGAATAAAAATGTGGAAACATTTGTGTACAATTTGGGCCAGCAAAATAATTCTCAAAAACAAAAATTGTGTATTCCCACTCAAAAGGGCTTTCAGGTGGTAAGCCTGGAGGATATTATACACATTACCGCTTCCGGTAATTATTCCAACATTTATTTTCTGAATAATAAAAGTGAATGCACCACCAAGCCCATCAATGAATATGAAAGTTTATTGCAGGACGTGGGATTTGTAAGGATTCATAAATCGTGCATCGTAAACATCATGCATGTAAAGGAATACCGGCGTGGCGAAGGGGGAGTGGTTCGTCTGACAAACGGACAAGAAATGGAGGTATCAAGACGAAAGAAGGATCTGCTTATAACCAAAATAAGAGAGCATTTCAAATACTGATATCCAGATATTTTTCCTGCGAATAATTTCAATAAGACAGCGCACCTTGTCTGATCAACCGGAAAATATGATTTCTGTGCCATTTGGCATGGAGGCACCGCCGTTAATGAAATGGCGTTTATAGCAACTATGCTTAATAGTTAAGTTTGAGTAAACAATAAAAAAGGAATAGTAAATAAATACTTTTTTACCGGTTTGATCCTTTTTCCTGTTAAACCCATCTGAAAAAATCCAACTATTTTTTGTATAAACAGAAGAGCTTATTGAATTGTTATTGGTAATCTTTTTATGCTGATTTGAGAGAGCGCTTATGAAAAAGGGCTTAATAAAAAAGATACCCGGATACCTGATAAACCTGCATAACCCCCATAAAGAAGTTGAATGACTTTGGAAAAAGTGATGAATAAATAAATTTCAAAGGGGTTAAAAAATTAAAACTAAAAGTTATGAAAAAGAACTTCACAAAAAAAGCGCTGCTATTCGTACTATTGCTTTCCACTTTTGCGAGTTATGCACAGGTGCAGGAAGTTTGGACACGATCCTTTAGCTATAATAACGGAAGTAATGATGTGGCCGAAGTAATTGCGGTAGACATGGCTGGCAATGTATACGTAGCCGGAGCAAGTTCACCACGGTTTGAAAATTATCTTACTATAATAAAGTATGATGGGGCTGGAAATGAAATATGGCGAAAGGTATTTGGTGACCGCGATGATTCATATTATTGGCAAATTCATCCTGTTGAAATTTTTGTGGACAATAACTACGTGTATGTTGCTGCTACAAGTAATGCTGACGGTAATGTTTTTACAGTCGTAAAGTATGATTTGGATGGCAATTTCAGATGGTTGAAACGATTCGCAGGTGTGGGTAATTTTGATTGGGGCCATGCCACCGATATGTCAGTGGACTTGTCGGGATATGTTTATGTTACAGGTTACATAGCCGAAGAGGCTTCTTTAGTTCCGCTTACCCAGATTTCAAATTATTTCACAGTAAAACTTGATGGACAATCAGGGGATCAACTTTGGGTAAGAACCTATAACGGAGCTGATCCGGGTAATGGTACTAATATCCCATCTTCAATGGTTGTTGATCCAACCGGCAACGTTTATATCACAGGCACAAGTCTTCTAAATGGCCAGTTTGACATCGCCACAATAAAGTATAGTACAACTGGTGTTTTACTATGGATTCGACGGTATGCCGGAGCATTAAATTCTGACGATGGCGGTAATGACATAGCACTAGATGCAAACAATAATGTTTATATAACAGGTTACACCACCGAGACCGATGATAACATAAATTTTATTACAATTAAGTATAGCGCCGATGGCGACCAGCAATGGTTACGGACCTATAATGGTTACGAGAAGTATATTGACCGGGCTTTGGTCATGACGATCGATGGAGATAATAATGTTTATGTCGCGGGTATCACTCACGAATTGGCAACAACACAGGGTAATTCTGATTTTTTGACGATTAAATATAATACAGACGGCGCACAGCTTTGGACCAGCAGGTACAATGGTAGTCTCATCGAAGGCCCTGATGATATAGTGCTAGATGGGAATAATAATATTTATATAACAGGCCAAGCCTACCCTTCAAAAATTGTGACCTTTAGGTTAAACTCTGGAGATGGGTCCCAATCCTGGGTTAAAGAATTTACTCCGAGAGCGGGTGACTTTCTTTTTCTGTTTACTCCTAAAGTTTCGCTGGCGGTAGACGCAAACGCTAATGTGTTTGTATGTGGGGGAGTGAAACCGTCAGTTGAAAATGAAAATTGTGATTTTATTACAATAAAGTATTCCCAATGTGCCATCACCTGTCCGGATAATATTACCGTTAATGCGGCTTCCGGAACCTGTAGCGCCGTAGTAACTTACCCCGAAGCAACAACTTCCGGCGCCTGCGGATCGGAGATCACCTACAGCCACGCATCCGGATCAAGCTTCCCGGTAGGCACCACAACAGTTACTGTTACTTCCACAGAAACCGGAGCGACTTGCACATTTGACGTAACGGTTGTGGACAACCAACCGCCCGTTTTCACCAATTGCCCTTCCAATAAAACCGTCAATACCGATGCAGGTGTTTGTTACGCCTCAGTATCCAGTGTAAATGCCGGTACAGCTACCGCAACAGACAATTGCAGTGTAACGGTAACGCCTGTACGAAGCGATAGCTTAACCATGACAGATAATTTCCCTGTGGGTATCACTACCATCACCTGGCTGGCGATAGATGCAGCTAATGACACGGTTACCTGCACCCAAACCATAACAGTGGTTGACAACATACCACCAACCATTTCCGGAGTTTCGGTAAGTAAAACCGTATTATCGCCACCCAATCATAAAATGGCAGATGTGACCGTTGATTTTACGGTGACAGACAACTGTTCTGCAACCACCACCGTTACGGTTACCAGCGACGAAGCGGAAACAGGATTGAGCAATGGCGACAAAGGGCCTGATATTATCAAGATTGATGACAAGCACTGGCAACTGCGTGCTGAACGGGATGGAAAAGGAGACGGCAGAGTGTACACCATTACCATTACTGCAACGGATGCATCCAACAATGTTACGACAGAAACACGCACCGTTGTTGTAGCACACAACATTGGTTCGCCACATTCAGGAGCAGCGTTTAAGGTGGGCAGTACCGTAAACTTTGCAGGTACCTTCTGGGATGTAACCGGTAATAAACATACAGCTCAATGGCTGATTGATGAAAAGACCACTGCAAAAGCCACGGTATCAGAGCCGTCGGGTATGAAGAACGGAACAATAACAGGTTCTTATAAGTTTACAACACCCGGAGTGTATAAACTGCAGATGAATATTACCGACCAGAAAGGTGTAACCACAACTACCAATACCAACGGCGATCTTCAGGCCACCGTGGTTGTGTATGATCCCAACGGCGGCCATACTTTCGGCGGCGGTTATTTTGCCTCTCCTGCTGGCGCTTTGAAAAACAATCCGGCCGTTGCCGGCAATGTCAGCTATGGTTTTACAGTGAACTATTTCAAAAGCGCCACCTATCCCAAAGGCGAAACACAGTTAGATTTTCAATTGGGCGATTTTGAATTCAATGCACTGAACTTTGATTACCTCGTCATCTCCAGCGTCAAAGCCCAGTTTAAAGGAACAGGAAAAATTACCGGCGACCAGGGCGGATATGCCTTTATCATGACAGTAATTGACGGACTACTGGACGGCAGCGGTACAGATAAAGTAAGGATGAAGATATTCAACAAAAACACCGGCGACGTTATTTATGATAACCAGCCGGGCGTAGGCGATGGGGATGATCCTGTAATGCCTGTAGGTGAAAACAGTATTGTGACCATTAGTTCTAATTCAACGAAGAATAGAATTAGTAACACGGCATCAGTTACAATAAATAATAAAACAAATAGCACTGAAACGGAAGTAAATCTCACGTCA
Organism: Chitinophagaceae bacterium; assembly: GCA_017307735.1. Lineage (GTDB taxonomy): Bacteria > Bacteroidota > Bacteroidia > Chitinophagales > Chitinophagaceae > Ginsengibacter. The sequence goes on from JAFKGR010000010.1 coordinate 48,391, forward strand.
ACTGAACTTGAAATGAATGCCTATCCAAATCCAACCAGCTCCTGGTTTAACCTGAAAGTTAAAAGTCCAAACCATAAGGACAGGATCGTATTGCAGGTAACAGATTTAAATGGTAAGGTGATAGAAACCAGGGCAATAGTACCAGGTCAAAATATCACAATAGGACAGACCTACAGGCCAGGAGCTTATTTTGTCAGGATTGTGCAGGGCAAAGAACAAAAACAAGCGAAGCTGATTAAGTTGAATTAATATTTGGAAATCTGATAAAACGTATTCTTTAGTTACTTATAATTATTTTTTAGAGAAGGCCTGTTTTTCATGACCAAATATAAAGCCACAAAAAAATCTGACAACTTTTATAAGTTGTCAGATTTTGCATTGTTGGAATATCGATGAAATTGGAGAAGCCGTTTGGAAACTATTTCAAAAACTTTACTTTTTTGTCAACATTTTGGGCTGTTTTTATTCCCTGATTTATTCCTTCTTCTACGGCCAGCCGTGTGTGAATACCGCCGTAAACTCTCGAAATAGCAATATCATTTGCAAGCGCATAAAAAGAATTATAATCATAGGTACCCATATCTATGGTATTGCCATCAATAGTTATCTGTTGACCTTTGTAGGTGCCGTTGATGAAATGGACATTATCACCAAACACAGTTGTGAGGGCGTGTGTAAAGGATCCTGCAAAGGTGGCATGGTTAGCAGGAAAATCGGAATAAGGAGGTGTGCCGATCAATGGTTTCCACCAGGTAGCCGGGTCTGTAGAGGGTTCAATGACACGGCGAATGAATTGAAAAGGCCTTTCCTGCATGATTGTATATTTCGCTTTCATTGAGCCAATGGTGGCATCCATCAGGCTCATACCCGTTTTTGCAAAGGCAAATGCGGCTACATCAAGCATGGGATTCAACTGATCCAATATTTGTTTGAATACCGGAATATAACTCGCACCTCCTGGGTAACCATTTACCATTGGATCATTATAATAAAGTGCAAGGCGTTTTTGTTGAAAAGTCAGATTTTTTGAAATGTCATATACCTCCTGAAAATCTTTGTAATAAGGGGAATTTTTATCAACGTCGTTGTATGTATAGGGTTGTGAAGTTACATTGTCGATACTCCCGGGTACAATGGTTCGTGTATTACCCCAATAGGCAAGCGGATTGGGCATTACCGGATTATTATTTTCCGGCCACCATTTACCGGGGGAATTGTCAGTCAGCACCATTTGCGGCCACGAGCTCCATGGATGATCTGTTGCTGCCCACTCCGCAATTTTCTGAGCTACCGCTTTGCCAAATTCTTTTGAACGTTCAAATATGGCTGCATTCCCGATCTCTGCCTCAAAGGCTGTGTTTAATCTGTCTTCGGTCTCCTCTATTGAATGGTCGGCAGCTTCCCTGAAGGTGAACAATTGCCTGGTTATTTCTGCCAAGGCAGCATTGGCACAGGTTGGCCAGTGATAGGCTTTTCCCGGTTCTGTTTTAGGCATGGCCGGCATTTCATTCAGTTGGCCTGAAAGGCTTTGGTATGCAGGCATACCGGGTACGACTGCTTCGTACAAGGCAACTCCGGAGTAGGCCATATATCTTCCTGCATTTACTCCGAAAGATTTTTTGGGTGAGTATAGCATTGACATTTGGGTTTCCAGCCATTCTTTCACCACATCGCTGGAAAAAGTTTTTGCCTGTTTCAGATGGCCGTTTAAATCGTCCTTTCCGTTCAATCCACTGTTTTCCATTTTTGACATCAGCGAAGGCCTCATCTCTTTTTTGCACGATAAGAAAACAGATGCAAATAGCAAAGGCATGATTACGGCACAAATTGTTTTTGATTTCATAAAAAATGTTTTAAAAAGTTGAAAAATGATAACCGGATATTTATTCAGGGCTAAAATAAAATGGAGATATCCTTTCTTTTTTTACAAATCGCTTAAAGAAAATTTTTGAAGAAATAAAGCTGTATTTTCTGATGTATGGCTCTTACAGTCATGTTGATGTCGTTTGTCGGAAAATGTAACGCCTGGTCTTTTTATATGAAATAAATATTTTATGAATGTTTATCTTCGGGTATTGAAAATATTTATTATATGTCTCTGCTTGTATGGCTGAGATAAAAAAATGAAAAACTTTGAAATCCATCAATGACTTTTTGTACAATGATTTTATTTTCTCTTCCCGCTGCAGGGTGTGGCGGCACATAGTGTACTGGATTATTCATACGGTAATATGGGCTGAGATATGGGTACTATTGGGTTCTCCCGGGTCCTTTAGCCGTGAACTGATCAACATGACAATGTGGTTGCCTGTTTTTATTTTGTATGGTTATCCCATGGCTTATTGGGCAGTACCAAAATTACTGATGAAAGGAAGGTTGATTCAGTTCTTGCTTCTGATTTTTGCCTGGGGCTATGCAGGTTTGTACATTGACCTGTTGTACAGGTCTTACATTTATATCCCTATGCAGGAAGCCATGGGAATGAAAGATGTCCTTCCCAGAGGCCCGTTGACTTTCTGTTACCTGTGCCTTACTACTTCGGCTGCGGTGCCCATGGTCATCAAGTTTTTTAAATACTGGAACAAGAAACAACAGGACTGGCTAAATGCGCAGGAAGAAAGGATGGTAGCCGAATTGCAATTACTCAAAGCGCAGGTGCATCCGCATTTTTTATTTAACACACTCAATAATATCTACTCTTTTTCACTGGAAAATTCTCCCAAAACACCCGGTCTGATTCTGAAACTGTCCAATTTGCTCAGCTATATGCTTTATGATTGCCGGTCGGCAGAAGTACGTTTGGAAAAAGAGCTCGAGATCATGAAGAACTATATTGAACTGGAACGTGAACGCTATGACAAGCGAATTGATATTTCGTGGAAGGTGAGCGGGGAAGTCCGCAATACTTTTATTGCCCCATTAATGATGCTGCCGTTTTTAGAAAATGCTTTTAAACATGGCACCTCTGAACAGATTGAAAAATCATGGCTTAGTGTGGATATTGCAGTGACAGGAAACAAACTGAAAGTAAAAATTGCCAACAGCAAAAACGAATTTTCTAAATACTACAATCACGGAATCGGGATCGCCAATATCAGAAAGCGATTGCAATTTATATATCCGGATAATCATGAACTGAAGATCAGTGATGAAAGTGATTTTTTTGTAGTGGCGCTTAAGATCCGTTTGTCCGGCCTGGCAGTACCCCAGCGATCATTCAATCCGGCAATCATACAATCCATTAAACATGATGCTACAGTGCCTGCTTATTGATGATGAACCACCGGCATTGAAAGTATTGTCGCGATATATTTCCGATATAGGGGGCATGGAAGTGGTAGGACAATGCAAAAATGCCATTGAAGCCATTGAAATTTTGCGCAATCAAAGGGTGGATGTCATTTTTCTTGATATTAAAATGCCCCGCATTGTTGGCACCGATTTTTTAAAAAGCCTTTCTCATCCACCCAAAGTAATTTTTGTGACAGCTTACCGGGAATTTGCAGTGGATGGTTTTGAATTAGATGCTGTGGATTACCTGGTAAAACCTGTTTCCTTCGAAAGATTTCTGAAGGCAGTCACCAAATTGAATCGAATAATAGGACGGGATGTGTCTTACACCGGGAATTCAACTTCCGCTGTTGCAGATGCTTTTGTGTACCTGAAAGTGAATAAGGACATGAAAAAAATTTTCATTGACCAATTACTTTATATAGAAAGCTGTAAGGATTACGTGAAAATATTTTTGACAGATGGTAAAAGTTTTTTGGTGAAGCAATCCATCACTGCCATGGAAAATTTATTTTCCGATCAGAATTTTCTAAGGGTACACCGTTCCTACATTATTTCAATGGATAATATTTCAAGCTATAATGGAATTTCGATTCGGTTGGGAAAGACAGAGATACCCATTGGCCGCTTGTATAAACATAGTGTATTGGAGAGATTGCAGGGAAGGAGTTAAAATGAGCGGAATGAAAAAATAATTTCTCCGACAGTTCAGGAAAAGGGATTTCACGCCTGCATATTTTACCCATTGTTCTGCAAATTGATCCATTGTTGAATCGGTTTCATGACAAAGTAATCCGGCCGTATAAACCTGTACGCTACCATATAAAAGTACCTACCGCTCCGGCATCCAATGAAACAGCGGCTCTTTTATTTTTAAAATTGATGTTGAATGATTGTGGTGAACTTCCATCATTCACGGCGATCAATACTTTTTTCCCATCGGGACGCAAAAAAGCTACGTTGTAAATATTCCCCGCGATATTACTTGAAATCCGCACCGATCCCGCAGGAACAAATTTTGAAGCATGGGCGATAATGTAATAGCCGACATTTCGTACGATTCCTGAAACAATTGTAATTCCACCTTTACATGTGGTGCACCCCCCTGGTGTGTGAATAGAATAATTCGGGTCGCTTGCAAGGTTCCATTCCAGTGCATTGCGGCTCCAGTTTCTCATAGATCCGATGATTATATTTTTCAGATGCCATACCAGATCTCCGGCAAAGGTTCCGCCTGAAGAAGTGTATTGTTCGGTAAAATAAAGATTCTTATTTGGATATGCATTGTGTACTGTCGTCAAAGCGCTTATATCTCCATTGTATAAATGAAAAGCAGACCCGTCAATATATTGCCGTGCATCCTGATCGTTCAGAATGGTTATTGGATATTGCGGATTATCTGCATTATGATCCCAGACTATAATTTTAGTTTTTATACCTGCATGCTGAAATGCGGGGCCCAGGTTATTTTTTATGAATGCAGCTTCTTCAGTCGCCTGCATTACCATACTCGGATTGTTACCTCCGTGCAGTGGTTCATTTTGAATCGTAACCGCATCAATGGTTATACCTTCCTGTTTCATTGCCTGAATGTACTTTACAAAATAATTGGCGTATGCTTCATAATATTGTGGCAACAGGCTTCCGCCCACAGAACTGTGATTATCCTTCATCCACAAAGGAGCAGTCCAGGGTGAACCCATCAATTTTATGGCTGGATTAATCGCCAATATTTCTTTTAATGCCGGTATCACCATGCTCATGTCTTTTCTCAGATCAAAATGTTCCAGATTTATATCTGTTGATCCTTCCGGCATATCGTCGTAGGTATAAACTGAGGCGCTTAAATCAGACGCTCCCATGCTCAGTCTTAGATAGCTGATACTTATTGAGGCGCTGTCATTTCCAAATAATTCATTCAACACATTTTTGCGGATTCCGTCAGGTAGGCCCATAATCAGTTGAGCACTTCCGTCGGTTAATGTAAAACCAAAGCCATCCACACTTTGATAAGTTTTGGTAGAATCTATTATAATTTCCGGATTGCCGTTACTGCCATCTTTGAATTGAATAGGATAAGACTGTTTTTGCAAAAGAGCAGTCTGATCTCCTTTGGTGAGGTAGAATGAAATATCTGAATGTGGTGGTGGATTCTGATTTCCTCCACCACCTCCCGGATTATCATTCCCATCATTGTTTTTATGACAATCTATAAACCCAAATGACAGGATAAAGCAGCTTATCAGTATTACAATATTTTTCAGAAAGGTATTTTTCATGGCAGGTGGTTATTAAAAGGGATTAGTCAAAAGTATTAAAAACCAATGTGGAGATTGAGTGGGGAAGGCTTTTCACCTTTGCCGATTTACCCCGGTAGCAGAGGTAGTAATCCATCGGATTTTCGCCGGAATTCATTACCACAACCGCAATATTCCCGTCTTTATTTTTGAAAGCCGTCGCCGACAATGCATTCCTGGTGGCCGATGCATTTATTCTCACAGCGCCCGGTCTGATAAATTTGGAAAAATGCCCGATGTAATAATAAGAATTTGTGTAGTGCAGCTCTTTTCCATAAATTGAATGCACGGGTGCAAAGCAAAAATTGCCTGCATGATTTGGCCCTCCGTTTTCGTCCAGAAGAATGTTCCAATCAGTCCAGGCGACGGTTCCGTTGTTGAAGTCATGGATCATTGAGTTGCCATACACTTCTCCTAATGACCAATGATCAATTCGATCTTTATTGAAACTCTCTGCACATCCTTCGGTAAAAATCAGGTTTTTGCCAGGAAATGTCTCATGTACCTTTCTCACGTTGTCGAATTGCATCGGCCCGCCGGTCCATGTTTCATACCAATGGTATCCGATTCCCCAAACATACCTGGCTGCTTCAGGATCATTAAGGATAACTTCTGATCTTTGAAAAACAAGGTCCCTGTTGTGATCCCAGGCAATGAGTTTTTTGTCAGCCATTCCGTTTTTTAAAAGAGTAGGACCGATGTAATTTTTGATAAAATCTCTTTCCTCCTCTGCGGTGTAAACACAGGACTCCCACTTCTGAACCGCCATCGGTTCGTTTTGCACGGTTATTCCCCAAATGGGTAAGCCGTGTTTTTCGTATGCCTGAATAAATTTAATGTAGAAGTCGGCCCATGATTGGTAATATTCCGGAAGAAGAGTGCCACCGTGCAGCACATCATTGTTGGTTTTCATCCAGGCGGGTGGCGACCAGGGGCTTGCATACAAAATCATGTTACCCGTTTTTGAAAGAATCTTTTTTAAAAGTGGTATCCGATATGCTTCATCGTGCCTTACACTAAAAGTCTTCAATTCTTTATCTCCATTTTCCACATAGGAATAACTGCTGCTTGAGAAGTCGCAACTTTGGATATTTGTTCTGGCGAGCGTATAACCGATACCATGTACAGAATCATAATAAGCGTTGAGCAGTTGCTCCTGCAACGCTGGCGTTAATTGTGCAAACACTTCGGCAGATGCATCAGTGATGGCGCCGCCAATTCCCAACATGGTTTGAAAGGTGTGTGAATCGTCCACAAAAATAAACGGCTCCTTTTCGGTGATTACTACTCCTTTTTCAAAAAGAAGATCTTTTTCGGGCGACATTCTCAGGGAAGTATTTTGGGCAGTCGTAATTACCTTAATAACAGAAGGTGTTTTCGGTAAATTGTTCTGTGCTATTGTGTACGGAATTGTAAAAAGCAGGAATGCAAAAACCAAACAATTTATTTTCATAGTCAATTTTATTTTTATTGCTGAAATACTCTGATATAATCTACTATCATCCTTTGGGGAAATTGTGTTGTAGCATCAGGGTTGCCGGGCCAATTGCCTCCTACAGCTACGTTGAATATAAAAAAGAAAGGTGTATTGAAAGGATAAGTTGAACTACCCACATCCGATTTTTTGAATTCAAGTTCGGGGTTGTCATCTACATACACTTTGATGGAGTCTTTTATCCAGATCATTGAAAACACATGAAACTTATCATAAAATGTACTGCCACTTAAAGTGTAAGAGTTTCCATTGGATCCGTGATTGGCTGTAGTTCCATAGTGCAGGGTGCTATACGTTTTGGATGGTTCATGCCCCAACAATTCCATAATGTCAATTTCTCCGCAGCCCGGCCATGGAGTAGTATTGATATTACTTCCCAACATCCAAAGCGCCGGCCAAATCCCTTTTCCTTTTGGTAGTTTGGCCCTGATATCCACTCTTCCATACTGGAAGTTTTTTTTATTCTGGGTCGTAAGTCTTGCCGATGTATAGCTGAAATTTCCGGTTGCTTCTTTCCTTGCTTCAATGATCAGGTTCCCGTTGGATACAAAAACATTTTTTGTGCTGTTAGTGTAGTATTCAAGCTCATTATTTCCCCATCCGCCTGATCCATTTCCGGTTTCATAATTCCAGAATCCATCATTCAGGCTATTTCCCGAAAATTCATCACTCCACGCTAATGTGTATCCCGGATAGGTTGTGGGTGTGGTATATCCTTCATCGGCTGTCACAAAGTTGGTTCCGTTTTCCGTGATGATGATGCCTTTTGCTGTAGCGGTGGCCAATGAACCATTTTGTGGATTGCTAAGTACTACAGAAAATTCCAGGTTATCTTCTCTGGTATTTGTCGGGTCACCGGAAATCCGGACACTCAAATCTGCTCTGGCCTGATTGGGAGGAATGGTTATTGTTCCCGAGGCAGAGGTATAATCTTTGGGAGCTGTTGCAGTTCCATTCTGCAGGGTGTAATTCACGGAAACGGGGACATTAGTTGTTTTGTCCAGGGAAATGGTAAAGTGCATTTGTGCAGCAGCAGTAAGTCTTTCCTGCGAAGAGTTTTCAATCTTGATTGCAGGCTTCACCGCAGGAGGGGGCGGGGAAGCCTTTTTCTTACTGCATGCTGTACAGCAAACTACTACCATGAAGAAATATAAAGCAATACGCATCCAATGATTTATTTTTTTTTAAAAGATTGCCACTGTTGTACAATTTTGCACAACATCACTGGAAAAACAGTTGGTTTATTTAATTGGCCTTCAACTTAAGATACCAGGCATTTCCTGTTTCCGTTCCCTGTACCCTCAGATACATATCCGTTGGTGTAATACTCATAATTTCATATTCTTTTTGCACTGCACCGTAACCAATATAAGTGTTTACTCCGGACAATTTGATGGAAGTGCCTGTAGTGGGTGCACTTGACGGAATCCCTGAACTGGATGGTACGAATGAGAAACTCGAAGTGCCACCGGCATAATCATAGCAAGCTTCAGCGCCTGATGATGGGATGCCCGGCAAACCACCGGCTAAGGAACCGGTTTTTGTAAATGCACCATCCGGAGTAGCCACCGCCAGAGAAAATCCGGAAGGGGTTTGGGTGAATGTAAAAGTTGCTGTATAGAAGCAATTGCAGCAAGCTACTTTTTCATTCACTGCGGCCGACCACCATTCGGGAGTGACCGAACTTGTACTCCATGGGCCAACTCCAAAATGCCCGGCAACATCTTTGTTCACGATCCAGGTTTTAGATGCATTATTGGTAAGGTCGGTTACGATTGCCGGATCGGGTGTAAAATTACTTTGCACCTGAATATCCTTAACGACGGTTGTTGCAGAAGCTCCTGCGCCATACGCTACTACTGTAATTCTGTAAGTATTTAATCCGAGAGTTGTATATTTTTTTGTCGCCGTACTTTTTCCGAATAATTGCAGATCGATACCATCTGATGCGTCATAATCGATCATGTAAGCAATTACATTTTTTCCGGAAAGTGATATGGTCACGTCGCCCGAGCCATCGCCATTTGGATGATTGGCATCAACTCCTGCAATGGTGGTATTGATTACGACATCGGTCGGAGCTGTGAGTGCTCCCATCTGATAATCCTGTTTTTTACAACTTCCTATAAAAAGGATGACAGAAAAAACGAGAATAATATTATTTAATAAACTTTTCATTTTGATTAGTTTTTAATTGGTTTGGCGAAAGTTGTCAACATATATTACAGCGCCTGCTCCGTCTTCTACATCATCGAATCTGAGTACCAGTTGTCCAAATGTTTCGGTGGACGGGATAGCTGCAATGGTACTGTAATCAAATACCAGTTCCTCCCATACACCCGATGTGGTAACCGGAACTTTCAATACGGCCACTCCATTGGACAGGGAAGAACCGGATTCCAATTCTACATTTAATTTTTTTCCTATGGAAGCAGGATCAGGATTATAAACATACACCCTGATTATTTTTCCCTGTGACATGTCTATTCGATTGTTAAGCGGGCTATAGGTACCGCTCCATCCCTGGTTGCCTCGTACAAATTTTCCAACTTTATCAGAAGTGTTGAGTCCTGATTTGTTTGGATTATCAACAATAGTAAACTGCTGGTTGTCTCCAAAAGTTCCGAAGAAATAATTAATAAAGGGCTGGTCAAATGTGATTGGCAATCCGAATGGATCCACTGCGGTTACTTGTACTGTTTTCTGTGTAGTCGCAACACCTCCGCTAAGCGCTACTACTTTCAGGTTGTAATTTCCGGCTGTAGCATAGGTATGGGTTAACTCAGCGCCTGTTGAAAGTGGCGTACCGGTTTCATTTGCGACATCACCAAAATACATCAGGTAGGAAGCTGCATATAGCGCAGTTGCTTTCACCTTCAGGGTGTGCATGGATATGTTAGTAGTGATATCCAGATTTTCAGGTGCTCTGTAGGTAATTTCAAGCGGGTAGGTATTTGTTACTGCCTGCCCGGAAATGCTATTGGAGGTAATGGTTACGGTATATTTTCCTTCGGGATAGAAGTGAACTGCACTGTGCCCCGGATCTACTTCTGCAGAAGATGAGCCGCCCGTACCGTCCCCAAAGTTGATGACAAAGGAAGAGGCTCCTTCCGCAAGAGGCGTGATGGTTACCTTTCCTGAATTGTCATTTGTAATGTCGAAGATTTTATCTGTTGTTTTGACTTGTGCACTCTTTATAAAAGAAGTATCACTATCGATTCCATCTTTCTTGCAACCCATCTGGAAGATTGTTGCAGCGAACAGAAGGAAAAGGAAGATGTTTGATCTCATAATTGATAAGTTTTAATAATTAGGGTTTTGCACCAATTTTGTTCCTTGCAATTCATGCGCCGGTATAGGAAGTATTTCATTTTTTCCCGCCACAAAGCCCCTGCCTGCTAATTTAGTTGTGGCGTCTCCCCACCGTACCAGATCAAAAAACCTGTGCCCTTCTCCGGCAAGTTCCAGTCGTCTTTCTGTTTTGATGGCATCCATGGAAACAGGTACTGATGGCAATCCTACACGGGCACGAACTGCGTCCAACAGGGCTTGTGCCCTTGAACCTGTTGCTCCCAATGCTTCTGCTTCCATCAGGTAACAATCGGCCAGCCTGATGATGTAGTCATTCTGTTGGAAGTTGAGTTCTACAGCGCCTCCGCCTGTACGTACATCAGACATTCTTGGAATAAACTTATTCAGGAAGTAACCTGTATTCATGTATCCTTCTATATACTTAGCCTGATTATTCGATTCCAATGTTTTTAAGTCCAGCACGGTCGCCGGAAACCTCGGATCACTTTTTATCAGGTCATAAAAATCCTGTGTCCATACATTAAAACTCCAGCCTGATGGGATATCCGGTGCATCGGGTCCGGTTTTTTGATAGCTGCGTGGGCCTACCATTTGATTAACTGTGTTTCCTTCATCAGCGCTGCTGCCCCAAAACCCCCAGTCTGCATTGGATTTATCTGTATGAAGGCATTCCAAAATGGATTCTGCATTAAACTTATTTGTGAATACCCATAAATCTGAAAATTTCGGCAAAAGGTAATTCCCATATTGATTGGGTTGCCCGGGAGTTGTGCCATTTACCTGCGCAAGCAGAGCGGCCGCCTCTGTTTTCTTGTTATCGTATAGATATACTTTTCCCAACAGGGCCTGTGCAGCAACCTTAGTTAACCTGCCTGCTTCAGTGGCCAGGTTTAAAGTGGGAGGCAGATCAGAAATCGCTTCTCCGAGATCTTTTTCAATCTGGGCATAAACAGCGGCAGGGTCAGCCTGCGTTACATTGTAGATGTCTGATGTTTTCAGTGGCTCTGTAATCAAAGGAACATTTTTGAACAAACGTACCAGGTTAAAATAATAGATCGCTCTCAATGCTTTGGCCTCTGCTGTGAATCTGGCTTTTTCACCTGCATCCATATCCACACCGGGTAATTTACTCAGCAGGATGTTGGTTCTGAAAACCCCCTGATAGTGGTCGCTCCAGAAACTTCCGGGCATGGTATTGGGGTTAATGGTATAATTGCTGAATCCCTGGATTCCAGCGCCGTCTGTTGCCCCACCACCGCCGGCGTAGTTGTCGTCCGACCCGGCATTCATCATAGTGATCATATTTTCAAAACCTCCGGCATTTTTTCTTAGCAAATCGTATGCGGCAACCAATCCGGAATAAGCCTGATCTCTGTTGGCATAATAATTCTCTGTCAGAAACTGCCCTTTGGGTGTTAGATTGATGAAGTCCTTTTTACAAGAACTCACAAATATTATGAGTGCTATGACCGATAAATATTTGAATTGAATTTGTTTCATATTATTTTGATTAGAGATTATTAAAAGGATAATTGAATACCACCGAGGATAGTGCGTGCCTGAGGATACTGGCCTTTGTCTATTCCAAAAACATTACCACCTACTTCAGGATCGTACCCTGTGTATTTGGTAAGAGTGAACAGATTTTCTGCAGTGACATAAATTCTTGCACTATTCAATCCGGCCTTTTTTATCCAATTTGATGGAAGCGAATATCCTACCTGCATTATTTTCAACCTCAGATAGTCGCCGTTTTCAAGATAGAAAGAAGACATCCTGCCGAAATTTCCATTGGGATCTGAATCCGTCAGTCTTGGGAAATCTGTAGAAGTTCCTTCCCCATGCCAGCGGCTCATAGCCCTGGTGGAATAATTTCCTGTCAGAATATCCAGCCTTCTTAAGCCCTGGAATATTTTATTACCTGCTGCACCCTGTGCAAAAATCATAAAATCAAATCCTTTGTATTCCAGGTTTACATTGAAACCAAACGTATATTTCGGAATATTGCTGCCGAGAAATGTCTTATCAAGGTCATCGCTGGAAATAGTACCATCTCCATTAAGATCAGCCCATTTAAAATCACCCGGCCGTGCATTCGGTTGAATCAGCCCTCCTGATTTGTTGGTATATGCGTCAATTTCCTGTTGATTCTGAAAAATACCCAGAGATTTATATCCAAAGAAGCTGTTGTAAGATTGGCCTACCTGGATGCGGGTAACAGATCCCATGGATTGAAAGGATGCTCCACCTCCGAGAAAGTTGGTATCTGCGGCTACATAGGTTACTGTGTTCTTTAAATAAGAACCGTTTGCATTTATTGAAATATTCAAATCGCCGATTCTTTTTCTGTACCCAAGTTCCAATTCTACTCCTGTATTTTTCATGTCGGCAACATTGCCATACGGATCGGAGGATACTCCCACGTATCCCGGGATGGCTACCGGCCGTAATATGCCAATTGTTTTCTTGTTATACCAGTCAAAGGATACAGAAAAGTCGTTGAATAATACAGCATCGAAACCTATATCTGCAGATCTGGTTTCCTCCCAATGTAAGTCGGGATTATCCAGTGTTTCAGGAGCATAACCCGTAGTGACAGCTCCGGATGATCCGACAGGATAATTGTATCCGCCCACCACCGTTGATAAATATCTGAAATCGGGTAGGGCATCATTTCCTACTACTCCATAACCCCCTCTGATTTTTAGAGAAGACACCACACTGTTATCAATCCAGAATTTCTCTTTGTGTACATTCCAACCTGCAGAAAAGGAAGGGAAAACTCCATATTTTTTGTTTATGCCAAACCTGGTTGATCCGTCTCTGCGGATGATTCCTGTAAAGAGATATTTGTCTTTAAATGCATAGTTGAGCCTGCTGAACAAAGAATAAATTTTGTGTTCAATGTTCTCTCCCGAATAACCATCCCTGTTAGCAAGCCCTACATCAAAACCAAATGAAGCATCTTTATAACTATCAATAGGTAAATTATAAAATGTCATTCCTACGTTTCCACCGATGTTTTCCACATAAGCTCCCTGCCCGACCAGGAATGTAATATCGTGATCGCCGAAACTATTGTCGTAGGTGACAGTATTTTCAACATTCCAGTTGAATACGCGATTCTCTCCTTTTGAATAGCTGTTTTTATTAGTGGATACTGTGTTACTCAAAAAGTAGAGTGGCGTAAAGCCTATGTTTCCCCAATAAGCTTTCTTTACACCTACGGATGATTTTATTTTCAAAGATTGTATTGGCGCAACTTCGAGGAAGGCATTACCGACAATATCATCAGACCATGCATAGCTGCCCAATCTGGTTTGGATATACGCCAACGGATTTGTCATTTCCTGACCCACATAGGGTGAAATACCATAAGGCAATCCCTGTGGATCGAGAATAATTCCCTTGTTGTTGTAAACACTGGCGTTGGGCTGTGAGGATATATCTGATACTACCAATGGAGTAATAGGATCCAGATTGATTGCAGAACTTAATGGACCTCCAAATTCACTGTTGGTGTTTCCTAATCCCGCACTTTTCTGACGGGTATAACCTAATGTCTGGCCGAAAGTGACATATCTTGAAATTTTGTGTGTCGAATTCAGCCTCATATTTATTTTTCTGAAGTTGGATATTTCGGTTGCCACAATACCATCCTGATATTGCATACCACCTGACAGGTAAAAGGTCGATTTATCATTACCTCCGCTAAGGCTCAGTTCAGTGGAATATCTTTGGGCGGCATCATTGAAAATGGCCTTTTGCCAATCGGTTCCCTTTCCAAGTCCGGTTACATCAGGAAATGGAATTCCATTGCCCGCTGCAACGGAACTTTCGTTTCGCAGCACCGCATATTCGGTGGCATTGAGAAGTTTCAATACTCTTTCGGGAGATGAGGTTCCATAATAGCCATTGAAATTCGTCGTGAGTTTTCCTCTGGCCCCTTTCTTTGTAGTTACCAGAATTACTCCGGCTGCTGCACGGGTACCATAAATGGCCGCTGAAGCGGCATCTTTTAAAACTTCTATGGAGGCTATATCTGATTGGTTGAGATAGCCAATGCCTCCGGCATCTACGACCACTCCATCTACCACCCAAAGTGGATTGTTATTATTAAAGGTGGTAATGCCTCTGACTCTGATGGTAGAAGGAGATCCTGGTTGCCCGGAATTTTGCATGATGGTAACACCCGCAACCCGGCCCTGCAAGGCCTGTTCGATTCTTCCGTTAGGAATGTCCTTCAAATCGCTTGCTTTGACCGATGAAATAGCTCCGGTAACATTCGATTTTTTCTGGGTGCCATATCCTACCACGACTACCTCCTGGAGGTTATCCGTAGAACTGGCAAGTTGAACGTTGACAGTTCCATTTGAGGGCACGGCAATTTCCTGTGACCTCATGCCGATAAAAGATATTATAATAAAGGCATTTGGGCCGGGAGTATTTATTTTGAAATATCCGTTGTCGTCCGTAGAGGTTGCGGTAGTAGTGCCTTTGATTAATACAGTGGCACCTGATAAAGGTTCTCCGGTTGCCTGGGAAGTTACTCTTCCGGTTACCTCAATACTTTGCGCCCATGCTGTACCGATTATCAATTGAAACAGTACAAGGACAAAAGCATAGATTGGAATTTTTCGATTCATAAAGCTTTCATTTTGATTTTAGAAAATGAGTATGATTTAGATTATAAAATGAGTATGGTCATTAAATTTTTTTAAATAGACTTTAAGTCATTTTTCAGAATTGTTTGGTCTGTTATTCAATTAGTTTTTCGGTTATCCTGATGTCTTTAAATTCAAATCCACCTTTCTCTGCAAGAACCCTGATTATATTCTTTCCCTGAGAAAAGTTTACAGAAGGAAGTGAAATCTCACTCCAACTATTTCCGATGGGAACCTCCACTGTAAACAAACTTTTCCCGTTTAATTGGAAATTAATTTGCCCTCCGCTTTTCAATCCACGAACAATAAACTTTAGGTGGTATTTGTTTTGGTTCGGTGAGTTGACGGTATATTGCAACCATTCTCCGCTTTCTATATTAAAGACATAATAATTATTAGAATTGCTGCTTCGTATTATATCTACCCCATCATTTCTGTAAACTTTTCCCTGGTTACCACCAGTGCTTTCATCTGAAATATGGTAATCTGTGGTATCTGTATCCATATAGGCAATACGGTTCCCACCCAAATCATAATCAACTGCATGAATGATGGATCCCGGAATTATGGTATGGGATTTAAAAGGTTTCGACTCGTCTGAAAATGGCTGACGAATCAACGCATCAATGACGTCATATTTTACGATGTTATTCTCAATTTTTGCTGATTCAGACAAACTCATTACGGCTTGATAAGCCTCTCCGGCAGATGGCCTGGACCCTTTACCCTGCCAGTAATTCAGCAATTTATTATACAATGTGTTATCGGGAATTTGTAAGGGATTATTGTTCCCTAACTTTTTGAGTGGCCACCAGGCCCAGCCTATATTGTTTTCCTCGAATAACCTAACAGCCTGGGTGTACCAGACATTGGAATTCTCGCCCGTCTCACCAATCCAAACGGGAATGTTGTATTTCTTCCTGTAATCGAGAATGTATTGGATGGAATGCTGATCGTTGTAATTCCAGTATTTATGAAAACTCAAAACCATGTTCTTATCCCAGGGTGGAAGCATTCCGCTATAATTATTTCCCCATCCGTTTCCTTCTATGATGATGATATGGTTTTTATCCACCTCTCTGATTGCAGAAGTGATTTCTACCAGCAACTTTTTCAGCGGGATATTGTTGGTTTCCTTTAATCCGTTTTTATCATTTACAGGATCGTCAAATCCCCAGTTGGGTTCGTTTAAAATATCATAACCGCCAATCCATGGTTCGTTTGCATACCGGGTAGCCAACTTTTTCCAAAGTGCAATGGTCTTTTGCTGGTTGGCATCACTTTCCCAGAGCGAAGGGAGAGAAGGATCACGGTCTGAAATATTCAAATCGTTTCCCTGTCCGCCAGGTGCTGCATGCAGGTCAAGAATTAAATAAATCTGATTGGCTTTACACCAACTGAGCAGGCTGTCTGTAAGATTGAATCCTTTTTCTATCCAGGTATTGATCCCCTTCACGGGTTCTTTTTCAGAAGGGAGGGTAAATAAATTGTAGTGTAAGGGTAACCTGATAGAATTGAATCCCCACGCTTTCAGAGAATCCACATCGGCCTTATTAATATAATTCTTCAGCCATGAATCATAAAATGCACTTGTTTTTTCAGGGCCGATCAGGCTCTCTATCCTTTTTCTGATGTTGTGTTGCTGGCCATCTTCCCGAATTCTCAACATATACCCCTCCTGCAACATCCATCCTCCCAACCCGATACCCCTCAGCAGTACATTCTTACCATTCTCATTTACAATATCCTGTCCTTTAACCGACAAGAATCCTTGCGCATGAGCTTGCATGGTCAGGGAAACAATCAGTAAAAATAAAGGCCATTTCTGCATAATAAAACTGACTTTTTGAAACAGTTTTTAACTTAAAAAGAATGAGAGATTTAAATATCAATTTTGGGAATTCAATTTACCCCCGTTCCTGGTGCTGACCTATTTTTTTAACCCATCAATACCACATCAAAAATTTCCGGGTTCTTTGCGGGTGTTGATTTTTAACCCATCAATACCACATCAAAAAAAATTGTAGTTTTAATTGTTGAATATTGTCATAGGAATATGAGAAAATTTCTATTGTTATTTCTAAGTATTAGTATTATCAGAGTTTCTGCTCAAAATACCATTGGCATGCCTGAGGTAATTTCCTTCCCGAAAGATTTGTACAGGGCAGGAACTCAAAACTGGAAAATTGCACAGGACAAAAATGGTATCATGTATTTTGCAAACAATGAGGGGTTGTTAACTTTTGACGGAAATTTCTGGAAAAAATATACAGTTCCCAATGGGACAATTGTTCGAAGTCTTGCCATTGTGCAGAATCGTATCTATATAGGCGCCCAGAGTGAAATTGGTTATTTTTCATCCGGAACCAATGGAGTCCTTAAATATACATCTCTGACAGAAAAGATTCCGGACAATGACCGTGGATTTGCTGATGTATGGGATGTAATTCCTTACGGAGATAAAGTATTTTTCAGGTCAAACAAAAAGGTAATTCAGTTCGATAATGGCGCCATAAAAATCTTC
Organism: Chitinophagaceae bacterium; assembly: GCA_017307735.1. Classification (GTDB taxonomy): domain Bacteria; phylum Bacteroidota; class Bacteroidia; order Chitinophagales; family Chitinophagaceae; genus Ginsengibacter. The sequence goes on from JAFKGR010000010.1 coordinate 65,974, forward strand.
AATGGAATAGATTGGAGTTTTTTGGGGTTGAGTAATGGAGAACTTATAGCCAACGAATATCAAAAAGGAATTTTAAAATATTCTTCAGGCAAATGGATGCCCTTTCTGGAAAAGAATGATTTACCCGGTGATGCACGGATCACTTCTATTACATCCATTGCTCCGGATAGTTCTATAGTTACCACATTGACCAGCGGCCTTTATTTGCTGACAGGAAACACTCTTGTTCCGTTTGCACATCTTTCGCTAAGCGAACTATCGGGGAAAAACGTTTACAAATCAGTTTTTTTGGGTGATGACCGCATTGCTATTATTACCAATTTCGGCGGTTGCTACATCATTTCAAAGAAAGGAAAAATTGTAAAATGGATTTCAAAGCAGGATGGATTGCTCAATAATAATGTCCTTTCTGCTTTTTTGGACAGGGATAAAAATCTATGGTTGGGGCTGGACAACGGAATCAATTTGATTGTGTTCGACAATGCCATCTCTCATATCTATCCCGATAATGAGGAACAAAGTACAGGGTATGCAGCGATGGTCTATAACAACAGTTTGTATTTGGGCACCTCCAATGGTTTGTATTCTATTGCAATTTCAGGGCAGAAAGATTTCAGCCAGATCAGGAATAAATTTCATCTGGTACCGGGCACAAGCGGACAGGTCTGGAATCTTTCAGAAGTGGATGGAAAATTATTGATGGGACACAATGTTGGATTTTTTCAGATAGAAGATAACCGGGCAAAAATGATCGATCCCACATCCGGATTCTGGACCTTTATACCAGTGGGAGATTATTTACCATCCAAACTTGTGATAGCCGGTAATTACAATGGAATAAATCTGTATTATTTTCAACATGGGCAGTTTACCAACCCATCTATACACACCCATTTTGAATCTGCAAGGTTTGTAGCGCTGAATAATCACATTGCCTGGGTGGCACATCCATACAAGGGCGTGTACAAAGTAAACCTGACCAATGAATCAGCGCCAACCAATACTATTTATCCTGATAAAAACCATTATCTCACCAGCAATAATAATTACATTTTTAAGGTAAAGGGTAGGGTTGTGCTTTGCACCGGAAAAGGCATTTTTGAATATGATTCTAAAAAGGATGATTTCGTTCCTTCGGAATTCTTTAACCGGATAATGAAAGGGATTCCGGTTCAGTACTTTAAAGAAGACGAAGAGGGAAATGTCTGGTTTGTTTCCGGCAAACGTCCGGGTATTATTGATTTTTCTGCAAAAAAACCAACGATTATTTTCATTCCCGAGCTGAATGATAAAATAATGTCCAATGAGTATAAGTTTATTTATCCGTATAATCAGGAAAATGTTTTCATCGCCGGCGAAAAAGGATTTTATCATTTAAACCTTAAAAAATACAAGGAGCGGAAGAGGGATGTGCGGGTATTGCTAAGCAGTGTGAATGCGGTAAGCAATCATGACAGCACAATTTTCGGTAGTTTTCTCACTGATTTTTTACAGGAAAAGAAGTTTGCAAATTCTGAAATTCCCAAACTAAATCACAACTGGAATTCAATCCGTTTTTCATTTTCATCTCCTGAGTTTGCAAAGCAATCGCAGATAGAATATTCATACATGCTTGAAAACTTTGATGACGCATGGTCTGTGTGGTCTCCCAAAAATGAAAAAGAATACACCAATTTATCAGAGGGTACATACACCTTTCGTGTCAAGGCGGGGGTTCAGGGGGTTGAAGAATCGCCGGTTTACAGTTACCGGTTTTCCATTATGCCGCCCTGGTACAGAAGCCTTCCTGCCTACCTATTTTACTTTTTGTCTTTTGTAGGGGCCCTGGTATTTTTATATTATTTGCAAAAAAGAAGGTTCCGACTTCAGAGCTTTAAATATGAAGAAGAACAAAAGAGGCTCATTTATTTGAATCAGTTGGAACGTGACCGGGATGAAAAGGAAATTATCCGTTTGAAAAATGAAAAGCTGGAGGCCGATATTCAGTTGAAAAATACGGAGCTGGCCTCGGCAACATTCAGCCTGGTTCAAAACGGGGAACGCCTGCTGAAGGTGAAAGAAGAATTATTGAAATTGAAAGTGACAGGATCTTCTGAAAAGAATTCTCAGGAATATAAAAAGATTATCAGGATGCTCGGAGAGACCACAATAAAAGAAAGTTGGGAAGAATTTGCACTACACTTTGATCAGGTTCATAACAACTTCCTGGTAAAAATCAAGAACTCCTATCCGAAGCTAACCCCGAATGAACTTAGGCTTTGCGCTTACCTTAGGCTGAATTTATCCAGCAAAGAAATCGGGCAAATCATGAACATCACTACCAAGAGTGTGGAGCTGGCACGCTACCGGTTGAGAAAAAAACTTAAGATACAGCAGGAGGTAGAGTTGTTTTCTTTTCTGCTTAAAATAAATGAATGAATTGGAGGTAGCCTGAAAAATTCTATGCTTTCAGTAAATAATTTTTTTTGTTCAACAGAAATTTATCTGAACTGCAATTCCGTTGAATTCTCCTTTTACCAATTTCGTTGCCGCGGCCCTGCGAGGGAAAATTTCTTTTGAATCATTCTATCAACTTTTTTCAAGCATTCTCCTGTGCACGAGTGATACCACAGCCCGGGATTGCCACCAATAATAAACGGATTTGAAATTTAGGGGCATTCTCTATCGAATTGGAATCCGGACTCATTGAGATTTATTTTACGTAAACATCAGTCAGATATTGATTGTAGTTTATCATTAATTCAGGTTCTGCTATAACCGTTAAAAAAAATTTTTAAACTTTCCTGTAACCAATCCTGAAAACACAGCTCTATAATTTACAAAACTGTGACAAGTGAATCCATCCGTTTCTTTTAAAGAGCTATTTCAAATTCATCATAAAAAACAAAAGTTATGAAACATGGATTTATGGTTACAGTACTGCTGATGGCTGTATTTGGCCTTACCAGTTGTAACAAATTAGACCTTGGTCATTTTCCCTGGGATCATGGCAGCGCCCCCGGTAAAGGTGAACTGAATTTGCCTCCGTTGGATCCGCAATTAGTTCAACAAGGAAAACAGGTATTTCGTTATTGGACATTTGGTGATGAAACGTTTTGGACAGACAAGCTGCAGATGAATAAGGTTATCGAATCTGCAGTAAGCCCAAAAACGGCGCTGAGCGTGGGTTTGAAGGTGGATGCTGCGGCATTGCCCGCTTCCGTCATCACCGCGATTGAAAAAGGCCAGGTCAATTTGGATGACCCCCAAACAACTCTTCTGCTGATTCAGGCCAATGCGGTTTTGGGAATAAAAGGAGAGGTCAGCAAGAATGCAGATGGTACGCTGTCGCTGGATAGAGTTGGTGTCACCTGTGCCCTTTGTCATTCCACAGTCGACAATTCTGTTGCTCCGGGTATTGGAAACCGGTTGGATTGCTGGCCAAACAGAGATTTGAATCCCGGACTAATTATTTCGTTATCCCCGGCATTGAGTCAATCGACCAAAGCAACCTACGCTTCATGGGGGCCGGGAATGTATGATCCCCGATTCAATTTCGACGGGAAGAGCAATCCTGTTGTGATACCACCGGCATATGGATTGTATGGCCTTCCCAAGGCAATCTTTACAGGTGATGGGGATGTGGAACACGAACCGGCAGGTCCGGTTGCTTATTGGAACAGATATGTTTCGGTAACCCAAATGCATGGACATGGTTATTTCTCTGATCCACGTCTGCCCTGGACAGTTGATTACAGGCAAAATGATGACCTCGTTACCTCGGTGCTTCCCGCATTACAGGCGTATGAATATTCGAAATCAGCGCCCGCTGCTCCGGCCAATTCGTATGATATTGCTGCTGCAAACAGGGGCAGAGTCGTTTTTATGCAAAAAGCAAATTGTGTAAGTTGTCACAATGGGCCATTGTTCACTGATGTAATTTATGGTGGTAAGCTTCACCCGCAAAGTGCATCGGTTGCCATTGACAAAGATTACGTGAAACGGTCGGCCACAAAGATGTGGAGAGTTACTCCGCTCAGGGGTATTTGGCAACATCCGCCTTATTTCCATGATGGTTCTGCCAAGACGCTGGCCGATGTAGTTGACAGGTACAATCAGGTACAAAATCTCAGATTGACAGCAAAAGAAAAATCTGATCTCACTGAATACCTGAAGTCATTGTAAGTAATGTGTAATAAGATATAACGTAGCATTTTGATTTTTGATTTTAAAACCACATCTCTTCAGGCGAATTGTGTGTCCTAAACCCTGGAGAGATGTTTTTTAAAGAAGGTATGGAGAGGTGAATGGGTTGCGAAATATCAGCATGAAAAGCTGCTCTGCAAATCTGTTGATGGAAAGATTCAATTTTTAAATCTGATTTTAGAAAATGTTTTGGCCGATGGCACGCTTGAAAAAAATTTTGTTTTCCACCCGCACAATGACGGTGCTTTTGTTGTTGTATGGTGTTTCAATGGCAATTGCCACTTTTGTCGAAAAGGATTATGATACAAATACAGCAAAGGCGCTCATTTACAATTCAAGGTGGTTTGAGATTTTGATGCTTTGGCTGGTGGTTTTGTTCATTGCCAATATAAAGACCTACAGGCTTACCAGAAAAGAAAAATGGCCGGTACTTGTTTTTCATCTGGCTTTCATTTTTATGTTTATCGGAGGTGCAGTCACCCGGTACATCAGCTTTGAAGGACAGATGCCCATTAAGCAGGGACAGACCACAAACGAAATTATTAGTGATCTGACCTACTTCAAGCTAAATGTAAATGATGGTACCGGAAGCCTGGTATTTGACAAGTACCCTTACATGATGTCTTATTTCAATGCGAAGAATACAAGGTGGCCGTTCAAAAGGACCTTTCAGCAGGAATATCAATTTGGAGACAAGATCATTTCATTAAAAACACTTGATTATATCCCGCTTGCCAAAGATTCGATTCAACTGACAGAGTCGGGAAAGAAAATGATCGATGTGGTATCAATAGGGCAGGGAGGCCGAGAGAACAATTACATTGAGGAGGGCAAAGTCAAAAGTATTGACGGACTTGTTTTTAGTTATAATAATCCTGTTCAGGGAGCGATACAACTTAGCGGGAAGGATGGAAATATTTTAATTACATCTCCCTTTGATGGACAGGCGATGTCGATGGAAGGTCAGCAAATAGGAGTTGTAATTGATTCGGCTCAGCTTATCCGGAATATTAGTAAGATCCGCCCGAATGAAACCGTGCCATTAAATCACAGGACACTTTATACAATTAAGAATACAACTTTTGTTATTCCCGGAAATTCTTTCCGCGGAAATATTGTGTATTATACCGGCGACAAAAATAGTATGACCGATAAGAGCCTTTGGGATGTTGTGCAATTGGAACTGAGTTCTGGCGGCGAAAAAGATACTTTAATAATCAATGGTGGCAAAGGGTTTACGGATTATAGCAAGACTGTCAGAATAAATGGAATGAATGTTTCACTGGGATTTGGTTCAAAAATACTTCACACTGATTTTTATTTGCGATGCGATAATTTTACGCTTGAACGTTATCCCGGTTCTGCCAATCCATCGTCTTATGAAAGTAAGATTACTGTTATTGACAATGGCAATCAGAATCAACACAGAATTTATATGAACAATGTGATGGACTACCAGGGTTATCGTTTTTTTCAGTCCAGTTATTTTCCGGATGAGAGTGGTACCATTCTTTCTGTCAATGCCGACAGATGGGGAACCTACATAACCTATTTCGGATACTTCCTTTTATTTACCGGAATGTTTTTTACGCTTTTCTGGAAAGGGACACGGTTCCGGAAACTGAATGATTCTTTAAAAAAAATGCATTCGGGTACTTTAATCTTTGCACTGCTGCTCTTTCTCGGATTAGGATTGAGAACTACCAATGGCTTTGCCCAATACAAACAGGTTGTATCCAAAGAAGATTCTATGGCGGCCATTCAGCAGGAAATGATAAGGACGAGTCAGTTTGCGAGCCGGGATCAGCTCGCTATGAACAGGATCATCGATCCGGTTCATGCAGCAAGGTTTGGCCATTTGCTTGTTCAGAATTTTCAGGGGCGGATAGAACCAATGGATACATATACGCTCGAGCTATTGAGAAAGATTTCAAAAAAAGACAGATACCTAAAAGGCGATGTCAGTTTATCTCCTGAACAATGGTTTATATCCATGCAGGTAGATCCCGGAAATTGGGTGAATGAACCCATGATCGAAGTAAGTAAAAAGGGCGGTGATGAATTGATGAAAGAAACAGGAGCCAATCCTGATGGGTTTACTTCGTACATAAATCTGGTGGACCCGAATACGGGCATGTATAAACTTGGGAATCAGGTTAACCAGTCCTTCAGCAAGCGGAAAGCTGACCAGTCTAATTATGACAAGGAGTTGATTAATGTCACCGAACGTTTTAATATTTTCAGCAGCCTGATTTATGGGTATTACACCAGGGTTATTCCGGTTAAAAATGATCCGGCGCAAACCTGGAGAAGCTGGATATATTTTGGGCAAGGGAATAATGATTCTTCAAGAATTGACACGGTGGCTTATACGTTTCTTTCGGCATATTTTGATGGTATCAAAAAAGGCCTTCAGACGGGCAACTGGAGTGATGCTGACAAAAGGCTTGACGAGATCAGCAATTATCAGCAGGTATGGGGACAAAAGATTTCTCCTTCCAAATCCAAAGTGGATCTGGAGATTCTTTACAATCACATGAATGTATTTTTTTGGCTGATGATAGTTTATAGCCTTTTGGGTATGGTGATGACCGCACTTGGATTTGCGGAAGTATTTTCATCTGAGTCGAGATATCATCGAATGATCCGGATCCCTACCAAAGGTTTTTTGGGGATTATGATTGCGGCCTTGTCTCTTCATGGTTTGGCATTAGGAGTCCGATGGTATTTGTCGGGGCATGCTCCCTGGAGCAATGGATACGAGGCCATCGTTTTTATTTCGGGGATTGGGGTTCTTTCCGGATTGCTTCTTTATAAAAACCGCAATGCTTTCATACCTGCGGCGGGGGCATTGGTCGCCACCATCATGATGGGATTTGCCCATGGAGGTTCCATGCTTGATCCCCAGATCACGCCGCTGGAACCCGTTTTAAAATCTTACTGGCTTATGATTCACGTGGGCATTATCACATCCAGTTACGGATTTTTTGGATTGTCTGCTGTATTAAGCGCCCTTTCACTTGTTCTATTCAGCGCCAGGCCAACAAAGAAAATTGAACATTCCATAAGAGAATTGACCATTGTCAATGAGATGTCGCTGACCATTGGCATATTTGCGCTTATCGTTGGTACTTTTCTCGGAGGGATGTGGGCCAACGAAAGCTGGGGGAGATATTGGAGTTGGGATCCCAAAGAAACCTGGGCTTTTATATCCGTAATATTTTATGCGGTGGTACTTCATTTAAGATTGGTTCCCAAACTTGGTACGAGGCTGACCTTTAATCTTGCCAGTTTTTGGGCAATCTGGTCTGTGATCTTTACTTATTTTGGCGTCAATTATTATCTTGTCGGATTGCATTCCTATGCTGCCGGCGCTCCGATGCCCATTCCTGCCTGGGTTTACATTACCCTTGCCGGGATGTTCGGCCTTTCTGTTCTTGCCTGGTTCCGGAACAGATTGAATAAGAAAAGATATCCTTTAATGAAAGCTTGAAAGCGGGATTCATTTATCTGAAACCTTCCAAAATGTTTTATCAATGCTTACAAAATACCCATTGATAAAACTCGGGAAAGTGTTCCCGCCAGGCAGCTTCGTTGTGTTTTGCACTGTTATCTATGACCTGCTTTGAAGTGGATTTGCTTTCTTTTTTGATTTCCTTTTCGATGCGTTTCATATCCGGGATCATGGTTCCGCCCTCTTTGCCCCCTGCATAAAAAAATAATCTTGCTTTTAATTTTTTGGCATCCGCCAAAACAGTACTGTCAATTCCGGATGCTGTCCAGAATGCGGGAGAGAATACACCGACACTTCCGAATACTTTCGGATATTTCAATGCTGCAAAAAGGCTGATAAGCCCGCCCATACTGCTTCCGGCGATGGAAGTGTTTTTTTTACTTTTCAATGTCCGGAAATGTGCATCAATATAGGGTTTGAGAGTTTGTACAAGAAAATCCACATATTCTTCTCCCTCCCCTTTTCCGAAATTCTGAAAATCCCACGGGTTGTACTCGTTCATTCTTTTGTTCAATCCATTATCGATGGCAACTACAATAGATTCTTCACATTGGTTCTTGATGGTGTCAAGGTATTCGTCCACACCCCATTCGCCAGAATAGGAAGTGGCGGCATCAAATACATTTTGTCCGTCCTGCATGTAGAGTACGGGATATTTCTTTTTGGTTGTTGCATAATCTTTGGGCAGGTAAATCCAGATACGCCGCCTTCTGCCCAGTTGCGGCATGTTGAATGCGGTATCGAGAATGTGCACTTGCGGGGAAGCAGTGTGTGTTTCCAGTTTATTTCCACCGGGACGGTCATCTGCCCAGGCGCCTACAACTAAATGTATCGTTGAATCTCCTGAAAGTTCGAGTGTGCGGTTATTCATGGGAGAATAATCTTTATGTTCTTCAACGGTTTTCCAATCGCCCCTTGTTATTTTGAATTCGTAATGGCCTGATGGAATATTTTTAATGAGAACCCACTGGTTATTTTCGTATTGAAACTCTGATGATTTATCCCCGGGATTCCAGGTATTAAAATTTCCTGCAAGAAAAAAATTGGCCCCTGGTTTTGCCGGCATGGAATCAATAATGATGGTCAGTTTGTTTTGCGCATTCCCTTCTTCAGTCGATAGCATAATCAAAAAAATAAACAACAGCATCCTTCTCATCCCTCGTAATTCTTCAGGAAGGTTTTAATCCGGGCATGATAGTTTTTACTGAGAGGAACCAACGGCAATCTCAATTCATTTTGAATAAAACCCATTTCAGCCAAAAAACATTTTACACCTGCCGGATTATTTTCTATAAAAAGCAAATCGATGGCATCGAGCAATTTGTAATGTGCAGCCTGGGCCTTTTTAAAATCGTGCTTCAATGCCTGCCGCACCATTTCACTGAAATCTTTAGGGAAGCAATTGGCAATAACACTTATCACACCATCAAATCCGCAGGCTACAAGAGGAAGTGTGATGTGGTCGTCGCCACTCACTACCAGAAAATCCTTTGGTCTGTTTTGTATGATGTGCATGCACTGAACCATGTTGCCGCTGGCTTCCTTTATGCCTGCAATTTTTTCAAAATCATTGGCCAGGCGAAGCGTCGTGGCAGCCGTGATGTTGCTTCCGGTACGACCGGGGACATTATATACAATCACGGGTAGCGGAGAATTTTTCGCGATGGCTTTGTAGTGCTCGTAGATGCCCTCCTGCGAAGGTTTGTTATAATTAGGGCTGCTGCTGAGTATGGCTGTGAATCCGTTCAGGTCATCATGAGTTAATGAGTCCAGGATATTGTGTGTATTATTTCCGCCAATACCAATGACAACAGGTACCCGCTTGTTTACTTTTTTGAGTGTGAAGGTTGAGATTTCTTTTTTTTCTTCTTTTGAAAGCGTAGGTGTTTCCCCGGTAGAGCCCAGCGTTACAATGTGCTCTACTTTGTTGCGGATAAGATGTTCTATCAGCTTACCCAAAGCATCATAGTCCACTTTCCCCTTTCTGAAAGGAGTGACAATTGCTACTCCGGTGCCCCGGAGCTGATCTCTTAAAGACATTGTATTATATTTTTATTTTTTTTCTTCCAGATACGAACCCATGTTCATAAACTTCTGGATACGTTTGTCAACACGAGTCTGCGGATCCTCAGCTTCCAGTTTTTTTAGAATGGGTTTGATATAATCCTTGAGATTTTTAGCTGCTTCATCATAGTCCCAATGTGCACCTCCAAAGGGTTCCTTTACCACTCCGTCCACCAGTTTGAAATTGAACATATCGCCCGATGTCAGTTTCAGTTGTTCGGCAGCGGTTTCTTTGTGCGACCAGCTTCTCCACAAAATCGAGCTGCAATTTTCAGGTGAGATTACAGTGTACCAGGCGTTTTCAAGCATAAGTACTTTATCTCCGACTCCGATTCCCAAAGCCCCTCCACTGGCTCCTTCTCCAATGACGACGCAGATGATGGGAACGCGCAACCGCATCATCTCATAGATATTTCGGGCAATCGCTTCTCCCTGTCCTCTTTCCTCAGCTTCCAGTCCCGGATAAGCGCCCGGAGTATCAATCAGGGTAATGACCGGGAAATTGAATTTTTCTGCCAGTTTCATCAGCCTGAGCGCTTTTCTGTATCCTTCCGGATTGGCCATGCCGAAATTGCGCATCTGGCGCATTTTTGTATTGGTTCCTTTTTGTTGGCCGATAACCATTACCGTTTCGCCATCCAACTGGGCCAGCCCACCCACCATAGCCTTGTCATCTTTTACATTTCTGTCACCGTGCAGTTCAACGAAATTAGAAAAGATTTTTACAATATATTCCAACGTATAGGGCCTGTCAGGATGCCGGCTTAGTTGTACCCTTTGCCACGGAGTCAGCCCTTCGGTGATTTCTTTTCTTTTCTGAAGAATCTGGTTCTCAAGTGAGGCATTGATTTTGTCGTAATCGGCAGTGTTGTTTTTGGTTGCAAGTTTCCTGTTTGCTTCTATCTGGTCGTAAAGCTCTTTAATAGGTTTTTCAAAATCCAAAAATTGCCTTACATGGGTGCTTGCCATTTTCTATCTTTTAGTTAAAAAAAACTTTTAAGAGCCTGTAAAGGTACAGTATTGAGTGAAAAGGATATGATATCGCCCTACTTTAGTTTTGGATTATTTAAATGGCGGGCTTTGTCCCGGTTAGTTTTTTTCTCAATGGTTTTTTGAAATGCAGCAGTCAAATCTACTCCTGTCTGATTGGCCAGGCAAACCAATATCCAAAGTACATCGGCCATTTCATCTTCCAGCTTCAGTTCGGCTTCTTTATTCTTAAAAGATTGCTCTCCGTATTTTCTCACCATTACCCGGCTTAATTCGCCAACTTCCTCCATCAGGATACCGAGATTGGTAAGTTCATTGAAATACCTGACTCCGTAAGTCTTTATCCAATTGTCAACGGAGGATTGCATCTGGCTGATAGTAATATCCATCTCATATTTTTTTTATAAAGAACGTGAATCTACCCAAAAAAACTTTGATTTTTTTGTCTTTTGAAAATCGTAAAGCACTTTTGCCTTGCAGACTTTTTCAATTTACTTATCTTGCACCCCGATTCAAATTATTCCCGATTATTATATTATGCTTCCAAAGTTTAAAAGAGTATTGCTGAAACTTTCCGGCGAATCTTTAATGGGCGAAGACAAGTTTGGCCTTGATCCCCGTGTATTGTCGCAATATGCACAAGACATCAAATTGCTGACCGAACTTGGTGTACAGGTAGCCATTGTTATTGGTGGTGGAAATATTTACAGAGGGATGAATGAGCTGGAAACAGGTATCGAGCGTGCGCAGGGAGATTATATGGGAATGCTGGCAACAGTAATCAACGGGATGGCGCTGCAAAGTGCATTGGAAAGAATCGGGATTTATACCCGCTTGCAGAGCGCTATTAAAATGGAGCAGGTAGCAGAACCCTATATCCGCAGGCGCGCTATCCGGCATCTTGAAAAAGGGCGTGTGGTAATTTTTGGGGCAGGCACGGGCAATCCGTATTTTACAACCGATACCGCCGGTTCTTTGAGGGCGATTGAAATTAAGGCGGATGCGATTCTCAAAGGGACAAGGGTAGATGGGATTTATGACAAGGATCCTGAAAAAGACAAATCTGCAAAGAAATTCGGGAAAATAACGTTTGCTGAATGCATTGCAAAAAATCTGAGAGTAATGGATATGACGGCCTTTACCTTGTGTATGGAAAATAAGCTGCCTATTATTGTTTTTGATATGAATACACCAGGGACACTTTTGAGAGTGGTCACCGGCGAAAAAGTTGGAACTTTGGTAACCGGATAATTTTTATTATTTTGGCAAATGTTTTGTCGATTTATCGGACAAAACCCAATCCCAATCCTTTGAAAAATCACCAAACATAGCCCCCATGGAGTTTACTGTTTAAACCCATAATATGTGGATCTGGATTGTATCCCTTATCGTACTGATAGCATGCCTCATTTTTGCGTGGAGAATGATGGTTAGCAACTTTAATCTGCTTTCTAACGACAAAAAATTCTCTATGTTCAAAAATTTTACCCCTTCTGACTTGTCTTATCTTCAGGAAACACTTCGTACAATCAAATCGAAAATGAAAACCATAGAAGATCAAAATGCCTATTATGAACTTCAGTTTAATAAGATTCAGGAAAAACTGAACCTGATGAGTTCCGGCAAAACACAACCTGTAACATCTTCTGTAAAGGAAAAATCCCAGGATGAAGAAGACTGGAAGGAATTGTTTTATGAGGAAAATGAAAAGAAGGAAAAACTGGAAAATGAATTGGATGCCGCCCAGCAGGAGTTGGAATCTTTGAAAGAAGAAATGGAATCGATGAAAAAGGATTCCGGGGAATTCTCTACTTTAAAAAGTGATTATGATGCCCGGCTGAACGATATTCAATCGATGCAAAATACAATCCTTGAATTGCAAAGGGAACTGGAAGCTTCAGTGGAAAGAGGAAAGGAACTCGAAATACAATTGCAGAAAGAAGCGAGAATGCGCCAGCAATCCTCGCAGACCGAATCGGAATATGTTTCATTGAAGAGCGAAAACGAAGGCCTCAAACGGCAGATTACCGAAATGGCAATCAAGCAGGCTGAAGTAGAAAAAAAATTAATGAAATTTAATGAACTCGAAAGCAAAGTAAATGTTTACGAAGAAGAAAAAACCCGTATGATTGCCGATTTGGAATTGATGATCCAACAGACCAGAGTGCATAAGCAGTAACAGGTTTGTTTATCCGAAATTTTAATAAGTCATTTTTTGCCATCCTCATTATTCAAAACCTTTTTCCATAAAAAAAGACGGCTCATCTTAGAAAAGAAGTCAACCGTTTCTTCTCTTTTAGTAAAAAAATACATTTAATTAATCATTATATTAACTTTTGTAATTACTTTTAGTTTCTAATTTACCTATTCAGCTCACCTGCTGCTTTCCCTGAATTCCAACAATATTTTTTTAATCATTTAAAACTTTCGGTTATGGATTTCAAAACAATGAGCAAGCAAAGGAAATTTGTCCTTATTTCGGCTGCGGTCGGTTTCATCTCCATGTTTCTTCCCTGGTTTTCCATTTCTATGATGGGTTTTACCCAATCTGCCAACGGTATGCATGACTGGGGTATTCTCGGTTTTTTCTGTTTTGTTATCGTAGGTCTGATTGCTCTTTATGGCAATCAAAAACAAAACATTGATAAATCGTTGTGGATGCTGACACTGATTCTCGGCATCATTCCTCTACTGATTGTAGTGATTTATTATGGTAAATCTTCAAACAGTTTTATGGGCTCAGAGTTTATCGGATTCGGAGCCTATCTGTGTGCCATTGCATCCATCGGAATTGTGGCTTCAGCTTTTCTTTTCAAGTCACCTTCCGATAATTTGAAAACAGGATTTGACAGTTTAAAGAAATCGGTAGAGGATCGTTTGGGAAATCAGGGCAGTACGGAAAATCCTCCTCCTCCGGATGTTACGACACAGTCTTAAATCCCGGGCTATATGCCGGGAGGAGATGGTTGGGCCTGTTTTATATTGAAGAATACCTCATTGGTAAAGATTACCAATGTGGGTTAATTTTGTAAAAAAATTTCAACATGGCTGACCATCCTTCTATTTCGGGTATTCGCAAAGTTTACCACAAGTTCCAGTTGAATGAGGCAGACGCACTGCCCGATCCCATCAGGCAATTTGAAAAGTGGTGGAATGATGCACTTGCATCAAATCCGGACGAGGTAAATGCAATGACGATTGCCACCTGTGATAAGCAGGGAAACCCCTCGGCGAGAACCGTTTTATTAAAAGCCATTCATGATGATGGATTTGTTTTTTATACCAATTATGAGAGCAGGAAAGGAAAAGAGTTAATTGCAAATCCTTCGGTGGCGTTATTGTTTTTTTGGAGAGAACTTGAACGACAAGTCAGAGTGGAAGGCCGCGCCTCAAAAATTTCACCAGAAGAAAGTGATGCTTATTTTATAACCCGCCCGGTCGAGAGCAGGTTGGGTGCATGGACATCGCCACAGAGCCAGGTGATACCCGGCAGAGATTTCCTTGAGAACAGGGAAAAAGAAATTGAAAGTAAATTTTCCGGAAAAGAAATTCCTCGTCCTGATTTCTGGGGCGGTTTTATTGTGGTGCCAAAGAGAATAGAATTCTGGCAGGGCAGGCCCGGAAGGCTGCACGACAGATTGTTGTATTCAAAAGAAGATGGCCTTTGGAAAATAGAGCGGTTGGCTCCCTGAATTATTTTTTAGATTTTCCTGCGGGTTTTTCAGCAGGTTTATCTGCGGCCTGAATGACTGGTTTCTTTTTTCCAGCCGGTCTTTTATTGCCGAAGGAACCCATAAAAATTTTGCCCTTTTTTGTTTTTTTGTCTCCTTTTCCCATCGTTATAATATTAATAAAAAAGCAAGATACAAATTTTGCATCTTGCTTTTAAGATTTTAAATCCAGTGGTCAGATTTTAGAAGATAGTTCTTTACCTGGTTTGAATCTTGCAACTTTCTTTGCTTTGATTTTAATCGTAGCACCAGTTTGAGGGTTGCGGCCATTGCGGGCAGCTCTCTTGCTGACAGAGAAGGTACCGAATCCTACCAGTGTAACTTTGTTGCCACCTTTCAGTGTTTTAGTTACAGCACCGGTGAAAGAATCTAAAGCAGCATTTGCCTGAGTCTTGGTGATACCTGCGTCTTCTGCCATCTTTGCGATTAATTCAGATTTGTTCATGTTTTGAAATGTTTATATTTTTTTAAACGTGGCAAATATATATGGTTTTTAATGTAAATAATGTTTTCTCAAAAATATTTTTACACTATTTTTCCTCGCAAAGCCGCAAGAATAAAGGGTCGTAGAAATCTCGGTTTTTTGGCATGCAGATTTTACGTTTGTTCACGCCCCTGTATTTGTTGTCTTCTTTTGAAATTGATCTGTTTTCCGAAAAGAGCCTGTAAGACATACCACTGCGGTATTTCAGGCAAATTCTCAGATTTCTTCAAGCACAGTTTGAAAGAATAAAACGTGTTCTCCCCATTTGTCGCTGATATTTTTGTGGAGTTTTTGTTGCCTGATTTCAAGGTATTGATTCAGAAATCCCCGAGAGGGCAGGAACATCTGAAACACAACGGTGGCGCCATCTTCATCCGGATGTCCCAGAAGCCTGCTCAGCCGGTGATCCGCTTTATCATCACCGGGAAATAACATTGGAATCCATGTTTCCTGCATCCAGGCAAGCCATGCATCATAGACGGTGTGGGAAACTTTGAATGTAATATTTACTGTGTACATACCTTAAAATTTAAAGGTTAGAACAACGGGGCAATGGTCGCTGTGTTTGATCTGGGGAAGAATCTTTGCATCCTCAACGTTGCTCCTGAGATTTTTTGTAAGGCTTATGTAGTCAATTCTCCAACCCTTGTTTTCAAGTCTTAGTGAGGGGCGCAACTGGTACCACCATGTATATTGATTGGGTTCCTGATTGATTAAGCGGAATCCGTCAAGAAAACCATGTTTAAAAAAGGTATCCATCCAGGCTCTTTCTTCAGGCAGGAAACCCGAAGATTTTTTATTCCCTTTCGGATTATGAATGTCTATTTCTTTGTGGGCAATGTTGTAATCTCCGCAGATAACCAGTTTTGTTTTCTTTTTCTTGAGTTGGGTTACATAGTGAAGAAAATCATCCAGCCAGTTGTATTTGAAATTTTGCCTTACCTCTCCCATGGTTCCTGAAGGGAAGTAGGCGCTGATTACACTCAGTTCTTTAAAATCTGCTCTGAGTACACGGCCTTCATTATCGCTGAGTTGATTGTGCTGGCCATATTCTACATCGTCGGGTTTGATGCGGGACAGAATGCCCACGCCGCTGTACCCTTTTTTCTGTGCCGGAAAAAGATAGGTTTGATATCCGAGTTTTTCGAAAACTTTTTTATCGATATCCTTTTCCTGGGCTTTCAATTCCTGAAGGCAAATGATATCCGCCGGATCGGTTTTGAGCCAATCCAGAAAACCTTTGCGTACGGCGGCTCTGATTCCGTTTACATTGTATGTTAATATACGTATATCCATCACTGTTAGAGGTTGCTAAATGTCATAACCCAATTGCGGCCTTAACCATTTTTCTACTTCTCCAACCTGAATATTTTTGCGGTTTGCAAAATCCTCTACCTGGTCTTTGGAAATTTTTCCGACACCAAAATATTTGCTTTCCGGGTGCGCGATGTACCATCCGCATACTGAAGAAGCCGGATACATGGCCAGGGCATCTGTCAAAATTATTCCTGCCTTTTCAGTTGCGCGCAACAATTTAAAAAGTTTCCGTTTTTCGGTATGGTCGGGACAGGCCGGATAGCCGGGCGCCGGGCGAATACCTGCATACATTTCCTTGATCAGTTCGTCATTTCTCAAAGTTTCATCTTTTGCATATCCCCAGAATTCCCGCCTTACACGCGCATGCATCATCTCTGCAAATCCTTCGGCCAACCGATCGGCAATTGCCTGCAAAATTATTTTATTGTAATCATCAGAATCTTTAATAAACTGTTCGAGGTAGGGTTCAATACCATGGATTGAAACAGCAAAAGCGCCCATGTAATCTCCGCCCCCCGGTTTTATGAAATCGGCAAGGGAAAGGTTGGGTTGCCCGGAAGCTTTTTTCATTTGCTGGCGCAAAAATTCAAGTCTTACTTTTTCTTCCGGAGTGGAAATGACTACCGAATCATCGGCAACGGCCTCAGCTTCCCAGATCCCGATAACACCATTGGCGGTAAGCCATTTCTCATCGATAATCTTTTTCAACAGCGCCTGTGCATCCTCAAAAAGTTTTGAGGCCGCCTCTCCCGTTACTTTATCCGTCAAAATCTGAGGAAATTTTCCGTGCAATTCCCATGCAATAAAAAACGGTTGCCAATCCAGAAACTTCACGATTTCCTTCAGGTCATAATCCGTGAAAGATTTTACACCGAGAAAGTTTGGTTTTACAGGTTGATAGTTTTCCCAGTTTGTTTTGAACTTATTCTTCCTGGCTTCTTCAAAAGAAACCATGGGTTTGTTGGCTCGTTTGTTTGCAAAATCTTCTCTCAGTTTTACATATTCCTCGTGTATGTCTTTCAGGTATTGCTTTTTGACTTCTTTATTGAGGAGATTCCCAACAACGGTTACACTTCTGCTTGCGTCAAGTACATGCACAACACCATTGTCGTATTCCGGGGCAATTCTGACAGCAGTGTGTAAACGGCTTGTGGTAGCGCCGCCGATGAGCAGTGGAATATCAAAATTGTTGCGCTTCATTTCTTTGGCCACATTCACCATCTCATCCAGAGAGGGTGTAATCAATCCGCTCACACCGATCATTGCCGCATTAATTTCTTTGGCTTTTGCCAGAAGTTTTTCTGCAGGAACCATCACACCCATATCAATCACTTCATAACCGTTGCATCCGAGAACCACACCCACAATATTTTTTCCGATGTCGTGCACATCACCCTTCACAGTTGCCATCAGAATTTTGGCAGCGCCTTCTTCTTTTTCGGAAAGGATTCCTTTTGCAATATTTTCCTTTTTGAGTTTCTCTTTTTCAGCTTCAATAAACGGGAATAAATAGTTCACACTTTTTTTCATGACTCGAGCACTCTTTACCACCTGAGGTAAAAACATCTTTCCGCTCCCAAACAAATCACCTACCACATTCATGCCGTCCATCAGCGGCCCTTCAATGACGTCGAGGGGCTTGGGATATTTTTGTCTGGCCTCTTCGGTATCTGCTTCAACATAATCGGTAATACCATTGACGAGCGCATGGGCCAGTCTCTTTTCTACAGGTTCTTTTCTCCAGGATTCATCTTTTACCTGAACTTTCCCTTTCTGTTTTACCGTTTCGGCAAATGCCAAAAGCCTGTCTGTTGAGTCGGGATTTCTGTTAAGAATAACATCTTCAACTAAATCTTTAAGTTGAGGTTCGATTTGTTCATAAATCTGCAATTGGCCTGCGTTGACAATTCCCATATCCATTCCTGCTTTGATGGCATGATACAGAAAAACAGAATGCATGGCTTCTCTTACGGCATTGTTTCCCCTAAATGAGAAAGAAAGATTGCTGACTCCACCGCTGACGTGTGTCAGGGGCATCAGCTTTTTCACTTCTTTTGTAGCTTCAATAAAATCTACAGCATTGTTATTGTGTTCTTCTATACCCGTAGCCACAGGAAAAATATTGAGATCGAAAATGATATCCTCCGGATCCATTCCCACTTTTTCAGTTAGAATCTTGTAAGCTCTTTTTGAAATTTCAATTCTTCTCGGAATATTGTCAGCCTGGCCTTTTTCGTCGAATGCCATGACGATAACGGCTGCTCCAAAAGATTTGCAGATAAAAGCTTCATGAACGAATATCTCTTCACCCTCTTTCAGGGAAATGGAGTTAACGATGCATTTTCCCTGCACACACTTCAACCCGGCTTCGATGATGTGAAACTTTGATGAATCAATCATGATCGGGATTTTGGCGACATCAGGTTCTGATTGAAGAAGGTTTAGGAATTTGACCATGGCTTTTTCTCCGTCGAGCAATGCATCATCCATATTGACATCGAGCACCTGCGCTCCGTTTTCCACCTGCTGCCGTGCAACAGACAATGCCTCTTCGTATTTTTCTTCTTTGATGAGCCGGTCAAATTTTTTTGAACCTGTGACATTGGTTCTTTCCCCGACATTCAGAAAAAGAGAATCGGGCCGGATGACGAGCGGTTCCAGGCCGGATAAGCGCAAAAAAGGATGTATGCTACTCATTGATTCTTTTATTTCGTTTGTGCATTAATGTTATGCTAAGCTTTAACTAATTCAGGAATAGGGCGTGGATGATATTTCTTCACGGCCTCTGCAATATGTCGTATATGTTCCGGTGTTGTACCACAACAACCTCCTACAATATTGAGAAATCCTTCTTTGGCCCATTCTTCAAGGAAGTGTGATGTCACCTCAGGCGTTTCGTCGTATTCTCCAAAAGCATTTGGCAGACCGGCGTTCGGATAAGCTGATGTGAAGCAGGGTGCAATGCCGCTCAACTCCTGAATGTATGGGCGCATTTCTTTAGCGCCTAACGCACAATTCAATCCAACGCTCAGGGGTTTAGCGTGTGAAACGGAAGTGAAGAAAGCTTCCAGCGTTTGCCCGCTTAATGTCCTGCCACTGGCATCGGTTATTGTACCACTAATCATTACCGGAAGTTCTTCTTTACCGGTGTCGTGAAAATATTTTTTGATGGCATAGATCGCTGCTTTGGCATTCAGCGTATCAAAAATGGTTTCTATCAATAGCAGGTCTGCACCGCCATCAGATAATCCGCGAATCTGATCGTAATAAGCATTTGAAACCTCATCAAAGGTCACGGTCCTGAACCCTGGATTATTGACATCGGGTGAAAGGCTCAGTGTTTTGTTGAGGGGTCCAATGGCTCCTGCAATAAATTTCGGGCCGGTATCCGGATTGTCTTTTTTAAATTTTTCAATTGCGTTCTTTGCACATTTAACGGCAGCTACATTCAATTCATAAGCCAGGCTTTGCATTTCATAATCGGCTTGGGATATGGCAGTGCTGTTAAAGGTATTGGTCTCGATAATATCAGCGCCTGCATTAAGATAAGACAGGTGAATGGATTCAATCACATCCGGACGTGTGATGCTCAGCAAATCATTGTCGCCCTTCAATAGTTTTTTGGAATCTTTAAACCTTTCACCGCGAAAATCTTCTTCTGTCAGTTTGAACCCCTGGATTTGAGTTCCCATAGCGCCATCAATGATGAGAATGCGCTTTTCGAGCAAATCAACAATGGGATGTGATTTCATTTGATTCATTTTTCTAAACGTTGATAATTTTTTTATTCTTTTTTTGCAATATCATTTTGAGCCAGACATAGCCGGCAATTCCGGAAATGAGAGATCCGCATAAAATGGATATTTTGGATTCTGTAATATGGGATTCGTCAGTGAATGCGAGAAGCGTTATAAAAATGGACATCGTAAAACCAATACCGGCCAATAATCCGATTCCCAAAACCTGATTCCATTTTACGCCTTCGGGCAATTTTGTCATTCCGGATTTCACTGAAAAAAAACTGAAAAGAAATATCCCGATGGGTTTCCCTAAAACCAATCCGAGAATAATTCCAAGGCTACTTGCCGTCAATAGTCCGGTATCCCATTGCGGGCCAAAAACAATGGCTGTATTTGCGAGAGCAAAAACGGGAAGTACAATCATTGCGACAGGAGCATGCAGCCACAATTGCGTTCTGTAGGATAAAGATTTTTTTGTTCCTTTCTGAAAGGGAAGAACAAAGGCCAGAAGGATTCCTGAAAGCGTAGCATGAACACCTGATTTGAACATGAAATACCACATGACTGCTCCCAAAAGCAGATAGATGTAAATGCTGTTTATTTTCAACCGGTTTAGCAAAAGCAAAATGCAAAACAAAACGGCAACCAGCGCCAGGCTTGTCCATGAAATATTTCCTGAATAAAACAGGGCAATTATCAATATGGCTCCTAAATCGTCGATCACTGCAATGGCTGTCAGAAAAACTTTCAAAGGAAAAGAAACACTCTTTCCGAGAAGTGATAAAACACCGAGAGCAAAAGCGATGTCTGTGGCCATTGGAATTCCAAATCCATGGATGGTATTTGTGCCTGCATTTAAAGAAAGATAAATAATAACCGGGATAACCATACCGCCCAAAGCTGCAAAGACAGGCAGTAAACCTGTTCTGGGTGAAGATAATTCCCCGACCAACAATTCACGTTTTAGTTCCAGACCGATCATCAGGAAAAAAACGGCCATGAGTGCATCATTCACCCATTGCTCAATCGACATCATTCCGATGTGTGTGTGCCAGAAGGAAACGTAAGATTCGCCCAGAAAAGAAGAATTAGCTAATAACAAAGACAAAACGGTACAGGCAAGAAGAAGAGCACCACTCTTTTCACTCTCGTAAAACTGGCGAAATGTTTTTGTAATTCTCATATTTAAATGAAGCCTTTATTGCAAGGGGCATCTGCACAGAAAAAATGATTGATAAACGAATCCGCATTTTGAGAGTAGGAACGTTTATTAGTTCAGTTCTGTTTTTCTGTTTCAGACGAGGTTGAACAATAAACAAATCCACCTCAGGCGCGCAAAAGTAGAGGAAATTGGCAAGAAAACAAAACCACGGTTGTTATCGTTGGTGATCCTGGCCGGGTAAAAATTGGACAACATGAAATTTACCAATTACCACTCAAATCTTCCATATAAATAAAAAATGTTATGGAAAATAGTTGTAAGGATTTATATTGTGAGCACATAGTCCTCCAAATTTAACCTGGTAACTATGTATCGAATCATCCTGTTTTCAGGTAATTGATCTTTCATTCCAAAAAACTGATAAACAAAAATTTGAATTATGAATAAGAGAATCAAACGTTCCCTGACGGCTCTTTGGGTTTGCCTGTTTTTTGCCGGAGGGTTTTCTTCGGCAGCTCAAACCTCTTTGAATTTCCCTATTGAATATTATAAACTTCCCAACGGATTAAAAGTGGTTCTTTCGCAGGATAAAACCGCGCCGGTTGCATTGGTGGGGATTTATTATAATATTGGTTTTCGAATTGAACCGAGAAGCCGTACGGGTTTTGCCCATCTGTTTGAGCACCTGATGTTTCAGGGGTCTAAAAACCTGGGCAAGATGGAATTTATCAAACTTGTGGAAGATAATGGTGGGGTATTAAATGGTTCTACCCGTTTTGATTTTACAAACTATTATGAGATAATCCCATCCAATACTCTTGAGACTATTTTGTGGGCGGAGGCAGACCGGATGAAAGGTCTTGACATTTCGCAGGACAACCTCACCAATCAACAGGGTGTTGTAAAAAATGAAGTAAAGGTGAATGTGCTCAACAGGCCTTATGGTGGATTCCCATGGTTGGATATGCCGCAATATGCCAACAGAAACTGGTACAATTCTCATAATTTTTATGGCGATTTGAAAGATATTGACGCCGCCACTTTAAGCGAGGCTTCTGAATTTTTCAAAACCTATTATGCGCCGAACAATGCGGTACTGTCTATTTGTGGTGATTTTGATATCCCTCAGACGAAGGCGTGGATTGGCAAATATTTTGGAAATATTCCTTCTGTAAAATTGCCACCGAAACCTGATTTGAGTGAACCGCGACAAAATAAAGATCAGCGGTTTACCAAAGTGGATAGCCTTGCCAATAAACCAGCCATTGCAGTTGCCTATAAAATGCCCGGGAAAAATACACCTGAATATTTTGCAATGGGGTTGATAGACCAATTATTGGTACAGGGAAAGGACAGCAAATTGTACCAATATCTTGTGCAGGATAAGGGTTATACTTCAGTTGTGAACGGAGGGATCAATTACCTCGGAAACATGTTTGATTATAACGGCCCAATGTTGTGGATGGCCGATTTTATTTATGATCCTTCCACCTCTCCTGATTCCATTATGGCTCAGTTTAACAAGGCAGTAAACTATCTTAATCGTTTACCGGAGTCGGATCTTAAATTGGCAAAAACGAAAATGAGATCATCATTATATGATTTGTTGGGATCAAACTGGGGTTTTGGCAGAATGGATTTGCTCGCTTCCTATGCTTTGTTTGACAATAATCCTGAGGAAGTGAATAAGCTCGTTTCCCGGTTTGACGATGTGACACCGGAAATGATAAAAAAAACCGTAAAGGAATATTTACGGCCGGGGAACAGAACAACATTGATCATTCAACCTGCATCCAAATCAAACCCTAAATAATTGTTCTTTCTAAAGATTTAATCAATTTAAAAGCAACAATAATGAAATACTTAAAAATATTCAGCATCGTCTCCTTCGGCATCCTTTTTTGTTTACCGCAAGTCAATGCGCAAAAAGAAACGCCACCCGCTCCAAAGGCTCCTAAAGATTTTGTGTTGCCCGCCAAAAAACAAATTACACTTGGCAATGGCATGCGTGCTACACTTGTGCAATATGGCCAGGTTCCCAAAGTGACCGTATTGCTTTCCTTAAAAACAGGGGAAATGAATGAAAATGACCATCAGGTCTGGCTTTCTGATGTGCTTGCCCGGATGATGGAACAGGGAACTGAGACGATGAATGCCGGACAATTGCAAAGAAAAATTGCAGAGATGGGAGGAAGTATTGGAATCCATTCAGGATCCTATCAATTTTCAGTCTCGGCTTCAGCATTGTCAGAAAACGTGATTGATTTAATAAAATTAATTTCTGATTTAGTGATGCATCCTGCATTTCCGGAATCCCAATTGAATCGGATAAAAAATGATTTTAAAAGAAACCTGGCTGTGCAGAAAGAAGAACCGCAATTGATGGCACAGGCGAAATTTTCGGAAATTATTTATGGGAATAACAGTCCTTATGGGAGGATGTTTCCTACGAACGAAATGCTGGACGATTATACACTCGGCGATGTGAAAAAGTTTTATGAAGAAAATTTCGGAGCCAAAAGAGCCGTGTTGTATGTAGCCGGTGTATTTAATGAAGGAGAAGTAAGCAAAGCCATCGAAGCTGCGTTCAAAGGCTGGAAACAAGGATCGGGTGCTACTTATCCCGATGATAACTTTAAATACAAACCACAGACTGCCATCATCAACCGGAAAGGTGCACCTCAAACCACTGTGTTTATGGGATTGCCCGTCATTGATCCGAAAAATCCGGATTACATGAAGCTAACGATTGCCAATTCCCTCTTGGGAGGGTCTTTTGGTTCGCGTATCACACGCAACATCCGCGAAGACAAAGGTTATACCTATTCTCCATTCAGCACTATCAACAATATGCCGGGAATAAGTGTTTGGTATGAGGATGCCGATATTACGAGTGAACATACCATAGATGCTATCAGTGAAATCAAAAAAGAGATTTTGAGGCTTGCTGATACTATCCCATCTCAGCAGGAGATGTTGGGAATACAACGAAATGAAGCGGGTCTTTATATTCTTAAAAATTCTTCTCCTGACAATATCATCGGACAATTGAATTTTATGGATCATTTCGGCCTAAGCGATAGTTATCTTTCAGATATGGTAAAAAATATTTACGCAGTTACTCCCGAAGAAGTTTCTGCAATGGTTAAGAAATATATCGATCCGGATAAAATGTCGCTTGTGATGGTTGGAGATGAAGAACAAATAAAGGCGCAGGATAAGGAGAAATAGAATCAATTTGCTATTGCAAATAATTCAGTTTTCAATTTTCACTATTGGAGTTAACAGCTTTTAAAGATTCCTGTGCCGCGGGGGATCAAATACTCATGCATCTTAGTTCTACTTGGATCTGGTGATCTTCAGGCAGGGATCATTATAATATATATGGTAACTCAATATTTCTAAGTCTCGATAATATAGTTTCCGGCCACCATGTTTTATTTTGTGAAGCTCCATTTGAGTTTTTCCAATATTTCATTTGATGATAAGCCTTGTTATTGGTTAATGCAGCTGGTAAATTGTGTGTATGCTTCAATGAAAAAGAAAACTCCCTGACCTTCCTATAATCATAAGGGTACCGCTAAAAAACTTTAAGAAATCAATACCCAATTCAGGAATTGATTGAAGTTGTTTCCACGGACTTTTTCTGTGAGTTTTTTTCGAAAGATGATTTAAATCATATCTGTAGCTCATTTCTACAACAGAATCTCAGTTGAATGTTCTAATCCTGACACGGATCATACAGATGCCCCAACGGGTATCATAAATCTCCACTTATGCCATAGATACTTTTGGGTCTGAAAATTAACTGATTCATCACTTCTGAAAAAAAAATTTATGAAAGTTCTAAAATTCTTTAAAAGCAAATCCCTCCTGTTTGCCTTGATTCTCATTTCAGGAATGGGATATTTTATCAATGGTTGTACTCATGAAGATGATTTGCTCATGGTAAGTACTCCCAAAATTGAACGTGGCAACCTGGTGTTGAAATTTCCTTCCGATCCTTCAGTTGCTTTTGACAAAACCCACGGGAATGTAGGCTGGGAAACACCCTATCTCGGTGGCCTGTCTGTACTGACCGGACGGTTCAACAAATTTGGATTTACCAGTTTTAATTTTGACGAATCTAATCCGGCCAATACCAGTTTTGAAGCATGGGTTCAGGTAAATTCGGTCAACACAAGTGAACCAGGACGGGACGGCGGCTGCCTCCAGACTACGTTTGGAACAACCACTACCATGACTACCGAAACCGCCAACATGGCTATTATTAAATCAAAGTCAGTAGAACTAAGCCCTTCCGACAAAGGATACATTGTAAAGTTTGATCTCACATTTCATGGAGCCACAAAAGAACTCACTGGTAAACTGACCTTCAGCGGAGAAGTTTCTACGGGATCAGATGCCACTGCCCAGGATAATTATGGGTTCAATTTTGAATTCCAGTTTCTTGCCAAAACAGACTTTGGCATTGCTTCAAATGATATAGCCGATAATATAACGGTTAAGTGCAATGCAATTTTCAGACAAAAAAAATAGGCCGCTAAACCATTTGGAAACTAAAAAGATCGTTTTATGAAATCTAAAATAATCATAGTACTCGGTATCATTCTGATCGGGTTGGCGGGTTGTTATAAAGATATACTCAGCCCCGGCCAGGATCCTACCGCACCACCGCAGGACGTGAGTTTCAGCGGCGACCTGTTACCATTATTTGTGGCCAATTGCTCGGCCTCGGGATGTCACGATGCCAACGGAACCCACAAACCTTCCCTGACGGCAGAAAATGCATATAATTCCATCAAATCAGGTGGATTTGTAAACATATTGGTGCCAAACCAAAGCATCTTATACGGCGAAGTTAAATCAGGGAGTATGCCTCCGGGAGGTGCATTGAGGCCTGCTGACGTACAAAAAATACTGGACTGGATCCGCAATGGTGCAAAGGATAATTAATTAAAAAAAATAAAAATCATTTTATGCAATCCATAGTTTATAATACGGTATTCCGGTTTTTCAGATATGCCTGTTTGGGATTATGCGCAGTGCTTATCAACGCTGCAGCTTTTGCACAGGAGGATAGTACACAAACGGAAGTACCAGCGCAGGAAATAAGAAAGCCGCGACCGGTGAAAAATACATTCTCCAGTATCTGGATTATTGACAACCAAACCGTAATGGTTCCCGTAAAAAATACTTTTGAAATTGATATCATGCACCGGTTCGGTACGGTCAAAAACGGGTATGACGATTTCTGGGGCTTATTTTCTCCGTCCAATATCAGGTTGGGTTTTAGCTACGTTCCCATTAATAATCTGATGGTCGGCGTATCTATTACCAAACTCAATATGACCTGGGAGGGATACGGAAAATATGCCATCATCAAACAAACGCCGGGAGAATATCCGGTGAGTGTTACTTATTTTGGTGATGTCGCTTTTGACAGCCGTAAGAAAGACAATTTTGTTCACTTCTCCGACAGGCTGATGTTTTTTAACCAGTTGATCATTGCCAGAAAAATAACTGATAAACTTTCCCTTCAGGTAGCGCCGAGCCATACTCACGTGAATATTGTGAACGGATATTTCTATGAACCCGGCAAATACAGAGGTGTGATGGATCATGATCATTTTGCCGTTTCATTCTCCGGCAGGTACCAACTGAAAGATGCAATGGCGGTGATTGCCAACTACGATCAACCCATTACCAAACACCGCTCAGGCAATCCTTCACCAAATGTTTCGTTTGGCCTTGAGATGAGCACCAGCGGACATGCGTTCCAGTTTTTCATTGGAAATTATTCGGCGATTATTCCTGAACGCAATAATTATTTTAACCACAACAACCCGGCTAATATATCCCAATATCTCATTGGTTTTAATATAACCAGGTTGTGGAATTATTAATTCACCTTCTAAAACAAAAATCATGAAATCAAAAAAACTATTTCTCGTTGTTGCTGCAATTTTATTTTTTATCGGAACAAGTTTTATGCTTGAAATGCAACCTCTGCAGAAAGCCTGGCCCGTTCCCGCCGCCGCCAAAGCAAAAAAGAATCCCATAGCAAGTAATGCTGAATCCCTTAAAGCCGGAAAAGAATTGTGGAACAAGCATTGCAAATCGTGCCATGGCACAAAGGGATTGGGCGACGGAACCAAAGCAAGTCAGTTGAAGACCGATCCGGGCGATTTTTCCAAACCTGCTTTTCAGGCGCAAACCGATGGGGAAATGTTTTACCGCTTGTCCGAAGGCCGCGAGGATATGCCTTCTTTCAAAAAGAAACTTCCCGATGAAGAGGACCGTTGGAACCTGGTAAATTTTATGAGGACACTTAAATAGCAGTGGGAATTACAGATTTTTCTAAGGTGGATGAATGGGTGAAACATTCATCCACTGTAATTCAATTTTCCTGATCTGAGTAAAGCAGGTCAATCATTCATGATGAAATCAAATTCATTAAAATGCAAGAAGTACAGAAAACCAATTCAAGAAAAAAATTTATCCTGCTGGGTGTTACAGCGCTTTCTTCCCTGGGCATGATGAAAGTTTTTAAGGGGTCAAAAAGGAAAAAACCGGAAACAGTAAAAATGCTTTCACAGGATGGGAAATTGGTAGAAATTCCCCAAACCCTTTTGAGCAAAGCATCCGCGAGGAAGATAAGTGACAAAGAACTTCAGCAATGGATAAAAAACAAATAAATTATTATGTCGGAAAACAATAATCAAAAATCAAGAAGAGAATTTCTTTTGTCCGGATTGCTTGCATCTGCCGCCGTTGCCGGATGCAGTGACGATAATGACAACCCATTTGTCACGGAAGAAAATGTTGCTCCTTCGGGAGAAAAAGTAAAACTGCTTTCGGTGAATGGAGAGGTGATAGAAGTGGACAAAGCCTTTCTGAAACCCGTACCCAATTTGCCAAAACTTTCCAATCAGGAAGAAAGGAAGGGTATCCCGGGTAAAAAGTTTGTGATGGTAATAGATTTATCGCGTTGCAAGAATTTGAGAAAATGCCAGGAAGCGTGCAACCACATGCATCACGTACATCCGGGGCAAAACTGGATAAAGATACTCAGTATGCAGGATGGAGAAAATACTGCACCATATTGGCAACCGACTACATGTATGCATTGTGATGAGCCGCCTTGTGTTAAAGTATGCCCGGTGGATGCTACTTTCAAAAGACAGGATGGCATTGTGCTGATTGATGCCAATCGCTGTATCGGTTGCCGTTTTTGTATGGCCGCTTGCCCTTATTCCACAAGGGTTTTCAACTGGGAGGAACCCAAGCTTCCCAAAGAAGTGGAGGAACAACCTTATTCGTGCGAGACCAGCCTGCCACAGAAAAAAGGCACAGTGAGCAAATGTGATTTCTGCCCCGATATGACCAGGCAGGGAAAACTGCCTCATTGCGTTACCGCTTGTCCCAATGGTGTTTTCATGTTTGGCGATATGAATGAGGATACCGTTTCCAACGGCGCAGAAACATTTCGCTTTAGCGATCTGATCAGAGATAAGGCAGGTTACAGGCTGATGGAGGATTTGGGCACCCGGCCAAGTGTATATTATCTGCCTCCGGTAAACCGCAATTTCCCTTATGAATCGGGATTAGAAAACAGCGATGAACACAGAAAATCTTAAAATATCTACCGTGGAAAATCTAATTACAACACCGCCGAAATCCAAAGCGAAGTCAGACGAAATTATCCGCGATCTGCTACCGCAAAAATTTGGCAGGCAGGGAATGATCTGGGTGGCAGTACTGACCGCCATTTGTTGCGTCGGAGCTTTTGCATATTACCGCCAGTTAAAGCATGGCCTTGTGGTAACAAATATGAGGGATTATGTTTCGTGGGGAATTTATATTTCCAACTTCGTATTCTTTGTGGCCATCAGCCTTGTGGGTTCATTGATCACAGCTATTTTCCGTCTCTCAAATGTAAAGTGGAGTACGCCCCTGACGAGAATTGCAGAAATCATCGCTGTATCCGCCATCGTCTTTGCCTCCCTCATCATCATTGTTGACATGGGACGCCCGGAGAGGTTACTCAATTTGTTTTTGCACGGCCGTATCCAGTCTCCCATTTTGTGGGATGTGATTGTGATTGGCACTTACTTTTTCATCAGCGTTCTTTTATTATACTTTCCTCTTTTGCCCGATTTCAAAATACTTATCCGGTTCAAAGAAAAAACCGGTAAGAAATTGAACAGATTATACCGCTTTCAGGGTTCATTCTGGAAGGGAACCAAAGAGCAATTTAAAATAAGCGACAAGTCTATCAACATTCTTTGCATTACGATCATACCTGTTGCATTTTGTATTCATACTGTTACATCATGGCTTTTCGCTACCACTTACCGGCCCGGTTGGGACAGCACCAACTTCGGCGCCTATTTTATCTCCGGCGCATTTTTGGTTGGCGCCGGAGGAGTGGTGGTTGCCATGTACATGTTTCGCCGGGCCTATCGCCTGGAAAAATATATCACCGATATGCATTTTGAAAAGATGGGCAGAATGGTGGTTTTGCTGGCATTTTTGTATCTGTATTTCAATATCAATGAATATCTCATTCCTGCTTTTAAGATGAAGAAAATGGAGGCACATCATCTGACTGAATTATTTGCCGGTGAATACGCTCCGCTTTTCTGGTTTACCATTTTTATCGGAATGATTCTTCCCGTCATCATTTTATTGTTTAAAAAGGGAAGAAAGCCAAAGCCCGCCTTCATTGCTGGGGTTATGGTAGTGGTGGGTGCGTGGTTCAAACGTTACCTGATTGTAACGCCGACTTTGTTGAATCCGCTGCTTCCGATGCAAAATGTGCCGGAGAATTTCAAACATTATTTTCCAAGCTGGGAAGAATGGGCCATAGCCATGGGATCTCTTTCGGGAGCGCTGCTTCTCATCACTCTCTTTGCAAGAATTTATCCCATCATCCCCATTCATGAAACGATTGAGGAGCAAAATAAAACAGATGAAAAAATCTCTCTCGTTGAATAATATGAAATAGCGGAAATAACGGGAGAAATAAAATTTGATTAAAATGAAAAGAAAAATTAACCTGAAAAATATTCTTCTGGTTTTCATTTCCCTGGTGGTTCTCAATCAAACCGGGTATGCACAGGATGAAAAAGAAGAACCTCAGCAAATAGTCAGGCTTCATTATTATAATGTAAACAACAATCTGCAATATCTGGTGCTGGAAAGTCTGTTGAAAACCGGGCGAAAAATTGAGCCGGTAAAAAAGAAAGCATACCGGATTTATCTTGACAGTGTGGCCCGGTCAAATTTTATAGCAGGTGTTTTGACGAATGAAGAAGGGAAGGTCAAAGCGGTGATTCCGCCTGAACTGAAAAGCATTTGGGATGAAAAATCAGAGCACACCTTCATCGTTACATCCGAAGTAGCCGGTGAGGAGGAAACCCCAACTGAATTCAATATTATCAAATCAAAAATAGCGATAGATACTTCCAATGTTGATGGGGTAAGAAATGTTACAGCCACGGTAATGAAACAGGAGAACAACGAATGGGTGCCGGCGGGTGATGTTGAGTTGAAAATTGGAATAAGACGGATGGATAATACGATTTTATCCGCAGGTGAAGAGCCGACCTATACCACCGATTCCGACGGAGTGGCCACGGTGGAGTTTAATAAAATCAACATGCCCGGCGATTCACATGGCAACCTCATCTTTACTGCTTCTGTAAGCGATAATGACGAGTTGGGCAATCTGTCCGTTGATAAAACATTGTCCTGGGGTGTTCCACTCAAAGACGACAATAGCACCTTTGGTCAGCGCACACTTTGGTCCACACGTTTCAAAACACCGTACTGGCTTCTCATTCTGGCGTATTCAATTTCAATCGGGGTATGGAGCACTCTCATCTATTTGGTTTTTCAATTGGTAAAGATTAAGAGGCTCAGTATTCAAAGGCCGGGCTAAAGAAAAAATAGCCTGCCGGCAAATTGATTTAAATTATAATTAGAGGTGAGATTCATCATAGAAGAAGCTGGCACTAATTCATAGTATTGTACTGGGTAGTTTCTGATCAATAAAGAAATTGACGTCTCTTATTTGAGAATCAAATCGAAGCTGCGAAAAATCCTCAGGAAGAGGGTTGATAAATGTTGATTACAGTTAGTGTTGATTGCGGGTTTCAAAATGGAGATTATTTTTCTCAATTCTTCAATGCGGGAATTTGAGAGTTGCATTAATAATTGAGATGAGAGCCAAAATGACTTGCGGAACAGAGAACCCGGATTGAAAAAATAAAATGAACAGCCAATAAAAATTTCCTGGGAAAGGGTAGATGCAAAAAGCTTTTTCTATGAAGAAAATTTTATTAATAGAAGACTGTAAATCGCTGCGCGAGAATACGGCTGAGATTTTGGAAATAGGAAATTATCAGGTTATCACTGCTGAAGGCGGGAAAACCGGTGTGGAGCTGGCTTTGAAAGAAAATCCCGATTTGATAATCTGCGACATCATGATGCCTGATTTGGATGGGTATGGGGTCTTGTATCTTTTGAAAAGAAATCCGCTGACCAGAAATAAGCCATTTATTTTTATTACAGCAAAAACAGGATATGGTGACCTGCGAAAAGGAATGGAATTGGGCGCCGATGATTATATTACCAAACCATTTTCCGCGTTGGAATTGTTGTGCGCCATCGAAGCGCGGTTCAAAAAGACAGGGACGAAAGAGCAGCTGGTTGACCCCGGGCAAAGTAGGATTGAAGAATTGATTATTTCGGAAGATGGCTCTCAAATATTGAAAACCATAATGGACAGATCCAAAGTCGTTTTTTACAGAGAAAAGGAAGAGGTCTATTGTGTTGAAAATTTCCCACATGCATTGTATTATGTAAAAAAAGGCAAAGTCAAGACCGTTGTAACCAGTCCGGATGGAAAAGAGTTGGTTGTAGGGCTTTATAATGCGGATGATTTTTTTGGATATAAATCTTTGTTTAGCCGTACCCGATACAAGGATACGGCGGTTGTTATGGAGGAGGCCGAGATTATAGAAATTCCGGAAAGGGACTTTGAATTATTGGTCATTCGCAATCCTAAAATATCTGAAAAGTTTATCCGCCTCCTTGCAGAAAATGTTACCGAGAAAGAGGATCAACTGGTGAGGATGGCATATAATTCTTTGAGGAAAAAAGTAGCGGATGCTTTGTTGGCGCTTCACAAAAAATTTAATCCGGGGAAAGAAAATGCCCGTCCAATAAATATTACCCGGGAAAATTTAGCTTCACTGGCAGGCACTGCAACGGAATCGTTGAGAAGAACTCTCGCAGATTTCAGAGATGAGAAACTGATAGGCTTAGGTGTGCATGGCATTATAATCTTAAATGAAAAGAAACTGGAAACCCTGGGTGATTGAGAGTGAAAATGTTTTTTCTTTCATTCAACTTAAACCGGATAAAGGCTATTGTGGCGAACAAAAGTTTATTGCGGAATTACTTCTGTGATGCCATTGGCAGGGATCTTCCTTTGATTTAATCTTTATGGCTCCGGATTGAAGAAACAGAATTCCTGATTATGGATTCACACTCACCAAATGACTGTATAATTCAATGGAATTATTTCTTTCAGGATCCATAACAAATAGATAAATCCAGTCATTTTCCACCAGGTTTTTCAATGTCTCATCATCAGAAAGTACCTGATCTATAAATCTCCCGGGTGCCTGAATCAGGGTTGTCAGTCGTATCGGGTTGTGGAATACCTCATTATCCGATTTCATTAAAGACTGCAGGGGAAGTCCCATTTTCAAGTCGCTTCCGTTGCCTTGTACTGTACCATATTTGCCTGTAATATTAAGTGTGATTTTTGATCCGGCGCCAAAAAAATCATTATCAACTGTTGAAAAATAATAGTGGTCGCTGATCCATTGGCATACCAGTAATGGCCCCTGCATGATACCTTTTAAAATAGAACCGTCTTTGTCAATTCGCCAGTCATAAGAACTCAGGAAGCAATCACTAAATTCTTCGTTCATCGTGAGTGACCGGGGTCCAATAATATATCCGGCATGTCCAGATAATCCGTATTCGGGCCGGGATTCTGACCAGCTACTTGATTTGATTTTGGCCAAAGCGACAGCATTTTGTGGTTCGCCCAAACGCTCTGTTGTCATCTTTTGCTTTATTTCCGAAAGGTTCTTTTTAAGTTGTTGCAGAATTTTCCGGTGGCTTTCCGGGGTTCTGATATCAAACAATTCTACTTCATCAGTAGAAGTGATGTGCTCTGCAGCAATAAAAATAGTATCCTCAGGAATTTCAATGTTGTGTTTTTCGAGTAATATCTTTTGCACTTCTTTTGAATTC
The DNA here is from genome assembly GCA_017307735.1 of Chitinophagaceae bacterium. GTDB lineage: Bacteria > Bacteroidota > Bacteroidia > Chitinophagales > Chitinophagaceae > Ginsengibacter. The sequence continues at coordinate 99,497 of JAFKGR010000010.1, forward strand.
GCCAATCTTGCCAATGTCCGTGCATTTCTCTTTCCCGGATTGCCTGCGCAGGCACCGCAGTCAAGGCTGGATGCATAAGGATTATTAGCGCTGTGGCTGGCATGCCCGGCAAAAACAACCAGCGGTGCAAAATTTCTCCATCCACAGGAATCAAATACACCTTTTACCAAAGATGCTTTTTCTTCCGGTGTAATTTCATCCAAAGAATCTTTTGGATCAATTGCACAAATATGCGGTTCGTAAATATTTTCGTACCCATGAGGATAATGCAATGTCAAACGATCTGCTGTTTTGGGTTTGAAAATTCTCAACAGCATGAATGTGCCATAGTAAATTCCTGAACCCTCTACAAATCCAAAAGCAGATGGAAGAATATTTTTCAATCTTTTAAGAAAATATTTATAAGCGCTGATACGCTTTTCTTTCTTTTTATATTCCAGAACATTACTTTCCTGACCCGGAGCTGTCTCTTCGTGTACCAGGTATTTTGAAGGCAGCATTGCCGGTGAAGATTTATTAATCAAACCGCTTTTGGGGTTACGATAATTCATCGGCAGGCCAAATGCTCCTGCCGAACCAAATGTTTCGTAATTCCCATATTGCTCAAGAAGCCTGCGCAGTATTTCAGAACGGGAATCTAAACAAAAAACAAGCTGAGCATCCGGTCCTGAATCTTTTTTTTCATTCATTTGACCTGCGCTATTCTTCATTTTTTCAAATAGCCTGTTTTGCCATGTCTGTTCCCATGCCCGGAGCCAGATATATTTCAGTTCTAAAAGGGAGTGATCTTTTTTCGCCGGTAGCTTTGGTAAAATGGGCGCCTTGATGCAACGTGCCATCCAGAGCCTGACGGCGAGGAAATCAAGCAAGGTTATCGGATATTCTTCGTCCCAAAGTGATCCGTTTTCAACACGGTATTTGATAAATCCGGCCCAACCCGGCAAAGCAGCAAGATGTCTTTCAAAAATTTGGATATGGTCTGCTTCATCAAAGTTTTCTAAAACCCGGAATAAAGCTTCTTCCGGTGTTTTTGGAATAGATCCGCCAAGTTTTTTATTGATGTCATCATCATAAATAATGAGTCCGCGCCAGGCTGTGTAAAATCCCAGTTCTTTGAACGGCATAGGCCAATCGGCCATTCCTTCATCCAAAAACAGGGACACCCATTTAACGGTGAGCCGGTCAATTTCATGAGTCTCATTTAAGTGTTCAATTGCATGGTGTGCTTCCAATTGAGCCAGATAATATTCGGGAGTTTCATCTTTCCCTGCCTTATGAAGCAATCCTTCTATTTCCTTAGCGCCAATTTTATTTTCATCCCACGCTTTGCGAAAGATATCTGCCCCGGGGAGCACACGTGCATCCCATAAATTACCCGCCAGTTCCACCCCTTCTAAAAAGGGGAGATCTTCAAAACCAGACAACGGATTGGCGGTGACGAAAGAATATAAGGGCCAGGTCTTTCCGATAACATGAGCCGCTTTATCTATTTTATATTTTAGTTCCTGACGATTCATTTCGATGAAGTTTTATAACGCAGCACTGTCTTTTTATAAGGTTGCGAATCGTTGACCAGGCGGACATACAGCCAGGGGAAGTTCTTGTAAATTCCAAGTTTCATTATGAAAAATCCAATGAGAAAAATGACTCCGAACACAATTTGTAATACAGAGAGTGGTTCGGGATTATCTATCATTGGCAGATCCTTCATAAATACGGTTGCTCCGTTATACATCAGCGCATAAAGCCCGATACTTATGAAAAAGACAATGGGACCCACAAATGCTTTTTTTACATTCGACAATTCCGGCCGTTTGATGATATTGTCCATTGCCTGCCCTACAGTGATGGCTACGATAAGTGTCAAGAAGATTCCGCCATCGAGTTTTAATCCTTTTCCTGTAATCCATGCAAAAAAAAGCGCACCTAAAATACCCAGGGCAAATACTGCGATAGCCTGTGTGTAATTGAGGGATCTCTGTTGATATTTTTTGGGAGAATTATGATTGATTTCTTCTCCAGAAGAAAGAAACAAATAGGCTTTGTAAAAACCGTGTAAAATCAAATGGACCACAGCGGCGTTGAAAAACCCCAAACCGCATTGCATAATCATAAAGGCCATTTGTGCAGTGGTAGAACAGCCAAGTTTTTGTTTGATATTTACCTGTATGAGTTTGGTGAATTGGGCTACAATGGCAGTAATCCCGCCGATGATAATCAGCAGGGTCATTGTATTCGATTTAAAAAATAAAGGTGCAAGCAGTGTTAACAAAATACCGGCGCCATTGACAAACCCTGCATGCATCAGTGCCGAAGCAGGGGTGGGCGAAGTCATTGCCGAAAGCAGCCAGCGATGAAATGGGTACATAGCCGACTGGATTGCTGCTGCCACAATAATACAAAGAGCAGGAATGAGAAGGAGGGGAAATGGAAGTTCGTTAATATGTTGCATCAGGCCGGTGAGGGTGAACTGATTCGCATAGAAGGAAAGGAGTAATATCCCGGCGGAAAGAAACAAACCCCCGACAAAGAAATGAATTTGGCAATACCTGGCAGCCTCGCGGGCCTCACCCCATCTGGAATCGATACCGATCAAACGCGCCATAAAAAACCCCATCCCGAACCATGTCAGCAACAACAGCGCGATATGATCAACAAAAACGAGAAGTAAAACTGAGATAGTGAAACCCAAACTCAGCCATATAAAGCGATTATAATAACGGAATCCGATAAGATATTTACTTGCAAACGTACTGACTACCGCACTGAAAAAAGTTACTGCTGCCCAGATAATCAGCGTCAGTCCATTGATGCGGAAGACTCCCTTCCAATTCCAATGAGGAGCATTTGGGTAACAGATTGCAATAGACGCGATGCTCAGAATGAACAAAAGCCATAAAAAACCAGACACCGTTCTGAAAAGTAAACCGGAACGGGGATTCTTATTATTCATATACTAAATGTAAATATTGTATCTAAAATTTTAAACCAACTTAACCAATATTGATAGATGCTGGATTTTTCGAGGCGCAAAGTAAGAGAAACGTTCTTAATAAAATCTATTTATATTTACTATGTAGTGCATTAATAAATTTTATGAATTATACTTTAAATCAGTTGGGTATTTTTCTCAAAATCGTCCAAAATCAGAGTATTACCAAGACAGCCGAAGAACTTTATATGACCCAGCCGGCAGTTTCAATTCAACTTAAAAATTTTCAGAATCAGTTTTCCATTCCCCTGACTGAAGTAGTTGGCAGAAAAATATACATCACCGAATTTGGCTATCAGATAGCAAAATCGGCTGAAAAAATACTCAATGAAGTAGATGCCCTGAATTATAAAACATCGGCCTTTAAAGGAGAACTTTCAGGACGGCTTCACATATCTTCAGTTTCGACCGGGCAGTATGTTTTGCCAAGTTTTCTATCGGGCTTTACAAACCTGCATAGAGGAGTAGATCTCAATATTGATGTAACCAATAAATTGAAGGTGGTGGAAAGTTTGGAACAGAATGAGGTAGATTTTGCTTTGGTATCCGTTTTGCCAAAAAAGTTAAAAATATATCAGGAAATATTATTGCCCAACCGACTCTTTTTAATTGGGAAGTACGACAGGAAGATTGGGAAAAGTAGTTTGAAAAAATCTTCGTTTGAGTCGATTTCTCTTATTTTTCGGGAGCAGGGATCTGCCACCAGAGATGCCATGAATGATTTCATTACAAAAAACAATTTGCCGGTACATAAACGAATTCAACTGGTTTCAAACGAAGCGGTCAAACAGGCTGTGATGGCGGGGATCGGGTATTCTATTATGCCTGTCATCGGATTGAAATATGAATTAAAAAATGAGGAGCTGCAAATAATTCCTATCAAGGGATTGCCTGTTACTACAAGTTGGCGCCTGATCTGGCTGAAATCGAAGAAACTATCTCCTGCTGCAAAAGCCTATTTGGAATTCGTAAGAAATGAAAAAGAGCATATCATCCGGGAAAAATTTGAATGGATTAAAGAATATTGATTTTCAAACTTTAATCTGCGATTGATAAATTTTCCCTGCCCGGAATTTTGCACATGGGTCATGCAGCAAAACTTTTTTTCAAATCTATCCGGACAAATTAAATGTAACGGGCCATGTATTTTTCGAATGCTGGCCAATAAAGGAATTACATGTTGAGCCCGCCACAGGTGCAGATTACCTGTCCTGTGATGTAGCTGCTCAGATCTGAGGCGAGAAAAAGTGCAACGTTGGCTACTTCTTCCGCAGTTCCAAATCTGGCGAGAGGTATTTTAGAGAGATATGTTTTTGCATTGTCTCCTTCTCCAAGATAATGCGTCATGTCGGTCTCTATAAATCCCGGAGCAATGGCATTTGAACGTATGTTTCTGCCACCCAATTCTGCCGCGATTGATTTTGTAAAACCAATTATCCCTGCCTTAGATGCGGCATAACTGCTCTGGCCCGCATTTCCGCGCACACCAATGATTGAACTGATATTGATGATACTGCCAGATCTTGCCTTGATCATAGGGCGGATGATCTGCTTGGTCATGTTGTAAACACTTCCAAGATTTGTCTGGATAACTTCGTTCCACTGCTCTTCCCCGACCCGAAGCAACAGATTATCGCGACTGATGCCTGCATTGTTGACACAGATGTCTATTTTGCCGAATTCTTTCATCACCTGATCTATGAGGGATTCACTGTCTTCATAAGAAGCTGCATTGCTTTTGTAGGCTTTTACCTTTTGTCCTGAAGCAGAAAGCTCGTTTGCCAGGGCGTTGGCCTTGTCCTCGCTGCTCAAATAGGTGAAAGCTACGTCTGCCCCGTTGGCTACAAACTTTCTTGTAATCGCTTCTCCGATTCCCCGGCTGCCACCCGTAACAATAGCAACTTTATCCTTCAATAAATCCATAAGAATAGTATTTATCTAATTCATAACAAAAGTAACTTTTTAAAAACTTATTAATTACTGAGGTTGAAAAGGGATAAATTTATTAATGACGAAATTAATTTGTAAGAAATATTTATTTGTATATATTCGCTGTTTCCAGATAATCTTTCATTTTGAAACCTTATTTGGTTGTTTTTTAATTATTAACTTAAACCAACTGCCTCATGCGGAAAATTTTATTTTTTCTGATCGCCGCAATTACAATGACTTTGCAGCTTTCGGCTCAAAAAAAAGTACAAGGTAGGGTGACAGATTCAGAGGGCACCCCGCTGTCAAATGTTTCAGTTTCATTACCCGGAAGTACCACAGGTACCATCACAGATGCTGATGGTAGATTTATATTAACTGTTCCTAGTAATGCGACCGGTTTAATTTTTTCTTTAGTTGGAATGGCAACAAAAGAATTGATCATTCCCTCCTCTAATCAAATCACTACAACGTTGACAAGAAATAACAAAAGCCTTGATGAGGTGATTGTTGTTGGTTATGGACAGGTAAAGAAAGGAGATTTTACAGGTTCGGCCAATCAGGTCAGCAGCGATGATTTCAAAGAACGGGGAATTATGAACCCATTGAATGCGATCGTTGCAACAGGACCAGGGGTACAAACCACCGCTGCCGGAGGAAGTCCTGGCAGTTCGCCGGGAATTCGTATAAGGGGTTTTGGATCTATCTCCGCCAGTGACGGCCCACTCATTGTTGTTGATGGAATTGCATATGACGGTGGCCTTGCAAATTTAAATCCTGATGATATCGAAACAATAACAACACTTAAAGATGCTGCAACAGTTGCTCTTTGGGGAAGCCGTGCATCAAATGGAGTGATTATGATAACCACAAAAAGAGGTGCACGAAACAGGGATAATTTGTCTATAAAAGCCACGCAAGGATATAGTTCGAGAGGCATCCCAGAATATGACAGGGTAAATGCTTTTCAATATTATCCGTTGATGTGGGAAGCCATGAGGAATTCACTGATGTATCCGACAACAGGTACAGGGCAGACGCCTGATCTTGCTGCACAGAATGCTACAAACGGGATTAAAGGTCAACTTGCATACAATCCATTCAAAGGAGTTGCAGATAATGCTATCGTTGGAACAGATGGCAAGTTGAATCCTGCAGCGTCAGAATTACTTTATCCTGATGATTTGGACTGGGCTCAGGAATTAATGAGACCGGGTGTTAGAAATGAATATGTGCTTTCTTATTCAGGAGGTAATGAGAAATCTGATTATCTTGGATCTTTTGGCTATGTAAAAGAAAAAGGTTATTTGATTCGTTCTGATTGGCAAAGATTTACAGGGCGTCTGGTTGTAAATACTCAACCCCAAAAGTGGATTAAAACCGGATTGAATGTCTCTGCATCTGTAAACAAATCGAATCAGGCTAGTGACGGAAGTTCTACAGGATATGTAAATCCTTTTTTCTTTTCAAGAGGAATTGGGCCGCTTTATCCGATTCACGCTCATAATATGACAACTGGAGAATATTTATTGGATGAATTTGGAAACAAAATATTTGATCTGGGAAATATGTCAGGATTGGGTTTGGGGATTCCTAATCGGCCATCAGGGGCATATCCTGGCAGACATGTAATCGATGAAACTTTGCTAAATCAAAATGATTTCAGAAGGAATACAATTAGCGGACGTACATATGGAAGTATTTATTTTACAAAATGGTTATATTTTACCACCAATTTTGGAACGGATATAACTGATTACAATTCTTCCACCTATGAGAATACCATTGTCGGCGATGGAGCTCCTGCCGGAAGAGCCAGCAAAGCAAATCAGAAGACAATCAGTTATACAATTAATCAGGTATTGAACTTTAATAAGAGATTTAATGAACATAATGTGGGGTTTACATCAGGTCATGAAAATTATAATTATACCTATATGACCTTGTCTGGTTCAAAACAAGGAGAGGTATTAGAAGGAAGTGTGGAGTTCCCCAATTTTTCCACAATTAATAGTCTTTCATCCTCTAAGCTGGAATATAGAATCGAAAGTTATTTCGGTCGTTTAAATTATGATTTTGACAGTAAATATTTCATTAGCGCTAACTATCGCAGGGATGGAAATAGTCGATTCTCCAAAGATGTAAGATGGGCAAACTTCTATGGATTTGGCTTGGCCTGGAGGGTTGATAAAGAAAATTTCATGAGTGGAGTTGATTGGGTTTCATCATTGAAACTTCGCAGTTCCTATGGTCAGTTAGGTAATGATGCTGTTGGTACTTATTATGCTTATCAGGGCTTATACAATCTTGGTTATAATAATGCAAGTGAACCAGGCGCTTTACAATCTCAACTACCGAATCCGGCACTTACCTGGGAAACCAGCAAGCCATTTGATGTAGGAGTAGATTTCGGATTATTCAACAATAGATTAAGCGGCTCGTTTGAATACTACCATAGAGAAATATCAGGGCTAATATTTAATGTTCAGACCCCCCTGTCCACAGGAGGATTCAGTATTCCTACGAATATAGGGAACATGTACAACAGTGGATTTGAAGTAGAACTGAATGGGAATATTATCCGAGGCCGGGATTTTTCCTGGTCGATGAATGTAAATGCAAGTACAGTTAAAAACAGAATTACAAAGATGCCAGATGATAATAAGGAATCAATAAGTGGAACAAAGAAATTATCTGAGGGGCATTCTATTTATGATTATTGGCTTCGCGATTGGTATGGTGTAGATCCCTCAGATGGAGCTGCTCTTTTTGTCGCAAATATTACTACCGGGTCTGATGTGCGGTTCATTACTAACAAGGACAGGACAGATACCGTAACTACAAATGTGAATAATGCCAAATACCATTATGCGGGAACCGCAATCCCTGATTTGTTCGGAGGAATAGAAAACACGGTTTCGTATAAAGGTTTCACCTTGAATTTTTTATTGCAATATCAATTAGGCGGACTGGTATATGATAACACTTATGCCGGAATTATGAGTTCTGGAAATTATGGAGAAGCATTGCACGTTGATGCATTGAAAAGATGGCAGAAACCAGGGGATATCACTAATGTACCGAGAATGCAAAATAATATGTTAAATACATATGGCGCTGCATCGGATCGTTGGCTGTTGAGCTCCTCATTTCTGAATATCCGTTCAATTACTTTCTCTTATACAATACCCACAGCATTGGTAGAAAAGATCAATGCAAGAAATGCAAGCGTATTCTTAGGGGCAGAAAACGTTTATTTGTTTTCAAAGAGAAAGGGTACAAATATCAATGAGACTTTTAATGGTACCAACTCAAATACTTATACACCTGCAAGAATTATTACCGCGGGGGTTAGCGTAAACTTTTAAATGATAGAATATGAAAAAGAATATAATAATTACATTAACAATTTTTCTTTTCGGCGCTATAGTGCTGTCGTCGTGTAAGAAAGATTATTTGGAAACGACTCCAAATAGTTCTGTCAGTGATCAGGATATTTTTAAAACAACAAAGAATGCATGGAATGCCATTAATGGTATTCACCGTTCTTTGTATATACAGTACAATAGCCGTCAGGATCAGGGAGGTCAAAGTAAGAATATGATTGATATGGATGCCTTGGGGGAGGATCTTGTTTTCCCAACTCGGGGAAACGGATGGTTTATTGGCACATACCAATGGTTGGATCATCGCAATGAGAATTCATGGACTTCATTTTTTGAATTTCAATTTTACTACGATATTATAACCAATGCCAACATGATTATAGCACACATTGATGGGGCAGAAGGACCAGATGCTGATAAAAAGGCGATTAAAGGTCAGGCACTCGCTTACAGAGCATGGTCATATTATCAAATGATACAGTTATTTGGAAATCGCTATGTAAAGGGTGCTCCGAACGATGGTCCAGGCCTTTCACTGGTGTTAGCCCCTACAAAGGATCAGATTGCCAGATCTACCGTTAATGAAGTATATACTCAAATTGTAAAAGACCTTACAGATGCAATCGCTAACCTCGGTTCAGTTCCAGCACGCACGAATGCATCTCACATCAACGTGAATGTTGCGAAAGGAATGATGGCCCGGGTATCTCTGACTATGCAGGATTATGTCAACGCAGCAAAATTTGCTAATGAAGCAAGGCAAGGATTCACTCTTATGAACAACTCCCAATATCTGGGAGGCTTTAATGATTATAAGAACCCAGAGTGGATGTGGGGGTCGCACCAGGTGCAGGATCAGACCACTTATTTCTATTCTTTCTTTGCTTACATGTCTGTCAATTTTAATTCTACAAATATCCGTTCTGCTCCCAAGTGTATAAATTCATTGTTGTACAATACTATTTCAGAAACAGATATTCGTAAACAACTTTGGGATCCAACTGCTGCAAATACTGCCTTTACAATTCCTCCTGGAGGTACGAGGTTTAAGTATATGAACCGTAAATTTGTTGCCCCTGCCGGAAGCGGTAGCAGTATTGGTGACGTACCATTAATGAGGGCTGGCGAGATGTATCTCATCGAGGCAGAAGCATTAGCCAGACAAGGTGGGCATGACGCTCAGGCACAAGAAGTACTTTATACGTTTGCAGCGAACAGAGATCCGGGTTATGTGATGTCCACCAATACTGGTGATGCATTGATAGATGAAATAATGTTGCAACGCCGTGTAGAATTATGGGGTGAAGGTTTCCGTTTTTATGATTTAAAGCGGTTAAATCTCCCTCTTGATAGAACAGGAGCAAATGTCGATCCTTCTGTTGCAAGTGTAATGACGGTAGCACCAGGAGGTAATATATGGCAGTTCCTGCTTCCTAAATCAGAATTGGATGCAAATAAAAATTCAACACAGAATCCGCTATAATCAGAATTAAAGATTAAAATGGTACTTAATACAAGTTTTTAATATTAAGAAGATACTTTTCACCCCTTTCTAAAAGGTGAAAAGTATTTTCTTTCCTCTCCCGGATGATACGTTTTTTCTGCATGTTTCAACACATCCGCTTTATAAAATAATACATCTTTGAATTTTCCTTCGGTGTACATTTCCCCCTGGTCAAAGAAGTGAGGAGAATCCGGATGCCCGCTTTCCCCTCCTGCTAAAAGACTTTTGGCTTTTACTCTTTTCCCAAATTCTACGGCACAGACAAAACTATTTCCGTTGATACCATAACGTTTAACCGTTCCGGGAAAACTGCGGCTACTGTAAGATGGAATCATTCCCCAGGTGGAGGATACAAATGGAACCGAATAGCTTGGCTGACTGTCGTCAAAATGATTTTCAATATCGCCGCTGATGCGCTGAAACCTGTTGATATTTCCCCACCGGATATTCCATGCACCGAATTTTGAGGTTAATTCCCTTAAAACAAATTCAAGAGGTAATAAAAAATCTGAGGGAGAGGCTAGATCCACGAATGTTTTAGTTCTTCCAACAATATCATTGTCTTCTCCTTCCTCAACCTGCATTCTGAAAATGTGTGGCAATAATCTTTCTCCCCAATAAACCGCGAGGGTGGTAGCCACTGAATTTTCAGAACAATGAAAATCCCATTTACTCAAAGTGTCAATGGCATCTTTTAAGTTTGATTTCAGTGAATCATTTTCAGGAAGGGAATGATATGCTTTGATTAATGGGGGAATCAACATAGCAAATCCGGTAAGATAGGTATTGTACCCTGTTTCAATCACTTTTTCCAGAGTATAGTTTTTTTCCTCTGGCAATATGCGAATGGCATTTAGCCCGCGAAAATTCTGACCATCCGGTGCCATGTAAGTTGGATAATCCTCTTTCTTCGGGCTGTAGGAACCTGCCACCGTAAATGGAGTACTGTTGCAATTTTCCAACCATCCGTTTGGCGGATTGTAAACATGAATCGATTGTTCTACAGGAATTAACCCCTGCCATTGGGTTTTGGAAGTAGATCCGTCGACGGGTTTGCTCCAGTCGTAAGATGGATCCCGTTTGGGAATAAAATTCCCGTGCCAATAGGCAATATTTCCCTCATCATCCGCATATACGGTATTGTTAGATGCATTGGCGAGTAAATCCATAACCTTTTTGTACTCCGAAAAACTTTTTGCTTTTGTTCTTTCCCAGCTTTGAATCAGGCCTTTGATATCTCTGTTATCAGATTTTACCGCGATCCAGCTTCCATTGCGGATGCCCAGTACCGGCCCATGGTTGGTGAAATAAGTGGTAAATGTTTTCGGGATTATCTTACTCCCTTGTTTGTAATTAATGGTAATTTCTTTTTGTTTTACCGGGACAGGTTTGCCATCATAAAGTGTGAAGTACTGATTTCCATTTTTTAATATTTTCTCGATGTATGCATCAGATACATCAGTGTAGCTGCTGGTATGCATCCATCCCAAGTGTTCATTGAATCCCTGGTAAACAAAAAATTGGCCCCAGGTGACAGCGCCATACGCATTTAGCCCTTCCTTGCTCACCATGTGCACTTCAGGCCTGAAGTAGAAAGTGACATGTGGATTAATATACAAGATTGCATTTTTTGATTTTGTAATCTTTGGCGAAAATGCGAATCCGTTGGAACCTGTAACTTTCTCTTCGTAATTGGATTTTTGAACAGATAAATTGGATGAGATGTCACTTTCATTTCGATTTTCATAAAATTGTTTCAAATCTTCAGGCCCCATATCAGCCGTACTGATCGCTCCGATACTTCCGTCAGTCCAGAGCATTGGGTACCACGATTGAAATTTATGAATTAGCCGGGGCTTAACTTCGGGGTGCCTGTACAGAAAATAATTAATTCCCGCCGCCCATGCATCACACAATTTTTTTAGCCAGACCGGTGCATTGTGATAATCACGAATTGCCCCGGCAGAATCAATGACCAGTTTGGTAAGCAGATCATCATAAACTTTTTCTTCCCCGAATATTTCTGAAAGCCTGCCCAGTTTATCTATGTAATTCATTTCCACTCTTGGGAAATCATCTTCGCATTGCGCATAAATTAATCCGAACACAGCGTCGGCATCTGAATCGCCATATACATGTGGTATTCCGTAATTGTCGCGAATGATGGTTACATGTGCTGCTTGTTGTTTCCACTGATTTATTTCCTGTGGAGCAAATTCCTGTGCAAATAAAAAAGCCGGAAAACCGAGAAAGAAAAACAGCAATAATTTTTTCATGGAGATGAGCTTGAATTAAAAAATTAGTTTACCTGATTGGCTTTGAAAACACGGATGAAATTTCCTCCCATAATTTTAAAAATATCTTCTTTGGAATATCCTCTTTTCAGGAGTTCTTTGGTGATAAGCGGGTATTTGGTTACGTCTGTTAGTTTTTGTGGTGTTACGGAAATACCATCAAAATCACTTCCCAATCCGACATGATCAATTCCTGCAAGTTTAATGATATGTTCCATGTGGTCAAAAACGAGATGAAAAGGAGCTTCCATGGCATCCATTTCGCTCTTGTAATTTTCTTCAAGATAATTATCAATGACATCTACGCCCTTTCCCGTTTTTTTAAGTGAATCCAATTCGGCTTTATGCTCTTTCATAAAATCAAAATACTTTGGCCCGGCTGTGCTATCGAGGAACAAAGCAAAAAAATTGAGATCGATAACACCGCCATTTTTTCCGACAGCCACAATCTGGTCATCTTTCAGATTTCTGAAAACCGGACAAATCGCATAAGCATCACTGTGAGATACCAGTACCGGCTTTGTTGTAACACGGATCACATCCCAAAAAGTTTGTTCTCCCACATGGCTGAGATCCACCATCATGCCGAGTTTATTCATCCGGCGTACAACCTGAATCCCGAAATCACTCAATCCTTTTTTATGAGAAGTGGTGTCCACAACCCCGTTAACTTTCTGACTGCCGGATTCGTATTCAGCGCTCGTTGCCCATTTATTGTTATTGTTCCATGTAAGGGTCATGTACCTAACGCCCCGCGCATAAAGGCTATCCAGTTTGCTGAGATCATTTTCTATCATGTGTCCGCCTTCTACACCGATCATACAGCCCAATTTCTTTTCCTTTACGGCTTGTTCGAGTTGCGCCGGATTGGTAACCAGCATCATCTTTTTGGGATTTCTCTGAATCCAGGCATCCAACGTATCTATTTCTCTGTTGGCAAAAGAATATGGATTTTTTTGATTGCCATCGCACCAGACGCTGAATACCTGCACATCCACTCCTCCCTTCTTCATTCGTTTCAGATCGCTGTGGGTTTTCCCTTTCAAATCTGCATCGAAAGAATATCCTTTTTCAATACATGTGCTGATAATGTCGTTATGTGAATCGGTAACGATAGCTTCTTTATGGATTTTTTTATATGACTGTGCATCTGTGCTCATTACCATAAATATTAAATTCACAACTAAGAAATATCTCAACATAAGTTTGGTTTTTCCAAAAGTAAGTCCTTATAAAAAAAGAAACCGGATTTTTTAGGTGCCTTCTTTTCCGAGCCAGCGTTTGATTATCTTATTGATTTCTCCTGATTCCTGCATTTGAAGTAATGCTATATTCATTTGATTCAGATCTGATCTTTTCAAAGGGAAGGCGAACCCATACCCCAGCTTGTTGTATTCAGATTTTGAGACATACAAATGCGAATCCGGGTGTTGTCTCTTGAAGTAGAGTAGTTGTGCTCTTCCGAATACAATTCCTTTTACCTTGTTTTTTAGCAGCATTTGATAGCCTTCATCCAGGTTGTCCATATTGAAAATGTTGCCACCGTTATCTAAAACGAAATCGGCCGCTGGCGTTGAACCAGGCACTGCAATTTTTTTTCCTGCCAATTGCTCCGCATTGGCAATCGCACTTGTCTGAATTGTACTTATCGTAATTGTGCTCGATATGCCGGCGATAATTGATGTGGCAAATACAAGGGAGATGATCATCCATGCGCTTGTTGTAAATCTTCCCCAAAAAGTTTTTGGGACAATATCACCATACCCGGTGGTTGTCATTGTACTTATTGCACACCACATACCATTGGCAATGCCATGCGCAGGTTTGTCGGGAAACTGTTTTGGATTGGATTTTCTCTCGGAAATCCACAAAATGGTTCCCACCACTGCCAGTATAAAAATGAAAAATGCGAGAGCAATAAAAAACCTCTTTGTGAAGAAAGGACGGATGCGTCTTCATAAGGTCGGACTTTCCTGAACGGACATTATAGAAAGGCTCGATTGAAAATAAGGCTGGGTAAATCTGAAATTTTCTGCCCTCTCCGCAGTAATTCCAATGGGACCGACAACAACATCGATTTTACCTGACTGCAATGAATCGAGTGCATGGGAAACATCTTCAAAAAATATCAGGCGATAAGGGATATTTTGATTTTGTGCAAGCTCCCTCCATATTTCAAGCGAAATCCCTGTCTGCAACGCAGTGTCCATCACAAAGAGTGCATTGCCTGTAACGCCCACTGCAAGAGTATCCGGCCGACCGGAATTCTGTGCCAATAATGAATGAGCAAAAAGAAATAAGATCAAAAAGAGAAGTCCTCTTACTATTTTCATTTGAGGAAAAGATAGGACAAAATTCGGCTGCACACAAAAAAAGCAGCGTTTGAGCTGCCTGAAATTTATCAAAGTTTGGGGGGCGCGATTGCCTGTGCCAATTCGTCCTGAACCGGCTGTTCAATTGCAATCTGAATTGTAGATGGTTCATCCAGGTTGATGTTGTTGGCCAGAAATTTATTGTAGTTCATTTCCACAACATTCAACGCCAGAAAATTCATTACGAATCTTCTCGTTTCTGCCGGTAAATATCTTTGAAGGCTCCAATAATTTGGGTCTTTCAAACCGGCTTTTCTTATTGCATAATTTACACGGCCTGGACCACAATTGTACGAAGCCACTACCAGGAGTACATCGTTATCGTATATGCGTAATTGATCCTTTATAAATTTTGCGGCCGCAATAGTACTCTTCGTGAAGTTTTTTCTTTCATCGTTTTTGCCATTTACTTTCAGTCCATATTGCCTGGCCAATTGCGGCATAAATTGCCAGTATCCAACAGCTCCTGCCGGAGATACTGCATGTGCAAAAAAGTTAGATTCCAAAGCCGGCAATACCTGAAATTCGCGGGGCACATTATATCTGTCAAAAATATCACGTGCCACGGGCATATAATTCTTGCCGCGCCTGAACATCATTTTTATATAAGACCTTTCTTTTTTGATATAATTCTTAATGTAGGCCTTACTTTCTTTTCTGTGTTCTCTGAGAATTACCGGATAGGTAACCCTGTTGGGATTCTGAACAGTATATACAAATCGCTCTAAAGCAACTGTATCACTTTTTTTAATCGTTGAGTCTGATACCACTTCTTTTTTATTACCAATATACAGGGTGGCAGAAGTGGTGCTAATGCCAATTATAACCAAGGCTATAACCAACGTTAATAAACTCTTTGATTGAAGCTTTCTCATGAATTTAAAAGTTTTCAAGATCAAATAATTATTTCACGCTATTACAACAACTACTATTTCGTAGGTTATAAGATTATTCTTAAAATAACCCAATCCGTTTAGAATGGATTTAAATGGGTTATAAGTATTTTTGTCAAAGAAGTCCGCAAACTTACCGTTTAAGAATTACTTATGCAAACTTTTCTGGGATTTAAACTGTTAAAAAAACCTTTGCTGATCAGTGTTTTAATAGGATTAACTACTTTATCTTCAACGGTTTATTCCCAAAATAATCTCACTTTCTCTAACGTTTTCAAAGAAACAATATCTGAATTAGGCAATAACCATGCCACCGGAAACTTCTCATTGATGAAAAGTTTTTCATCTCCGAACTTTAACGTACATCATTATACCTGCAACTGGAAGGTGGATCCGGCCGTTCGCTTTATCTCGGGTAACGTCACCATTAGTTTTCAGACTACCGAGGATGCTTCAGGTATCACGTTGGATATGAGTGATTCATTAAAAGTTGACAGCGTTGTTCAGGGAAATTTTAAGCTTTCGTATATACATGATTCGAACAGGATAATAATTTCATTTGAGAATGTAATTCCCTTAAATCAGGCGGATTCAATATCTGTTTACTATCATGGTACCCCTCCTCAAAATGGTTTCGGATCTTTTACAACATCTGTGCACAATAGTGTGCCGGTTATGTGGACATTAAGTGAGCCCTACGGGGCAAGAGACTGGTGGCCATGTAAAGATGGGTTGTATGACAAGGCTGATTCACTGGATGTTTATATTTCATCACCGTCGGCCTATACTTCCGTTTCAAACGGCCTGCGTGTAATGGATACCGTTATAAACAGTATCCGGACAACACATTGGAAACACAGGTATCCGATAGCGACTTATCTGGTTTGTATGGCAGTGACAAATTATTCTGAATTTCAAAATCGATGGGATGTCCCCGGAGATTCACTTCTGATGCAAACTTTTTGTTATCCCGAAAGTGAGAATTCATTTGTACAGGGCACTTCCAATGCGCATCAGGCAATGAAATATTTCTGGCAATTACTTGAACCGTATCCTTTTGCCAACGAAAAATATGGCCATGTTCAATTCGGGTTTGCCGGAGGAGAAGAGCATCAGACTTCAACTTTCATTTATCGACCGGATGAAAGCCTGATGGCACACGAAATGGCGCATCAATGGTTTGGAGATAAGGTGACATGCGGAAGTTGGCAGGATATCTGGCTCAACGAGGGATTTGCTACGCACATGGCAAGTATGTTTATGGAACAGAAATATCCACTCACAGTAATCAATACACGAAAATCGGAAATTCAGTTTATCACCTCAGTACCGAATGGAAGTGTATTTGTGGATGACACTTCGAGTGTGAGCCGGATATTCAACAACAGGCTCACGTATATCAAAGGGTCTCATCTGCTTTATATGTTGAGATGGATAATGGGAGACTCGGTTTTTTTTAAGGGGATCAGAAGTTATCTGGATGACCCGGCGTTGAGTTACAAATTTGCAGTCACCAAAGATTTACAAAGACATCTGGAAGCTGTTTATGGGAAAAGCCTTGATTATTTCTTTAACGAATGGTTCTATGGCCAGGGATATCCTTCTTATCATATTGACTGGTGGATACAAAGCAATGGAACCATTGGGTTAAAGGTCAATCAGACAACTTCCGATCCGTCGGTGGCTTTCTTTCATTTGCCATTGCCTGTAAGATTTTCGGGTGGAAATAATCAAAAGGATTTTGTCATAAATCAGAATTTTAACGGCCAGGTATTTTATCTTCAACCGGGTTTCACACCTGATTCACTTACTATTGATCCTGACTACCGGCTCATCACGAATGGAAATACAGTTCAGAAAACAGTTCGGCCTGAAAATATTACAGAAGTAAAAATATTTCCCAATCCAGCCGCAAACTTTCTCAATATTTTCATGAATGGATTTGAAGAAACGAATATTCATTTCAGGTTATTCGATTTTGGCGGCAGGCTTGTAATGAATCAAGAAGAACATATAAACGGATCACTCAATGCAACTTTGGATTTGTCGCGGTTTCCCTCCGGGATTTATTTGCTCCGGCTACAAACTGCAAATGGTTTCACGCATCTTTATAAAATCAAGAAAGGATTGTAAGTAATTTTGCATTGTGGCGCGAAAGAAAAAAAAGAGGATCAGGCATGTAAGATTTTTCATAGGCCTTTGCCTTGCAGCTATCTTCTTCTTCATTTTTATTTTCATAGTATTTGTAAGACCTCATCTCACACGACCCGGATTTGAAATCTATGTTCCTTCGGGGTACGCTGTACATGGTATCGATGTAAGCCGATACCAGCAAAAGATAAATTGGGCAGCAGTAAAAAAAATGGATTCGGGAGGCGAAAGAATCTGGTTTGTTTTTATAAAAGCCACAGAGGGTGTAAATAATGTGGATCCCTGGTTTGAGGAAAATTGGGAGGGAACCAAAGAACAGGGGATTGCAAGAGGAGCCTATCATTATTTTATCGCTGGCAGGGACCCTGTACAACAGGCCAATAATTTTATTGAAAATGTTTCTCTGGGGCCCGGCGATTTGCCTCCTGTGCTTGATATCGAAAAGGCTGGCAGATTGCCAGTAACGAGGATTCAGAATGACGCAAAAACCTGGCTGGATACGATTGAAAAATATTATGGGACTGTACCTGTCATTTATACCAATATTTCTTTTTACGAAAAATATTTCAGTACAGGTTTTGAGAAGTATCCTTTATGGATTGCCCATTACAAAGAAGCTTACCGGCCCCGCATAGATAAAGATTGGGCTATCTGGCAACACAATGAGACCGGGAAAGTAGATGGTATCAAAGCGCCTGTTGACTTTAATGTTTTTAATGGAGATAGTGTTGCTTTCAAAAACTTTTTGATCAATAGATAAATAACCGGCTTCCAAACCGGATAATTATTTTTCAAGATACGGCGACGTAAAGTTTAATTTTTTAAGACCGGCCTGTATTTCCGGACAGCTCATAAATAATTTCCAAAGAAGCCCGCTTCGATAATTTTCTATCATGACTACAATCGGCCCTTCATCAATGGCGAGATAAGAATCTGCCACCCAATTGTGAGAAATGCTGAAAGCATCTTTAAATCCATACTCACCCCAGATTTTATTTCCCAGGTCTTCATATAAATGTCTTAGCACCTGCATACTATATGCTGGTGTGTAAGGAAAGGAAGAAAGCGCGGCTGTGGGCGTAATCACACCGTCGTCATTGGTGGGGGAATGTGCATCGTATCCGTTATAATCATCACTGGCAGTTAGCCCCCAGCAGTTTTCACCATACCCCTGATAGTGTTTGGGATTGTCGATGCAGTAGGCCCTGTTGATGAGTGTGTGATTGACATTCTGCTCCCAATAATCTGCATAGTTGTCTTTAAGCCCTTTAGGATCCAATCCGAGAAAAGAATAGTGGGTAAAGAAAAGAGGCCCTCCATAGTCTGTCCCTAACGGTAATGTATAACCGTAAAACTTTTTTCCATTCAGAAAATGAATTCCCTGTGCCCATCCCCGGTTATAAATTGCAGCGGGAACAGGATATTGGTCAGAGGACGCGGCTAATACATAAGTGATCAGCGTTTCCATATATCCTCTTAAAGGAAAGTTCATGGCCCATCCGTTATTCGGGCTCCAATGCCAATACAACACTTCGCGGTTGCCGCGTGTAAACCAGTTCCATTCAATATCTCTCCAAAGTGAATTAATTCTGTTGCGTAATTCCCTTTCACGTGAATTATTCTGGTTGAAATATTGCCTTGCCGTTAAAAGCCCTTGCATCAGAAAACTTGTTTCAACCAAATCGGCTCCATCATCTTTTCTGCTAAACGGAATTGTTTTTCCTGTTTCTCCATTTATCCAGTGCGGGAATACACCGTGATAAGAATCTGCCTTTTCCAGAAACCGCACCATCTTCAGCAAATGCCCGGCAACCGTATCGCGGGGAAGCCATTTTCTTTGCACACCCACGATCAATGCCATTATGCCAAACCCTGTTCCGCCCGTGGTTACTACTTCGTTTCCGTATCCATACGCTTCGTTATTTCTTTCGCGCGCCATTCCACTTACCGGATCTGCAAAATCCCAGAAATATTTGATCGTTTGCCGCTGAACAAGATCGAGCAATGCACTGTCGGATAACCCTTTTTGAATAACCGGAGCATGTGGCTTTTGGTCAGAGATCATGGCTTTCTTTTTCTGGGCAATGGCACCGGTGGTGAGGAGAACAGAAAATAGAAGAAAATAACGCATGGGTAAGAAATTGAATTATGTGAGAAAAAGTGAGACAGCAATTTAACTATCAATTTTCCCTCCGCAAAATCGGAAATTGAATAGTTGTAGCCCCAACAGGTAGTTTTAAATTTTGCTATTGTTTTCTAAAAAGAAAAACCAAGCGCAATTCCAGCGCTCAAATATTGCGTGGATGAAGGTGATTGGGAATATATTTTTTTCTCAGTAATATTTGTGAATCCTTTTGAAAAACTTACTTCAGTCGATAAATCCAGATGTTTCATAAGCGGCCATTCATAACCGACACCAATTGCGGCTCCCCAATTTTGATGTTTGTAGTTTTCATAATTGTTCACAATGTAACCTGCATTATCCTCCGGATTTCCTGTTGATGATTTGAAAGTCACAATTTCTTCTGAACGTTTCAGATTGGCATAAAACCCTTGCATCAACAGACAAAAATTATGCTGCCTGATGGGGTGCAGATAAATACTTAACGGAATTACCAAATAACGAAAATTGAAAACATCTTTACCTTTTCCCTGAACGGATTTGAACCCGGGATTGCGAAATTGAAACCATGAATTGTATTTATCTATTTGCGCATATCCTCCCCAGTTTGAAATGCCTGCTGAAATTCCAATATCTGCCAATCGGTTGATTTTTTTTGAAACGCCCCCTCTGAAAAAATAATTTCCCTGAAACTTTTTCCCTGCCTGAATATTGGTAGTCCGGTTATATACAAAAGCGCTTGATATGTCAAGCACAGTTGTAGTTTTTGCCGCTCCGCCAGCCATGCCGGCAAGTTCGTAACCGGATGCAAATTTTATTTTCCATGTGTGCCTGTTCTTGTTTTGACCGATAGCATGTGCAGAAAACAGGAAAAACAAAATAGGAGTCAATAATCGTGGAGAATGCATAATACTTTTCCTGCCTGACAATTATTTTCAATTAAACGTTGCATAAAATCTGAAACTTTTAATTGGATAATTCCAGAAGAGCCACACACTCTATGTGGTATGTCTGCGGAAACATGTCAACAGGTTGTAATTTCTTTATCGTGTATTTATCAGCCAGCAAATTTAGGTCCCGTGTTTGAGTGGCAATATTGCAACTGACATAAACAATTTGCGGTGCACCGATTTCGAGCAGTTTGGAAACAAGTTTTGGATGAAGGCCTGAACGCGGTGGATCCACGATAACAGTATCAGGATGCCCGTGTTTTTCAAAGAAGGAATCATTGCAGATTTTGATCACGTCGCCCGTGAAGAATTCCGCATTTTTTACATCATTGATTTCTGCATTCTTTTTAGCGTCTTTAACAGCATCGTCTATTAATTCCACGCCGATAATCTTTTTGGTATTCTCCGAGATAAAAAGTCCGATGGAACCCGTGCCACAATAGAGGTCATACACGATTTCATTTCCTTTGAGAAATGCAAAGTCGCGTGTAACCTGATACAGTTTTTCTGCCTGCCTGGTGTTGGTTTGAAAAAATGATTTCGGGGAAATCATGAATTTCATTTTTCCCAATTGCTCATAAATAAATCCCGGCCCATAAAAAACTTCGGGTTCAAGATCATAAATCGTAGAATTAAATTTTGGATTTATGGTAAAAAGCAGGGTGGTGATTCCTTGAACTTTTTGAATCAGAAAATCTTTGATTTCATTTTGAGCATTTATGTCTTTATGGGCTACCACAATGTTTACAAGACACTCACCCAACGTAGAGTAGCGCACAATCATGTTGCGCAACCAGCCGGTGTGATTTCTGATATCGTAAAATTCATATTTCTTTTCCAGGGCGAAATTGCGCAATGAATTTCTGATTTCATTATTGATGTTTTCCATCAAATGACAATTATGGATATCCAGCACTTTATCAAATACACCTGCGACGTGATAGCCCACTGCATTTTTCGGATTAATATTTCCTTCCGGCGATTCTGCCCTTACAACATATTCTTTATTGCTGAACGAAAATTCAAGTTTGTTGCGGTATTCCCTGTCTTTATCTGATCCGATAATCGGAAGTACATCAGCCGCTATCCCCGATTTTTTAAATGTATTTCTAACTTCCTGTTCTTTATATTCCAATTGTTTTGGATAGGGGAGCATTTGCCAGGTACAACCCCCGCAAACACCAAAATGCTGGCAAAAAGGAAGAACTCTTTCTCCGGAAAATTTTTTTATCTGAAGAACCCTTCCTTCCGCATAATCCTTTTTTTCTTTGGTGACAAGAATATCAGCAACATCTCCGGGAACCACGCCTTTTACAAACAACACCTTCCCTTCAGGCCGTGCAATGGCTTTCCCTAAAGCTGCGTATGAAGTAAATTCTACATCTGTCAAAACTTTATTACTCTTTTTCACGTTGCAAAAGTACAATTACAGACAGCCCTGCGTTATATATCAGAAAATTTATTCCTGCTGAGGTTTGAGAAAAATGTTAAGGATTTTTCTGCCATTGAACGGGAGAATTAATTTAAATATTTTTGTTGATAACATGTCGTTTACAAAATACTTATTGACTGCCCTTCTGGCATCCTCGTTTTTTATTGCGAAAGCGCAGGATTTCACACTCGATTTGATAACTCCGCAATATGATTCAGGAATTGCCTACCTGACCTATTATTATGGAAAGAGTATGAATGTGGTGGATTCTACGGTAATGAGCCAACAGGGGAAAGCTACTTTTCAGGTGAAGAATGAACCACTCCCCGGAGTGTATTCGGTAGTGCTTCCGGGAAAAAGGAATTCTTTGGATTTTCTTCTGGACAGCGCCAGAAAAATGGCTATACTCATTGCTGACACTTCCGATATTATCGGGAAGTCTAAAGTAACGGGATCAAAAGCAAACGTGCTTTTTCAGGAGTATCAACGGTTTATTGCCGAAAAAAGTCCATTGCTGGAAAAAGAGCGGGCCGATTATTTCGATTCAAAAACAAAAGCAGACAGCCTCAAACACCAGGAAAACTACAGGAAACTCAGTGTTGAATTGAGTGATTACCGTGAAAATATTTTGAAGGAGCATCCGAACTCTATGCTGGCTGCATTGCTGAAGAGTATGAAAGAACCGGAGGTCTTGTACAGCCATCCTGCTACTCATAAAGATTCTCTTGAAAACTATCAATATTACAAACAACATTATTGGGATGGAATATCTTTTAATGATGCGAGAATCATCAGGACACCTTTTTTTCTTCCGAAGCTCGAACGCTATTTCAGACAGGTAACCAATCAGAATCCGGACTCTCTGATTCATGAGATTGATTATATGTTGCTGCTCAGCCGGACTACGCCACCGATGTATCAATTTCTGATGAACTGGTTTACTGATGAATATTTTAATCCCAAATACATGGGACAGGACAAGGTATTTGTACATCTGTTTGAAAAATACCATTCACAGGGAGTGAGTACCTGGCTGAACGACAAACAGCACAAAGCAATTGCAGACCGTGCCTATATGGTCATGAGCAATTTGATAGGGGATCCGTCTGGCCCTTTGAAAATGACGGATGTTAACGGAAAAGTAACAGATCTCTATAATGTAAAAGCTGCTTTCACCGTTGTATGTTTCTGGGACCCCACCTGCGGGCACTGCCAGCATGAGTTGCCCATTTTAGACAGCATCTATCAGAAAAAATGGAAACAGGAAGGTGTAAAAATATTTGCCGTGTTGACAAACAATGATGTGATAGATCAATGGAGAAAGTTTATTACAGATCACCATCTTGGCGAATGGGTGAATGTGTATCAAACGGATGCCCAGAGCAAGGCCGTGGCAGCGGCAAAGAAACCATCTTATCAACAATTGTATGATGTAATTCAAACGCCGACCTTGTATCTTCTCGACAATGAAAAAAGAATTATCGCTAAAAAACTCACCATTGAGCAGATGAACGATCTTATTGAAACCAAGATTAAAAATACCCCAACGAAATAACGAAAATATTTTTACTGATGAGAAGATGGCTGTTTCTAATATTCTGTATTTTATGCGTAAGAGCAGAATCCCAAACACTTTTTTCCTATGGAAAACATGCCGTAAGCAGACAGGAATTTTTCAACGCATTCAACAAAAACAGGACATCGGCAGATACCGGAAAGAATGCAATGAAGGATTATCTGAATCTTTATATTGTTTTCAAATTAAAGGTTCAGGATGCCATCGATCACCAAATAGATACGCTGCCTTCATTGCAAGCTGACCTGCAAAGTTTTAAAAATCAAATCAGGGATAATTATCTCTATGACAAAAAAGAATTCAATTTCTTGCTGGAACAGGCTCTGAGCCGCAGCAGGAAGGATATCCTTCTTTCGGGGTATTTGCTGAAAGCTAAATCGTTTGCAGATTCCCTTACACTGAAAAAAGCAGCACTAAATGTCCGTGACAGGTTGATCCAACATCAACCCATAGACGAAAATGCACTTGCCCAAAACGGGATCCGGCTTATCAAACAAGATTACGGTTATATCACCGTTTTCTCTCTGCCGTATCAAATAGAAAATGTGGTTTATCGTTTAAAACCGGAGGAATACAGCGAACCTTTTTCTTTTAAAGAAAATTATTACATCCTGAGAAATGAAGGTGAGCGGCCTGCCGTAGGTAAAATCAAAATTGCCCAGATTTTGGTGTCGTCACCTCAGAATTCAGGGCCTTCACATGATAAAATAAAAAAGCTGGCAGATTCTATTTACAACGTTTTACAAAACGGAGGCGACTTTGTTGACCTGGCAAAGCAGTTCAGCGATGACCGCATGACCTATTTGAATGGAGGGGAAATGCCCGAGTTTGGTGTTGGAAAATTTAGTCCTGATTTTGAAGAACACGTTTTTGCATTGAAAAGAGACGGTGAAATCGCAAAGCCTTTCCAGACTGCTTTTGGATTCCATATCGTTAAAAGAATTTCTGCATCTCCCGTTCCTGAAAAGTTCGGTGAAGATTATGTTTATCAGATGAAACAGGAATTGCAGAATGATCCACGCATCAAGCTTGCAAAAGATAAATTATTGGATAAGGCAAAAATTAGAACGGGCTTTTCTTTGAAACATTTTGATAAAAATAATTTTTACAGGATTTCAGATTCTTCCCTCGTTGCCAACCGTAATATTTCTGCCGGAGCGCTAAATCAAAATTCTGTTTTGTTCGCATTTAATGACCACAAACAAATACAAATTAAAGACTGGGATCAATATATCAGGAATTCGGGTAAAATTGAAGGAGGAAGCCTGCTGCATTCTTCTTATGATAAATTGTGGCCGGAGTTTATTGCATTTTCTGTATTAAGAAATTATTCCGGCAGGCTAAGCTCATTTGATCCGGAATATGCTGGGCAGATCCGGAATTTTAATGAAGGGAATATGTTGTTTGAAATGATGCAAAGAAAGGTCTGGAACAAAGCATCAAAAGATACTGATGCATTGAAAAATTTTTACGACACACATCAGGCAAAATATGTATGGAACAAAAGTGCGGAGGCTGTTATATTCTCGTGTAATAATGAAATGACGGCCAAACAGTGTGAGGAAGAATTGGAACACACTGGTTGGAGAAAGGTAGCAGAAAACCATGCGGGTTACGTTCAGGCAGATTCGGCAAGATTTGAATTTTCGCAGTTGCCTGTGCACAAAACCGATATCCAAACCGGAATTTATTCACCGGTGGTAAATGAAAATGACGGTACAGCCTCATTCGTTCAGATACTAAAACTATATCCTTCGGGGATGCAAAGGTCTTTCAAAGATGCCCGGGGATTGGTTACCGAAGATTATCAGAAAGTGCTGGAGCGTCAATGGGTAAATGAATTGAAGAAGAGATATCCGGTAAAAGTGAATGAAGGGGTTTTGAATAATTTGTTGAGGGAAAACAAATAGAGAACGGTTTTTCCTACAATAGTTTTTTCATCACATTGGCTATTACCTGGTGTTTTCCAAGAATGTAATAATGCAATACCGGCGCTCCATTCTCCATAAGCTCTTTGGATTGCTGATATAACCATTCTTCACCAACTTTTTCTACTTCTGCATCTGACTTGCATTTCATAACAGCTTCACTCAGTTCGGCAGGAATATCCACATGAAAGGTTCTTGGTAAAGTAGAGAGCTGACGTTTTGTTGTAAGTGGTTTTAATCCGGGGATAATGGGAACATTGATATTTAGTTCCCGGCATTGTTTTACAAATTCGAAATATTTTCTGTTATCAAAAAACATTTGAGTGGTTACGTAATCGGCTCCTGCAGCCACTTTCTTTTGCAGGTAATGAAGATCGCTTTGAAGGTTGGGAGACTCAAAATGTTTTTCAGGGTAACCGGCTACGCCAATGCAAAAATCTGTTTTGTGACCATCCTGGATATCGTCTTCCAGATAAATGCCATGGTTGAGATTTATCACTTGTTTTAATAAATCCAATGCATAAAGATGCCCGTCTTCTTCCGGTTTGAATACAGTTTCATTCTTCGCCGCATCGCCCCTTAAAATGAGTACATTGTCTATTCCTAAAAAGTGTAAATCGATTAATGCATTTTCAGTTTCCTGTTTTGAAAAACCTCCGCAAATCAAATGGGGAACTGCATCCACTTTGTATCGGTTCATCAATGCCGCGCAGATGCCGACAGTTCCGGGTCTTTTTCTCACCTCCACTTTTTCGAATGTGCCATCTGACCTTTTCTTGAACATTTGTTCGCTCCGGTGATAAGTTACGTTGATGAAGGCCGGATGGAATTCCATCAGGGGATTGAGTTGGTTATAAATGGATTCAATGGTTTTTCCCTTGAGTGGCGGTAATATTTCGAAAGAGATCAGTGTTTCTTTGGCCTTACTGATGTGTTCTGTTACTTTCATTTGAATTTAAAGATGGCAAATGTAAAACGATTTGAAGTTTCATTTTAGTTTCGGTGAAATTTGGCTTCAAAGTATCAGGTGAAGTTTATTTTCAGAATCGGGCGTTTGTAAAGGAGAACCGGACAACTATAAAAAAATCAGTTATTGTACTTCCGGAATATCTTTACCTGCGCTGCTCAGTTTTTATCGTGAAATCAATGGACAAAAAAAGCGAGGATACCTGTTGCAACAAGCGTAATTCCGGTAATAATTCCGGCATTGTGCTCCAGAGAATGCCAGTTCATCTTCAACACGCTTTTGTATGCCAGTGAAGATAGGATAACCATTCCCGTTACAGAAATTACCAGATAAATGCCGGCAATCAGAGCCACCAGCCACCACCCGGTTCCGCCGGCCAACAAAAAGTAAGCTTCTATTTCCATGCAGGGCGAAAGAAACATGGCCAGTACCAATGCAAGTATGAGTTTGACCCTTGTTCTCCGTTTTCTTTGAGGCGCCTCTATGTGAAAATGTTTGTGATGATAATGGCGGTAGATGAAAATGATTCCGATCAGAATCAGGATAACCGGGCCAACCCAATGGGTGAATGAATTGATGCTTTCTGATAATGCAGCGCCAATCATGCTGAGTAAAACGCCCAGCAGGATTGTACTAAGCCCGTGGGCAGATGCCGCATAAAATGTAATCCTTCTGACCTCTGAAACGCTCCATTTTTCGCGCCTCCCAATAGCAATCACCGGCAGCCAGTGGTTGGGAATGGCCGCATGGAGGATGCTGAGAATTATGCTTCCGGTAATAATGCTAATCATATAGAATCAAGAATAACCAAAACAAGCCTGCAAAAGTAGTTAATACAGGTTTGCTATCCTCAACTGATTGGCACACCAGCATTTTAACGGATTACAATAATTTACTATCTGCTTCGTTGTATAATTAAAATCCAATAATTATGAAAAAATTTATTCACCTTTTCCATCCGCTGGGAATCAGGAAAATCCTGATCAGGTTATTCGAAAATCCCGGATATACCGATTTGCATTGCCGGGCACGCTTTCACAGGCACGAAGAAATGTTGATTAAATAGTTGGTGATTTCCGTGAAATTACGCATTAAGAAAAGAGGTGATACCACTATTGAAAATATAATGTAAACTTAATTATTTTACGATCCCCATTAAATCCAAAACAACGTATAACCTGTCAAATCGTTTTTATCATGAAAAATCAGAATTACAAGAAAAGATCATTCATCTCAAGGTTCTTTTATGGACTTATGAAAAACTTTAATGCCATGTTTGAATCCTCCGACAAAAGGGAGTTTCAACGGTTAAAGAATTTTATTGCGAGTTGAGTTTAGGAGAATAAGTATTCTACATCCTCTCTGCTGAGTGATTTTACAAATGACTGATCATCGGCAATCAATTCTTTGGCGAGAATGCGTTTGCGTTCCTGCAATTTCAGAATCTTATCTTCGATAGTATCCTTGCAGATCATCCGGTAGGCAAAAATATTTTTTGTTTGTCCGATACGGTGAGTTCTGTCAATTGCCTGTTGTTCTACGGCCGGATTCCACCACGGATCCACAATATACACATAGTCGGCTGCGGTAAGGTTTAATCCGACACCTCCGGCCTTGAGCGAAATTAAAAATACACGGCATTGTTCATTTCCCTGAAAATCCTGAATGGCTTTTTCACGATCGGCGGGCGATGTGCTTCCATCAAAATATTCAAAGGTTATTCCGTCTTTTACCAATCTTTCTTTTATCAGTGCAAGCATCCCGAGAAACTGTGAGAAAACAAGTGCTTTGTGTTCTCCGATATTTTCTATGAGCTCGCGTGAAAGTTCTTCAAGTTTGATCGAGTTATTCGCATACTTTTCATCTTCGTTCAGAATTGCAGGACTGTCGCAGATTTGGCGCAGTTTCATCAATCCCTGCAGGATGGTCAATTGTGAACGCCCCACTCCCTGCTGATCGATAGACCCCAGAATTTTTTCACGAAATGCACCACGGTAAGCTTCGTAAACAGACCTCTGTTTTTCTTCCATTTCGCAGAAAATAATGGTTTCCGTTTTCTCCGGAAGATCTTTGGCCACCTGTTCTTTGGTACGCCGCAGGATGAAGGGATACAATATCTTTCTTAAATGGTCCTTTTGCTCCGCATCTCCCAGTTTATCGATGGGAGTTGAGAATTCATTTCTGAAAAATTCAACAGAACCCAGCAATCCCGGATTCAGAAAATTCATTTGTGCATACAGATCAAAAGTGTTATTCTGCAATGGGGTTCCGCTCATACAGATTTTATGATTGGCTTTCAATAAACATGCAGCTTTGGTAACCTTTGAAAATGGGTTTTTGATTGCCTGTGATTCATCCAGGATAACGTAGTCAAAAGTTGTTTTCAACAGCATCTGGATGTCGCTTCTCAATGTTCCATACGTCGTAATCACGATTTGCTGATCCTCAATTTCATCTATTTTCCTTGCCCGGCTGGTGCCATGATGAATAACGAATGGCAATTGCGGAGTGAACTTTTTAATTTCATTTTCCCAGTTGTATATCAAAGTTGTCGGGCAAATAATAAGCGCTTTGAGATTTCCATGTTCGTGTTTGAAGTTTAGCAGGATGGAAAGGGCCTGAGCGGTTTTGCCGAGTCCCATGTCATCAGCCAGGATACCTCCCCAGCCCACGCTCTGAAGATAATTGAGCCAGCGGAACCCTGAAAGCTGGTAATTTCTCAAAGTAAGCTGAAGACCTTCCGGAGCATCTATTTCAGGTATTTTCTTAAAGTCGCGCAGCCGTTCCACTTTTTCATCCAGTTCAAAACTGATTTCCGATTCGTTGCGTTGTTCATACAAATCGTCGATGATACTCAGATGATATTTTGATAGCCGCAGTTGATTTTGTTTCCCCTCGCCCATCTTGAACAGCAATGCATATTTCCTGATCCATTCTTCGGGAAGTACCCCGAGTGATCCATCGCCAAGCTGGACAAATGATTGTTTATTATTCAGTGCATTGCGGATTTCTGAAATCCCGATTTTCTGATCGCCAAATGATAATTCAACCCGTGCATCAAACCAATCGACCCCGCTGCTCAATTGAATTCTTGTGGTGGGTCTCGATGTATTGAACCTGAAATTTTTCAAGGCTTCAAATCCATACACAGGAATCTTTTTTTCTTTCATTACATCGATGAAAAGAAAAAACCAGTTTTGCTTCAGTACATCTGCGCCTTTGAGTACCAGTCCTTGCGAAGGCTGGCGCGTAAAATGGCTGTGAAGATTTTCAAGTGAATGGATAAAGGCCTCTTCCAGATCGGGCCTGCGGTAAATAACTGCAACTTTATTTCCTTCGGGAACAATGAGTGTTTCCTTGTCATCCGGTTTTACACTAAATCCCTTGTAGGTGAAAACGGGCTGGAATAAAAGGAATTCTCCTTTTTCAACCAGTTGTACACTGATGCCGGGTTCCCCGTCTTTTATCTCGCTGATCAGTGGCCTTTCAAAATTGACCTTGAATTGTTTGGTGAGCGGTATCACCAGTTTTTGCAGCATGTCGGGCCACTCTTCTTTTGAAAAAGACAATGGATTTCTGAACTTGGCTGAAAGCAAAGCGTTTTCGGGTTCTTCCCAGAGATAAACGATTTCATCGTTCAGGAATAATAAATCACTTTCCCAGTCATTGTCTGAAAGTGAAAAAGTCCCGTTCTCCACTTTCACCTCCGATTCCATTCTTATTTTTTCTCCATCTGTATTGATGTCAAATGAAATGGCCGGAGTATGGGTACTTGGATAAATCTCAACCAGATTTTTGGTAACAAAAGATTTTCCTTTCGGAAGATAAAATACCGGTATGGATTCTTTCGATTCAAATATCTTTTTCAGTTTCGGATACAGGTATTCAGCGATCAGCAATTTTGTTTCTTCGGGTAATTCTTCATCCTGATGAATTATATTTTCCCAAATACCGCTAAAGGGTGAATTGCGATTGAGGTATTTATGAATCTCGTGCTGCTGAAGCTTTCTGGTCTGTGTAATGAGTTGTCTGGAAGTCTCGGATAAGTTATCAGTAACTACAAATTTTGAGAGGTCTAGTTTTTCCACATTTCCTGCAAAAGATTTTGATTCCTGATCGTATGATCCTGTGACCACATCAAAAGAAATGTAAGGATAGTCTGAGAGATTTGAATTTAATACCAGTGCAGCCTCTTTCCCTTTGGGCTGTTTCAACTCTTTTTTTTCTTCTTTCTCTTCCGCAATCTCTTCCGCATCCATCACATCATTTACGGGAGCTGATGGCGCAGTTACGATGGAAAGTCTTTTTATGGAAGGATCGAGAACCCTTAAAAAAGGTTTGCCCTCTTTGTAAGTGAATTCAAATTTTCCGCGCAGATCATCCTTCAGGCTATAGCCATAGCTTTCAAGCAATTTGTTTTTTTGCCTGTCCCAATCCTTGATGGAATCGAAATACCTTGAACCGAAATTGTTGAGCAATTGTAAAAAGAGCGCTGTTTTGTGCCTGCATAAAATATGTTCGTGATCCTGACAATTACAACTGGTATCGAAATATTGCTCATCATTCTTTTCGATAATCAGACGGTATGTTTTCCCGTTTTCGTCCAGCTCGGCTTCCACTTTTTCATTGGCAGCGGAAAGGATGTTGCATTTTTTCTTTCTCAAAATTGATTCTGCAGCGGTGTAATTCTCAATACCGGAAAACATGCGTACCATCCTTAGATCAATGAATTTTATTTTTGCAATGGTGTGCGCCTGGTTATAGGTTGCAGTGGTTCCGTTATTTAAGATATGCTTGTCGAGCATATCCTGCAATTGCAAAAGAGAAGCTGCTTCGTGCCTGCAAATTTCGCTCAGGTTGTAGCTGCATGTACACCGCAGGTGCATTTGACGCGGATCGTCATATTTCAGAATGGATACTTTGTAAAATGTGTGATAGGCGTCATCCTTCACTCTGAAGGTGGCATTGTTGAGGAGTTCATCGTTGGTGAGGAATTCTACATTCCTCATTGCATAGATTTTTTTCCCTCTGCGAATGACTTCCTCAGTTCCTGAATTGTATAAGTGTTTTATTAAATAAGGTAAAGCCAAAGAAATATACTTTGATTAAAGATTAATCTGCTCGTTCAAAAAAAAGCAATTTGCAAAATTACCAAAAAACAAGGCTTGAGAGAAGTGGTATTTTCTCAAAGCGTAAAGAACACGCCAATTTTAATACTGATTTAGCATCCAAAACAATCCGGACAGGGCTTTCAGGAAAATTAAATGACAGGAACTTTCAATAAGGCCTTTCAGATTTATCAGGGAAGGTTGATCGTTATTTTTCCAAATCAGGGCCTGCCGGTTATTTTCTGACAGCCAAACGTCCGTTTTCGTAAACGGGCAATGTATCAGCGCTGTTGACAGAAAGACAATACCTGATATCGGCCTCTAATCCCTGATCCATGAGCCGCTGATAATGGCTGGCTTTCTTATTTTTCATGTATTCAAAAAGGCCGGGCTTTGCCTCCTGATAGAGAATCTCAGCTATCTGTGAGGAATCACCTTTAATTTCAAATTGATCTTTGATCTGATCAATTACCGCGCCTGCAAACAACGTGTCTTCCAGATTAACCCGGTTTCGCCAGGCAGCGCAGGCAAGGAGGACATTTTTTTGGCGTTGGACCAGATATTGACATACAGAAGAAAGGTTACAAAAAGCCCCGGTAATGATTTCTTCAGCATCGGCTTCCAATGCTTGGTGCAACAAACGTGTTCCGTTTGTAGTTGTCAATACAACCGTTTTTCCACCCACAAATTTTGGGGTGTAAACAGACGGAGTATTTCCATATTGCAGTCCCTCGGCGATTTTGCCATCCCGTTCACCGGCGGTAATGGCATCCATTTGTTTGCCCAGTTGAATACATTCTGCAACGGTGGCAACCGGAATGATTTCTTTGGCGCCATGATGCAGAGCAGTAGCGATAGTACTGGTGGCCCGCAACACATCTATGATGACCACAATGCTGCTGTTTAATTCATATAAATTGAGCAGGGCAGGAGATAAAACAGTCTGTACTACCGGTTTCCCGGGTTGTTTGTTGTTCATGAATTAATTTCCTTCAGATAAATGCCTATTCAAAAGGCATCTTTACCACTTTGGCTTTGAGATATTTGTCTCTCACTTTAATAAAGATTTCCGTGTCGGGTTTGGAATTGGCAATGGTTACGTATCCCATTGCGATAGGCTTGTGCAATGACGGAGCCTGTGTACCGCTGGTGACGTAACCAATCACTTCTTTTTCATTGTTGCAAATTTCATATCCGTGGCGTGCCACACCCCTGTCTAAAAGCTCCATCCCGACCAATTTTCTGGTGATGCCATCGGCTTTGATTTTTTCCACTTTTTCTTTTCCGATAAAATCGCCTTTGTTGATTTTAGTGATCCATCCCAATCCGGCTTCCAGCGGCGAAGTGGTATCGTCAATATCGTTTCCGTACAGGCAATATCCCATTTCGAGTCTCAGCGTATCGCGTGCTCCAAGCCCAATCGGTTTCAGATTGGCTTCTTTCCCGGCTTCGGTTACCGCATCCCAGATTTTTTCAGGAGCGCCGTCTTTATTTTCAAAATAAATTTCAATACCACCCGAACCGGTATAACCCGTAGCGCTTACAATCACATCTTTGACTCCGGCAAAAGTGCCTTTTTGGAAGGTGTAGTATTTGAGGTTCAGGATATCCACATCTGTCAGCGGCTGTAAAAGTTTATTGGCTTCCGGCCCCTGAATAGCCAACAGGCAAATCTTATCCGATATGTTTTCCAATTCTGCGCCCAAATCGTTGTGGCTGCTCACCCATTGCCAGTCTTTTTCAATGTTGGCGGCATTAACCACCATCAAGTAATGATTGTTTTCTTCAAGGCAATAGATAACCAGATCGTCGATGATTCCGCCGTTGTCGTTGAGCATACAATTATACTGAGCTTTGCCAGCCGCCAGTTTTGAAACATCGTTGGTTGTAATTTTCTGAAGCAACTCTTTGGCATGAGGGCCTTTCACATCAAATTCTCCCATGTGGCTGATGTCGAACATGCCTGCCCCTTTGCGCACGGTTTCGTGTTCATCATTGATACCGCTGTAACTGATGGGCATGTTGAATCCGGCAAATTCGGCCATTCGTGCACCCAGTTTTTCATGAATATGGGTAAATGGTGTTGACTTCATAATCATTTGTATTATGTGTGGCCTCGCCGGGAATCGAACCTGGATCTGGAGCTTCGGAAACTCTTATACTATCCATTGTACTACGAGGCCGGTTTTGAAAGGACGGCAAAACTAATACAAATATGGTCAAAATCAGTCTTTCAGAATTCGCGAATTATGGTTTTCAATTTATTTTCCGGGAAAAGATTTCGAAGGTTCTTCTCAATAACTCGTCCTCCATTTCAAAACACCATGCACTGATAAATATCATTATTATTATTACAGTCGAGAAAAGGATTGAAATAAAATGATGCCATCCTTAAAAAATGATTCTTCCTAAGTTTTTATCAGTTTGGTGAAAATCAGTTTTACTCATCTATTCAGCCCCTTATTCAATAGGGCATTGAAACCTGATGGTAGATTTGATAAGTGCTCTTAATTCTCACGCTCAAAATTTTAAATGATTTTTCGCCTTCGTCAAATTTCATTCCAAATGACAAATGTTTAACTTTGGCACAGTTAAATTTTAAAAGGACACAGGATGGCGCTGGCGCAAAGATTACAACAGAAACTTTCACAGAAGTTATCACCGCAGCAGATTCAGCTTATGAAGCTTTTGCAGGTGCCCACTGCGCATTTGGAAGACCGGGTGAAAGAAGAGCTCGAAGAAAATCCTGCATTGGAGGCTGGTGAAGACGGGATTGAAGATGAGGATGGGGTGGATTCGCTGGACAATTTTGACAAGGAGGATGGTGCTGACGGTGCAGAAGATAATTATGAAGAAGACGGAAGTGAAGAAGCTTATGACAACATTGACATTTCCGAATATGTTTCCGATGGTGATGACGAAGTGGGCGATTACAGGTACCGTGATGAAAATTACGGAAGTGATGATGACAACAAAACAATTCCACATAAAGTTGAAACTACTTTTTATGATAATTTAAAAAGTCAGTTGCTGATGCTCGAACTGGATGACAGGCAAAAAAAGATTGCAGAGCAAATTATCGGAAGCATTGATGATGATGGGTATTTGAGAAGGCCGGCCCCGGCGATTGCCGATGACCTTGCCTTCAGACAGAATATTACGGCATCCGAAGAAGAAATCATTGATTTACTGGAGAAAATACAGCAGTTTGATCCACCAGGTGTGGGAGCACGTGATCTGCAGGAATGCCTTCTGTTGCAGCTTTCCCGCAAAAAAGATGACGGGCAGAATGTTGACACAGCCATGCTGATCATCGAAAAACATTTTGATGAGTTTACCAAAAAACATTACGATAAAATCCAAAAAGTTTTGGGGCTTGATGACGAGCAAATCAAAGAGGTGATTAATCAAATCATCAGGCTGAATCCCAAACCAGGCGGGTTGATTGAAGAGTCGGATAAAATGCAGGCGTATGTAATACCCGACTTTTTTGTTCACAATAATAACGGGGTGCTTGAGGTAATCCTTAATTCTAAAAATGCGCCCGATTTGCGCATTAGCGAAGGATACCGTGATATTTTGCGCGACTTTGACCGGGGAAATAAAAAAGACAAAAAACAAAAAGAAACTGTCATTTTTATCAAACAGAAAATAGACAGCGCCAAGTGGTTTATAGATGCTATCAAGCAAAGGCAACACACGTTGCTCATTACCATGCAGACTATCGTAAACTATCAAAAAGAATTTTTCCTGACCGGCGAAGAAACCAATTTAAAACCGATGATATTGAAAGATATCGCGGAAAGGACAGGGCTTGATATCAGTACCGTAAGCCGTGTGGCAAACAGCAAGTTTGTGCAAACGGAATTTGGCACTTACCGGCTCAAATTTTTCTTTAGTGAAAGCCTTGCTACAGATACAGGTGAAGAAGTGAGCACAAGGGAAGTAAAAAAAATACTGAGCGATCTCATAGAAGCAGAAAATAAAAAGAAACCGTTGAGTGATGAGAAGCTGACCTTAGCCCTTCAAAAGAAAGGATACAATATTGCCCGCAGAACCGTAGCCAAATACAGGGAACAATTGAATATTCCTGTAGCGAGGCTGAGAAAAGAATTATAAGTTGGAAACATCCGCTGAACAGATTACACAACCCTTTGCGCCGTACAATCCGGGAATTTTGGGAAAAATATTTGCCTGGTTTTTAAGTATTGTATTTCATCCCTTGTTTATTCCGGTGATCGGTGTGGCCGGCCTGGCTTATACCCAGGAAGGTTATTACCTTGGTATGTCAACCACCGACAAGAACCTCATTATATTGAGAGTTGCTGTCAACACAATTTTTTTCCCATTGATAACGGTGTTGCTTCTGAAAGCTCTTGGTTTTATAAAGTCCATATACTTGAGAACGAAAAGAGAACGCATCATTCCCTACATCGCTGCCAATATTTTCTACTTCTGGATGTTTCTTGTCTTTCATAACCAGCCGGATGTCCCTCCCATCACAACGTCCTTTATCCTTGGAATTTTTCTTGCATCTTCCCTGGCGCTTGTACTGAATTCTTTTTTCAAAATCAGTATGCATGCTTTGGGAATGGGCGCCATCCTGGGTTTGACGCTGATTATTATTTATACCGGAAATACCGGTAATGTATTTCTGACAATGATGGCTGTTCTTTTGATAACCGGTATGGTTTGTACCTCGCGGCTTATGATCAGCGACCACACTTATGGTGATCTGGTGAGTGGGCTGGCCATCAGTATTTTAAGTCAGATTATTGCAATATGGTTTGTTTTATATGTTTAAAATAATCATGCGTCAATCGGATTCTATATTTACATTTACAGCGTCTAATAATAATTTTTAACCGCAAGATGTTTTCTAAGGCCGCTGAATATGCATTGAGGGCTACCTTCTACGTGGCTCAAAAAGGAAGTGAAGGCAACAAACTCCCCATTGAAAATATTGCCCGGGCAATTGGATCTCCCAAACCATTTACTGCCAAGATTTTGCAAATCCTGACGAAGGAAAAACGAATCATCAGTTCGGTAAGAGGCCCCAACGGAGGTTTTTATATTAAAGATTCTGCCAGGGAACTTCCTTTGCTGTCTGTTTTGGAAGCAATGGGCGAGGATCATACGATTACCAATTGTATTCTCGGATTGCCAAAATGCAGTTCTGAAAATCCATGTCCGCTCCATTACAAATATGAAAAAGTCAAGGCTGATTTAATCTCTATTTTTTCAACAATTACAATTGGCGATATTGCAAAAAGCCTTGAAAAACAAAATCTCTTTTTAAGATATTTCCCCAATCAAAAGGAGAAATAATCCTAACTGCGCCCAGTGTCCGATCTTTTGAAAGAGTCAATCAGCTTCCGGCCTTCTATCAATATCTTCATACCGCTTTTTCTCAGAGAAATTGAAGGGTCTTTTCTGAAATCATTCTCCATATCTTTTTTGTAGGCATTCAATATATTCCGGTAAGAAATAATTCCGATGAGGTTGTTGTTATTTGAGATGACGGGAAGGATATCTATATTTTGTTCTGCCATCAAATCCACGGCGATTTTTAAATTATCATCTTCCATCACAGAAACCGGGCTTCTTTTTATCAACGAACTGACAAGTTGTTCCCGCGGATGATTATCGCTGAATAAATTGGATGAACTGATAATCCCAATGAACTCATTTTTTTTGGTTGCAATAATGAAATAATTATTTTGATAATCCTTTTGTTCTTTTAACCAGTCGCGGACCTGGCCAATGGTGTTGTTCCCTTCAATCACTATTTCATCGGGGCTCATCACTTGCTTTACCATGACAGATTGTAAAACATCTGTCTGAAACTGATCGGGAGTCTGTATGCCACGTCGTGAAATCTTTTCGGTCATGATTGTATCTTTCATCAGCGAAAATGAAATAAAATATGAAGCTGTACAAGCCGCCAGCAGAGGAAGCATCGCGTGAGGTTCGCCGGTAACTTCCAAAGCAAATACAATCGATGTCAGCAGGGCGCGCGATGCCCCGGCAAAAAGAGCCGACATGCACACCAGTGCTGTCATGGAAATAGTGATTCCGCTATTTGGGAAATAATACAGGATTGCCATTGCAAATAACGAACCTGTGGCGCCTCCGATCGTTAATAGTGGGGCAAGTGTACCACCTGATGTACCACTGCTCAAAGAGATGGCCCAACTAAAAAACTTCAAAAAACAAAGTGCAAGAATTACCTTCAGCGGCAGGGCGCCTGACAGGAGGTCGGTAATATTTTCATATCCCGCACCAAGGGTTCTCGGAGAGAAATATCCAAAGATGCCTGCGGCGAGTCCGCCAATTGCCGGCCACCACATCCAGTGTATGGGTAACCGTGAGAATACATCTTCAAAGAAATAGACAACTTTGGTAACAAAAATTGAAACGAAGCCCATCACAATTCCTATAAGGCTGTAAATAAAAAGCGCATGATTGGAAGGAGAGGAAAGCGTATGTCCGACAGGGAAAATAGGATCCGGACTGAAAAGAAAATGATGTCCTGCAGCTCCGGTTATACATGCAAGTGCAACCGGAATGATACTGCGTGGAGAGAACTCAAAAAGCAATAATTCAATAGCAAGAAAAATACCTGCAATCGGGCTTCCAAAAACCGCCGCCATCCCCGAGGATGCGCCCGCGGCAAGCAGGATCTTTCGTTCGTTAGTGGTTACCTTCAGAATTTGTCCTAACGTACTTCCCAATGCGCCACCCGTGGCAATAATAGGGCCTTCAGCTCCAAATGGCCCGCCTGTACCGATTGCTATTGCAGAGGAAATCGGTTTGAGGTAAGTGATGTTGGGTTTTATTTTACTTTGGTTGATCAGGATCTGCTCCATCGCTTCGGGTATCCCATGTCCGCGTATGGCTTTGGAACCATAAAAAGCCATCAATCCTACAATTAATCCTCCAACTGTTGGAATGAGAATGATCCATAAACCCAGCGTGGTGTTTGCAGGCGTGACAATGCCCCATGAAGTTTCACCATAAAAAACAACATCCGTAATAAAATAAATAAGATGCATTAAAACTTTGGCAACAAGGCTTGATGCAATGCCAATTCCAATAGCTAAAATTGAGATGGTCAGTAATCTTTTTTTATTTTCAGTGAAGTTGGGTTTTATGCCCTCAGCCTCAAGAGCAGGTTTTAGAATTACCGAAATCGGGATCCCCCTGTTAGTATCCTTTGAAATCATTTTTATTAGATTTTTAAACCCTTTATTGTTTCAATAAATTCATTTTAAGAAAAGCATCGTTTTGTTCAAAGCTATCACAAACCAGAGGATAGTAATATTTTAATCTGCTTTAATGTTTACTTTTGAAAATATTAAACCCGCTTTCGTGGCATATACTTTGATGCCTTGAAAAGCATTAAAAAAATCAAAACATTTACTGAAAAGTATGGAACAAATCGAGCAATCCGGAATCAATACGGTTAGAGTGTTGGCAGCAGATGCCGTTCAGAAAGCAAATTCCGGACACCCCGGAACACCTATGGGGCTTGCACCTCTCGGCCATGTGCTTTGGGCAAAGGAAATGAATTACAATCCACGCAATCCTGAATGGCCAAACAGAGACAGGTTTATCTTATCCTGCGGACATGCCTGCATGTTACAATATGCTTTTTTATTTCTGACGGGTTATGATCTTACATTAAATGATATAAAGAATTTCAGGCAATTGCACAGCCGTACAGCAGGTCATCCCGAATATGGACTTTTGCCGGGAATTGAAGTGACAACTGGTCCGCTTGGTCAGGGTTTTGCCAATGGAGTGGGAATGGCCATCGGGCAGCAAATGCTCGCTAAAAGGTACAATAAACCAGGGCTGAAATTATTCGATTACAAAATATTTGCGATATGCAGCGACGGCGATCTGATGGAAGGTGTTTCTTCAGAAGCGGCATCCGTCGCAGGTCATTTGAAACTTGGAAATATTATTTATCTCTACGATGATAACAAGATTACAATAGAAGGATCCACTTCACTTGCCTTTGATGAAGATGTGTCATCCCGTTTCAGGGCTTATGGATGGCATGTGCAATCTGTAGATGATGCCAATGATTTGGCATCCCTCGCTATCGCGGTAGAAAATGCAAAGAAGGAAACTTCAAGGCCATCCCTGATCAGGGTTCGCTCCCACATCGGATTTGGCAGCCCCAACAAAGTGGATTCAGCCAAAGCCCATGGTTCGCCATTGGGAGAAGATGAAGTGAAACTTGTAAAAAAGAATTTTGGTTTTGATCCGGATAAATCATTTGTAGTTCCTGACGATGTGTTGAAATTTTATCGTGAAAAAGGAAAAGCAGGAATCAAAAAAGAAGAAGAATGGAATGAATTATTCAAGAGATACAAAGAAAAATATCCTGCCGAAGCTGCAGAGTACGAATTGCTGAGCAGCGGGAAATTTGCTGATGGCTGGGAAAAATATCTTCCTTCCTTTGAAGCAGATCTAAAGGGAATGGCTACACGTAAAGCAAGCGGCAAGGTCTTGAATTCGATTTCAAAATATTTGCCGTTGCTGGTCGGAGGTTCTGCTGACCTTGCTCCAAGTACGGATACGAACCTGAATGAATATGAATCATTCACCAGCGAAAATCACGGAGGAAGAAATTTGCATTTCGGTATCCGCGAACACGGAATGGGTGCAATATTAAATGGAATGGCGCTCACCAAAGGTATCACCCCGTATGGTGCCACTTTTCTCGTATTTTATGATTACATGCGTCCTCCGGTAAGGCTTGCAGCCATCATGAAGATTCGCCCGGTATTTATTTACACACATGATAGCATTGGTTTGGGAGAAGACGGAACCACACACCAACCGATAGAACAATTGGCCGGGTTGCGTTCTGTGCCTAACCTGGTAACCATTCGTCCGGCCGATGCCAACGAGGTATCGCAGGCATGGAAAGCTGCATTGCTTCACAAAGATGGACCGGTAGCCTTGATTCTGACACGCCAGAATGTTCCTGTTTTTGACCGAAGTAAAGTGGAATCCGCAGAAGGGGTGCAGAAGGGTGCTTACGTCTTGAGTGATTGCAAAGGAACTCCGGATATTATTTTAATGGCTACAGGAAGCGAAGTACAACTCATCCTTGGAGCACAGGAAAAACTAAAGGAAGAAAATATCAATGCAAGAGTAGTCAGTTTTCCAAGCTGGGAATTATTTGAAGCACAAAACGACAAGTATAAAGAAAGTGTATTTCCGAAATCGGTAAGAAAGAGACTGGCTGTTGAAGCTGGTTCAAGTATGGGATGGCACAGATATACCACTGATGACGGAGATGTATTGGGTATTGACAAATTTGGCGAATCTGCTCCGGGAAATGAAGTAATGGCAGAATATGGATTCACAGTAGAAAATGTCGTTAAGAGAGCAAAGAGACTTATAGATAAATAGCAAAAAGCTGCATTCACCTGTGTTATGTAAACAATTAACCAAGAGATATATGAAAAAGTTATTGATAGCCCTTGATTACAGCCCGTCATCTTCCCTTGTTGCTGAACAGGGATTTCAACTGGCGGATGAAATGCATGCAGATGTGGTGTTGGTGCATGTTTTGGCAGATACCACCTATTACAGCTCATTAAACTATTCACCCATAACAGGCTTTGATAGTTTTAATACGATGAATGTAGTTCAGAGCAGCACAGAGGAAGAATTGAAAGAAGCTGCTCACACCTATTTGAATTCCTATCGTGAACATTATAACCGTCCTGCAGCCAAGGTGATTGTCAAAGAAGGAGAATCTGCAAACGGAATTTTGGAAACCGCAGAGGAAATATCAGCAGACATCATTGTTTTGGGAACGCACAGCCGGCGCGGCATCGACAAAATTATTATGGGAAGTGTGGCAAGTCAGGTGCTCAACAAGAGCGAGATACCTGTTTTTATAGTTCCGGTAAGAGGCAGATAACAATTATATTTGTAGCGAAATCACCTACAGATTGTGAAAGAAAGATTTTTTAATCAATCGGAACAATACTCCATTCTGCACAAACAAAAAATTAATACATAGATTATGGCACAGGATATTTTTAAAGTGAAAAAATCGATGAAGACCAGGAGCGGTAAAAAGTATAATTATTACAGCCTGGCCGAACTTGAAAAACAA
Source organism: Chitinophagaceae bacterium (assembly GCA_017307735.1). Lineage (GTDB taxonomy): Bacteria > Bacteroidota > Bacteroidia > Chitinophagales > Chitinophagaceae > Ginsengibacter. The sequence goes on from JAFKGR010000010.1 coordinate 141,248, forward strand.
GGATACAAAATTCATCGCATGCCTTTTTCCATCAGAATCCTTCTGGAAAATGCACTTCGCAATTTTGATGGTTTTGCAGTTACAAAAAAGAATATTGAAACATTGCTGAAATGGAGTCCCAAAGGTTCAGATAAAGATATCCCTTTCAAACCGGCTCGTGTGTTAATGCAGGATTTTACCGGAGTTCCTGCAGTGGTTGACATTGCAAGCCTTCGCGCTGAAGTTGCACGAAAAGGAAAAAATCCCGAAGGAATCAATCCCCTCATTCCGGTGGATTTGGTGATTGACCACTCTGTTCAGGTTGATTTCTTTGGTACCAATTATTCCCTTGATAAAAATATTGAAGAGGAATATAAAAGAAATAACGAACGCTATACTTTTTTGAAATGGGCACAGAATTCATTCAATAATTTCAGAGTGGTACCTCCGGGAATGGGGATCTGCCACCAGGTAAATCTTGAATACCTGAGCAAGGGTGTCATTGCGAGAGATGGCGAAGTTTTTCCGGATACACTTGTCGGGACAGACAGCCACACTCCGATGGTGAATGGTATTGGAGTCGTTGCCTGGGGGGTTGGTGGTATCGAAGCTGAAGCTGCCATCCTCGGCCAGCCCATTTATTTTATCATGCCCCAGGTGATCGGTTTGAAACTGACAGGAAAATTGCCTTTGGGAGCTACTGCTACCGACCTTGTACTAACCATTGCTGAAACACTTCGTAAGTATGGCGTCGTTGGAAAATTTGTGGAAGTATTTGGTCCGGGTTTGTCAAATCTGACAGTACCCGATCGTGCTACCATCGGAAACATGTCTCCTGAATTTGGTTGTACTGTCACCTATTTTCCAATTGATGAAAAGACGCTGGAATATATGTCAAAGAGTGCACGCTCTGAGGAACAGATAAAATTGGTAGAGCAATATTGCAAGAAAAATATGTTGTGGCATAATGGCGATGAAAAAATTGCTTATACAGATACAATAACGCTTGATCTTGGTTCCATCGAACCCGCAGTTGCAGGGCCAAAAAGACCGCAGGATAAAATATTGCTGAAAAATTTCAAGAATAAATTTATCAGCCTGATGGATGATATCTATCACAGATCTTTTGAACCTGCCCCCAAGCAATTGTCGAACTGGTTTGCCGAAGGTGGCGGCCAGCCGGTAGATCGCGAACCTGAAAATGCGAAGAACTTCACGATGGAAGGTGGCGAAAAAAATGGATTCAAAAAAGTATGGATTAATAAAGGATACGAAAAATTTGAAGTGAGTGATGGCGCAATTGCAATCGCAGCGATTACTTCATGCACCAATACAAGCAATCCTTATGTAATGATCGGCGCAGGGCTCGTTGCCAGAAAGGCGAGAGAAAAAGGAGTTACTACACGGCCGTGGGTAAAGACAAGTCTGGCTCCTGGTTCGAAAGTGGTGACTGAATACCTGAAAAAAGCAGATTTGATGGGCGATTTGGAAGCACTCGATTTTCATCTTGTAGGTTATGGATGTACATCGTGCATCGGAAATTCCGGACCGTTGCCGGGATTTATGGCTAAGGCCGCCGACGATTATGATATCGTACTGGCTTCTGTTCTTTCAGGAAACAGAAATTTTGAAGCGCGGATACATCCTCAGGTTAAGATGAATTTCCTGATGTCGCCGATGTTGGTAGTTGCATTTGCCATTGCAGGGAGAGTTGATGTTGATTTGATCAATGAACCGCTGGCCTATGACAGAAATATGCTTCCGGTTTATTTGAAAGATATCTGGCCAACCAATGATGAGATTACTGAAATCATGGACAAGGTTGTTACCCCGAAAGATTTTAAGAGAAACTACAGCCATATTTTCGAAGGGAATGACAAATGGCAGCAACTGAGCGCTCCCGAAGAAGAGCTGTATGCATGGGATAAAAATTCCACATATATCAAAGAAGTGCCGTTCTTTACTCATATTTCAGACGAACCAAGTCCAATTGAAAATATCAAAGACTGCCGTGCGCTTTTGGTATTGGGCGATAGCATTACAACAGACCATATTTCTCCTGCCGGACGATTTAATGAAAAATCTCCTGCCGGTGAATACCTGATGAAGAGAGGTGTGGATAAAAATCAGTTCAATTCTTATGGATCGCGCCGCGGAAATGACGAAGTAATGGTGAGAGGCACATTTGCCAACGTTAGAATCAAGAACAAATTGGCAACAAAGGAAGGCGGATATACGACATATTTGCCAACCGGCGAAGAAATGACAGTATTTGATGCCTCCGAAAAATACAAGAAAGACAATACACCGCTGGTAGTGCTTGCCGGAAAAGAATATGGCAGCGGTTCATCACGGGACTGGGCTGCCAAGGGAACCATCCTTCTGGGAATCAAGGCTGTGATTGCTGAAAGTTATGAACGTATTCACAGAAGCAATCTGGTAGGCATGGGAGTTTTGCCTTTGCAGTTTAAAGATGGTGAAAATGCAGAAACTTACGGGCTTAACGGAAAAGAAACATTTACAATTACAGGTTTGGCAGATAATTTGACGCCATTAAAACTGGTACAGGTAACTGCAACGAAAGAAGGTGGTAAAAAGGTGAAGTTTGATGTGGTTGCCCGTGTGGATTCGGACATTGAAATTGCTTATTACCAAAATGGAGGAATTCTCCAATATGTATTACGGCAATTTTTGAAAGCAAAAAATTAATTTCTAAACTTAAAATATATTATCATGGCACATCCAATATATGCTGAACCTACCGCAGAAAACGCCAAAAAGAGAGCAGAATTGGCTCCTGAAAATATTGATGCATGGCGTAATTTCAGCAGAACGGTTTTCAAAGCAGGTGCATTACCTGAAAAAACAAAACAATTAATAGCCATTGCTGTGGCACATACCACACAATGCCCTTATTGTATCAGATCTCATACAAGGCAGGCTTTAAGAAAAGGAGCCAGCAAACAGGAAATCCTGGAAGCCATCTGGGTGGCAGCAGAAATGAGAGCCGGAGCAGCTTACGCACATTCTACCATCGCAATGGACGAAATGGAAAAGATTGAAGAAGAAAGTATGGCAAAATAATAATTTTGATATATCAAAAAATAAGTGATTATGAATTCTTTGAATAAACTTCATAAAGCAGGGCAGAGTATATGGCTCGATTTCTTTGACCGGGAAATCATGGATTCGGGAAAGTTGAAGAAAATGATTGATGAGATTGATCTTGCAGGAATAACAAGTAACCCTTCTATTTTTGAAAAGGCTGTTGCAGCCGGGTCGGATTACGATGAAGACATCAGGAAGCTATCTCAAACGGTTAAAAAGGGTGAAGAAATTTTCTTTGACTTTGCAGTGAAAGATATCAGGAGAGCTACTGATATACTCCGCCCTGTTTATGATGCATCAGGCGGTACCGACGGATTTGTGAGCCTGGAGGTTTCTCCTTTTCTTGCCAAAGACGGGGCAGGTACATTGAAACAGGCTTTGAAGTTATGGCATGAAGTGAACCGCAAAAATGTGATGATAAAAATCCCGGGTACCAAAGAAGGGTTAACAGCCATCAGAAAAGCTACAGCAGCCGGAGTCAATGTCAATATTACATTGTTGTTTGGATTGGAAAGATACCGCGAGGTAACCAATGCCTACATTTCAGGATTGGAAGACCGGTTGAAAGAAGGAAAATCTATTTCAGATATTTTCTCTGTGGCAAGTTTCTTCCTGAGCCGCATTGATGTATTGCTGGATTCGCAATTAAAAGCAAAAGGTTTGAATGATTTGGTAGGTGAAGTTGCCATTGACAGTGCAAAAATGGCCTATCAGATTTATAAGGAAGTATTTAACAATGAAAGGTTCAAAAAGCTGGAAGCAAAGGGCGCACACAAACAAAAGGTTTTGTGGGCAAGTACAAGTACCAAAGATCCTTCGTACAGTGATGTAAAATATGTTGAGACGCTGATTGGGCCAAATACAATCAACACGCTCCCGCTGGCCACCATAGAAGCTTTTAAAGATCATGGCAAGGTGGATCAAACGCTGGATAGCGGAATTGATAAAGTGAAAGCCCGTTTGAAAAAGCTGGAGGACAATGGATTTGATTTGGACAAGGTGAGTGATCAACTGGTTGAAGAAGGAATTGAAAAGTTCAATGATGCTTTCAACAAACTTTTGAAAGCTATTGAGGTGAAATCGGCCAAAGTGAAAGCCGGAGCATAGGTTGCAAAATTTGGGCAGAGCCTGATTTGCAGCGCCCTGTCAATCATCCTGGCCGGAGATTTGAAGATTGATTTTAAGAAGCTGAGATTTGAAGTATGAAATGATTTGAGTATTAAAAAACTGAAGCAAATGAAAAGGCTTCAGTTTTTTAATTTAATTGAAAACCGTTTATTTTGTTTTGTTTTAAAAAATCTAAAGTTTTATTGTATTGGCTGTAACGAAAGCATTCCGTGTTCAGAAAAGAATTGATTCCCTGGCTGAGTGTTCGGATAGCAAAAAGAACCTCAGCAGAAAATTTGGTACACCAGCCTTTTTAGAAGCAGCAAAAAAAATCAGGGAATATATGCAGGCTGCCGGCCTTATTACCCATATTGATGCTGCCAAAAACGTAAGAGGATTGTACAGGTCTCCTGATAAAGATGCGAAGACTTTTGTCATCGGTTCTCATTTTGATACCACCGAAAATTCAGGAAAATACAATGGTTCACTTGGATTTCTGATTGCAATAGAAGCGGTATCTTCTTTGGTCAGGGAAAACATTCAACTTCCTTTTCATCTGGCAGTGGTTGCCTTCAGCGACGGAGAAGGGGTAAGGTTTCACTCTGCCCATCTTGGGAGTAAAGTTCTGACCGGCGCCTTTGATGAAGAAATGCTTTATCTCGAAGATGAGAGAGGGATTACTTTGAAGGAGCTTTTAACAGAATTGAAAACGGATTATCGTTTGATGGAAAAAGAAAAAATTGCAGCCGAAAAATGGTTGGGATACCTCGATATTCATATAGAACCCGGAGACCAGTTATTCCGGAAAAATTTGCCGGTTGCTTTTGCGAATTCTATTTACGGCCATAAACGGATCGATATTAAGTTTACGGGAGAGGCTGCCCATGCAGGTTCTATGCCGATGGAAGGCAGAAAAGATGCCCTGGCTGCTGCGGCAAAATTTGTTTTAAAAGTGGAAGAATTTGCTGCGAAAGACCGAAATAAAATTTTGGCAACAGTAGGAAGATTAAAGGTGATTAACGCTGCAACCAATGTCATCCCATCCATAGTAACCTGCTCGGTAGATATGCGCAGCCTGGATAACAAAGACCTGAATGAAGCTTATGAAGAGTTTTATACCATGGTTGAGAAAATATGCCATAAGAGAGGAATTTATTTTGAATGGAAATTGCTGGAAGAATCCCCTCCTGTGGTTTGCGATGCTACGCTCAATAAAAATCTGAAAGAAGCCATTTCTTCATTGAACATAAAACCCGAAAGTGTCATCAGCGGATTGGCCACCGAAGCAACGATCATTTCCAATGTAGCTCCTGTTTCTTTAATGTTTTTGAGAGACTACAACGGCATCTGTTACAATCCCAATGAAAAAGTGATTACCGATGACATCCAGCTCGCTGTTGAGATTACAGAAAATTTTTTAAAAGGACTTCAGATTTAAAAATATTAAGCGCCTGATTTATGACGATTGATCAATTTGGCAAATTGTCCACCAAAGAAAAATACGATCAGCTTTTCAATTGTTGCGGAAGCTCGGCATGGGTAAAGGGAATGCTGGAGATATTTCCGGTGGAAGATTTGAATGATTTACTGGACCATGCGGAAGAGTTATGGTATGATTGCAATCCGGCAGACTGGCTCGAGGCTTTTGAAAATCACGCCAGGCTTGGTGATAAGGAAGCTTTGGAGCATGAAGATATGCCTGCTTCCGGTAAAAATGAACAGTCCAGATTGCTGACTTCTGATAAAGAAACTATCAAAGCGCTGACCGATGCTAATGCTGAATATGAAGAAGTTTTTGGTTACATGTTTATTTCCTATGCACGTGGCAAAAGTGCAGAACAGTTGTTGGCAGAGTTGAAAGAAAGGTTGAATAATGATCCGAGGGAAGAAATCAAAATTGCAGCCGACGAACAGGATAAAATTACAAAAGGGAGATTAAAGAAATTATTCTCCTGATCCCATTTTCGGTTGTGCATAACAGTTATACTCTCTTGAGAGACCTTATTTTCAGGAAAATTTATCGGATGGCATAATGTACTTTCAGAAGACGGATTGTATCATTTCCTGAGTAGGGTCAACTATGTTTTTTATCTTTATAAAGAGGAAAGCAGCATAATGACATGATTAAAAAAGATCTTTTGCAAAGACAGATAGAAGAGCTTGGCAAAGCTTTGGGGATGGTGGTGTCCAAACTGTATCGCATCGAAGGATCCGGTGATTTGGAATCCGTAATCAAAGTATCCGTTCAGGAATTAAAAACAAAATCCGATCTGGATATTCAAAAACTTCTCGATATTCCGTCCGAAAATTTTATCAAAATACTCAGCGCCAGAAAAGATTTTAATCACGATAACCTCGATCAACTGGCAAACCTGTTTTTATTATTTGCAGATAAGACCACAGTTTATGACCAAAGAAAGTTATATGAAAAGAGCCTGGTGATATTGGACTTTCTTGAAAATGATGAAAAGGTTTATTCTTTTGAACGAAGATCAAAAATTGCAGAAATTAAAAAGAGGCTTGAGGAATCAGGAAAAGGAATCCGTTGATTGATCCATTTTGAAAATTTGTTTCCCCCTGATTCTATTTGTGCAGGATATTCAGTATGTCCGGATCTGATTGCAGATTTCTCATTTGATTTAAAATCCACGGATAGCGGGATGCCACTCTGCCCGACATCGGGTGAATGGTAAATTTGACGGGATTGGGGAGGCAGGATGCAATTTGGGCTGCTTCGGCCCTGGAAAGGTCTCCTGAATTTTTATGGAAATAATATTGTGCAGCGGCTTCTGTTCCAAATACCCCAGGCCCCATTTGAGCCACATTCAAATACATTTCAAGGATCCGTTGTTTCCCCCAAATGTGTTCAATCATAAATGTGAAATAGACCTCTAATCCTTTCCGAAACCATCCTCCATGTTGCCACAGAAAAACATTCTTTGCAGTTTGCTGGCTGATGGTGCTTGCACCGTGAAGTGATTTGTTTTTTTGATTGTGTTTAAGCGCCTTTTCAATGCTCTTAAAATCAAATCCGTTGTGGTCGGGAAAAAGCTGGTCTTCTCCCGCCATGACTGCCAGCTTGATATTATTTCCCATGTCGTTGTACGAAATATAATCACGGTGAATGTCATATCCTTCAAAAATGGCCGATACCTGGGTAATCGTAAAAGGCGGGTTTAGCCATTTGCAAAAGAAAATATAGACAACAGATAACAGGAAACCATACACTAAAACCTTTCCGAAGAACCGGAAAAGACGGCTCGCCCAACTACGGTTTTTTCTTTTTTTAGATCCCAATCTGAAACGAACGTTTTAGTTATTGAGTGGTAATGAAACCCAGGGAATATTTCTTCCCGATTTTGAATTTATGTCCTGTGCTTTTCATCAATAAAAATCCAACCCCCGCGGCAACCGCACCCGAAATTACCAAAGCCGGTTTGGCATAATACTGCGAATTTTTGTTTGAGAATATCCATGTTACCAATCCGGCGGTCGCCAGCAGTGTGCCTCCGCCAAAAAGAGTGGCTCCGGAAGCATTCCAGTCCCATCCCTGTTGTTCCTTGCCGATTTCCAAAATGTTTTTATAAGGAATCATTGATCTGTACGTGGAAACCGTGTCCAGAATATAAACTCCCAGCGAGGTCATACTTGTTCTGACATTGTATTGAATAAGTGAAATAGAATCGTTTTTTAATTCTTCTATACGGGCGCGCTGCATTCCCAAACCCTGGTTATAAAGCAGTTCGCTTCCTTCATAATAGGTTTTCAAAACCTTCCCCTTTTTCTTCAGGAGGAGCATATTTCCCTGCTGCGCCATGGTATAAGCAGGCAAAAAAATAATGAGTAAAAAGGGAATTAAGTATTTCATATTTCTTTCATAAAAAACAAGACCCCGATCAAAAGGATGGTTCCGAAAATCAAAAAGATAATACCCGACAGTTTATTGATGAGACGTATATTCTTCAACGTTAATTTCTTTCTCAATTTTCCTGCGAGCGCTACTTTCACAATATCCATCAGCATATTGAACCCAATAGCCGTACCAAAAATGATGATGCGGTCTCTGACGGTATGTGTTACGGCAATGGCGGTGGCTGCTGTAAGCCAAAAGAGCATAACCGCGGGGTTCAATGTATTGATGAGAAAGCCCTGGGTGGCAATTCTGGCATGATGATAATTTTTCAATCCCGGCATCCCCACATCTTCCGGATTCAGCCGGATTTTTTTGAAGAAAAGATAATACACGCCCATTGCAATCAGGAAAGCGCTTCCTGCCACACCGATAATCTCTTTGAAATCCAGCAAACGGGTAAGCAGTTCAGAAAAAATGTTTGCCAGTACGATCAGAAGGATGTCGCTTACCCATACCCCGACAATAAAGCTGAAACCACCTTCCCTTCCATCGTTGATGCTGTGTTTGATTACAGTGAAGATTACGGGGCCTACGGATAGAACCAATAATAAACCCATCGCAAGTCCCTTACTTATTGCCTCAAATATTGTTATCATCCGGCAGCCCAGATATAAGTTTAAAAACAGAAAGATAATACTTATGAAGCAATGGAAAAATCATTTTAAGATTTGACTGTTTTTAAATAAAGCATCCATTCATCAAGCAGTTTGCCTTTCAACACCCTGGGGAATTTATGTTGCCCGCCAAATTTTCCTTTCATCTTCATAAAGTTGATAAAAGTATCTTCGGGAAGAACATCTACAAATACATCTTTCAGTGCATGTTTTCTCTCCACTCCGTAATCATCATTCAGCTCTTTAAGTTTTTCATCAATCAACACTCTCAGGGTTTCTGAATTGACATGATCGTTGGTGGAAATAAACCATTGATGGGCGTAGAAATTTCTGTATGGAATACCGGCAACGGTAAATTCGCCAATAGATATGTTCAATTCTTCACTGACCATATTGATGGCCCTGTTCATATTGTCGACACTGAGGTGTTCACCCACCATACTGAGAAAATGTTTGGTCCGGCCGGTTATTATAATCTCACTTTTTTCAAGGTCCACAAATTGAATGGTATCGCCCAGCAGATAACGCCATGTCCCGGCATTGGTGCTGATCAAAACTGCATAATCCTTTTTTTCTTCAACCTCATTGATCAATAACGTTTCAGGATTTTTGACCATTTGCCCTTCGGCATCAAAATTTCTATTGTCGAATGGAACAAACTCAAAAAAGATATTATTGTTGAGAACCAGTTTCATTCCTTTGGCATCCTGGCGGCTTTGATACGCAAGAAATCCTTCGCTGGCAAGATAGGTTTCGATATAGGTGATGGGTTTTCCCAACAATCTGCAAAGTCCGGGTTTGTAAGGTTCAAGAGCGACGCCACCATGCACATAAAATGACAGGTTTGGCCACATTTCATGAATATTGTTGAGGTGGTATCGTTCAATTATTTTTTCCATACACAACTGCACCCATGCGGGTACGCCAACAATAAACGAGATATCCCATTCAGGGGCTTTGTCCACAATTTCAGTTAACTTTTTTTCCCAATCCTTTTCACGGGCAATTCTTCTGCCCGGTTTGTACATACCATGAAACCAGAAGGGCATTTTTTTTGCCTGGATTCCGCTCAGGTCGCCGGCATAGTAGGTTGGCCCTTTTTGCAATTCGGTGCTCCCACCAAGCATCAGCCATCCTTTTCCGACGTACTGTTTGGGAACATTGTTATACCCGGCCAGGCTGATAAGTTGCCGCACACTGGTGTGGGTATTCGATTTAATAAGTTCTTTTGTAATCGGGATGTACTTGCTGCTTGCATCACTGGTGCCACTGCTGAGTGCAAAGAATTTGATAGTACCGGGCCAACAGACGTCGCGCTTGCCTTCGCGTGCCCTGTGCCACCATTCTTTATAAATTTTTTCGTAATCAAAAACAGGCACTATTTGCTGAAATGTCCTTTCGGGCAGATGGCTTAATAATATTCTGTCAAATAAATATTTCTGTCCGAATTCTGTAAAGCGGGCCTTTGTTAACAGCTTTCGCAGCACCTTATGTTGTTGCCGCCTGGGTGACAGCGCATCCGGAATCATTAGCGCTTGTCGCAGCGGTTTGGGAAGTTTGAAATCCATGAATGTCATTCCACTTAAAGTTGGTGACAGGCGCAAATTTAGTAATTGTTTGGTGAAAGGGGAATTTTGAACTCTGTTAATACCCCGTCTGACTTTTGGCTTAATTAAAATGGAAGAAGGAAATTATTCATTCACCAAATGTGTCAGCAATCCATCTCTCAGCTTGGGTTCAAACCAGGTACTTTTTGGTGGCATGATATTTCCACTGTCTGCAATATCAAATAATTGGGCAATCGTTACAGGATAAATTGAAAATGCCACAGCCGCCTCACCGGTTTCAACCAGGTTCTCCAGTTCTTTCATTCCGCGGATACCACCGATGAAATCAATTCTTGGGTCGGTACGCTGATCCTGGATATTCAGGACAGGTTTCAACAAATTATTCTGAAGTATGGATACATCCAGGATGTTTACAGGGTCTGTTGCAAAAGTTCCGTCCAGCGCAATCAGCTCATACCAGTCATGATTTAAATACATCCCGAAATGATGGGGCTTTTCAGGTTTGTAGGTATTGGCAACCTTTGTAATGCTGAACCGCTCTTTTATTTTATTGAGATATTCTTCTTCAGTCAATCCGTTTAAGTCTTTTACAATCCGGTTGTAATCGAAAATGTGAAGCTGCCCTGCCGGAAATAATGTACACAGAAAATGGCCTGCTTCTTCATGGTCGGGAAGCATATATTTTACCCGCGCAGCAGAAGCGATTCGGTGATGGCCATCGGCAATATAAGTGCATGGGATTTCTTCCTTAAAAATTTCGGTAACCCGGTCTATAATTTTCTCGTCATTGATAGTCCAGATGGAATGGCGGATCTGATCATCTTCCGTGAAATTATATACCGGAGTTTTGGATTGTTTCCATTTGGTAATGATTTCATTGATCTGATCATTGTCACGGTAAGCCAGAAATACGTTACCCGTTTGGGCCTGAGTGGCTTTGATATGATCCACGCGATCCTGTTCTTTTTCGGGACGGGTCAGTTCGTGTTTTTTAATCAGGCCTTTTTCATAATCATCCACCGAACTGCAGCACACCAATCCTGTTTGTTGCCTTCCTTCCATTTCCAATTCGTAAATGTAATAACAGGGTTTATTTTCTGTAAATAAGATCCCCCTGCTGATGAACGCATCCAGGTTTTCTTTTGCTTTTTCATACACAGCGGCGCTGTGTACATCAGTTCCTGCCGGCAAATCTATTTCGCTGCGCGTAATGTGCAGAAATGATGAGGGTTTCCCTTCGGCTTCTGTTTTTGCTTCTTTAACGCTCAACACGTCATAAGGTCTGCTTGCAACTTCACGTGCAAGCTGAGGCTGCGGCCTTAATGCTTTAAAAGGAGATACGGAAACCATGGATTGCTTTTTCGAAGTTTGCAAATATAAGGCTAAGTGGTCAGGATTGATCAGCGGAAAATTCGAGCGGGATTTCGCAGTCAACTGCAAAATTTGGGTTCAACTCAGTTGCCCCTGACCTCTAATGATAGGTCGATTCAAATTCCTGTAAAACTTTCACCAGATATTTCACATTGTCCAAACTAACGGCATTGTAAAGTGAAGCCCTGAACCCGCCGACTTTGCGATGTCCCTTGATTCCATAAATATTTTTTTGCGCGGCAAAATCAAGAAATGCTTTTTCCACAGCCGGTTCTTTTGCCACAAATGAAACATTCATAAAACTTCTGTCTTCACGTTTTGCCGTTCCTTTAAAATGTTTGCTATTGTCCAGTGCATCATAAAGCAGTCTGGCTTTCTCACGATTCAACGGTTCCACCCCTTTGACTCCACCTTGTTTTTTTAACCAGCGGAGTGTAAGCATGCTGATGTAAATCGCAAATACAGGCGGCGTATTGAGAACGCTTTTTGCTTTGATGTGATCTCTGTAATCCATTATTGGGGGAATAGCCCTTTTGATGGTGCCGAGTATTTTTTTATCAACAACGACAATGGTTGCACCGGCAGCCCCAGCATTTTTTTGTGCCCCGGCATAAATGAGGGCAAACGAATTAAAGTCGCGATGGCAACTCAGGATATCACTTGACATATCTGCTACAACCGGAATTGGCGATACGGGAATGTCATGCCATTCAGTTCCATAAATAGTATTATTGGTGGTAAGATGAAAATATTTTGCATCGGAAGGAATCGTAAAACCTTTTGGGATGAAATTAAAGTTTTCGGATTCGCTGCTCCCGGTAATCTGTACTTTCCCGAAACATTCAGCTTCCTGAATAGCTTTCTGGCTCCAGACACCGGTGTGCGCAATGGCCATGGTTTCGTTGGTATCCAAAAGATTCATGGGCACCTGCATAAATTGCGTGGTAGCGCCGCCGTGCAGGAACAATACTTCATGATCACTGTCAAGGTGCATCAGGTCGCGCATCAATTGCCTTGCTTCTTCAATTACGTCACTGAAGGCAGGTGTGCGGTGGCCGATTTCTAAAATTGACAAACCTGTATTTGAAAAATTGCTGAGCCCTTTTTTTGCTTCTTCTGTCACCTCATCCGGCAGGTGAGATGGCCCTGCATTGAAATTGTAAACCATGAATTAATTTATTTTTTAGCAAAATTAAGAGGCTGCGGGCAATGCACATTCATTAAAACAAAATGCTATTCAACAAAAAAAATTTAATTTTATCGGGTTAATTGAAAATGTTTTACACTTTTTAGAAAGTAATAATACCGGTTTACAGCCGGCCAAGTACTTCATAATTCATGAGATATCTGATAGAATCAACTCGAAATAAACCACACTTTCATGTACAAACATATATGGCGGAAGTATGTGCCGGTATTGAAAATCCTGATGAAAAAATCCGAAGGAAAACCGCAAACCCTGGATTTAAATCAATTGGATTTTGAAGGGGCCGGAGTAAAAAAATCAGGAACCAGATTTAAGATTGAATTTCAAAGGGGCCACGTTTCCAATGTTATTCATGATTCTCCACTGGCTGTAGAACTTTCCAACCAACTTCTGGAAGATGATTCTATTGTCGAATTATTGAATTCCAAAAACTTTATTATTTCACTCAACTCAAAGTATCAGCTTACGATCAAAGAGAAGCCCTGATTTTTGATGAATAGCGAAAAGGCGGAGTTGTCATTTTTTTTTAAATAGAAATAACAGAATTTTCCGGGAATTGATCTGTGCAGGAGAACCAAAATTAACGTTAGATTAATTCGCCGCGATTCCTTTGTCAACAGATATTTGAGAAGTGATTTCATAGCGAGGGATTGTTTCTGGAAAGTTGAATTAAACTTTTCAAAAACAAACTTGTCAATTGGCTGATTTTTTTTAATTCTTCTCCCATGTCATCCTATCAGGTAAAAAACAAACATCTGCTATGGCGTGCTGCATTTGGCCCCATGGTTGAAAATGTCAATCAGCTCCGGGATATAAAACCTTCCCGGTTATGGAAGCAACTGGTTAAAGATTCTTCAAAAGATCCGAAGTATATCGATGTGGCCAATGACACTGTCGATGGGCTTGTGAAGGGTGTTCAGAATTTGGTGCAGATTGACAAACTCACCGCCGACCAAAAACGTGAGGCTCAGAAACAGGCACGAAAAAAATCGACCGAAGATATTAAAAACCTGAATCTGTTCTGGCTTTCTGAAATGGTCAACAGCAAAGCCCAGTTAAGGGAAAAAATGAGCCTGTTCTGGCACGGGCATTTTGCCTGCCGTGTCATCAATATTTATTTTCAACAACAATTGCTCGATGTTATCCGCCGCAATGCATTGGGAAACTTTGGAAACTTACTTAGGGAAGTAAGCAAGACTCCGGCAATGCTTTCGTTTCTGAATAATCAGCAAAATAAAAAACAACATCCCAACGAAAATTTCGCCAGGGAAGTCATGGAATTATTTACCATGGGTCGCGGAAATTATACCGAAGAGGATGTAAGAGAAAGTGCGAGGGCATACACAGGATGGGGTTTTAATGTACAGGGTGAATTTGTAGAAAGAAAAAATTTGCACGATAACGGGGAAAAAACGTTTCTTGGGAAAAGGGGGAATTTTGATGGAGACGATATTCTCGATATAATCCTTGAACAAAAAGCTACCGCAAAATTTATCACCAGAAAAATTTACACTTTTCTGGTAAACGATCAGGTGGATGACGACCGGTTGAATAAGCTCGCCGAAGGTTTTTACCAAAGCAATTATAATATTCTGCAGCTTCTCGAAAACATTTTTACCTCAGATTGGTTTTTTGAACCTCAGAATATGGGAATTAGAATTAAATCACCTGTTGAGCTGATTGCCGGTATTCAAAGAATGATTCCGGTGCAATTTGAACAACCCCAGATGCAGCTTCTGTTTGAACGCACATTGGGACAGGTACTATTTTATCCGCCCAACGTAGCCGGGTGGCCGGGTGGAAAAAGCTGGATTGACAGCAGTACGATGGTACTGAGGATGAGATTGCCACAAATTATGACTCAGAATGATTCGTTTACTATTAAGGCAAAATTGGATGATGATGTAATGATGGGGCACGAAGGAATCAACAAAGCCCAGACTTACAAAATTCTGACTAATATAAACTGGGATACCATAGTGAATGCATTTAACAATGTGAGAAAGGAGGATCTTTATTCTTTCATTTCCGATTATCTTCTTCAGACCCGCAGCAGGGTGCCATCCTCCGTCGTTGACCGGTTTGCAAATATTTCTACCCGGCCAGCTTACATCAGATCTGTGATCATAAATATCATGAGTACACCGGAATACCAATTGGCCTGAAATTAATCTTTAAAAAAATATTATTATGCTAATCAAGCGAAGAGACTTTTTACAGATTGGTTCACTGGCGTCTGCCAGTCTGTTTTTACCGAAGTTCCTGAAAGCCGTCGGTAAAGAAAATCTCGTTCCTCCGGGAAATAAAGTTTTGGTAGTGCTTCAGTTTAGTGGCGGTAATGACGGATTAAATACGGTCATTCCCGTTCGGAATGATATTTATTTCAAAGGCAGGCCCGGATTAGGTATTCAAAGAAATATGGCATTACCGTTAAACGATGATGCCGGATTGCATCCGTCGTTAACCTGCTTCAAAGAACTTTTTGATGAAGGCTCGCTCGGCATTTTGAATAGTGTGGGTTATCCCAATCCGGATCATTCGCATTTCAGAAGTATGGATATTTGGCAAACAGGAAGCGACAGCAACGAATATCTGAATACGGGTTGGGTGGGGCGTTACCTGGATGCACAATGTGAAGATTGCTCGCATCCAACTCAGGCACTTGAGATTGATGACCTGTTAAGCCCTGCGTTGAAAGGTGACAAGATCAAAGGAATGGCGTTGACAGATCCTAAAAAATTATTTAATAATACCAACGAAAAATATTTCCGGCAGATAAATGCAGCTCATGAATCGGGAGATGCCTCCTCAGATTATCTCTACAAAATATTAAACGAAACCCTTGACAGCGCTGATTATATTTATCAGCAAAGCAATAGTTACCATTCTTCTGCGACCTATCCGAATACCGTTATTGGAAAAAATTTCCGAACTATTGCTTCTTTGATTCTGAGTGATATCAATACCAAAGTGTATTATGTCAGCCTCGGCAGTTTTGATACCCATGTGGCCCAGGCAGGCCAGCAGCAACGGTTGTTTACAGAACTCAATGATGCCATTAAACCATTTGTGGCCGATTTAAAAAATAATCACCGTTTTGAAGATGTGGTTTTAATGACTTTCAGTGAATTTGGCAGGCGCGTATCTCAAAATGCGAGTGCCGGTACCGACCATGGAACGGCCAATTGCATGTTTTTGATTGGCGGCGGGTTGAAGCAAAAAGGACTGATCAATGATATGCCGGACTTATCGGATCTGGATAATGGCGATTTGAAATTTAAAGTAGATTTCAAATCAGTGTATGCAACCATGTTACACAATTGGCTGGGAGCAGATGAACAAAAAATAATGGGCAGGTCATTTCCTCTTTTAAAATTTGTTTAGAATTCTATAACCGGTTTCTGAATAACGAAAAAGCTCGATCTCCTGATTTCCCTGAATCGCCATTTCATTTTTTTTGGTATAAAACAAGTAATTTTCGCAAAATTACCTCCAGATGAATATCAAGAATTTTCTATTGGTTTGCTTTTTATCTGTTGTTGCATCTGCAAATGCGCAGCAATCGTCTGATGCAAAAATGAATTCCTTTATCGATAACCTGATGAGGCGAATGACCTTGCAGGAAAAAATCGGGCAGCTCAATTTACCTTCTGTCGGGTTTGATGTTACCGGGCCTGTTTTGAGCCAGGGAGTTGAAGATAAAATTAAAAAGGGACTCGTAGGAGGTGTGTTTAATACTTATACCCCAGAAGCGGTGCGGAAACTGCAGCAAATGGCGGTAACACAAACCAGGATGAAAATTCCTCTTCTTTTTGGCTATGATGTCATCCATGGCCATCGTACAATTTTCCCGATAAATCTGGGTCTGGCGGCTACCTGGGATCCGGTATTGGTTGAGAAAACCGCCCGTGCGGCTGCTGAAGAAGCCTCTGCCGACGGATTAAACTGGGTTTATTCTCCGATGGTGGATATTACACGCGACCCGCGCTGGGGAAGGGTAAGTGAAGGTTCTGGCGAAGATCCTTTTTTGGGAAGTGTGATGGCGAAAGCCATGGTAAACGGATATCAGTTGAATGATCTTTCCAAAGACAATACAGTGATGGCTTGCGTAAAACATTTTGCACTGTATGGGGCCGCAGAAGCCGGAAGGGATTACAATACCGTGGACATGAGTAAAGTGAGAATGTACAATGAATACCTTCCTCCCTACAAAGCAGCGGTGGATGCAGGTGTAGGAAGCGTAATGACCTCCTTCAATACAATTGATGGTGTGCCGGCTTCAGGCAATAAATGGTTATTGACCGATCTCCTCAGAAACCAGTGGGGTTTCAAAGGATTGGTGGTTTCGGATTATACATCCATCAATGAAATGGTAAATCACGGAATGGGGGATAACAAGAAAGTGGCTGAGCTCGCGCTGAATGCGGGAATGGATATGGATATGGTGGGAGAAGAGTTTTTGAATTATGCCGAACAATTGGTGAATGAAGGTAAGGTGCCGGAGAAAACCATTGATGATGAATGTCGCAAAATCCTCGAAGCCAAATATAAATTAGGGTTGTTCTCAAATCCTTTTTTATATGTCAATGAGGAAAGGAATAAGAAAGAAATCATGAGCCAGGATAAACTGAATCTCAGTAAACAGGCGGCAATTGAAAGCATGGTGCTGCTCAAAAACAAAGATCATGTACTTCCGCTTGACCGGTCTTCAAGAATTGCATTCATCGGGCCATTGGTAAAAGACCAAAGAGATTTAATTGGCAGTTGGAGTGGTGCCGGCGATTACACAAAGGCCATCAGCATCTGGTCGGCAATAGAACAAGCCGGTTATAAAAATGTTTTGTATGCAAAAGGTTGCAACCTGGTGGATGATCCTGATTTGATTAAACAATTGAATCCGCATGGAGCCATGCTGATACCCGATTCACTTTCTCCCCAACAATTGATTGATCAGGCGGTCAGGACTGCATACCAGTCAGACGTTGTAGTTGCTGTATTGGGAGAACCCTTTGGAATGAGCGGTGAAGCTGCCAGTGTCACAGACATCCGGTTATTAGAAAATCAGCGGAATTTATTAGAAGCTTTGAAAAAAACCGGTAAGCCCATTGTACTCGTTTTGATGAACGGTCGACCGCTCGATCTTTCATGGGAAGATGCCAACCTTGATGGGATTTTGGAAACATGGTATGCGGGCACAATGGCTGGTCCGGCAATTACCGATGTTTTATATGGCAATGCCAATCCTTCGGGAAAAATTACGATGTCATTCCCCGTAAATGTAGGCCAGGTTCCGGTTTACTATAATCATTTGCCCACGGGCAGGCCTTATAAAGCAGATCAAAAATATACCACCCGATATTTGGATGCACCCAACGATCCGCTTTATCCTTTTGGTTATGGCTTAAGTTATACCAATTATAATTATAGTTCCGTTGCGCTGAGCAGCAACACGCTGAATACCGGGGGAAGTATAACTGCTTCTGTCAATGTCACCAATACCGGGGACAGGGCCGGAACGGAAACTGTGCAATTGTACATGAGACAGATGGTGGGTTCTATTTCGCGGCCGGTAAAAGAATTGATTGGGTTCCAGCAGGTGGCGCTGGCTCCGGGCGAAACGAAGAAAGTTTCTTTTAAGGTTACCGATGATGATTTGAAATTTTATAACAGCAATCTCCAGTACAATTATGAGCCTGGTGATTTCAAACTGTTTATCGGAACCAATAGCAGGGATGTGAAGGAAGCGGATTTTGTTGCCAGATAAGTTTTTAAAAATCAGGAATACGAATCGATCCGCAATTTCCGCACAGGAAGAAATCTATTGAATCCATTCCGACCCAAAATATTTTTGCAGGCTGAGTGGAATGTGTATTCCTTTCTCGCTTTGATGATCTTCAAGCAACCCGGCAACAATTCTCGGCAGCGCGAGTGAAGATCCGTTAAGCGTATGTGCCAATTGAGTTTTTCCTTTTTCATCTTTAAAACGGATTTTAGCACGGTTTGCCTGAAAACTTTCAAAGTTGCTTACCGAACTAACCTCGAGCCAGCGTTTCTGAGCGGCGCTGAATATTTCAAAGTCGTAGGTCAATGCAGAAGTGAAACTCATATCTCCTCCGCACAATCTGAGAATCCGGTATGGCAATTCCAGCGTATCGAGAAGCTCCGCCACATGGTCAACCATTCCTTCCAGCGCCTCATAACTTTTTTCCGGCCAGGTAATCTGAACTATTTCTACTTTATCAAACTGATGCAATCTGTTCAAACCACGGACATCTTTTCCATAGCTTCCTGCCTCCCTCCTGAAACAAGGTGTATATCCAGTCATTTTTACCGGTAACTGGCCCTGCGTAATAATTTCATTTCTGTAAATGTTGGTGAGCGGTACTTCAGCAGTCGGTATTACATAAAAGTTATCGAGTGGTACATAATACATCTGGCTTTCCTTGTCTGGCAACTGGCCTGTGGCATAGGCACTTTCTTCATTCACAAAAACAGGAGCCTCATATTCGGTATATCCCTTTGAGATATTATAGTCGAGAAAATATTGTACCAATGCTCTTTGCAATCTCGCTCCCTGTCCTTTGTAAAATGGAAATCCGGCGCCGGTAACTTTATTTCCCAATTCAAAATCTATCAGGTCATATTTTTTTGCAAGCTCCCAGTGAGGCAGGCAATCCCTATCGAGCTGGGGCTTTATTCCTGATTCTCTCACCACTTCATTATCCTCTGCAGTTTTTCCAGCAGGTACCGAATCGTGTGCCAGGTTGGGGAGCTGAACAAGCACTTCGTGCAATTCTTTTTCTGTAGCTGATAACTTTTCAGTAACGGTGGAATTGGAATTTTTTATATGCAACACCTCAGCTTTTGCTTCTTCAGCTTTTTCTTTCTGCCCCGAAGTCATCAGCTCTCTGATCTGGCGCGAAACGCTGTTTATTTTTGATCGCGCTTCTTCTTTTTCAAATAGCAACTTTTTTCTTTCGTCGTCCAGTTGCAAAATTTTTTCAACGGCATTCTCTGCATTAAAATTCTTCTTCGCAAGTCTTCGCAAGACTTCTTCCTTGTTTTGTCTGATAAAAGATACCTGTAACATGCCGGCAAATATACTAACAGCAGTTTTGGAATGAGCTGGAACTCCCCGAATAAACTACTTTTGCTTCCATGAATTCTGACAGCAATTTGAAGATAAGGTGGGCCAGACTGGAAGACCGGTTTGATGAAAAATTTGGTAAGAAGCCTGATTTGGAAACAGTTCTTATGCTGATAGGCATACAGGAACTGAGGAGTTCGCGGCAAAAATTTAATAAGGAAGAAAAGGAAGATTTGATGCACATTGCTGTTTGCACAGTGTTGTCGAAAGACGGATATTATACGCTGAAAGATTATGACAGTGAAGGATGGCCACACTTTGAAAAGGCCAGGAAATTACCTGCGTACAGCGGCAAAGAGCAGGAAGATTTTTTGAAAGACCATGTTTTACGTTATTTTGAAAACAGGGAGAAAGAAGGATTATAATTTTTATTAAGGAGAGTGGTTTATTTTGTTAGTTCAAAATTCAAATAATCGTTGCCTGTTGTTTCATTATATATGGATTATCCTTTAATTTGCGTAATTAATAAAAAGATTGTCAATCATGAATTTTCCGGAAAATTTAAAATATACCAAAGACCACGAATGGCTGCTTCTTGACGGCGATACAGCAACTATCGGAATAACCGAGTATGCCCAACAGGAATTGGGAGACATTGTTTATGTGGAAGTAGAAACGAAGGGTAAGGATCTTGGCGCCGGCGATGCTTTTGGAACTGTGGAAGCAGTAAAGACAGTCAGCGATCTTTTTATGCCGGTGAAAGGTGTTGTTACCGAAGTGAATCCATTGCTGGAAAGCCAGCCTGATAAAGTAAACAGCGATCCCTACGGCGAGGGCTGGATTGTGAAAGTGAAAGTGGAAAATCCTGCTGATGCAGAATCTCTGCTGGATGCCGCTTCTTATCAGAAGACAATTGCCTGATGCCGTGAAAATTTCTTACAAAGTAAGGCATTCGATTCCAGCGATTTTATGGTTCATCTTTTTGTCTGTGTTGGTTTATATGCCGGGCAGTGATGTCCCTTCAATAGGTTGGGCAGAGCGGGTGCATGCCGATAAGGTGGTTCATTTTATTTTATTCGGTGTTTTGTTTGTACTGATCAGTATCCCTGTTCTGAGATCCGGATTGGAAAAGGGTCAGAAGCGAAAATGGCTTTTGATTACCGCTGCATTTATCATTGTATATGGTTTTATCACAGAAGTAATTCAGCATTATTTTATTCCCGGGCGGACTTTTGATTTGCTCGATTGGGCGGCAGATTCCGCAGGCGTTATAGCCGGTTTCTTTTTTGTGAAATATCTTAAAAAGCGGTTTGTGTAAGCCTTTTGTAATTTATTAAAGATGGATTCCGTTTTCTGCCTTTAATTTTGTTTCATGGTTTCAGCGGAACATCCTCATCACCATCATCATTCTCATGCACATCCACAGGTGGTGAAGGGAAATACATTTATCTGGGCCATTCTGCTGAATTCTGTTTTCATTGTTATCGAATGGATTTACGGGATGGTTGCCGATTCTTCCGCACTACTTGCAGATGCAGGCCATAACCTGAGTGATGTTTTGAGCCTGGCTTTTGCATGGGGCGCTATTCTGCTGGCCAACAGGAGGCCCAGGGGGAAATTTACCTACGGGTTTCGGCGTACGACCATTCTTGCAAGCCTTCTGAATGCTTTGATCATCTTTTTTACGGTTATCGTAATTGCCTATGAAGCGATTGAAAAATTAAAGCACCCGGTAGCAGTCTCCGGAAAAATAATCATCATTGTGGCTGCTATCGGAATTGTGATCAATGGAGTGACGGCACTCTTGTTCAGGGAAGGTAAGAACAAAGATCTTAATGTAAAAGGAGCTTATCTGCATATGATGTCTGATGCTGCGGTTTCTTTGGGGGTTGTGGTTTCAGGGTTCATCATCATGTACACAAATGCAATATGGCTCGACTCGATTGTCAGTTTTGTAATCATTGTTGTCATTGCCATTGGCACATGGAATTTATTTAAAGAATCAATCAACCTTGCGCTGGACGCTGTACCTGCGGGAATCAGGCTGGAAGAGGTTAGGTCATATCTTCTCTCAATGAAGGAAGTGGAAGAGGTGCACGACCTTCATATCTGGGCATTGAGTACCACTCAGAATGCGCTTACTACTCATTTGGTGATTCCGAAGGGATATGATGATTCGTTATTGGAAAATATCAGGCAAACATTACGGGACAGGTTTTGTATAGACCATACAACGATTCAGGTGGAACAATCACTTGATACAGCATCCCATCATCAGGGATGCACGGGTTAGGAGGGATTGAGCCAGAATGTTGATTACTGTTTTTCTAATTGAATCCAGGACCTATTAAATTATGTCTTTACGAATTATGAGTATAATTTATAGAAAATGGAAATTTCTTGGTGCCTGCCACATAAAAAAAGCTCCCTGAAATCGGGAGCCCTGTTTTAAAACAGTCTGTTTGGGTAAACCAGGAAAAAAAATTGCTTTTCAAGAAATATCTTATGGCCGGAAAAAACGGGCATCATATTATCTAACAAGACACCTTTTCTCGTTTAAACGCTGCTTTCTTTAAAAAATATTTATTTTGAGTTTGCTGAATAACTCTACAACCCTTGCTATATTTGAATTGGCATTCACAAAACAATAATCAAATGCAAGGAAACTCAGAGAAAGGCGGCAGAAAGCGTGCATCTGCACCTTCGTACGTCAGCCCAAATCAAATGGTATTGCAGGGT
>JAFKGR010000011.1:0-32500 GCA_017307735.1 Chitinophagaceae bacterium
ATTTCAGAAAAATTATTTACGAAATTCAACGGGTTTTGTATTTCATGGGCAATGCCCGCCGTGAGCTCGCCAAGTGAAGCCATCTTTTCGGACTGGATGAGTTGGGATTGGGTGGATTTTAAATCTTCCAACGAGTGTTTTAGTTCTGAGGTTCGTTCGGCCACCTGAATCTCCAATTCCAATTTCTGCTTTTCCATCATAGCGCTGCGCTCCTGTTCTCTTTCCAATTTCTCCTCCGAATATTTTCTCCTCAACATGGAAAACCTCATAAACAATACGCCGGCAAAAAGCACAAACATCCAGACAATGCTGACGGGGTAAAGAAAATAATCACTCACCCGGGAGTGGACTGATACATACCAGGTGGCAAAACTGCCTGCGTTCTTCAGTAACCCAAAGCGATCGAGAAGATCAAATACAATTTTTTCGGTGAATATAACGCCATAGGGAGCCAAAGCATACAGCACCAACCTAACAATTTTATCCTTATAGCGCCTGTATAAAAAGACAGTGGACAGGAGCGACAGGTAAATAAGCAACGCGAGCAATCCAAAAACGGTAACAAATACTGTATCTGTATTTTCCTGGATGACGAACGGCACAAATTGTATAAGAAACGCTCCTGACAAATAGATGATACTGATCGTGATGAGATATTGGTCCCACCGGGGGAAGTGCGTGAATGTTTTTAGAAAATGACGCACTGAATGAATCAGGAAGAATTCTATGAAGGGGAAACAGACTCCCGTTGAAAGAAAACTTATAACAGGGTGCTCCTTCAGAAGAATATCATCCAGACCCAAACCCCATACGGCTCCAAAAGACAACAGAAATAAAGTAAAATACAAGAATTCCTTCTCACGAACTATGATAAAAAAATAAAGATTGATGATCATCGTTAGCAGAAAAAGCCCCAGCACAAATGACAGCAGGACAGACCTACTGTATTTTGCCCGCTGTCTGTTAATAACCCAGGTTGAAAAACTAAAATCTGCGTTTGGGTGGATAGGATTAAAGACATTTAAATAACTGTATGAATTCTTTTGGTAAACGATGGCTGACTCACCGGCCGGAATCGTTACCGTAATGGCCACCAGGTTCTTTAACCCGTCGCGCCGGCTGTACGGAACAAATTCACCTGTTCTGTAATGTTGCCAATCATCGCCATCCGTTTTTACATAGAAATCTGAATAGGGTATGTCATCAAACCAGGAGGTTATCTGCACATCTTTTGCCATCCGGTTTGCTATCCGGTAGCGCAGCCAATAGGTTTTGAAACGGTGGTCAGGTTGGTGGCTTGTATCACGGAATTCGCTGGATTGCAAAACATCCTGCAAAGTCAGATTGCCGAGCGGGTCGGCCATCATCTGCCAGTTGGAATCAGGAAGAACTATCATTTTAGTTGCGGTATCTGAAACAATCTGATAGGTGGGAGGCAAAGTTGTTTGACCTGATGCATGGAAGATGATCGTCAAACTAAAAAAAAGAAACAGTTTTATTTTTTTCATTCTTACGTGTTTCAATTGGTTTTTTTTATTAAATCATCATCCCCCCAAATCCCCAAAAGGTTTTCTGTGTCATAAAAAAACCGGGCTACATTCCATCAGCGTTTTATAATCTATACACCCTTTCCAAATCCTGAATAAGCGTTGTAGCCTGCTGCAACAATTCTTTGGCATAATGCACTTTTGATGTCATAAATCTTGAACGCACCAATTCAAGGTATTGGTTAAAGATGGCTTCGTCATTTCGCAACAGTGGCGGGTCAGACCGCATAAAAGAATCTATCCTGTCCTGAACAAATGAAGATTTACCTGCCTGATAAATATCATTGGCTCTTTCGTTTGTCTGCACATAGAAAATCTGCGAGCGAATCTTTCTCACCTCCAGAAAAATTCCCTCATCCTGTTGCCCATAGGCCTTCATTGTGCGCGCAAGCTGATCGTATTCTGCAACTTCCCGGATAAGGCTATTTCTGAAAAGGCGAAGGGTACCAGCGCTTTTCATTTGCTGGAAAGTGGCATCGTTGGGAATAAAAATGGCGGGCGCCCCGCCAAACAATCCATACCAGTAAAGTTTGCCCGATGGCACCTGGCCGGGGTTATTTGCAGACAGCAATTGAAACAGTGTATCCACATTTTTTGATGCATAATCCCAATATCTATAATAGGCGTTCAGTTCGGCAGTGTCTGCTTTCAGGTCGTCAAGCATTGCAGCAGCATAAACTTTAGCCATTTTGTGATCTGTAATTTTCTCTCTGATGTTTTCTGCAAAAAAGCTCAGGGAGACCGCCAGAAAAATCATGAGGAATTCCAGCGCATATTCTTTCCATTTTTTGTCGTGGTGGATGTGTTTTTGAGGGTGATGTACTTCCATGTCATTATTAATAAAAATTTATATACAGGTTTTACTGTACGGGAATAACTAAAGGTATGGTCGGCAGGCAGTGCGGTGATAGGACAAATCAAGCAGGAAATAGGAATTTTTGCGCATTTGCCCGCATTTATACAGACGGACCGGACACATACCGGTTTTCAACCATATAAGCACATGAACTTGGCATTCAAAAATGCCTCAGTCCGGTCAGTCTGGTGCCAGGCACCCGCCTGGTGCCCGGATGTTTCTAAACCGACATCTTTAAAATATTATTTTATTTCGTTTTATGTTCAGTAAATATAAACTTAACGACCTGCCGTAAAATAGTTTTGTTTGGCAATAAGGCCCGGTAACGCTCAGGCACAGGTCAGGAGACCTGTGCCAGTGTGGGTAATCCAATGTGGGCAATCCAATGCGGCTGAAGCCGGTAATCATTTATCTTTTTTATTCCGTTGGTTAAACCCAATGGCAATGGATATTTACTTTCAAAACCTTACAGTTTTATCCACCCTTTAAATGGACATTTTTCAATTCAGCTTTCAGGGGAGATTCAGGTCGGCGGGAAAATTGGGCGGTGCCAGAAGGGATGATGAATACATTCGTCCCTCCGTCAGCGGCTATCTGTAAAAATTCAAAATTCTGGCTCATTTTTTTCAATTGATTTCGGTATCTTCGGAAACAGAAAGATGCATCTTGGCGAATTTGTTAAACAATATAAGAATAAGACAATGACAGAGATAATTATTGATAAGAAGAAATATGTCCTTATTCCAGAAAGAGATTATAAAAATTTACAAAGAAAAGCTGCCTTAAAAACGAAACCGGAAAAAGTATTTTCAATTGAGGAAGCAAGGACTTATAGTAAAAAACTTATTCGGGAGTGGGCAAAAGGAGAATCATTGTAAAGCAAAGTGCTGCACAAAATATTGCTGCCATTTCCCTGTTTATTGAATCAAAAGGAATGGTAGCTACTGCAGAGAAGTTTACGGATGATATTTACGATTATTTCATAAGCCTTACAGATAATTTACATTCGCACAGATTTTGTCGTGATCCTAAAAGATCTGCCGCTGGATATAAATGTATTACCTATAAGAGGAAGTACACTATTGTCTTTCTTGAAACAGAAACAAAATTGCTAATCTGCGAATTTATTCCTTCAAAACTTATCCATTGGTAAAATAAAGTGTCCCCGCCAAGTCTTTCAAAACTTTAAAGGTTCACCTCCTTCAAAACCACCGCGAAAAACCTTCAAGGTTTTCCCACTCACCTGCCAAACAAATATTTCTTTACATCCAGATTCATCCCTTCCATCATTTTTATCCAGTTGTCTTCATCTACATCTGCACCCGCTATCCAGTCTTCATCGCTGACAGAAGCCCGCATTTCCAACAAAGGTTTGCTATCCGGACCGGTGGGATTGCGGAAGTGGGTGCTGTCACCATTTACAATGCTGAGAATCGTTTCTGCCACCACATCCGGCGGTACATGACGATCTAAGGAGGCCGAAAAGAATGCCACACTCCGCTCAAGATTTGGATAGAAGGTTTCCTTAATCCTGGGTTTGCATTTGTCCTGTAGTGGTGTGTCGGTAACTCCCGGTTCCACGACAGCCACGCGAATACCAAAAGGCAATACTTCCATCGCCAGGCATTCGCTGAATGCTTCCACAGCAGCTTTGGTTGCAGAATATGAAGCATTAAAATAATTAAACAGTTTACCTCCCACTGAAGAAATATTGATGATACATCCGCTTTTTTTCTGCCGCATGTGGGGCAAAACGGCTTTGGTACAACGCACCGTGCCGATAAAATTGGTGTCCATTTCGCTGATGAAATTTTCAATGGGCAATTCTTCCACAGCGCCAAGAGAACCTGTGCCGGCATTGTTAATCAGCACATCAATTTTGTCTGTGCAAAAAAGCACCTGCGACATTGCATTTTTTACAGAGTTTGAACTGGTAACATCCAGCGGAAGGATGACAATGGGCAGGTTTTTATTGTCCGCAATATCCTGCAGCTCGGAATGCTGTTCAGGGTGGCGCATGGTAGCGAAAACAACGTGTTTGTTTTTTGCAAGCAGGACGGCGGTGGCAAAACCAATTCCGGTACTGCAACCTGTGATAATAATGTTTGCCATAATGGTTTTATTTTAAATTTTTAGAGTTGAATTTGAAAAACCTCACTGCGTTATTAAAAAATATATCTCTTTTCTGCGCTTCGGTCAGGAACGGCGCTTCCTGCACATTTTTGATAGCGAGGTCTATTCCCTGCGGCCAGTTCATTTCATCTGAACCAAAGAGAATACGTTTCCCATATCCCGCATCCACTAATATTTTCAGGTAACGATAAAATTCTTTTGTTCCCGGAAAAATCCAGTCAATGGCTGCAATGCCTACATACAACTGAGGAAAATCGTACATCATCCCAAGCATCTCATCTATCATGGGATAGCCGGCGTGCATGACGTAGAGCCGTAGCTTAGGATGTTTTATCAATACATCTTCCAGATAAAACGGATGAGTGAGCGATATCCGAAATCCGCTAAACATGGGAATATAAGCCGAACCCATCGGTCCGGGACCCATGTGGATACCCACGGGAATATCCATCTCTTCTGCCAGCGAATAAAGCGGATCCAACGAAGGATCATTGGCCGGCAGGGTGGCGTATTGCGAAAGCAATTCACCAATGGCATCCCATTTTTTATCTTTTATCTCCTGCCGCAACTGATCCATGTCCACTGCCTTCGGCGACCAGATTAATTTGCTTGGAAAAACTCTTTTCGGTTCTTTTTGTTTCAACGATTGCAATACCGAATCATCGCCACTGGCAATCACGTACATATTGTACTTGTGCATGGCTGCTATCAGTTGCTGCTCATATTGCGCCTGCGATTTGGGAGCGTACACATTTAAGTAATCCATTTTTTCTCCCGGCGAAATTTTGAATGTGTGGAAGTGCACATCAATAATTGGCGGCGGTAATTTTTGGTTTTGATTTTTTACCTGGGCAGTAGCCTGATTGAATGCACCTGATATTAACAGTGTGGCGACAACTAAAACAGATTTTATTTTCATAGCTAATGATTATATGTTTATCAAATTAGATGTATCAAGGCAGGGATGAACAAATATTGATTGATTAATTAATGAGAATCTGCTAGCAAGGCACAAAAATTTCACAAGGGTTTCCCCTGGTGTTTTCTTAGCGTCTTTGTGACCTTGTGGCAATCATTTTTTTACCCCCTGCACTGCACCGGATTTGAATCGGCCAGATAGAAAGAATAAACCCCATTGAATTACTTTTTTCATTGTACAATGTTTAAGAACTTAATTAATAAAAAATCCGGGTGCAAAGTAGGTTGCAGCAGAAAAAAGCATTAGGAATTTTCAGGCAAAAAATGGGAATTTTCGGGCATTTCGGGCAATCCGGTATGGACTACACGGTTAAAGTTGAAAAAACAGGTGCCGGGCTGAGGTGATTTGATTTGAAATACGCTCATCTGATAAAGGACAATTTTAATTCCTATTTTTAACCCAATGGACCAGCTCCCCACTCATGATAGTTTTGTCCGCCGGATGCTCTCCGACAGAAAAATCTGTGAAGGCTATCTGAGGCGTTTCCTTCCGCAGGAAATCAGTGGGCAATTGGATTTTTCCAAATTAGAACAACTTCCTGACACCTATTTGTCGGATGATCTGAAAAAATCCCTGGCAGATTCTGTTTTTTTGTGCCCGACAAAAAAAGGCTCCTTAAGTATAAAGGCTTGCTTCCTAATTGAACATAAAAGTCATAAGGACAACCATACACTTTTACAGATTGGCAGTTATATATTTTCGGCCTACCGAAAACAATTCAAAAATAAAGAGCCCCTGTCTATCGTCATTCCGATACTACTTTACCACGGCAAGGAGAGATGGGAATACCAAACATTAGATAGCCTTTTCCCGGGAATTGATAACAACTGGAAAAGGTTTTTACCAATCTTTGAGTTTATTTTCAATGATGTGGGTAAAATGCCTGACCATGAGATTAAAAAACCTGACAACAAAGCCCTTGTCGCATTCCTTCTGACACTAAAGCACATCTGGGATGCAGAATGGTTAAGTGCAAACTTATCATGGTTGATAAATCTCACACCCAGGGATCAAACAGGGTTGCAAAAAGTGATTGCTTTTTATATTTTCAGCAGAAATAAATTTGACGAAAATGTTTTAAATTCGTTACCGGAACCCATAAAAACAGATGTTATGAATACTTTTGATGTTTACTACGAAAAGGGAATTGAAAAAGGAAGAGAAGAAGGAAGAGAAGAAGGAAGAGAAGAAGGAATTGAAAAAGGAATTGAGAAAGGGTTAGAAAAGGGGTTGCAAAAAGGAAAAGAAGCCGGGTTGCAGGAAGGTCTTGAAAAAGGAAAAGAACTAATTGTCCGCAATCTCATCAATTCCAAAAAATTCACCGTATCTGAAATATCCAACTTTACCGGTGTACCCGAATCATTCGTAAAGAAAGTACAGTCCTCTCTCAGGAAGAAGAAATAAGAAGGTCAACTGCATATTACCTTAAAACCTATAAGGTTTTGAAAACCTTATAGGTTTATTTCATCTTAAATCTTTCTTCACCTCTTCAAAAAATTCATCCACCTGCTTTTCATTTTCAAGCCAGGGTAAATGGCCACATTTTTCAATAAAGTGAATGGACGTTTGCGGCAATACTTTTTTAATATCCATTGCTGTTGATTCGCCCATCGGGTCTTCTCTTCCCTGTATCAGAAATACTGGAATCATTGCTTTTTTGAGAGCAGATTTCATCGTATCTGAAAATGCAAAGTAATTTGCAGAAGTAATTGGAAATACTTCTCTGTGCTGCAATACACCTTTTTTGAGCGGTACCTGATCTCGTGTGTCAAGCGCTCTTTTGCGGTCATAAAAATATCCGGGCCATGATCCTCTCATTGTGGAAAAGCCGAGAGAATCCAATCTCCTGATTTCATTCCTGTCTTCTTTGGTAAGGCGTTTTTCAAAGTTGGATTCAAATACTTTACCGAATGAAGTATCCGGCCCGCCGGAATCAAGTAAAATCATCTTCTTTACCCTGTCAGGTTCTTTGGCGAGATAAACCATCGCCAGCATGCCGCCCCATGAATGCCCCAGCAGCGTGAGCTTTTCAAGTCGTAAATGTTTTCGCAAAGCCTCTATATCATTTACATAATTGTCCATGCTCATGGAAGCAGCGTCCACGACCGGAACCAACGAGCTATCTGTTCCTCTCTGGTTTAAAATAATGCAACGATAATTTTTAGAAAGTCTTTGCCAGACAGGTTGCATGTAAATAGCATTCAGTCCGGGGCCGCCGGCTAAAAATATCACCGGCTCTCCTTTGCCGAATTCCTGAATATGAATTCGTGTGCCGTCTTTGCTGATGACAAAATAGTCGCTTTGTGCGGAGATAATTTGGGTACAATTCAATGCCATAAAGGCAATTGTCGCGAAAAGTATTTTCCTCATTTCTAAGAATTTGTTTTTAATGATTTTAATTTTTAAATTCTTTAACCTCCCAATTTCTGCCCCTCCAACCACTTCTCACACTCCGAAAAAAATTGTTCCGGCTGTTCTATCCAGCACAAATGGCCGGCATCTTTAATCACAATCTCCGTGGAGTTTGAAATATTTTTTGCAATCCTGTCGGCCTGCGATGCTTTGGGACAAAAGGAATCATCATCGCCCACCACAACCAATACCGGCACACTTATCTTATGCAGTTCCGGTAAAAGAATTTTACGCCCAAAACCAGATACGCCGGTGTAATCCCACGCTTTCTGACTCAAAGTCGTATCAATCGTATGCGACATTAGCTTTACTTTGGATGTATCATGAAAATAAAGCGGCATACCCATCTTCATTATCTCCCCGATCGTATAATGAGTGGTATCTTTTCCTAAAAACATATCAACTACTTTTGGCGCAATGGCTCGCCGTGCCCTAAGGTTTTTTGTAAACTCTGCTAAGTAAAAACTATCCGCTCCCGCCATCGGATCAAGGGCAATGATCCCATTCAGATTTTCATTGTGGTGAACGCCGAAATATAAAACCTGATATCCTCCGTCTGAATGGCCCAATAACCAGACTTTGGATTGCCCGAGATAAACACGCAGACTGTCCATATCATTCATAAAATCTTTGTCGGTATATTTCGTCGGATCATCCGGACCGGTGGACTTCCCGCTGTTGCGTGTGTCGTAAAAAACCATGGTAAAGTATTTTTCAAATGGTTTCAAACTTTCATACAGATAGCCAACCGGATATCCCCAACCTGGCGAGGGGGCTAAGCAAACCGGTCCGCTGCCTGCCACATAATAATGAAGCGTGATGCCATTGACCGGTGCAAAATGCTCGCCAATGGATAAACGGTTATCAGTTGTGTCGTCCTTTGCACCATTTTGATTTTTACCGGAATTCTGATTGCATCCAAGCCCAAAAAATATCAATAACATGTATGCATAGACGAATAAAATTGATTTTACTTTCATAGTAATTATTTTTTGCTTTTTATTTTTACCTGAGTACGTTCCATGAACATGTTGAATGGTTCATCTGCTTTTATTGCATTCACTTTTCCATGTGCATCTCTTACGAAATGATACGTCGTATAAGAAAGAGCATTAATTCCCGTGCCGGATGAAATAAAAATATCTTTCGCAATCGGAAGGAGCGCCACTTTGCTGCCACCGGAAATTTGCGAAAACAATGTGTTTCCTTCCTGCGTGATATCATTGTCTATTTCCGCAGTGTTGCTATTCGCAACCAATGTAATGAACTGTGCGTGTAGTTTATAAATGCCCGTATAATCACTAAGCGATCGCGGATCCGTTTTTATAATTTCCGGACGGACAGCAGGGTGGCCGGCTGCCTGCAATGCGATGATCATTCCGATAGCCATCGGATCTATTTTGCCATTGTTCGTAAGCAAAGCAATGTATAAATGCTGATCGGGCAGATGAAAAGTTGCCGATAGAAATCCCGGAATGATGCCGCCATGCCACGCAATAGATACTCCATTTGTATTGTTGATAAACCACCCGTAGCCGTATTGCGATTTCGCGCCGTTTTTCAATTCATGGTTTTGCCAGGCTTTTTGTAATAAAGCCGGGTCAACAATCTTCCCTTTATATAAAGCATTATCCCATTTCAACAAATCAGCCGTATTTGAGATAAGTTCTCCGGCAGTGTAAATCCATGACCAGTTTAAGTAAGCCGCATCCTTGTATTGGCCGTTCCCGGCCGGATCATATCCGGTTGCCAATCCGTGAATGATTTTGTTGTGTGTGCCAAAATAAGTGTGATTCATGTGCAGCGGATTAAGGATGTTTTTCTGCACATAGTCTTCATAAGGAATGCCGCTTACTTTTTCTATGATCTTACCCAACAAAAAATATCCGGAGTTGCTGTAGCTCCAGTCTTTACCTGGTTCAAACAATAACGGGTCGCGACTGAACCATTCCACAATACTGTCACGTGGCACATCATCTTTAAAGTTTTTATTGAAATAATCTTTCCCGAAATAATCCGGAATGCCCGATGTGTGCGTCAGCAGATTTTCAATGGTAATGTGACGACCATGCGAATTATAATCAGGCAGGTATTTACGAATATCATCCCGTAAACCCAACTTGCCCTGCTGCACTAATTGTAATATGCTTACAGCAGTAAATTGTTTGGTATTGGAGCCAATTTCAAATTCATAATCTATCCGGTTGGGCACCTGCAATTCCACATTAGCCAGTCCGTAAGCCTTTTCAAATACAGGATGCCCGTCTTTGGCTATCATCAAAACCGCACCGGGTGCATTGGCTTTGTAAATCGTCTGCATAAGGCTGTCAGCGTAAGCGTAATTACTCTCATTTGTTGAAATCGCTGGTCGTTGAGCATTCGTTTTTACAGAAGACAAAAGAGCCAGAGAGATGAGTTCCAAAATCACTTTTCCTTTCATGACATTTTATTTTCAGGTTTTGAATTTTAAAAGAATTATTTAAAAGTGTCACTCATTGTTATGTTAACCATCTTATCAAATCAAGTTTTTTGAAATGACAGATATTTTTTGCCACTTAGACACCAGGGCACCATCCTGTCCCGATAATTATCGGGAGCTATCAGGACACCAAGACATCCCTTAGTGTTTCTTTGTGTCTTCGTGGCTTGGTGGCTATTTTTTTCTATATCATATTTCATACTTAAATGACATTTTTTTCAACTCAAGACTTTATCGTAAACCTGATACACCAGTTTGCCTTTTCCGCCAATGGATTCTGCGAAACCTCTTGAAGCCATATTGCGCTCGTTCACCGTATAATACAAACTGCTTTTTAATCCCAACGATTCATGATACCCGTACAATTTCATGGCCATTGCTTTTGAGACGCCTTTTCCTCTGTATTCTTTTGTTATGCCGATTGCCAAAATACCTGCTCTGTGAAATTTTTTGGCGCGGGTCATCAGTTTAAATATTTGTATCAGACCAAGCCTTCCTTTGAAGGAGCGGAAGAGCGGCGTTAAATCGGGCAAGGCAAAACAAAAGCCCACGGGCTTGCCGTCTGCTTCAGCAATCAGCATTTGCTGCGGAGCCAGAATGGTTTTCATAGCGCCGAAAAAATCTTTCGTTTCCGCGTAGGTCATTTTGGTAAACTCCCATTCCTCCACAAAAGTTTCGTTGAGCAAATCAATTATGATAGCCATGTCCTCATCCCAATTCTTTTTTGAAACAGTTCTGATGGACACTGTATCATAGGCAGAATACTTTTGTTTTGCTGTTCTGTATTTTTCGCTTGAAAAATCTATTTCATAAATCCACATCGGATAAGCAGGCCGGTAATTCAGGTTTTCAAAATACTCCTGATAATACGGAGGGTTCCATGCGAAAGGAAACATGGGTTCTTCGTTAAAAGTACGCACCACAAACCCGATGCTGTTTGGAGGACCGCCATTGACCGGAGCAATTATTTTTGTTACTCCTTTTTCTTTCAGCCAATCTTCAGCTTCCTGAATCATATCTTCCACTTCCAGCCTGCAATTTTCAGCCGCACCAAAAAACCCGATAAACCCAGCGCCGGGTTGTTTCTCAGCCTGAAATCTTTTATTGATAATGGCTGCACAGCGTGCTACATCCCGCCCGGATTTTGAGGCGATGAACAAACCAAATTCCATGTCTTTTGCCTCCATTGCCCTGCGATTGAGAAATTTTGTTACATCGCTGTCAATTTCAGAAATGTAAAATGGATATCCTTTCATTAATTTTCGTTCCAGTGAAACAAACTTCTTCAGCGCTGGTTTGTTGGATGGGTCTATTTGAGTGATGTTATTTTTTTTCATTGTTCTATTTTTTCCTTACCACCAAGACACGGAGACACTAAGGTTCACCAAAGTATCCCCTTGTGTTTTTTTTGTGTCTTAGAGCCTTGGTGGCAATTGTTTTTTATTCATTACTGCATTGCAAATGGTTGAGGTAATTGACTATCAGAAATGTTACCTTATGAAGTGCAATTGATAAAATACATGTCAATTTCACCCTTCCCTTTGGCATTTATCCTCCCTCTGTATTCACATGGAAACTGTTCTTTGATCAGATCATACGTGTAGGCAGACAGGTTGATTCTTCCGGTTTCAGATACCGCCACAATGCGGCTGGCAGTATTGACCGTATCGCCCCAAACGTCAAATTGCAAATGATTGCGACCTATTACCCCGCCCACCAAAGCCCCACTGTGTATGCCGGCCCGGATATTCCATTTCAATCCGGTAACCTTATTTCTATTTTCCAGGTATTTCAATATTTCAATTCCCGCCTTCGCCGCATTTACCGCATGATCCGGATCGCCTTTTCCGTTCAGACCGGCAACAGCCATATATGCATCGCCGATCGTTTTAATCTTTATCAGGTGATGCTCCTGAACGATATCATCAAACTGCCCATACAGTTCATTGAGTTCCTTCAGCAATTTTTTGGGAGGTATGGTAGAAACAATATTGGTGAATCCCACAAAATCGGTAAACAAAACAGTAGCTTCTTCATACAGCCGGGGTTCTTTGGAACCGGGAAATATTTCGTCATTCGCTTCACCAAAAGGATACGATAGGTGCATGTGGGTTACCAGCATCCGGTCTCCTTCACGTTTATAAATGGCAGAGGCTCTTACAGGATCAATTTCAATTTTTTTATTATTGGGCAATTTGAGGACGAAAATGATTTCCGCCATCAAACCTGTCGTTGTCTCATTGACAGGAAATGTTTCAGCCCATTTTTGATTCACCTGAATGCCGTTGGGAAGTTGCACCAATTCTTCCCTGAATAGCGATAGCCAGTCATTTTTGTTTTTAAAAACTTCCTGGAATGCTGTGCCGAATCCGGTACATTCGGGATGTAGAAAAGGAGTTATTCTTGCCAGCCGTCCCTCATCCATGCGGGATGATATAGCGCTCAACAATCCTGAAAATTCTTTCCGTGTTTTTTCTTCAATAGATGCCATAATCGTTTGCGGTATTTGCTTTTTTATTATTCAAAAATGACCCATGCGCTTGCTATTTTATTCTCTGCAAATTCAAAAATGAGTACATCATAAATCGGCACATCATTTTCATGTCCGGTAATTTTTTCTTTTACGATCGCCTTATTGCCGAGGATAATCAGATTTTCTATGGTTGAATGTTCGTTGGGAAATTTTGCATAGTTGTTTTTAAAATAAGCTATCAGATCATCCGGATTATTTATGACTACTTCACCCGCGATTGAATACATCTTCATGGTATCGGCGGCTGCTTCTCTCATTGCCGTCCAGTTTTGGGTGTTGCTGTATTCAAATATTTGTTTCACCCTATTGCGGATGGCCGCATTGTTTTGGTTGTTTTGAGCGGATAAATTGCCATATAAAAACAACATTGCAAAAGCGATTAATAAAAATTTTGTACGTGGAATAATTCTTGTCATGGTGAATTTATTTTTTATTCTTTTTAAACCTTAAAGGTTTTAAAAACCTTTAAGGTTTGTCTGCAGATGCATTTATCAATGTGTACTATTAATAAACTTTGCCACGTTATCATGCAATTGTTTCAGGACAGGGATATTTAAATACACCATGTGTCCGGAATAATAATGTTCATAAGAAATGTTTTTCTGCAAAGCATTTGGAATAGGAAGATGATGCATTTCGTATTCTCCCTGAAAAAATGGTGTACCCAAATCAAAGTATCCCATATTGAGCATCACTTTCAGTTTGGGATTATAAATCATTGCCTGTGCCAGGTCGGGCATCACATTCGGGAAAGATGCAAATGGACCATGCTTGAAATTCCATTGCCTGATAATGCTGTTCGGTTCGGGATAATAAGTCATTCCCATCCCAAATTTTAAATCGGTACGCATATAATTATTAAAGGCTCCTACAAACGCAGACGAAAATGTAGCGCTATGCGGATCGTACATTGGTGTCTTGCTCAGCGGGTCCATTTCAAAACCCTGAAAGCGCGTATCCAGTCTTCCGGTAACTTTATTCTCGTCACTCAAAATCATCTTTTCAAATTGTGGGCCGCTGATTCTCAAATTTGATTTACGTATATACGATACCGATAGTCCGGTAAACTGATGAATTTTTTCTGCGATTTGATTGAAGGTGTTTGAATCCAACAGTGATCCCTGCAACAGAGCGAGGGCATAATCGTGCATGGCAAATTGTTCTACCTCTTTTAAGAAAGGTTCCAATTGTGCCGGTTGGTTGGGCACCTTATGATAATACCAGGCTGTAGCTGCGGCACTTGGCAACGACAGCTCATAAGCCAGATTATTATTTCCCGGATCTCTTTCAGCAATATCAGACATATTGATATAGCTGAATAACTGAGATAAAAGAATAACACCATTCAGATCCACATTGTCACGTGTTTCCAGAATATTTGACAACACTGCAGAACGAAAAGTTCCATAGCTTTCACCAAACAGATATTTGGGAGATTCCCAACGGTCATAGTCAGATAAAAACCGGGTGATGAATTGTGCAAATGCTTCGCCGTCGGGGTCAATACCATAAAAGTCTTTTGTTGTGCCCGCACCGCCGTCTTCTTTGGTGATGATGCGGCTGAATCCTGTACCGGGCGCATCAATAAAAACAAGATCACTTGCATCCAGCAGGCTGTAATCATTGTTTACTGTTTTGTAGGGTGGCAGTATCTTTTCCGTATCTTTTATGACAGCACGCTGAGGCCCCCATGCACCCATGTGAAGCCATAACGTGGAGCTTCCCGGTCCGCCATTGTAAATAAATGTTACCGGTCTCTGGCTTTCATCACTCACGCCATCTTTAAAATAGGCAGTATAGAACATACTGCAGGTGGGTTTATCATCTTTGTTTTTAAGTATTAATGTACCGGCTACTGCCTGATAATTAATTCGTGTACCCTCTACTGTTACACTCCCCTGGGTAATGGACTTTTGAGGTTTTAAAAGTGACTGCGAAGTGCTGTCGGCCGATAAGCCGGCTTTCGCATTGGATGGAATTTTTCCCGTCTGGGCGAATGTTGTAGCACTGAACAGAATCAGGAAGAGAAGAATGTTGAGAATTTTTTTCTGTTTCATGATGAATTTTATTTTTTAGTTTTTTAAACCTTAAAGGTTTTAAAAACCTTTAAGGTTTTTGTGTATCAATGAGTACTTGCGATAAACTTAGCTACGTTGTCGTGCAGTTTTTTCAACTCAGGAATATGCAGATAAATCATGTGGCCTGAATTGTAATAGGCATACGATATGTTTTTCTGCAATTGAGCCGGAATATCCAGATGTTGCATTTCATATTCCCCTTCAAAGTAAGGCGTCACTAAATCGTAATAACCCATGTTCACCATCACCTTCAGCTTAGGATTATAAATCATGGCAGATGCCATATCGCCCATGACGTTCACGAAAAACTTGCTCTGCCAGTTGATTCCCGGATAGGATGCACGAAAATCAAATTGAGGAAAGATGTTATTATTTGAAAACCTGTATTCCATCCCTTTCCCAAATTTTAAATCCTTACTCATATAATTATTAAAGGTTGATATTAAAGCGGAGGAAACTGTAGTAGTCGTTGGCTCAAAACCAGGGTATTCACTCAACGGATCCATTTCCGGCCCGGTAAAAGTGGCATCATAAGCCCCGGTAATTTTTTCTTCACCGGCCAACAACTCCTTCTCAAATCTGATAAGTCCAATCCTCAAATTGGCTTTGCGGATGTATGAAACCGGTAGCCCGGTATAATCGTGCAGTTTGCCCGCAATACGGTTAAAAGAAGTGGAATCCAGCAAAGACCCCTGCAACAGGGCCAGGGCGTAATCCGTGATGGCAAAATGTTTTACCTCATCTAAGAAAGGAGCCATCTCTGCCGGACGGTTTGGAATTTTATTATGAACCCATGCCGCCGCAGCTTCGGAGGGCAGCGCCAACACATAAGACAAAATGTCTCCGGCATGCGTCTGCGACATCTGGCTCTTGTTGAAACTGAAAAGCATTGACTGGAGGATAACACCATTGAGGTCAATATTATCTTCCGTCTCAAGAATATTGGAAACCACGGCTGAACGAAAAGTGCCATAACTTTCTCCATACAAATATTTGGGCGAATCCCAGCGATTGTAGGTGGAAAGAAATTCCTGAATAAAATCAGCAAAGGCATGCCCATCGCCATCAACACTGTAAAAAGATTTTGGATCGCCCGCGCCTCCTTTTTCTTTGGTAAGTATTCGGCTGAATCCAGTGCCAGGCATATCTATAAAAACCAAATCAGTGGCATCCAAAAGGCTAAAATCGTTATTGACAATTTTGTAAGGCGCTAAAAATCTTGTTGTGTCTCTCAGGAAAACACGCTGTGGCCCCAATCCGCTGAAATGCAGCCACACCGTACTGCTTCCAGGGCCGCCGTTGTAAATAAATGTTACAGGTCTTTGGCTTTCATCACTCACGCCATCTTTAAAATACGCCACATAAAACATGCTGCAAGTGGGCTTGTTGTCTTTACTTTTCAGAATCAGCGTACCTGCTACTGCCTGATAATTAATTCGTGTACCCTCAACCGTTACACTTCCCTGGGTGATTGATTTTTGGGGTTTCAAAAGATGCAGTGATATGCTGTCTGTTTTGGCGACTGCTATTTTGGAGACATTTTGCCCGTCTGCACTGATAAACAAATACACACACGGAAGCAAAGTGAATAACGCCAGCATTATTTTTCTATTCATGATAAATGTTTCTAAATGGATTTAAAATAATTAACGTATATCTCTACCTGTTATACTCTACTGATTTATCGGGATATTTCGGAGGCGGCGGCACAGTAACCGGATGGTCTTTGATTTCTTTTTTCAAATAACTGATCGCTGCCTGCAATTGGGCGTCCTGGCCTTCAAAAGTTGCATGTGGAAGATTGTCAACCACTATATCAGGGTCAACGCCGTGGCCTTCAATCAGCCATTTTCTTTCTGGTCCGTAAACACCCATTTGTGCTGCAGTAGCAATTCCATTATCCTGAAGCGGATTGTTCGGGGATAGCCAAATTTCACCACCCCACGTTCGGGTACCGATTACTTTGCCCAGTCCCAATCTGCGAAAGCCCTCTGTAAAAGCCTCTCCGTCTGATGCCGTGTATTCATTGCACAATACCACAATATGACCAATGAAAGCATATTGCATGTTCCATAAAGGATTACCTGCCCTTGGTTTCCAATACATCCAGGCTTTTCTAAGCAGCTTTTCAAGTATCCAGCTATCAATATTGCCGCCGCGATTATACCGCATATCAATAATGAGTCCTTTCCGGTTGAATACGGGATAAAACTGCTTCATCCATTCGGTATAATTTGCGCCGCCCATTGCGCGCAGATGCACATAACCAATTTCATTATTGCTCTCAGAATCTACCGTCAGCCTTCTGGTGTATTCCCATTGGCTATAACGAAGATTCGCTTCATCCGTCTGGGAAATGGGAGTAACAATAGCATCAAACTCTTTTCCTGACGATTGGGATTTCAAATGCAAAAGAACCTGCCGGCCTGCCTGATTTTGCAATAATTCATTCGGAGAGGTTACAGCGAATACCGATACGCCATTAATAGATTGGATAATATCTCCTTCATGAATATTCACTCCTTGTTTTAGCAAAGGAGATAATTCACTGATGTAATCAGGTTCTGATTGATATATGTGCTGAATTTCATAACCGCCGGCTTTTTCATCTCTGACAAGTACCGCTCCTAAGGAACCTATTTGAATTTTTTGGTCCCCGGTCCGTATATCGCCTCCCCCTACAAAAGTGTGGAGCGCTGAAAGTTCACTTACAATTTGTGCAATCAGGTCATTAAGCTCTGACCGGTCTCTGACTCTGTCTGCCAAAGGGAGATACATCTTCAACATCTTTTCGTAATTGACACCCTGAAGATTGGGGTCATAAAAATAATTGCTTTCCAATCTCCAGGCTTCTACAAACATTTTTTTCCATTCTTCCTGCGGATTATACGAAAATGTCCAATGCGAAAGGTTAATTGCATTTTTAGCAAAGTCTTTTGCAGGTTCGGCAGTTGCATTAATTATGTAGATTCCATTTCCCTTGCTTACCATCATTTTTTTTCCGTTGCCAGAAAGCTCATAACCTTTGATGTCCGGCACGATGGTCTTAATCTCTACATCTCTATTTCCTATCGCCAGACCTTCAAGCTGGGTAGTACTGTCAATTATTCTCTCCACGAAAAATAGGGTATTCCCATTCATAGAGAGACCTCCATAATTGCCCGACCGGACAGGCACTTTGCTTATCCGGCTTTGAATACCATTGAGGTCTATTTTTAATTCGGGTTGCGTTTCTTTACCAGATTTGTTGGCCGCTTCTCCATTCTTCCCGGCTGTCTTTAAAGTACCGTTATGTGTTGTGTCTAATTCATTATTCGGTTCAAAAGGAAACCGTTCGCCTTTTTGAAGTGCTATTGCATATATGTTTGTCGTCCTGTTAAAGAAGGGTTCGGGTTGATAGGCGCCCCAGGGAGCGGGCACAAGAGAATTAAACGTCCTGTCGGATAGAAAATAAAGCCACTTTCCATTGGGGTCCCATGTAGGATTTGCGCTGTTGACTCTGTCATCGGTAAGCACTGTCTTACTCTTATCGGCAATATTGTAAATCATTATCTGAGAAAAAGTATTTGCCGCACTAAAAACATAGGCGAGCCATTTGCCATCAGGCGACCAGCGCATATCTGAAAAGTTATCATACGCAGAACTGTCAATCACGGAAGTCTTCTTAGTATCATCGGAATAAACAAGCAGACGATTTTTTTTATCTGTATAAACTATTCGTTTGCCATCCGGCGAAGGAATACCCTGAAACCTGAATCCCTTTCCATCATTTGTAAGTTGAATTCCTTTACCAACCCCATTGGCGGGGAAATCCCAAAATTCCACTTCGCCCGACTCATCGGATTGCAGGAAAAGGTTTTTATCATCATTGGTAAACTGTGCATTTCTGTACCTGACTCCTGATTTGCGGGTAACTTCTACAAACCGACCCTCCTTTGCAGGAGCCACAAAAACCTGCCCGCGGGCTGTCAGTACAACACGGTCGCCATCAGATGAGATGTTCGCTGAAGTAAGATACTTCATCGGGTCTTTTACCCAAGTGATTTTTTGCTGGTCAAAATCTGAAGATAGTGTGATCGGAACAACTTCATCTTTTTTAGCAGCAATATTGTAAAGGTGGATATCCGCACCGCACTGATAAACAATTTGGCCATCATTGAGGGAAGCCGATTTTGCAGCAAATCCGACATTAAAGGTTTCCTGTTTTAAGTTTTTCCCATTGTCGTCCATTGACCATACATTCATGGTACCTTCTTTACCCCTGTCGCTGAGAAAATACACTCTGCCTTTCCACAGCATCGGGTCTTTGCTTGTGCCAGCGTAATCACTTGTCAAAGGCGTTGCCTCTACCGAGCCTTTCACATAACGCCAGATATTTTGTGCGGTACCGCCTTTGTATCTTTTTGTATGGCTGGGCTGGGCCGGCAGTCTGGTAAAAAATAAGGTATCGCCGGTTTGGTCAAAAACACCATTATCTGCCTGTGCCAAAGGAATAACCTTACTTTGGTTTGTCGCGATGTTAAGCGTAAAAAGTTGCACATTGGGTGAGGATGAATATTTGTTGGTGGCATAAATAATCTTGCCGTCGGGTGTCCAGCCCGCCACTAAATCTGCCGACCCGTCGTACGTTCTTCTTACCGGGATGCCTCCGGTAACGGGCATGGTGTAAATTTCTATGGGCCCTTCATATTGTGCAGAGAAGGCAATTGTTTTTCCATCCGGCGAAATGGCAGCGGACGACTCAGTACCGTGACTGGTGGTTAGCCTGACAGCAGAGCCACCATTTGTTCCCACCATCCATAGATCGCCTTCCGAAGCGAATACTATTTTGTTTCCATGGATAGCCGGGGACATATAATAGCCCTTTTGCGCGTTGGACACCTCCGAAATGGAAAACAGCAGTGCCGCGAAAAATAAAAAGAATCGTACTTTTTTCATGATGATTTATTTTTTAAACCTTAAAGGTTTTAAAAACCTTTAAGGTTTGTGTGAATTCCTTAATTATCAATGGGTGTTGTTTATAAACTTCGCCACGTTATCATGCAGCTTCGCTAATGCAGGTATATGCAAATACACCATGTGCCCTGAATAATAATATTCATAAGAAATATTTTTCTGTAATTCATTGGGGATGGGCAAATGATGCATTTCATATTCTCCCTCAAAAAAAGGTGTGGCCAAATCAAAATAACCCATGTTCAGCATCACTTTCATTTTCGGATTATAAATCATGGCCTGTGCAAGATCAGGCATTGAATTGCTGTACGTATTTTCCATCGGATCTGTTTCAGAAGGAATCTTATGATTATAATTCCATTGATTATAGGCATCATCACTTCCAACCAGGTAATTCTGATCCTTCCCAAAATGAAGCACATTGCGCACATAATCATTGAAGGTGGAAATAAATTGGGCATCTATGTGAGCATCTGCCGGATCATAGATTTGATATTGCCCCATAGGGTTGATTGCAT
This sequence comes from Chitinophagaceae bacterium, assembly GCA_017307735.1. Lineage (GTDB taxonomy): Bacteria > Bacteroidota > Bacteroidia > Chitinophagales > Chitinophagaceae > Ginsengibacter. The sequence goes on from JAFKGR010000011.1 coordinate 20,492, forward strand.
AATCTTTATAGCGGGCATCAAATCTTCCGGTGATCATCCCTTCTTTTTCTAATAACTCATGTTCAAATTCCAACCCGCCTACACGCAGGTTTGCCTTTTTAATATAAGAGACGGAAAGGCCTGTATAATCATGGAGCTTCTCTGCTATCTGATCAAATGACGATGAATCCAATAAAGAGCCTTTCTGCAAGGCCAGGGTATAATCATTCTCTGCAAAATGTTTTACTTCATCTAAAAAAGGAAGGAGTTGTTCTGGCCGGTTTGGCAATTTATGGTGGTACCAGGCTACTGCAGCGAAAGAAGGGAGAAGAAAAATGTAAGGCTGGTAAATGCCCGGATTCATAGCAGGGTTGTCACTCATGTTTCCGATATTCAGGATTTGAGAAATCAGAATGATACCGTTTAAGCTGACACCATCCTCCATTTCAAGAATCTTTGAAACTAAGGCCGAACGAAAAGTGCCGTAGCTTTCGCCCATCAGGTATTTCGGAGAATTCCATCTGCCATATTCCGATAGAAAAGTGGTGATAAATTGCGCAAACGCCTGTGCATCCGGGTCTGCCCCGTAAAAATCTTTTGAAGTGCCCTCTCCACCCATTTTTTTTGTTATAATGCGGCTGAATCCTGTACCGGGCGCATCAATAAAAACAAGGTCGCTAACATCCAACAAACTATATTCATTATTTACAGTTTTATAAGGAGCATTGAAATGAGCCGTATCACTTAGAAATACCCTTCTTGGCCCGCCAGCTAATATGTGCAACAATAATGTAGCACTTCCAGGGCCGCCGTTGTAAATAAATGTTACCGGTCTTTGGCTTTCATCACTCAAGCCATCTTTAAAATACGCCACATAAAACATACTGCAGGTGGGCTTGTTGTCTTTACTTTTCAGAATCAGCGTACCTGCTACTGCCTGATAATTTATTCGTGTATCCTCTACCGTTACACTGCCCTGGGTGATGGATTTTTGAGGTTTTGTGATATTGCTATTGCCGCTGTCCTGCCGGAGGTCAACCTTTGCAGGAACGATTTCTTTTTTTACCTGCGCTGAAGAAATGATACTACAGAAAAACAACAGAGAGAAAATACTTACAATTTGTTTCATGATGATTTATTTTCATTATTATTCATTCGTTTACTATTGGATACCCATAACCCTATAAGGTATCTGAAGCCTTACAGGATTAAACAATCTTGCAAATTATCAGGATGCATGCACCGCTTCTTCAAAAGCATTTACAATAAATTCAGGCGGTACCTGTAATTGGGTTTCGTTGATAACAAATGGTAAACCGGTTATCCCTTCCAAAGGCCGTGGCCGCAAAAAGAATTGATACTTCTCCTTTAAATACATCGCCACCTTTGCCTGGTCTTTCTTTTCTATGTGTAAAAAGAAAATATTCGTGCCATCCGCTACCGGCGAAATATGGAATCCATCAATTTGATTAAGCCCTGCAATAATTTTGCTTCCGTTTTCAATAGCCTGCTGAAAGCGATTTTCAAAACCTTCTAAGAAATGAAGCGCAACGGCCGCATAAGGCCAGGCACCTAACAGGTTGCCACCATGAATTTTTATCAGGTGCTGCATTTTATCAATCACCTCCGCATCACCGCAAAGAACAGCTCCTGCTGCTGCTCCGAAATATTTGTAAAGGGAAATATAAACCGTATCAAAATTTTTTGCATATTCAATTACAGGAATACCCGAGTAGCCGGAAGCCATAAAAATGCGGGCGCCATCCAAATGAAGTTTATAATCATGCTGCTTGCAGTAGGCTGCAATCTTTCTGATCTCTTCTATTTTTACCTGCTGCCCGAAACCTCTTCTAACCGGGTTTTCTATGGAGATGACGCCCATATCAGATTTTTCAATAAACGTACTTTCCGACTCTGAGTAGGCAAGTGTATTCTTAACGTCATCTAATGTGATGGATGATTTGTCCTTCGGAAATGGAACTAACCTTTTGCCAAACACGGAGGATGGGGCATCGCCCTCATCACGATAAACATGACTGTTTTCCTGCACGGCCACCTTTGTTTTTTCACCACTTAAAACAGAAATAGCCAACTGGTTGGCCATTGTTCCCGTAGGCATAAAAATCGCTTTCTCCTTTCCGGTAAGCACAGCCATTTTCTTCTCTAATTCTTCCACCACTCCGCCTGATCCGTATAAGTCGTAAATGATTTTATTTTCTCTGTTGATTTCATCCAATACCGATACATACTCATCTGCTGAATAAAAATAACCGTCGTATAAAAAATTGATCCCGTATTTTGTTTCCCTTCCCGAACGGCTATGCTTAGGGTTGAATGTAAATCCTTTCCCCGCGGCTACTACCGGCAGGGAAAGGGCCGATAACGATAGGAAATTTCGCCTGCTGAGATTAGACATGATATAAGATTTTTTAATTTGCATGATTTAAAAGTTGCAGAAAAGCGAAGGCTGAAAAACCATATTTGTTTTCATTTAGATTACAGTTTTTTACCTCTAAACAATTCTTCATTTTTCATTTTTCATTCTTCATTCCTTCCGCCCACGCATCCATTTTCCCTTCCAAAACTTTCAACGGCATACTACCGCCGCTCAGTAATTCATCATGAAATTTGACAATGCTGAATTTGTTTCCCAATTCTTTTTCGTATTTATTCCGCAGTTCCAAAATCTTCAATCTGCCGGTCATGTAAGAAAGCGCTTGTCCCGGCATAGCCATGTACCTTTCCACCTCTGCTGTGGCTATGTGTTCAGCAATCGGTTCGTGATCTGTCATATATTTTATAGCATCTTCCCTTGTCATCCCTTTTGCATGGATGCCTGCATCCAAAACAAGGCGGATGGCACGGTGCAACTGTGAGGCTAATGATGCCAGGTATTGATACGGGTCTTCATAAACACCTAATTCTTTTCCCAGCGATTCACAATAGAAAGCATAACCTTCTATATAAGCGCCGTATCGTCCAAACCGCCGGAACTCAGGCAGGGCAGTATCTTCCTGCTGTAAAGAAAGCTGATAGTGGTGGCCCGGTATGGCTTCATGAAGAAAGTAGGCATCCATATTATTAGCATCATATTTAGTGGCATCCGGAATGGGCACATAAAATATACCCGGCCGGCTGCCATCGGGAGCGCCGGGAAAATATTGGGGAACACCCAAACTTTTCTCACGAAATTTTTCTACCTGCCTTATTTCAAAAGGCGTTTTGGGGGAAACACCAAACAGTTTGGCAACGTTTGCATCTACAATTTTATGAATGGATTCAAAAGAATCCAACACCTGTTGAGGGGTTTTGAAAGGAAAGAATCTTTTATCGGTATTCATGTAGTTGAACAATGCCTTTAAATCGCCTTTAAATCCAATGGCATCTTTTACACTGTCCATTTGATGCGTAATGGAGGCCACCTGATCAAGTCCCGTTTGGTACAATTGATCCGGCGTTTTATCGGTGGTTGTAAATCTTTTTACATCATAAGCATATATTTCTTTTCCACCCGGAATGGCAGAAAGTCCCGATGTGGTTCTTGTTTTGGGCAGGTATTCATTTTTCAGAAAGTCGCCCAATTTTTTGTAGGTGGGCACGATTACATTCATCACAATTTGTTTGTAATCGTTGATCAATCTTTGGCTGTCGGCTGCGGAAATATCTTTAGGCAGATGAGTTACCGGTTGATAAAACAAACTTTTGGCGGGATCGGTTACCACCATGCTCCCCATCTGAGGGATCATTTTTACGACCAGCGCTTTTGGCAAAACCACACCGGTAGCAATTCCCTTCCGGAAATTTTCAATAGCAGAATCAGCCCATGCCGGAAACTTATTTAGCCGGCTCAGCCAGTTGTCATAATCTTTTACTGTTTTAAAGGGGAACATCGTATTGCCTAACGGCAAAAATGTGGGCGCACCGTTAAACTGATCAAAAGGCATCATCCAGGTATTCAGTTTCAGCCCGTCCAACTGGCTGTTCATTTCATATACAAAAATGTCGTAGCTGATCTTGTTTTGTTCATTGAGTTTATTGCGGTCAAAAGATTTTACCGAATCAAGGTAGGATTGGTAAAATGTTTTTAAAGTATCGCGGAAAGATTGTGTCTGGTCATTTGGAAACTGGTCATTGTACCGGTTATCTCCCGCAAAAGTGGCACGGAAAGGAAACAACCTGAGATTTTCTTCCCAATAATTGCTGAATACGGCATCTAAGTTTTTGTTGACAGCGGAATCAATGGATGATGTTGTACCCTTTGATCCGTTCTGGTTGCAGGCAGTCAGGGCAAAAATAAGAAACAGGGTCGTGGAGAGGAACAGAATTGTTTTTGATTTCATGATGGAGAGAATTTGTTACGATGGTTTTGTTTAATAAAAATTTACAGGCGAGAGAATCAGGATACCGGTCGTCAGGGAATTCCGGCAGGAGGCATTTGGATTTTCTCACCGATGGTATTTTGAAGGAATAGAACCAGATGTTCAATTAAATAAATCCCGAAGCCCACTACAAAAATAATAATGCAGATAAAAATGATGAGTTCTGCCAAATGGGTTTCGCTTCCAAGTTGGTGTGAATGGATCGGGAAATCACTGTGATGGTCAGTTCTTCCATGAGAAGATTCTGAGCCTGTCAAATAATTTGTGGTTTTATTTCTCATTTTCTCGCCTTATGCATGAAGGAATATTTTAATATTCAAGAAAATGCAATTCATCATTGCATTAAGGAAATTTGCGGAATAAAGTTAGAAGGGAGCTCGGCTCTTTATTAGGACAAATCGGTCAAAAAATGGGAATTTTCAAGCATTTCGGGCAATCCGGTATGGGCTACCCGGTTAATATTGAAAAAATGGGCGCTGGTCTGTGGAAATCTGATTCAGTTTCAGAAATGTGTTTTGGAAAGATTACGGGAACATAATCTGATAAAGGTCAATTTAATTCCTATTTTTAACCCAATGAATCAGCTCCCCACTCATGATAGTTTTGTTCGCCGGATACTCTCCGACAAAAAAATCTGTGAAAGCTATTTGAGGCGTTTCCTTTCGTGTTAATTAATATTTTGATATTCTATAACACATTAAAATATTAATTACCCCGAAAACCTGAAATACATGCTTTAAACAAAGAATTCCCTAATTTACACAGCGCTTTTTAAAATCTGGAATAAAATGAATAAACTTTCCAAACTACTGGCAGGTATTCTGATCTTTGTCATTCTGTTTTACAACCGCGAGCCAGGAATCAACCTTAGTCTTTTTGCACTTTCCATTTGGGCGCTCAGCATAATTAAAAATCCTGAAAAGACGAGAGGCAAAATGTATTGGCTGCTTTCCATTTCCTGCTGGATATCCATCCTGTCTTTTGCATGGTACGGCGATGTGCTTTCCCTGTTTGCCGTTTTATTTTCAATTATTTTCTTCGTGATGTATTTGCAATTCCCAAAATTGAGGCTGGCTACTTATCCGCTTGTCGGAATCATCAACTTTTTCACCTTCCCCTTTCGCATTTTCTTTATCAATCATTGGTTGAAAGGATTGAATAGAAAACCTCAATGGAAAAAATGGATAGCCACCGCCATAATCCCGGTCATCTTTCTCATCCTGTTTTTATTTGTCTATTCCACCGGCAGCGATCTTTTCCGTAAATTTTTTAAAAATATCTTTTTTGAAATTGACCCTTTTCAAATCTTTATACTCGCAATTCTCGGCTTCTTTATATTGTTTAATCTGTGGTTTATGTGGGTGCCCAAATTGCTGATAAAATTAAACAATGAGTTGGGGGATGAATTTTCGGAAACCGGGAGTAAATCATTCATACCCTCATTTTCATTCTTTGATAAAAATCTTGAATTAAGGAGCGGAAAAATAACATTCATTCTTTTGAATCTTTTATTGTTGATTTTTATTATTACCTATAATTATGAACAATTTTTTTCTGCGGGAGAACTGGGTAAATTAAGTGATGAGATACATCAGCGAATTGCGACGGTAATTGGTGCCATCGTTCTAGCCATCGGGATGGTACTGTTCTATTTCAAATCCAAAATAAACTTCCATTCTGAAGGGAGATTATTAAAGAAACTTTCGCTGGCCTGGATCATCCTGAATTCATTGCTGCTTGTTTCTGCTTTTATAAAAAATGGAGAATATATTCTGAACTATGGTTTGACTTTTAAAAGAATCAGCGTATTTATCTTTTTGATCTTGTGCCAGATTGGACTATTACTGACCTGGTACAAAATAAGCAGACAAAAAACAAATATATTTCTCATCAATAAAATGGGATGGGTATTTTTCTTTTCACTCGTAATCTGCTCACCTGTCAATTTTAGCTGGATTGTAACGAAGTGCAATCTCAATCATCCTAAGTATAACGATCCTGCCTACCTGCAAAGTTTGGATTACAACAAGAAGATATTATACGACACCTTCAGAAATAATCCCGAATGGATAAATTATTTTTCAGAACAAAAGACCAAAACAGATTTTGAAAGGAAAAGAGGTTTTCTGAGTTCAAGATTGTATTATCGATTTTTACCCGATGATTTATAAATCGCATAAATACCCGGCTTCACCTTTTTCCCGGTAAATTTTTGCTTTTTAAGCCGGAAGTTGGGATATTTTAAGGGCCAGAAGAACGTATTTATGGAAACAGATGATAGGAAAATCACGAATCGTGGTTATACGAATCTTAAGGTCAATGTTAATTTATTGATTATTAATCGGTTGTCCTTCTTTCATAAAAAATCCAATTCATTTTTTTCACCGGTTCAGGCGGTCAAATTACAAATTACTAAGGGAAAAATCTCCAAAACTTACATAAACTAAGTGGATTTACTGACATCCTAAATGAGCTGGATTACCCTTTCATTAAACTTGTAAATTATCTCTCTTTGTACTTCACTTAAACCAATTTTATGAAAAAGATCATTATGCCTCTTTTGCTGGCATTTACAATTTCAACGGCATGGAGCCACGATGTAGAACCAGTTCCATCTCAATCGCCGGTGATTTCAACTCAAAATGCAGGTACTTCTCCTTTCTTTCAAGCACACAGGCAGGGACGGCACGCAGTTGGCCTTATGTGGCGCTTTTCTGGTAATTCAAACGTAATGTCAGTACAAATTCAGCGGTCTTACGACGGTGAATTTTTTAATCCGATTTTTTCCTGCCCTGGCAGCAATGGAGTATTGTGCAATTGGAAAGACGAAAATGTTTTTCCTGGCGTTATATATTACCGTATGGATGTAACATTGTTGGATGGCACTGTTCTTCACTCATCAGTAGAAGTTGTCAAGATCGTTCAGAAGTTCTTTTGATAAGTTCTTTTGATAGCAACAGCATCTCCTGTATAGGCCTGACAGAGAAAACCAATTTAAACACTAAACAGCTTTTATGAAACTATTTATACCCCTCATATTTTTATTGTTGGCGAATAGTATGGTAAGAGCTCAGATAACATCGTCTATAATTAAAGCTAACTTCGGAGTAGAGGGCGATTTAGAAGCCAACTATTTCGACGCGAAACTCCAGAACGGAAATGATGATTGGTTTAATAAACTTCCGTCAGGCTATACAGGTGAGGCTGTCATTGATACGACAGGCGCCGCCGATATTCTAAGCAGTTACGCAAGTGACCCCAATTTCCGCAAACTTCCTTTTTACCGGACAATGAGCGTTCCCGCTTATACTGTTGTCAATAACCGGATGTGGATTGATGCCGTATTTATACGGGATTATCATGGAGATGATAGCACCATGTTTGCCTCCGGGGCCAGTAAAAACGGGATGAGTCCTCAGTTTTGGACATGCCCTGTCGCACAATCCGTTCCTGATAAGAATGGAATTCTGGATATGATGGTGCACGTGAGAAGGGCTGGTCCTAATTTTTCGGATTCCTTATGGATGTTTGGCGGAGTATCTATTGAAAATACTACGGGAGACAGGTACTTTGATTTTGAAATGTATCAAACTGATATTTATTATGACAGAGCTTCTTTAAAATTTTATGGTTATGGCCCCGATGCAGGTCATACAAGCTGGAAGTTTGATACGGCCGGAAATGTCACCGCCCCCGGTGATATTATTTTTTCAGCAGATTATGGAAGTTCGACACTTTCTTCAATCGAAGCGCGGATATGGGTGGACAAATCATCCTTATCCATTACACCAGCGGCTTTTAATTGGTCCGGCTCATTTGATGGAGCTGCTTCAGGCTCACAATTTGGCTACGCCGGAATCGTTCCGAAATCTTCCGGTGCATTTTATGTCGGCACAGAAAATGATGTCAAATCTACCTGGGCAGGGCCTTTTGCGCTTGTTCGGGGAGACAACTCGGTAGTAACAGATTATACAAAAGGGCAATTCATGGAGTTTGGTGTAAACCTTACCAAATTAGGTTTGGATCCTGTGACCCTTCTCTGAAGCAATAATTGTGGTATGCCTTTCAGGCGTGTATTGGTAAAGTCGCGCGCATCCACCTCTTTTACTGCTGCACTTAAAGATTTTGTAGGACCTTTCGATTTCTTTTTGGCTCCCCGTGTTGCTGTTGATGTTGATACAACATCATTATGCGGCTTTATGGGCGAAAGCCAGATTAATGTTACCAATCCCGTGTCCACCTCGGTTTATACATGGTCAACACTGGATGGGCATATCAACAGGTATAATTCTCCTACTTCCATCGTGGTCGACTCGCCGGGAACGTATATCGTTACTCAAAAGTTACAAAATGGATGTGAAGATTATGCAGCGGATACGGTTACACTTCTCACAAATCCATTGTGTATCGTACTCCAAAATACCCTTCAAACTTTTACTGGAAATATCAGTGGCAACACTGCTGTCCTTCACTGGACAGCGCCGATAAATGAAAATATTCAATATTATTCCATAGAACGCAGTATGGACGGCAACCGGTTTTATCCGGTGGGTAAGGTTTTGAATCAAAAGCAAAGCGCTTTGCCATTCAAATTTACATTTATGGATAACCTGGAGAAATTCTCTGGAAATACGGTTTATTACCGGATTAAACTGACAGGTTTTGACAATCAGGTCTTTTACAGCAATGTGATTAAATTAAATACCGACATCAAACCTTCAATCACGATAACCCCCAATCCTGTTTACAACACCTTAAAGATTCACCTCCAAACCGAAAAAGAAGGGATCCTTCAGATATTCGTATATGACATGGCAGGGAAACAAATGATGTTGCGGCAGGAAAGGTTACAGAAAGGAATAACAGATTTGATTTATCCGGAGGTACAGCATTGGTCCGGAGGCATTTATACAGTCAAATTTATTTTAGACAATACAGTTCAAATCAATAAAATATTTCTTACAAAATAATCCCTGAGTCCTTCTTTGGAATAATTCTTGCCTTAGTATATACTTTAAACCACAATACAGTAATTTATGAAAACAATTTCTTCAAAGGCGTTTTTCGCCATCGCCATTTTATTCGGCTCGGTTACTTTCTTTTCCTGTCAAAAGAAGGATAGCCTTAACACAAACAGTGCCCAGCTACAAGTGCGCCTGACAGATGCTCCTGACCCTTCAGTAAAAGAAGTTTGGGTTGACATCCAGCAAGTTCGTATCAGTTTACAGGATAGCAGCAATTGGATAACTCTGGATGGTGTCCATCCCGGAGTTTACAACCTTCTGGATCTGACCGGAGGAAAGGATACAATACTTGCAGATGCCACTATACCGGCAGGAAAAATCTCACAATTAAGACTCGTATTGGGAGATAACAATTATATCATTACCCAGGCCGGTGAAAAAATAGCATTGACCACACCGAGTGCACAGCAATCCGGGTTAAAAGTGCAGATTCACCAGGATGTTTCAGGTGGACAATTGTACAGATTAATTCTCGATTTTGATGCAGCAAAATCAATAGTAAAAGCAGGCAATAGCGGAAAATACATTTTGAAACCAGTACTCCGTGTTATTTCGTTTGTACCGTCAGGCGGTAATCTGCAGGGAGTGGTTGTTCCGGATTCTGTCCGTACTGCCGTGTATGCACTCAATGGTGCAGATACAGTTGCTTCAACCTTTACAAACGTAACCGATGGTAAATATTGGTTTGGCGACATTCCGGCCGGTAATTACCAGCTTTCCTTTGTGCCCAATGACACAACATTCAACAATGCAGACAAGAATGCGACAGTTGTATTGGGACAAACCACAACGGTCGATACGCTTGTGTTGCAGAAAAAATAAAAAAATATTTCAACCAAAATAAAGCAGAAGAGCTATGACAGAAAAAGTTGTAGCTCTTTTTTTTAAACCAAACTTTGGTTAGTCTATTGGTCCTGTCAGCAAGCAATTCAGAAAGGGGAAGCAGAATAGAAATTACAATCGAAAAAGTAGTTTCTTATTTTTATTTGGATCCTTTTACCACAGGGATGTTCTTCTCAAGAGAAATAACAAACACGGGAAAGTATTTCGGGATTAGAGTAGGCCATTGGTAGGTTTAATTGGAGGAAGAAAAATACCGAAAAAGCAACTGCAGAGGTTTTGAACTAACAGCCATGTAATATCAGGTTGAAAAGATAAGGCTGGATTCTTATTGGATATTGATTGAATAGTCTAAAAAAACCGTCCCGGAAAACTGGGAGGGTTTAATAATTTAATCAGCGGCCGGCTCTCCGCCTCAGAGTTCTTGTTTTGAGTATATCAATTTCAAAAAAGAAGATCAATTTTTTTTGTTCGTAATCTCCTGATCAAAAAGGCCTGAAACAAAAAAACCCTCCCGGTCTCCCGGAAGGGTTCAATAAGTATGGCACCGACCTACTCTCCCACATTTTTTTGTAGTACCATTAGCCCTGCGAGTCTTAACTTCTCTGTTCGGAATGGGAAGAGGTGTGCACTCGCGGTGTAAGCACCAATACAAAGTTTAATAACTTAACATAAAGGGAAGTTGCAATACTTAATAAAAAAAAATTAAAGCTTACGGGTAATTAGTACTACTCGGCTTTGACATTACTGCCTTTAGACCTGTAGCCTATCAACGTCATAGTCTCTGACGACCCTTAAAAGAAAACTCATCTCGTGGAAGGTTTCACGCTTAGATGCTTTCAGCGTTTATCCTGACCGTACATAGCTACTCTGCACTGCACCTGGCGGCACAACAGATACACCAGCGGTACGTACGACCCGGTCCTCTCGTACTAAGGTCATGCCCACTCAATTTTCTAACGCCCATCACAGATAGGGACCGAACTGTCTTGCGACGTTCTGAACCCAGTTCACGTGCCACTTTAATCGGCGAACAGCCGAACCCTTGGGACCTTCTCCAGCCCCAGGATGTGACGAACCGACATCGAGGTGCCAAACCTCACCGTCGATATGAGCTCTTGGGTGAGATCAGCCTGTTATCCCCAGAGTACCTTTTATCCTTTGAGCGATGGCCCTTCCATGCAGAACCACCGGATCACTTTAGCCGACTTTCGTCCCTGCTCGGCATGTATGCCTCACAGTCAAGCTCCCTTATACTAATACGCTCTAAGTATGATTACTAACCATACTGAGGGAACCTTTGCAAGCCTCCGTTACTTTTTAGGAGGCGACCACCCCAGTCAAACTACCCACCATGCACTGTTTCCCGATTTTGGCGGGATTAGATTCTAAATGTTTAAAGGTTGGTATTTCAACGGCGACTCCACCCCGGCTAGCGCCGGAGCTTCAAAGTCTCCCAACTATTCTACACATCAAAAATTCAAAATCAATGCAAAGTTGTAGTGAAGGTTCATGGGGTCTTTCCGTCCCGTGACGGGTAACCGGCATCTTCACCGATACTACAATTTCACCGGGCTCGTGGAGGAGACAGCGTGCAACTCATTAGACCATTCGTGCAGGTCGGAACTTACCCGACAAGGAATTTCGCTACCTTAGGACCGTTATAGTTACGGCCGCCGTTTACTGGGGCTTCAGTCAGGAGCTTTGTCCACCTTGCGGCGAACGAACACCCTTCCTTAACCTTCCAGCACCGGGCAGGTATCAGGCTCTATACGTCATCTTTCGAT
>JAFKGR010000011.1:37500-183493 GCA_017307735.1 Chitinophagaceae bacterium
TACCATCTATAAGAAAACCCGAAGGAATTGCCTGAATCCTGTACCTTTTTTTCAGGCTTGAGTCTGCACGACTATTATCAATCAACTGCGGCCATGGGTATTTATTTTCGGACAGATAACTTAACCATCTTTGCTTGTCGGTATCAATTGAAATATTAATTAACTCAAATCCCTTGTCTTTAAACTCATTATATATCTGCATCAGAGAAGGAAATTCCCTTATGCACGGAAGGCACCAGCTTGCCCAAAAATTAATTAAAACATATTTTCCTGTTCCTGGCCCATCGAAAGTAGTTTCAATATTCTTTTCATTTCTCAGCGTAAAAGGGGTTATTTTTTCACCCGGATAGGGAGCGTTCTTTATGTTATTGATTTGATTTATCAGGTATCTTCCTTCTGAAGATTTTTTAATTTTATCCGTAAGCATTTCATAAGAAGAATCTGCTAACTCCACATAATTTTTATTCAGCAGTAAAAAATTCGAGATTATTCTCGGAGTTATATATGAATCTTCACCCTCCTTTATAAAACTTTCCGATTTTTCAATTATTCTTTTTTCAAGATAAATCGCTGAGGAATCAAGTTCATCCATTATTTTATGGTACTCCCCATCAGTATTTAAGCCAGATAAAACGTTACGATTTATAATCCGTTTTATTTGTTCCCACCCTTCGTAATACCCAATAACAGAATTCCCATATTCCATAAACTTTTGTTGGAGAACTCCACCGGTAAGCGTATAACTGAAAGGGTTATTACAGATAATCAGATTGTATGGGGTATTTTCTAAAAATATAGGGATAGGTTCATCATTAAAATTCGTAGTTATCGTACATTTAACGGGCTCAGTTATTTTACCCGTGATATTAAATTTACCCGAATTGACGCTTCCCGCAGCTATCATTTTTCCATTATTATCTCCCGTTACATAAATAGTACCGGTATCGGATCCTATAACATTTCCTCTGATTTCAAATCCAACACTTTGAGAAAACAAAGTAACCTTCATTAAGAACAACAGAGTTATTAATATTGAGCTTTTCATTTTTTAAATACGTAAACTATTTAATATTGTTTTGCGATTGTTATCAGTGAAGAGAAAAGAAGTAAGTTGAATATCCTCTCAACTTACTTCAGAAATACACGTATTACTAAAGTTCCTGGTCAACTTTACATTCAGAAGATCCGGGACCTCCAGAATCGCAACTGTTATTACTCCCGTTTGCATAACAATGGCAATAGGAATCCAGGATATTTCGGTTACAACATGCATAAAATCCCGGATTGCAAGTTACCTCGCAGCCGTTTCCATCATCTGGTGGCGGGGCCATCATCCCTCCCACAATCCTTTTCATTTCTTCTTTCGTTAACTGTTTCATGATAAAATTAACTTTAATTGTTTAAAAATATTTTTTCAAAACCGGACTGCACAGCTCTGTGTTTCCCGCTTCGGAAATTATTTTAAGAGTTGGTTTTCCGCGTTTCTTAATGCAAAGTTCTGATCCTTCGGTCTCATATAAGGAGACTTTGAAAAAAGTTGTAAAAAACTTTTTCCTCCGGTTATATTCCTCATTTCATCTCTACTCAATTCACTTTTACCTCCCCTAACATCATTTTTAAAAAGCAGGTTTCCAAGATCATCATCAACTTTATAATAATAACTATTGTCTTTCCTTGAGTACTTTATGGGGATTCCCTCTGACCTCAATTCTTTTAGAAACTTAAGAGTGTAACTTTTTGAAAGGTGAAGCTTCTTTGACAAAGCTTTTAAATCCCCCGTTGCCTTTCTCCTTATCAGATCATCTATGTATCTCAGTCTTTCTAAGTAAGTATGCTGTGACATTGTGCTTATTTTTTTTCTTCGAAAATTTAGTTTCCTCAATTCCCGGGTGATGCCGATTTCACCACACTGTAGTACATCCGCTGCAGCAGGCGCATGTCTCTGGTAATGATGAGAGCATGCACCTTAAGCCCGTTCTTATAGGCAATCCGGTTGTGCAGGTTGGTGGTGAGTCCGCGCGTCAGCCGCACCGTAGCCAGAAAGCCAGTGTCGGAGGCAATGGGCGACATATAGTCGAGCTGCCCCCTTACAAAGCCCGTTTCCTGATAAGGATAGGCGTCAAAACGGAGCTGTACACGCATACCGGTATCTACTTTACCGAGGTTATTTTGCGGCAGATTTAACTCCACGTAATATGAATTCTCCCGGGGATTGATATAACCCAATACTTTCCCCTGCTCTACAAATTTATTGGCTTCCATCGGCACGGCGAATACCACTCTGCCGCTGCTATGGGCTTCCAATACATATTGCTGAATCCACTGGTCCACATTGCTCTTCAATACCAGCAGTGCCTGTTTGAAGGTTATCATTTGCTGATCGGCATCATGATCCAGTTGTTCCAATTCCTTGAGTTTATCGCGTTGCTGACTTTCATTGTTCAGGATGGAGGCCCTCAACTGAGGCAGGGCCATCTGTTTATTCAGATGTTTGCTCTTGGCTTCGCGAAATTCCTCGGCGGAAATGACCTTCTCTTCAAAAAGTATTTTATTCATTTCAAGTGTCCTGCGCGAAGAATCTTCGTCCTGCTTCATCAGTCCTTTCTGCGCTTCCATGCTGACCTGCATTTGCCGGAGGGTGGCCATGTCTTTATTGAGAAGGCCTTTTTTATTTCTGTAAAACCCATTGACAAAATAATCATTGTATTGCTGCAGAGCGGTTGTAAAGGCCTGGAATGCGGTTTGCAATTCGCCAAGCTGGTTATACCTTTCTGAAAAAAGACCGTGTACTTCAGCATCATTTCCAGATGCAATGAGGGAAACGGCGTTGTCCAATACCTGTGAAAGATGAAGTACTTCGCCGGCATCGGCGCTGCTCTCCATCCACCCTATGATATCTCCCTTGCTGACGCCGGCCCCGTTTTGTACCATGAGCCGCACCAGCCTGCCCGACCGCAGGGGAATGATCTCTTTGGGCTCGTTTTCGGCGGTGAGCCTGCCGTCGGCTTCCACCAGATCGGGATACCGGATAAACCATGTTCCGGTAATCAGCAAAATCAGAATAATCGTAAAAAGAATCAGGGCCCATTTCTCTATAAAACCCGGCTTATGGCTGATGATCTCCTGTGCCGCCTCAGAGCGAAGATGAAAGAATTCCTTCTTCTCACGGGGAGGGTTTTCTTCATTTTTTTCCAAAGATGTATCCGTGTCTTGCATTGCGGTTGTTTTTTCTGCCACTCTAATTCACTAAGAATATAGTTACCCGTTATCAAACGCCCAATTCCAATTGATTTTTCACCAGTTCAAAATACTTACCACGAAGGGCCGACAGTTCTTCATGAGTTCCCTCTTCGACAATTTCTCCACTGTCAACCACCACGATCTTATCTGCATTCCTCACCGTACTCAGCCTGTGGGCCACCACGATCACGGTCCTGCCCTTAAAAAAGTTATTCAGGTTTTCCACAATCTCCTTTTCATTATTGGCATCCAGCGAATTTGTGGCTTCATCAAAAAATAAATAGTCCGGATTCTTATATATGGCCCTCGCAATGAGTAACCTTTGCTTTTGCCCCTGGCTCAGGCCCGTTCCCTCCGTGCCCAGTTCCGTATAAAAACCATTTGGCAGGTTTTCTACAAAATCCAGAATATTGGCTGTGGCACAACTACTTCTCAATCTGTCCATTTCAATTTCCTCTTCCCCCACCACAATGTTTCTCGCTATCGTATCATTGAAGATATATCCGTCCTGCATCACCGCTCCGCATACCGAGCGCCAGTAAGAAGGACTGATATTTTCAAAGCGCAGCCCCTGATGAAGGAATCCGTTATGATGGATATCGTTTGATATCCCGCTTGCAGAAGAATCTTCAACGGAGACCCCGCCTCCGATTTTTATTTCTCCTTCATACTGCTCATAAATCTTCAGCAACAGTTTCAGTAATGTTGTTTTCCCACTGCCGCTTACCCCTACAATGGCCGTCACTTTTCCTTCGGGAATATGAAGATTGATCTCTTTCAGCACCGGTTCATTTCCCGCCCCCGGATATGCAAAGGAAAGGTCGTGAATCATAATACTTTTATTGCGGGGCAAATGGTTTATATAGGTTCTGTGAATATCCTCTTCATCGTTTAACTGATGAATTTCATTGAGACGTTCCATACTTATTTTAGCATCCTGGGCACTTTGTACAAAACCCACCCATTGTGAAACAGGGCCGCTCAACTGGCCTATAATGTACTGTACTGCCAGCATAGCGCCCAGTGTGAGTTGTCCTTCAATAACCAATTTGGATACAATGTAGGTAATGGCGATATCCTGAACGCCATTAATAAGTGTGGCACCCGACTGCTGCACCTGATTATAATTCAGATTCTTAAAATTGAGCTTAAAAATACCTGCCTGTATATTTTCCCACATCCAGCGCTTAAGCTTCTCAGCATTGTTCAGCCTTATTTCCTGCATCCCCTGTACCATCTGAAGGGTGGCATTATTTTCTCTGGATGCATAATAAAACGTCTGATAGTTGATTTTGCGCCGCACCCTCATAAAGAACTGTACCCAACTGAAATAAACGATACTGCCCAGCAGAAACACAAAAAACAACTGCACACTATAAACAACCAATACGATGGCATACACGATAAAGTTGAAAAGTGAAAATAGTGTATTCAGCGCTGTGCCGGTCAGAAAATTCTGAATCTGGCGGTGGTCGCTGATACGCTGAAGGGTATCACCCGTATGATGCACGTCAAAATAAGACAGCGGCAGCCGTGTGAGCTTAATCCAGAAATCCGAAAGTATCTGCAGATTGAATATGTTGGATATGCGCAAAAGAAGTCTGCTCCTGATAAAATCCACCCCCGTTTTGCTGAAGGTAAGCATCAGTTGGGCGATCAGGATGATAGTGACAAATTGCAAATTTTGTGCATTAATACCAGTATCTACGATGCTCTGCGTGAGAAACGGAAAAACAAGTTGAATCAGAGACACAATAGCCAATGCCACCAACACCTGGAATATCTGCCATTTAGTCTGAAACAGGTATTGCAATATAAGTTTCCAACTGAGGGTATGTTCTTCCTCTCCCTCCCCGGCATAAAAAGCCGGTGTCGGATCCAGAAGCAAAGCTATACCGAGCGGTTCATTGCCTTCGCTCTCAGAAGAAGCCCAATGTGTAAGTAGTTCATTTTTTGTACAATTCAGAAGGCCTTTGGCCGGATCAGCAATCTCTGCTTTATTTCTTTTTTGAGATACCAGGACAACAAAATGATTCTGGTTCCAGTGAAGAATGCAGGGCAGTGTAATTTCTTTTAATTGTGCCAATGTAATCTTTACGCCGCGGGAACGAAACCCGATTTTTTCAGCCGTGTTACTGATTCCGAGGAGAGACACACCTCCCTTGCTGTAACCCGCACTTTTGCGGAGAGTATCTGTATTGTAATGCTTACCGTAATGCCTTGCTATCATACGCAGGCATGTGGGGCCGCAGTCCATTTCATTCAGTTGCTTGTAAAAAGTGAAAGGCATACAGGATTTGTCAGGTTAAACAATCACTTTATTTAATTCAGCTTCCCTTAAATAATTCATCACCATATTTCCAATTTTACAATCTTCCGTTTTCATCTTTTATTCACGTTTGTCGTTACCAGTCCGGTTTGTTTAATAAAAAACAAATGCTTAATCTTTTGTGGTTAACCGCTTTATTTCCTTCTCGAGATGGT
This sequence comes from Chitinophagaceae bacterium, assembly GCA_017307735.1. Classification (GTDB taxonomy): domain Bacteria; phylum Bacteroidota; class Bacteroidia; order Chitinophagales; family Chitinophagaceae; genus Ginsengibacter. The sequence continues at coordinate 43,225 of JAFKGR010000011.1, forward strand.
CCAAATCAATATTTTCATCTGCAATCATACCGTTCCTGTCAATCATGAAATTATGCGGGATGGTGATCACATTGTATTTTACAATCGTCAGCCCGTCCTCCTTTTATTGGTCGGTATCTTATCAAACAATTTCAGCCATCCCCATTCCGGATTTGAGAAACACCAATACATTAAATCTCAAATCACAATAACTTCTTCAATTCTTCTTCGATAAAATAAATATCTCCGGCGCTCTTAACTATAATCCTGTTTTCCGCATCCACCAGAAAATAAAAGGGAATTGTCTGAATGGAATATGCGTCCCTGATCCTGATGTGACCTTCAGAATTGTCTATCCCCTGCGCCCAATCCATGCTGTCTTTCATGATGGCCTTTTTCCACTGTTCTTTGTTATTATCAATCGAAATACTGAGCACGCTTAACCCCTTATTCCTGTACCGGTTATTCAGACTCCTGAGAAGGGGATTGTTTTGCCGGCATGGAATACACCAACTGGCCCAAAAATCTATGAGCAGGTACTTGTGCCGTACATCTTTCAGCCTCACATTATTTCCCGTTGTATCCTGAAAAATAAGGGCCGGTGCTATACTACCTACGGAAGCCGGTAACTTCCTGTCTTCTAAATATCTGATATCATCTCTGTTGAAATTGTACAAAGACAAGTTGTCTTCATATTTCCGGTTGTGAAGAGCAAATTGTTTCATCAGTATTCCTGAAATAAAGTTATTTCTTTTAGCCTCCGTATTCAGTTGATCAAAATACCTTTCGGCAGTTGTATCTTCTATTTTGGAAATAGCAGCATCAGGCATGGTAATAAACAGAAAAATGACAGCCACACTGAAACAGGATGAGGGGTGTGCTTTAACCCATTCTTTTGCATAATTACCCGTTGCATTTATCTGACTGTCCAACGCTACATTCAATTGTATCAAACCGGATGAATCATTCGTAAGCGATATCTTCTTTTGAATATCCGCTATCCTTTCCGAAAACGGATTCATTCCCTGCCAGAAACTATTTTGTTCGTCAGCCAACGAATCACCTGACAGTGTTATATGTTTGAGGCGAATATCTGCCTTTAATTTAATGATCGAACCGGGCTTCAGAAAAACGGGGAACCCAATAGCTCTTTTCTCATCCCGGGACTTCAGAAAAAACAAATCGGCGGATTCGACAGGCAGTGTAAATTTAAAAATACCATTTTTCACTTTTACCGAATCTTTATACCCGTTGTCTGAAAAGAGTAAAATTTTATCTCCCTCTTTCAGGCCACCCGATTCACCCGTCAGGATTGCCGGGCACTGACCGCAGACCGCAAATGCAAACCGCAGTGTGAAACATAAACACAATATTTTCCTATAAAAACTCATAGTGCCAAATTCATATATCCAATGTCAATTCGAGGAAGGAAGTTCCTCTGCCGATGCCTAAATAATAATGAGGAAATATATGTTTCAGAGAGGCGAAATAAAAAGCCATTACCAGGTAAATCTTTTGGATGAAAAAAAACACCACCATAACTTCTCTGATTATTAATATATTTGATTCCTCCTGCTCAATTTACAATCTTACAATCTAATAACTACACCATTTATATCCGTATCCGCTATCTACACATTTCTGTCCCTGTCCGCATCCGATATCACTTGTACACTTAGTCCCAAGAGAAACTGCATAGCAACAACCGGGAATCCCTGTGCATGCATCTCCCTGGTTACAATCTGATGTCGTAATACAACTTTTTTCGCCAAAAGGACATCCCTGCATTTCTCCTCCGATGATCTTCTTCATCTCTTCTTTACTTAACTTTTTCATAAATAAAAACTTTAAAAAAATGAATAAATAATGATTGTGGTTTTAACGGGGGTACACAATTCAACTACCCCTTTGTTTGCACAAACAAATATTTTCAAAATCCATTTCTTAACACTTTAATATTCATTTATTATCTGGTACCAAACAAATGAATTTTATCAAGCCCGAAGTATGGTTGTAAAGAAATTTGCCCGATAGAATTCCCATTACTTTAAATTTTCATCTGACTTTTTCTATTTCGCTTTGAATCAAAGTTTCTAAGGTGTGAATACCCGGATTATCATGAATATCCTGACTGTCATAAATTATTTTTCCACTCCTGTTTATCAAAATATCCCATGGTATCGGCCTATATCCCCCAAAGATGTTCACCAGGTCGACATCATTATAAATATTTATCCAATCCATTCCTATCTTCTCAGCCATTTCGATTGCCTGTTTTCTCTCCGACGGGTAAGCCACAGATATTATCTTCAGGCCTTTATTTCCGTACTTTTCATTAATATTCTTTAACTCCGGCATTTCGGCTATACAGGGCCCGCACCATGTTGCCCAGAAATTGAGCAGCACTAAATCTTTATTTCTGAATCCCTCCAGTGATACCGCATTTCCCGATATATCATAAGAATTAAAAAGGGGGGCCGTCTTACTTACTTTTACTGTTTCCCTGCCCGTCACCAATTTCATGATTGTATTTCCCTCTTCGCCGTTCTTATATTTTTCAGGAAACTTCTCATAAATGGTCAACAGTGAATCTCCCGAAATCCTCCGGGGTACAACAAAATTTCTTCTGAAAAAAGAGAATGCATAATAAGAATCCGTATTGTTCAAAATGTATTTTAAATCTGACTGATAAATATTGTCGTCCAATTTGAAAAATTCCTTTGACAGCAAGGAGTCTTTGAATATACTGCTCCCATACTTTTCACTGAACACTTTCTCTTTTTTCAAATCTGCAGAATCATATTTAGCCATTTCTTTTTTATCACTGCCGAAATCCGTGCCATTATTGATTGAATAATTACTCAAAATATCCTGCCCCGGAAATGCATCCTGAAAACGAATAACAGCCGGCTCGTCACGGACAAAAAAGGTTGTGACTGAAGAAAAATTATGGCTATATGAACTCGGGTAAGTGATGAGGACTTCTGCATATTCACCATAATATTCACCCTGAATCTTTATACTGCTGTCTTCACTGGTCCTGTCGGGTACATATTCTGTTTTGCCATCATCAACCCTGATTACAACCTTCCGGGAGTCCATAGCGGCACTTAAATAAATTTTAGTATCAAATTTTTTCTGACCTCTTACCGTATTAACTCCCAGAGTAATCAGGATAAACAGGCAGTATTTGTAAATATTCATATAAAACCGGATTTAATAGTTTTCTAAAAATTAGCATTTAAACAGACCGGTTCTTAAATCCGAACCGATCTGTTTTCCCTGAGATTAACTCATTTTACAATTTGACCAACTGGCGTCCGCCCTTGGGCATGTACATATTGATTCATCCCCAAAAAGCTTTTGGGATGTACAATCCATGGACCAGGGAGAGGAATCACCTCCACCACATTGCCCCGTACAGGTTTTACCCGGGTCAATCATTCCCCCGATGATCTTCTTCATTTCTTCTTTACTTAACTGTTTCATAAATTAAAATTTTTTAAATAACTAAATAGCGATTGCGGTTTTATTCAGGTACGCAACTCATCTACCTGTTCCTTGCAAGAAATATTTTCATAATAGATATCTCAATTCACCTACATCGTATTTTTCGGGCAAACGATATCCATTAATATAAAGCGTTGGCGTAAACGAAATATCTGCTCTATCACACCACTCTCTCATTTTTACTATTTCACTATTTTGTTCCTCTAATGCATGACTCGCCAATTCATATTTTTTCGAAAACGTACGATAATCTTTTTTTTCAGCGAGATACCAATCATCCAAGACGGTTCCTGTTATTTCAGGACGTTCGCGAAATAATGCTAACATATGTCTGGCAGGATCTCTGCTTATATCCTTTTCATCGTTGGTCGCGGTAAAAATGAGTTTTAACTTTACATCGGGATTACTATTCACAATGTCGTGTAATACCGGATGCGCCCTGGCACAGGGGCCGCAATAGGGATTGCAGACTTTAATGATGGTATTCGCAGCACCCGGATTACCCAGTGTAATCCCTATTTCATTGTATCCTTCCGGAGCCGTTGCCTGTTGCAGCAGCAATTGATTAAAAGTATCCGGGTTGTACAAAAGTCTTTTGTAGGCTGTCCTGTAAAGAGGCTCATTTTTAAAACTGAAAAGCAAAGGCTTTTCCACGTACCATCCCATAACCGGAACAGCTAAGCTCAGTACTATCGCAAAAATCACATAGAAGAACTGCATTGTGCCCGGTATATAAGCATTACTCAGGAAATAAACCGACGCCCATATAAACTCTGCCGCCAATACGGCCTGTACAGAAAGACATAGCGGGCACCACTGTTTCACAACCCTCCACTGATAATACAAACTATAAGGAATATATAGCAAAGAGATCAGGCTGGCCAAAGCCAGAGTAAACACTTTGGTGCTGAAGGTAATACCCGGAAAGAAGAGAAAAATAAAGGATGCTGAAAAATAAAAGAAGCCTGTTTCACTCCAGTTCATCCCCAAAAACATGGCTCCTTTACTGTGCAATACGGCGTTGCAATTGGTCTTATGCCCTGCGGTACAAATACTTTTTACAAAAGCATTTGTATTGTCGATCTCATACCAGAGCAATAGAACCGTGACAGCCACTCCTGTTAAAAGAATAAGGGTTATAAAAGATGCGGCCGCTTTCATCCCTGCGGGTACACGGCTGATGAAAAGAAATATGGCGCTCAGTAAAATAAAAATGCCGGCACTTTCAAGTAACCTCTTTTTCAGGCTCCCGATTTTTTCTTTTTTCAGATTATCTGAATAATCCTTTTCACCGCTTGAATCATCCGGATGCGCCACCAGTATTATTTCTTCAAAATCGGATAGAAATTGCGCTCTCGAAATGGTTCTTATTTTGGAAGAGTCAGAAATGTAACTGACTTGGTCCTTATTAATTGCGGTAACCAGTACAAAATCTTTACCGGTATCCTGATTCTTCATCCAGGCCAGGAACGGGGCAGAAGGTGGAGATTTACTGAAACTTTCTTTATCCGTTTTAAAAGCTTCACGCAAAATATGAAATCTGTCCAGCGTATTACTCAGGGAGTACAGGCTCGGAAAAAACGGATTTTCATTAAGTCGCTGCTTTAGCGTCGATGCTGTCAGCTTTACTTTCAGCATCCTCATGTAGGCACAGGCTACATGTACCAGGTTTGTTTTAAAACTAACAGCCATTGAGGAGTATTTTTCATTATCAATTCAAATCAATTCCGAAAAAAACGATCCTGCCTGTTGTGTAAAGTGAATGTCTGAAGTTTGCAGTGGTTTTAGAGAATCTGCCTTTTCGGCGCGGTGTGACTCTGTACAAGCTTTGATTGGTGTTCACTTTGGCATTGCCATATCAAAACACAGTACTAAAGTAAACACTTTGTTTCAATAAATTTCTTTTCAGGACATATATATCTTTTTATAAAGTATCTCTTCTGCGATAAGAATACTGAAAGGGCAGTATGCAATTCAGCAGGTTAGAAAAACCTGCAGGCAAAACAGTCCGGAATTCCAAATATGAGACCCTCATTGCCTGTCTGCAAGGCAATCTCATTTACCCTTCCCCGGACCCTGGAAAAATGGATTACGTTACGTCAGAGATTCCTGAATCCATCGGTATAGCAGCCCGCCAATTCCCGGATAAGCAGTTTAAAACATCCAATATCCCCGCTTCGGGAATTATTTTTAGAGTTGGGTTTCCCGTGTTTCTTATGGTAAAGGTCAAATCCTTCGGTCTCATATAAGGAGACTTTGAAAAAGGTTGAAGGAACTTTTCTTCAAAGAAACTTCACAGACTCCTTCCTGACCTGAATGTCAGTACGCACCCTCCGGTACTGAATTTTCTGATATGCGGCCTGCCAGGCTGAAAACAAAATATTTTCCATCCGGCTATTTCTGTTTTCCTTTTTGAAGTTCCTTCTTCAGGAGAGATACCACCTCTGACAAATTCTTCTCCGGTGTTACTACGTGATAATAGCTATGATAAATTACTTCACCATCGCTGTTTAAGAGAACCAAAGCCGGTATCGCCGTAACTCCCAATTCTGAAACAAATGCCTGATTGTTATAGACCTGAGGCCACTTCAGTTGATCCTTTTTCACAACTGCCATGAGTTTATCCCTGTTCACATCCAGCGACACACCTATTATTTTCAAGTCGCTCTCGCTAAATTCACTTCTCACTTTTTTAAGCGACGGTATTTCTGCCATGCATGGTCCGCACCAGGTAGCCCAGAGTACCCATAGCACATTTTTCCCTTTTACCGAAGAATTGTTCAGTTTCTTACCGTCTAAAGTTGTAACGGAAAATGCAGGAAATTCATCCCCCTCCACGGGTATCTTCTTTAAAGCATTCAGCCTGACCTCCACATAGTTTCCCGCAGTTGAATCCTTTATTAACGGAGCAAGGTTCGCTCTATAAAATGTTTCTGCCTGTTGATAACTCATTCGATAAAAAGGGTTATTTATCACAAACACAGAAAATAGTTCAATTGCGTAAGGATTACGTCTGTGTTCCTTTACAAACGCAAGACCCAAATGATGAAAGTATTGGTATCTGTTCATATTTACAGAATGGCCTTCTTTCATCAAAGAATCATAATGTACAAGCCCCGTCTGGCAATATTCATTATATTCCTGATAAAGTTTTTCAAAATTATAGGTACCTGATAAATCCATATAAATATCATTTCTCAACGCAAAAGAATCTTCAAGTTCCACTTTCATATTCTTATCTGCAGACAGGAAAAACAACGTGTCATTCACCGCATTTCTGCTACCGCCAAAGTATATTGAATAGTCGTGCGCGCCTTCTTTATCCGATTTTATTACATACCTGCTGACAATCTTATTTCCCTCCTCAGAAGATGAATAGGGAGCAGCAATAGCTTTGTTTCCGTCTTTTACCAATAAAGTATCGTAGGTGAAATTTTTCGGAAATATTATTTGAAGTGTAGTTACACTATCATCCTGTGCAAATGACAATGAACAGAGAAACAAAAATGGTATTGAGAGAATAAGGATTTTCATAAAATACCAATGCTGTTACAAAATACAGAATATAAAGTTAAGTCAAATCATCCTGTTTCCATATACCAGAAATCCTCATCACCGGGGAAAGATCCCGTTTACAGCAATTGAATTCAACGGGCACTTTTCGCCATTCTCAATTCGTAACAATATCTTTTTTATCAGCCCTGCAAATAAACTCAGGCTTTTTAAAAGTATATTTTCCCTTTTGAAGTTTCCTGTAAAATCCGGAATTTTCGCGCTGTATTTTCATAAACCTTTTCTCATGATTTGCATTGCATGAAAAAACAGGAATATTAAAATCAGTCATCTTTGCATCGGTTAAAAATCATTTTCCTGTAGGAAAAAAGTAAGTAATCTTCTTTTCCAATAATGAACTGAAAGTCCTCTCAGAAGTAAAATAAATGCTGCCCTCAATGGGTCTTTACAAACTCGCGTATTTCATTCAGCCCTTCCTCATTTGTTTTTCGCATGATTATTTTCAGATTTCTGTCTAACAAAATATAAGTCGGATAAGCAAGAATTTCCATCTCATTCAGGACTTTCTTATCACCGGTCCGGGTGAAACTCAAAAAATAATTTTTGTACCGGGCCTTTTTTTCCGACAAAATCTTTAATGCCCGATGAGTATCGTTGTCATTTTCACAGGCAATACCGATTACATTGACTTTGCCTCTCAGCTTATCAGATAAATTTACAAGAGACGGCATACCCTTAATGCAAGGCTCACACCACGAACCCCAAAAGTCAACCAATAACCAGGACTTTTCATTAAAATTCTCACTCAACTTAAAACGGGAGCCGGTATCGTTCAAGGCCCGGAGTCTGTAATCCCTGATTCTTGCACTGGCTTCATATCCATAGTCTTTATCTGTCATCGGCCAGGCCGTAAGAGAAATAATATTTCTGATAAAGTCCACGCTGTCGATAACAAATCTGTACGGCCCTGAAATAATGGTATCGGTAACTATCCTGTGAGGCATATTATTTTCACCAACATTCATTTTACTGACAGGCTGATCCGGCCTGGAAAAACCAATACTTACCTTGCCCGGTAAACTGGCCAGTCTTCCGGGTATGGCCTCTACAGAATACTGGTGACCCCCGATTCCCAAGGTTGCAGAAATACTGTTTTGGTGCTGCAAAGTCAGGTAAGTTCTCCATTTCCCCGGTTCACCGTTTTTGTCGGTAACAGACATTTGCATCAGATTCAATGCAAACGGGATCTTGTAAGTACGTTCCCCGTCTGTTACTGCGATCTCAAAGGGATATTTGTTGTGTTTGTGATCGGGCAAAAGAAAGGTTGCAGAATCATCGGTAAAATTCCTGTTATCATTCAAATCCACTGCCACTGTGTATCCCGAATCCTTTTTGCAGGCAATCATATTGATGGTGCCCTCTGTCAATTTTCCCGACAACAGAGTCAGTTGATAATAATAAGGGAAAATCTTACAACCGGAATCAGCCGTATTATACACAAATCCGGAAGGATCCGGGATGGGATACAAAAATTCACTTATTTTCAATCCCAGGTTATTTGTCCTCTCAAATGCAGCGGGCAGATGAAATACCCTTTGGGAACAGACCGGCTGAGTGATCCAAAGAGCAAGGAATAAAAATATTTTATTCATTCAGGTAAAAATTTATTGGTTTCGTTTTAAAAAGAGGAATTGGCAGGTTCATCAATCTCTTAAATGCTGTAGTACTCAGGTATCAGGTTTTAATAAACTTCAATTGCCAATCCTCTGTGTTATTAAACTTTGTGCTAAAAATTGGAAGGTGGTGCATCACACGGACAAATCTCATCATCGTCGCACCACACTGTCAGAGTAGAACTATCGCTTACACAATTTACGCCAACTCCGCAATTAACATTATGAGTCTTTCCGTCAGGACAAATTACCCCGCAAATTGAAAATACCGGGGCATGCTCCCCTCCAATGATTTGAATCATCTCTTCTTTAGTAAGTTTTTTCATGACTGCTTTAATTTTTTAATGTGAACAGGTATTGCATTGGCTATTCCCATTTTCAGGGTGGAAGCAGGCTTCACCCCTGCCATCCGGAGCATTTACATAATCAACCGCCCGACAATTGGAACCTGCACCAGTGCCTGTAATTGAAACAGTAGAGCCATCGCTGCACACGGCAGTTGCCGTACAGCCATCTTGCATCATCCCTCCCACAACCCATTTCATTTCTTCCTTCGTCAGCCTTTGCCCAAAGAATTCATTTTCTTTTTTCATGATAAAATTAATTTGAATGTTTTAAATAATATTTTTTCAAAACCGGTCTGCCCAGCTCTGTGTTTCCCGCTTCGGGAATTATTTTTAGAGTTGATTTTCCGTGTTTCTTATTGCAAAGGTCAAATCCTTCGGTCTCATATAAGGAGACTTTGGAAAAAGTTGAAAAAAACAATCCCGTCTGTTGCGTAAAGTGAATGTCTGAAGTTTGCAGTGGTTTCAGAGAATCTGCCTCTTCCGGGCGGTGCGTACTCTGTACAAGCTCTGATTTGTGTTCACTTTGGCATTGCCATATCAAAACACAATACTAATGTAAGCTCTTTGTTTTAATAAATTAGTTTACCGGATATATATTTCTTTTTATAAGGTATGCCTTCTGTGATGGGAATACTGAAAGGCCAGCATGCAATTCCACGGATGAAAAATTCATTGCTATCTTACTTCATCTCCAATCAAAATGTGGCATGACAAACAGGAAGATTTTGTTTCTCCTTTACTTAAATCCAAAATCCCTGCTGACAATACCTCCCTTCATTATCAGGATGTACCGCGGAATAGCATATATCCCGAATTCCCTTATAAAAGAATTATCAGGCCCCGTTATTCTGAAACTGTTCTTACTGTGCAGAAACGGATATTTCACCGCCTTCCACAACTTATCATTTTCATCAATTGACAGATAAATGATCCGGTATTCTCTGTGAGAAATGACAACATTTTCCGCCCTGTGCCTTTCCATTGCCTGCCGGCATGGCACGCACCACGAAGCCCAGAAGTCAATCAGTATATCAGAACCTGACACCAGCGCTTTTTTCTCCTTATCTGTCAGCAATCGACCGTCGGTATTTATCAGAGGCAATGCGGTGAACATTTCAGAAATATCCTGTCCCACCTGCTGAATATTTACATACACATCCTGCATCGTCTTTTTTTCTCCATTTGATAATACCATGCCGGCTTCTGCCTCTTCCCAGTCATGCGTCAATTCAAATCTCGTCTTTACGGTGCCCAATTCAAGACACTCTAAAAAATACTGATAGGTCACAAGTTTCTTAAACGGTTCATAAGAAAAGATTTTATTGTTCTGCGATTTCATCAGATCATAACCCGCCTCCGGTAATAATATTTTTCTGTAATAGTTTTTGAGGAAAATGCGTCCGGACTGCACCTGAAGCCAATACTCCGGATAATTGATATGCACATCTCTCCGGATAATTGCGGCAAGCTGATCTCTGTTGTATGGATTTCCAAATAAAACGGGCAACACCAGAAAGTGAGCCAGTTTTTCAGCCAAATATTCCTTCAGCGCAAGCGTGATCTGAGAATCTTTCCACGAATGCGGATCATGCACGAGCCGGTAGGTTATGCTGTCAATACATTTTCTGAGCCGTGAAGCCACTGATAAGAAGCGGTTAAAACTGCTGCCAATTGAATAATCAACTATGGTTTTAGTAATACCCGCCGATATTCGCATCAGTTTAAAATTGGCACTGCCGGTATCAAAGGGTTCAAAGTGTGTCCTTTCAAAGAGGCCTTCCGGATTTTCACCAGGAATTACCAGCACTGCATCACCACCTATCTGTGCAAATGAAATCTTCCGTGGAGCCAGATTCAGTACACAGACAGAATCATTCTCTTTTTTAAAAGGAACCCTGTTCGCAAGCAAATCGGCATAAACATTGTCATGAGTAGTAAAATACAAAGACGGAATATATTTGTCCCTGATGTGGCATTTCATCGTGAAAGTCTGAGAAAAGGCAAGGAAAGGAAATGCCAGTGTCAAATAAAACAAGAGGAAAGATTTCATTTGAAAATAATTTTCAGAACTCCGGTTAAGAAATTCAAAAAGGGATATCATTTCATCAAACAATATCCCCTTCTGTCGAGATCATTGTGCTGTAACAGGATGTCCGTATGCAATGCAATCTTTCACGCCTCCATTCCCGTCGCATAAACCTACTGAACCGCACCGGCAATCTCCGTCCGGATGAGGCAGGGAAAAACCATCATTACATTCAACAGTATCTACTGTTGGCGTACTTTGTCCTCCGATGATTTTCTTCATTTCTTCTTTCGTTAATTGTTTCATGATAAAATTAATTTGAATTGTTTAAAAATACTTTTTCAAAACCGGTTTGCTCAACTCTGTGTTTCCCGCTTCGGGAATTATTTTAAGAATTGGTTTCCCGTGTTTCTTATCGCAAAGTTCAAATCCTTCAGGCTGGTATATTCGGACTGAAGAAAATTGTTAAAAAAAACACTCTTACCTACCGAAATCCTTTTTGAAAAAATATTCTTAAGTCTATTGAAAATTTGTTCCGGTCAAGCCCAGGGAGTAAATCTTACTTTTCAATTGGTCTAATGAAATATTTTTGCCTATGATAACTCCATTTGGATCAATCAAAAAATTAGATGGAAATGAATTTATCTTATATTTTGCAGTTATCTTATCCGAAAGCAATTGTGGCCAAAACATTTTCTCTTTACAAATCACTTTTTTTAAGGAATCCGGATCATCAAAAGCAGCCACGCTTAAAAAAGTAAACCGTGCAGAATCTACCTGATTTTTTAATTCCACTAAATAAGGAATTTGAGCCCTGCATGGTTTGCACCATGTTCCCCAGAAATCGATAAAAACAAATTTATTATGGTTAATTGTCTTTAATTCTAATCTTTTCCCATTTACTACATCAATTCCATTGAATAAAGGTGCGTGAAAACCAATTTGTGAAGAGCGCTGATTATTTTCACTTATTTTTTCAATTATCAATTGGTTATTCTCTATTTTCACCCCATTATATTTAAATACGTTTCCACCAATCGTTAAAAAATCACCCTCTCTGATAATTGAACTTAAGGGTGCTTTATAATCACTCAGGCGATCCTTCAGCAAAACTAATTGCGATGCCTTCCAGGTTCTACCAAAAAAATATAATGGACAAACTGCCATTGAGTAGGTTTTACCTCCAAAATTCAGAATTGTTGTGGCATATTGAGCAACACTGCAACGAATAGAATTCCCGTCCATTACCAATAAAATACCTACCGAATCATTAATAACATTTCCGAATAGAACTCTTTGACATGTAACTTTTTTCAAATAATTGTCAAGTCCTGAACCTGATACATTTTCTTCTGAGACGGGTACAAATTCTTCATCATCGCTAAAATTGAGATTGTTGTTTTTATCCAGGACATATACCATCTTATGATTTTCATTCAACCCGCTAATTATAGACACAAAACATTTTATTGGTCTCTTAACCAATCTTTTCATCTTAAACAGTTTGTCTGAATCTTGAAAAATCTTCATAAACCTATTCTTGTCAATCTTACCTTTAATATAATTTTGAAGAATAAATTGATCCCTATCAAAAAGAATAATACCCTTTTTAATGTCTTTTAAATTTTTAGGGAAACTTTTAAACCTTGAATAGGTATCCCTGTAAATAATTGAAGTATCATCCCATCTCAATGGAAAGTTTACGTATTCAAACGGTCCACTTCCATCATGAAAATTTAGTTTAAGTTTTATTTCATTAGTCTGAGAAAACATTAATAGAGGTAAATAAATCAACAAAAGATTGAATAATACTTTCATAATGTTTGTAATTTTAAAATCCATTATAAAATAAACAGAACCATTGACTTGCCTGAGTTCATAGCTCTGTTTATTTCTAAATCTGAATCGTTCAGGTAAATTAAGAACGAACGACTTAATTGTGTTGAAGTCTGCACTTTACTTTTTTACCTAACACACAAACAATTCCCTTTAAGCGCACCTGAATCGGCACAAAAACATGTCAGCTCGTCATTACTTTTTGCTTCACATGTTTCTTTATCGCATTTCGGTGGCTCCGCAAATCCCCCCATTATTTTCTTCATCTCTTCCTTTGACAGTTTTTGCATGGAAGATTCTTTTTCTTTTTTCATAATAAAATAAATTTGAATCGTTTAATAATATTTTTTCAAAACTGGTCTGCTCAGCTCTGTGTTTCCCACTTCGGGAATTATTTTTAGAGTTGGCTTTCCTTGTTTCTTAAAGCAAAGTTCAAATAGAAGAGTCCAATATAATTGGACTTTGAAAAAAGTTGAAAAAAAGTTTTCCTCCCGTAATTCTTCTCATTTCTTCATCAGACAAAATATTGTTTGAGACATCCCTTTGCTGTTTGAACAATACTTCATACAGATTGTTCATTTCTGAATAATAATAGCTGTTATCTCGCTTTGAAAACTTAATCAGACAACCTTCACTCTTCATTTCTTTCAGAATATTATAAGTCTGGCTCCTTGAAAGATTTAATTTTTTTGAAAGTTGTTTTAAATCTCCCGTTGCCTTTCTCCTTATCAAATCATCAATGTATCTCAGCCTTTCCAGATAGATGTGTAATGACATAGTAATTATTTTTTATTTTAAAAAATTAGTTTTATCATTTGCCCGGTGAAAATGACTTCACCACGCTGTAATACATCCGCTGCAACAGGCGCATATTTATAGTGGAGGCACGGCGGATCACTCTTTACATAAACGATAATCGAATACTGGTATGCCCGTCGTTTCAAACTGAGGCTGTCTGCATGCACTTTCAGCATCCTCATGCCGGTACTGGCTACATGGCCCAGATGGGTTTTAATATTAACAGCCATTGAGGAGTATTTTTCATTATCAATTCAAATCAATTCCGAAAAAAAAGACCCCGCCTGTTGCGCAAAGTGAATGTATGAAGTTTGCAGTGGTTTTAGAGAATCTGCCTCTTCGGGGCGGTGTGACTCTGTACAAGCTTTGATTGGTGTTCACTTTGGCATTGCCATATCAAAACACAGTACTAATGTAAACACTTTGTTTCAATAAATTTCTTTTCAGGATATATATATCTTTTTATAAGGCATCTCTTCCGTGATGAGAATACTGAAAGGTCAGCATGCAATTGTGCCAGTTAGAAAAATCTGCGGTTTAGATACCATTGTTCTTTGCTCCGATCTCAGGCCATGATCAACAAAATAACATTTGTGGTCTGCGATTAGTACGATCAGTATATCTATTTACAGGGGGTTCCTTCGGAATAAACCCGGCAGTTTATTTTCAACGCACTTTTTAACCTGTCAGGTTTTCGTTTCCTGCATCAGATGCTTTCTGGAATAAACCTGACAGGTTATTCCAGTATGATTGCCCAATACCTGAGCCGTCATATATCCGCTACATATCCGGTATATATTCGCTACATATCCGCTCAACTGGAGCGAATATGTCGTGCAATCGTTACCATTATTATTTGTCTGAGTATATAACCAAACAATAGGGATTCCCTTAGCAAAGGACATACAAAGTGCTGTCGGGTGTAAAGCCGGGTTTTTGTAGTTCCCTATTTACAGGAGGCTTCTACGGAGCCGTTACTCTCGTTGATTGGACTTCCTTTGCCACAAACAGGATACTCCTCATGGGGTAAATGGATAAAACCCGGTTTTAACTCCGTCAGGAGTTCCTGTACAGTTGGAGACCATTTGTCATTGTTTGATTTGGTTGACAGAAAATCCGGGAAAACAGGAAACTCTTTGCCCCCAGGTGTTTATCACATGCAGTGGGAGGTTAGTAGCTGAAACAAAATACTTCTTCACTCGCTAATGTTCTCAATCCTGAATTTACGTGCGGCCTGAGCCCGCTTTTATTTTACAACTTCTGAATTTGTTAGCACCCGTATATAACCGAATGGCATTCCGACCTCAGTACGATCATTCTTTTCCGTGCGGTGATATTTGACAGAAATAATGGATGACGCCGGCAATGAATCCAATAAAGAATATTTATCAAAGGTCACTAATGTGTTGTTCGGGGAAACAGGCACATTCAATTCAATTAATTGCAGAGACAGTCCGGCTCTTTTATAAATTATCCTGCGTCCATCTGAAGCAAAGGACGACATAATCATATAGAGCTTCGCAGAAGGGGCAAGTCCTAATTTCACTAATTTGGTGCTGTCGCCCAATCTCCATATCGAATTGATTTTGAAATCCGGTGGGATTTTAAAATCATTATTCAATTCAACGCCGTCCAATATCCGTACAAAGTCATTTGAATTTACATTAATATCAATTATCCTTCCGTAACCATCTATCGGGGCATTGTAAATTTTCGGAGGCAGAGAAATCTGGCCATTAACCGTTACAACCAACAGGCAGGTAAATAAAAATATTAAGGATTTCATCTCACTATGAATTATTTACAGAAAAATGGAATCATTACATAAACGCAAGTTTGGAAAATATTATAATGGATATAGCTATTATTTTATCCGGGCTCTGAAAGAGTATATAGCCCTGACACTCTCAGATTTAGAAACACTTCATTCAGACATTAAAATTCCCGTTTAACCAATACTTTTTCTACAGCTTCGGTAAATTGTTCTTTATTGGAGGGAAAAGGCATATCGGCATTAATTATTTTCTTTTTCCTGAAATCCAAAAGTATGTATCTGGGAATGGAATGAATCCTGAAAAAGTACGAAAACGGATTTTCATTTCCTCCCATTAGGATATAATTTACTAATGGGTTTTTTCTGTATTTTCTGATGTCGTTTTCCCAATCTACTCGTTTCTCATCTACAGAAAAATTCAGGAAAGCTATACTGTCGTGATACAATTGTTCAAAATAAGTCCAGAAAGGGTCCTGTTCTTTACATGGTTTGCACCAGCTTGCCCAGCAGTCTATCAACAACCAGTGTTTATTTACCGATAATGAATTAAGGGAAAATAGTTTCCCCTGTACGTTACTGTAAATCTCCTTTCCCAGCAATTCTTCAAAGGATGCCGGCGTATTTCTTATTTTTTCCGCCCAGGCTCCGACTTTGACATTTATCTCATTCATTAAATAAGGCGTCTTACACTCTTTAAAGAAGAATGATAACTCCCTTTCCAGAAGACTACTGTCGTGGGAATTAAACGTTATCATTTCTTCAATCTCCCAGGCCATTAATCTATCTCTTGCAATGCCTCTGAAATGAGTAGAAGCGGTATTAAAAGACGAATTCAACCAAGTTGCTCTGTCGGACTCATCAATGTCATTCAGTATAAAATTATTATAAAGACTGGCCGGTAATAAATAATTTTCAGTCTTCTCAAAGGCATTGATATCATCAAAAGAAGAGGTGTCTATATCCTTAAAATAGGATTTCTCCGACGTGTTTTTATCTATTTTATATTTAGCGAACGGAAATAACAGCCAATTAAAATAATTTGTCTTCAACTCAATTTGAGCATATTTTAAAAAGCTGTCAGATACCTGCTTTAACTCATAATAATGGTTCAACAAGGCCAGTGCTTTGCTATACTTTTCAATACATTCTTCTTTGTAACTTTTACTATCAAAAGCTGTTTTTGAAAATTGAGGTTTGGTCTGACCAAAAAAAGAGAGGCAACTATCAAAAAACAGATAATGAACAGGATAGCGGGTTTTAACTCTCAACCTGTTGAAAATTTCAAATTTGTACTGAGAGCTCTTTTCCATGTCAATTTGTACTGAATCACCCGGAGTGACGAATATCGTATGTCCCACAAAAGCATCAGGAATTTTATACATACCCAACTTTACATTAAATAACTTTCCTGAAAACGAGCCGTCAGGAGATACTCTTAAAGTGTAGGTCTTACTATGCAATCCATTTATCGGAGTGCCTGCCTGAACGATTTTAATCACATCCAGATCTTTCGAATTGATAGTACCGGAAATAATTACGGGCTGCCCGTATAAATACGGAGACGAGACCAACAATTGCATTAAGACAACTGTTGAAATACCGATCCTAAAAAAAATTCTCATTGTAATATATTATTTTCAAAGATGGGGTCATTCATATTTTTCACAAATGCCCCATCTGTTTAAAACTAAAAGCAATTGCAGGTATTATCCACACAACCCGGCTCCTGATCGCACCATGAATTGCAAGCCTGTGTGCAACCATCCAGCGATCCTGTACAACTTGCTAATACCATGGGATAACCCATAGAAGGCCAATAGCTACAAGTGTGGTTATCATTATCCTGCTCCTGCCCTCCTATTATTTTCTTCATTTCTTCTTTAGTCATCTTTTGCCCAAAGAATTCATTTTCTTTTTTCATGATAAAATGATTTTTATTTGATTAATAAATATTTTTTCAAAACTGGTCTGCTCAGCTCTGTGTTTCCCGCTTCGGAAATTGTTTTTAGAGTTGGCTTTCCTTGTTTCTTAAGGCAAAGTTCAAATAGAAGAGTCCAATATAATTGGACTTTGAAAAAAGTTGAAAAAAAGTTCTCCTCCCGTAATTCTTCTCATTTCTTCATCAGACAAAATATTGTTTGAGACATCCCTTTGCTGTTTGAACAATACTTCATACAGATTGTTCATTTCTGAATAATAATAGCTGTTATCTCGCTTTGAATACTTAATCAGACATCCTTCACTCTTCATTTCTTTCAGAATATTATAAGTCTGGCTCCTTGAAAGATTTAATTTTTTTGAAAGTTGTTTTAAATCTCCCGTTGCCTTTCTCCTTATCAGATCATCTATGTATCTCAGTCTTTCCAGATAGATGTGTAATGACATAGTAATTATTTTTTATTTTAAAAAATTGGTGTTTTTATTTCCCAGGCGAAAAGGACTTCACCACACTGTAATACATGCGCTGCAAAAGGCACATATTTATAGCGAAGACGGTGCGGATCACTCTTTACATAAACGATAATCGAATACTGGTATGCCCGCCGTTTCAAACTGAGGCTGCCTGTATGCACTTTCAGCATTTGCATGCAGGCATTAGCTACATGGCCCAGATGGGTTTTAATATTAACAGCCATTGAGAAGTATTTTTCATTACGAATTCAATTCGGTTTATAAAAATTCACCCTCCCTGTTGCTAAATGTGAAGAATGGAAGTTTGCAGTGGTTTTTTGGAGAATCAGCCATTGGTTTTTTATGGTAAGCCCGATTCTGTACAAGCTTGTTAAGCGTTCACTTCAGCATTTACTCATTAACGAAATACTGGGCTAATTTAATTATTTAGTTTAGAATAAAATCATCTGCAGATACATATATTTTTTTTCAAGCGTTTCGTATTAGGCATATTGGGATGAGTCCCCGTAAATAGAATTATGAAAACATTCTTTAGTACTTATTTGTTCTGTAGGAACGCCACGGAGACACGAGGGATCACAAAGACGACTGCAGATAGTTTTTTATTTTTTTCTCAATTAAGATGAGGTCACGAATGCACGAATGATGGATATTCCCGGCCGGAATCGTTTGCGGGACCATCCCCTATTCCCTTGCCACTAAGGCTCAAAGGTTCATCATAATTTTCGTTGTGTTACTTCGTGGCTTGGTGGCTTCGTGGCTGTTCCCCTTTTCTTGCCACTAAGGCTCAAAGACACAAAGGTTCACCAAAATTTTCGTTGTGTTACTTCGTGGCTTTGTGACTTCGTGGCCTGCTTATTTTTAACGAAACAAATTACCGTATCTCATCTCCGCCCCTTGCCCGGAATTTTGTATAAAAAAGCTATCGGAAAATAAAAGGCACAATGAAAATTCTTTCTTTAGGGCAGAAACATCTTCTTCATCCAAAATCATAAGATTTCATAGTTTTGAAATATGTACACCCGCGAAATGATATTGCAATTGCTGAGTGCCAAAAGAAGTGAGCTGGAAAAAAAATATGCCCTTTCCGAATTGGGATTGTTCGGTTCCTATGCCAGAAAAGATCAACAACCGGGCAGCGATATCGACATCCTTGTTGATTTCAAAAAAGCAATTGACGGATTCCAATATATTCGACTCGCCCATGAACTGGAAGATATGTTTCAAACCAAAGTGGATGTCGTTTCACGAAAAGGAATAAAACCAGCTTATTTACCCTTTGTTGAAAAAAACCTGATCCATGTCTGAAAGAGAAACGTCATTGCTTTTGGCAGATATTCAGGAGGCCATTGGTGCAATCCTGCATTACACAACAAACTATACTTTTGAAGATTATCTGAACAATTTGAAAACCAGGCACGCCGTCGAAAGGAATTTCGAAATCATCGGAGAGGCTGCAAACAGATTACCTGAAAACTTTAAAGAGGCTCATCCGCAAATCGATTGGCGTATTTTAAAAGATTTCCGCAACTTTCTGATCCACGATTACTTCGGTATTAACCAGGAAATAGTCTGGCAAACCATTATAACAAATCTGCCCGGTCTCCTGTCTGATATCAAAACGATTTTATAAGCAATGTGTTCGCGATCCGATGGATAGTTTTTACGATCTCAAATTATCATAACTGAAAGTAGCAGACAGTTTCACCATAATTTCCTTTGTGTTGCTCTGTGTCCTCGTGTCTTAGTGGCCCTTTTATTTTTTCGCCACTAAGGCGCTAAGGTTCTTCACATCAATCCTACACTATCTAATAAATCGCTTAATTCCACTTTTTATTAAAGGAACATTGAAGTTGATTAGGTACCCCAGCCGTTTTTCAGTTAACTTCAGATGGCTCAATATTTGAGCCTCCCAGACAGGATTCACGATTTCAATAGCTTTCAACTCGCAAATTACAAGGTCATTGACGAGCACATCTAATCGCAATCCTTCTTCGAAAAACATTCCGTCAAAATGAATTGGTATATCAATCTGCCTTATAGCATCAAATCCATTTTTTCTTAAAATATGACAAAAGCAAACTTCATATACCCTTTCCAACAGTCCCGGCCCTAATTCTTTGTGGACTCCAATGATGAGCATTCGCTGCATGAGTTGGCTAACTTTTTATATTTCTTTTGCGTTCACATAATATCACAGGTTTTAGTGATTAGAAGAGTATTGATAAAGCACACTCCAATCAACAGACCTGCCAGAGGCAGACTGCATGGTCTTTTTTTAGTTTTATATAAAAGCACCTGGTATCCTTCGTTAACAGACAGTTCGTAAACGCTGCATACACAAATTAACGGTGAGGTGCCTTCCAGGAAAAACTTTATATTAATCTCTCTAATCTCAATTCATTAATTTTATCATGCCGGACTAAGCGGAAGCAGGCTCTGCCGGAGGGCAACCTGCCAGGAATAAATCCGGTGGCTGACGAAGTAAATTCGTTTCCAATTTGCCCGGTAATTTTTCCGGGCTTTTTCTAAGGAATTTACTTTTGAAGCCCAATATGCCTAAAAAAAACTCATTTCTTGTCTATCCTCCTACTATTCCGATTTCATACTCCACCTTATTTTTCAATACGTACTTTATTCTTGATAGCAAGTGTTTGGCTATGCGCACAATGGCTCTGTTTCTGTTCATCCTTTTGCAATACTGTTTGAACTTTAAAAGTAAGGCAGTATCTTTTCTGATAACCTGCCAACTGCTCTCAACCAGAGCAGACCGCAGGTAGGAGTTGTGGCGAACTGTGATACCCCTGTCATAATTACTCTCACCACTTTGGTTCGTATCGGGTACGAAACCTACGTAGCTGCTTAGCTGGTCGAAGTTTTTAAATCTGTTTATGTCCTGCAACTCAAATAAAATAACAGCAGCATTGATCAAACCAATTCCCGGGATGCTTCTCAATAGGGTTATCTCACTTTTATACTCCTGTTGTTTACAAAGATTTCCAATAGCGCGGGTAGCCTCCAGTAGCAAGGAGCGGGTTTGCTCGTAATCTTTGATATACAACAATAGAGCAGTCTGCAAAGCTTCACTTCCGCAGGATATTGATCTTAATGAATCGACGAACTGCTTGCTCCAGTACTGCTGCGTTTCATATTGCTTCGGTACTGAAAGACCACTAAAATACAGCAGTTGCCAGATTCTGTTTTTACACCGGGTTTGATTACGAACTATCTTCTCCCGGGCTCTGGTTAAAGAACGGCCATGTTCCCCGGCAACTTCTGGAATATAAACACCTACTGATCTATTACTTTGTAAATGCTCACAAAGTTTTCGGGCATCGCTTTTGTCTGTTTTTCGGCGTTGATCTTTGTGCGTGGTAATTACATCGGCTGCGTTAACTTTACAGCAGTTCACACCTTTTTCAGCCAGCCATCTCTGTGCACTAAAGCCACTAAATCCGGCTTCATAACAAACTTTAAATGAAGCGTTCGGATATTTTCGGGTAATGTGCCGATAAAAGATATCAACGTTAGCATCTTGAGAAAAGTCTTCCAACTCAAATTCTTTAGAACGAATATTCACGCGCCAGTTTTTCTTGTGAACATCGATATCACAAAATAAGGTGTGGCCGCTAAAATCTAATTGCTTAATTTGTGACATGGGTCTCTGTTTTTTTAAGGTGATTAAAAGTTTTATCAACTCTAAATTACACTTTTGCAGGACCCATACTTTTTCAAATCCGGGTACCGCTCATACATAAGACCTTCATACGCCGCATTGACGATGCCTTTTCCAATCATCTCTTCTTCCTCCGATAATTTTTTAAATTGATTCATATCATTTTTTCTTCAATTTATTCCTTTTTCGGTAAGAAAGATTACTAAGATCTTCTTTGTGTCGCGACTTAGTGGCCATTTACTTTTTTCGCCACGAAGACGCAAAGGCTCTATCCCGATAGTTATCGGGACACCATAATTTTCCTTGTGTTACTTCGTGTCTTCACGACTTCGTGCCTTTCTATTTTTTTGCCACTTATCCAAGAAGGTGGAATTTCCGGGCATAATTTTTCCTTGAATTTATTGCATTGATAACGGACGCATCCTGAAAATATTTTACTCCCTGATTCCTTCGCCCTTTCTCCGCCCTTTGTCCGTACCATTCCGTATCCCCGGCCGAAGATGGTACGGCCCAGGTATA
Organism: Chitinophagaceae bacterium; assembly: GCA_017307735.1. GTDB lineage: Bacteria > Bacteroidota > Bacteroidia > Chitinophagales > Chitinophagaceae > Ginsengibacter. The sequence continues at coordinate 65,288 of JAFKGR010000011.1, forward strand.
GCGCGGGTATAGCAGAATCCCGAAGAAAAAACCTTCGCAATTCTCAATTTTCATTTTTCCCTTTTTCATACAAAATTCAGTAGCGCTACTTGAAAATTCAGTAGAACTACCCAACCCAGCAACAATGAAATCAGGGCTGTAATTCCACCTTCTTTTTTAAAGAAAGCGTTGATTGATATCTCCCGGTTCATTGACCGGCATCATCATTTTTCAGAAGTGCCTTTTTTAATTTGCCCCAAAGATTTAAATCATGAAAAAGTTTGTTCCGTTTGCACTTCTCTTCGCATTCATCATTGGAGGGTGTGCCCCGAATACAAAAATAACTTCATCATGGCGGGCACAAGACATCCAACCTGCCCATTACAATAAAATAATCGTTCTCGGGTTGATGAATTTGCCGGACCGTTCCATCCGCGAAAAGATGGAAAATTACCTTGCGGGCGAATTAAGAAATATCGGGTACAATGCTGTTTGTGCCTGTGAGGAATTTGCTCCCAAAGCATTTGATAATATGGCAGAAGACGAGGCTATGGAAAAATTAAAGACCAGCGGAGTTGATGCAGTGCTGACAATCGTTCTGTTGGATAAACAAAGGGAAAGCAAATACATCGCAGGCAACACCTTCTACTCTCCCTATGCCATTTATTACAACCAGTTTTGGGGATACCGGACAACACTCTATCGCCGGATCCATACTCCGGGATATTACATTGACGACACCAGGTATTTCTGGGAAAGTAATTTATATGATATGTCAACCCAGCAACTGATTTATTCTGTGCAGACCCAGTCATTCAATCCTGACAATGCTGATGCACTGGGAAATGAATACAGCAAGCTTATCATCAATAACATGAAAAATCAGCAGGTGCTTCGGCAACAGGGTACGGGCGCCGACTAACCAAACAGGAATGGCTCAGGTCAAATAAAACCGAAAGATTGATATTAAACCGGGGGTTGAGGAAAGCATCCCGGTTTTGTATTTTCCTGAAAGAGCAAATCCGCTGCCCGTTAATTTCATTTCAAACTCAGAAAGAACAAACTTTAAAAATGAATTTATTTCTCGTCGCGAAGTGGTTCACCAAATACCACCTTCACCAAAAACAATCCGTGGGATGGTACAGAGAAATCGGCATTTGAACGGTCTTTTGATTCAATAATTTTCTGAAAATCATTCAATGTGATAATCCCCCTTCCCACCCGGAGCATGGTTCCCACGAGGCCTTTAACCATACCCCGCAGGAAACGATTGGATTCTACATGGTAAACCAATATCCCTTCTTCTTCGAGCCATTCGCTGCATGATATTTTACAATTAAAATTTTTTACCTGTGTTTTCTTTTTTGAGAAAGATGAAAAATCTTCGTATTGCAAAATCAGATTGGCAGCAATTTTCATTTTTTCCAAATCGAGTGTGTATGGATAAAAGAAGGCCGTGTCTTTTACAAACGGATTTTTCTTGTGGTAAATAAAATATTTGTATCCGCGCAACACTGCATCAAACCGGCAATGGGCATTATCTTTTACCCTGAAGAAATTTTTGACAACAATGTCCGGAGGCAACAAAGCATTCAGGTTGTAGATATCCTTTTCAGAATCTGAAATTTCATTTTCAGCATCAAAATGAAAAAAATTCTGATACGCATGCACACCTGCATCTGTTCGCGAAGAACCGGTTAACGAATAACTTTTTTTGTAAAAAATTGACAGCGCCTTTTCTACTTCTGCCTGAATCGTATTGGCATTTTTCTGAACCTGAAAACCGGAATAATTTTCTCCGCGATAAGCGACTTCCAAAAAATATCTCGGCATAATTTATCTGGTAATCATGGCCTTAAACCGGTTGATGTAATACGGATCGTGCAACTCTGATTCCAGTACATAATACCTGTTGGAATCTGAGGTAAACGGATAAGCGGCATCAAAGAATTCATATTTGCCTTTATCGTACAGAAATACTTTTGACAATTCGCGGACCTGGTCGACGCTGTAACATTTCTTCCTGAAAAATTTTCTGGCAGTTTCGATCATTTTTTCATCCCCCACCTCTGTGAGCATCTTCTTCCAGAGTTTTGAAAAATCATCTTCCGTTGCAAAATTTTTACAATCTGAATTGGTATTCGGATTATATATCACCCGCCCTAATTTCTCCTGGGCAGCAGTTGTATCTTTCTTTACAGCGGAATCCTTTAATACGGCTACTATCTGTTCATCAGATTTCTGTTGAGCCGGAGAATTGGTCTGCTCCAGCGTATCTTTTGCGGAAATTAAAGTTTTAGTTTGAACCAGTTGATTTGTTGGTTCCTGTGCTGCCACCGAATCCGTTTCAGGTTTCTGGGCCGGTTGCGGGGTGTATTGATTGCCGGTTGCCGGCGCTTTCACAATCGTGGGTGTAATTGTCAATGAGGTATCTTTTGGCGATGGCTCATAGATAACTCTTGCCGTGGGTTTTTCTACTGGTTTCCTGTTTATAACGGGCATGAATAGGCGTACAGTGTCTTTTAGTTTTCTATCCACATAAATAAGGTCAAGGCCATTAGCTTCATTCACCAGCAAAATGCGTTTGACAGCAGGTTGCACCGTTTGTGGGTTACCCTCTAAAATCACATTATCTGAAACCAACTGAGAGGCCGAATCCGCAGATGTTTTTGGATTATTTGAAACAATTTGAAATTGAGCAGTTGCATTCGCTGAATCGGTATGTTTCAATGGCAACTCTTTCTTCATTATTTTAAAACTTTCTGCTTTCTCACCAGCCGTGCCCTGTTTGTCATTAACAACCATTGCCGTGGAATCGTTAATCGCCCTGGCGGCCTTCGAATCCGCTGCTTTTGAATTCGTCACATCTCCCCGCAATTGCCCTTCCGGCGAAGAAGATTCCTGCTCCGGTACCAAAACATTTTTAGCAGTAGCCGGATTATTCTCTATTTTATTTCCGGGTACAACTGCTGCGGATATTTCATTCTGTGCGCCGGAAGAATCTGCCAATGTGGAATTATTCATAGCCGTGGCCTGAGAACTATCTGCATTGATCCTCCCCGGATTATTATTCAGTAAAGAGGAATCCCTGACCACCTGCGCTAACAGGGAAGTAAAAGAATTATTTTTTTCAGGGGTTTTCGTTTCAGCTACCACAGGTTGAATGGCCTGGGTGCTTTTGCCCTCAGTCAAAGCCAGTGTTTCGATATTAAACAATGTCCAACTATTATCCAGCTTTTTGAGCAGGAATCCTTCATTGTCACCGCTGATGGTCACTGGATAAGCCTTTTCGGGAAATTCATTTCTCGGGAACCCGATCATCAGATTATAATTGCCGTTTTGAATTTTTGGCAAAATCACATATCCATCGGGGGTAGAGCTGATTACCTTCCCATTCAAACGGATATAAAAAGGCTGGCTGTTTTCCGTTTGCAAATAAATAAAGTGGTTATTCTGGGCCATCGTACCCAGCGAAAACGAAACAAGCGAAACGGTACAAATCAAATTTGCCAAAAGCCGGATCATCATTGCACAAATCTATTTAATATTATTTCAATACTGCATTACCCAATAATTTTACCAATAATTTTTTCTTTTACAGATACATTTGCTGACTATTAAACATAACTCTAATGAAAAAATTCTTTGTCCTGCTTTTGTTCCTGATGCCATTCAGCCTGGCAAATGCACAACAAAACGGCAGTTCATCTACCGCTGATACGGCCTGGAAAAAGATTTACCGTGGCACGTATCCGATCATCAGCAACCTGGTGCATACCAAACTGGATGTGAGGTTTGATATACCAAAAGCCATTATGTCCGGGCAGGCATGGATTACCCTCAAGCCTCACTTTTATCCTACCGACTCACTTACACTTGATGCAAAATATATGGACATCAAAGAGGTAGCCGTTGTAAAAGGAAATACAAAGTCAAGACTGAATTACTCTTACGACAGCCTTCAGTTGCATATCCATCTCGACAAAACTTATAAGAAAGATGAGCAGTACATAATTTATATCAACTATATCTCGCGCCCCAATGAGTTTAAATCGAAAGGAAGCGCTGCCATCACAGATGATAAGGGATTATATTTTATCAATCCGGACGGCAAAGGAAAATTCATGACCCAGATCTGGACACAGGGTGAAACCGAATCCAACAGCGTGTGGATGCCAACTATAGACAAACCTGATCAGAAAACAACTGAAGAAATTTCTATGACGGTTCCTTCGGGATGGGTCACGCTGAGCAACGGATTAATGGTTTCCCAAAAGAAAAATACCGATGGCACGCGTACTGATACCTGGAAACTCGATCTTCCGAATTCGCCCTATCTCTTTTTTATGGGCGCCGGTGAATTTGCGATTGTCAAAGACAAATACAAAAACATTCCGGTAAACTATTATGTGGAAAAAGAATGGGCGCCGGTGGCAAAAAAAATTTTCGGAGAAACACCAAACATGATCGGTTTCTTTTCAAAGATTTTGGATTTTCCCTACGCCTGGCCCAAATATGATCAGATGGTCGGAAGGGAATTCGTAAGTGGCGCTATGGAAAATACAACCGCCACGCTGCATCAGGACGGAGCCTATCAAAATGCAAGACAATTGGTGGATGGCAATAGTTGGGAAAATGTGATTGCCCATGAATTATTCCACCATTGGTTTGGGGATTTGGTAACCACCGAAAGCTGGAGCAATATCACGGTCAATGAATCTTTTGCCGATTATGCAGAATATTTATGGACAGAATACCGCCACGGAAAAGATGCCGCTGATGAGGTAAACTATAATGAAATGCAGGGCTATCTGATGAGCAACAGCAGTAACAAAGATCTCGTGCGGTTTCATTATCAGAATAGAGAAGATGTGTTCGATGCTGTAAGCTACAACAAAGGCGGGCGCATTCTTCACATGCTCAGAAATTTTGTTGGCGACGATGCATTTTTCGCTTCCCTGAACAGATATCTTACGCTCAATAAATTTCAGCCGGCCGAAGCCCAGAACCTGAGACTTGCTTTTGAAAAAGTAACCGGCAAAGACATGAACTGGTTTTGGAACGAATGGTATTATGGAAGCGGAGAACCCCATCTTACCATCCAATACAATTATGAAAACGGAAAAGAAAGAGTCGTGGTTAATCAGACACAAAAAGGCCGGATTTTCACTTTGCCTGTGAAGGTGGATGTTTATTCCGGTGCAGATCAAAAACAGAGATACAATGTCTGGCTTCGCAATGCTTCCGATACTTTCTATTTTAACTCAACCACAAAACCAACCTGGGTAAATGTGGATGCAGATAAAGTTTTGCTCGCAGTTAAAAATGATCAGAAAGGAATGGCAGAATTCGAACAGCAATACAAATACGGATCTGAATATCTCGACAGAAGAGAAGCACTCGAATATTTTGCTGCGCAAAAATCATCCAATCTTGTACAGGGATTGAGTGATAAATATTCGGGTCTGAGAACATTGACAATGGATTTGCTCCAATCGGCCGGACTTTGGGATGTTCCTTCTACTTTGGGCATTATTGAAAAGGTTGCGCAGAATGATCCGGACAAAAAGACGAAAGCAAAAGCTTTGGAAATACTTGCCAAAACAAAAGACAGCAGGTACCTGAATCTTTTCGAAAAAAATCTGATGGATTCCTCTTATTCCGTTGCTGGCGCAGCTTTGCAGGGTTATGCCGCTGTTAATCCTGACAAAGCGTATGAAGAAGCCAAAGTGTTGTCACTGGATGCTGAGGGAGCGCTGGCAGATGCAGTTTCTGATATCATGTTCAAATCGCCCGATCCGGCAGATTTTGATATACTATACAACATCTATGCGAATGGTTCATTGAGTGAAGGTAAATTGATGAACACCATGAAATTTGCCAATTATCTTGCCGGCCTTTCAAATACAGATCAGGTGAAGAAAGGAGCGCTGGCCATTCTCGACCTGAGGAATCAGGTACCTTCACAATACAGGGAAAATATAGACCCATTGTTCAAACAGGCTTTCGGTGTGATATCCGCAGCACAATCCAGGGCAGGCAAAACAGATATTGCCAATTATATTCAAAACCTGATGAAGTGATTTAAAAGAATAAATTCGTTAAAGCGTGTATCTGAAAAAACTCACGGGATTTACATTTCGTGAGTTTTTTATTTCAAATAATATTTAGCCAAACCATTGTTCTATCAATCAAACCTGTTTTGCTTTAATTTTACAGGTCGAGAATTTCCTGAATGAAAAGACCCTTATTCGTTTTTGCCTTCATACTCACCTGTCTGACAGGTTGGGCTCAGAAAAATGACAGCGCGGCCATCAGAAGAAAAGCTTTTGAATCGTCCGTATTCTTTAATACAGATACCTTGACCAGCAATGATTATCTGTTAAAAATCGGTAAAGTACTACAAGTGCTGAACAGAGCGCCGGTCTTGTCACAACCCAAAGAGACTGTTCTGTCAATTCAGGACAAGTTGAATAATGACGATACCATTCTCAATATTATCAAAGACAGGTTGTCGACCAGCGAACGGGCATTGCGCGTGAGAAACCTGGAAATGTATAATATCCTGCTGGCACAAATTCAGAAAAACACTCAGGGACTTTCCACACAACTCGACGAGTATGACAGTACCACGGATGCTTACCGTTCCGAAGTAGCGGCAATCGTAAAAGACACCTTACTTAGGAGGGTATTCAGGGATCCGGCATTGAGATCATCATTTCAATCACAGATCAACGATTTACGAGGCAAATGGAAAAAAGCCGACAGTATTGTCAGGCAAATGAACCTGCTCATCAGCACCACCCAGGCTCATGCCTCCAACAATCTGATTGCCATCAATGAACTTCAGGTAAAAGCCAGCCAAATGACCGAAACAATTGGCTCCCGTGCCTTCGGAAAAGAGAGAAGGTATTTGTGGGAACAAAGAATTATCAACCCGCGGCCAAATGGACAAAGAAGATTCAACAATAACATAGAAAATGAAAGGAAGATTACACGGTACTACTTTTCCCACACTCATTTTAAAATAAACCTTTTGCTTTTATGCGGTATCATTTTCTTTCTTTGGGTCTTCTTTAATTTCAAAATACTGAAAAGGAAAAACCAGCTTTCGGCACTGGAGCAATTCCACTTCAGATATTTATATCCACTGCCTTTTTTCGCTTCATTCATTTTCATGTTGAATCTGGCGCCGCTTTTCGACCTCAATGCACCGGCAGTCTATACCGAATTTATCGGATTGCTTCTTATGATCATTTTAACGGTTTCGTTTACACGAAGATTGCCTAAAAAAATATTTTATCTCTGGCTCTTTTTTATTGCGTTGTTCATCCTTTCCTTTTCGACTTACCTGAGGCTTCCGTTTTATCTGAACAGGTGGATATCATTTATTCTTAACTGCGCATCTTTCGTGCTTGGATTGTTTGCCTGGCTCAAATATCGCAAGGAATACAGCAATCGGAAACTATTGATTGCAACTGTTTTCTTATACATGGCGTTTAACTTCCTGGCAGTTGTCTCCAATTTGTTTGGCAGGGTAACTCTCATGCAAATCTTCAGCTCATCCTCTATTTTTCTGGTAATACAAACTGTGGCTTTAATCATTTTCGCCAGATCGGTTACGGAATCCGTCATTTTACAAATCCAGAGAAGCAGGATGACGAAAGGATATTCACCTGCTTTCGACTTTTCAGCCATCCGGAAAGGTGTATTACGAATTGCTGTTTTCTGTTCCTTAATTATCTGGCTGATTGTATTCGCAACTAACTTAAATCTGTACAATATCATTTCACAAAAAATTGGCGAATCACTTTCGAAGCCCCGGGTTATAGGCAGTTTTTCATTCTCCCTCGGCGGGTTGTTGTTATTTCTGTTCATTATGTGGGCAGCCAATTTTCTTCAGAAATACATCGGTTATTTTTTTGGAGATGTGGGCGACGAAATGGCGATTAATAATAAATCACATCGTTCGAGGCTTCTGATCACGCGCCTTCTTCTGCTGGTGGGCGGGTTCCTGCTGGCTGTGGCCGCATCGGGGCTTCCTGTCGATCGGATCACAGTTATTTTAGGCGCGTTGGGCGTTGGTATCGGTTTAGGATTGCAGGGCATCGTCAATAACTTCGTTTCAGGAATCATTCTCATTTTTGACAGAACTTTACGTATAGGCGATACTGTACAGATCGGTGATAAGAAAGGGCGGGTAAAAGAAATCAGTGTCCGGTCGAGCACCTTAATGATTGAAGACGGCGCTGAAGTGATCATCCCCAATGGTGACATCCTTTCGCACAACATTGTCAACTGGACACTCAGCAGCAACAATGTCCGCCTTGATATTGGTTTCACCATCGATCGTTTGGTATTGCCCGATACCATCAGGGAATGGTTTTCTGAAATTACCCAATCCATGAAAGAAACATTTGTTCCGAGAGAACCTGAAATCCTTGTCACCAATCTCACATCCCATTCCATGCAACTGAAAGCATATCTGTGGTGTACCGATGTATCCAAAACTGATCTGGCAAGAACGGAAGTATTGACCGCTCTCTATAAAAAATTGCAGGGGCAGGGAATAAAAATCCTCTGACCTTTTTTCTTAAAATCAAATATTGAAAAAGAATCTGCACGTAATCATTCAAAGAAAATAATCCGAAGCCTCCAAAAGGCAAATGATCCGCGGAAGATTTCAAAACACCTTCAAATATTTTACATTTACTCTCTCAAACACAAAAGTAAATGGATGTAACGGTCCCGGCTACACGGAAAAATGTCATCTTCCTCGTACTCGTAGCTTCTTTCGGTTATTTTGTCGATATCTATGATCTGGTAGTCTTCTCCATAGTCAGGATCCAGAGTTTTCACGACATAGGAATTCCGGTGGATCAGATGCGCACCGGCGGAGAATATGTTCTCAATATGCAAATGGGCGGCCTTCTTATCGGAGGTATCATCTGGGGAGTTATTGGCGATAAATTCGGAAGAATAAAAGTATTGTTCGGCTCCATTCTTCTCTACTCCATCGCCAACTTCGCCAATGCCTATACTACTAATCTGCACAGTTATGCATTCATCAGATTCATTGCAGGACTCGGACTGGCCGGTGAATTGGGCGCAGGTGTAACGCTTGTCAGCGAAACCATGCACAAGGGAAAAAGAGGTTATGGTACCATGCTCATAGCCACTATCGGTGTATTGGGAGCTGTGGTGGCATTTTATGTCGCCGAACATTTTTCATGGCGCCGCGCTTATATCGTCGGAGGTGTTATCGGAATTGTATTGTTGTTGCTCAGACTTGGAACATTTGAATCAGGCATGTATAAAAGCACCATGACAAAAAATATTTCCAAGGGGAAACTGAGTATGCTTTTCAACAACAAAGAACGCTTCTGGCGGTATGTTTACTGCCTTCTCATCGGTTTGCCCATTTGGTTTGTGGTCGGCATCTTTGTCACCCAGGCTCCGGAATTTGGAAAAGCTTTGCATGCCACGGAAACATTAAGTGCGGGCAAAGGGATCCTTTTTTCTTACCTTGGCATATCCCTCGGCGACCTGCTCGCAGGATTGCTGGCGCAAATAACCAAATCCAGGAAACTGGCTGTATTTATTTTTCAGATAGGCATACTTGTTAGTTCTATCTGGTACCTCACCAGCACAGGAATCACTGATGAAAAATTTAAATGGCTTTCATTCTTCATGGGTTTGGGTGTTGGTTACTGGGCTACTTTCGTTACAATCGCATCCGAGCAATTCGGAACCAACCTGAGATCAACAGTCACAACCACGGCCCCGAACTTTGTACGCGGTGCGTTAATCCCAAGTACATTTCTTTTTGAATTTTTTGTCAGCCGTTCAAACATTCTCACCGCCGGATTGATCATGATAATTTTACTTACAGCAATAGCGATTTTTGCACTCAGCCGCCTGAAAGAAAGTTTTGACAAGGATCTGGATTATCTGGAAGTGTGATATTTCAGTGAATTATAAAATGGAATTCCTTGAAGTCAATAAAAGTTTAAATGAAGGATTTATTAATTATTTTTCTTTAGTTGATATCATAAGTAAAAAAAGATCAAAAAGGAAAATGATCAAAGTTGCCCAATAAGAATAACATTCAAATAAATGGAGGTAAATTATCAATGAAAATGAACTCTTTCAAACGTATAAAAAAGTAACTTCGCACTATTACACTAACTAAAAAGAAGATGGAAATTCAACAACCCTTGTTTAATTTTCTAAATGGAACTATTGAATACGAGATCAAGAACGGTGATTGCATGAGTATTCTTAGAAAAGTCGAGAATGGAAAGTTTGATCTAATCCTTACTTCTCCTCCTTACAATGTTGGGAAATCGTATGAAACAAAAACAAGTATAGAAAAATACCTCGAATCCCAAGAAGAAATCATTTATCAACTTATAAGAACTTTATCAGACAAGGGAAATCTATGTTGGCAAGTTGGAAATTATGTTGACAAGGGGGAGGTCTTCCCTCTCGATATTTATTATTATCAAATCTTCAAGAAGTACGGTTTGAAACTTCGTAACCGAATAGTATGGTATTTCGGACATGGTCTTCACGCAAAGAATCGGTTTAGCGGCCGATATGAAACCCTGCTCTGGTTCAGCAAAACCGACGACTATATTTTCAATCTTGATAGTGTTAGGGTCCCTTCTAAATATCCCGGAAAGAAATATTTTAAAGGTCCCAAAAAAGGGCAGCTTTCTGGAAATCCATTGGGTAAAAATCCTGGAGATATTTGGGAAATTATTGAGCAGGATTGGGATAGTGCAATGTGGAATATACCGAATGTAAAATCAAATCATCCTGAAAAAACTGAACACCCCTGTCAGTTCCCTATCGAATTGGTGGAAAGATGTGTATTAGCCCTATCTAACGAAGGGAGTTGGGTTCTCGATCCATTTACTGGCGTAGGTTCGACAGTTATTGGAGCTATAAAAAACAACCGTAACGGCCTTGGAATTGAGAAAGAAAGTGAGTACTGCAAAATCGCGAACAAAAGGATTTCAGACTTTAAAGAGGGAAAATTAAAAGTTAGACCGATAGGTAAACCAATCCATAAACCCTCTGCTAAGGAAAAGATTGCACAAATCCCCAAAGAATGGACTGAGCTTTCCTTTGAAAACAATAACAGAATTACTAGTCATTTATGAAAATAGCACAAAAATACTCACACCTTAATGGCGAAGAATATCTGATTGTTCACCATAAAAAACTTTATCAAGAGATAAGAATAGTCATTGAGAGTATTAATGCCGACCGATTCAGAACGAAGGTGAGTAAAGAAATAAGAAAAGCTGGTAATACTCTTTTATCCCCGATTGAATTGAACCAGGCAATTAATTCTGAGTTCAACAAACTTGACTGGAAGGAAAGTCGATATAACTACTATATAACTCTCAATAGAGAACTTATGGAAAAAAGTATTAGGATGACTGCAAAAGAGCAAAGAGAATTTCTTATTGAAAATGGGGAGAAGGAACCAATTTATAGCTATAATCAAACCGATTTTGTAAAAGACAAAATTGCTGTAGAAGTTCAATTCGGGAAATATGCCTTCGTAGCATTTGATTTATTTGTAAAGCACATGTTGTTCTATTCAGGAGGAGTGATAAATCTTGGGATCGAGATTTTACCTACAAAAAAAATGCAGGCACAAATGAGTAGCGGGGTAGCTTACTATGAAGGTGAAGTTTATAACGTAATGCGGCAAGGAAGGAACAGTCCACCGGTTCCTCTTTTGGTCTTGGGTATTGAACCATAAAAAAATACAATTCAAGTCTGCGAAATCCAACTACTTTCACCATAATTTAAATACTTAACAAGAAGAGTTAAATGATAACTGCTGTTTCGTAATCCTTCAGAGTCCTCGTTACAAAAAGTTATATCTATACTTTTGCTTTATGCCCTTCTTCCGGGATTCAACCTATAAAGCCCCACTATTATTAAGAAACGGGAATATTTCAACTATATATTGCGGAGCAATTAAAAAGACGAAATCACTTGATTACAGGCGTGAAAGGCTTCAGCTTCCCGACGGTGATTTTCTCCTGCTCGATTATCATCTTTCCAGTCCGCAAAAGGCTGTCATTCTATGCCACGGCCTGGAAGGAAACTCCAGAAGTCATTACAACAATACCTGTGCACAATACTTTTTGAAAAACGGATACTCCGTTTTTGCATGGAACAACCGGAGTTGCGGAGGGGAGATGAATCTTCTTCCCAAATTATATCATCACGGTTCGATTGAAGACCTGGAATTTGTAGTCGGGAATGTCATCAGGAGAGGATTTCAGGAAATTTATCTGATTGGATTTTCTTTGGGAGGCGCCCAGATATTGAGTTATTTCGGCAAAAGCAAAATTGACACCAGGGTGAAAGCGGCGGTTGCCGTGTCCACACCGATTCAGTTAAAATCGAGTGGAGAAAAAATTGAACATGGGTTTAATAAGTTGTATCAAAATCAGATGGTGAAAGGTTTGAAGAAAAAGATCATTGCCAAATCAATTGTTTTTCCTGATTTGATTTCATCTTCCAATGCCGGTTCTATAAAAAATTTCAGAGATATCGTCACCTGTTTTCTGTCTCCGATCCATGGGTTTAAAAACCTTGAAGATTATTACTATCGGGCATCGCCTGAAGAGAACCTGAAAAATATCCAGACCCCCGTTTTAATATTGAATGCACTCGATGATCCCATCATCGGCAAAGATGCCTATCCGATAAAAGTTGCTGAAACAAGTCCGTATATTTTTTTAGAAACACCCCGGCACGGTGGCCATTGCGCGTTTGCCATTCTCAATTCACAGTACGCCTATCCGGAAATCCGTGCAATGAATTTTTTTGAGAAGTTTATTTAGTTCCGGTCTGATATTTTTTCCAACTGCCACCGGCCGTACTTTCAATGCCGTGTTGTTTCAGCAAGTCGTGGGCTTTGCCATTCCTCGTACCACCTCCGCAAACAACAATAATCGGTTCTTTGATTTTTTTAATCTCTCCAAGCCTCTTTTCCATTTCCGGAAAGGGAATATTAATGCTTCCTTCCGCATGCCCTTTTTCAAATTCAGGTGCATTGCGTACATCTATAATAACGGGTTCTTTCATTCTATTGCCTGAGGTTTTAAAAGGTAGTGATGGCCGTACCCAAATCATATACGTCCACAGATCCGTCGAGTACATTCTTAATAATGCTTACTCCTGCTGCACTACGGTAACCTGCGGCACAGTGCACCACCAGAGGCTTATCCAATGGAATTTCTTTGACACGCTCTCTCAGTTCAGGCAATGGAATAACCAATGCTTTTTCAAAAACTTTCCTGTCGGCCACTTCAGAATAATTACGTATATCCACAATTGTATATTTGTCCTCTTTTTTGCGGAATTCATCTACGTTCAGTTTATCAAATTTTCTTCCTTCCACATGGTTGGCCACAAATACTTCTTTCACCTGAGATTCATATCCTATTCTCGCAATTTTGTCAATCAGGATGGTTGCTTCTTCTTTGGAAGGCACAATCAGATAAAATAATTCTCCGGGAGCTATGATACTTCCCAGCCACGTTTCAAATCTTGTATCATCCATGAGATTAATGCTTCGCGACAGGCTTCCCTTCTTATAAATTTCCTGCGGGCGGGTATCAATAACCACAATATTTTCGAGGGATAGCGGAAGGCCATTTTGAATCTGGATTTTTTCAATGCTGCTTTTGTAATCCGGACCGCCGGCCCTGTTCAGTTCAACAGAATTGGTAAAATATTTTGGCACGAAAGGTTGTGTAGAAACCAGTTCTTTCACAAAATCATCTTCATTCATCGGTTGCAATGACCAGTTGGTAACTTTTTCAGCGCCTATGGTACTCAGATTCTGAACGCTTAATCCTCTCCCGCAAAGGCTTCCCGCACCATGGGTAGGATACACTTTTACATCATCAGCGAATTTCATTAGTTTATCTCTGAGCGAATGATACATATTGCGTGCGAGCTGATCCCTTGCTGCCGTTACTGCACCGGCTTTTTCTCTCAAATCAGGTCTTCCGCAATCACCGATAAACAAAGTATCGCCCGTAAAAACAGCCTGGGCTTTCCCGTTTTCATAAGCAGCAATGCTGATGCTGTCGGGTGAATGGCCGGGTGTATTCAATGCTTTTAGTTCCACTTCACCAAGCTGAATAACATCCCCGTCATCAAAGGTATGATGCGGATATTTGGCGGATAACAATTTGCTTACATAAACCGTGGCACCGGTCGTGTGATGAATCTCTGCATGGGAGCTGAGAAAATCAGCATGAGGATGTGTCTCAATCACCGTAGTTATGATAGCCTGGTTCTGCTTTGCAAAATCATAGTAAGGCTGGGGATTTCGCTCGGGATCAATCAATGCCATTTTGCCGTTGCTGATAATGGCATAAGAATAATGAGCCAACCCCTTGTATTCGAATTGATGGATAATCATTTTTTATAATTTTCGCGTCAAAGTTAAAAATAAATTAATGCTTTAGCCTGCAAGGCATGTGGAACTATCTATTTTATTCTCCGGTTTGTTTATTTCCATGAGCAAATTAAGGAAGCTATTTTTATAATCAATATTTCTCTAACCCGGGTAACAGCAATCAGATTCGATTGGCAATTATCCTGAATATTAAAAAAAATAAAACAACCCGTCTGTCAAAAATTAACCGGAAAAAATCATCCCGGGCAACCCCTAAACCAGGATGCAGCAAACACCTTTAACGAAATCTAAAATCCTTGTTCACCCTCTTATCTCCCCTCAGAATAACATTACCTTTGCGGCAATGCCTCAAACTGAATTTGAACCTGTCATCGGATTGGAGATTCACGCACAATTGCAGACTGCAAGCAAAATGTTTTGTGGCGATGCCAACGTGTTTGGCGACGAACCAAACAGCCACGTCAGCACCATCAGCCTGGCCCATCCCGGAACCCTTCCTGTCCTGAATAAAAAGGCAATTCATCTGGCAGTCAAACTCGGACTTGCACTCCACTGCAAAATCAACAGCCCGAATTATTTTGACCGCAAAAATTATTTCTATCCCGATCTGCCCAAAGGGTATCAAATCAGCCAACAGGCTATTCCCATTTGTTCTGAAGGATATATTCCGATAGTGGTTGAAGGAAAAGAAAAACATATCCGGCTTAACAGGATCCATCTGGAAGAAGATGCCGGCAAAAGTATCCATGATGCAGATACTCTTTTTACCAACATCGATCTCAACCGCGCCGGAGTGCCTCTGGTAGAAATGGTGACAGAACCTGTAATATCCTCTGCTGAAGAAGCCT
Source organism: Chitinophagaceae bacterium (assembly GCA_017307735.1). Classification (GTDB taxonomy): domain Bacteria; phylum Bacteroidota; class Bacteroidia; order Chitinophagales; family Chitinophagaceae; genus Ginsengibacter. Next base: position 80,579 of record JAFKGR010000011.1, read on the forward strand.
ATCAATGCCTTTCCATGGTGCGCCGGATACTCAGGCATTTGCAGGTTTGCGATGGCAATATGGAAGAAGGAAGCCTGCGATGCGATGCCAACATATCTGTCAGAGAAAAAGGTTCATTGCAATTGGGTACAAAAGTTGAAATTAAAAATCTGAATTCCATCCGCAATCTGAAAAGAGCGTTGACGTTTGAAACGAAAAGGTTAGTGCAATTACTCAGTTCGGGGGAAGAAGTGCAACAGGAGACGCGGGGATTTGATGCGGTATCGGGCACAACTTATTCTCAACGCACCAAAGAAGAAGCCAACGATTACAGGTATTTTCCCGATCCTGATTTGCCTCCGGTTGTTATTTCAGAAGAAGCTATAGCAGCCATTCAAAAAGAAATAACCACTTTGCCTCACGAGACAGAAAAAGAAATGGTTGCAAAATATCATGTTTCACCAGAAGCCGCATCGATTATTTGTGAGGACGATATTTTGCTCCGCTATTTTGAAGAGATAAAAAACAAGAGTTCTCATTTGCAGGCCGTAACCAACTGGCTGATCGGCCCGGTAAAATCTTTTTTCAATGAGAATCCTTCAAACACTGAAGCCATTTCCACAAAAAAAATTCTTTCTTTGGCAAATTTAACCGGTGAAGGGCACGTGGCATTTGCAACGGCGGTTGCGAGGATTTTCCCTGAAGTTGTCCATTCAGATGAAGATGCCATGCAAATTGCAAAACGGCTTAACCTGATTCAAAACAACGATTCGGATTTCCTGAACGACTGTGTGGAAAAGGCTTTAAATAACCTGCCGGACAAAGTTTTGGAATATAAAAAAGGAAAGAAAAACCTCATTGGCCTTTTTGCAGGCGAGGTGAAAAAAATCAGCAAAGGAAAAGCAGACATGAAAGCTGCCTTATCAATTATACAAGAAAAATTAAATAACGCATAATGAAAAAACTGTTATACGCTGTACTGGCATTGTTAATCGCCGGTTGCCAAAATTCAAAAGTCACTAAGTTCACTTTGGAAGGCGAGCTGAAAGGGGCTGAAGACCAAAAAGTATTTTTGGAACAACTTCCGTTCAACCAGGCTCCTCCGCAAATTCTGGATACAGCAGAAATGAAAAACGGAAAGTTTGAAGTAAAAGCCAACTCCAATGAAGAAGGATTATACCGCGTACGTTTTGAAAAGAATCCGGGCTTTTTGTTCATCAATGATAAATCGGATCTTGAACTCATGGCCAACAATGCAGATTCCAATCTGAACGATGTGAAAATAAATTCCCCTGCCACATCATCTCTCTACCATTTTATTATTATGACGGACAGCATCCATCAAAAGCTTTTGCTGGATGATCAGGTCAGGCAGATGTATAAAGCCAACGGGAATGATTCTGCAGCAACTGCCATTGCACAGGGATTTATCAATTTACAGAAATGGTATAATGATTACATCATCCATTATTCAGACACGACCAACAGCCCGATTGTTTCCATGTTTGCACTTAGCTATGCCGCCAATGTCAGTCAGGATACAGTAGCAGCTTTGCTCGACAGGCTGAAGAAAAAATATCCGGACAATTCATCCGTAAAAGATGTGGCTCAGCAATTTGAAGCTTATGCTTCAGCACAACAGGCTCAGATGCAGCAAGGTTTGAAAGTGGGGACGATGGCTCCTGATATTACGATGCCGGATACTGACGGGAAATCCTTTTCATTAAGTTCATTGAGAGGAAAATATGTATTGGTAGATTTCTGGGCAAGCTGGTGCGGGCCCTGCCGTGCGGAAAATCCGAACGTGGTTGCGAACTATCAGAAATTTAAAAATAAAAACTTTACCATTCTCGGTGTATCGCTCGATCAAACCAAAGCAAACTGGCTGAAGGCCATCAAAGACGATCATTTGGATTGGAAACAGATCAGCGATCTGCAATTCTGGAGCAGCGCTGCAGTGCCCTTATACAACATTCAGGGAATTCCCTACAACGTGCTGATTGATCCGCAGGGAAAAATAATTGCGTCAGAACTTCGCGGCCCGGAATTGGGCGCTACACTTGAACAGGTGTTGAAATAAAGTTTTTATTCATAGAATTAATGCCCGTGGGAAAACCTGCGGGCTTTTTTTATACCTTTCTATTTTTACTTCTGTTTACCGCAATGCTTGTTTTTACAATGATGTTGCTGACTAAATCAAAACCCATCCGGTAATCTGAAGCCCCTCTTTCAAAGCCATAATTCAAATATTAGCCCTTTGCTTCTAACTTCGCAAATCTTTCGAACTTCCAGTCCAAAAGAGAATTAACCGTGTGAAGGGTTTTGCATAATGAAGAGAGCTCTCGATTTATATCTGTCTTCTTTCAAAGGATTATCCAGACCAACGTGGATGCTGGCTGCGGTGATTCTTGTCAATCGCACAGGTGCGATGGTATTGCCTTTCCTTGGAATTTATATTACCAATGTATTGGGATTTTCGCTGAAGGAAGCCGGTATTATTTTGAGTTTTTACGGTTTCGGCGCTGTGATTGGTTCGGCTGCGGGCGGTTGGCTCACAGATAAATTCGGCCACTTCAGGGTTCAAACGTTCAGCCTGTTTATGGCGGTGCCTGTTTTCATTTTGCTCACCTATCTCAAGGGAAAATTTATTCTTTCCGGCGGCATTTTTTTGCTGAGCCTGATCACTGAAATATTTCGTCCGGCCAATTCCGTTTCTATCAATACTTACGAGAAAAAGGAAAATATCACGCGCGCTTTTTCTCTCAACAGAATGGCGTTGAATCTCGGCTTCTCCATCGGACCTGCGCTGGGCGGATTTCTCGCTGCCATTTCCTACAAACTATTGTTTTATGGAAACGGATTCACCTCTTTCATGGCCGGTATAATTTTCTACATTTTCTTCAAAAAAGTTCATCGCAAAAAGAAAATCAATGTCCACGAAATAGCACCGGGAAAACGCCTTCAAAAATCGGATTCGCCCTGGCGGGATAAATATTTTATTATTTTCTGTATCATCTGTTGTGCTTACAGTTTGTTCTTCTTCCAATTGCTCAGCACGCTTCCGTTATATTACAAAGAAATCTGTAAGCTTAATGACTGGCACGTGGGGTTGTTGCTCGGATTCAACGGTATTGTGGTTTTCTTTTTGGAAATGTTGCTTGTCAGTGTGGCCGAACGAAGGTTCTCAACAAATAAAATTATTTTTACCGGTGCAATTATTTGTGCACTTTCTTTTCTTGTATTGCTGGCCGGTAAAGGATTGTTTGTTTTATATCTCGGCGTTTTTCTTTTGTCAGTTTCAGAAATTCTCTCCATGCCTTTCATCGCCACGGTGGCTATTCAGAGAGCCACCAAAGAAAGAGAGGGTTCTTACATGGGTGTTAACGGATTGGCTTTTTCATCCGCATTTATCCTGTCGCCTATTATCGGGACATTCGTTGCAGCACACTTCGGATATCCGGCATTGTGGTTTACCTCAGCCATTTCGCTGGTACTGATTGCTGTCGGATTTCACTGGGTTTGTGGAAAAATGAAAAGATAAATTACAACCCGCTGACCATAAGCCCGATTTCGAATAATTTCATCGAAGGACCCACACCATCTTTCAAAACATTGCTCAGTCCATAGGCTCCGGTAATATTAAACACGCCGTATCCCACGCGGGCTGTAGCCATAAATCGTGAGCCATTGATAAACCTCTTGGAATTGATTTTTTCGGTGTATGAACCGATACTCTGATTGTCCTTATTTACAGGGCTTTTCCCTTTGGTATGTGCATTGACCAGCGTACCAAGTTTCAGTCCTAAAGCAGCCCTGATACCTTTCGTGTAATTATCCGGATTGCCTGTAAACCTTAGTTCAAGCGGAATTTCCAGATAGGTGGTTGCCAGTTTATATTTTTTAAAATGATCGGCGGAGTCAAGCGCTGTGAAAGGTAATTTAGGAGTCAGGGAATTAAGTCCCAGATCCATTTTTTTGAAAAAGATATTGCTGGTACTAAAACCCGCACCGATACCAAAACTTAGTTTCCTTGAGGTTTTGAAACGTTTGTCAAACATAAAGTAAGCGCCAAAGCCTCTTGAGAAACCACCCTGATGGCTCGATATGCTATCGGGCATCCCCCTCCAATAATCCAAAGTGTATTGAAGCATAAAGTGCTGGCCGGGACGGCTTTTGAGCAGGATATTATTGATTCCCGAACCTGGATTGCTATTATTCAGCGTGTCCTGAGCGTGAATTGTGACAAATGTCAAAGACAACGCAAAGAGCAATACAATTTTCTTCATTATGACAAGATTCGTTAAGTTGGCAAAAGTATCTGTTAGCGTGTTAAAGAAAGTTTAAAGGGAAAGGGTTCCATTATGCCGCATCTGGTAAAAATGAAAGAATCTCTTCCACAATTTTCCTGTCATTGCTCAACCTGGGCACTTTATGCTGCCCGCCCAGTTTCCCTTTCGATTTCAGCCATCTTTGAAAAACCCCCTTTGGAAGGCATTTCACAATGGGCATCCGCAGTGCAATTCCCTTGCTTCTTTTCGCTTCATAATCACTGTTCAGTTCTTTCAACGCATTATCCAGGCAGGTGGCAAACTGTTTGGGATCAGAAGGATCTTTCTCAAATTCAATTAACCATTCATGTGCTCCGTTTTCATCTGTGCTGAAATAAACGGGAGCCGCCGTATAATCATTGACCACTGTATTTGTAAGTTCTGCGGCTTTGGCAATCGCCTTTTCAGCATTGTCTGCAATCAATTCTTCGCCAAATGCATTGATAAAATATTTCAAACGCCCTGTCACCACAATTTTAAACGGACGAGTGGAAGTAAACTTTACCGTATCGCCAACAAGATACCTCCACAATCCGCCATTGGTAGAAATGACTATAGCATAATTTTTATCCTTCTCCACATCCTTCAGCCCCACCGTCTGGGGATTTTCACTTCCATATTCTTCGACCGGCATAAATTCATAAAAGATTCCATGGTCGGTAAAGAGAAGCATGCCATCATCATTCGGCATATTTTGCGCAGCAAAAAAACCTTCGCTGGCGTTGTACATTTCGAGATAGTTGATATCAGCTCCTACCAGTTCTCTAAATTGTTCGCGGTACGGGGTAAATGAAACTCCGCCATGCAGGTAAAGTTCAAGATGCGGCCAAACTTCAATCAGTTTATTCTTACCTGACAGTTCCAGAATCCGTTTGATCAGAATAATTGTCCAGGTGGGCACACCCGCAATGGAGGTTACATTTTCATGGATGGTACTTCTTGCCAGTTCTTCAATTTTTCCCTCCCATTCATCCATCAATGCAATTTTCAATTCCGGTGTACGAAGCCACTGGCCCCAAAAAGGGCTGTTGTGCATCAGCAACGCGCTCAGGTCTCCAAACTGAATTTCTTCGTTCAGGTTGTTGACGCTATGGCTTCCTCCCACTACGAGTCCTTTGCCTGTAAGTAAATCGCTTTCGGGAAAATTGTTGTAATAATTGGTGAGCACATCCTTGCTGGCTTTGTAGTGCATTTCCTTAAAACTCTCTTCGCTGAGCGGTATAAATTTACTTTTATCTGAAGTGGTACCGCTGCTTTTGGCAAACCAGTTGACTGGTGTATTCCACAAAATATTTTCTTCTCCATTCATCATTCGCATGATGTAAGGTTTGAGATCCTGATATTCATGAACGGGAATACGCGATTTAAAATCTTTGATGGTAAACAGCCGGTTGAAATTGTACTTTTTGCCAAACTCTGTGTATTGTGCCTGTGTCACCAGATGCTGCAAAACGTTTCTCTGTGTTGATACGGGATAGTTGATCCAGTTTTCCACACCCCACGAACGCATGCGGGCAAGAATTGATATGACCGGACTTAGAATTTTCATGAGCAATCAATGCAATATAACAAACTGTTACCAAATCATTTGCAGGCCAGCCTTACAGCGGAATAAAAATTTATCAGCTACCGGAATCCAATAATATAAATGTGCCTATCTGTTGGCAGCTTCTGTATGCAGGTAGTCCTTTCTTTTCAATTCAAAATTGCGCCCGAGATAGAGCCTCCTTACCTGTTCATCCATTGCAAGTTTTTCAGCAGATCCTTCAATGAATATTTTCCCTTCAATCAACAGGTAAGCACGATCACAAATAGAGAGGGTTTCCGTCACATTGTGGTCTGTGATGAGTATCCCGATATTTTTATAGCGAAGACGTGTGACGATGCTCTGAATATCTTCCACAGCAATCGGGTCAATTCCGGCAAAGGGTTCATCAAGCAAAATAAATTTGGGATCCACGGCCAATGACCGCGCGATTTCCGTTCTGCGCCGTTCGCCGCCACTCAGCACATCGCCATTGCTTTTTCTCACATGGTTCAGATGAAATTCATCCAATAGATTTTCCAGCTTATCTTTTTGTTCTGTTTTTGAAAGCCTGGTCATTTGTAATACAGCAGAAATGTTGTCTTCCACAGAAAGTTTGCGAAACACACTTGCCTCCTGTGGCAGATAACCGATGCCCATCTGCGCCCTCTTGTACATGGGCAAATCGGTAATATCCAATTCGTCGAGCAACACGTTTCCGTCATCAGATTTTATAAGGCCGACCACCTGGTAAAATGCGGTCGTTTTTCCTGCACCGTTCGGGCCAAGCAAACCCACTATTTCTCCCTGGGAAACATTGAATGACACCTTATCGTTTACCGTACGTTTGCCGTAACGTTTGGTCAGCTCCTTTGCATAGATGGTCTGTTTTGTATCCATATTTCAGACGGTAAAATTACATGAACCTTTGAAAATTAGCCTTTGTATTAATATTAGAGAAAACATAAAACATCATCTTTTGACTTATTGCAAATATGAATGTCATTCATTTTATCGAATCAGCATAAAAGTTCCTTTCAGTCTGATCCCATATTTCGCGATGAAAATGACATAAGAATAAACACCGGCCGGTTGTGGTTCACCATTCAAATTTCCATCCCACGAAACAGGAGAAGAATTGGCACGATATACCTTTTGCCCCCAACGGTTGAAAACCTGCACATCTCCTTCAAAAGATGGATCTATATAAGGAATCTCCCACCGGTCATTTTTCCCGTCCCCATTCGGTGTAAACGCATTCGGAACAAAAATGCCTCTGACCACTTTCACATTGACATTATCAGAACTCATGCAACCCCATATCGATTTGACAGAAAGCGAATAGGTCATATCAGAAGGAGGAGACACTTCAGGATTCAGCAGGGTTGAGTTATTCATAAAATCTTCGGGAAACCAGGTATAAGTTACCTGCTCGCCTTCCGCACTCCCGGATAAAGTAACAGGATAATTCATCAGCATCACTTTGTCAGGGCCTGCATTTGCTATGGGCAAAGGATGCACATTTACCATCAGGGCATCAGATGCAATCCTGCATGAACTGATATTTGCCACGCTGGATTCAACTACCGTAAGGCGATATGAATAGCTCCCCACATTCTGGAGATTCGGGCTTTGATAGGTTATTAAATTGGCGCCTGGAATATCATTCCAGATTTTCCCGCTATCCCTGCTCAGTTGCCATTGAAAGAGCGGATCGACATATCCGGAGGTAATATTTGCATTAAAAATGTAGGTATGAAGAGCGTTGTCATTTTTGCATACATTGACGGTATCTGAACTGAAGCCCGAAATAGCGGAGGCAATCCTGGCTCCGCAAGGCCGAAAGGTAATATCATCCAAAGCCAGATCATTGCCTATCCCACCGGTTGCATTATTGGTTATACGTAAAACTATGACAGGATTGCCCACAGGAGTGGTAAAATAAAAACCGTATTGCTTCCATTGAGGAGAATTGGTAACAGGAATATCACCCGAATTGAAAGAATTCAAAACCACACCACCGGGTGTTTCCACGCGAAATGTCAGGTTGGGTAAAATGCTTGGAGATATTTTCATGATATTCAAAACCCAGGCAGCAAATTCATACGTGGTGTTGGGGCACAATCCGGACACAGTCGTTACAAAAAAATCTCCCGGCTGGTATGATGCATTGACGAGCAAAAAAGCACCGCCACCCGTATGGTCATTATTCAATGTAAACCATGTGTTGCCAAAACATTGGGACGTGCTGTTTGTAATCGTATAAAACCCGTCGTCAGGACATGCAGATGAAGTGTAGGTATAGCTGGCAGGCGGGACATACGGGCTGCTGCTGCCACCTGAACCAAATGAAATATCCACCACCGGATCGCCAAGGCTTCCATTGCAAAGTTGCGCCTGAGAGCTAAACGAATTAACTAACAGGATGATTACCGTTAATGCTTTTGCTGGAATTTTCAATTGTAATGTGCTTTTCCGGTTTGAATTTTCATTATACAAATTAAAGGACAAAAAATTATCTCTGTTTAATAAAAATTCAATTTGAAAAAGGTAAAGCTGAAAATCAGATTTTCTCAAATCTCAATCTGAATAATCATTCTAAAAAATACTTTGAGATACGGTATGTATTCTTTCGGCGCAAAACTATCTCCCGCAATTTTCACTTCCATTTTATAGTTTCCCAATTTCATTTCAACTAAATTGCGCCCATTAAAACAGAATTATGGATTACAATAAGATCATTTCCGTTACCGGTATGAGTGGCCTTTATCAATTGCTGTCCACAAGAGCCGATGGTGCCGTGGTGAAATCTCTTGAAAACAATGCCACCAAATTCGCTTCTGCAAGGCAACATCAGTTTTCTCATCTGGAGAGTATTGAGGTTTATACCAACAAAGAAAACATCATGCTCAAAGACGTCTTCACGGCTATGAAAGATTCCAAAGAAAAAATGCCGGAAGCCAATGCAGATGTGAAAGTGCTGAAATCTTATTTTGACAAATTGGGTCTCGATCTGGATTTCGACAGGGTATTCACCAGCGACCTGAAGAAAATGATCAAATGGTTTCAGATTCTCGATAAGAACAAAATTGACTTTACTGTTCAAAATACCGAAACTGAAGAATCATCCAAATCGGCACATCCGGGCGCCCGCAATGAAAACGAACATGTGAAAGATATGAAACCACAGCAAACCAATCCGCGCAAAGTGGAAAGCCGTGGCGTAAAATAATTGATTATGATACATTTTTCGGCTGACATCAAACCCCTGAAGAGAACGTTTCTTCCGGAAGACCTGAGTGTGACCTCCTGGGAAAATATTGAACCTTTTTTTAAAGAACTTCTCGAAAGAAAAATCAATTCAAAAGAAGAATTTGAATCCTGGTTGAAAGATTTGAGTGAACTGGAGGCCGTGGTTACAGAAGATGCATGTCGCCGGCAAATCAATGCCACATGCGATATCACCAACAAAGAGTTTGAAGAGGCTTTCAATTATTTCTACACAGAAATTCAACCCAAAATTCAGCCCTATGCTTTTGAACTGAATAAGAAAATCGCAGCTTCACCATTCGCCCGCGAACTCGACAAGGAGAAATATTTCACTTATCTGCGCGCCATTCGAAACAGCATCGAACTCTATCGCGAAGAGAATGTCCCTATCAAATCAGAGTTGGCGGTATTGCAACAAAAGTATGGCGCTACCACCGGCAAGATGACCATCAGTGTGCGCGATCAGGAATACACGCTTCAGCAGGCAAGCAAATTTTTTGAAAACCCTGACCGGGGTTTTCGTGAGGAAGTATATCGCAAAATACAAGACCGCAGGTTGCAGGACAAAGATACCCTCAATGATCTCTTTACAAAACTGATCCAAAAACGCACTCAGGAAGCGAAGAACGCGGGATTTCAGAATTACAGGGATTACAAATTCAAAGAGCTTAACAGGTTTGATTACACGAAAGAAGATTGTTTCGATTTTCATGATAGTATTAAAAATCATGTGTTGCCATTGGCCAATGAATTATATCGCCTCAAAAAGAAAAAACTCAATCTGCCTGAATTACGTCCCTGGGATACTGAAGTTGAACCTGAAGGTGTAAAACCACTTCATCCTTTTGATACCGGAAATGAATTGGTGGAAAAAGCCATCACCTGTTTTTCAAAACTGGATCCATTCTTTGGCGACTGCCTGAAAGTGATGAAGAAAATGGGAAATCTTGATCTGGAAAGCAGGCCAGGCAAGGCTCCGGGAGGATACAATATGCCCCTGCCCGAAACAGGCGCACCTTTTATTTTCATGAATGCAGCCGGCCAGATGCACGATGTCACTACGATGGTACATGAAGGCGGGCACGCCGTTCAATCTTTCCTGACTCACAAACTGGAACTGACAGCTTTCAAAGATTATCCGATGGAAATTGCCGAAGTTGCCAGCATGAGCATGGAACTTTTCAGCATGGAATTCTGGAACGTGTTTTTTGAAAATGAAGAAGATTTGAAGAGAGCGAAAATCCACCAGCTCGAAAGAGTGATTACTTTATTTCCATGGATTGCTCTTATTGATAAATTCCAGCACTGGATATACGAAAATCCGGAGCATACCGTGGCACAAAGAGAAGAAACATGGGTGAAATTATTTCATGAATTCACACCTTCTGAACTGGATTATTCCGGCCTCGAAAAATACGTAGCCAATGCCTGGCAAAAACAACTGCACCTTTTTGAGGTTCCTTTCTATTATATCGAATACGGCATTGCCCAGCTGGGAGCGATCGGACTCTGGATGCAATTCAGAAAAAATAAATTCAAGGCACTGAACAATTATATCAAAGCACTCAAACTCGGCGGTACGCGTACATTACCGGAATTATACAGCGAAGCCGGGATTGAATTCAGTTTTTCGGATACACACATAAAAACCCTGATGGATTTTGTACATGAAGAACTGAAAAAACTGATGTAGAAAAATTGAAAGAGAAATCAGTCTCCGACGTACGCTGATATTTCAGTTTCACTTATATCCTAAAGATCTCATCATTGCTCACGTCTGAGAGAAAAACAATTTCTACATGGCATACTTAATCCTCCCGAGGAATATCATACAACAAATATTTTTGTTGCATTAAACTTTCCTGAAAAAGCCTGCTAATAACTCCTCTCACTTTTTAATTGTGTTTTCTTTACAAAAGATACGGCATAAAAGATAATTTTTTATTGCAGATCATTTTGACCATCATCTTTTTTAAACGGATCTTTTTTAAACGCTTTTTGAAACTATTTATTCAGGGGCTCAGAGTTTTTCAGTTTTGCATACTCTTGTTTTTCAGTGCAGGATATTTCTCTCTTATATAACCATTCAAAAATCCTTCCCGCAATCGCACCTGCCACAAAAGCCACGATAGCACAAAGAACAAAATTCTTCCAGATAATACCTGCCTGTAAAAATAATTCGGCGAATGTCAGGTACAACACCACTCCCAAGACCAGACCCAAAGCCTCTTTCCACCACCTGAATTTCATCCTGTTCTTCTCGAACTTCTCTTTTAAAATATATTTCAGGCCGTCAATAACAATGAATCCGGCAATAAAAGAACCAAATAATTTGCCTGCCAGGCCCAACCATGTGAAGTCTTCAATTCGGGATACAAAATCAGTGATCACCATATAAATCGCAAATCCAACCATGCCCTCTATCGTTTTTATATTCCAGAAATTCAGTTTCATTTTAAAAATAATTTTAAGAATTTAAAACCAGAATTCAATGAATTTCCCAATTCTGGATACGATCCCTGTTTGACAGGCCATAACTTGTCCGAAAATATCAAAAGTGGAAAAGGTAGCTCCTCCCAAAATACCACCTGCGAATGTACCTGCTACTCCTCCACCTACTCCATTCTTAGCACCAAAAAATGCACCATGAACATCAGCACCTCCAAGTTTACTCAAGTTTACATTACAAGGTTTTATAGAACGCATAGGTGAATTAGAAATATTTAGATAGACCGATCATAGAAAGAGCTAAGAAGATCAACAAAGTGTAGCGGGGGGTAATTTGAATTTTCATAAGCTTTTCAGTTTTAAAACATAAAAGTATTAATTCTTGCAAATAAAAGAATTTTTTATCCTGATCTTTTTTGAAAAAATATTTATCGATTTATGTCTGAATTTCTTAGATATTACTCACTCAAATATCTGATTGATCTTATCCATAAATTTCCATTGCGGAGTAAAATTTTCAGACAACTTTTTATTGAGCAAAATGGCTCTGAATATTTCTCATGTGAAGTTAGACGCCGGTGGATGCAAACTATTTCATCGAGTAAAAAGAGGCAGTAAAATTATCCAGATTCAGTTGCCTCTTGTATCACCATGTTTCGAAATACTTCCTTATGAACTCTTTGATTGGTCCCTGAAAATAAATTCCTGTAGGAGGATTCCAAAAAAGCAGCCCGCTGCCAACGATACAATAAAACTCCATAATAATCTTTTGATTAAAATGGGATCTTTGAAGATAAAGTCAATGAATAAAACAACTCCGATTGTGGCTAATGCGGTTTCTATGGCAAATTTCCACCATTTAAATTTTATTTTTTTTGACTTTACTTCATAATCCTTGATAATAAATTTTAGTCCCGCCATGCCAGTAAAACCGCCCAAAGCCGAATATATAAAATTCCCAACCAGCTTTTTCCAAACAAAAGGTTCTGCATCTCCGATAAAACGCGATACCATCCAACAGATATAGAAGCCAAAAGTTACTTCAATGGCTTGCTTTTTCCAGGTAGATATATTTAAAATAGGTTTGTTTTTTCTTTTATTTATTTTCATTTTAATTAAAAATTAAAATAGTTCAAAACAGTTTTAAAACCAAGAGGATATCCATCTTGAAACTCTTCCTACAACTCCAGTCTGACAGTTTAAAGCCTGTCCTAAAATATTTCCTGCCGAATATGCAGCTGCGCCTAATAATCCACCAGCTAAAGCTCCGGCTGCACCACCACCTCCTATACCCTTCCTACCGATTCTTATTGCACCTACAGCATCTGCACCTCCTAGTTGTCTCATGTTCACTTTACAAGGTTGTCCCGCCCTTTGATTTTCGTTTGAATTAGTCAAATAATTTACCCAGGTTGATGAATTATCTTTCCAATAATTAAGCGAATTAATGGCTACTGATCCACAGATACCCACTTGCATTGCTTCTTCAAATGAAAAAAGGTTTAGCGCCTGTAATTCCAGGCTATTCAATTCATTAATGTAGTAGCTGTGATTTTCTTCAGTATATTCATTTAAAAGAGAAAATATTTCATTTAAAATCACCTGAGCATCTCCTGAAAAGCCGGAGAAATCTAAGGTAGTATCTTCCATATCCAGATTCGGTATTGTAAGTGTACTATAGTTTACACCCTTCGTATTCATTATTGAGTCAGTGTAGTGCTTCAGAAAATCCTGAATGGTATCGGTTTCTAAATTGATATCCCTTTGCTGCATTATGACAAATAGTGTAGCCTGATATTGATTATGCCAGCTGCCAACGGAATCCACAGCGGCCTTTATTGTTTTTCCCTCCAAACCAAAAGGTGCAAATTCACTGCCGCATATTCTGTTTGCACCAACCGGATCTGTACTACAATCCGAATTCGGGTCACTATAAAATCTACACCTTGGATCATCACAGTCATAAGGACAGGGCCCCTTATAAAATGCAGGCTCTACTTTTTGACCAGTTAATATGTTTTCCTTTTCTGCCGAAATGTTTTGTTTAGTACATTTTAACATGGAAAATGAAATGAACGTAAAAATAATCAGGAAGAAGAGTTTTGAACGGGGGGGGGTAAAATGTGTTTTCATAAAATTTAATTTTGGACTATAAAAGTATATAAAACCAAAAAATAATTAACGGAACTATTTGTTGTTTTCCCTTTTCCCGTAAGTACTTACCTCAATATCGATTATTTATTTTTACGCAGCTCCCAAAATCAAATCAAATCAACATATTTAAAAAATAAAACTGACATTTTCTTGCAGGATATTTAAGAAAGGTTCAAAAGATTTTCGAATTTCTCATTTAAACAATGCATTGACTTCATCGATAAATTTCCAGTTCGGGGAATAGTTCTCCAGTAATTTTTTATTCATTAAAATATCCCGGAATATTTCTATCGGAATATTTCCGTTGTGCAGATAAGCATCATTGAATTCCCTGTCTGTCATTTTTCCACTGGTTACCATTTCATGATGAAGGGCGTACAACTGAAGCGCACCGGTCATGTAAGCAAGCTGATACAGTGGCCCATACCCACCGGTAAATGATCTGCGCACTTCTGATTCAGCGCTGAATCTTTCCAGCCCGGCTTTGTCAACCAGGTAATCAATACACTGCTGAGGTGTCCATTTTCCGAGATGATAATTCAGAGAAAAAACAATTCTTGCACAGCGGGTCATCCGCCAAAACAGTGCACCCGCTTTTTCATCCGTCGTATTGTCAAATCCTTTATCCCACAAAGTCATTTCCCAGTAAAATGGCCAGCCCTCGGTTGAGAATGCTGTATTGAAAGGCCTTCTATACGGCTTATACCTCCGAAACATAAAGAATTGCAAATTGTGGCCGGGAATTAATTCATGAAAAACTTCTGCGTGTGCGAATCCGAAATTACCGCTGCGCATAATCATTCGCTTGGTATCAAAGTCCTGGTCTTCGTGAGGATAGGCGACAAGAATTTCGGAACCTCCGAGAAAATACGAAGCGAATTCCATCATCTTCACCGAAAGCATATCCATTCTCCACGCTTCTTTGGCAATCGGCGGAATAGTTACAAGTCCGAGGCTGTCGATAAATGAAATTGCCTGTTCCTGCAACTGATTAATCAACGCCGGTTGCTCTCCAACGGGCAGGTAATGATGTTTCACTTCTTCCAGGGCAGCTTTCCAATTGTCGCCAAATCCCATTTGTTTTGAAACCTGTATCATTTGTTTCAGGCACCATTGGTATTGCGATTCAGCCAATGCAATTAAATCTTCCGGGGTATAATCTATCATTTCGTATTTGAGCTGACGCAAAATTTCTTCACGTCCGATCGGATGACCGATGATTCCGGAATTGTCCATTGCCACATCCTGTTGCTGCACCGGCCGGGCTGCCAGCCATTTTGAAAAAGAAGAAAGAGAGGAATCTGTTTGAGGAAACGTTTTGTGCATCCACCAGGTAAATTGCGGATTGTAGCCATCGTAAAAGTCATAGACATTTTTCAATCCGTCTCTGAGTTGTTTGATGATGGTGATGACCACTTTTTTTGAATCATTATTGGCTAAAGGTTTTCGTGTAATAGTTTCTTTTGCCTGCTGTATTTCTTCTATGACTTTGCTCAGCGATGCCGCCCATTGCATGGCATCGGGAGTTGTACCTCTTCTTCTTTTTCTTTGCATTGCCATGATGCTGTCTGCAAATGGAATGGCATAACGCACCTGATCAAAATTCTTTTTGTCTGCAGCCAGTTCGTACCGGTCACTTTCAATATTCCTTTTGAGAAGAATATAATCGGCCTGTGAGGAGACATCCATTTTTTTGAAATCAACTTTTTTCAGTTTTTCAATCCAGTCTTTATGAAACTTCTCAAATCTGTTGAAATATTCATCGCTGTAGTGAAAAATATACACCTTACTCAGGTCGCTGACATCGTTCTGGTATTCGTTGATCAGAAAGGGCATAAGAGGCTCTGATACATCCTGGGATTTGGTTGCAGATGAGGATAAAATCAGAAAAGAAACAAAAAGATAAAAAGTTCGGAGGTAATAAAGTTTTTTCATAACAGAAGAATTGAAAAGTACAGGGTGAAGTTAGCACATTGAAAAAAAACGGAGCAGGAAAAAATAGTTTGACTTTTCTATACTCTATTGAAAGCTATTCAGCATCGATAAACTTGGGCCACGAATGCACGAATACCAGGCTGTTCTTATTCGTGACTGTTCGTGTTATTCGTGGCAGAAAAAAAATAGTTCGACTTTTCTGTACTCTATTGAAAGCTATTCAGAACAGCAAAACTGTCTTTAGACAGGAAAAAAAATTTTTCAGAAAGAAATTATTTTGCTCCCTTCTCGATCACCTCTGCTAATTCCTTATCCCAATATCCTGTCTTTCCATACTCAACCACTCTGCCCAATTCTTTTCCATCCTTCATCACAATAATCGTTGGCACGTTGTGCACATTCAACGATTCTACAAGTGGATTCTGAATTTTTTTATCGCGCGTTACGGCAAACAAAGCGATACGATCTTCAGGGAAACCGGCAGCTTCCTGAATTTTGTAAAACTTAGGAAGTACAAAATGTGTGTCCTCACACCAGGTACCTCCGAAAATGATAAAATAAATACTGTCTTTATTTTCTTTCAGTGCTTTAACGGCTTCTGCATTGGGTTCCGGATAAATGGCCCGGCTTTCTGCATACCAGGTAAATTGCGGATCTCCGGCAATATCTTTTTTATGAATCGGCCCTTCCAGCATCTTTTCACCGGTGACAGAATCTTTCAATATTTCGTACCCCATTTGTGCCTGTGCAATAGCTGCAAATCCCATCAAACCAAGTACCATCATGATCATTTTCATTTATAGGTTATGTTTTAATTGAAGCAAAAATAATTTTAATTTTTCCAGCGAATCTGCGATTTCCATTTTCTGCACCGCGGCTGTTTCATTTTTCAGATATTCACGCGCACCATCAATAGTGAATTTTCTTTTGCGGAGCAAATCGTGAATCAACCAGAGCATCTTGATATCTTCCGGACGGAAATAGCGATCGCCTTTTCGGTTTTTGCGCGGTTTCAGGATCTGAAATTCATTTTCCCAAAAACGAATCAGTGAGGTGTTTTCACCAAACATTTCAGCCACTTTTCCGATGGTGTAATAACTTTTCTTAAACAACTCTTCATCCGGCGGCAAAACAACCTCCTTCTCTGCAGCTTCTTTCAGGCTCCTTCTGCCTCCCTTCTTCTTTTTAATCAGCGATTCTTTTAATTCTGCTTTCACTTCCCCCGCCTGCGGATTATTTTCCGGAGCGGGATCCATTTCAAAATCAAAAGTGATTTGTTTGCTGTCCATAGCTGAATTCATTCTATATCACAAGATACACGATAGCTTGCAGGTTAAATATTCAAAATAAAATTTTCAAACACAGAAACAGAAATTTGAGAGTTTTTCATTTTACAAATTCTTCTCAAGCGTCCTGAATTCCTACCTTTGCCACCCGGTAAAGATAAACAGACCCGTTTCAAAAAGGGTTATAAAATTATTAAAGACAGTACATGAAAAGCAGCAGTGAGATAAGGCAGATATTTCTGGACTTTTTCAAGGAGCAGGGCCATACCATCGTACCCAGCGCTCCCATTGTAGTAAAAAACGATCCGACACTTTTATTTACCAATGCAGGAATGAATCAATTCAAGGATTATTTTCTTGGAAACAAAACACCTGAATTCTCACGTGCATCGGATACGCAAAAATGCCTTCGTGTGAGTGGGAAGCACAACGATCTTGAAGAAGTCGGTAAGGATCATTACCATCACACCATGTTTGAAATGCTGGGCAACTGGAGTTTTGGAAATGCCACCGTGCCGCCTCCGCCTTATTTCAAAAAAGAGGCCATTGCCTTTGCCTGGAATTTGCTGACAGAAAAATTAGGAATAAGCAAGACCGATTTATACGCGACGGTTTTTGAAGGTGATGAATCGGAAGGTTTGCCTGCTGATGATGAATCATTTTCTTTCTGGAAAGCATTTGTTCCTGAAGACCATATCCTCTTTGGAAATAAAAAAGATAATTTCTGGGAAATGGGTGATACCGGCCCGTGTGGTCCGTGCACTGAGGTGCATTACGATGCCAGGAGCAAGGAAGAAAAAGAAAAAATCTCAGGAAAAGATCTGGTGAATAAAGATCATCCTGAAGTGATTGAAATCTGGAACCTGGTGTTTATTCAATTCAACCGGAAAGCCGATGGCAATCTGGAACCTTTACCTGCCCGACATGTGGATACCGGAATGGGCTTCGAAAGGCTGGTGCGCATTTTGCAATATAAAAAAAGCAATTACGATACAGATATTTTCAGCAACACCATTCATGAAACTGAAAAAATTACCGGGAAAAAATATGAGGGAGGCAAAGAAAGAAGAGATATTGCTTTCCGCGTGATAGCCGATCATATCAGGGCTGTCGTCTTTACGATTGCTGATGGTCAGTTGCCTTCGAATAACGGTGCCGGCTATGTGATAAGAAGAATTCTGCGAAGAGCTGTAAGATATTATTTTACGTATCTGGATTACAAAGGACCTTTGCTATACAAACTCGTTCCCCTGATTGCGAAACAATTTGAAAATGTTTTTCCTGAAGCTTCACGCCAGAAGGATTTTCTTCAGAAAGTGATTCACGAAGAAGAAAATAGTTTTCTGAAAACGCTGGGGTCCGGATTGAAAAGGCTTGAAACAATTTTGGCGGAAAACAAGGAGCAAATTCCGGGTGAGATTGCATTTGAACTTTTTGATACGTACGGATTTCCCATTGATCTGACACAGTTGATTGCTTCTGAAAATAATGCATCAGTGGAGATGAAAGATTTTGAGGTGGAATTGCAAAAACAAAAGAAACGCAGCCGCGCTGCTACAGCTTTGCAGGCAGGCGATTGGCAAATTGTGCAGGATGGAAATTCTGTATTCAATGGATATGAAATGCTTGAAACAAAAAGCCATATCCTCAAATACCGGAAGATGCATGCACAGGGAAAAGATTTCTTTGAAATTGTTTTGGATCAGACACCTTTTTACGCTGAAAGCGGTGGACAGGTTGGCGATACCGGGATTTTAATTTCCGGTCACGAAAAGATAGAAGTGACAGATACCAAAAAGGAAAATAACCTGATCATTCATTTTACAAAATCAGTTCCGACGAATCTTTTGGCAGAAATCACAGCCCGGGTAAATGAAGAATCGAGAAGAGCGACAATGCTTCACCACAGCGCAACACACCTGTTACATGCCGCACTGCGGCGGGTTTTGGGCAAGCACGTAGCACAAAAAGGCAGCCTGGTAAATAAAGATCATTTGCGATTCGACTTTTCACATTTCGCCAAAGTGGCACCCGAAGAAATCATGAAAGTGGAAAAGATGGTGAATGCCCAAATCAGGAAAAATAATCCTGTGAGTATTGAGTATTTACCAAAAGAAGAAGCTTTAAAAGAAGGTGCGATGGCCTTGTTTGGTGAAAAATATGGAGATGTTGTGCGGGTGGTTACAATGGATAAAAACTATTCTATTGAATTGTGTGGCGGCACACATGTTTCGCGGACGGGAGATATCGGATTGTTTAAAATTGTGAATGAAACGGCTGTAGGCGCAAGTGTGAGAAGAATTGAAGCCGTATGCGGAGCGGTTGCTGAAAAGTATATCGATGGGCAATTTCATTTATTGGATGAAGTGCATGAGAAATTAAAAAACCCGAGAGACATTCTCAAAGGCATCGATAAGCTCCTTGAAGAAAATAATGAATTAAAAAAGGCTGTAGCTTCTCAAGAAAAACAAAAGGTAAATTCCCTTGTTGATGAACTTTCCAAAAAGGCAGAAAAAATCGGTGAAATACAATTTGTGGGCGCTGTTGTTCCTGATACAAACAATCAGATTCTCCGGGAAGTATGTACGCGCTTAAAAAACGAAACGGACCATAGCCTGATTGTGCTTGCATCTGCATCGGGAGGTAAAGCGCTGGTGGTAATCGGGGCTTCAGGTAATAGCAGGGATTCCGAAATTGATGCTGTTCAATTAATCAAAACAAAAGTTTCCCCTCTCATTCAGGGAGGCGGAGGCGGAAGTAAAGATTTTGCCATCGCAGGCGGGCAGGATCATTCAAGACTTAAAGAAGTTATTGAAGCGATCAGGAATAGTCTAAGTTAAACTCACCCCCTTAACATTTTCTTCATAAAAACAATTCTAAAATTATCCGAAACACTTCGTATATCGTAAAAAATTATTTTATATTTGTTCTACAAAATATTTCGTACTTAAATTATTTTTTATGAAAAAAATTTTTGTTTCGGCAATTATGATCGGCCTGCTGTTTCCGGCTATAGCCGTCTCTGCACAGGATAATTCAACAAACAATGGAAGTGAAAAAATAATTATTATCAAAAAGAAAATAGGACCCGACGGGCAGTCCATTTCTATTGACACACTCTCATCCCTTGCCTACAGCGGGAAAGAGATCGATCCAAATGATTTACTGAGCATCAAAGTATTGCCCGGATTGAGAAACATGTTCAACATTAATGGCAAATCATTTCCTTCCACTCCGACAACTTTTCTCGGGGTTATGACCAAAGCCAATGAAAAAGGCGCTGAGGTGATGGATGTAACCGAAGGAAGCCCGGCCGCAAAGGCAGGTATTGAAAAGGGAGATATTATTACCAAAGTAGGTGCTGCCGATATAACTTCTCCTCAAAAATTATCAGAAATTATTACAGGTTTGAAATCCGGGAATAAAGTAAAGATCCAAATCCTCAGGAATAACAAAACGAAGGAAGTGACAGCCGAATTAGGTGAAAGAAACACCAATTATTATTCGCAATATTTTAAAGATCTCAATATTCCCAATTTCAGTTTTTCCGGCCCGCGGAATCGGATTGAAGGTTTTGGATTTACCAATGCCAGCCCATCTCTCGGATTGCAGGTGCAGGAAACTGAAGACAACAGCGGCGTAAAAGTTTTGAAAGTTGAACCAGGCAGTGCGGCTGAAAAAGCCGGTGTCCAAACAGGTGATCTGATCACCGCTCTCAATGGAAATAAAGTGACCGACCTCAACAGTCTTTTGAAAGAAAAAAGTGGTGTATCAAATCGTGATTACGATCTAAGCATCCTTCGCGACCAGAAACCAATGACGATAGCCATTAAAATTCCCAGGAAATTAAAACAGGCAAATCTTTAACAGGTAATTTATTGCATATTATAAAAACAGGCAGTGAAATATTCATTGCCTGTTTTCGTTTGTATATAACTGTTATACTGAGAAATCAATCTGCTTATTTTATCGATTCCATCGCCTTGAGTTTGGAGAATGTTTTTATAAACAATGGCACAAAAGCTGAGTACATAATTCCGGTTATAAACTGAAACCCCATACTATTGAGCACATAGCGCCAATAAGTAAAAACTTTTTGTGCATCACCCAACGATAAAATCTTATTCGAAACCGAATAATTAATCTGATTTTTAAAATAATCGGGAGAAACAATATTGTAACTGATAAAAAGCACCAAAGGAGTCAGAATAAGAATTATGATGGAAAGTCTTACCAGACCGAGAAGACTTTGGATATAATTCAGATCTCCCGTTTCGGAATGCTTTCTCTCATCCAGCAAACAAAAAATGTAGGTCAATACCGCTGGTATAATCAGCAAGAGAGAAATATTCTGTTCCTCACTCAAATACTTGTCGTGAAGCCCTGAAATCTGGGCAACAATTCCATAAAATATCAGGAAAAGAGAATAATAAACAGCCCATTTAATTTCAATTTTATATCTGTAATCCATAAGCTGAATTTTAAACGGGCTGAAAAATAATTTAAAAAATTACCAACCGAGCAACCATGCAAAAATAAGCGGTGCTACAATGGTAGCGTCACTTTCTACTATAAATTTAGGTGTGTCAATTCCGAGTTTCCCCCACGTGATTTTTTCGTTGGGAACAGCTCCTGAGTAAGAACCGTAGGAAGTGGTTGAATCAGATATCTGGCAGAAGTAACTCCAGAACGGAATATCCTTCCATTCCAGATCCTGCGCCATCATCGGAACTGCACAAATCGGGAAGTCGCCGGAAATACCGCCACCAATCTGAAAGAATCCAACTCCTTTGCCGCCGGAATTTTTCCGGTACCAGTCGCAGAGATAAATCATGTACTCAATACCGGTCTTTACCGTTGAAGCTTTCAATTCACCTTTGATTACATACGAAGTAAAAATATTTCCCATCGTGCTGTCTTCCCATCCGGGAACAATAATCGGCAAATTCTTTTCGGCAGCGGCCAGCATCCAACTGTCTTTCGGATCTATTTCATAATACTGTTCGAGAACTTTACTCTTCAACAATTTGTACATGAATTCATGGGGCAAATATCTTTCTCCTTTGTCTTCGGCGTCCTTCCATATATTGAAAATATGTTTCTGCAATCTTCTGAAAGCTTCTTCTTCAGGAATGCAGGTATCGGTAACACGGTTGTAATGATTTTGCAAGAGATTCCATTCGTCCTGTGCAGTCAGATGGCGATAATTGGGTTCTCTTTTATAATGACTGTGTGCAACCAGATTCATGATATCCTCTTCCAGATTGGCCCCGGTACAACTGATAATGGCGATTTTATCCTGCCTGATCATTTCCGCAAGCGAAATGCCCAGTTCGGCTGTGCTCATTGCCCCTCCCATAGAAACCAACATTTTGCCGCCTTCATTCAACAGGGTTTCGTATCCTTTGGCAGCATCCATAAGTGCCGCAGCATTGAAGTGGCGGTAATGATGTTCGATAAATTGTGAAACAGGTCCTTTGTTCATCTTTCTGCTTTTTTTGTTTGCAAAAGTAATTTTTTTTTGAGTGCGCGATTCAATGGAAATTTGGCCTATATAAGGTTAATTCCAACATTTTCCATAAAATTTAATCAATCAATCTGAACAACTTTTTAAGTTCAAACTAATTTAAATCATTAGATTCGCTAAATAACTTAGGACGCAAATAATGGAGATAAAAACAAAATTATATCTTGGTGACTGTAAAGAACAATTAAAACATCTTCCTGAAAATTCAGTGGACTTAATTGTCACTTCTCCGCCTTATGCTGATCAGAGAAAAAGTACTTATGGCGGTATTCATACTGACAAGTATGTAGAATGGTTTCTTCCCATATCAAAACAACTATTAAGAGTTTTAAAACCTACAGGAACTTTTATCCTGAACATCAAGGAGAAGGTTGTTGACGGAGAAAGGAGCACCTATGTGATGGAACTTATCTTGGAAATGAGAAAACAGGGATGGCTCTGGACTGAAGAATTTATATGGCACAAAAAAAAATTGTTACCCTGGGAAATGGCCGAACCGTTTTAGAGATGCATGGGAGAGACTGTTACAATTTAATAAAGATCGCAAGTTCAATATGTACCAAGAGGAGGTCATGATTCCTATGGGAGATTGGGCGAGATTAAGACTTAAAAACTTATCAGCAACCGACAAAGTAAGAGATAACTCAAAAGTTGGTAGTGGCTTTGGAAAAAATATTTCGAATTGGTTAGAAAGGGACAAAGCATATCCAACCAACGTATTGCACCTTGCGACAGAATGTAACAACAAAAATCACAGTGCTGCATTTCCTGAAGAACTTCCGGAATGGTTCATTAAACTTTTCACTAAACAAAACGATACCGTGCTTGACCCATTTATGGGATCTGGGACTACATTAGTTGTTGCTAATAGATTGAGGAGAAATTCTATTGGCATTGATATCGTTCCTGAATACTATGAAATGGTAAAACAAAAATTAAAGCCTGTTGAACTTTTTCTATTGGAACCAACTGCAAAATATTAAAGAATTAAATCTAAAAGACGTATTACACTACGTTGAGCAGAACATAGGAATATTTCATAAAAAACGTATTCAAAGCCTTGAAAGTTTAAAACTATCAAAAGTTCTGATACGCAAGAACCCCTATCTTTTTAAGGCCAAAAGTGTTTTGACTGCCGAGCAGATAATCAAGGGAATTGTAGATGCCCATATTTCCTCGAACGAGGAAACGATTTTTGGAGATTGGCTCGAAGGACTCGCCATATTTATAAACGCGAAAGTTTATGGGGGTTACAAATCCGGGATTACAGGCATCGATCTGGAGTTTGATAAAAATAAGACAAGAAATATTGTAACGATTAAATCCGGGCCAAGCTGGGGTAATGGTTCTCAAATTAAGAAGATGATTGCCGATTTCAAAACGGCCAGGAAGACATTGAGAACAAGTAATTCCCAATTAAATGTTGTTGCAGTAAACGGATGCTGTTACGGAAGAGATAATAAGCCGGACAAAGGAGATTATTTCAAATATTGTGGTCAAAGGTTTTGGGAGTTCATTTCCGGTAATGCTTCTTTATATACTGAAATTATTGAACCTCTTGGATATAAAGCAAAAGAAAAGAATGATATATTCATTCCATTATATTCCCAAATGATAAATAAGTTTACGAGAGAATTTACAAATAAGTTTTGCAAGGATAATGGAGAAATTGACTGGGAAAAACTGGTACATTTTAACTCTGCTGTTGTAGCACCCTCTAAAAAAAAATAAAAAGGGTCTGTGTTTTCTAAGCCTACTTATAAATGGCAAAGGAAAGGCTATGGAACTTTGAAAATCTTTCACGTCACTGGTTCCCATGAAGAAAACTTTCTATCAGCGGAAATAGTTTCTCCGGCTCTTCTATCTGAGGGTTGTGCCCTGATTTTTCAAACATGACGAATTTTGCCTGCGGGCAATATTCTTTGAATTTAACCATCATTCTCGGAACAGCTACGCGATCATAACGTCCTCCGTAAATCAGCACGGGCATCTTCAGATTTTTCAATTCTTTTCTGTAATCAAAAGTCCCGATATCGCTTCCCACAATAAAATCTCCGTCTTTGCCAACCATCTGATAATAAAGTTTTGAGTTGAATGCGTTGGGATATGGTTTTCGCCCGCGCGATAAAAAGTTATTGGGATTGTATGCATACAAAAATCCGTAAGGAACTTTTGCATACAATCTCTGGTGCTCCGGATCGCTGGATACTGCACCTTCATTGCGAATTATCATCAGTGAATCCCAAACCTCCGGGTAATTGGTTTTGATTTCATGATTGCTGTTGTCATCATTGGCCTGCCACATGATAAAACTGTGAAATGTATTTGCAAGAATCAAATGATTTACATGATCACCATATTTCAACGCGTAACCCTGTGCCACCACTCCTCCGTAGGAATGTCCGAGAACATTGATCTTTCCCAAATGAAGCGCTTCTCTCAAACCTTCGACATCCCTTATGTCGCGTTCCAATGAATATTCTTTTACATCTTTTGCAGTATCGCTTTTCCCTCTTCCAAAGGCATCGAAATAAATAATCATGTTGTCAATTGCAAGCGAATCAAAAACACGGTAACCCAAATGTGCACCACCCGGCCCGCCGGGAATTATAATCAGCGGATCACCCTGCCCGACCGTAACCACCCAGAGTTTTGCGCCGTTGACAGTAACATATTTCCCGTCGGTATAGCTGTCCGGATACTTTTGTGCATTAACAGCAACAGCTATGAACAGCGACAGAAATAAAAAAAATGTTTTTCTCATATAAATCAATTAAAGGTTGAAGGTAACAAATGAACTGCGCACTGCGATTGATTAATTGCATGAAACCTTACGCATCAAAAAACGTTTTAAAGAAAAAATAAATATCACCATTGTAATTATAGAAATACCTTTGGCACATTTGGAAATAGTACAGGTATGGCTTTGGTAGTTTATAATTCGTTGAGCAGGAAGAAAGAAGTTTTTACACCCATTAATCCGCCCTATGTGGGAATGTATGTATGTGGACCGACGGTGAGCGGAGAAAGTCACCTGGGTCATGCCCGGCCATACATAACCTTCGATGTCGTGTACAGATACCTGTTACACCTCGGATACAAAGTAAGGTATGTGCGCAATATTACGGATGCAGGGCATTTTGAAGAAGAGGGCCGTGAAGCAGAAGATAAAATCAGCAAAAAAGCTCAATTGGAACGGATGGAACCCATGGAGCTTGTTCACAAATACACAAGCCTTTTTCACTGGGCTTTTCGCAAATTCAATACACTTGAACCGAGCATAGAACCTACCGCCACCGGGCATATCATTGAACAAATCTCCATGATAGAAGATTTGATAAAGAAAGGATATGCTTATGAAGTGAATGGTTCTGTTTATTTTGATGTTGCCAAATACGCAGAAGGACATGATTATGGAAAACTGAGTGGCCGCGTGATTGAAGATTTGCTGGAGACAACACGTACGCTGGAATCGCAGGAAGAAAAGAAAAACAAAGCTGATTTCGCATTGTGGAAAGCAGCTCCACCCAAACACATTATGCGCTGGAAAAGCCCGTGGGGTGAGGGTTTCCCGGGATGGCACATTGAGTGCTCGGCCATGTCAACCAAATATCTGGGAAGCTATTTTGATATTCATGGCGGTGGTATGGATCTTCTTTTCCCGCATCATGAAAGCGAGATTGCTCAAAGCACAATATGCAACAGCCACGCACCGGTGAAATACTGGATACACAACAACATGATCACCATCAATGGCCGCAAGATGGGAAAGAGTTACAACAATGTCATCAGGCTCACCGAATTATTTAGTGGAAACCATCCGCTCCTCACCAAAGCTTACAGCCCGATGGTCATCCGTTTTTTTATTTTGCAAACGCATTATCGCAGTGTGCTCGATTTCAGCAATGAAGCACTGGAAGGCTCTGAAAAAGGGTTGCGCCGGCTCTTTGAAGCCTTCGAGATTTTAAACTCATTACCTGGCGGAGAAAACCGGGAAGGAACTGCGAAAGAACTGGATACAAAAATCAATAGTACGCTGGACGAGTTGCCAACATTTTTGGATGATGATTTTAATACGGCAAAAGTACTGGCCGCCATGTTTGAAATTGTTCCCACCATCAACAGCCTGAAGGAAAAGATTATTCCTGTGGATGCACTTTCATCCAAAACCATCGAAAGATTGAAAAATGATTTTCATGTTTACCTGGAAGAAATACTTGGATTGAAAAATGAGTGGGAAGTTACCGGAGCTTTCAAAGGTGTGATGAATTTGCTTGCTTCCATTCGCAAAGATGCCAGATCAAAGAAAGATTATTACACATCGGATAAAATCCGGAAAGAACTGGCTGAACTGGGTATTGACATGAAAGACGAGAAAGATGGCAACGTAAGCTGGGGCCTCCGGTAAGAATTGAACCAAGCCAAACAAAATGGATTACAGAACACATTTATCTAAGGATAAAAAAATGGCATTGATAGTGAAATCCCTGCCGGCAGTTACCATTGAAAAACGCAATAAAGTCTACCTGCGTTTGTGTTCTTCCATCCTTTCCCAGCAATTAAATGTACGGGTAGCTCATACATTGCACAACCGCTTTATTGACCTGTACAAAGAAAAAGAACCTACAGCAAAACAGATTTTAAATACCCCGGTAGAAATTTTTCAATCGATTGGTTTTTCCAAAAACAAAAGTTTGTATATCCACAATGTTTGTCATTTCTTTCTTGAAAATAAAATTACCGACCGGCAACTTGATTTAATGAAAAACGAAGAGGTTATCAATCTTCTTACTCAAATCAAAGGTGTGGGAAGATGGACGGTTGAAATGATTCTGATGTTTACGCTGGGACGAGAAGATATTTTTGCTTTGGACGATCTGGGCATCAGAAATGCCATGATCAGGTTGTATGATCTCAGAATTAAAGACAAGAAAAAACTTGATAAAAAGTTATTAAGCATTTCCGAACCCTGGTCACCTTACCGCACCTATGCCTGCCGTTATTTGTGGATGTCGAAAGATATGGGTATCGTGGTGAATTGATATAACAGCAGTTATTTCTTCCTGATAATCGGATTATTTATCCCATTAATAAAATTATCCTTCACGGCGTATTGAGGTAGTTTGGAAAAAAACTGCGTAAGTGTTTTACATCCAAAAGCACGCACATCAAAACTGGGATCCAGCTTTCTCAAATTATTTCCGAGAGTAGAAATATAAGCTTCATTGCTTTCATTGATACTCATATCAAATGCTTTGCTGATAAGCTTTTTGTTGATCGGGCGGGTCTTAATCTTTTTCTCCGCTTCTTTTTTGTCCTCCGTTTCAGATTTGGATTCGAGATTTTCAACGTAGGTAAATATCTCGCAGGATTTGACAAAGGCAGAAGGTGTTTTTTGCTCTCCTATACCCATTACAAAAGTTCCGTCTTCACGAATTCGCTTTGCCAACCCGGTGTAATCACTGTCGCTGCTGACAATGCAAAATCCATCCACTGAACCTGCATGCAAAATATCCATCGCATCAATGATCAGTGCACTGTCGGTTGAATTTTTTCCGGTGGTATAATTGAATTTCTGAATCGGACTGAAAGCCATTTCATTCAACATGGTTTTCCAATGGTTCATCTGCGGTGTGGTCCAGTCGCCATAAATGCGGCGAATGGTAACCTTGCCATATTTTGATGCTTCTTCCAGAATATCTTCCAACATTGCCGATTGTGCATTATCACCATCTACAAGCAACGCAATTTTATTTGTTTTTGAATCCATGTTTATCAAATTTAAATCGTTTACCTGCCTATTGAAAATTCCATCAGGTTGCTTCCGAAAATTTTAACGGCAATGGCAAGTAAGATGACGCCGAAAAATTTTCTGATTACCGACAATGCGCTGGGCCCAAGGACGCGTTCTATCCATTTCAAAGAATTCAGCACCAAAAAAATGACAACCAGATTTATCAAAATCCCAAGCAGAATATTGATATCAGCATAGTTGGCTTTCAAAGACATGATCGTTGTGAGCGTGCCGGATCCGGCAATCAGCGGAAAGGCAATCGGCACCACGCTCCCGCTTCTCGGATCTTTTTCCGGCTTAAAAAATTCTGCTCCCAGTACCATCTCAAGCCCGATAATAAAAATCACAATACTTCCTGCAACGGCAAAACTGTGCACATCCAATCCAAGCAAATTCAGAAACTGCTGGCCCAGAAATAAAAACAGAATCATCAGCATACCCGAAGCAACCGTTGCCTGCCCTGTACGGATATGCCCACCCATTTTATCGCGAAGTGCAATCAATACCGGAATAGAACCCAACATATCTATCACCGCAAACAGTGTGAATGTGATAGAGATCAATTCAGCCAGGGAGAAATCTTTAAAAAAATTCATTCCTGAAAAAATTTAATCTTTAAAATTAATACTATGAAATAAGAAAAGAAGAAATCGTTTTACGCTTATTCTGCCACATCTTTTTGATGGGAAATTACAAAATTGATCAGCTCCTCCACCGGAATCCCACATCTCTCAGAAGCATCCTGAATATCTTCTCTCGAAACGCCGGCTGCAAAATATTTCTGTTTCAATCTTTTCTTCACACCCTTCACCTCCATACCATCGTAGCGTGCCGGGCGCATTAAAGCATACGCATGTACGAAACCCGAAAGTTCATCAAAAGCATACAACATCTTATCCATTTGTGTAACCGGTTGCACCCCGAAATGTGCAGGACCGTGGGAAGCTATCGCGTGGATAATTTCGGAATCAATATTCCTCACTTCCAGTTCTTCTATAATTTTTTTACAATGTGTATCCGGCCACTGATCCCAATCGGCATCATGAAGCAACCCTGCCAGGTACCAGCGATGTTGGTCTGCCTCGGATAGTTGTTCCTTTTCTTTTGCCCAACTCTTCATCAGGTGACCCACCTGGCGCATGTGCAACAACAAATGCGGATTGAGCACCCATTCTTTCAACAATTTCATGGCATCTTCTTCGCTCATCACATTGCCTTTATTTTCAGGCCTGCCAAAAACATCTCTACCTAACAGTAATGACATATTTTCTTTTTATTAAAATTCAACGCTCTTCGGATATCTCGGAAATGGAATCACATCTCTGATGTTTGTCATTCCGGTTACAAACTGCACCACGCGTTCAAATCCAAGTCCGAAACCGGAATGAGGTACTGTTCCAAACCGGCGCAGATCAAGATACCAATACATTTCATCAACCGGAACATTCATTTCTTTCATTCTTTGTTCAAGATTATCCAATCGTTCTTCTCTTTGCGACCCGCCGACAATTTCACCAATACCTGGAACAAGGATATCCATAGCCGCCACCGTTTTTCCATCTTCATTTGACCTCATGTAAAAAGCTTTGATGCCTTTGGGATAGTTGTAGAGAATGACCGGTTTCTTAAAATGTTTTTCTACGAGATATCTTTCGTGTTCACTCTGCAAATCAATTCCCCATTCATTCACAGGGTATTTAAACTTTTTCTTTTTATTGTAATTACAGTTTTTCAGAATGTCGATAGCTTCAGTGTAGGAAACACGCTCGAAAGTATGCGACAAAACAAATTGCAGTTTTTCAACCAAACCCATTTCACTTCTTTCCTGTTGCGGCTTTGTTTTTTCTTCATCGGTAAGCCTTGCATCCAGAAAAGCCATGTCTTCTTTACAATTTTCAAGGGTATAACTGATAATATATTTTATGAATTCTTCTGCAAGGTTCATATTGTCTTCGAGATCATAAAATGCCATTTCCGGTTCAATCATCCAAAACTCAGCCAGGTGCCTTGTGGTATTGCTGTTTTCTGCTCTGAACGTTGGTCCAAACGTATAGACATTTCCAAGTGCGGTAGCTCCCAACTCGGCTTCCAACTGACCGCTCACCGTAAGATTTGCATGACGCCCGAAAAAGTCTTCTTTATAATCCACTTTCCCATCCGGAGTGCGCGGAACATTTTCAAGATCAAAATTGGTTACATGAAAAGTTTCGCCGGCGCCTTCGGCATCTGAAGCAGTAATGATGGGCGCATGCAAATAAACAAATCCTTTTTCATTAAAAAACTTATGAATTGCAAATGCAACGGTATTGCGTACACGAAAAACAGATGCAAACGTATTGGTACGAAATCTCAGATGTGCAATTTCACGGAGAAATTCAAGGCTGTGTTTTTTAGGCTGCAGCGGATACTTTTCGGGGTCGCTGTCTCCAAGGATTTCAATGGTGTTTGCCTTCAGTTCAACATGTTGGCCTTTTCCGGGAGATTCAACCAATTTTCCGGAAACCTTCAATGCTGCCCCGGTTGTGATTCTCTTCAAAAGTGAATCATCAAACTTTCCAAGTTCAGCTAC
Organism: Chitinophagaceae bacterium; assembly: GCA_017307735.1. Lineage (GTDB taxonomy): Bacteria > Bacteroidota > Bacteroidia > Chitinophagales > Chitinophagaceae > Ginsengibacter. Next base: position 111,394 of record JAFKGR010000011.1, read on the forward strand.
AACCTGCAGATTGGTATTTGTACTTCCGTCATTCAAAGCAATAAACTGATTGTTTCTGAAAGTACGCACCCAGCCCATAACGGTGATTTCACTTCCGGGTTGCCCTTTTTCAAGCACCTCTTTCATTCTTATACCAATGTTAAACATCCGCGTTTTTTAAGGCTGCAAATATAGTTAACTCAGTCTTAAAGGCGGTGTGCAACTACCCGGACGCCCAATTGATGCGGCGGGTACCGGTACTTTTTTTCAAAAAATTAAAACAGAGAATATTTTGGATTTATCAATTTTGATGTAATATTGCATCAGAATAACAGGCTGATTTCAACACATCGTCATCCCTGTGAAATCCATTCCATAATAAATATTCATATCATATTTTTCAAACCAGAAGAGGTTTTTGACGAATCATATTAAGTCTATCTATGTACGACGTTTTACAACTGAACGAGATGATCGTTCCTGAACTGCTTGACATTGCGGAGCAACAGAAAATTACCAATGCCAAAGACATGCAAAAAGAAGAACTGATAAATAAAATTCTTGATAAACAGGCAAGTATGGAAAATGAAAAAAAAGAAAATCATGCGGACAACAGGCCTAAAAGAAGACGCATAGTCAAAGGCGCTGCAGAATCCGAGACCGGCAAAACCGCAGAAGCGCAGGCTGAAGGAGCAGATAAAGAAGAAAAAAAGGAACCTGCAAAGAAAAAATTTTCCAAAAGGTCGCGCACTCCCGAGGAAGTCAAATCTCCTGAAACGAAGGAAGCCCCGGCTACACCTGATATTGCCGCTGAAGCGAAAGCTCCGGAGCCTGCTGAAGTTCATGAAACCAAAGAACCGGAAGACGGCCTTGCCGATCCCAAGGTTATAGCCCCGTCCTTAATGGATATGCTCAAAGATGATGAGGAAGTAGATCTGGAATTACCTGAAGAAATTGAGCGTGCCGAACATGAACAACAAATCCACCCCAAGCCCCAGTTTAAAAAAGAATCTCATTTTAATGTAGAATTTGATGGCATCATAGATTCAGAAGGCGTTTTGGAAATGATGCCTGATGGTTATGGATTCCTGCGTAGCAGTGATTATAATTATTTGTCTTCCCCGGATGATGTTTACGTTTCTCCGAGCCAAATTAAATTGTTTGGATTAAAAACCGGCGATACCGTAAACGGAAGTGTTCGCCCTCCCAAAGAAGGTGAAAAATATTTTGCCCTTTTAAAAGTTGAAACTATCAACGGTAAAAAGCCCGAAGAAATCCGCGACCGCGTTCCTTTTGATTATCTCACCCCGTTATTCCCCTATCAAAAACTGAATTTGTGTACGACACCGAATAACCTGAGTACGCGAATCATGGATTTATTCACCCCGATCGGCAAAGGCCAGAGAGGATTGATTGTGGCCCAGCCGAAGACCGGTAAAACGATGTTGCTTAAAGAAGTGGCCAATGCAATTGCCGCCAATCATCCGGAGTGTTACCTGATGATAGTACTGGTGGACGAACGGCCCGAAGAAGTGACAGATATGGAAAGAAGCGTGAAGGCAGAAGTAATTGCCTCGACCTTTGATGAACCTGCTGAAAAGCATGTGAAAGTGAGCACCATGGCACTTCAAAAAGCCAAGCGCCTGGTTGAATGCGGACACGATGTGGTGATTTTGCTCGATAGTATTACACGGCTTGCACGGGCACACAATACAGTTTCGCCGGCAAGTGGCAAAGTACTTTCAGGAGGTGTGGAAGCTAATGCAATGCAGAAACCGAAACAGTTTTTTGGCGCAGCCCGTAAAATTGAAAACGGTGGAAGCCTTACCATCATTGCTACAGCGCTTGTAGAAACCGGAAGCAAAATGGATGAAGTGATTTTTGAAGAGTTCAAGGGAACAGGCAACATGGAATTGCAACTGGATCGCCGCCTGAGCAACAGAAGGATATTCCCTGCAATAGATATAGTTTCATCTTCCACACGACGTGAAGAATTGCTGGTGGATAAAGATGTTTTGCAAAGAATGTGGGTGTTGAGAAATCATATCGCAGATATGAACCCGGAAGAAGCCATCAACCTTCTTCTGAAAAATATGAAGGGAACCAAAGACAATGCGGAATTTCTTACAAGTATGAATGGTTAATCAATCATAAAATAAACAATCAGACCACTGCTATTATGCGGTGGTTTTTTTTGTATGCCCGTTAAACGATTACATATCGAAGAATTTCTGATGGAAAAAAAATCTTATCCTGTGCTCGATGTGAGAAGCCCGAGAGAATATGTTCATGCACATTTGCCGGGTGCAAAATCTCTGCCTCTGTTTTCTGATGATGAACGGACCGTAATCGGAACCGCTTACAAACAACTGGGAAGATCTGTTGCTGTGGAAGAAGGGTTAAAATTTTTTTCATCTACCATGCAATCTATCCGGGCAACTGCCCTGAAAATATTTGAAGAAACAGGTGAAAAAACCGATCCGGTTTTCTATGTTTATTGCTGGAGAGGAGGTATGAGAAGCAATGCTGTAGCCTGGCTGCTTGGTTTATATGGATACAATGTTTTTGTATTGGAAGGAGGCTACAAATCGTTCAGGAAATGGGTTCTGGCCCAATTTGAAAAGAAAAGAAATCTAAAAATCATCGGTGGATATACCGGTTCAGGCAAAACCGAATTATTAGCGACACTGAAGAAACGGGGTGAAAATACGATAGACATCGAACACCTGGCAAATCACAAAGGTTCCTCTTTCGGAGATCTGGGAATGCCGCCCCAGCCGCAACAGGAGATGTTTGAAAATAACCTTGCCTGGGAACTCGGTTCAATAAATCCAATCGAATCGACGATCTGGCTTGAGGACGAAAGCAGAAATATCGGCAATGTGCAAATCCCCGAAGGGCTTTGGATCCAGATGCGAAAAAGTGATATCAGTTTTTTGGAAATCCCTTTTGCAGAAAGATTGAATTTTCTCACACAGCACTATGGAAAATTCAACAAAGAAAATCTTAAGAATGCAGTTGTAAGAATTCAGAAAAAACTGGGGGGGCTGGAGACAAAGAATGCAATTCAATATCTGGAAAAGGGTAAAATAAAAGAGTGTTTTGAAATCCTGCTCCGTTATTATGATAAATTATATTCACATTCGTTGGAAAAACGGCTGGAAGAAGGTGGGCATTTGCATAAAATAGCATGCAAAAGCGTTGATAATATGAATGCCGAATTTTTCCGATAGATTTCCGGTATCTATGAAAAAAATAATCTTATTTATATCATTCATTGTTCTTACGTCCGCTGCCATTCCCTGCTTTGCCCAGCAAGGCTGGAATGCTTCAGGAGTATGGACAGGAACATTGTTTAATGATACCACGAAGAAATTTATTCCCATTGAAATTGCGATCAGTTATCAAAACAGCAGGTATTCCGGATATACCTACACTGTATTCGTTATCGATAGTATTGAAAACATTGGCATAAAAGAAGTAACCATCAAAGAAAGAGATGATCAATTTATTATTAGAGATAAAAAGCTGATCGATGATAATTATACCGAACCTCCCGCAAAAGGCGTCTATACCACATTAGAACTTGAGCACCACGAAACGGACACTACAGATATTTTGAGTGGAAGTTGGTTTACCAATAAAACAAAAGAATACTATGCTCTGACAGGCACTGTTTCCGTTTCGCGGCGGAAAAATATTTTTACAACACGCATCATCCCCAAATTAAGATCTCTCGGACTCGCAGATCAATTGTCGTTTTATGAACATCAGAGAAACCTGGACATTGCAGCGAGAAAAAAACTAAAAGAACAAAAACCTGCTCCTGAAAATGATTCCATGATGACCATTGTGGAACAGCCGCTGGTCATCACCTTTCCCAAAAAACAGACCCCTGAGATTCAATTAAACAATAAACAAAAGTTGGAAAAGCTTCTGGACAGTGTGCAAAAAAATGATACGAAAAATATAGCCATAAATAATTTACCGGGCAGGAATAATCCATCAACCATACAATCTCAGATCAAAGAAGAAAATAAATCCCCGGTTACTGTTGCATCCCAAGAAAATTCAATAATAAATTCTCATGAAAATCAAGGGCAGAAACCAATTCAAAGGAATGGAAAGGAAAATGAAAACCCTAAAAACGCAGAAAAAGAAAAGCAACAAATAGCGCAATTGCAAATTAATCAGGGAAGTAAAATCGCAAACCCTGTTTTATCCAAAAAAGATCAAAAAAATCTCTCAACAGAAAATCAGAAGCAGAAACAGGTTTCCGAAACGGAATCGAAAAATGAAAAGATTCAAAGTGTAAAAAATGAAAAACAGCAAGCAGCACAACTCCAAATCGAACAAACGAATAAGGCTTCGATCCCTGTTTCCAGCAAAGAAGATTCAAAAAATCTTTTAACAGAAAAACCAAGAAATAACCAGGTTCCAGAAGTTGGATCAAAAAAGGAAAAACTTCAGCGTGAAGAAAGTGGAAATCATCCTGTAGTAGCAAATAAAAAACAAGAATCAAATCCTGTTATTTTACCCCGTCCCGAGGTAAAAACTATTTCTCAGAACCCAACTGAAACCAGAAAAGCAGATAATGCAAAAGAAAAATCAGAACCAGCCATTGCAGAAAAATCTCCACAGCCGGAAAAATTAATAACTACCACCGTTGAAAAGGAAACTGTAGTTGCAAACAAGATCGATTTTTCTGACCGCAAAATTCAAACCATCCGGACAGTAGCTATAGCCGGAGACAGTCTCGTCCTTTCCTTATTTGACAACGGAACGGTGGACGGAGACACCGTAAGCGTAATCCTCAACGGCAATGTCATCATGCCAAAGGTTGGGTTGCTTGCAACGGCAATCAACAAAACCATCCACCTGACACCCGAAATGGGAGACAGTATAAAAATAATATTGTATGCCGAAAATCTGGGTAGCATCCCTCCAAACACCGGGTTATTGGTAGTTCGTAACGGGGGCCACGATTATGAAATCCGGTTTAGCGGAGATCTCAAAAACAATTCTGCCATAATTTTGCTTAGAAACAAGGAGGAATAATTATGCAACCTGATGTGGATTCATCTTCATTTCGGTTAACTGAATTTTCTAAAGGAGCAGGATGCGGATGTAAAATCTCTCCAAAAGCTTTACATGAAATTATCAATGAATCTATCGTTTCGCCTGAGGGTGATTTATTGGTTGGCAACAGCGCAGGTGATGATGCAGCCGTCGTGGATTTAAAAAACGGGACTGTTTTAATTTCTTCCACAGATTTTTTTATGCCGGTAGTGGATGATGCTTTCTCTTTTGGAAAAATCGCTGCAGCCAATGCCATCAGCGATATTTATGCAATGGGAGGAAAACCGCTGGTTGCAGTAGCCATTCTCGGTTGGCCGGAAACCATCCCTCCATCTGAAGCAAGAAAAGTAATGGCCGGAGGAAGAGAAATTTGTAAAGCAGCAGGAATAGCACTCGCAGGCGGCCATAGCATCGAATCAACCGAACCTTTTTTCGGGCTTGCAGTAAATGGACTTATACAAATCGAAAATCTGAAAAAGAATGATACAGCCAAAGCAGGAGATTTCATTTTCCTGACCAAACCTATTGGCATCGGAATTTTATCAACCGCACAAAAAAGAAAAGCGATAACTGAAGAAGATGCTTCCTTTATGATCGATGAATTAAGCAAACTGAATACCATCGGAATGTCACTGGCTAAAATAAAAGAAGTAACGGCAATGACCGATGTTACCGGATTCGGAATTGCAGGGCACCTCTCGGAAATGGCAGCGGGAAGCGGGCTTACAGCGGAAATAAATTACCAACAGGTACCCATATACGAAAAATCAAAAGAATACCTGAAACAAAGAATTGTACCTGACGCCACTTACCGGAACTGGAACAGCTATGGAGATAAAATTTCCATTGAAAAGTCAATTGACTTCATGGAGGCATTCAGTTTACTCCCTGATCCACAGACCAATGGCGGATTGTTGTTTTCTGTAAAACCGGAAGGAATAGAAAAAGTAAAATCTCTTCTCATTGAAAACGGCCTCAAAGATTTTTCAAATCCAATTGGACATTTTATCGAAAAACAAGAAAAATTAATTTTGGTAAAATAACCTTTGGTATGAACTGGATACTTCTTGTCATCGGAGGATTTTTTGAAATCGGATTTGCCACCTGTCTCGGGAAGGCAAAAGAAACCGCAGGGACAGAATCACTCATCTGGTTTACCGGTTTTTTATTTTGCCTCGCAGCAAGTATGACTCTTCTTTACAAAGCTTCGCTGACCATTCCCATAGGGACAGCTTATGCCGTATGGACGGGCATTGGAGCGTGTGGTACAGTGATCATGGGTTTAATACTTTTTAAAGAGCCGGCCGACTTTTGGCGGTTGTTTTTTCTCTTTACACTCATCTGCAGTATTATCGGGCTGAAAGCAGTTTCACACTAAGTTATTTTACCGTTGGGTGAAAAATGAAACGGGCCAAGATATTATCTTCGCAGTATTCTATGGCTACCATCGATAAATTAGCTTCACAGATAAAATCTTATTACAGAAAGAAAAATATGCGTGCTGTATTTCAGATAGGCGCGCATTCCAAAATTATTATTATTTCGCAGGCTCCCGGCAAAAAAGTAGATGAAACAGGTATTCCATGGAATGATGCCAGCGGCAAAAAATTAAAAGAATGGCTGGGTGTCACTGACCGCGAATTCTATAATCCGGAAATATTTTCCATTATGCCCATGGACTTTTGTTATCCCGGAAAAGGCCCCAAAGGAGATTTGCCTCCACGTCCGGAATGTGCAGAGAAATGGCATGGGAAAATCCTGAAAAATATAGAAGGGACGCCCATGAAACTTCTCATCGGAAAATATGCCATTGATTATTATCTGGGGGAGAAAAAGAAAGAAACTATCACTGAGACGGTAAAACATTATAAAGAATACCTGCCGGAATTTTTTCCACTCATTCATCCTTCACCGCGCAATATCGGCTGGCAAAAAAAGAATCCGTGGTTTGAAAAAGAAGCAGTAAAACTTTTACAAAAAACCATTTCCAAACTTTTAGAAGAATAAAAAAAAATGAAACGAATCGGCATCGAACGCGGCGCCTACGAAGGCATGTACGTTCTTGAAAAATACATGAAGTCAACCTCATTGGATAAAAAATTGTGCGAATTAATCAAAGTGAGAGCTTCTCAAATCAACGGTTGCGCTTATTGTCTGGATATGCATACCGAAGAAGCCATGGACATGGGTGAAACTCCCAGGAGGTTGTATGCAGTAGCCGCATGGCACGAATCCCCTCTCTTTACAGAACAGGAAAGAATTGCGCTTAAAATGACAGAAGAAATTACACAAATCGGAAAAGAAGGTTTGACAGACGAAACCTACAACGCCGCAATCAGAGCTTTTGGCGAACAGGCAACTGCGCAAATAATCATGCAGGCGGTTATCATCAATAGCTGGAACCGGATTACCATTTCGGGCAAGGAGGAATACGTAAGTAAACATGATAAATGATAACCTTAGTTTTCAACCGGTTTAATTCTTCTTTTTAATATTGTTTCCGGAGATATTTTTCAATTGATTTACCCTACATTCGTCCCTATACCAAACCTGTGTCAATCGTGTCAAAAAAAGATATCAGTACCCTGGAAGATATAAAGATTCTTGTCGATGATTTTTATGGCAGGGTGAGAAAAGATGAACTGCTCGCTCCCATATTTGACGAACGTATCCGGGATCGCTGGCTGAAGCACCTTGAAAGAATGTACACCTTTTGGCAAACCATGTTGCTCGATGAACATACCTATTTCAGCAGCCCGTTTCCTCCGCATGCAACATTGCCCGTAAAGAAAGAACATTTTGAACGATGGTTAAGTTTATTCTCAGCTACGCTGGATGAATTTTTTGAAGGAGAAGTCAGAGAGAAAGCCATGTTGAGGGCAACTAAAATGGCGGAGATGTTTCAATTCAAAATCGGACAGATCAGGGAAAGCCATCGAAGGTTATAGGTATTTATCAAAAACGGATTTGTGCTGTATCAATATCCCACTCCTGTTCAAAAGAATCTTCCGTTTGCAAACGGCCTTCCCTGGTTACACCTTTTACCAAAGTCTCAAATACCCTGTTGGCAGATCGCAGTTTCACTTTCTGATTTCGTTTAAACAGCCTGTTGTTGTAATCTTCAAGCCATGACTGATACTTTCCATTCTTCCAATCATCCAGAAAAGAAAGAAAGATGTTTCTTAATTCACCGGCTAAAAGAAGCACATCGAACCTCCGGGAAGTTTCGATAGAAAGAGAAGTTGCCTTTTCATTAGAAAATTTTTTCTGGTTTACGTTCAGCCCGATGCCGGTTACTGCCCACTGCCAGGATGCACCCTGAATGACAGTCTCAATGAGGATTCCGGCTGCCTTCTTGTCATTAATGATAATATCGTTTGGCCATTTAACAAAAGCTTCGATGTCACAACAATTCCTGATTAACCGGGCAACACTCAGCGATGCTGCCATAGAAACAAAAAATTTATCGCTCAAGGATGCCCAATTCATTTGTGTTACGATGGAGAACTGCACATTTGCGCCCGGCTCTGTTATCCATGCCCTTCCCCGTCTGCCCTTCCCCTTCGTCTGATCAATGGCAAATACAGTGGTGCTGTGGGTTGCCGATCCCTTTTTTATCAACCCCATGGCATAGTTGTTGGTACTGTCCACACTATCGAGGATGATTATTTTTTCTGCAGATACAGACATAGATAATGGGTTGAAAAAGAAAAATGTACTTTTGATTAAATAGTTGCAAATTTCGACTAAAAAACAAGATACAAATAGATTAAATTCTACTTTTGCGGATTGCAAAAAATGATAATTTGGAATCAAAATAAAACCATTTGAACAATTTAAATTTATTAGAAAAAAGACAAAAATCTACCAAACGAATAACCAGGAGCAGTAAATTATTCAAGACCATCCTGCATGCCATTCAGGAAAAAAAAGGAGAAAATGTGGTCAGTCTCGATTTAAAAAAAATTCATGAAGCGGTAACTGATTTTTTTATTATTTGTGAGGCGACAAATCCGGTACAATTAAAATCAATTGCGGATTTTGTGGAAGAAGAGGTTCAGAAAAAGTGTGGCGAAAAGCCCTTTAAAAGCACCGGGCACCAGGGCGAGCAGTGGATACTGATAGATTACATCAATATCGTGGTTCATATAATGATGAGCAATTCCCGTAAATTCTATAAACTGGAAGAAATGTGGAGTGATGCAGAAATAAAAGAGCATGATATAAATTCGGGTAAATAAACAATCATAAACAGAACTTTTAATTTAAACAGTCCTGAAAATAACAATCAGGAAAAAAATTTGCGATAGCAAAGAATGGCAACAGAACAACCAAAAAGAAAATATACGCGAGGGCCTGGCAACAACATGCCGCCTCCATCTGATAATGGAAGGGACAACGATCCCAGGAAGAAACCCAAACTCAGTATTTATTGGGTTTACGGAATTTTATTTGCCGTAATCATCGGTTATAACATCATGTCTCATTCGGGAACAAACGGGATCGAAATTGAAGACACCCAGTTTTTCCAAATGCTGAAACAGGGGGATGTTGACCAGATAAAAATTGTCGGCAACAGGAAGCTGGTTCGTGTAACCATCGATGCAAATGCGCTCAAGAAAGATTCCGCTAATTTCTACAAACAGATGTTTGGAAAGGATTATCAGGCTGCCTTAACAATCGCCGGCGAACCACAGGCATTCTTCACCATTGTGAAAGATGATGTATTTGCCAATCATTTGTACCAGTATTATAAAGATCACCCTGAGGTAAAACGGATACCGATGAAAGCAGGCGATGAAGGCGAAGTATTCGGACAAATCGTAAGTACGCTTTTACCAATCCTTCTGATCGCGCTGGTATTCATCATGATGATGCGAAAAGTAGGTGGCGGAGGAGCAGCCGGAGGACCGGGAGGAATTTTCAATATCGGAAAAAGTAAGGCAACCCTTTTTGAAAAAGGGACAAAAGTGAATATCAACTTCTCAGATGTAGCAGGACTTGATGAAGCCAAAGTGGAAGTCATGGAAATTGTGGACTTCCTTAAAAATCCAAAAAAATATACCTCTCTGGGTGGTAAAATTCCAAAAGGGGCTTTGCTCGTAGGCCCTCCGGGAACGGGGAAAACCTTACTCGCCAAAGCCGTAGCCGGTGAAGCACAGGTACCTTTCTTCAGCCTGAGCGGAAGTGATTTTGTGGAAATGTTTGTAGGAGTGGGCGCAAGCCGTGTACGCGACCTTTTCAAACAAGCACGGGAAAAAGCGCCTTGTATCATATTCATTGATGAAATAGATGCCATCGGACGTGCCAGAGGAAAGAATATGATGATGAGCAACGATGAAAGGGAAAACACCCTCAATCAATTGCTGGTTGAAATGGACGGATTCGGAACTGATCTCGGCATCATAATCCTGGCAGCTACCAACCGGCCTGATGTACTGGATAGCGCACTTCTGAGACCGGGCCGTTTTGACAGACAGATTTCTATTGACCGTCCGGACCTGGTTGGAAGGGAAGCTATCTTTAAAGTCCACTTAAAACCCATTAAAGTAAGCCAGACACTGGATACTCATAAACTTGCCGAACAAACTCCAGGATTTGCAGGAGCCGACATAGCCAACGTGTGCAATGAAGCTGCCCTGATTGCTGCAAGAAATAACAAGTCGGCTGTGGATATGAAGGATTTTCAGGATGCAATTGACCGTGTCATTGGGGGGTTGGAAAAGAAAAATAAAATCATCCTTCCTGAAGAAAAACAAATCATCGCTTATCACGAAGCTGGCCATGCCATCTGCGGATGGTTTTTGGAACATGCATACCCGTTATTAAAAGTTACCATTGTTCCCCGTGGTACGGCGGCTCTCGGTTATGCCCAATACACACCCAAAGAACAATACCTGTACAACACAGACCAGTTGATGGATCAGATTTGTATGTCATTGGGTGGCCGTGCTTCCGAACAGATTTTTTTCGGAAAAATCAGTACCGGAGCAAGCAACGACCTTCAGCAGGTTACAAAAATGGCCTATAGCATGGTTACCGTTTATGGGATGAATCCCAAAGTAGGAAACGTAAGTTATTATGACCCTCAGCAGGAAAATACATTCGTAAAACCATTTAGTGAGGAAACCGGGAAACTGATTGATGAGGAAGTCCGCAAACTTGTGGATGGTGCATACGGGCGTACCAAAGATCTGCTCACAGAACGCAGAAAGGAAGTGGAAATTCTGGCTCAGGCATTATTGAAACGTGAAGTATTGTTCCAAAGCGACGTGGAAGAATTGATTGGAAAACGGCCGTGGGAAGATAAGAAAGCATTGGATTTTATTGACAATCCCAAAGAAGGAGTGGTAAATAATCCGTTGCCGGGCAGCCACGAAATAGAGGAATCAGGAATCTGAAATTAAAGAACCAAAAGAATAATCATGAGAGGCGGATTGAAGGTATCCACCTCTTTTTGTTTTATGGCCATTTTAAACCCCTGCCTGAAATTCTGAAGGTTCGCTTTCCTCGTCAGATTTTTTCCTGTTAAAAAGTTTGTACACCTCAAACCATACAACCGAAACAATTCCTGTGATAAAAACCATTCCAAATTCATTCAGGGAAAGTTGGGTTACTGAAAAGAAAGAAGCAAATCTGTTTTCAAAAAGAATCAGCATCAGCAACAGGAATGTGAGTGATGTGATACCAAAAAGAAGAGGGTTTCTTTTTGTAAAACTTTCCAGAATGCCTGAGTAAAAAGACCGGTTTTCAAAACTCAAAACAATATTGGCGATGATCAAAGTACTGAACACCATCGCCCGTGTCTTTTCTTCATTACCGCCATTTGCAACGCTCCATTGGTAAATAAACAACACCCCCGCTGTAATGGCCAATCCCTGGATAATACTTATCGTGAGTTCTCTCCAGTTTAAAAATGTATTTGTCAAAGCCCTCGGACCTCTTTTCATAGCATTTTTCTCAATAGGTTCATTTTCATACACAATAGAACATGTTGGGCCCATCACCAATTCAAGAAAGATAACATGTACCGGAGAAAAAATCTGAGGGTAAACCCAACCCAGAAACAGAGGCAGTGAAACAGCAAGAATAATCGGGATGTGTATGGAAATAATATACTGAATGGCTTTTTTAATATTGGCATAAATCCTCCGGCCTGCTTCAATTCCGGTTACCAGTTTGCCAAGGTCATCATTGGTTATTACCAGTGAGGCCGCCGCTTTCGCAATTTCTGTCCCTTTGTGGCCCATGGCAACACCGATGTGGGCTGCTTTCAGGGCAGGTGCATCGTTCACGCCATCTCCGAGCATGGCCACTATTTCTCCTTTTCTTTTTAGTGTATTCACAACTGTTAGCTTAGCCTCCGGAAACATTCGTGTAAACAGTGTTGTTTTTTCTACAGCATCATCCAATTCATTTTGAGAATAATTCAGAATATCATTTCCTTCCAGGCAATCCGAAGCATTGATTATTCCTGCCTGACGTGCAATGGCACGGGTTGTATCTGAATTATCACCCGTAATAATCTTCACCTTAATCCCGGCTTCATAAATACGCTGAAAGACCTCTTGAATACCCGCTTTGGGCGGATCATAAAAAGCAACAAGTCCCAAAAATCCGAATTTGAAATCCTGTTGTTTTTCAGGAAAATCATTTCCCTCAAAAACAGCTTTTGCAACGCCAAGAATACGCAGCCCTTCTTTTCCAAAATCTTTTACCTGGTCTCTGATCACTTCTTTTTTCTCATCGGTCAGATCACAAACGCTGAGAATAGATTCAGGCGCACCTTTGGCGGCAATGATTCTTTCGCCTTCACCATTTTCAAACAGATGGGTCATCATTGGCGGTTTGCCATCCAGCGGATATTCGTGAATCATACGAAAATCTGTGCGGGCATCTTTTCCCTGTGTTTGCTCATATAAATTGTGAAGCGTTTTCTCCATCGGGTCAAACGGAACCGGCTCACTTGACCACATGGCATATTCAATTAATGTTGAAAGATGTGGTTCGCCAAAACTATTCGCATCATAGGATTGCAGCGTGGAAAAATCGTAGAGGTATTTTAACTGCATGGAATTTTCAGTAATGGTTCCGGTCTTGTCGGCGCAGATTACGGTTGTGCTTCCGAGAGTTTCCACGATGGAGCTGCGTTTGATGATAATACCCTCCTTCATCAGCTTCCAGGCGCCCAATGCCATAAATGTGGTGAACGCTACCGGGATTTCTTCAGGAAGTACAGACATAGCCAGAGTAAGCCCGTTGAGAAGGCTTTTAAAAAAATCCCTTGTATCAATAAAGCGAACGATACAAACCAGTACAAAAACGGCAACACCAATTACCGCCATTCCCCTCACAAATTTTCTGATTTGAGTTTGCAGTGGAGAACTTTCTTCTTTAATGGTTGTTACAGACTCCCCGATTTTTCCCATCCGGGTTTCTTTACCAATTTTTTCAACTTCAAAAACTGCTAACCCTGAAACGGTAATGGTACCACTATACACCTTGTTATTTTCTGAATCCTTGTCTTTAAATACTGAAAAGCTTTCTCCCGTCAGCGATGCTTCATTCACTGCAAAATCATTACTATGTACAATCCGGCCGTCAGCATTGACCATTTTCCCTTCTTCCGTGATGCACAGATCACCAACCGCAATTTCCTGCGTTGGAATCTTTATGATTTTTGAATCTCTGATTACTGTACTCAGCGGTTCATTTAATTTTTCAATTTCCTTCAACGCCTCTCTGCTTCGGTTATCCTGATAAAAGGAAATGAGTGATACGGCAACTGTAGCAGCAAACATGAATACAGCATCTCCATAATTTCCGATTACCAGGTAAATAATTGAAACCACAATGAGCAAAATGAGCATTGGCTCTTTGACAATATCAATTAATAATGTAAGCCAGGTACTTCTTCCATAAGTTCCCATCCGGTTAAATCCATATTTTTCTCTTGACTGATTAAGCGCTTCTTCATTTAAACCTTTGAGATATGATGGAATGTTAGGATTCATGTTTTATAAAAGTAAGGTGTCTGTTGAGGAGAATTTATTTTTTGATTTACTTTTTTCAATTACTCTTTCTTAAGATTTTGCAGTCGTGAGGTTTGAAATCACCAAATTGTCAAATCTAATTCTTTGAAAAGTAGTTGCATCTTTCCCTGGTGGTTTATTCCCTTTTTGATTTTTTGGGAAAAACGTCATTAAAGTTGAGCGAAGAATTTTTTCTTGCATCATCCCTGATCATCGTTTCTTCAGACAATGGCCTTTTTTCCAGAATCCATTCCCGCAAAAAATCATGTATTTCCGGGAGGTATTCAGTCATCGGAAAAGAAGCTGCATCATGACCTATTCCGTCAAGGACGATGAAATAATAAGGTTCGTCTTTTTTCCTGTATTCTTTAATAACCATGGAAGATCCATACATTCCTGTTCCAAAAAGAGCAATTTTTTTGAATGGTACCACATCGTCTTTATTCCCATGAAAAAGCAAAACCGGATCCGGCTTTTCCTTATATTTTGGCCTGCCGTGGTTGCTGTAAACCGCACCTGCAAAGGAAATAATCCCTGCATATTGAAAAGAGGGTGGAAGGATTGCTTTGTCTCTGAAATTTCTTTTTCTGAAATCGGCAGTCAATACGGTAATTGCTCCCGAACTTGAACCACTACCTAAAATCCTGGTTGTATCTATGTGCAATGAATCTGCATGATGCAATAAAAATCCGGTGGCAGTATAAAAATCTTCGACAGCCATGTTGATGGCGTTAACCAAAGTTTTACGGTTGAAAAGAGACGGCGGTTTGGTGGCATTTTTCATCCCAAGCCTGTAATCGATTGAAGCAACCATAAATCCGCTATCAGCAAGGGATTTGAAATAATCATGGTATTCACCTGCATCTCTGCTCCCGGTATAGAATGCTCCGCCAAAAACAAAAATGATACATGGGTTTTTTTCTTGGGGATCGGAGGGCTGATATATATCCATTTTCAATTCCTGCGTATCCCGTATTGCATATACAAGAGTCGATTTTTGTGCATTTGCCTGATGGCTAAACAAAAGAAACAAAATCAATGTTCCGGTCAGAGGTATCTTTCCTGAAAATTTCATCGGCCAAATTACTTCTGAATAATGAGTTTTATCTTACCGGGTGATTTAAAAAATCCGTGATTTTACCTGATTGAAAAATTGTACCCGGAGTGAAATTAATTATTACTGTCAAATACTTTTTCTCCGTTTACAAAAGTCATCAATACTTTAGTAGCGAGGATATCCTTTTCCGGCGCTTTCATTAAATCACGATCGAGGATAACAAAATCAGCAAATTTTCCTTTTTCAATACTACCTTTTTCGTTTTCTTCAAAATTGCTTTTGGCAACCCAGATTGTCAATCCGCGAAGGGCTTCTTCCCGGGTCAATGCATTTTCCATTTGAAACCCACCGGGCGGCCAGCCTTTTGCATCCTGACGGAATACTGCGGCATAAAAGGTTTTTATGGGAGAAATATCTTCAACAGGAAAATCCGTGCCCAATGGAATCCATCCGTTTTGTTCAAGCAATTGTTTATTGGCATAAGCCCCTTTGAGCCGTTCTTTTCCCAACCTGTCGCCAGCCCAATACATATCTGAGGTGGCGTGTGTCGGTTGCACAGAAGGGATAATACTGTTATCCCCAAACAGGTGAAAATCATTTTGATTGATCACCTGCGAATGTTCTATCCGCCACCGGCGATCATTTTTTCCTTTCAGGTATTTCGCATAAACATGCAACATCATTCTGTTGGCCGAATCTCCGATGGCATGTGTACACATCTGAAAACCGTGTTCATAAACAAGCTTTGCTGCAGAGTCAAAGTGTGACTGAGGCCTTAGAAGAAAACCATACCAACCCGGTTTATCGGAATAAGGCTGAAGTAAACATGCACCGCGGGAACCCAAAGCGCCATCAGCAAAAAATTTAAACGCATTTACGTGAAGCCGGTCTGTTTTTATTTTACCATGGGTGAATGCCCAGTCAAAATTGTCTTTGGAATCGCTCAACATGATAAACAATTTCATTTTTAATTTTCCGGCTTTTTGAAGAGAGTCAGCCAGAAGGGCAATTTTGTAATCCAATCCGCAATCTTCGACGGTGGTAAGCCCTGCGGCGAAACAATTTTTTTGGGCGTCAACCAATGCATCGGTTAATTGGGCGGCCGTTGGAGCAGGTATTTTTGAGTAAACAAGATCGGTTGCATTATCAACGAGCACGCCGGTTAGTTTTCCATTCTCAGTTACAATCTCTCCCCCGGATATTTTATCTCCCGGCCTGATCCCCGCGATACTCAAAGCTTTATCATTCGCAATGACTGCATGACCGTCAATTCTTGTAAGCACGACCGGGCGGTCAGGAAAAAGTTGATTCAATTTTTCATTGGTCGGAAAATTTTTGACAGGCCAGTCATTCTGGTCCCATCCGTTTCCCTGAATCCATTCTTCTTTGTTCCGATCTGCAAAATCCTTTGTCCTATTTACCACATCATCCCAACTGACTGTTCCCACCAGATTAACCTGATTCAGAAACTGGCCATATTGCAAAAAGT
Organism: Chitinophagaceae bacterium; assembly: GCA_017307735.1. Classification (GTDB taxonomy): domain Bacteria; phylum Bacteroidota; class Bacteroidia; order Chitinophagales; family Chitinophagaceae; genus Ginsengibacter. Next base: position 128,030 of record JAFKGR010000011.1, read on the forward strand.
GAGAGTGTGCATCCATCAAACCGGGATACACAAATTTTCCCTGTGCATCAATATTCTCTTTTGCATCATATTTATTTTGCAAATCAGCGGTTGTACCTGCTTCCAAAATTTTTCCCTTATCAACGGCAAAAGCCTGAGCTGTTTTGAAACTGCTATCTACCGTATATACCGTACTGTTATACACAAGTAAATCAATTTTCTTTTTGGTATTGCATGAGGCTAAAAGACAAATTGAAATCATAAGAAAAACAATTCTCATAAGAATAAGGTTTTAAAAATTGAAAGGTACTGTGTTTTAAATTTCGAGTCGATTGATATTTTTGCCAATCCCTAATTTTGTGCCCCCAAAAATAATTTAACCTTAAAGATTTATGAAGGCATTTTTTACTGTCTTGCTTATCGCAATTCAATTTTCATTGTTCGCTCAAAAAAAACCGATAACCGGAAAGATTACCAATGAAACTAATGGCGAACCATTGGCGGGGGTTTCTGTAGTAGTACAATCGACCCGATCGGGAACCATTACCAATAATGAAGGTGTATTTAAAATAGAAGCCGGGGAAAAGGATGTACTTATTTTTTCTATGGTTGGCTTTTCACCAAAAACAATTCCCATTAACGGAAAAAACGAAATCAACCTCACTCTTATGCCGGAAGCCGGAAGTCTCAGCAATATTGTATTGGTAGGCAGCCGCGGAGCCGGCCGTTCAAACATTGAAACTCCCGTGCCCGTGGATGTCGTAAAAATAAAAGACGTAAGCCTGACTACAGCTCAGGTAAATGTAACCTCGCTGTTGAATACCAATGTCCCTTCTCTGAATTACAACAAACAAAGTGGAAGTGATGGCGCCGACCATGTAGCCATTGCCACACTAAGAGGAATGTCGCCTGATCAGACTTTGGTTTTGATAAATGGGAAACGCCGGCATCCTTCATCTTTGGTTTTGTTATTTGGTACACGCGGGCAGGGAAGTTCGGGTACGGATTTGAATGCAATTCCTGCTGCGGCGATTGAAAGGGTTGAGGTTTTGCGCGACGGTGCATCTGCACAATATGGATCAGATGCCGTTGCCGGGGTGATCAATCTGGTTTTGAAAAAAGATGTCGGACACCTGCATATCAATACAGGATATTCTGCGTATCATGATCCAAAATTCAACCCGGCCTATGCCAAAGGAATGGCAGCCAACCAATACATTTCCGGAAGCAAACTGGATGGACAAACTTTTAATTTCAGTGCAGACGGTGGACTGGCTCTTGGAAAACGCGGTGGATTCATTCATCTCACAGGAGATTTTATTTCACAAGGCAAAACATTCAGACAGGTTTTAAAGAGTGATGATCTTTCGGCTTACTGGTCACTTCCGGTTAATCCGGTAAGAAGGGCCAACGGCGATGGCTCATCCAATACTATCGGATCATTCTTCAATATGGAAATTCCCGTTGGAACTGGTAATACCAGTTTCTATTCTTTTGGAGGATATAATTACAATAATTCTTACGACTATGCCTACACGAGATCATGGAGTGGGATTATTGCCCGCCCCAACAGATTTCCGACTGATGCAAATGGCAATTTTATCCCGGTTCCATCCATCATCTGGTACACTTCGGGCACCGGCGGAACAGACACCGTTTACAATCCAATTATTCAGGTCCGCGACCAAGACGCTTCTCTGGCAACCGGAATAAAAGGTGAATGGAAAAACGAATGGAAATGGGATTTGAGCAACACCATCGGGAATAACGATTTTCATTTCTTCGGAGATAAGACATTCAATGCATCACTCGGGCCCGATAAAACCCATTTTGATGACGGCGGATTCAACCTTCTGCAAAATACAGTCAACCTGAATTTCTCAAAACCCCTTAAAGGAATCGGAGAAGATTTTACTTTGGCTTTGGGTGCTGAATATCGTTTTGAGCAATACAAAATAAAAGCCGGCGAACCCGATTCCTACATGAATTATGATCCCAATCACATAAAGGAAGGGGGCGCACAGGGATTCCCGGGATATCAGCCCGGAGATGCTGTGAAAGCTAATCGTTCCGTCGTTGGTGCGTATGCAGAAGGTGAATGGGACATCACAAAAAAATGGCTCCTCGACGGGGCAGTGCGTGCAGAAAATTACAACGATTTTGGATTTACCAGCAACTATAAACTGGCAGCGAGGTTCAAAGTCACTCACAACTTTAATATCAGAGGTTCAGTGAGCACGGGTTTCAGGGCACCTTCCCTTCAACAAATCAATTTCAGCTCTACCCTGACTGCTTTTCAGGTAAACAAACTTGTTACCGTGCGGATTTTGCCCAACACAAGCGCCGTGACCAGAGCGGCAGGAATCCCGGCTTTAAAACAGGAGAAATCAGCCAATGCCGGTGTAGGATTTACCTGGCAACCTTTCCCTAATTTATTAGTTACACTGGACGGCTATTACATTCACGTAAGGGATAGGATTGTCTTGTCCGGGCAGTTTAATGCAGATGATGCAACACTCGACCCTGCATTGACTACAGAAATGAAAAGCAACAATGTAGTCACAGCCCAGTTTTTTGCCAATGCAGTCAACACCACCAACAAAGGAATTGACATCGTAATAGACTATAAAAAGCATTTCGGGAACCAGCATTTCAATGCATCTTTCACAGGCAATCTGCAAAAAATGACCATTGACAAAATCAATGTTCCTTCAAAACTAAATGACACAAAAACGCATCAGTTTACTTTTTTCAATTACAATGTTCAAAGTGTGCTTTTGGCATCAGCGCCACCAGCAAAATTCAATCTGAACCTGGAATATGGGATAAAGAAATTTTCTGTGGGTACCCGGTTCAATTATTTTGGGAAAATCAGTTTTCTCGGGATAGGTGTTGGCCCAATTTATGAATTACCCGTTATCCCGACAGACGCCAACCAGAATAATCTGATCAGGGACGAGATCGTTTACGGAGGAAAAGTGACTGCTGACCTGTATGCTTCTTTCAGGATATCGAAAAAATTCCAGGTCATAGCCGGGGCAGATAATGTATCAGGTGTGCATCCTGATTTGGGGGTGATTCAGTCAGCCAAATACTGGTCGTTTAATAACCAAACCGGAGGCCCGTGGGATCCTGTTCAGATGGGTCAGGACGGAAGAAGGTTATTCGTAAGAGTGGCGTTTGATTTTTGAGAAAAAAATATTCGAAAGGGTAGATTAATAGTTTGGATACCTACCTGGGAAACCTGGCTGTAGGGTTCAATCTGGGGGGAAAGGTAACAAACAGAAGGTATGGTTTTGTTATTAGCCAAACCCGGAAAATGTTTTTTACTTTGTCATTTGATCATGCAATTGACAAATGAATTATCATGAGACTTACCGAAGAACTTTTTTTGATCCCAGTAAAAGCCTTTACAAGCCTGAAAAATATTTTTTGACACATTGCTAATCTGATTATCTTTAGAAATTAATCCCTCAATATCAAAACCACTCCATGAAGAAGATTTATCTGGTTCTCGTTTCCGCTTTTCTTTCTTCGATTTTATTTAATAATGCCAATGCACAGAATCTGCAAAATGATTTTGTCAAAAAACTGATAACCCAAAATGAATCTTCATTGAATATTACCAATGATGATTTGGATAATTCAATCATCACAAGCGCATACTACGACAAGACGTCGAAACTGAACCTGGTTTATTTACAACAATCGTATCAGGGCATTCCTGTTTACAATATGATTCAGGTCATGGCTTTTAAAAATGATAAACTGGTCAGTAATACCGGCGGAAGAATCTATCGTATCCAAGACCTTGTAATCAATCAAAAATCAATAACCCCCCTTTCTGCAAAGGAAGCTGTAACCCTTGCAGCCAAAGCAGTAAACCTGAACGCTGAAACTTTGAAACTCTCTGCTTTGTCTATTCTCAGAACAACACCAGATAATCAAAAAGTAGAGTTTACTCCCACCGGCGCCACCCGCGAAAGCATCACTTCTGAAAAAATGTGGGTGCAGGATTCAACCGGAAAAGTGCATCTGGCATGGCAGGTCAGATTGGTTCCCGCTGCTACTCCTGATTACTGGCTAATCCGTGTGAATGCACAGGACGGAAATATTTTGGGGAAAGATAACCTTACGGTTTACGATTGGTTTGGCCCGAAAGAAAATTTAAAAATCAACGGATCAGGTTTCCTTAATCAGGGATTCAAAACAGGAAAAACAATCCAGGTTTTGAATGCAGAAAACGATATTGACAAAAAACCAATTTTATTTTCTGCCTCTGAAAAAAAATCCCAATTTACCGTAAATAGCGCCACTTACAGGGTCATCCCATATCCGGAAGAAAGTATGTCCACTCCGGGAGTGGTACCCACTTTGACAACAAATCCATGGACGCTTGCCGGGGCAGGCAACAATGCAACCTCATTAAACTGGCATAATGATGGAACCACAGAATACAACATTACCCGTGGAAACAATGTTTGGGCCAAAGAAGATACCGCCGGAAACAATGGAAACGGGGCTTCTGCAATTTCCTCAACCCCGCTTCCCAATCTGACTTTTGATTTTGCACTAAACTCTGCTATTGCACCCGATTCTCCCACCAATCTCAATCTTGGCATCACCAATTTGTTTTATTGGAATAACATCATTCACGACCTCAGTTATCAATATGGATTTGATGAGCCCTCCGGAAACTTTCAGAATAACAATTTAGGAAGAGGGGGAATCGGAAATGATTTCGTACTCGCAGATGCACAGGACGGAAGCGGCCGCAATAATGCCAACTTCTCAACCCCCACTGACGGCAACAGTCCCCGTATGCAAATGTTTTTGTGGGATGGATATCCGTACGGGAAATTGAAAATTAATTCACCCGCTCAATATGCGGGAACCGTTACTTCTATTGAAGGTGCATTTAGTACAGCAAATCAAATCAGAGACGTAGGACCGGTAACAGGAGATCTGGCTTTGTATAAAGATAACGCCACGGGAACTATAAATTTAGGTTGTGCCGCCGCCGCAAATCCCACCGAATTAAATGGGAAAATAGCCATCCTTTACAGAGGCAGTTGCAATTTTGTTACGAAAGTAAAAAATGCACAAAATGCCGGATCTATCGGAGTAATTGTAGTAGATAGTGTTCCCAATGAAATCATCACAATGGGAGGCACAGATAATACAATTACCATTCCCGCAGTTATGATTATGTTAGGAGACGGAAATACCATTGTAGCAGCAATGGCTACCCAGACTTTTAATGCCACTTTCAAAGCGGCCATAGATCTTGATGGTGACCTGGACAATGGCATCATCGCACATGAATATACGCATGGAATTTCCAACAGGCTGACCGGCGGTCCGACACAGGTTACCTGCCTTCAAAACAATGAACAAATGGGTGAAGGCTGGAGTGATTATGTAGCCCTTATGGCTATTACAGACTGGTCCAAAGCCGCGGTTTCAGACGGAACCAAACCCAGATCAATCGGGACTTATGTTTTGAGCGAAAGTTCTACGGGTGGCGGGATACGCCGGTATCCTTATACAACTGATATGTCGATCAACCCATACACCTACGGAAATGTTGCTTCGTCAGGCGGCGAACCACATGCGATTGGTGAAATCTGGACAACCGTTTTATGGGACATGACATGGAACATAATTCAACAATCGGGTGTTATCAATCAAAATCTGTTCAATGCAAATGGCACGGGGGGAAACAGTGATGCCATGAAACTCGTTTTCCTCGGCATGAAATTGCAGCCATGCAGCCCGGGATTTCTTGATGGAAGAGATGCTATTTTAAAGGCAGATGATATTTTGTTTGGTGGCAAATACCATTGTGCCATTTGGGATGCATTTGCCAGGCGTGGAATGGGTGTCAATGCAAGTGAAGGAAGTGCTATGAGCGCAACAGATCAGATTGAAAATTTTGATGTCCCGTCCGGGGCAACTGTCCACAAAAGTGTGGATCTTCCTCTCTCCGCTCAAAACGGAATCCTGACTTATACTTTTACCGTTCAATCACAGTGCCAGCCGATTTCAGGATTTAAAGTGGTGGATACTTTAGCCAATAATGTAACCTACCTGGAAGGAGGAACATACAATTCCGGCAACCGTACCGTCACTTTCACAGTGCCCGATCTTACAGCTTCCCAGACAACTACATTCACCTTAAAAGTCAAAGTAAATTCCGGGACCTTCTTTCCATCTTCTGTTCTTTTTTCAGAACCCGTTTCCACCAATCCGGTACCATCAACTTTTGTAAACACTTCTAATGTGCCGTCAAAGAAATGGGGAACATCCACTCTGTACAATTCGTCGCCATATTCTCTTAAATCTGCTTCTGCCAGTACGCCGACTGAGCAGGTACTGACCCTCGCCACTCCAATCAATATCACCGGACATGTGCAATTAAGTTTCTACCAAATGCTCAGTACAGAACCGGGTAAAGATGGCGGCGTAGTTGAATTATCTCTCGATGGAAATAATTGGTTCGATGCAGGACCCTATATGGCATCCAATGGATATAACAGTATCATTCACACTAATTCAAATCTGAATAATAAACCGGCATTCAGTGGCAGCATAACTGCTTTCTTCCAAACAGTCATTAACCTTTCGGCTTTCCAAAATCAAAATGTTTTCTTCCGTTTTAGGTATGTAACAGATAGTATAGGAAACAGCCTGGGATGGTACATAGATGATATCCTCGTTCAGAAATCGCCCGCTGTGTATAACATTGCCAAAATCATGGACAATACCAATACAACTTATGGGCTGTCAGATACAATTACTGCTATCACCTCAGAAGTATTGCCTGTCACCTGGAGTTATTTTTCGGTTCAGAAGGAGGGATCTTCTGCTCAACTGCACTGGTCAACAGCAACCGAAATAAATACTTACAAATTCTTTGTTGAAAGAAGCACAGATGGAATTCATTTTGTCAACCTTGCATCTGTGGATGCTGCAAGAAATTCCAATCTTCCTAATGATTATCGGTTTACCGATCAGGCGCCTGCCTCCGGAAATAATTTTTATAGAATAAAGTTGGTCGACAAAGATGGAAAAGCGAATTATTCAGAAACAAGATCACTTTTCTTTGCTGATGTCCTGAGCAAAACTGTCCTTATCTCTCCCAACCCGGGAATGAATAATGTGGAATTGCTTGTGACCGGTAATCAATCTTTATTGAAAGTAAAAATTCTCGATGCAGCCGGAAGATTGTTGAAGGTATTGGACATGAATTCCGACAGAATAGCCCTTCCTGTATCAAATCTTGCAGAGGGAATGTATTACATTCAAATCAGCGGACAAAATCTGAATGTGATGAAAAAATTTATAAAGGGCAGATAATTCCATGAAGAATCGTGAACTTCGGGGGTAACAAAAAAATTTTGTAATACCTTGCGTTGACATTTATTTAACAACCGGGTAAATACCAGGAAATATCAAAGTTTAAGTAAAAGAACAAGTTATTGGAAATTGCATTAATATATACCAGAAAAATAATAAAAAATTGCTTTGAAATGACAGTATAAAAAGATGGTTTCAAAGTCAGAAAATTGATCGTATCACGTTAAACTACAGTTAATTAGATAGCCATAGCCCCGTTGGATTGCGGATAATGACCATTAAAAATACTTTTTTCAAAATATAAAACGTGCTACTTTTGCGATAGTTGACTAATCAACTTTATTGGCATGGAATGTAAAGAAATGGTGGATACGATTGGTTTTATGATTATTTGTACTGGTAAGATGTTAATTAAGAATGTCAACAACGCCTTTGCGAGTTTCCACTCAGGACTCACATTTGAACAAATGGGCGTTTTGTATTTTTTATTTAAAAACGAAGGTGGGGATATGATTCAGCAGGACATTGCCAAATTGTTGAACAAAACTAAATCCGCAGCCCTGAGGACTATCAATATTTTAGAATCTAAAAAATATCTCAAAAGGGTGACGGACAGAGAAGACCGCAGAAAAAATATAATTCAACTTACGCCAAGTGGCCGGCAGGTAATTACCAAAATTCATAAACGTTTTCTGGACATGGATCTGGCGTTAAATAATGCCATTTCCAATGAGGATGCATCCACCTGCAGAAAGGTGCTGATGGGAATCCAACATAAATGCACCTGATTATCAAATTTCAATGATCAATATACAAAAACAAATTGCTTATTAGCAAATTACAATTACGAGAAACTTAAATATGAATAATAGCCCACTGAACAAGAAAGTCAATTCTTTTACAACCGTAAAAAAATTAAAATCTGCAGGAATTTATCCTTTTTTCAGGGTATTGCAGTCAGATCAGGATACAGAAGTAACCATAGGTGGTAAAAAAGTTCTGATGTTTGGTTCCAATAGTTATCTGGGACTTACCAATAATGAGTATGTAAAGGAGTGCTCTCAAAAAGCCATCACCAAATATGGAAGTGGATGTGCGGGATCAAGATTTTTAAACGGCAACCTGGATCTGCATATTGAATTGGAACGCCAGTTAGCCGAATTTGTGGGCAAAGAAGCCGCCTTGGTTTTCAGCACAGGATATCAGGTAAACTTAGGTGTCATCTCAGCATTGGGTGGAAGAAATGACTATCTGTTTTTAGACGAAAGAGATCATGCGTGTATTATTGATGGATCCCGGCTTGCCTTTTCAAAGATTTTCAAATATGGCCATTCCGACATGGGGCTTTTGGAAAAACATTTAAAGAGTGTGCCACGTGATTCTTTCAAACTTATTGTCACTGACGGAGTATTCAGCATGGAAGGTGATATTTCACTTTTACCCGAAATCACTGAATTAGCAGAGAAATATAATGCTTCGGTCTATGTGGATGATGCACATGCACTCGGTGTCCTTGGCCCGGGAGGGCGCGGTACTGCTGCCCATTTTGGACTGACAGATAAAGTGGACCTGATCATGGGTACCTTCAGTAAATCACTCGCATCCATCGGAGGCTTCATTGCATCTGATGCCAATGTAATTGAATATTTGAAACATCATGCAAGATCACTGATGTTCAGCGCAAGTATATCTCCTGCAGCCGCGGCAAGTGCACTGGCAGCCTTGACTATTTTGAAAAACCATCCCGAGATTATTGATAAGCTCTGGGAAAATACCAGGTATGCCATGGAATTATTCAGAAACGCTGGTTTTGAATTGGGGCCAACAGAAACCCCGATTATACCGATATATATCAGAGACAATGACAAGACCTTCAGAATGGCAAAAGCTTTGTTGGAAGAAGGGATTTTTGTAAATCCGGTCGTATCACCTGCGGTGCCAAGCGATAGCTCTATCATCCGCTTTTCACTGATGGCAACTCATTCAAAAGATCAGATTGATTTTGCAGTCGAAAGTTTCCGAAAAGCGGCACAACTCATAGATGTACCGTTAACCGTCAGCGACAGGGTATGATACGGATTCAAACCGTCGTCAATAAAAAAATGTTGAGGGAATTTATAGATTTCCCTCATGCTCTTTACAAGGATGATAAAAATTATGTACCTGAACTGTTTATCGCCCAAAGGGATTTGTTGACTCCGGGTAAACATCCTTTTCATGAAAATGCGACTGTACAACTATTTTTGGCAACAGATGAAAGAACAGTAAAGGGCAGAATTGCAGCAATTGTTAACCGCAGGAGCAATGATTTCAATAATGCCACTGATGGGTTCTTTGGTTTTTTTGATTGTGTAAATGACAAAGAAATCGCCAAACAACTTTTTGAGGCGGCAGAATCATGGCTGAAATCCGAAGGAATGACAACCCTCATCGGGCCGGTAAATCCTTCTACCAATGAAACCTGCGGACTTCTGATTGAAGGATTTGACAGGCCGCCCGTGGTAATGATGCCTTACAATAAGCCTTATTATCTGGATTTAATTGAATCGGCAGGATTATCGAAAGAAACTGATTTACTTGCCTGGCGCCTTGAAACTGACACAGTAAATGAACGCTCTGTCAATCTCCATAAGGCACTTGAAGAAAGGCTGGCCCGTCATCATATCGTAATCCGCAATATCGATATGAAGAATTTTAAAAATGAGGCCAAAAGGTTAAGAGAGGTATATAATGCAGCATGGGACAGGAATCTGGGATTCGTGCCAATGACCAACAATGAATTTGATTATCTGGCCAAAGATTTAAAAATGATCCTGAATCCGAAATTCTGTCTCGTCGCTGAAAAAGAAGGTAAAATCGTGGGATTTGCATTGGCGCTGCCAGACATTAATCAAATCCTTATAAAAATAAAACGTGGAAGGCTTTTTCCATTCGGGTTATTTAAACTCCTGCTTGGATTGAAAAAAGTGAATGAACTAAGAATAATCGCTTTGGGAGTTATCGAAGGATACAAAAAGCTGGGAATTGAAGCCTGCTTTTATGCAACAATCATTGAACGCGCACATCAGGGGAATATCAAAGCAGGCGAAGGATCATGGATATTGGAAGATAATTTTCTGATGAATAAAGGCATACAAAGTATAAATGGGAAGGTGTACAAAAAATATCGCCTATTTGAGAAAAAAATATGAAGGAAAAGATTCTGATTACGGGTGCCAGTGGTTTTTTGGGGTTTCATTTGATTGACGCAGCCCTGAAAAGAGGGCTTGATGTATATGCCGGAGTAAGAAAGACCAGTGAAATAACCCATCTTTCTCAATTTCCGGTCAAGCTTGTAGATCTCAATCTCTCCGATTTAAATCAACTTACCAAAGAACTAACAGACAAAAAATTCAGCTACATTATTCACGCAGCAGGTATTACGAGGGCGAAAACCGCCGCGCAGTACAATGTGGTGAATGCCGACTTCACAATCAACCTGGCAAAAGCCGCCTTACACGAGGGAACCTCACTAAAGAATTTTGTCTTTGTAAGTAGCCTGGCTGCGGCCGGTCCAATTGATAACTTAAAAGGCATCATCACCGAATCCTCATCCCCAAATCCGGTTACCAGCTATGGCAGAAGCAAACTTTTGGCCGAAACCAGATTACAGGAACTTTCACTCCCCTCTGTAATCCTGCGTCCCACAGCTATTTACGGCCCGAGAGAAAAAGATATTTTCATGTTCGTCAAATCCATTAGCAGAGGGATTGAACCTTACATCGGGAGCGGAGATCAGCAACTGAGTTTTATTTATGCAAAAGACATGGCTGAGGTGGCCATGAGTGCATTGGAGTCGTCAGACATTGGTCCGTTTAATATTTCTGACGGCAACAGCTATTCGAGATATGACATGGCAAACTACCTGAAACACCTCATGAAAAGAAAAACGTTAAAATTCCATGTTCCTTCAAATGCAGTTAGGATATTTGCAAAAATTTCAGAGGAGTTCGAACAGCTTTTTAATAAGACCCCTGTTCTTAATGAGGAAAAACTAAAAGAACTCACTGCTAAAAACTGGACATGCAGTATTGACAAAGCCAGAAGAGAATTGAATTTTAATCCATCGTTCGATCTGGAAAAAGGATTAGCTGAAACTTTACAGTGGTATAATCAGAGTAACTGGTTATAAACAGAGGCAGCTTGAAAAAAGTGGTTAACAGTTTTACTTAAAATAAAAAAACAAATTATGAAACAAGATGTATTACCCGCTGATGGTAGATTAGGTATTCTGATACCAGGCCTTGGAGCCATTGCCTCTACCGTAATTGCAGGGGTGGAAGCGGTTCGCAAGGGAATTGCTCATCCTATTGGTTCCGTTACCCAACTCAGTACCATACGCCTCGGAAAGCGTACTGAAAACAGAAACCCACTGATCAAGGATTTTGTGCCTCTGGCAAAAATTTCTGACATCGTTTTTGGAGGTTGGGATATCTACGAAGACAATGTGTATGAATCGGCAATAAATGCGGGAGTTCTTGATACCCGTCTTTTGGATCAGGTAAAACCCGAATTGGAAAAAGTAAAACCAATGGCAGCGGTATTTGATCACGATTACGTACGCAATATTGACGGTCCAAATATTAAAAAGGCCGATACCAAATACGATCTTGCCCTGGCTGTCATGGAAGACATTAAGAAATTCAGGAAAGATCATAATTGTTCAAGAATCGTAATAGTTTGGTGTGCATCTACAGAAAAGTACATCGAACTTTCAGATTCTCACAAGAGCATCGAATTATTTGAAATAGGCCTTAAGAATAACGATCCCAACATCGCACCAAGCATGATTTATGCGTATGCAGCTCTCAAGATGGGAATTCCATTTGTCAATGGCGCGCCTAACCTGACAGTTGATATTCCGGCTCTGATTGATTTGGCAAAAGAAACCAAGACGCCTATTGCCGGAAAAGATTTCAAGACCGGTCAGACGCTTATGAAAACCATTCTTGCCCCGGGCCTGCATGCACGTGCATTGGGCGTGAGCGGATGGTTCTCCACCAACATTCTGGGAAACAGGGATGGAAAGGTTCTGGACGATCCACATAATTTCAAAACCAAAGAAGTTTCCAAACTCAGTGTTTTAGATCAGATTTTTAAAGCAGAAGACAATCCTCTGTTGTACGGAAATATGTATCATAAAGTAAGAATCAATTATTATCCTCCGCGTGGCGATTCAAAAGAAGGCTGGGATAATATCGATATCTTCGGCTGGCTTGGATATCCGATGCAGATAAAAATAGATTTCCTCTGCCGCGACTCCATCTTAGCTGCTCCATTGGTATTGGATCTGGCTTTGTTTATGGACTTGGCGAAACGCTCTCAGATGAGTGGAATCCAGGAATGGCTTTCATTCTTCTTCAAGTCGCCTGAAACTTTGCCCGGCCTGCCTCCTGAACATGATATCTTCAAGCAATTGATGAAACTTCAAAATACGTTGAGGCATATTATGGGAGAAGATCTGATTACCCACCTGGGTCTGGATTATTACCAGGAATTCGTGGATGCAGCTCTGTAATGAGTTTTAGCAAAACAATAGCCGCGGTGTTTGGAATCGGATACCTTCCCAAAGGTGGAGGTACTGTTGCCGCCGCGGTTTATTGTTTAATATGGTTTTTGACGCCAGAGGATTTACCTCTTTTTGAAATAGCGTGTCTTATTGTTGTTCTGGTTTTGGGAATATGGAGTGCCTCAAGGGTAGAAACGGATTGGGGAACAGACAGCAACAGAGTGGTGATAGATGAGTTTGCAGGAATGATGATTTCATTATTATTCGTTCCGAAAAGAATTTCTTATCTGATATTTGCATTCCTTTTTTTCAGATTATTTGATATCCTTAAACCATTAGGTATCCGAAAAACAGAAAAATTTCCGGGAGGATGGGGTGTAATGGCCGACGATGTGCTATCCGGAATTTACACATGGATTTTATTAAACATAGTTTTAGAGATGAAATTATTTTAGGATGATTACATTTTTAAAGGCCAATTTGGCATCACTTATTTCTTCTTTTTTTGATTACCTGGTTACCATTTTGGCAGTTCAGCTTTTCGGCATGAATGTGGTTCTTGCAAACTTTGTTGGAAACGTATCCGGCGGAATTCTAAATTTTACACTGGGAAGAAAGTGGGTCTTCGGTGCCATGAGTTCCAGCCGTTTCGTTCAGGCAAAGAAATATTTTTTGGTGTGGGTAGGTAATTTATTGCTCAATGCTTTAGGTATGTATCTTTTAACAGAAATAGGACTCTATTACGTTGTTAGTAAAATAATCACCTCTTTGGCAGTAGCTGTTTGTTACAACTATCCCTTGCAAAAAAGGTATGTTTTTAAAAACAGTATGGAGTATGAAGTGGGGTAAAATTTTTGTAAGAGTAGCTTTTTTCTCAATTATTTTTTTATGTGGAGCCAATTTACTGAATGCACAGACAGTAGTACGGGGTTTCGTTAAGGACGCAAGCACTTCCCAACCACTTGCCTTTGTAAGTGTTTATTTCGAAGGAGGTCGGGGTGTGATGACAGGACAGGATGGTAGCTATAGCATCGACACCAGAGATCTTAAATTCAAAACCATCGCATTTTCTTATACGGGATACAAAATAGTCGTAAAAAAAATCAATCCCGGAAAAACTCAGGAAATCAATGTATCGCTACATCCTGAAGGACCGATGGATGCCATCGTCATCAAAGTAAAGAAGCGTCCAAAATACAGAAACAAGGATAATCCTGCCGTCGAGCTGATCCGCGAGGTAATCGCTCACAAAGCCCAAAACCAAATTACCAATTACGATTATGTACAGTATCAGCAATATGAAAAATTGTCACTATCGCTTGAAAACAGCAATACAAAAAAATTAAAGAATACCATATTTTTAAGAAAATATAAATTTCTCTTCGACAATCTGGATTCAACTTCAGTAGAAGGAAAAAAGTTGTTGCCAGTTTATCTGTTTGAGAAAATTGAGGATAAATATTTAAGGAAAGATCCAAAAGCTGATAAAAGTATTGTCCTCGGTGAAAAACAGGTAAACTATGGAAGTTTTCTGGATGCAAAAGGTATTCAGTCGTACCTCAACAGGTTGTACAGCAACATCAATATTTATGAAAATAACCTGACGGTTCTGAATGTCCAATTCCTTAGTCCGATAGCTGATGGCGGACCCACATTTTACAGATATTATATCCGTGACACAGTGGAAGTAAACGGCATCAGGGTTGTTCAGCTTTTCTTCACTCCGAGGAATCCCGCAGATTTAATTTTCAGAGGGACGATGTACATTACCCTTGATGGTAATTTCGGCATTCAGAAAATAGACATGACCGTCAGCAAAAACGCAAACCTTAACCTGGTCAAAGGCCTTAATATCAGTCAGGAATTTGAACGTGCAAAAGACGGTAGATATCATGTAATAAAAAGTACCCAGTCCACTGAATTTACCCTTACCAAAAAAGCAACCGGTGGAGTATGGGGTGAACGAACGGTGGTATTGCGCGATTACGAAATCGGCAAACCGGCGCCGGATAGTATTTACAACGCACCTGATGTAGTGGAAAGGCTTGATAATGCCCAACAACCCGATAGTTTTTGGGTTGCCAACCGGCCGCCTGATGTACTTACACCACAGGAAAAAAATACCTATTCCAATATTGATACACTTCGGAATCTCAGGTCATTCAAAACACTCACCCAGATTTTTACTTTCGCATTTGCCGGATGGGTTGGAATGGGAGATTGGGAAATGGGAAATACCAATACTTTTTACAGCTTTAATCCGGTTGAAGGTTTCCGGTTGAAATTTGGCGGGCGAACCTCAACCAAATTGAGTAAAACATTTTTCCTGGATTCTTATTTGGCCTATGGATTCAAAGACCAGAAATTTAAATATCTGCTCGGGGCCACTTATTCTTTCAACCACAAATCGGTCTATTCCTATCCACTCAATTATTTAAAAGTAAGTTACCAGCACGAAACAACTATTCCCGGCCAGGAATTGCTATTTGTTCAGGAAGACAACTTCTTCCTCTCTTTCAAACGGGGAAATAACAACAAATGGCTTTACAACAAATATTTCAAGATGGATTATGTACATGAATTTGCACATAATCTTTCTTATAACATCACTTTTAAAAACTGGATACAGGCTCCTGCCGGTGAAATCTTCTTTCAAAAAGTAAATGACAATGCTTTTCTGCAAGACCTGAATACCAGTGAGCTTTCCACCAATTTCAGATGGGCGCCGCATGAACAATTTTACCAGGGAAAAAACTATCGTATCCCGATTTTTAATAAATATCCGATTATTCAATTGACCTATACCCGTGGAATCAAAGATTTAATGGGGGGCGAATACAATTATGACAGACTGCATTTCAGGGTTGACAAACGTTTTTATTTGTCGCAACTGGGATTTGTAGATGCTACACTTGAAAGTGGATACATCTTTGGAAAAGTCCCATTTCCATTGCTGTTCATCCATCGTGCCAACCAGACTTATGCTTTTCAGGATAATTCATATAACCTGATGAACTTCCTCGAATTTGTAGGCGATTCCTACGCATCTACACGTTGGGATTTTTATTTTAATGGATTTTTTCTGAATAAAATTCCGGTACTCAAAAAATTAAAACTCAGAGAGGTGGCTACCCTGAAAGTACTTTATGGCGGACTTAGAGATGAAAATAATCCGGCAAAAAATCCTGAATTGCTTAAATTTCCAACCGATACTGAGGGCCAACCGCTTACTTATGGTTTGAGCAAAGAACCATATATCGAGGCAAGCGTGGGGCTGGCAAATATTTTTAAACTGATAAGAGTTGATTTGGTAAAAAGGATTACCTATCTGGATCATCCGGATGTGGCGAAGTTGGGGATAAGGGCGCTTATTCAGTTTCAATTCTAACTCTGTTTGATGAAAATTATTACTTACTATGAAGTTAAGAGATAGGCTCCAACAACTCATTTACAAAATAATTCATCCGTTGGTGAAGTTTCTCATTAAAATCGGATGCACACCGAATATTATTACGTTCACAGGGTTTATCTTGAATATTGGCGTTGCCGTTATTTTTATTACCGGCGCGCAGGAAGATAATCGCGGGCAACTTTCTTATGTGGGATGGGCGGGTGCTTTGATCCTGTTTTCCGGATTGTTCGATATGATCGACGGGCAGGTAGCGCGGATCGGAAACATGAGTTCAAAATACGGAGCTCTTTTCGATTCTGTCCTGGACAGATACAGTGAGCTTGTCATGTTTCTTGGAATTTGTTATTACCTGGTAGCCTATCACTATTTCCTTAGTTCTTTATTTGCATTTGTTGCCCTGATCGGTTCCATGATGATCAGCTACACAAGAGCAAGGAGCGAAGGGCTCGGGATTCAAAACAAGGGCGGTTTTATGCAAAGACCCGAAAGAATAGTGCTGACCGGATTAAGTGCATTAGCCTGTGGTATCACTTCCAATTTTATCGGGGGAGATTACAAATTGTATTTACCCGGAACTTCAATTCGTATTTTTGAAACCATAACCGTCTTTACGCTGCCGATAACCGTTATGGCTGTCCTGACCAATATCACTGCCATCAGAAGATTGTTAGATGCAAAAAAAGCTATGGAAGCACTAAAGGAGGATAAATGAAAAAAAGATTTAAGGGTGGGATGTTGGTATTGCTGACACTTGTGAGCCTGAATGGATTATGTCAATACAGTTCACCGGCAGATACCTTTCCTGTGCCAAAAGAAGATCCTGATATTCTTTTCTATCTTCAGCGCCAGCCAAATTCAAATACCATCATTGTAAACCTGAATATAAAAAATGGCCAGGTAGATACTGATAATCCGGTCAATGTGTTTTGGAGGAGGTATCAGGAAGATGGAAGAAAAGCCAGGCTGAATTTTATCCAGAAAGAATTTGCCTACGGGATCAGAACACAAAAAATTGCAGATGGTGTTTATATCCTCAATTTCGTTTCGTATAAAAAAATGAAATTCAGGTTGGAAAGGGACAAAGGAAATGTTTGGCGTGTTTATAGTAACTTACAAAATGGTGGCAGAATGATTCTGCGTCGGATTTATATTCATGTGAATGGAGGATCCTTTTGGAAACCACACATTGAATACGTAGAATTGAAAGGTGCCGATCCTGCCACACACAAAGAAATTAGAGAAAGAATTACTTTAAAAAACATTGATACCTGACAAAATCACCATTTTAAAGTAAAAAGAGATGCAATAACAGACAATTGGCACAGAAGTCGATGAAAAAATTTAGGTAGTTGTAAATTTAATCATCATAAAAATATATACTTATGCCAAAAACATACATATCAAATTCAGAGGAATCAGTGCGGATGTTCAAGAGCAACTGGATGGAGGCTTTGTCGAAAGTACCTTTTTTCGTACCATTAATTGTTTATATCCCGGTCATTGCATTTCTGACTTATGAATCGTTTGCACAAGGTGCAGGAATCGGATACTTCTTTCTCTTTCTTATTTTCGGTTTGTTTATCTGGACAATTACAGAATACATTCTGCACCGTTTTGTTTTTCATTTTGTGCCCAAATCAAAATGGGGGCAACGGTTACATTTCATTTTCCATGGAGTGCACCACGATTATCCGCAAGATGCAAACAGGCTGGTAATGCCTCCCTCTGCAAGTATTCCGCTGGCAATTTTATTCTATTTGTTTTTTAGATTATTTTTTAGTGATTTAGGTCATCTATTGTCATTTTTCACGGGCTTTATCACGGGTTATCTTATCTACGATATGATGCACTATGCATTTCACCATTTCAGAATCAACAACAAATTTTTTCAGAAATTGAAAGCACAGCACATGCTTCATCATTATCAGGATCCTCACAAAGGATATGGGGTAAGTACACTGATGTGGGACGATCTTTTTCACACCAATTTCCCGTCTAAAAAAATGACATCGGGAAAAACGACCGTTTCAAAATAATAAAGTGGGAAATACACCGGAAGAGAAAAAGTTTAATTCAAAACACATTTTACTGATAGCTGTTATTTCAGCAATATACCTTGCCGTATCAGCTATTTTCATAGGGTTCAAGGTAGAGCAGCTCGTGCTGGTCTGCCTTTTCTGGATTATGTATCTGGCCTCTGCTCCATCAAGAAAAATTATCCTGGGGTTTTCAGTCTTCATCGCTTATTGGGTCATTTTCGACTACATGAAATTGCTTCCAAACTATGACGTGAACAACGTTCACATCAAAGACTTGTATGACCATGAAAAAAATTTATTTGGAGTAAACTACAGGGGTGTTGTTCTTACTCCTCATGAATTGTTTGAAAAATATCAGAATCCGGCTTTCGATTTAATGAGCGGATTATTTTATCTCTGCTGGGTGCCGGTTCCCATATTTTTAGCTGCCTATTTATTTTATAAAAACCGGATGGAGTTTCTGAAATTCTCTCTTACGTTTTTGTGGATCAATCTGATTGGATTTGTCATTTATTATATTTATCCGGCAGCCCCGCCCTGGTATATTGAGAACTATGGAACTATTTTTAAAGCTGCAACCCCCGGCAACACAGCAGGGCTTGCAAGATTTGATATGCTCGTGGGTGTAAGGATTTTCCACAGTTTGTACTCTCAGAGTTCCAATGTGTTTGCAGCTATGCCCTCATTGCATTCCGCCTATCCTTTACTTGTTCTTTATTATGGATTGAAAAATAAGTTGGGACTTGTCAATATTCTGTTTGGTATCATTATGATTGGCATCTGGCTTTCCGCCATCTATACCGGACACCATTATTTACTCGATGTAATTGCCGGAATTATTGTTTGTATAATCGGAATCATTTCCTTCAACCGGATCATTAAATGGCAGCCGATAACCAAGTGGTTACCTTCATATTTTAAATTGATCAGCTAAACGATTTGTTGATCTGAATCCAATTCAGTTTTCCAAAACAGCATGTCAAATCACCAGCAAATCGACAAATTCATTGACATCCAATTGGGTCAATGTTTCGAAATCCAAAGAATAATCAAGGATCATTTTCTGTTGTTTTTCCGGGAACTTTCTTGTCAGATTTATTTTGAATTTTTCAACCAATTTGGGAATGCCTTCTTCCCTTCTGCGTTTGTGGCCAATGGGATATTCCACCAAAACCTCATCCATCACTGTACCGTCATTCAATTCTATAGTAAGCCCGTTTGCAATAGAACGCTTTTCCGGATCGTGATAATCCTTCGTAAACTGTACATCTTCCACACATTTCATTTTGTCACGTAACACATCAATCCTCGGATCAGAAGCTACATTATTCTCATAATCCTTTGCAGTCAGCCTTCCAAAGATCAATGGAACAGCAATCATGTATTGAATGCAATGGTCACGATCGGCCGGATTGTATAACGGGCCCTTTTTATCAATGATCCGAATTGCTGCTTCATGGGTGCGAATGGTAATCTTTTTGATATCGCCAGTTGTCTTACCCATTTTATTCAGCTTGCCGTGCAAAGTCATTGCAGCCTCTACCGCGGTTTGAGAATGGAACTCTGCAGGGAAAGAAATTTTGAACAAAACATTTTCCATTACATAAGAACCATAAGGGCGCTGAAATTTGAATTCATTTCCTTTGAAAGAAACATCATAAAATCCCCAGGTTTTGGCAGTCAGTACTGAAGGATAACCCATCTCACCTGTCTTTGCCATGAGAGCTAGTCTCACTGCTCTCGATGTGGCATCGCCGGCAGCCCATGATTTACGGCTGCCCGTATTGGGTGCGTGCCGGTAAGTGCGCAACGACTGTCCATCCACAAACACCAGCGATATGGCATTAATCAACTCATCCCTGGTAAGCCCGATTAATTTTCCTACCACGGCAGTTGAAGCAAGTTTAACGAGTAGCACATGATCCAGGCCAACTTTGTTGAATGAATTTTCCAATGCCATCACTCCCTGAATTTCATGAGCCATAATCATTCCTTCCAACACCTGTTTCATCTTCAGTGGTTTTTTCCCTTCGGCAATATGCGTTCTGGAAAGCCAGTCGGCAGTTGCCAGGATCCCTCCCAAATTGTCAGAAGGATGCCCCCACTCTGCCGCCAAAAAAGTATCATTAAAATCGAGCCAGCGGATAATAGCTCCGATATTAAATGCAGCCTGCACCGGATCTAACTGGAATTGTGTGCCGGGTACTTTGGCCCCATTCGGTACAATCGTTCCTTTTACAACCGGGCCTAACAGTTTCGTACATGCGGGATATGTCAGCGCTTCTAATCCGCAACCAATCGTATCCAACAAACAATAATGCGCCGTTTTCCATGCCAGGTCATTTTTGATCTCATAGGTCAAAACATAGTCGGCAATATCTGTCAATACCTTGTCAGGTTGAGGTCTCTTATTTGAAATGTGTGATGACATTTTTCTTTATTTTCCAGGTGTTTTATTTTCTTTTTTCGATGGGAATGAATTTCCTGTTTTCAGGCCCGATGTAATTGGCGCTTGGCCTGATGATTTTTCCATCCTGCCTTTGTTCAATAATGTGTGCACACCATCCGGTGGTTCTTGAAATAACAAACAAAGGTGTAAACATGTACGTGGGCACACCCATCATGTGATAGGCTACGGCAGAAAACCAATCCAGATTCGGGAACATTTTTTTCTCTTTCCACATTACACTTTCCAATCTGGCGGCCACATCAAAGAGCAGCGTGTCTCCGGCTTCCTTAGAAAGGTTTCCGGCAACTTTTTTAATAACTACATTCCTCGGATCGGAAATTGTATAAACAGGATGGCCAAAACCAATGATAATTTCTTTATTGGTGAGCCTCGTCTTGATATCTGTTTCGGCTGCATCCGGCGAAGCATAACGGCTTTGAATTTCGTAAGCCACTTCATTAGCGCCTCCATGCTTTGGACCTCTCAATGCACCGATAGCACCTGTCACTGCAGAAAAAACATCCGAGCCGGTTCCGGCAATGACTCTTCCTGTAAAAGTAGAAGCATTGTACTCATGTTCTGCATACAGGTTCAGCGAAATCTGCATAGCCTTTACCCAGGAATCTGAAGGTTTGGTTCCGTGCAACAGATGAAGAAAATGTCCTCCCACCGAATCATCATCTGTTTCCACTTCTATTTCTTTTCCGTTGTGAGAATAGTGATACCAATACAACAGTGCCGAGGCATAAGAGGCTATCAACTTATCTGCTATATCCCTTGCTCCGGAAAGTGTGTGCTGGTCTTTTTCAGGTTCGATAGCACCCATTGCAGAAACTGATGTACGCAATACATCCATCGGATGGGCAGCAGCCGGTATTTTCTTCAAAATAACTTTCAAAGCATGGGGAAGCCCCCTTAACGATTTCAGTTTTGCTTTGTAGGCATTGAGTTGTGTTTGCGTCGGCAACGCTCCGTAAAGAAGCAGATACGCCACTTCTTCAAACTGGGTTTTCTCGGCCAGATCAAGAATATCGTAACCACGGTAATGAAGATCATTTCCGCTTTTGCCGACAGTGCAAAGAGCCGTATTCCCGGCAGCAACGCCGGAAAGCGCTACACTTTTTTTGGGTTTAAAAGGTATTTCCTTCGTTGCAGTTTGTTTAGTTGCCATCTCTGTTATGTTTAAAAAGATTATCTAATTTTTGTTCGTATGCGTAATAGCCGATGCTCTTGTAAAGTTCATCGCGCGTTTGCATGGTATCCAATACATTCTTTTGAGTGCCATCTTTTCTGATGTGCTCATATACATTTTGCGCAGCTTTATTGGCAGCACGAAAGGCAGAAAGAGGATATAAAATTAAACCAACCCCTGCCGCTTTCAACTCATCCACGGTGTACATTTTTATCATTCCGAATTCGGTGATATTGGCCAGAACCGGAATTCCCGTGGCGTCCACAAATTTTTGATAAAAACTCAAATCCGGAACAGCTTCTGCAAAAATAAAATCAGCACCTGCCTCTTTGTAAGCAACAGCGCGTTCCAGGGTTTTTTCCAAACCTTCCATGGCAAATGCATCTGTGCGTGCACCCAATACAAAATTTTCGTCTGTACGTGCATCCGCGGCAGATTTAATCCGGTCTGCCATTTCTTCTTTGCTAACCACCTCTTTTCCCGGGCGATGGCCGCAACGTTTGGCTCCCACCTGATCTTCGATATGCAGGGCGGCAGCTCCTTCTTTGATCAGAGACTTTACAGTTCGCCCAATATTAAAGGCAGAAGGCCCAAATCCGGTATCCACATCCACAAGCAAAGGAAGATCGCACACATTGGTAATACGGCGAATGTCGATCAATACATCTTCGAGATTGGTAATTCCCAGGTCGGGGATTCCCAATGAACCAGCAGCTACTCCGCCTCCCGAAAGATAAACAGCATTGAATCCGGCATGTTGGGCCAGCAATGCATGATTTGCATTAATAGCGCCCACTATCTGCAATGGGTTTTCTTTTTGCATCGCTTCACGAAATCGTATTCCGGGAGTTTTTGTACCCATCGTTTTGTCCATGTTTTAAAAATTTCTTTGAATAATTTCTTTTAAAAAATATCATTCCGGAATAATGACCGTTCTCACACCTGCATCGAACTTTTCCAGAGCATCCAGTGTTTGGTTGATTGCACCGGCATCCAGCGGAATAGTCCGGGAAACAACTTTGGAAACATCCAGCATTTTTTGCGAAGTAAATTCTATCAAGTGAGGGAGCTCATGCAACAAATGGTCATTGGATCCGATCAATTCAACTTCATTACCCAAAATTTCGGAGTAGGTGTTAACCGAAATTTCTTTATTGGACAGTCCGACCAAAACTACCCTTCCCAATGGGCCCACACATTGCAATGCCTGCTTTTGTGTCACGGGCAAACCAATCATTTCAATGGCTACATCCGCACCCGTTCCGTCGGTTTGTTTTTTAATTTCAGCCACCGGATCCTGGATTTTTCCGTTGATGGGAATGGCCCTGTGCGTCCGCGCAAGCTTCAGTTTATCCTCATTGATATCGATAGCAAAAACTTTGGTAGCGCCAAAGGCTTTTGCCAGTTGGATAGCCGATTGTCCCAAACCACCTACACCAAATACTGCCACTTTATCTCCGGGTTTGATCCTTGCTTTCAACAAAGCATGAAATGCAGTAGCAGAGGCACACATCAAAGTAGCTCCCTGTTCAAATGGGATTCCATCCGGAAGATGAATGGCATTCCTCGCCGGGATCGCAATATATTCCGCATAACCACCATTGGTATGATGGCCGATCATTTTACCATGTGTACAAAATTGCTCGTTGCCCCTTGAGCAATAGTAACAATCTCCACAGGTTATCAGATAATGAAGGCACACCCGGTCTCCCGCTTTTACATTGGTTACCTGTGAACCCATTTTTTCTACCACACCTGCAACCTCATGCCCGAGAGTAATCGGCAAAAAACCAACAGCAGAAAGGCCGGCGCGATAATGTGCATCTGAATGACAAATACCGGCAGCTTTCACCCTCACCAAAATATCGCGTTCTCCAATTTCAGGAATTGGAATTTCCTGCAATTCCAGTGGTTTATTGATTCCCACCATCCGGACAGCTTTCATAATTTGTTTCATTTTTTACAGGAGGCTAAGGTACACCCGAAAACCTGTTTATAAATAACACTTTACCAGAATGAAACAACAGAGAAATAATATTTTTCTATTTTTGAATTACCGCATAAGCATACTTGTAATTACGTAGTAAAGCCGGCATGATTCATCTCTCCTGTTGATCTTTTGGAAAAAGGCAGAATAAAAAATTTACCAGCTTCGTAAGGTTGAAACAAGTAAAAAAACTTCATCCTGTAAGGTGGTACTATCTTTGTTATGATTTCTCAGATTAAAAAACAAACCAATAAACCAAAATTCATTTCACTATTTTTCATTATTCATTAAATAAATCACTATTAAATCTCATAGTATGATAAAGAAAATCAAATCATTTTTTCTTTTGTGCTTTGGAATGTTCTTCGCATTTTCAGCGGGGGCACAAAACTTCTCATTGGGCGTAAGGTCGGGAATCAGTATCCCAAATCTGACTGGTGGCGGCGGCGCAGCCTTTCCATTGAGTACTGATTATAAATCAAGATTCGGTATAGATGAAGCTATTTCCGGAGAATATCATTTCTCAAAACTTTTTTCACTCCAGGTGATGGCTGAGTATTCATCGCAGGGAGGAAAAAGAGATGGGAACCAGGCGTTGGCAAGAAAATCGGATTTCCTCGCGGGGCTTCAGCAATCACAGGGAGGTAGCCAGCCACCTATTGATCCTGCCATACTTGACCAACTCATGACAGCGTTAAACTCAAGCCCTGCAAATTATATTTATGCGGATGCAAATAATGTTTCCAAACTGAATTATCTGCTCATCCCGGTATCGGCTAAATTTGGCTGGAATCTCAGAAAGAATTCACCGGTGAGGTTTTATTTTGACGGTGGTCCCTTTGTCGGATTTTTGTTGAATGCAAAACAGGAGATCAAGAATGCTCAAAATATTTCTCTTGCCGACAATGGCATTCCCGCCATTCCCCTACCGATACCGGGACAATTTTTTGATGGAACCCAGGATGTCAAAAGTAGTTTGCATACTTTCAACATCGGATTCTCAGGAGAGGTTGGATTTGCCTACAACTTTAATGAAAAGAACAACATTTTTATAGAAGGTGGCGGCAACTACGGATTCAGGGCTATTCAAAAGGATCCGCAGGATGGTAAAAACCATGTTGGCGCAGGCACCGTAGGCTTAGGTTATGCACATACCTTTTAGAAAGTAAAGATTTATTCTTATTAAATTCGAACTGCGTAATCATCGAATTCATTGGATGCTTACGCAGTTTCCATTTTAGTGGCGTTAACGGCTGTACTAAAACGCAACGCTGACATTCACAAAAGACAGAAGAATTCCAGGAATAAAAAGCAGGTGTCCTGAACAAAAAAAGCCGCTCCTTTTGAGAACAGCTTTTCAATGATTTTCTATTAAAAAAATTATGCTCCTAATGCCACACGAACAAAACCGGTTACCTTCAGATCCTTGTCAACGCTTGTGATGTAATCACCTACAGATTTGTTACTGTCTTTCACAAAAGCCTGGGCAAGCAATGTATTTTCTTTGAAAAATTTATTCAATTTCCCTGCGGCAATTCTCTCAGCCATTTCAGCGGGCTTTCCTTCTGCCTTCACCTGTTCAATTGCGATGCTTTTTTCATGTTCAATGGTTTCCGGTGAAACAGATTCTTTATCCACCGCTATCGGATTCATTGCAGCTACCTGCATGGCCACATCTTTTCCCACTTCATCATTTTCTTTATTGAATCCAACCAAAACTCCCATCCTGTATTCACCGTGAATGTAGGTTGCCACATACGGAGCCTGGACTTTTTCAAAACGGGTAACCCCGATTTTTTCACCAATTTTGGCAATTTGTTCATTCAGCTTATCGGCAATGGTCTCATTGCCCAGCTTAACGGATTTTAATTCATCGGCATTATTCGCATTATTGGCAATGGCTGCATCCATAATAGAATTGGCAAATGCCACAAATTCTGCATTCTTACTTACAAAATCTGTTTCACAACTCAGCGTAATAACATAACCGGTTTTTTTATCATCCGTTGCTTTTGCGATGACCACACCTTCTTTTGCTTCGCGATCACCTCTCAGCGCAGCCACCTTCTGACCTTTTTTTCTCAGGTAATCGATGGCAGCTTCAAAATCTCCGTTGGATTCCATCAGTGCTTTTCTGCAATCCATCATACCTGCACCTGTTTGTTTGCGCAGTTTATTGATGTCTGCAGCAGTTATCGTTGCTGTACTCATTCGTTTTATATTTTTGGAGATATTCCCAAAGAAATCATCTCCGGATGATTAATTAAATTATTTTCTACCCTGAGGAGGACGGTTCGAACTTGGAACCCTTCTCTTGGGGCCACTACCTGCCACGCTACGGCCTCTGCTTCTCTGGCGGCCTTCTTCACGTTCATCACCACCTTCATCCACTTTGTATTCTTTCACTTCTTCCTGTTCTGCTTCTTCGGCCTCTTCATCTTTTTGGGCCTGTCTTTCAGCAAGGCCTTCCGCAATGGCGTTGGTGATATAATTTGTAATGATGGCAATTGATTTTGTAGCATCATCGTTTGAAGGGATTGAGAATTCCACTTTGTTCGGATCACAATTGGTGTCCACCATTCCGATGGTAGTAATATTCAACCTTCTGGCTTCGGCAAGGGCGATATGTTCGTGTCCAATATCCACAAGAAACAGAGCTGCCGGCAGACGGCTGATTTGAGAAATACCACCAAGCACCTTTTCCATCTTTTCTCTGTCGCGCGATAATGTGAGCCTTTCTTTTTTGGTAATGCTGTCGAGGGTACCGTCATTCAACATTTTTTCAATGTGTTGCATTTTCTTTACACTCTTACGAACGGTATTGAAATTGGTGAGCATTCCACCCAGCCACCTTTCGGTTACAAAAGGCATATTTACACGTTTGGCTGCTTCGGTAACAATTTCCTTTGCCTGCTTTTTGGTAGCAACAAACATAATTTTCTTACCGCTCTTGGCAATACTTTTAAGCGCCGATGCAGCTTCTTCAAGGCCTTCCACCGTTTTGTTCAGATCGATGATGTGGATTCCTTTCTTTTCGGCAAAAATGTACGGCAGCATCTTGGGGTTCCATTTTTTCTTCAGGTGGCCAAAATGGACGCCAGCTTCCAGAAGTTGCTGTTGTAGAGAAGTATTATTTTCCATTTATTTTGTTTTAGACTTCCTGTCAGGAAGAATTTTGTTTTATAGTTATTGCAAAAATTAACGCTTAGAGAACTGAAATCCTTTTCTGGCTTTTTTCTTACCTGGTTTCTTACGTTCAACACCGCGTGAGTCACGGGTCAAAACTCCGGCCTGTTTTAAGGCAGGACGAAATTCCGGATTCAGTTGAAGCAATGCACGTGCAATTCCCAGTTTTACAGCTTCTGCCTGGCCCTTAACTCCACCACCATCTGCATTGACAACGATATCAAACTTGTCGAGCGATTCAATGGTTTTGAGAGGAAGTTCCACCTGGTTTTGCAGATACAACAGTGGGAAATAGGTTTTATAATCTTTTCCATTCACTGTAATCTTGCCATCTCCACGATTAATGAACACACGTGTAACCGCTTCTTTTCTACGGCCGGTTGCATTTTTTTGTCTTTCCATTTTATTAGTTTAATGAACGGAATGCGTTCTATTTTTTAGTAGTGGTTAAAGGTTGGGGATTCTGTGCCTTGTGTGGATGTTCAGGACCTGCATAAACAAAGAGCTTTTTAAACATTTTGCGGCCCAGTCTGTTTTTGGGGAGCATTCCTTTTATCGCTCTTTCCACAATGGCTTCCGGACGTTTTGCCAGAAGGTCAGAGGCAACGGTTTCTTTCATACCACCGGGATAACCGCTGAAATTGATATAGACTTTTCTGTCCATTTTGTCTTTGCTGAATTTTATTTTTTCAGCATTGGTTACGATTACAAAATCGCCACAATCCACGTGGGGAGTGTAGGAGGCCTTGTTCTTTCCACGAAGAACAGACGCAATTCTTGCGCACATGCGGCCTACGGTTTGATTAGTACCATCAACAACGTACCATTGACGCTGAACGGTAGCCTCATTCGCATGTTTTGTTGTGAAATGTTGTTTACTCATTTTTTTTAATTAGGGCATTGCTGCCTGTGAAATTTTTATGCCGCTAACCCGGCATTTTTTTAAGGAGTGCAAAAGTAGGTTTTATACATTGAGAAATTACAATTTTACACAACTATTTTTTATCATCCATCTGCAACTTATTAGTAATCAGTGAAAAAATTGTCTTAAAAAATTAATAGCTTTCTGATTATCCACATTAGTTCCTCCCTTTTTCTCCAAATTTCAGTACTCCGGTAAATGTTATGAATACGCCACTGAAGAGGCTTCAAAATAAATTTATTATTGGCCGGTAGTGGCTCAAACAGATTTTCTCTTCACTTTTTTAAATAAAAAAATATATTTGGATAACAAATCAAAACCAAAAGTTATGGATTGGCAGGGACGACGGGAAAGTAGTAATGTAGAAGACCGCCGGAGTATCAGCGGGGGTGGCCTTGCTGTTGGCGGCGGTGTGATCGGGTTGATTTTTGTACTCGCCAAGTTCTTTCTTGGAGGGGGTGATATCAACGATCTGCAACAACTCATGCCCCAGCAGCAACAACAACCAATGACGGCCGAGGAGCAGGCAGCCGACGATCAGGAAGCGGCTTTTGTCAAGGTTGTGCTGGCCGATACAGAAGATGTATGGACCCAGATTTTTCAAAGCATGGGCAAGCAATACACCGATCCGACGCTGGTACTTTTCAGAGGAAGTACCACATCAGGATGTGGCGGAGCCTCTGCAGCCACCGGCCCTTTTTATTGCCCGGCAGATAAGAAACTTTATATCGATCTTTCTTTTGCAAAACAATTGAGAGATCAATTTGGGGTAAAAGGAGATTTTGCAATGGCTTATGTGGTTGCCCACGAAGTAGGGCATCATGTGCAGGATTTGCTCGGGTTATCAGCCAGAATGGATCAGTTGCGCCAGCAACTCACAGAAACAGAATACAACAAATACAGTGTGCGGCTTGAGTTACAGGCCGATTTCTATGCGGGTTTATGGGCACACTACGATCAGAAAATGAAAAATGTAATCCATCCGGAAGACATTCAGGAAGCGCTTACAGCAGCCAATGCCATCGGAGACGATCGGCTGCAACAGGAATACCAGGGAACCATCACTCCGGATTCTTTTACACATGGCACATCCGAACAAAGAATGTACTGGTTTAAGAAAGGATATGATACCGGAGATTTTAACCAGGGAAATACTTTTGCACCCGGAGCGTTTTGATGAATCACAATCCAACATATACAATTTCAGCAGCCACTTTTTTCAGAACAATCGGGAGATGAAAATCATTTTAAAGAATTCAGAAAATCTGTTATTCCCAAAATAATTTGTTGTGCCACTTTTCTGCGGAATACCACACTTCTTATTTTTTTTTCGTCCTGCGGATTACTTAAAAATGCCACTTCAACTAAACAATTAGGGAACTCGGTGGGTCCGCTCAGCGAAAAATTAAAACTCCCTACATTCCCAAAATCATTCAATCCGATTGCCATCATTCTTTTGAGAATAAACTGGCTCAACGGCCTGAAACCTACATAGCGATAGTAGGTGCTTACCCCGTGAACCGTATCGATGGAAGCACTATTGAAATGAATACTCACTAATAAATCAGGTTGTTCCTGTTGCAGAAAGCGAATCCTCTCAAACATGGAAAGTGTCGTATCCTTTTCTCTGGTCATAACCACTTTTACTTTTTTGGCAAGAAGTTGTTTCTTCAATTCTTCGGCATATAGCAGGGTATAATCTTTTTCAATAATTCCTGTGTTTACACCGGTGGCGCCGGTATTTTCCCCACCGTGCCCCGCATCCACCGCAATTATCATTTTCCTCAACAAAAGAGAGGAAGGCTGTCGATTCACTCTGATGGTCAACCTGTTCAGGCTGTCATAATAAATGTGGTAACCCCATTGGGTTTTATGTTTTAATTCGATGTTCACTTCCATCACATCATCTTCACGTTGCACGTACCACACATTTTTGATTTCTCTGGTTGTGGGCATTTGCGTGATCCAATTGGTATTGCTCGTCACCCCGAAAATATCTACTACAATTTTGGCAGGATCAATATCCATACGGCTATTGTAGGGCAGTCGTTGGGGAAGGGAAACAGCCACATAATCAAATGCTGAATCACCCTCAACCCTCCAATTCCCACTGATATATTGAGGTAAAAATTCACCCTCTGTTCTTTCCACATTTTGTTTTTCGATCCACGCACTGTGTTGCTCAGAAAGCTGCACTTTGTATTGCGTACCGAAGCTATCTACCACTTTTAAAATAACATTGCTGTCAAGAAAAGTCATTTTTGCTCCACCTAACCGGTCTTTTCCCAATCCGTAATTCAGATAGGGCAGTGAATCTTTGGTTTCCACAAAGAAAAAAGATTGCTGCGAGAAAGAGGTGAGAGGAAAAATGAAAAGGAAGAAGAGGATAATTTTGTGCATGGGTAAAAGTAAACAAGATTAATGGATTGGACATGGCAGATAAAATACGGGTCCGAATCTATTTCCGAATTTCTGGCATTAATACTTTCGTCTTATTAACTCTGGATAGATAAATCTTTTTCCTGTTTCAAGGTAAGATATAGTCAGCTGCTATCTTTCTTATACTTCCCAAGCCCGTGATAGACATTCTCCTCCTGGATATCACCCCCACCTACAAAGTTCGTTAAGAACTTACGCCCTATTTAGATTTGATATACCCGGCCCAAAGAAAAACTTCCCGATTTTAAATGTACCTGTTGCATGCGTCAAAAATCCACATACCAGCCATTTTATTACCTTTAGTTTCGCTCTTTTCATGAATTCCAACAGCTTTGCCACTATGTCCATGCAGTTTAAAAATATCATACCCGTTCCTGCGCTTCAAAAGTATATTGAAAAGATGTGGTTTTTTAAAAGCACAGATAAGTTGCCCACTGAAGACATAAAACTCGTGGTGCCCAACGGCAATCTGAAGCTGGCGATTTCCTATCAAAACGGGATGGTGGCCAACATCAACAGTAAAACATTTGAATCCAAAGAACAGGATATTACGCTTACAGGTTTGGTGGATGTGCCGGTGATTCTTGGTGCAGAAGAAGATACCTATACTGAAACCATCGGTATTGAATTCACCCCACAGGGGGCATATCGTTTTTTTCATTTTAATCTGAATGAAATTCAAAACCAGATCTGCCCATTGAGCGATTTAATTGGCAGTAAAGGGAAACAACTAACACGACAAATTGCGGATACTGCATCGCCACAACAAAAAATAATATTGATACAGCAATTTTTAGTGAGGCAACTTCTGTTACATGATGAAGACCTTATCTTCGAATATTGTGTTGAAAAAATACAGGTTTCCAGGGGAACGATAACTGTTAAAGAACTGGAAAAGAAAACCGGCTACAGCAGCCGCTGGCTGAATATGAAATTCACAGAGAAGCTGGGAGTAAGTCCGAAAAATTTATCATCGGTCATTCGTTTCAGGCAATATTACCAGGCGCTGATCAACCATGATGAAAAAAGTTTTTTCAGAAACGATTTTTACAACCTGTATTACGATCAGTCGCATTTTATCAAAGCTTTCAAACGTTTTACCGGCCTGCTTCCCACAAGATTTGAAAAAGGAATCAACGATTTTGGAAGAATTTATTTTAATCCAGACTAAGGCATCAGGCCTGAGTTATCACTTCCGGTTTTTACAATTTCGACCCAAAGTTTTACTGTTGCTTTGTGATATCAATTTTAAAATAAAACAAAATGAAAAACGAAAATTACCGAAGCAGCATCACTGTCAATGTCAGTGCCAAGGAGGCATTTGATGCTATTTGCCAGCCAACTAAATGGTGGAGCAAAACAATAGAAGGTGATACAAAAAATACAAATGGACTTTTCACTTATCATCCGGGCAATACATGGGTAAAATTCAGGATTGCAGAAATAATTCCCGGCAGGAAAATAGTATGGCATGTTACAGATTGCTACTTGCCTTTTCAGGAAGATAAAACAGAATGGAAGAACACGGATGTGGCTTTTGAAATTGAAGAAAACGGTAAAGGAACTAAAATCAAATTTACACATATAGGCCTTGTTCCCCAGGCGGAATGCTATCAGAATTGTGTAAAAGGCTGGAACCAGTATTTTAATGGAAGCTTGTTGAGTTTCCTGATTACAGGAAAAGGGCAGCCGAACTAAAGCCGCACTGTTCAATATCCGACTCCGGTCTTAAAATATCTCTGTCTTCTGATCGCCTCTGCTTTGTTCTCAAATTCTTCGGTGTAAAGTATTTCCCACGGACGATAGCTTATTGTCCATCCTCTCTCTCCTGTTGAATTATGCTCCTCAATTCTTCTTGTCAAATCACTGGTATATCCTACATAAGTTTTTTGGTGAACCGCTGAATACAAAACGTAAACGTAATACATGGCATAAAAAAACCACTCGTCTTTTTGAGTCCGCGGCGGAGAACCGCCGACACATGCACTTTTTATCCATTTGGATATTTTTCTTTCAATAACCTCTTTATCATATCTCTTCCAACTCCGGTCTTAAAATATCTCTCTCTTCCGATCGCCTCTGTTTTGTTCTCAAATTCTTCGGTGTAAAGTATTTCCCATGGACGATATCGGATTGTCCATCCTCTCTCTCCTGTTGAATTATGCTCCTCAATTCTTCTTGTCAAATCACTGGTATATCCTACATAAGTTTTTTGGTGAACCGCTGAATACAAAACGTAAACGTAATACATGGCATAAAAAAACCACTCGTCTTTTTGAGTAGAGGCGGAATCGAACCGCCGACACAAGGATTTTCAGTCCTTTGCTCTACCGACTGAGCTATCTCACCAAACTTTTTCAGTTTTTTGCCGCCTAATTATT
Organism: Chitinophagaceae bacterium; assembly: GCA_017307735.1. Classification (GTDB taxonomy): domain Bacteria; phylum Bacteroidota; class Bacteroidia; order Chitinophagales; family Chitinophagaceae; genus Ginsengibacter. The sequence continues at coordinate 160,923 of JAFKGR010000011.1, forward strand.
TCGCGAAAAAACTAATTGTTTTCATCAAACAATTTCCGCGGGCGGCAAAAATAGGGCTTTCGGTGAATTATCCGAATAATTTGTTGAAAAAATTAATTACCAAATTCTGAAAGAAATTTGATCCTCACAATTTTCAGTTGCTCCATAGAATAGTTCCCATCTGACAATTCTTTTTGTGCTACTTCCAGGCTGGACGTTTCGCAACCTTTGAAATAATCGATAATTTCCTCCCGTTCGTATTCTTCCATCCACTCATCTATAGCATAATCGAGATTGAGTTTGGTGCCACTGGCAACAATGGTTTCCATCTCATCCAACAACTGTCCCAATGAAAGTGTTTTGTGCTTGGCTATGGTTTCCAGTGGAAGCTTCTTATCAATATTCTGAATAATAAAAATCTTATTGCTGTTTTTGCTCGCTAAAGATTTCATTACAAAATCTTCAGGCTTTTCAATGTTATTTTCTTCTACATATTTTGAAATCAGATCAATAAACGGCCTGCCAAATTTCATCGCTTTCCCCATACTAACACCCTGGCATTTTTCCAGTTCTTTTGTCGATGTCGGATACAAAGTTGCCATGTCCATCAGGCTGCTTTCCAGAAAGATGACAAATGGCGGCAATGATCTCTTCTTCCCTTCCTGTTGACGAAGTTCTTTCAGCATCTCAAACAATCTTTCATCTGCTGCTGCTCCTTCACTGCTGTCAGCAACATCATCATCGTCATCTGTTCCCTCCGATTCAAACGTGTGATTGATTGCAATCTTAAATGAACCCGGCTTTTTCAAAAATGCTTTTCCGGCATCTGTAAATTTCAGGACACCATAATCTGCTATATCTTTTTTGAGAAAGTTGGCCAGAATCAATTGGCGGACCAAGGAATTCCAGAATAGCTCATCATGATTTTTGCCCGTACCAAATTCCGGAAGTTCATCATGGCGGTACATTTTTATCTGAGGAGTCGGATTCCCCATAATAAAGGGAATGACATAATTAATCGGGAATCTTTCTTCAAGTACCTGTACGGTTTTCAATGCTATTACAGCCTCATTCTTCACTTCAATCAACTCTTTGGGATGTTTGCAATTGTCGCATTTCCCTCCGCAATTGTCGTGAGGATATTCTTCTCCGAAATAATTGAGCAACATTTTCCTGCGGCAAACAGCACTTTCCGAATAGGCAACTGTTTCCCTGATCAACTGTGCCCCGATCTCCCGCTCCGTAAGTGTTTTATCGCGCATCAGATGTTCCAGTTTGGCAACATCATTATGCGAATAATACAAAATACATTTCCCTTCCAATCCATCTCTGCCCGCTCTCCCGGTTTCCTGATAATAATTCTCAATGGATTTTGGAATGTTATAATGAATAACAAATCGAATATCCGGTTTGTCAATTCCCATTCCAAAGGCGATGGTAGCTACAATGACCTGGATTCTTTCACTCAGAAATTTATCCTGTCTTTCCGTTCTGATTTTAGAATCAAGTCCGGCGTGATAGGCTGCGGCTTTAATTCCATTTGCATTCAACACATCCGCAATCTCTTCGGTAGTTTTCCGGTTGAGGGTGTAGATGATTCCACTTTTTCCACGGTTGTGGGCTACAAATTTTACAATGCTTTTGAGTGTTTGGTCTTTATTAATTTTGGGTTGTACTTCGTAATAAAGATTGGGCCGGTTAAATGATGAAATAAAAATCTTTGGATTTCTCAATCCAAGATTTTGCACAATATCACTCTGTACTTTGGGAGTAGCAGTGGCTGTTAATGCAATGATGGGGATTTTATCGTTGATAGAATCGACTACTTCCCGGATTTTCCGGTATTCCGGCCTGAAGTCATGTCCCCATTCACTGATACAATGGGCTTCGTCAACAGCAACAAATGATACTTTCAGATCTTTAAAGAATTCGATATTGTCTTCCTTGGTCAGCGTTTCAGGAGCCACATAAAGCAATTTCGTTTTCCCGGTCAAAAGATCATCCTTGACTTCTTTAACCTGAGTTTTGTTGAGTGTACTATTCATGAAATGGGCAATCTCATCTGTACTGCTATATCCTCTGATAAGATCAACCTGATTTTTCATCAATGCGATCAATGGAGAAACAACAAGGGCACAGCCCTCACTTATGATTGCCGGAAGTTGATAACACAGGCTCTTCCCTCCGCCGGTAGGCATGATCACAAAAGTATCGCATCCACTCAGCAGGCTTTTGATAACATCTTCCTGTGTGTCTTTGAAATTCTTAAACCCGAAATATTTCTGTAATTCCTTTTTTAGATTTTGGTCTGTGTCTTTCTTATGGCTCTGAACCGCCTTTTTTTCCGGTTTTTTCGCTTTTGGTTTTGTAGTAGGCATTGATTTTTTGTTCTATTCCTTCATAAATTTTAAAAAAGGGTTTCAAAGTTAATTTAAATGAAAGTGAAAAAGCGGTGTTATCATCTTTTTAACATTCATCACTCTCATTATGCCCTGAATGGCAGGATAGAAAGATACAACTATTTTACGGGAAAGAAAACTATCTTTATTTGACCCAAATTCTTTTAGGTTTGCAACCACACTGGATAAAACGAAGAATGTTTTGAAAACGAAAAATATTTTAATTGAAAAACAGGACATCGCCGAAACTGCAAGGCATACAATTCGCACAGAAGCCAATTCTGTTTTGGGACTGCTCGAATTTATAAATACCGATTTTGAAAAAGCAGTTGAGTTGATTTTCAAATGCAAGGCACGCCTGATTGTAAGTGGTGTAGGGAAAAGTGCGCTTATCGCACAGAAGATAGCGGCATCTCTGAACAGCACAGGTACGCCTGCTATCTATTTACATGCAGGAGATGCGCTCCATGGTGATGTAGGAATGGTACAGCACGATGACATTGTAATGATCATAAGCAAAAGCGGTGAAAGCGCTGAGATTGTCATGCTTGCCCAATTGGTGAAAAACTTTAAAAACACAGTCATTGCCTTGTGCGGAAATAAAAACAGCACACTGGTCAAACGTGCAGATATTTTTTTGAATTCTACAGTAGCTACCGAAGCCTGTCCCAATAACCTGGCGCCCACAAGCAGCACCACCGCTCAAATGGTGATGGGCGATGCGCTCGCTGTTTGCCTGATGAAACTCAGAGGATTTGAGGCGGAAGATTTCGCAAAGTTTCACCCGGGTGGCACACTCGGGAAAAGATTATTTTTGAAAGTGGCAGATTTGTATATTCACAATGAACGACCGGAAGTCAGGAAAAACAGCAGTATCAAAGATGTAATCATTGTAATGACAAAGAGCAGATTGGGAGCGACAGTGGTAACAGATGAAAACGGAAAAGTGGAGGGCGTCATTACCGACGGAGATCTGAGGAGAATGCTTGAGAAAAATATTTCAGAACCTAAAATAATGGGATCCGCATTTTTTGCCAAAGACATTATGAGCAAATTTCCCAAAACCATTCATCCGGAAGACCTCGCAATTGAAGCCCTTGATAAAATGAGGGCAAATAATATTACCCAACTGGTTGTTGCAGATGAAACCGGATACAAGGGAATTATTCATCTGCACGATCTGGTCAGGGAAGGAATAATTTAGACAGGAATGAAAAATAACAACAACAATTACGTTGCAATCATGGCCGGAGGAATCGGCAGCAGATTTTGGCCGGTCAGCAGGGCCGGTTTTCCCAAACAATTCCTCGATATTTTATACACGGGAGAAACGCTTATCCAATCAACATTTGAACGGTTCAAAAAATTTATTCCTCCTGAAAATATTTACATCGTCACCGCCGAAGAATACAAGCCGCTGGTGATAAATCAATTGCCCGGACTAAACCCGGATAATATTGTTTGCGAACCTTCAAGAAAAAATACGGCACCCTGTATTGCCTACATCAGTACAAAACTTGTTCAGCTCAATCCAAAAGCAAACCTTATTTGTGCCCCTGCCGATCACCTGATTTTGAATGATACGGGATTTGTAAAAGTTTGTCTTGAAGCACTTGGGTTCACAACAGAAAACAATGCACTTGTCACTTTGGGATTAAAACCCACTTATCCCAACACCGGATATGGTTATATCCAGTATGAACAGCCGGCAGTTTCAGACAATGTATATAAAGTAAAAACATTTACAGAAAAACCAGACCTGGAACTCGCAAAAACATTTATTGCAAGCGGTGACTTTCTTTGGAATTCGGGAATCTTTGTCTGGAAAGCCCAAAATATTTTGGCTGCATTTGAAAAACTATTACCCGAAATCTATGAGTTGTTTGATGGCGCCAGAGGAACTATGAATACCAATAAGGAAAGTGAAGCCATTAAATTAGTGTATCCTTTATGTTCAAATATTTCCATTGATTATGGCATCCTTGAAAAGGCTGAAAATGTGTATGTCATTCCCGCATCTTTTGGATGGAGCGATCTCGGCACCTGGGGCAGTGCTTATGAAAACCTGGAAAAAGATTACATGGAAAATGCGGTGGCCGGTGAGAATGTCATCTTATTCGACTCAACGAAAAATATAGTTCATTCAGAAGGAAAAAAGCTCATATTGTTGCAGGGGTTAGAAGACTTCATCGTAGTAGATACTCCGGATGCACTCCTTGTTTGCAAGAAAGAAAAGGAACAACAAATCAAAGAATATCTTTCAGAAATCAGGCGCAACAAAGGCGATAAATATTTGTAAATGTTAAAAGGAAAAATACCTGGCAAAGAAACTATTTTCACGACCATGAGCCAGCTTGCCCGTGAACACCAGGCAATCAATCTGGGACAGGGATTTCCCGATTACGATCCTGATCAAACACTCATCAACCTGGTCAATGAGGCGATGAACAATGGATATAATCAATATGCACCTGCGATGGGGTATTTGCCATTGAGGGAATCCATTGCTCAAAAATCAAAATCATTATACCATTGTGAAATTGACCCTCAGCAGGAAGTCTGTATCACGCCCGGCGGTACTTACGCCATCTATACTGCGCTCACCACCGTCCTGCATCCCGGCGATGAAGTGATCGTTTTTGAACCGGCTTATGACAGCTATGTTCCTGACATTCTTATAAATGGCGCCAAACCGGTTTTTATTCCATTGAGCTATCCGGATTTTTCAATTGACTGGGACAGGGTACGCAATGCCATTTCCGGCAAAACAAAAATGATAATGATCAACAGCCCGCACAATCCGACAAGTTCAGTTTTGAATTCGTCTGATTTGAAAGAGCTGTCCGAAATTGTCAACAGGCATGATCTCTATGTATTGAGTGACGAAGTGTATGAACCCATCATCTTTGACGGGATGAAACATGAAAGTGTTTTGAAATATCCGGAAATATTTAAAAAAAGTTTTGTGGTATTTTCTTTTGGAAAAGTATATCACTGCACAGGATGGAAAACAGGATATTGCATTGCTCCTAAAAGCCTGATGAAGGAATTTGCAGCCATTCACCAGTTCAATGCATTCTGCTGTTTTCATCTTGTTCAGGTGGCATTGGCAACATTCATGAAAAATGAAAAAACATTTTCATCTCTTAGCAATTTCTATCAAAAGAAAAGAGATTTATTGTCTTCCCAACTGACCGGTGCAGGATTCAAAGCCTTGCCATCGCATGGAAGTTTTTTTCAATTATTTGATTATTCATCTCTCTCTGATGAAGATGATTTGTCATTTGCAAAAAATATGACCATCCATGCAGGTGTGGGTGCCATTCCCGTTTCTCCTTTTTACAGTCAGAAATCCAATGTTCATGCATTAAGGTTCTGTTTTGCAAAAAAAGATGAGACACTGGTGGCTGCCGGTGAACGGTTAAAAAACTATTTCAGGAATTAATTTGCAAATTTGGTAGCGGACGTGCATTGGGCACGCTGTTTTTTGGTATTGAAAATTTTCGTTACCTCAATTCTGTACCATTTCCCTGTTCATTTATTTTGCTAAAATTTATGTAATTCACTCAGCTAAAGAAGTTAGTGTTGATAACTTTAATTGTCTATATTTGCCCTTCAGACTATTTTACATTTTTAACAAACAATACATTCAAATGGCTAGTTCAAATACTGATAAACCGGACAAAATCTCCGAAAAATTAAAGGCTCTGAAACTCACAATTGAAAAGATTGACAAAGACTTCGGGAAAGGCAGTGTGATGATGATGAACGAAAAATCGCAGGAGCCTCACGAAGTTATTTCGACCGGTTCACTTGGACTGGATGTGGCGCTTGGTATCGGAGGCCTTCCCAAAGGAAGGGTAATTGAAATTTATGGACCTGAGTCGTCCGGAAAAACTACCCTCGCAATCCACGTCATTGCAGAGGCTCAGAAAAAAGGAGGTGTTTGTGCCATTATTGATGCAGAACACGCTTTCGATAACATTTATGCACGGAAACTGGGAGTCAATGTCGACAATCTGCTGATCAGCCAGCCGGATTACGGAGAGCAGGCTTTGGAAATAGCCGATCGTTTGATATTGAGTGGCGCTCTGGATGTAGTGGTAATTGATTCCGTTGCAGCACTTGTTCCCAAAGGAGAATTGGAAGGTGAAATGGGCGACAGCAAGATGGGTTTACAGGCAAGGTTGATGAGCCAGGCATTAAGAAAACTGACAGCTACTATTAGCAAAACAAAATGTTGCTGCATTTTTATTAATCAATTGAGAGAAAAGATCGGGGTTATGTTTGGCAATCCTGAAACGACCACCGGTGGTAATGCACTGAAATTTTATTCTTCAGTAAGACTCGATATCCGCAGAATCGGCCAGATAAAAGACGGAGACCAATCTGTAGGAAACAGGGTAAAAGTAAAAGTGGTGAAAAACAAAATGGCTCCTCCATTCAGAATTGCGGAATTTGATATTATTTACGGAGAGGGGATTTCAAAGAATGGTGAAATCATCGACATGGGTGTGGATCTCGGAATCATTCAAAAGAGCGGAAGTTGGTTCAGCTATGATGGAAACAAACTCGGACAAGGAAGAGATGCAGTCAAAACTCTCCTTACGGATAATCCTGGACTTTCTGCCGAAATTGAAGGAAAGATCAAAACGAAAATTGCTGAAGCAAATAATTGATTTCTCAATATACAAATCACAAAAAGCCCTGTACATCAACGATACAGGGCTTTTTCATTCAACTTCTACAAAAATCAAATACTACTGATAAAGGGTACGGTAAACCACTGAAACACTGGTGGCAAAACATTAATCATAGCTGCCTGTCCCTGGATATTCTTTATCTTTTTATCAATTTCATTTCTCTGGTTCAAAAGGGAATCTTTCATTTGTTTCAATTCTTTTTGATGAGCTCCTTTTGCTGAATCCAGTGACTTTTCCATTTGTTCAATTTGTTTTTCCTGCTGGTTTTTCAAAGAATCAATTTGACCAGGTCCTCTGTACTTATACTTTTCGCCGGGCTGGTCATCATTACTGTCATCATTCCAATCATCTGTACGCTGCAGCCCGTTTTCTTTCATTACATATTGAACATCCCGGTCGTAATCATAGCTTGTAAATGAATCGGAAAAATCAGAATCATACCCGTCCCATCCTCTGAATAGAAAAAATTTTGCCCTGTTCACCGAAACAAAATCTCTGTCCACTTTTATTCTGCGATTTACCGGAACAAAAACGGATACCTCAACAAATTGGTTTCTGAATTTATCGTTCGTGTTGATCGGAATTTGATTGTTGAGATATAACGTGCTGTCCTGTTGATAACCGCCAAAAGGAATTTTCAGAGCCAGGTTGTCAGCTTCCTGCCTGGAATACCCATTGCTCATAGTCAGATATTTCACATGAAAGCTGGAATCTGTGGATTGCAAAATCCTCAATTTAATGTTCGGAACAAAGGCTGTATCATCTCCAATGTTGAATACAGAATAAGGTTCAAATGACAACCAGGGTTTCCATCTGAAATCTATTTTGCGAACCGGCATAATTACAAGAGAATTAATTCCGGGATCACTCAACCCGATGGTGTGCTCGTTTGGTGTGCTTATATATTTAAAATCCCGGCCAACAAAGGATATCAGGGCAAACAAACAAATCCATCCGAAAATCCACAGGCCAATCATTGTGTTTCGATAATAATTATTGGTCGATCTTCTCTTGGCGAGCAACCGGATAATAAAAACGATCATTCCTACCACTAAAACGCCCACAAAGAATATCAACGTTAACCATGCCAGCACATTTTGCCATCCATCTGTTACAATGAAATTTTTTAAAGGAAAAACCCCAACCGCTGCTACTCCAAGCGCGAAGACAACAGCAAGTATAGCAAAGGCAATAGAACCAAGGATGATGTAGGCAAAAACTTTAAACAGAATCAGGATTATTCTTCCCAAAGCTCCACCCGACCTGTTCACCGTTTGGGCAAATTCCTGGCGCATCTGAGGCCCGTTTTCTTTCATATAATTTCCGGCATCCTTACCCATTTTTTCTAATCTTTCAGATACGCCTTTCATCTCCTTTACCACGGATTCCTTGATAGAATTCAAATCCACTTTTTCACCTTTCATCTGAAGTTTTTCGCTTGTAGTCCTGGCTTCAGGGATTACAATCCACAGAATGATATAAATAATCAAAGTGCCGGGACTAAATGTAAATCCCCAGAAATGTGGAAACGTTCCCCATCCCAAATTGGCCCATCTGAAGAAAAAGGTAAAAAAGGGAAGCAGGAAAATTACACGCGGGATCCAGGGGTTAATGTTGAAATAACTTCCTATACCTCCGCAAACTCCGGCAACAATGCGGTCATCCGGATTCCTGTATAACCTTCTTCCTGCCCCTACACTCAATGACTGGCTTGAAGGAAGAAAAATCCAGAGTATCATATAAGCCAGAAATCCGACGCCACTGATGATAAACAGGATTCTCACTATCCAGGGATCAATATTCAGATAATTGGCAATCCCACTGCACACACCACCCAAAATTTTGTTGGTATCATCCCGATAGAGCTGTTTATATCTATACTGCCAGTTAAATTGGGATGAAGAGTGTGTGGATTCTTCTTCATTTGCCTTCTTTGAATTTGATGTGTTTTCATCACTTTCCGCTTCAGCAAAATCTTTGGGACGGCCCATGTTGTCAATAATGACATTTACATCATTGTCGGTTATGCAGGTGGCACCATTTTTAAGTCTTTGCTGAAAAAGTTCGCTGATTCTGCTTTCAATATCATTGATGATTTCATCTTTACCTTCTTCATTGGCAAAATATGATCTCAGGCTTTCAATGTATTGCTGGAGAATATCGTAGGCCGATTCTTCAATGGGAACCACGACTCCCTGAAAGTTGATGTTTATTACCTTTTTCATTTTATGTCGTTATTAAGAAGTTGAATATTTATTGGTTTTATTTCGATTTGTTGGTTATCGTTTTCACTGCATTGGCCAGTTCATTCCAGGTGGTCTCCAGCTCCTTGTAAAACTCTTCGCCTTTTTCAGTCAGTGAAAAATATTTGCGTGGAGGGCCGCTTGTGCTTTCTACCCATCTGTACTTTAAAAGTTCGGCATTTTTCAGGCGTGTGAGAAGTGGATACAACGTTCCTTCCAGAATATTCAGATTGGCTGATTTCATCATATCAATAATGTCACTTGGATAGGCTTCACCCAATTTGATTATTGAAAGGATACAGAATTCAAGCACCCCTTTGCGCATTTGGCTTGATGTATTTTCTATATTCATCTTATGGTTTTTTTAGCTCTGTTCGATAATCACAACACAAAGATAATGTGTTTTATGGTACTATGTATAACATACTACTTTGAAAATAGCAATAAATTTAAGAGCTACCTTATATTAAAATGACTATCAGTTAGTTATGAGCAATATATTTTAAAAATAATTTTTTATTTTTTGACAAAAGGCAAAAAATAATGATGTACGGTACAAAATTTCACCTCAAAAAAATACTTTCTTTGCTATTCTCAACCGGAAAATCTGTAAAATTCAAAATCAGGAGAAATAAATTTCTTCCCCAATCATAAACATTACAAACATGCAGTTACCTTATTTCTTTGAAGAAGCCCTGGCAACCCATCCGGATGTCTTTGAACTGTCGCCCGAAACAGCCAGACATGTAGTTCAGGTTTTACGAATGAAAGAAAATGACGAACTACTTCTCTCCAACGGAAAAGGCCTTGAAGTGCATGCAAAAATTATTCAATCCGGGAAACGAAATGTACAGGTAGAAAAAAAAGTGAGCCGCACATTCTCAAAAGATGTTCACGAAACAGCCATCGCCATTTCCCTTTTAAAAAATGAATCACGGTTTGAATGGTTTTTAGAAAAAGCAACCGAAATAGGAATAAACAGAATCATTCCTCTTTTATGCAAAAGAACTGAGAGGCGAACAATGCGCGTAGCAAGGATGAAAAACATTTTGACAAGCGCAATGTTGCAAAGCCGCCAGGTATTTTTGCCGCAATTAGATGAGGTAACCGCATTGGTTGATTTATCTGTTGAGCCACAATACAAACAAAAGTTTATCGCACATTGCATTGATAACAGCGACAGACAGGAGTTGAAAAATTTAAAGAACAACGACTCTTCGGGAATTGTATTAATCGGGCCGGAGGGTGATTTTGATGCTGAGGAAATCGAATTTTGCCTTCAAAGTGGATTTTTACCGGTTTCACTGGGAACCACCCGTCTTCGAACAGAAACAGCCGGCATTGTAGCGGCTGTTCTATTGAAATTTTGATTCAAATTCAGTTTTGATTTTCCTCCGGTTCCTTTTCCACAAGGCGAAATCCATTACCGTGGATATTCACTATTTCAAGATTGGGATCACCTTTTAAATACTTACGAAGTTTGGCGATATATACATCCATGCTCCTCCCGTTGAAATAGGTATCGCTGCCCCAAATCTTTTTCAAGGCAGTTTCCCTTGGCAGCAAATCATTTTTGTATTCAGCAAGCATCCTTAAAAGTTCATTTTCCTTTGGAGAAAGAGTTTGAACATCTTTTCCGACGCCGAGCTGACGCAACCTGGGATTAAAATGAAATTTACCCAAATCATATTCTGCATTTTCTTCTTCTTTGTGCAATTCTTCATTCCTCTTCAGGATGGCTTTGATCTTGTGTAACAATACATCACTGTCAAAGGGTTTTGTAATATAATCATCGGCTCCCAACTTGTAACCTTTGATAATATCCTCCTTCATCGTCTTTGCCGAGATGAAAAAAAGCGGCATATCGGGATCCACATTTCTTATTTCTTCCGCAAGTGCAAATCCATCCATATTGGGCATCATTACGTCCAAAAGGCACAGGTCAAATTTTTCCCGCTGAAATGCAGCCAAACCCAGCCTTCCATCTCTTTCCAGTTCAACCTCATAATCATTCAGTTCCAGATAATTTTTTAAAACCATCCCCAGATTGGGATCGTCTTCGCAAATCAATATTTTCGGTTTCCTGTTTTCCATGATCTTTTATTTCTAAAGTTAAAAATAGATACCGGAATTTATTAAAAATTTCCGCAATAGTGTTTTAACATATATAATGCCACAATCCTGAAAATTGTGAAGATTCATCTAAAAGTTAAAACAATCTTACCAAACAGCCCAATTACTCACATCAGCAACTTCAATTCTAGGATATAAAGCAATGATTCCAAATTAATTACAAGGTACTTCCTACACTTCGCCGGATTTCAGACATATTGTCAATAGCTCATGTATATAAATTAAAGTAAAACAGGCAATTCGTCACATTACTACACTCACCTGTTTCAATTTTAAAAAAGGATATGAAAAGAATTTCTCCAATAATTCCTGGTGCTTCCGGCAGATTTTACTTCGGAATTCAGTTTTGAACCGTTGACAATAACCTGCAAAAAAATGTACACAACTTCACATTTAATCAAATCATACCCAACTAACTTTAAATAAACCCATTCCACAAATTCAAAATTGTTTATATAAAATTAAATTTAACATTTTAGAGATTGCCATTTACATGCTGAAGCTCAAAACATAATGCCGGCAACGGTTTCAAAGAAACCCAAACTCTCATTTAAATCATTGTTTACAAATCACTTAAAATAAATTCATTGGAATACTTGCAGGTAAATAATTTACCAATTATATTTGCCACGGTTTTTCATAGGATATTGGATTTTAAAGCGGGACTAGATTTCTATCTTGGTCCCTTTTTTATTTCATCTTTATTTTTCCTTGCAAATCCGTTTCCAACACTTTTTCATCTTTCAGATATTCTACAATTTGTAAAAGATCCGGCAAAGGAATCTTGCTCATCTGTTTTAGTTGATCCATCTGAATCCCGCCATTCATGCGTATGACAGAGGTAACTGTATCTATATTATTTGTCGAAACAGGACTGCGGTTTTTATTTAGACAAACATCACAAATTCCACATGGATTGACCTCGCCACCTCCAAAATATGAATTAATAAAAATGCTCCGGCACACATCCTTTTGTATCGTGAATTGAATCATCGCTTCGAGCCTCGCCTCATAGGCTTTTTTCCTTTCAGAAATGTTCTTTGCATCGACCACCAAATCAGTAACCTCAGGCCTGTTGGTCAAAAAAAGCAACTTAGGAATTTCCGATCTCGGAATATAGTCTATAATTTTTCTACGATTTAATTCCAACAAATCTGACTTCACTTTCTCTTTATCCATTCTGAGAAATCGCGCCAATGTGAATTCATCAACAGGGCATCTTTGGTCAAATATGCCATCATAACTTCGAAGCAATCCTTTGATCACCGGTGAAAATTCCGGATATTTCGATTCAAATTCATACAAGGTTTGCTTTGTTGCAAAAAATTCAACTGTTGACTGATTGAAGAATGAATCGCTGAGGACAAAGTAACCTTCCTGTTCCAAAATCTTTATTACACTGGAAACAAGCAGCGGGTTCAATTTAAATTTTTCAAGAAAATCACCTATTTCAAAATCAAAAGAAAGATCCTTCCCTTTATTGGCCGCCAGGCCGAGATAATGACAAATAGCGGCAAAAACGGTGCGAATCTCTTTTATTTCCGGATATCTGACAGCCACCAAACTTTTCAAATCTGAAATTTCACTTTGATTGTAAAGCAATACCGCGTAAGCTTTCTTCCCGTCTCTGCCTGCTCTGCCTGCTTCCTGGTAATAATATTCAAGAGCCTCGGGCATATCAAAATGAACAACCACCCTTACATCCGGTTTATCAATTCCCATCCCGAATGCATTTGTGCAACAGATAACCCGGATCCGGTTTCCAATCCAGTCGTCCTGCCTTTGCCTTCGCTCATCTGCCGTAAGCCCGGCATGATAAAATCCGGAGCTGATGTGGTGAGATGAAAGCAATTTGGAAACGTCTTTTGTCCGTTTTCTGCTTTTGCAATAAACGATGGCCGAACCCGGAACTTTTTTAAGTATTTCAATTAATTTATTCTCTTTTGAAGGCGGGTCAAACACACTATAGGATAATGCTTCACGAATATACGGTTGCGAATAAACCTGAAAACCCTCGCAAAGATTCAATTTATTACAAATGTCCTTCTGCACATCTGTCGTTGCAGATGCAGTCAGTGCAATAACAGGGACATCTTTTAAATATCCCCTGAGATTTCCGATTCTCAGATAAGAGGGCCTGAAATCATAACCCCATTGTGAAATACAATGAGCTTCATCAACTGCGATCAGATTGACCTTCAGATAAGGAATGTATTCCCTGAATAAACCGGTTTCAAGCCTTTCAGGAGAGACATACAAAAATTTATAATCTCCGCTTAATGCTTTTTCAAAAGTTTTTTTCACATGTCCAAAACTCATTCCACTGTGAATAAACAAGGTACTGATACCTCTTTTTTCAAGATTCCCCACCTGATCTTTCATCAGTGCAATCAGGGGAGTGATGACAATGCATAAGCCGGGATTCATCAGTGCGGGTACCTGAAAACAAACGGATTTGCCACCTCCGGTCGGTAGGATAGCCAGCGTATCCATTCCTGCAAGAACATGGCGGATCATCTCTTCCTGCATCGGCCTGAAGCTGCTGTAATTCCAATATTTATATAATATTTCAGCCGGCGTCATTTCACCCAAAATAAATTCATTTTAATTTTACAGGTGTTTAAATTTAATTTAAACATCCATCAAACATTAAGATGACCATAGATTATTCTTTAGAAAAAATTGGAAAAGCCGCAGCCCAATTTCTCGAAAAGGCAAACGGATACCGTGTATTTGCTTTCAGCGGGCAACTGGGCGCAGGAAAAACAACTTTTATTTCGGCACTGTGCAAACATTTGGGGGTAAATGAGATTGTAAGCAGTCCCACTTTTGCCATTGTACAACAGTACGATTCAGCGAGGGGAAATATTTTTCATTTGGATCTTTACAGAATTAAAAGTGAGGATGAAGCCTTGAATTCAGGGTTGGGCGAGGCCATCGATTCGGGGGATATCTGTCTGATTGAATGGCCGGAAAATGCACCCGGATTGTTACCTCCAGATGCAATCAGGGTTCAAATTGAATTGACAGGAAATGACACAAGAAAACTGAATATCCGGTTTCCCCGGGCATAGCTTTGAATTTTATATTACATTTAATGATAAATTCTTTCAATGGAATCACCCAGGCCTTTTGATTTACCCTCCTTCAATTATGAAACACTTGAAGAAACCTTGGACGTAAAGCCACGAGGATCGGAATTACATATTGGAATTCCCAGGGAAACATCTTTTCATGAAAACAGAATTGCCCTGACTCCCGAAGCGGTCAGCGTCCTTGTTGCCAACGGGCACAGAGCAATTATAGAATCCAACGCGGGAGTAGGCGCAAGCTATTCCGACAAAGATTACAGTGAAGCTGGAGCCAAAATCGTTTACTCCAAAAAAGAAGTTTTTGATTGCGATACCATTGTCAAAAGTGCACCCATCGGAGAAGCCGAAATTGATCTTTTAAAACCGGATCAGCTTATTATTTCTCCCATTCATGTTGCTGCCATGAAGCGTGAAGTACTCGAGAAAATGATGGATAAAAAGATTACGGCATTGAGTTTCGAAAATCTCAAAGATGACAGCGGGCACAATCCGATAGTACGAAGCATGAGCGAGATTGCTGGTAGCGCCGTGATGCTGATAGCAGGTCATTACCTCAGCAATGCCAACAAAGGAAAAGGAGTTTTGGTAGGTGGCATTTCAGGCATTCCACCCACAAAAGTGATTATCATCGGAGCAGGAATGGTTGGTGAACAAACTGCACGTACTGCATTGGCAATGGGCGCCAATGTCAAGATTTTTGACAACAGCATTTACAGATTAAAGAGATTGCAGAATAACATCGGCGCACGTATATACACCTCCGTTATAGAACCCGGGATACTGGGAAAACAATTAAAAACCTGCGATGTGGCTGTTGGTGCATTGGCCGCCAGCGGAGGACGTACGCCCATGGTGGTTACAGAAGAAATGGTAAGCAGAATGAGGCCGGGCAGCATCATTGTGGATGTCAGCATAGATCATGGAGGATGTTTTGAGACTTCGAAGATCACTACTCAGGACGACCCGGTTTTTAGAAAATTTGATGTGATTCATTATTGTGTCCCCAACATCGCAAGCGGATTTGCGCGTACAGCTTCCCAGGCCATAAGCAATGTATTGATGCCTCTTCTTCTTGAAATGTCGGAAGACGGAGGAATGGATAATATGGTCTGGTATAAAATAAATATCCGCAGCGGGATTTATATTTTTAAAGGAGCGCTGACCAACTTCCACCTCAGTGAACGTTTTGATTTGAAGTTCACCGATCTGAATCTGCTCATTGCCAGCAGGCGCTGATCAATCTTCAACATAAACTCTTTTTACCCTCCCCGAAATACTTGTAAATATTTCGTAGGGAATGGTTGAAGCGGACAATGCGAGCTGTTGCACGGGAACATGTTCACCAAAAATCTCCACTTCATCTCCTTCAGTTGCTTCAGGGATACCGCTGATATCAATCATCGTCATATCCATACAAATCCGCCCTTCGGTGGGAACAAATTTGCCACGAAGCCACATTTTTCCCCTCCCCATACTCAACAACCTGTGATAACCATCGGCATAACCGATGCTAACTGTGGCAATGGTTTTATCTTTTTTAATGCGATGAACCCCATATCCGACAACCTCTCCCGCCTTTATCTTTTTTATTTGCGAAACAGTGGCAGAGAGTGAATTCACCACTTTTAACTGGCGGCTAATTCCGGGATTCGGATCGATTCCGTACATACCGATTCCGAGCCTGACCATATCCAATTGCATTGCAGGGAACCGGCTGATGCCTGCACTGTTGGCGATGTGGCTGATAAAAGAATAGCCCAGATTGTCTTTCAGTTTTTTTATGACTGAATTAAAAGTCCTGAATTGTTTTAGTGTAAAATCATCCTGTCCCGGGTCATCCGATGCCGACAAATGAGAGAATACAGATTTTACCCTCAACGATTTATTCAGGTTGAGTACTTCAATTAATTTATTTATCTGGTTGGGTTCAAATCCGAGCCGGTGCATTCCGGTATCTATTTTAATATGAACCGGATATTCTTTAATCTTTTTGGCTGCGAGGAATTGGGAAAACTGATTCAGCATTCCAAAGGAAAAGATTTCCGGTTCCAGGCGATGGTCTGTCAGATTTTCAAAAGAAGATGGCTCTGTATTCATCACCATGATGGGCAAATGAATTCCTTCGTTTCTCAAAGTAATACCTTCATCAATGTATGCCACAGTCAGATAATCCACTTTGATAAACTGAAGTACGGAAGCAATCTCGCGGCTGCCGCTTCCATAAGCAAATGCCTTTACCATCATCATCATTTTCGTTCCCGGCCTCAGCAAGCTTTTATAAATTCCAATGTTATGAATGAGGTGGCTTAAATTAATGGTCAACCGTGTTTTGTGCAATTGGGCTTCGAGCCTGGATGTGATATTTTCAAATGCAAACCGCCGTGCGCCTTTTATCAGGATGTCGGCATTCTCAACCTTAAAATTATTTATCAGCGGAATCAGATCTCCGGTATTCTTAAAAAAATAACGGTGTGGGATACCCGAAAATAATTTTTGATACGAGTTTAAATCATTACCGACAGCAATTAAAGTATCTACCGGTTTATTCGTGAGAAGTTGAGACACCCTTCTGTATAAATGATCTTTGGTTAATCCGGATTGTAAAATATCAGAAATGAAAACAATCTTTTTTTTATTTGTCTGCTGATGAAGGAAATCAAGAGCCACACCCAACGATTGAAGATCGTTATTGTAAGTATCGTTGATGATATTACTCCCCTGAATGCCGGGTTTCAGTTCAAGCCTCATCGGAAGGCTGCTGAGATTCAAAAATTCTTTCGACATTCGCTCATCAAAAACATTCATCGATTCCAATGCACAATAACAACTGATGGCATTTTCCACATAGGCAGTATCTGTAAAAGGAATTGTCAGAGAAATTTCTCTCTTCTCACTTCTCAAAGAAATTATCGATTGGTTCGCCAATTCTTTTATCCTGCCGACTTTAAAAAATGAATTTCTTTTTCCCCATGAAAAGAGTTCCACGCCCGGATTATTTTTCTTTATTTCCGCGGTTATCTGTTGAATGGCCGACGGATAAATCAGGTGACGTACATTTCTGAACAACTGCAACTTTTCGCTAATCTTCTGAGCCCTGTTTGCAAATCCTTCATCGTGTGCACTCCCGATATTTGTAAAAATCCCTGTCTGGGGGCGAATCATTGATTCGAGATTCGCCATTTCACCAACGGTGCTTATTCCTGCTTCAAATATTCCAATGGTATGGTGACTTCTTATTTGTAAAACGCTTAGTGCGACGCCGATTTGAGAATTATAACTTCTGGGGCTGGTAACAATCTGATGATCTTTCGACAACAATTCCGAAAGCCATTCTTTCACAACAGTTTTGCCATTGCTCCCCGTAATTGCGATTACATGAATATTCCTGAATTTCTTTCTGTGAGATGTTGCTAATTTTTGCAGGGCTTTTAGCGGATCTTTCACCACAATCACATTCGAATCCGGAATCTTCGAAAAATCAGGGATTGTATCTACAACGAAATTCCTGACTCCCGACTCATACAAATCATAAATAAAAACAGAGGCATTCCGGGTGTGGGTATTCAATGCCCAAAAGACAGTTTTATTGGGAACAATTATTTTCCTGCTGTCCAATGACAAAAATTCCAGGGAGAACCCGGGTTGGTTAAAATATTTTTCTCCTCCGGTTATTTTGTAAATCTCATCAATATTGTATTCAATGGCTGTTGTCAACCTTTCTGGTCTGTTTATTTTTATACAAAGAAAAAGCGATGGAACCTCCAATACAAAGCAAAATGACCAAAAGTGAAATCACAATATGGATATGAATATTAAAAATCGCCACCAGCATTTTTAATCCGATAAACACAAGCACAATTGCGATTCCTTCATGAAGATAATCAAAACGTTTTACCGCACCTTTCAATAAAAAGAAGAGAGAACGCAAACCCAATACCGCAAGGATATTAGAAGTATAAATCACCATTTTATCCTGTGTAATGGCAAATACGGCGGGTATGGAATCCAGGGCAAACAGGATATCCGTTCCTGCCAGCAACACAAATACCACAAAATACCTGGTATAATATCTCTTGCCATCCTGGCGAACAACCATTTTCCCTCCCGACTCCTGGTCAGTAAGTCTGAAAACCTCGCGGAGCAGACGGTAAATAAAATTTTTATCGGGATCAAACTCTGCATCCTTGCTGGCCGAAAACATTTTTACTCCGGTTATCAAAAGGATGACTCCGAAGACATACAATATCCAGTCAAACTTTTGAATCAAAACAATTCCAACGGTAATAAAAAGAATCCGCAATACGATTGCCAATAATATTCCATACAGCAATAACCGGTTTGAATGGTCTTCCGGGATTTTAAAAAAGGAAAAGATTAAAATGAAAACAAAAATATTATCAATGCTCAGCCCCCATTCCATAAAGTAGGCGCTCAGGTATTCAAGCGCCTGATGGGGTGTATCTTCAAACCAGATGAAGACTGCAAATCCCACTCCGAGAAGAACCCAGAAAATCGTTTGATAAAGCGCCTGCTTCAATGAAACCGGCTTGCCTTTTTTACTAAATAACCCTAAATCAAATATAACTGCCAGAACCAGCAATATCCCGAACACCACATAACTCCACTCCGTATGCGTCATAATAATTTTAAATTAACCTATGTTCCTGAATTTTTTTCTCCGCAATAACTGATATATCAACCCAAAAAGAATAATCAGGAATACAGGGGCCGCGAAGTTCGTTAATTGCCATGATAACTTTTGATTATCCACTTTTTTGCTATCCATCATCCGCAACTTAAATTCTTTTCTCTTGGCCTGGATCAATCCACCCTCATCAATGAGGTATGAGACACAATTGGCCACGAATAAATGGTTCGAAAACTGATATTCAAACTGGGTTCCGATAGTGAAAGGATTTACCCCCATTGGCAAGGGTTGATTTTTATAAATATTGTTGAGCACAATATCTCCATCTGATACGATTACCATTTTATTTTCCTGCAGATTTTCACTCATAAACGGAGTCCCCTCCTGTTGAAGGGAATCCATCATCTCGGGGCTTATCCTGTTTTTGAAAAGAGAGGTAAACCGGCCTTCCAAAAGTACAGCAGCGGGAATTCCGCTCCGGTTAAAAGCTCCGTCTTCCGGCGCATTCCTGTTTTCTGCACCGCTGATCAGGGCCGGGGTTTCAATGGTTCTTGAATTGGGGGAACTGTTCAAAAGAATTGTTTTCCTGATTCTTTCTGCTTTGACCGTATCCATTGAATTTACAAACCGCCCTGCTACCAGTCCCACATTTTTAGTTATGATATTATTCGGGTTGGGATTGAGAAGAGGAAAATAATTCCAGTGAAGCAATTCAAACTGCCCATTGTTATTGACATCAAACGGGAGATAATCACTTTGCAAATCCATCAACAAATCCGGATTGATGCGCACCCCATACTTAAATAAAAGATCTTCCAGGTTCAAATCCCGGTCATAGGCTATTACCTGGTTTTTTATCTGAAGGCTGTCCATTTCTGCCTGAAGCCGGTCAATAAAAAACAACAATTTCCCACCTCTCATCACATACTGGTCAATCTTCAGTTTCTCTTCCTCGGTAAACGTGACCGTGGGTTTGACGAGAATCAAAAGTTTGAAAGTATCCGGAATAATTTTTTCCTGATTCAGATCGAGCGTGAATACATCATAATCGGGTTTTAGAACATTTTCGACAAGGTCAAATGTATTTGCACCCGTCGGCTCTCCGTTACCCGTTGCGTACGCCACCAAAGGTTTTGTGGTTTCTCTCAATCGCAGCAGGGCATGGGCAAAGTCATATTCAAACATTGATTCAGCCTTATTCAATTCATCGGGAGTCACTACCGGCCTTGCTCCCGGAAACAAATTAATGGCCAACAATTTGCCGCCTGACATAGCTGCCGCCGCAGGATAAATATATTGGGATTTCTCCCCGGCCTTCAACTGTACTGTCAGATTGATTGGGACGATGTTTAACGATCCCAGTGTATCCGCCCACGTTACACTTGTACCCGGGACATTCTCTTCGGGTGAAACCCATTTATAATTAATTTTCCCATGGGCATACGATTTGAATTCGTCCAACAGCTCACGTGCATTTTGGGAAAGCATCCTGAATCCTGCAGGCAAATCTCCTTTCAGGAAAACATAAATTTCTACCGGATCTTCTGTATTTCTCAAAAGTGTTTTTACCGGTTCTGAAATTGTAAATCTCTTTTCGTTGGTCAGATCAATCCTGCTGAAAAAATAGAATGACAACACATTGACTGCAAGCAGGACAAGGATTGTAACCGCCCACAAAAATTTATTTGACAAATGTTTCATTCTTTCTTAACCCTTTATGATATTCTGGCGCGATGCAAAAAGAAATAAATAAATCACAGATAAAAAATAAATAATATCCCGGCTGTCAATTACTCCCCTGCTGATACTTTGATAATGAAAATCTATTCCCAAAATTTCTATATAATAATCTATGTTTCCTGCAAAAACAGGAATCTTGCTCAATGCATTAAATCCAAAATACAAAAGCAGGCAAAAAAAAGCGCCGGCCAAAAAGCTGATAACAGTATTGGACGACAGAGACGAACACCAAACACTTATTGAGGAGAAAACAGCCGCCAGGAAAATAAGCCCGATGTATGATCCTGCAATTCCGCCGCCATCAATACCCGCAGTTGACAATACACTAAGTGTAATGGGATAAAGCAGGGTGGGAATAAGCGCTATCAGGCAAATGATTAATACTGCCAGGTATTTCCCCATTACAATCTGCCAGCCCGAAACAGGCAATGTTTTTAAAATCTCAAAAGTCCCTGTCCTGTATTCTTCCGAAAAACTTCTCATGGCTATGGCGGGAATCAAAAAAATAAAAATCCAGGGCGCAATAGAAAAAAATGGATCCAGCGTGGCATATCCAATATCAAAAATATTGGAATCCCTGAGCACAAAAAGATACAAGGCTGTCACAATGAGAAATAGGATAATGGCAATGTAACCTGCGAAAGTGCTGAAGAATTGTTTAAGCTCTTTTTTAGTAATTGATATCATACATCCTTACGATAAAGGCGGTGAAAAGTAGGCAAAAGTTTTTTATAAATCACAAAATAACCTACATTCACACCCCCATTTTAAAATCTTTGCAAAAATATCACAGATGAAAAGCCTTTTTTTATTCATCGCTGCAATGCTCGTATTTGGTATTGCAGGTGCACAAACAGGTAATTCGGATAATGAGAAAAAGGGTCAGGAAATATCTTCTGACAGTTCGCTAAACAGCGCTTACACCACCAACGCCGAGAGACTTAACAATGAAAAAATTCCGGAAATAAAATTTTCTAATATTACAACCCGGTCTTCCCGTCAGGGAGTTCAGATTAGCTGGTCATCGGCCAATGTTGAAAACGGCAGCCTTTTTGAAATTGAGCGTTCTTCAAATGGAACCAACTTCTACTCCTTAGGTTCTGTTCCTGCAAACAATTCGGGTAATTTTTATTATTTGGATAACAATCCGCTCAACAATACAAGTTATTACAGAATCGGTTATTTAAACTCCCGGAATAATTCGGCCTATAGTAAAACAATTAGCGTACAGGTATTATCCCGGGATGCTTTGAAAGCCTATTACAACGGTTCGCAACTGATGGTAAATCTTGACTTGAGCAATAGAGGAAACTTTAAAATAGCCTTGATTAACGCCTCCGGACAAGTGGTATCCCTGAAAGATGTGAATTACGACGGCTCCCTGAATGCATTTTCCCTGAACACGGAATCCAGGTTGACTTATGGTATTTATTCTGTAATTGTAAAGGGAGAGAACACAAGCCTTAGTACACAGGTACTTGTAAAATAGGGTTTGCTCAATAACTCAACCTCCCCATCCTATTGCAAAATAGTGTCACAAAGTACCTTCCTGAATTTACAATTTGATTTCTTTTTAAATCTATCAGGCGTACAAGTGCCTGCCCCGCTAATTTAACGAGGTTTAGCACTAATGC
>JAFKGR010000035.1 GCA_017307735.1 Chitinophagaceae bacterium
TGTTTGTGAAGTATGTGAACCCTTATTGATTATCGCTCTAAGTTCTTCAACTTCTGTCTTTGTTAGTTTGATTGTATAGCGTATCATTTGGATAATTGTTTTCCAAATATACAATATTATACGTCATATTATACTTAACTTAACACTAGTAGAAATTGGTCTCTAATTCCTTCTTCGTCTTTGTCCTTATAGGTTGACGGCTTCTTTTCCATACTCTTTCCTAAGTCGTAAATAACTTTAAGAATATCATCATACATTTCTTTAGCCATCATTGGTTCTGAGGAAAACTCTTTGTGTTTAGAAACTGCCGGCTGGGGAATTATTTTCTTTTTAATAGTCGGTGCAGAAAAAACGGAAGCTGTTTCTTTATTGACTTTCACATTAATGGCAGTAAAAAAATCATTCTCCTGCAAGTATTTACTTTTTTGTTGCTGAAATAATGAATTTACTGTGCCTGGCAAAGACTGCATCCAACTTGTTGCAACTTGATTGGTATTTCCCAAATTTGTAAATGCTCTTCGTTGAAAGTCACTCTTGGTTCTTTTAAATTCTTCGGGGTCTTTTTTGTATAGCTTAAAGCTAAATGAAACTGTGCTGTTATGTTCGTTAACGTAAATTTCGGCAGAAGTCATTGTCCAAGTGCTGGGTTGAACTCTGAACAAAATACTTGAACCAGTATATTTGTACCTGATAGTAAAACTAAAAACTTCAGCTTGATATTTTTCCCTGTAAAATCTGTCCTCAATCCATTCTTTTGATATTGTAGGTTCGTCAATTGTCTCACTTTCGTAATCTACATTTAATGGCTCTAAAGAATACTTATCAATTAAATAGGCTTTAAACTCTTCTTCTTCAACTCCTAGGATATATTCTTTTCCTTTTCCTTCTATTTCACTTTTAATTTTGTCGTTCATCTGGCTTATGAAATCATAACTACTGATTTCACTAAACGATTTAATTGTATTTCCGTATCCGTAACTTCTCATTTAGTTGTCTGTCTGGTTTTGAGTGTCGTTGTTTAAGCTGACCGCTAACGGGCCGCGTATTGGCGATGGCGGGGAAATTTATATTCTTTCGCCCGAATGTCAGCCGATAAAAGAACTAAAGTACAGAATAAGTACAAAAGTTCATCAAAGAATTTTCAGCCCGGAACTGCTGATGAACAGCGAACAAAAAGCCGATGAAAAGCACGTCAGCCCCGCTAACGCCAAGCCCACTGTTGTGTGCTTGTGCCTTATTTCTTAATCAATGTATCGTTCCGATAAGTCTCTTGGTTAATTATGTTTCCATTCTCTGAATATGTTGTCCATGTACTGTCCTTTTTGTTGTTTTTCCAATAGCTAATACTTCTGATTTTTTTAAATTCATTGTCGTCGTAATATTCAGTTTTAATCAGAAAGGTGTCTCCGTTAATTTCTTTAGTTTTCTCCGAATAAGAGTAAGGGTCAGCAGTTAACATGTCTTTAATTAGTCCAATTACAGGAATAAAGGTTATCAAAATTATAATAGTAAACCACCAATTCCTTTTAAGCCATTTTTTGAAAAATAGCGGTGTTAACGCAGAAATAAATGCAGCACCATAAATTGTTACAGCAATCATTGTTGCAAGTGTCGTTAATGGTTTCTGTTCACCTCCTGACGCACCAATGTTTGAAACATACATAAAAAATGGTGTTAGTATAAGCATTGATAAAATCCATAAGCCAAGGATTTTAACGGGGTTAAATTTTGTCTTGTTTTCTTGCATTATTAGAAAGCGCCTATTTGCATAGCACACAACGGTCGGCGTATTTATGCGGGCGGCGTCTAACGAAACTAATTAATTTTTGATTACTGTCAAGCCGCTCGCATAAATACGTTTGTTATAGGCTGCCGTTCTTGTCATTTCTTAATTTATCATTTTTACTTGTCTTGCTAATTCCTCGT
>JAFKGR010000036.1 GCA_017307735.1 Chitinophagaceae bacterium
CCCTTACTGATTTAGATGATTTATTGACTGCCGTTCAGAAGAAGGCCAAACTTGTTTCAGTTTTTTCAGTAATAGATTTATGCAGGGATCCGAAAGATAATTTTTTACTGGCTTTGGCAAAGGATAGTAAATCTTCGCACCTGTTAACCGGCGACAAAGACCTCTTAGAACTAAAGAGTTTTGGAAAAACAAGAATAATGACGATGGCTGACTATCTCCGGGAGCGATAGGCCCGATAATCTCGCACTGCAGAAAACTTGATTGTGGATTAAGTTGATGGTTTACAGACACGTTGGTGTTGATCGTTGGACGATGGACGATAGACGATGGACGTTGATTATTTTCTTACTTCGTTTTATAAGGCAGATATTTATAGAGAGAGCAGATTTAAGTATTCATAAAAAAATTGTACGCGAATGGAAAACAAACTGGAGGTATGGAATCTCGCGCATGAACTGGCGACTGATTTTTATAAGGTTACAAAATCATTTCCAAAAGAGGAAATATATGGACTGGTCAATCAGGTCAGGCGAAGTGTGGTAAGTATTCCGGCAAATATTGTTGAAGGACAGGCAAGACAATATAAAAAGGAATTCCTTCAGTTTCTTTATATCTCAAAAGGATCTGCAGAAGAAACAAATTACCACCTGTTTTTGTCGAAGGACCTTGGATATATATCCGGTGAAGAATATAATAACCTCAGTAATAAATGTATAAGGATCAAAATGATGCTTAACAAATTGATTAACTCGTTAAAGAACTAATTACCCTCTTTCCAACCCGGAAAATCGCAAATCGAACAACGAACAACTAACAACGAAATACGAAAAACGATAGACGAACAACGATCAACGAAACACGTTATTGAAAATATTGGTTAATTTTATATTTCATTTCAATCAATAATTAAAATTATGCAACCTATTATCATATATCCCAGTAACCCCCGTCAATATTCAGTTATAAAGGCTTTACTTGAAGAGATGAAAGTCAAATTTAAGGTGCCGGCTGAGGAAAAAGATGAAACTCTTATGACAGAAGAAGAATTCTACACAAAAATAGACCGTGCGATTAAACAAACTGAAGCCGGGGAAAAAATAAAGTTAACCAGGGAAATAGAAAAAGATCTATTTAAAGGTATTTTATAAAAAGCTTTACACTGCGAATGATCAATATCTCCTCGTCTAAATTCTTTGGATGAAATACAATATAGAATTTTCAATTGAAGCTTTAAAGGATATTGAAAGGTTGAAAAAATCAGGAGATAAGAAGTTGTTGAAGAAATTGTATGTGATATTGACTGAACTCAAAGACCACCCTAAAACCGGTACAGGAAAACCAGAGTTGCTGAAATATTATAAAACGGCAACGTGGAGCAGGCGATTGTCAGAAAAGCACAGAGTGGTGTATAGGATTCATGACGAAACAGTTACTGTTTTAATTCTTACTTCCTGGGGGCATTATGATGATAAATAGTACAATCCGGTTATTGACTTTTCAAAGCAAAACGATTCCATTGCACGGAAAAGTATAAGAGAATTCCTGACTGTTCCGAAAGCTTTTGGGAGGCGATTTTGAAACCTTCTGAGTGGTCGGATCTTTCTACATAGTCAGTCATTTTCGGAAGGATTTTTTCGCCACAAGGGCACGGAGGCACAAAGGTTCACTAAGAGTTTTCTTTTTCATCGGAACATTTCATTTGTAGAAAAAAAGTTTGTCATAGATGCGGAAGCCTGTTCCGCCGAAGGCGTACCTGGCCGACGCGCCATAGATGTTTTCAAGTCTCCGGTTCCTGATTTATCGTTGTGCTGCCACCATCCGGGCGACACGCTTCAGCGGGTTGTACGGTAACGGATACACGAAATGAGATTCCTCCT
>JAFKGR010000012.1 GCA_017307735.1 Chitinophagaceae bacterium
AACATAAATCAATTTTTTCAAGTCAAAAATGTGCACAAAAATCAGAATCTTCAAAGCCGCAAAAAAAATGTGCATAACTATTTGAAATTATAAAAAAGACTAAAAAACATATATACCGCTTATTGTATGTTTGGGTGCTGAATAGTTACCAGTATTTTAATTTTCGGCATGGTGCAAATTTATACTAAAAGGGATTTTTATTCAGACCTGAATTATATTGTATTATACGGATATCCTTTCAGTAAACACTCTATTGCGACAATGACGCGAAATATTTTCCTGTAAATATCAGGTAATGTACACGAAATATCAGGGTACAAAGGGCTGATTATTTCAAAAGGTAAGTGTTAAGTTTCGCTTGTTTTTGTTTTGATTGAGATTACCGCGAGCCGATAAACCTTAATGGGAAAAATTTCTTGGAAATAGTTTCTGTGCAGAGATTACATCCTTTATATACTGAATAAAACATCGTCCTCATTTTGTGATAATTGCCGTTCCGCATACATCGGGAATAGGAACAAACCCAATTTTTTCTTCCCTGCAAAATTTAATCACCGCCTCTCTCGCACCGCGGTAATGGACGTTATTGAAATCGTGAACAAAAATATAACCACCCGAAACGAGTTTAGGATAAAAGAATTTCAATCCCTCATAAATGGGTGAAAACAAATCTGCATCCAGGCTAACAAAACAAAAAGTATCATCAACATCTTTGGCCGTATCCGGGAAAAATCCTTTTTTGAAAATACAGTTTTGCGGATATTTCATTTTTGATTTTACCAGGTTGATGCTGGTAGCAGAAAAATCCTGATTAGCCGCGGAATATCCTTCTTGTTTTTCCACCGAAATATCAGATTCGCTAAAACCTTCAAATGTATCGAAGAGATATAACTTTTTATCGGGGAAGAGGGCATTTATTTGTTTTGCAAAATTTCCTTTGTAAACCCCGACCTCAGCCAGATTGCCCTGCAATTTTTTAACCGATATTTCCTGGCAACACAAAGCCAGGCTTGTGTATCTCACATAATCCAGGTTGGCCGGCAAAAATTTTTGTTGATCTGTGTAGCAAAGCGATTTGATTAAATAGAAATGTTTTCTCTCAAGGAAAGAGGAAAAGATTTTGAACAGCGATTTCAGCATTTGAAGTGGATAATTTTTGCCAACAGTTTCTTGCGATGGTTGAAGTTGACGAAACTAAGCAATTTTAAGAGACCGGTAAACGGCTTGCGAAAAGTAAATGCGGTTTGGATTTTACCTGGTTCTTTCTTGGTTCTGTTTGATAAGAAACCCTTTATCGTTATTGCTTATCTGCAATATGGAAGAATTGGGTTTTTTATTTTATTCTATTCTATTTTCTAAATCTGCGATTATTACTTTTTTTGCTTCTTTTTACTCTTGTGAATTCACTTGAATGGGTAAACAACCAAATTAAAAAACCTGAAAGTTACCGGGCACTTTATTTTAGCACAGGTGCAAAAGCCCTATTCCCGGATTTAATCTCTGATAGGTTTTTGAAATAGGTTCAGATAGGAATCAAAGTTTGCGACCCATTATTTTCATTTACACAGCCGGTTGTCATTCATACTCTGCAAAGATATTATCCACATAACACCATAGCCATTTCTCACCAGGCTCTGCAGAAATAACTACCGGGTGATGTGTCTCATGGTAATGCCTGGTCATGTGCTTATTGGGCGATTGATCGCAACACAAAGTAGCCCCGCAGGTTTGACAGGTACGCAGGTGTACCCAATCGCTTCCTGATTTAATACACTCCTCGCAAACAAGTTCCTTTGGGTGTTTTAATTCTTTGATGTCATTAATGTGTTCGCATTCTCTTTGCCGTTTCATAGTTGAGTTATTTTTTTAATACTATCTCTATCTTTAAATGAATCCTTTTCTAATTTGACCTGGCATTTGCTCTGTAAAAATTCTATCGATTTCATGAAATTATCAGTAGCCTGCCATACCACTTCACAGAGCAATGTAAATTCCCGCAGGTTTTTATAATAAAATGATTCCTGATGTTAGCGGGTTACATTGCTATATCCCTTTTCCCGGGTAAATGTAAGAATAAAATGGGGTGCGCGGATAGGCTTCCTCGTCCGCCATCTATCCCTTCCCCTTAAAACCAACCAGGCAAAACCGAAATGAAATCATACTCGTTTTGCCTGGTTCCTTCCTGTTATTTTATTGCGCTTTAATCTGCTCCGGATGTTTTATCTGGATGCCGTATTTATGCTGGTAACGGTCTGACAATTGCCATTGCTTGTTGTCGAGATTTATTTTTCTGCCCTGAATGAAAGCGAGATCCACAATGCTTTCTTCCATGTTCAGTATGTCGCCTTCGCTGATAATGATGTTGGCATCCTTGCCGGCTTCAATGGTTCCGGTCTTGTCATCAATTCCGAGAATTTTTGCAGTATTTAATGTGATGGCGCTCAAAGCCTGCTCTTTGGTAAGGCCGTAAGCGGCGGCTGTACCCGCATTGTACATGAGGTTGCGGCCGCGCGTGGTGCCATCAACATCAGAAATGGCGAAGAGAACTCCGGCCTTTTGCAATATTGCCGGTGTTTTGAATGGCTGGTCCACATCATCGTCGTAGCTGGCAGGCAGCGAATGCATCTGGTTCAGGATAACGGGAATGTTGTTTGCCCTGAGCAGGGGAGCAATCTGCCAACTGTCATCTCCACCCACAATAACCACATCAAATCCAAAATCTTTTTTGAAATCTATTGCCATCAGCATTTCTTTGACGGCATTGCAATGCACAAATAATTTTTGGGTTTTATCAAAAAGCCCTTTGGTGGCTTCAAACTTCAGATTGGTTTCTGCATGATTTTTTTGCGTTAAATAATATTGTGCTTCTCTGAAGAATTGTTTCAACGATTCAATTTTTTCCAGTCCTTCTTTTTCCGGATCACGCGATTGTGCCTGCGGGTTAAAAAATGAAAATCTTGAACGGCGCTGAATGAGAGAAGGCATATTCACATGTATCTGGCCATCCATTTTGTAAGCGGCATCTTCCCAATTCCATGCGTCCAACTGCACCACAGAAGATGAACCTGAAATCAACTGATCCCCTCCGCCTTCGCTTTGAGGAACTACATTGGCGAGCAAAATCCCATTGGTGCGTAAAACATTGATGACGTGATTGTCGGTGTTATAAGCCACAATGGAACGGATGTTGGGATTGATGTCTCCCAGCTCATCATAATCATTTGTACCGGGCACCATGCCTCCCACATCTTTGGTTCCGACATTGGTTACCGGACTGATTAATCCGGGGTACACCTGTTTCCCTTTGACATCGTAAACAACGGTTCCTGCCGGCGCCTCCACATCGCTTCCCACTTTTTCAATTTTTGAATTGCGGATCAGAATGCTGCCGTTGTTAATGATAGTTCCGTTGCCCACATGTATCGTTGCATTTTTAATTAAGATGGTTTCTTTATTTTCAGGAGCCGGATAAATATCTGGTTGGCTGAATACAGTGGTCACTGTAAACAATGTTATGATTGATAGAAAAATATTTTTCATTGTAAATGTTTTTTTAGTTGTTCAGAGCAGAATCGATTTCCCCTTCAGATGAATTATTATTTTCACGCGCCGAAGCAATGGACGGAGTTGAAGAAGGGCCTCCCGTTTTCTTTTCTCCGCTGATCTTCTGAATGAGTTTATTTTTTTCCTCCTTCATTTCTTTGCGCATCTGTAAATCGCGTTCGCGATCGAAATAGATGATACCGTCCACAATGGTTTTTTGAGCTACGGCATAAATGGAGAGGGGATCATTCTTCCACAAAACGAGGTCCGCATCTTTGCCCACTTTAATACTTCCTACGCGATCCTGTACATGCAACATGGTGGCAGGATTGAGAGTTACCATTTTCAATGCTTCTTCTTCGCTCAATCCATACTTGATACTTTTCGCTGCTTCCTGATTGAGCCTTCTTGCCATTTCTGCATCATCCGAATTGATGGCGGTATTCAGCCCCATGCGGGTCATGATGGCTGCATTTTGCGGAATGGCATCCACTACTTCCATTTTATAATTCCACCAGTCGCTGAAGGTAGAAGCATTGGCGCCATGTGCTTTCATCTTGTCTGCTACTTTGTATCCTTCTAAAATATGGGTGAAGGTGTTGTAACGAAAACCGTATTTCTCTGCCACTCTCATAGCTGCAGTGATTTCGCTTTGTACATAAGAATGAGAGGTAATAAACCTCTTTGAATTCAGAATTTCAACCAGTGCATCCAATCTCAGATCTCTGCGCGGCGCCGTCATCTTACTGTTTTTCGGTCGATTGTTGTAGGCTTTCCATGCGGCTTCATAATCCTTTGCGCGGTTGAAAGCATCCATCAAAACCTCTTCCACACCCATTCGCGTATTGGGAAATCTGTTGTTGTTGCGCGATGTAGTTCGTTTTACATTTTCACCGAGTGCGAATTTGATAAACGGATCAGCACCCTGAAATTTCAATGCCGTATCATTCACACCCCAGCGCAATTTGATAAGCTGTGTCTGCCCTCCGATGGTGTTTGCACTTCCGTGTAAAATATGTGAGGATGTAACGCCACCGCTGAGTTGCCGGTAAATATTGATGTCGTCGGGATTCAGGTTGTCTGCAATTCTCACTTCAGAAGTAACTGAACTACCTCCTTCGTTGATGCTTTGAGTGGCGATGTGCGAATGTTCGTCGATGATTCCCGGTGTAAGTTGCATCCCGGTTCCGTCAATAATGATGTCGGCATTGGCTTTCAAATTCTGGCCGATGGCTGCAATTTTGCCTTTTTTTACAAGTACATCTGTATTTTTTAGTGTGCCGTCTTTTTCTAATGTCCAGACGGTGGCATTTTTTATCAGAATATCTTTTTGTTCCGGCATGTTGTCCCAACCGTAAGCGCCAAATGGAAAAGTGACATGACTGATAATTTCAGATTTCTTTTCAGGTTTCTTGTGGTTTTCAAGTGGCGATTCTTTTATCAAAGTTGCAATCCATGTCAGTGAATTACCCAAGGTATCTGTTCCGTTTCCCTGCCAGGTATTTCCTGATCCGTTGCCGCCTAATCGTATAGCCGGTCCCGTTAGACTATTTCCTGAACTCATTCCAAACGTCCGCGGTGGTTGCTTTGAAGAACTGTCTCTTTTCAAACCTTCTTTGTGTCCGGGTTTCACCGGAGAAAAAGAAATCTGAACCAGATTGCCATTGTTTGAAAATTTGGCTGCGAGGGTATCCTGTCCGATTACAGAAGCGCTTTTATTTGATTTTACATTTAAAGTGTATTCCTGATTTTGTCCATTGTTATTTGTGATCACAAGGTGATAAGTAGCCGACAAAGGTTTCCAGGTTTCGGGATGGAGATTGTACTGCGTGCCTTGTACCCAATTTTGCAGGATGACAGAACCCGCATCAAACACGGGTTTATCAGTGATAATAAAGTTGGCGAGTTTTCCTTTTTCCAAACTTCCAGTCATCTCATAAACATTTATTGCCATCGCCGGATTTTTGGTCAATGCATTCAATGCAGCCCTTTCTGAAAGCCCTTCATTAATAGCCTTTCTCAAATCTGTGAAAAATGTTTTTGAATCTTTGAGTCCGTCGGCTGTCAGGCAAAAACTGATATTGGCTTTTTCAAATGCAGCGGGCTGACCGGGCGCCATTTCCCAATTTTTCAAATCTTCAAATGTGACAAAGCGCGCATCGTTGGGGTCATCCACATCAGGCGCTTTGGGGAAATTCAATGGAAGAATGAAAATAGCATTTGTAGCTGCCATTTCTTTGATCCTTTCATATTCATTACCTCCCGCTTTCAGAATATATTTTTTCCCGAATTCTTTGGCGATGCGATCGGCTCTCAGGCAATTCCATTTGTCATTGGCTTCAAAAATCTGGGGAAGGTCCTGGAGTTGGTTCCAGGCTTCAAGACTGAGGTTTTTGCCTTCACCGGGTTTGTCGGATGGAAGATTTTTATACCATTCTGCATTAATATAAGTTTGTCTCAATAAGGCAATATCACCCATCATCGATGTCGGGTAAGACTGAGTGGATGTTCCCTTATTGAACGAATATTGTGCAGATGCTTTTTCTTTTAATACAACAAGATTATCCTGACCGGAGGCCAGTGAAACAAACACACCTGAGCCGCGTGCAATACCATCATGCTGATGCGTGAGCACAGCACCGAATCCTCCTTCGCGCCAGGCAGCCGCATCTTTATCATTGACAGAAAATAATTCTGCTCCATTCACTTCCGGCTTGAGCGCCTGATTCCATGAAAAAGCACCTTTTTTATTACTGGTCAACTGAGTTGAGGCAAACGGATTAAATCCTCCCTGTGCGCGTTGTGGAGTTGGAATTCCGTAGCTGCTGTATAAATCGATGAAAGAGGGATAAATGTATTTGCCGTCACAATTTAAAACCACAGCCCCTGCGGGAATACTGATGTTATTTCCAATGGCAATGATTTTGTCTTTTTGAACAAGCATTGTTGCATTCTGAATGATGTGATCAGCATCCTGAACGATGGTGGCATTTGTAAATGCAAAAACTGTTTCTCTTGGATCCGTAGTACCATTTACCGGATAAGTTTCCTGTGCAAAAACTTTTGTGGAAAAGGTAATCACCAATGAAAGGAAACAAAAAACGAAAAAGATATTTCTTCTCATAGCGTTAATTTATTTAGGGTTGGAAGTTAAAAATTACTTTTGTGATTAACTTCATATTTCAAAAAAAAATTTAGATGAACATAGCGCAGTATATCGAACACACAGTTTTGAAACAAACCACTACTTTGGCGGATGTTGAGAAAGTCTGCAGTGAAGCCAGGCAATATGGATTTGCCGCGGTTTGCATTCCCCCGTTGTATGTTCGCAAAGCCAAAGAATTTTTGTCCGGATCAAACGTGCAGACCTGTACTGTGATTGGATTCCCTTTTGGTTATTCAGCCATTGAAGCCAAGGTTGCCGAAATTGTTTTGGCGTTGGTAGATGGAGCCGATGAACTCGATATGGTATGTAATGTTTCGGCCGTCAAAAATGCAGACTGGACATTTATCGCCAATGAAATAAATACCATTTTACCTGTGATCAGGCAGAAAAATAAAATCCTGAAAGTGATTATTGAAAGCGGTATGCTGTCCGACGATGAGATTATAAAATGTTGTGATATCTATGGCGCTGCCGGAATTGATTACATGAAAACATCGACCGGGTATGCAGAAAAGGGAGCCAGTATCCACGCAGTGGAATTGATGAGGAACCATTTGCCGGACCAGATTAAAATTAAGGCAGCAGGAGGTATCCGCTCTTTTGCTTTTGCAAAGGAATTGATTAATGCCGGGGCAAACAGGATTGGTTGCAGCCAGAGCCTGGCAATTGTGGAAGAAAGCAAAGCTTTTTTTGAAAAGACAGCCTGATCCGGAAATTAATTCATTTCAACTTTTAAAATTAAAAATGATAAAGACCGTACTTTTCCTTTTGTGTTTTTTTTCTTGTGTGGGTGTTGGTAAGGCACAATCCTCTGATACACTTTCCAGTGGAATTATTGTGTTTAGCGATTTCAGATTGGGGGTGATCGGTCAGCGCGAGTCGGCCATCAATACCTCCATTTTGAAATACAAAGCCCAATTCGTAAAGGGTTACCGGTTGATGATTTTAAATACGCAGGATAGGAATTATGCATTTAAGGTAAGGACACAATTGTTGCAAAATTTTCCTGAACAGAAGCCTTACATGTGGTATGTAAGTCCATACATCCGTTTAAAATTCGGAAACTTTCAGACAAAAGAGGAAGCAGAAGTTTATCAGAAAAAAATCAGCAAAATGCTGGATGGCGCCAATATTTATTTACTGAATGAAACGATCGAAATTAATCCGGGAGCTGATTTTGATCCGGAAAGTATGAGAGAGGTGACGTTGCAATAAATTTTGAGATATGATATTTTTTGATTGTTGATTTCACGGATGGAGTATTCAAAAAGGTCACGAATACACAAATTATTTTGATTATTTTGGAGGTTTTTTATTTTTTAAAAGATCGATTATCCGGAATTTTTGATGGATATGAAACAATGTAAAAAGGTATTCAATCAAGGGATAAAAATCCAATTTCCATAAACATAAATGTGTATCTTAATTTTCATTAATGGTATTTTTCATCCGGGGATCCTGCCGGTAAGTTTGGATGATGATGTCGAGAATGCACAAATAGAAAGATATTTAGGTACAATAGTTTCATCCGTAGCTCAAAAATTATTCACCCGGGATTTTGCAGTAGCCTCAAAGGCTACTGCAATGTGCGTAAGGGGTTGAGGGAAGCATCCCGGTAACCCCGACTTAGAAAGCCTTTGCGAAAACGATTTAATACCAATTAGGCCAATTTTATTGAACTATTACGGATATCCTTTCGGTATAATTGAGCATTAGGCTTTCTTAGTCGTTTTGCAGTCAACTGCAAAATTTGGGTTCACCCGATTTTTTAATAATCCACCCCATCAAAACCTTACCCCTACTTTTGCATTATGTTGTTAGAAAAAATAAAGTCGCTCGCTTCCAAACATGAGAATGACCTGATTGAAATCAGGCATCATCTTCATGCCCATCCGGAACTGAGCTATCACGAATACAAGACTTCTGAATTTGTACAGAGTCAATTAAAGTCATTGGGAATTCCTTTCAGTGTAGTGGCCAATACAGGGGTGGTTGGGATTATTAAAGGCATTAATCCGGATGCTAAAATTGTTGCACTTCGCGCTGATATGGATGCGCTTCCCATTCAGGAAGAAAATCAACTTCCATACACCTCACAAAATGCGGGTGTCATGCATGCCTGCGGACATGATGTGCATACAACATGCCTCCTGGGCGCTGCGCGTATCCTGACAGAGTTGAAAGATGAATGGGAGGGAACCATCAAATTATTATTTCAGCCCGGGGAAGAAAGAAACCCCGGTGGTGCAAGTTTGATGATCAAAGATGGCGCTCTTGAAAAGCCGAGACCTTCAGCCATTTTTGGTTTGCATGTGCATCCGGGTTTACAAGTAGGTCATTTTAGTTTCAGAGGTGGAAAGGCAATGGCAAGTGCAGATGAAATCTACATCACTGTAAAAAGTAAAGGTGGACACGCGGCGGCTCCCCAATTGACGGGCGATACAATTCTGGCAGCTTCACAAATGGTAGCCAATCTGCAGCAGGTAGTCAGCCGGAGAAATGACCCGTTGAATCCGA
This sequence comes from Chitinophagaceae bacterium, assembly GCA_017307735.1. Classification (GTDB taxonomy): domain Bacteria; phylum Bacteroidota; class Bacteroidia; order Chitinophagales; family Chitinophagaceae; genus Ginsengibacter. The sequence continues at coordinate 9,227 of JAFKGR010000012.1, forward strand.
CAGTTTTATCAATTTGTTCTTTCAACGGCGGCCATACCACCAATGTTATTCCTTCTGAGGTCAAGTTATTGGGCACATTCAGGGCCATGGATGAGGAATGGCGTTTTAAAGCACACAAACTGATAACCCAGGTTTGTGAAAGTGTAGCGGCATTGTCTGGTGTGGAAGTGGATGTGCACATCGATGTCGGCTATCCGTTTTTGGTCAATAATGAAGAACTAACAACAAAGGCTACACGAAAAGCCATAGAATTTGCCGGAAGCGAAAATGTGGAAGAAACAGAATTGCGCATGGGTGCGGAGGACTTTGCTTATTATTCTCATGAAATTCCTGCCTGCTTTTTCCGGCTTGGGGTGGGGAATAAAGAAAAAGGAATTACAAATAACGTACATACAGCCAGATTTAATGTGGATGAAAAGGCTATTGTGGCAGGTGCAGGTATGATGGCCTGGATTGGCGCTTCCTGCCGTTAAGCTGTGGCCGATTAATTAACTTTGCCCTCTGAAAAAGATTAACCGGATGTCCGGTTTTGAATTTTTATTATATGGCGAAAACGATTAGAAAAGAAACGGCATTGGATTATCATTCCAAAGGCAGGCCGGGTAAGATTGAGGTAATTCCAACGAAATCCACAAAAACACAGCGCGATCTCTCTCTCGCATATTCACCGGGAGTAGCCATTCCCTGTCTGGAAATTCAGAATAACCCTGATGATGCGTATGCTTATACTGCCAAGGGAAATCTGGTGGGAGTTATTACAAATGGTACGGCGGTTTTGGGACTTGGAAATATCGGCGCTCTTGCCGGCAAACCGGTCATGGAAGGAAAGGGTGTGCTCTTCAAAATATTTGCCGATATCGATGTATTCGATATTGAGATCAATGAAACAGATCCTGAAAAATTCGTGGATATCGTCGCAGCTCTCGAGCCTACTTTCGGAGGAATTAATCTCGAAGACCTTAAAGCACCGGAATGTTTTTACATAGAACATGAACTGAAAAAACGTTTGAACATTCCCGTTATGCACGATGATCAGCACGGAACGGCTATTATCAGTTCGGCTGCTCTGCTGAATGCATTGGAAATCCAAAAGAAAAAAATTGACAAAGCCAAATTTGTGGTAAGTGGCGCAGGAGCTGCTGCCATGGCCTGTGTGAGATTGTATGTGTCGCTCGGCGCCAATCCTGCCAACTTCACCATGTTTGACAAGGACGGAGTGCTTTACCAGGGCAGAAAAGATCTGGAAGAAGACAAGAAAAAATTTGCCAATACGAAGGACAAAGACCTGAAACTGGAAAAAGCTATTAAAGGTGCAGATGTTTTTATCGGGCTTAGTGTAGGCAATATCGTTACACCGGCGATGATCAAAAGCATGGCAAAAAACCCGATTGTTTTTGCAATGGCTAATCCTGATCCGGAGATCAGTTATGAAGATGCAACGTCGGCCCGGACTGATCTGATTATGGCTACCGGCCGGAGCGATTATCCTAATCAGGTGAATAATGTGTTGGGCTTCCCGTACATCTTTCGTGGAGCGCTTGATGTGAGAGCCACCCAGATCAATGAAGAGATGAAACTTGCGGCCGTCCGCGCTTTATCAGAATTGGCAAAAACCCCTGTTCCCGATATTGTGATGAGAGCCTACAATGAAACGAACATGGTGTATGGCTCTCAATACATCATTCCAAAACCTCTGGATAACAGGTTGCTTGCTGCCATATCACCGGCAGTTGCCAAAGCTGCTATGGACAGTGGCGTTGCAAGGCATCCGATTACAGATTGGGAAGCTTATAAAACAGCTTTGAACAAACGGCTCGGAATCGATAACCAACTCTTGAGGATGGCCGGAACCCAGGCAAGAAAGGATCCGAGAAAAATTGTTTTTGCTGAAGCTGAGAATCAAAAAATTTTACGATCCGCTCAATTGGCTCTTGATGAAGGTGTAGCCTATCCGATTCTGCTGGGCAACAGAGAAAAAATTTATTCTATCGCAAATGCAAATGGCATCGATCTTTCCGGCATGCCGATAATTGATCCGAAGCATGACGATATGCAGGCCAAGAGGGAAGAATTCGGCGAATTATTTTTCAGGAAACGGCAGCGAAAAGGATTTAATCATTATGAATCTATCCGTCAGATGAAAGATAGAAACTACTTCGGGTGCATGATGGTGGAGACCGGTGAAGCTGATGCCATGATTTCCGGATTATCCAAAAATTATCCGGATACAGTCCGGCCCGCACTACAAATTATCGGCCTTGAACCCGGAGTGAATAAAGTTGCGGGTATGTACATTATCATGTCAAAAAGAGGGCCTCTCTTCCTGGCCGATACAACAGTAAACTTCAATCCAACTTCAGAAGAACTGGCAGAAATTACTTTGCTGGTGGCGCGCGAAGTACGAAGTTTTGGAATAACTCCATGCATTGCCATGCTTAGTTATGGTAACTTCGGCAGCAGCAATTCTCCTGAAGCCAGGCTGGTAGCAAAAGCAACCCGACTAGTGAAGGAAATGGATCCCACACTTTTGGTGGATGGAGAAATGCAGGCCAATGTCGCATTCAACAAGGCTATTTTAAAAGATAATTATCCGTTCAGTGATTTGGTCGATCATGATGTAAATGTTTTGATCTTCCCTAATTTAGCCGCTGGGAATATCGCTTACAATCTTCTTCAGGAAGTAGGCGGAACCGAGCTGGTAGGTCCGGTACTGATCGGTTTAAACAAACCTGTTCATGTACTTCAGCTCGGAAGCCCGGTGAGGAGTATTTACAACATGGTTGTGATTGCAGTATTGGATGCACAATCGAAAAATAAGAGGCATTTGGAGATTGCCGATGATGAAACAAAAAAAAGCAGATGGAGGAGGAATAGAAATAATTAAAAAACTTCGCACCTTATGATTCAGTTGTCTTCTTTCGGGAAATATCTTTTGATGATTCGCGGGATGTTTCACAAACCCGAGAACCTGAAAATGTATTGGAAGGAATTTATGCATCAATCGGTAGAAATCGGATATGGATCGTTTGGGATAGTGGTAATTATTTCCGTTTTCATGGGGGCTGTAAGTGCTGTGCAAACAGCCTTTCAGTTGACAAGCCCGTTTGTTACCCGGGAAACAATAGCGCTGGTTGTTCGCGATACCGTTATTCTCGAATTTGCACCTACGTTGATTTGTATTGTACTTGCCGGTGTGGTGGGCAGTAAGATTGCAAGTGAATTGGGAAACATGCGGGTTAGCGAACAAATCGATGCACTGGAGATTATGGGAATCAATACAAAGTCGTATTTGATTGGCCCCAAAATTCTTGGTGCATTATTAACCATCCCGATGCTGGTGGTAGTAGCCATGGTACTTGGAATTTATGGAGGAAGGATGGCAGGTGCACTTGGTGGATTCCTTTCTGCCGATGAATTTGATCGCGGGTTGCAGGATCGTTTTGTGGCGAAAAATGTGTGGATCGGACTGGCCAAAGCTTATTCTTTCTCATTTATTATCAGCAGCGTGGCAGCTTATTACGGATATTATGTAAAAGGAGGTGCCCTTGAAATCGGCAGGGCCAGCACCAATGCGGTGATTACAAGTTGTATCATGATACTGATTACCGATTACCTCATTGCCTATTTCCTTCTGTAACACTTTTTAAACGGGAATAAAAATCATGATTGAAGTTAAAGATGTCAGAAAATCCTTTCGCGACAAGGCCGTTTTAAAAGGGGTAAATTTTGTTTTTGAAACCAGCAAAACCAATATGATTATTGGCGCCAGCGGCAGTGGCAAAACGGTATTGCAAAAGTGCATGGTCGGATTGATTGAAGTGGATCAGGGAGAAATCCTTTTTGAAGGAAGGAACCTGACTACCATGACCCCGGAAGCAAGGAAAGAATTGCGGCAACAGGTCGGGATGCTTTTTCAGGGAGTGGCCCTTTTTGATTCCATGAACGTAGAACGGAATGTCATGTTCCCTTTAGACATGTTTACTGATTGGGATATAAAGAAAAAACTGGAACGGGTAAATACAGTTTTGGAAAGGGTGGGTTTGACCGGAACCAATAAAAAATTTTCCAATGAATTGAGCGGCGGTATGAGAAAAAGAGTTGGAATAGCCCGCGCTGTTGTACTGAAACCAAAATATCTTTTTTGCGACGAACCCAATTCCGGATTGGATCCGCGCACATCAATGCTCATTGATAAACTGATTCATGAAATCACAATAGAAAACCAAATAACCACTGTAATCAACACACATGATATGAATAGCGTCATGGAGATTGGTGAAAATATTTTATACCTGGAAGATGGAATAAGTGAGTGGAAAGGTTCTAACAAAGATCTTGTTTTCAGTAAGCACCAGAGGTTGAATGATTTCATTTTTGCATCAGAATTTTTAAAAGATGCCAAGGATATGCGTGCTCTTGAAACCCGCGGAATTATTGATGATAATCGCGATATGAATGAAATTCTGAAGGAAGGAAAAATTGAACCGGGAAAAGATGAGAAGAATGATAAATGAGGGATGAAGGATGATGAATAAGGGTGCAATAATGAATTTGTGATTGATAACAGGCAACGTGCAATTGAGAAAAGAGAAATGATTATTCTGAATTGGAATGAGAAAATCTACAACTGCCTGATCTCCGACCTGACCATTATCCGGTTAATCAACATCGTTACAATTAACAGGACACCTGCGGTGGCCAATACAATCCAGTGGATGTAAGGCCCGACGGTTTCCTGCGCAAAAGAAAGGTGGCTGAAAAAGAATTGAAAAACTTCCGTGATACCCAGACAAATTAAAATGAGAGCGAGATAAACCGGTAAAAATGATTTGGAAAAAACTCCGGATAACCATCCCGGCGAATACCCAAGCGCAATCAATAATTTGATATTTTCCCTGCTTCGTGCAATTTTTAACCGGAGATAAAATCCGAAAAATATTAATGCAAGAATGATCATGAGGATGCCGAGTGATGCAATGGCTCCGGTTATGTTTTGCAGCAGACCTTTGATTCTGCCAAACCTTACTTTGTCTTTGTTGATATAATACCCGTGATCATCCAAAAATTTGAGGAGCACAGGATTGTTGGCATCAACAGTTTTCAGATAAACCCTTGAAACCAGGGTTGAAGAATCTCCCGAGAATTCCTGATTTGCCCATTGCAAAAAAGATTGGGGAACAAGAATGGAGTTGACCCTGTCTGTGAGGCCGATGATGCTTGCCCTGAAATTCTGGCTTCCCCTGGTGCCGGAGCATTGAAGAAAAATATTAACGGAAGAAATGGTCTTGGGTGAAAGTTGTGGCAAGCCCTGTGAAGGTGCAAAAACGTTATACATTTCCAGAAACTCAGAAGAAAAAATTACCGGCACATCCACCTGCCCGGGTTGCCACTGAAAATCTTTTGGAAGTGTATCCAGAAAAGCCGGATTAATGCTTTCTAAAAACAAATCTGTACTGAATGGTAAAATATTTCCTGCTGAAGCAGTGGCCCTGAATTGATTGGAATACAAGGGTGCCACACCGGCAATTTCGGGTTGATTTTTTAATAGCTGGATGTCGTTTGGAGAAAACCGATTGTCACTGCCCATGTTCTGGTTTGTAATCACCTTTGAAATAGAAACATAGTCGAAAGCACCTGATTTTCTTGGCGCTTCTTCTTTGAGCAGAACCCTGATGTTTAAGAACATCTGAACAGAAACAAGCAGCAGGAGTATGCCAATGGTAAGCCCCGCATATCCGATCCATTTTGACCAGGTTTTTTCCGGATGAATAAAAGGAGTAATATTTTTTGAACTGAGTCCCATTTACAGGTGGAGTATTTTTTCATTTTTGAGCATATCAAGTTCTTTGAGGTCTGCAAAAATCATCGCCGCTTTTCTTTTTTCACATTCTTCAAGAAGCAATTCCATAGCCTTTGTACGGTTTTCTTCGTCGAGATGGCTGAATGGCTCGTCCAGTAAAAGAAAGTCGAATGGTTGCATCAAAGATCGGATGATGGCAATACGCTGCTGTTCACCATAGCTGCATGTTTTGATTACCTGGGGAAGTTTGTTTGCAACGCCCATCCGGGTTGCCATTTCATAAATCATTTCAGGAGGATGAAACGGATTGAGTTTTCTTTTGACTTCAATATTTTCAAGCGCGGTATGGTCATCAAACAGGCGGAGATCCTGAAAAATGATACTCATGCTGTTTTGTCTGATCGAGGCTTTCTTTTCAGCCCTTAGATTTTTTATATTTTTTCCGTCGTGAACAATGCTCCCTTTGTAATCCGTCCTCAGACCATAAATGAAATGTATCAATGAAGTTTTTCCACTACCTGACGGAGCAATGATATGCACATGTTCACCTTTGGTAACCGTGATTTCTTTATTCCAGATATCAGAATGCGAAGTATCACTGATATAATCAGGATCAATGTTTTTCAAAACCAATTGCATGCGAGGCCCTCTTTAATCTTTATTTTCCGTCAGGAGCGGGAATTGCATTATCAATCGCCGTCGAGTCTGATGGTGGAGCAAAGGTAATACCAGCCTTCTCTTTTTGTTTTCTGATTTTTTCCAATTGGTAAAGTTGGTCAATATAAGAATTCAAGATCTTCAGGCTATTCGTGTTTTTGTCCATGAATGTCACAGTAAATGATCCTGTAATTGCATTGTCGCTGATTCCGTTGGCAGTGGCAAAAGCATCATTCCATACAGCTTTGCTTTTTTGAAGAATGGCGCTTGCAATGGAATCTGAAGGTGTGTTGACGGAACTCAATATTTTATTGATATTGATGTAAACCCCGCCACTGTGCCCGCTGATTTTGTTCATCCAGTCGGCTTTGTTGTTTTGCTTTCCGTCCAGAAATGAATTGGCAAATTCTTTATGATTGCTTAATGCAAAAGTTTTATCATTTGAATTGTAATAGATACCCGACGAGTTGGTAATTCCGTTCAGTTTATTAATGGCATCGATGATCTTTTTGAATTTTGCCTGATCACGGATTCCGGTTTTGAATAAAAAATTGAAATTAATATCCGGTTTTGAGTCTATGTTTTGCGGAGCATTGAACGAAGCCTTCAGATCGCTGAATGAAAATAAAATGTGCCCGTCGATTGCGCCGATTAAATCGTCAAGGGTGAGTCCGAGTTGAGAAGCTCCCATGTTTACCATTCCATCAAGTCCGGTTATTTTCAAAATTTCTGAAAGTAGCTCGGGTTTGAAATTGATGGCAGCTACACCCGTAATATCGCCGGATGGAATTTTGGAGAGTTCATCTGTTTTAATATCGTCGGGTTTATATTTTTTGAACAGATCCATCAACTCTTTATTATAATAGGTTTTTGAGGTGCCCTGGATGCTTCCGTTTTCAAAACTGATATTTGTTGCACTCCGGTTATCTTTTGTGAGTGCATCCAGTTTGAGCATACTCATCATTCCCATTGTAGGAGAGAGGTTCATGATCCCTTCCGTATTTGTCCAAATCTTCAGATCCCCTTTCTCTGTAATCAAATCATTGAACCGTTTGTCTTTTGCAAGCGAAGAATCTTTTTTCAATGAAAATAATTTGATTGCGTAGGATTTTGATTCGTTTAAATCACCGAAAGGAATGGATGGCATTGTCGTTGAATCTGTACCCTGATTTTCGAACTCGCCTATCGAAGGTGAATTCAGATTGAATACATAAACAAAGTTGTTGCCATTCCAGACTGCAATGGCTTTGTTGTGTATTGAAAATGTTTTGAGGCCTTTTTCGTCTGAAACGGATTGTGAAGAATCCAGGTTTTTATTGAGTTTTTCAAAATTGGATGCATCTTTCACTGATCCTTCCAAAACAAAGTTGAAATTGTTGGAAGTACCTTTGGCAAAGAAAAATGTAATCCCCTTATCCAAATCTATTCCGGATGTTTTCGGGTCATTGAAAATAATTTTTGCCCATTCCGGAAGAGTGCTGTCGGCCTTGATATCTTTGAACAATTGTTCATTTTTGAATTCATCATAAGGATATTTTTCCAACAGGCTCTTTGTGTTTGCATAAAAAACCATTGGGGCATCTGAGGGAATCATGCTTCCGGCACCTCCCTTATTTTTACAGGAAGAGACCAGAAAACTTATTGCAATGGCAGCAATGAAAATTTTAAGAAAGTTTCTCATAATTACATTTTTTGATTGTTTTGTTTTATCAGGAATGATCTTTAAAATTATATTTTTTCTCCAAAAGTGAAAAAAAGTCATTTCTTTTAACCGTTTGCTCTTCGCCGGATTTGAGTTCTTTTATCTTAACCATTCCGTCACTTATTTCTCTGGAACCGATAATGACAGCATAGGGTATTTTCTTTTTGTCGGCAAATTTGAATTGCTTCTCCAGTTTTACAGAATCATAATACAGCTCACTTGAAATCCCTTTTTCCCTGCATTCCTGCATCAATGAAAAAGCGTGTTGGCTTTCTTCTTTTCCCAAATTGAAAAAAATCAATTGTGTGGATTCACTGATATTTTCCGTAAATAAATTGAGTTCTTCCATCACATCATAAATTCTGTCGATTCCAAAACTGATGCCTGTCCCTGGAACTCCCTTCACTCCAAATAAACCAGTGAGGTCATCATATCTTCCGCCTCCGCCAATACTTCCCATTTTTACATTGAGCGCTTTTACTTCGTAAATGGTGCCGGTATAATAATCGAGGCCTCTGGCAAGGGTGGTATCCAAATCGAAAACCGGATCATCTCCTGCCAGATTAAAAATAGTTTCCAATTCGTTCAATCCTTGTAAACCTGTTTCGGAATTTTTAAAAAGATCTTTGAGGGAATTTATTTTTTCCCGGATGTTTCCCTGAATCGTAAGATATTTTTCGACAAACTGAATATGCTCATCTGTAAGTCCGGCATTGATCAACTCATTTTTTACTTTTTCAATTCCGATTTTATCAAGCTTGTCAATAATGGTAGTAACAGGTCTGAATGATTCGGCGCCTGTTGTGAGTTCAGCAAGTGCCATCAGAATTTTGCGGTTATTCAGTTTTACTGACACCGGCAGATTTAGTTTGCGAAATACATCTCTGTAAAGAAGTGCAAGTTCAGCATCGGCCTGAAGAGAATAGGTGCCTGCCACATCAGCATCGCATTGATAAAATTCACGGTACCTTCCTTTTTGTGGCCTGTCGGCACGCCAGACGGGTTGAATCTGATAACGTTTGAAAGGCATGGGAAGTTCGTGATAGTTCATTGCCACAAACCGCGCAAAGGGAATGGTCAGGTCATATCTGAGCGCTCTTTCTGTGATGGTTGAAACCGTTTTGCCTGCAATAACTTTTTCAAATTCAGATCTTGCAGATTCTTGTTTGGAAGGGTGATCCAGCCCGTTGTTCAGGATTTTAAAAATGAGTTTGTCACCTTCATCTCCATATTTTCCGAGAAGTGTTTCTACATTTTCAAGAGCCGGCGTTTCCAGCGGTTCAAAACCATATAATTCAAATAGATTTCTGATTGTATTGATGATGAAATGCCGTCTTCTCAGGACTTCGGGTTTAAAGTCTCTGGTACCCTGTGGCAGTATAGGTTTCATTAAATCGACGTTTCCGGCAAATTTAATTGTTCGCCCAGACTAAATCTTTTCTATTTTAATTAACTTTTTGTTTGTAACAGTTGAACAGGGTGATGCATCTTTTTTTTTAAACGTAAGATTTGAGGCAATAGATTAAGTTAAAATTATTTTATCTTGCCGCCTCACAAATTTGGTATAGAGATGAGTTTGCAGGAATTTGAAAAAACACCGGATCCAAAAAACAAGAGATATATTCTGATGAAGAGTATCACTGATTTTGGAATGGGATTTATTTACTTAGCAATTGGTGTATTGATTCTTTTTGCAAAGAAGTTAAACTTTCAAAATGAATTTGCCGATTCCATCCTTGCAAAAGTATTTGCAGTAATTGTTATTATTTATGGTGCATGGAGAATTTACAGAGGATGGAAAAAGGATTATTACAGAGGTTAATTATGATTAAAAGATTACTTTATCTTTCAGGGGTTTCAGTTTTGGGTATTCTTGTAGTTGTTATGCAGGGATGCTCGGGCGGGGCGCAAAGAGCAGATATTGATAATGCAGATTCCGGAGTGATCCACATCAGTGTGGATGAAACTTTCAAGCCGCTGATAGATTCAGAAATTCAGGTGTATGAAGCTTTGCATCCAAAAGCAAAAATCATTGCAGAATATAAATCACAGGGAGCATGTTTTAAGGATCTTGAGAAAGACAGTACCCGCATGATAATAGTAACAAGGCCGCTGACCGACAAGGAAGAAAGGTTTTATAAAGAAAAATATTATTTTTATCCCACTATCAGTAAGATAGCTTATGATGCAATTGCAATAATAACGAGTAAAGAATCGACTGATACTACTTTTTACCAGGCCGATCTCAAATCTATCCTTGATGGAAGTGCCGGCGGAAATCAGAAAGCAGTTTTTGATGGAGTTACCGGGAGCAGTGTTTTGACGTATATCCAGGATTCTTTGATGAGAAGCAAACCACTTGATCCCAACAGGGCATTTGGTGTAAATGGAAGTAAAGAAGTAATCGATAGGGTGCAGCATGATAAGAACCTGATAGGTTTTATCGGTGTTAGCTGGATTGGAAATCCGGAAGACACGATGCAGCTTAGTTTCCTTGACAAGGTGAATATTGATGCGATTCAATGCAATTGCCCGGAAAAAACATTTGTAAAACCGTATCAGGCCAATATTGTAACAATGCGTTATCCTTTTGTCAGGGGAGTTTATTATATTTTGAAAGAAAATTATTCAGGTCTTGGAAGCGGATTCGGGAATTTTCTGGAATCCGAAAGAGGGCAGCTCATTATTCGCAGGTCTTATTTGGCTCCTGCAAAAATGAATTTTACAATCAGAACCGCCATATTAAACCAATAATCTATTAAAATATCAAAACACAGTAAAATTTAGACAATGAAAAAAATCGGAGTATTTAGTTTTCTGATCCTGCTCACCGGGAGTCTTTTTGCCCAACTTGACGAAGGGAAAAAAATGTTGAATTATGAGAGGTTCCAGAGTGCTGCAAAAATTTTTCAATCCATGCTGGATAAAAATCCGAATGATATAGAAGCCGCCTACTGGATGGGGCAAACCTATATTCAGAATACGGATGATGTAGATACTGCTGCAGCAAAAGCTTTGTATCAGAAGACACTTCAGGCCAATCCCAATAATCCGTTATTGATGGTGGGTGTGGGTGAAATAGAATTGATGGAAGGGAAAACCCAGGATGCCCGGAGTCATTTTGAAGCTGCATTGGCCGCAACCAAAAAGAAAGATTTGCCAAGGATACAATTGGCAGTTGGCCTTGCCAATGTGGATGTTAAAGCCGGCGATGCCACCTATGCAGTTTCGGTGTTGAAACAAGCAATCGATAGGGATAAGAAAAACCCTGATCTGTTTATGACACTTGGAGATGCTTACAGGAAACTGATTGATGGTGGTAATGCAACTACTGCCTATCAGGACGCACTGACACTTGATCCCCAGGCTGCAAGAGCCTCCTTCATGATTGGCCGTATTTATGAAACGCAGGGTATAACCCAGGAACCGATTTACATGCGGTTTTACAGTGATGCCATCCGCGAAGATCCGAATTACGCTCCCGTATATTATTGGCTTTACCAGTATTATTACAAGAGAGACGTAAATAAAGCAAGGGATTATCTAAATAAATATGTTTCTGTTACAGACAATAATTCCAAATTGTGTTATGCGGAAGCAAGTCTTCTCTTCGTTTCAAATATGTATCAGCAAACCATCGACAAGGCAAACGCTTGTATTGCCGGTACGGTTGGTGAAAAACCATTTCCAAACCTTTTCGGACTGAAAGCCTATGCTTACGATAAATTGGGCGATACTGCTCAGTCAAGAGCTAACTTTATTGAGTTTTTTGAAAAAGTAAATCCGGATAATGTAGGCCCGACCGATTATGCAACATTTGGGAAACTGTTGTTATTGTATCCTGACAAATCAGACAAAGCAGATGAATTGATCAGCAAGGCAGTGGCTATGGATACTATAAAACAAAAGAAAATAGAATACCTGACGGATGCTGCCAAAAGCATGTTTGCCAAAAAGAAATATGCAGAAGCAGGGAAATGGTACACCCGAGTACTTTATCAGGATACAGGATTTGGGAAAGTGGATCTTTATTGGGCCGGTTATTCCAATTTCCTTGCCAGCCGTTATGTTACCGCAGATTCCATCTTTTCCATTTATGAAAATAAATATCCGGATGACCTTCTTGGCTGGTATCTCGGAGCCATTTCAAAAAGTGGTATAGACAGTACAGGTGCACAGGGCCTTGCCAAACCTGATTATCAAAAAATAATTGAGATTGGAAATACCATAAGTAATAAAGATTCCATCAAGGACAGGTTGCTGCCTGCTTATCAATACATGATTGCTTATTTTGCACAGATTAATAAAAATATGGACAGCGCCAATTATTACAATAACCAGATTCTGGTAATTGATCCTGCCAATGAAACGGCACTCAAAAATAAAGTTCAATTCGACAATTACTTCAAACAGGTAAATGCCGGAAAAGCCAAAAAAGAGGATCAGAAGAAATAAATAAAAAGTTTTTGAATTAAGAAGCAGCCCGGTAAAATGAGCTGCTTCTTTTTTTGGATTGTCATCAGGTAGTTAACATATTCTGAATGATTTCAGAAAGCGCTGCAATTACAATATCTTCGCAGCCCAAAAAAGCTCTTTTGGTATGTTAAGCAGACGTAATATCAGGGTGAAAGTGATGCAGACACTTTATAGTGTGGAAGCCATGGAGACTACTAAACCGGGCGAACCTGATAAGATTTTTCATACCAAAATTGAAGATACACACGAACTTCTATCTTACCTGGCTACTTATTTGACGCAGGTGGCCTTATATGCAGAGTCGTATGCCATCAGAAAGGCCAATAAACATTTACCAACAGAAAGCGACCGTTCTGTAAATACCAAAATTGCCGGCAACACAATATTGTGGGAAATACTTGGAAACGCATCTTTCAAAAAATCGCAGGAGAAATTTAAGACGCTTTATCTTTTTGAAAAGGAACAAATCAGAAAATCCTTTTTGAAGTTGCTGGATACCCCCGAATATAAAGAGTACATCTCCATTGAAGCAAGAGACAGGAAAAGTGAAAAGGGTATTCTGGAATTTATTTTGGAAAATCTCATGCTTTCCGACGCCGATTTCCTTTCGGATGGTGAGGAGAAATTAATTCAGTGGACAGACGATATGGATGCTGCAATAGTGCAATTGAAAATCGCACTTGATAAACCATCGGCTGTTGATTTTCTGGAACCATTGAGTGAGGATAAAATGGCCTTTGGCCTGAATCTTTTGCACACTGTAACAGAAAAGAATGAATATTGCCTGGAATTGATAAAACCGAAACTCAGGAACTGGGATGTTGAAAGAATCGCATTGCTGGATATGATTCTGATGAAAATGGGAGTTTGTGAATTGTTGTATTTTGAAACGATCCCGACAAAAGTAACCCTGAATGAATATATTGATATTGCCAAAGAATACAGCACTGAAAAAAGTGGCCATTTTATAAACGGTATTTTGGATAATATTCACAAAGAACTGGAAGCAAAGGATAAAATACACAAAAAGAATTTCAATAAGACTTTAAAATAGAAGAATACTTATGAGACGTTTTTTCTTTATACCCATACTGTTTCTTTTTATAATGGCTTCCTGCAACATCAGAAATCAGCGTGAGAAAGAAGTTGCCAAAAATGAAAATCAACTTCCCGCAAATAATCAGAAGACCACAATTAAGATGATTGATTCGGTTTTTAATTTTGGGAAAATAAAAGACGGTGAAAAGGTGGTCTTCAGTTTCAGGTTTGAGAATACCGGCGCACAACCTTTGATTATTGCATCGGCATCACCCACTTGCGGATGCACAGTGGCTGATAAACCCGATCAACCGGTTGCTCCGGGTGAAAGAGGTTTTATCAAAGTGGTTTTTGACAGTAAAGGAAGAGTAGGTCCTGTACATAAGGAAGTCGGAATTATTTCCAATGCAGAACCTCAAATGCCCAATCTTGTGTTGACGGGGGAAGTGGTTTCAAATTAATTTTTTAATCAAATACAAAACAGATAATCATGAATGAAGGAGTATTTTTAATGACGGGCCAGGGCAGTCAAAGCGGTGGCGGATTCCAGTTTATTTTCTTAGGGTTAATAATTTTGGTATTCTGGCTGTTTATGATCAGGCCGCAGGCCAAAAAACAGAAACAGCAGAAATTATTTATGCAAGACCTGAAGAAAGGCGATAAGGTGGTGACCATTTCAGGGATGCATGGTACCATCAATAAGATCAATGAAGATGGAACACTGATGCTGGAAGTAAGCCCCGGTAGTTATATCAAGCTGGAAAAAACTGCTATCAGCATGGAAATGACAGCCAAGATTAACAAGGTTGCTACTGCAGCTCCAATTAAATAGATCATGTTGCGGGTTGGCCTTACAGGCGGAATAGGTAGCGGTAAGACTACAGTTGCACGGATATTCGAATCGTTGGGTATTCCCGTGTATAACGCCGATACTTCTGCCAAAAGGCTGATGAATAGCGACGAGAAATTAAGAGGAGAGATTATAAAAGTTTTTGGAGCAAATAGTTATAAAGGAACGGAACTCAACCGTTCCTTTCTTTCTTCAGAGATTTATAATGATGAAAAGAAACTGGATAAACTTAATGCGCTCGTTCATCCGGTTGTATTCCGGGATGTGAAATCATGGGCAGAGAAACAAACTTCTCCGTATGTAATTGAAGAAGCTGCCATTCTTTTTGAAAGTGGCAGTAATAAATTCCAGGATTTTATAATTGGTGTAACGGCACCTGAAGAATTACGTATCCGGCGACTTAAAAAAAGAGACGGCAAGACGGAAGAGGAAATCAGGTTTTATATAAGCCGCCAGATGGATGAAGAAAAGAAAATGAGCCTGTGTGATGTTGTCATCCAAAATGATGAAAGACAAATGCTTGTCCCACAAGTTTTGGCAGTACATAAAAGGTTGCTCGAATTGGCGAAAACCTTTTCAAAAAAAGATCCTCCATCGGAGGAGACGTCCTCTCTATGATTTTTTTTCAATTTATAATTGGCAGCTCCGTTATAAAATTGATTTTTTGAATCATCATGGTCAGGATTAGAAATTGCGATGGGAAGGAATGATTCGTTTAAATCCGTTTTAGAAATTCCTCAAAAAAACGGGCCCTCTGGAAAGAAGGCCCTGAATAAAATAAACTTCAAACCTGTAAGCCGGCTTCTGTATTCCCGACAAGTCGGGGTAGTTATCATTTATCTGGTTGTAACATTGCTGTCACAATCTAAGCTGCCCACCCATTTTTACGCCCGTTAGGGGAGCGGCAGACGGGCCGCCTGCCTTGTGCTTAAGGTAAAAAGCACAAATAAAAATCTACGTGGCATTTCAGCACACAAGGTTTACCCGCTATTGCAGTTACCCGCAACAACCGTAGGCTCTTACCCTACGTTTTCACCCTTATCTCGCCCAAAGGCGGACGGTTATTTTCTGTGGCACTCTCTTCCACCAAGGCGGACCGGCTGTTAACCGGTGTGTTGCCCTTTGCTGGCCGGACTTTCCTCATCCACCGAAGGCGGATGCGATAACCTGGCTTGAAGCAACGATAAACTTACGAATAATAGCTGAGATAAACTTTTACAGGTATATTGAACAGGTCTTTTGTGGTAATTATTGAATGGTTCTTAACAAGATTTTTATTTATCAATTCCATTGATAAAGGAAATCTCAAATTTCATCAATATTTAAAGTAAATCTCTGTTGCACCAAAACCGAAATCGGGATGATACTGATTTACAAAAAAACGGACCTCACTCTTGTGATGTAAAATTTCATGTATTTCATCACGAAGCCTGCCGCTGCCGATTCCGTGGATGACGATTAATTTAGGTTGCAAATGAGCTACAGAAAGTCTGTAATATTTTTCGAAATATTTTAATTGCATCTGAAGTTTTTCGTAGCTGTCTTTGGCTTTCTCACCTCCGGGGATCTTTTCAATGTGCAGGTCAATGATGGAAAGTGGTGGTTCCAGATTTGAAGGTTTCAGAAAAGATGGTTTTTTCTCGGGAGCGGGATAATAAGCTTCAGGTTGATTTTCGGGATAGGTTTCAAAAAGTGTAAAAGAAATGGACGGTTCATTTTTCTGGTGCATTTCTTCCAGTTTCCTGAACAAAACTTTTGCTTTGATTTTAAAAGGAATGGCCAGGCCTGGTAATCTGTTCTTGTCCGGTTTTATCGGAGAAAACAGAAATTGAAATCTGATAATGTCGTTCAGTTCCTGCTGAGCAATATTATTGAGATAAAATTCTTTTTGGGGTTCAATGGTATTGGTCAAAACAAAATCTTCTCCTTCTTTGTACCATACATTGAATTCAAAATGAAAACTCTCATGAAGGGTATTGATAAGGTAAACTTTGTAATGATTGATATTGTCTTCATAGGACTGATCATCATACACCGGGAATAACCTAAGCAAAATACCCTCTTCAGGAATTTCTTCCCGGATAAATTTCTTTTCACGCGGAACCTGGTCTATGTATATTTTATTCTTTTGCTTACTTAACCGGTCTGCCTTTGATTGTTCACTGAATCTTTTGAAATATGGAAAATCAATCTGATCAATGAATACAGGGAACTCAATGCCATCCACATTCACAACAACCATATTGTCATTCAGGATTTCTTTGATAACCCCTTCTTCGTTAGAGTGCAATAACAAGACCGTATCGCCCACCTCATATTTCATACCTTAAAGGTAAAACGATTTATGAATGAAGAAATTGAAAACTGATATTCGATGTACCGGATATTTAAAATTTACAGACCGGTATTTTTATACATCATTACAATGACGAATCAAAGTTTATTGCTGTTCAATTCCTTTCTCAACTTACTTTTTTTGTATCCGAATGAGAAATAAAATATTAACCCGAGGATGAGCCACCCACAAAACCATGCCCAGTTTTCTCCCGTCATTCCGGTCAAAAGATAGGAACAGGAAGACAGGCCCATCAAGGGAATCAGCGAAAAGTTTTTTATAAAAGTGATAACGGATAGTATAATCATCAGTATCCAGAATACGATGGTGCTGATATGCAGTGAAGCATTGGTACTGTCAATCTGAAAGAGATTTGAAAAGTAATTTTTATCAAGAGAAACGGCAAATACAATACCGGCAAGTACGATCAGTGGAAAAAGGAATTTGGAAGGTATGAATGGCAAATTAAATTTTCCAGGCTCCTTTTCCCTTCTTGGGATCAGCAATACGCCCCCGCACACAAGTACGAATGCAAAAAGAGTGGCAATACTTGTAAAATCGAGAATAAATACTTTGTCCGTAAATAAAATCGGGACACCTACTAATAAACCTGTGATAATCGTAGAGAATGACGGTGTCTGATATTTTTTATGAATTCTTTCAAATTGTTTTGGCAACAAACCGTCGCGACCCATGCTCATCCAGATACGGGGTTGCCCCATCTGGAAAACCAACAGAACGCTTGACATGGCAACGATGGCAGCAAATGACACTACCAGTTGCATCCAATGGATTCCCTGTAATTCAAAAATCTTTGCAAGGGGGTCTCCGACACCTTCGAATAATTTATAATTCACAACTCCAGTAAGTACGAGAGTAAGTAAAATATAAATGATGGTACAGATGATCAATGAATAAATCATAGACCGGGGCAGATCGCGTTGCGGATTTTTGCTTTCCTCTGCCATGACACTGATCGCATCAAAACCAATATATGCAAAAAAAACACTGCTGACTGCTGCCATCACTCCGCTGAATCCATTTGGCATAAATGAATGGACTCCCTGATCATTCACCGGATTCCAATTGCCGGGATCAATGAAATAAGCGCCGACACATATCACCATTACAATGGTTATCAGTTTTAATAATACCATCAGGTTGGTGAAATTCTTAGATTCTTTTACACCCACATAAACGAGTGCCGTGATGCCAATGTTTATCAGCAAAGCAGGAAGGTCGAAAATAATTCTTAATCCTCCGAGAAGGGGTGCTGTTTTCCACGCATTTACCGATTCGGTATTTGCGCTGTGTGATAAAAACGCATTTTTCGCTTCAGCATAACTCGTGGCAAGGTAATCTGGTAAATGAACACCCAGCCTGTGTAGAAATGAAGTGAAATAATCGCTCCAGGAAAAGGCTACATAAATATTTCCAATTGAATATTCCATAATCAATGCCCACCCGATGATCCATGCAAACAATTCACCGAATGAAGCGTAAGCATAGGTATAAGCGCTGCCTGCAACCGGAATCCTGCTGGCAAATTCTGCATAACACAGAGCAGTAAATCCACAAGCAATTCCGCAAATAATAAAGAGATAAATAACTCCTGGCCCTCCTTTGAAAACAGCTTCTCCCAGGCTGCTAAAACTGCCGGCGCCGACGATGGCTGCAATTCCGAGGAAAGTCAGATCCCAGACCCCCAATACTCTCTTTAAATGAGTGCCGCCTCCATGTACAGATTCGTCATTAGTGGTTGCATCGTGTAAAATTTTTTCAATTGATTTCTTCCGGAATAACGGACTGCTCATGAAAATTCATTTGATTTTGTAATACAATTTCCTGGTTGGCTCATAAAGGTTTCACTTGCTAAATATAATCAACTCATGTAAAAGATGCTGTCTTTGATTTTTTTTATAATGAAATATTATTCTCCAAAATTATTTTTTTATCATGGAAACGATAATCCCTGCTGCATTTTGCGAAGGATCTCCATGGTGCCTGAGCAATTTTCTTAATTCCTCATAATCCCTGAATATCTGGTCCCTCTTACCGTGTTCTGTCAGGATGAGCCTCAATTCATGCACTATATTTTCAGGCGTAAGATCATGCTGGATCAATTCTTTCACCACTTCTTTATTCATAATGAGATTTACAATACAGATAAATTTCAGTTTGACAAGCCTTCTGCCAATTTCATAACTCAGGTTTCCGGTTTTATAGCACACCACTTCGGGGATATTGAAAAGTGCAGTTTCCAGTGTAGCTGTGCCGCTGGTTACAAGAGCTGCTTCGGATTGCATCAGCAAAGTGTAGGTTCCATCGAATAAATAGATGTTGGGATAATCTTTGAGAAATCCGGCATAGAACTCTGCATCAATGGAAGGGGCTTTGGCAACTAAAAACTCATGGCCGGGCAATTGTTTTGTTGCCTGAAGCATGATGGGAAGTTTTACTTTGATTTCCTGCTTTCGGCTTCCCGGGAGCAGCGCAATGGTTCCTTTTACTTTTTGAATGTAGGAATGGTCTTTCTTAAAATTTTCCACAACGGGTACAAGCGGGTGCCCGACATATTCAACTTCATAATTCCATTTATCATAAAATGTTTTTTCGAAAGGGAATATGACAATCATTTTGTCCACATTCTTTTTTATTGAATGAACACGGTTTTCTTTCCATGCCCAGACCTGGGGTGAAATATAATAGACTGTCCGGATATTTTGTTTTTTGGCCCATCTGGCTATCCGTAAATTAAATCCGGGATAATCAATTAATACAAGTACATCAGGTTGGAAATTGCGAATATCATTCTTGCAAAAACGAATATTTTTTAAAATCGTGCGCAGGTTTTTAATGATCTCTATAAAACCCATGAATGCAAGTGAGCTGATGTGCTTAACTATGGTTGCACCAGCAGCTTCCATCTTATCTCCACCCCAACATCTGATTGAAGCGCTTGTATCCTGCAAATGCAATGCTTTAATCAGATTACTTCCGTGCAAATCTCCGGAAGCTTCACCGGCAATCAGATAATACTTCATATCCTGGTGCAATGTACTTCAATAATTGAAAGGTTTCAGGCAGATAGGCAATGAAAACAACAATGTTTTATATGGGAAAAATATTTTTGTTTAAACTAAACGATTTAGTATTTTCGTTCTAAAATAATTAGAAACCATGTCACAGGCCGGTAGAAATCTTAAGTATTTACGCAAGCTGCGTAACTGGACACAGGAAGAATTTGCTTCCAAATTAAAAATCAAAAGATCTTTGATTGGCGCTTATGAAGAAGAACGGGCGGATCCGCGGCTCGATGTTATGCAGACGCTAAGCGAAATGTTTAAAGTTTCTCTTGAAGAACTTTTGGTTCAGGATATTGGTGCTACAAAAGGAACGGATTATCTGAGCAAAAGAAGACAGATGAAACTGATGAGTGCAGATCGGAACCTGATTGCTTTTGTTCCGGTAAAAGCGGCTGCCGGTTATCTTGCTGGTTATGCAGATAGCGAATTCATTGATGAGCTTAATACATTTACACTTCCCATGATTAAGGGGGGAAACTGCAGGGCATTTGAAATTATTGGCGATAGCATGTTGCCAACCCCAAGCGGCAGCGTTATTGTAGGAGAGAAGGTTGAATCTTTGGAAAATCTGAAAAATAACACACCGTGTATTGTAGTTACAAACAGCGAGGGAATAGTTTATAAACGGATATTGAAGAATAACAGAAATCGGACGAAGGTGACATTGATGAGTGATAATCCGGCTTTTCAACCGTATCAGGTATTCAAATCGGATATTCATGAAATGTGGGAAGCAAAGGCCGTTATTCAAAAAGTGTCAGATCATCAACGGTGGGATGTTGACTCGCTTGTAAACCTTGTAAGTGATTTGCAAAGCCAGGTTTCTTCAATTAAGAAAAAATTGAATTGATTCATTTTTTCAGGGTTTAATAACAGGCTATATTTACATACTTACACATTTCTCAACAAATAAAAAACTCAGGTTATGATTAAAATGCAAGTTATCGGGCGGCTCGGAAAAGATTGTGTTCAAAATGAAGTGAACGGAAAGAATGTGATCAATTTCAGCGTAGCCCATACGGAAAAATTTAAAGACAGTGCCGGCAATCTGCAGGACAAAACCATTTGGGTAGAATGTGCATACTGGACAGATCGTACCGGTATCGCGCCTTATCTTACCAAAGGGCAACAGGTTTATGTTGATGGTTCTCCGGATGTAACTGCCTACAAAAAAAATGATGGTGAACCCGGGGCCTCATTGCGATTGCGGGTAAAGGAAGTTCAACTGCTTGGCAGCAAAGGAGACAATGCAGCTCCCAATAGCTCTGCTCCTGCTGCAACAGATTTTAGTAAGACGCCGGCCAGTCCCGTAGAACACGAATCGGGAGCTGATGATTTACCTTTTTAAGAGCATTGGTGGGTTGGTTGAATCCAGAACCGGCTTCCTTTTGGCAGCCGGTTTTTTTAACTATTGTTATCTTAAAAAACAGCAAAGAAATAAGATTGGCATTTGTCGGGCACTGCTTTTGAAGGTACGTTTTCAGTGAATCAATTAATTCACTGATGATCGTGAATAAAAAACAGGTAACTTATGAAAACGATTCAATCTGCAATGGTGCTCGGACTTGTGGTTCTGTTCAGTCTGGGATGTAAAAAAGAACCGATCAATAATTTGTCGGAAGAAGAAAGCAGGATTTATATAACGGACCATGATTCTACAATCAATTTTAGCAATTTTCACACTTTCAACGTTTCGGATTCAGTGGCGGTGATCCAGAATGGTGGTGAATTCCATCGGTTGAATGCCACGGATTCCGCTTATGTCGATGCTGTAAAAAATTTGATGCAATCCATGGGATATGTTTACGTGGCAAAAGATCAGAATCCTGATCTCGGAATCACTGTAAACAGAATTCTTTCTACATCAACAGGAGTTATTAGCTATGGCAGCTACTGGGATTATTATGCATCTTATTGGGATCCGTTTTATTGGGGTTTTCCCGGTTATGGATATGGAATGCCTTATGGATATGCAGTCTATCAGATTACAGAGGGCGCGGTCAGTGTGGACATGGTGGATTTGAAGGATGCCGGTAATTCGGGTAAACTTAATATTATCTGGACCGGACTTATCCGTGGGTCCGGGATATATAATCCGGACGTGGCACAGAGCCAGGTAAAGGCTTTGTTTGATCAATCATCCTATTTAAACAAGTCACTTTAAAATGAAAGCACTATGAAACTCAGATATATCATAATGAGCATGGTTCTGGCATTTTTGGGCTTCAATGCCAATGCCCAGGATAATCGGCTCTCTTTGAATCTGAACTATAACTATAGTTTTCCATTGAATAGTTTTCGTTCAGATATCGTAAGCAAAAGCTCCCCGAGAGGTTTTACCGGAAACCTTATGTATGCCATCAGTCCGAAATTTTCTATCGGATTTGCAACCGGTTACCAGGATTTTTATCAGAAATATGACAGGCAGATTTATAATTTAGGTAAAGGACAACAGGTATCTGCTGTTTTATCGAATTCACTGGAACAGGTACCATTTATGGCACGGGCAGAATATTATCCTTTCGGAAATGCCACTGCTTTCCGGCCCTATGTTACTTTGGGCGCAGGTGGAAATTTTATCAACTATGAACAATATCTTGGCGAATTTGGAAGTTCAAATTCCAGTGTCGGATTTCGTGGGATGGCAGGTGTTGGAGTGAAGGTTCCGCTTGGCATTATGCAGAATTGGGGTATCGATGTGGGAGGTTCTTATGATTTTGCACCTTACCACAAATTTGGAATGGAAAATTTGAATACTGCCAATGTACATGCAGGGCTTTATTTGTCCTTTCAATAGCAGGATGTTTATATAAATGAAATCCGTACTGAATTAAAAAAAGTGCGGATTTTTTTTAATTGTTTTTCTGATTCTTCGTGTAATCATTATTGTTAGATACAATTCCTGGCTATTAATTCTATTAAGAATTTTTTTATCCAACGTAACTTTGCAAAATGGATGCTGAGTCAAAACCAAGGCCGGGTTATTTGTGGAGCATGTTTCATTTGAAGTGTCCCAGGTGCAGAAGGGGGGATTTGTTTCTACATGCCAATCCTTACAGAAAAATAAGCACGGATTATGTTTTGGGTATGTACAAAGAATGCCCTGTTTGTCATCAACGATTTTACCTGGAGCCGGGATTTTGGTTCGGGACAACCTATGTGAGTTATGCAATCACCGTGGTATTTTCAGGATTCACCTTTTTACTTTGGTGGTTAATCTTAGGATTCTCGCTTACTGACAACCGACTTACTTACTGGCTTATTGCAAATGGAATTTTAATAATTGTACTTCTCCCGGTTTTTATGCGGCTCAGCCGATGGATATTTTTAAATCTTTTTGTCCGGTACAACGAAAATTATGACAAGGAAGAAGGGGTAAAATTTGGGTAAGTTCAAAAGGAAATGAAATTAACAGATTCGTCGTCCATAGCAAGTTTACGGAGAATGGGTTCACTTTTGAGTTTCGACTTGGATTCTCATTTTCACTCAATACTCAATTGTATCAAGTAGAAAAATTCCTCATTTGGTTTATGTCGTTTCTTCTTTTGCAAGGTTTACGATTACATTCACCATCTCTTTCCAGCTGTATTTTTTCTTTTCTTCGCGGAGCCCCATAAGAAAATTTTCTTTTCCTATTCTGAAATATTCCGTGATTGCATCAGCAATGTGTTGAGGATCTGGTTGTGTAACCAATCCCACTTTTTTATCGGGTACCATAGAAGGCAATCCGCCGACATTAGTAACAATCATCGGGATTTCAAAATGGTAGGCGAGGGGAGTGACTCCGCTTTGTGTGGCATCGCGGTAGGGCTGAACAATACAATCTGCTGCACATAAATAAAATTTTACCTGCGGGTCCGAAATAAATTGTGTGTGCACAATGAGATGTTTTTCAAGAACGGAATCGTTTAATAATTCTTCATAGTGTTTCGGATCTTCATAAAATTCTCCGGCAATCAACAGTTTCAAATCGTTGTTTGCATTATTCCTTACCAGGATTTTCATGGCCTTGAGGAGAAGATCAAGCCCCTTGTATTTTCTGATAAACCCAAAAAATAAAAGAAGTCTTGACTGATTATCTATCTGTAATGTTTTGCGCGCCTCCTCTTTTGAAATCTTTTCTCCAAAATTATCATACAAAGGATGTAAAACATACTTTGCAGGTTTTCGTATATTCATAGTTGTTAGCTGATCCAAAACCTCTTTGCTCATTGTGATAAATCCATCAACAGGCCTGACGAAATATTTGGTAAACATCACATCTCCCGGTCGTTTTTCGTGAGGAATAATATTGTCGGCTATACAAATGATTTTTGTGAAATGATTTTTCTTAACCCGTCTCAAAATGGTTCCGAAACACGGACCCATAAACGGCAGCCAGTATCTGACTACAATAATATCGGGCCTGATTTTTTTTAATTCATTTCCAACCAAAATCCAATTAAGCGGATTTACAGAATTAATTCTTATCCGGATATTAATGTCTTCGGGTACAGGTTCCGTTGAAAATTGCGTTGTTCCGGGAAATAAAAATCCGGGATATTGGTAAGAGAAAGTGTAAATGGTTGTTTTGAATCCCTGATGGATAAATTCCCTGGCAAGCCGTTCATCGTAGGATGCAAGGCCGCCTCTCAGCGGATGTGCAGGGCCAATGATAACAACATGCCGTGGATAGTCTTCATTCATTACTGAATTTTGTCTTCAATGAGATAAAAATTTCTTCCGCTTGAATTTCGTGTGATTAATTCACCGATAAACCCTGCTAAAAAAAGTTGGGTTCCGATTACCATCAGCATGAGCGCCACAAAAAACAAAGGGCGTTGGGTGAGGCCGGTTACATCAAAGAAGAATTTTGAAATAGAAAGATAGATGAAGATTATGAAACCAATCAAAAAGCAAAGTGTGCCCCAAAGCCCGAAGAAGTGCATTGGGTTTTTCCGGAATTTTCCCACAAATACAATGGATGCCAAATCGAGAAATCCGTTGATAAAGCGGTCCCATCCGAATTTTGTAACGCCATATTTTCTCTTTCTGTGTTCAACAACTTTTTCACCGAATTTTTTAAAACCACTCCATTTTGCAATCAGTGGAATGTAGCGATGCATTTCGCCATAAACTTCAATGCTCTTGACAACTTTCTTTTTGTAAGCTTTCAATCCACAATTGAAATCGTGCAGATAAATACCGCTTACTTTTCTTGTGGCTGCATTAAAAAATTTTGAAGGAAGATTCTTTGTCAGCTTATTATCGTATCGTTTTTTCTTCCATCCACTTACAATATCATAATCATCCGCAAGAACCATTCTCCGCAATTCAGGAATTTCGTCAGGGCTGTCCTGCAGATCAGCATCCATGGTGATTACAACATCTCCCTGAGCCGCCTTGAATCCTTCATTCAGCGCTGCACTTTTGCCGTAGTTCCTCTGAAACTTTATTCCTTTCACAGAAGAATTATTCTGATGTAATTGTTGAATTACATCCCATGAATTATCTGTACTCCCATCGTCGATGATGATGATCTCGTAAGAATAATTATTTTCTGACATTACCCGCCTGATCCATTCCTCCAGTTCGGGAAGGGATTCAGATTCATTCAGCGAGGGAACAATGACAGAAATGTCCATTTATCCGATTGTTTTAATATCGTCCTCAAATATAGGCCTTGGGTTTTTTCTGGTAACTCCTGCCCCAATCAATGCAGCAATCGTACCAAAGAAAATAAATGAAAGCATTGTACCGGAGACCATAAAAAGCATGAAATGTTTTTTGAAGAATTCAAATCCCATTTTTGCCTGTTCTTCGTTTGCATTCGGATTGCTTTGCATCTTTTCCATGGATTTCTCCAGAAGTTTGTTTTTGAAGTCAGGAAATGCAGATATCTCAATGACGGTAAAAATAATCATCACCACAGTCACAATGGCAACGATGGCAAAACCATGTGAGAAATATTTACCAAAAGTTGCATTGTAGTTGATCTGTTTTCCGAAATACCAGATACCCCAGATAACGCCACCCAGGTAAACGACATAACCCAAATATTGATAAACACCTGACAAATCGAGATTCATAAATAAAGCAACAAGAGAAAGTATAATCAAAATCAGGGAAATGATGATGGCCTTTGTGAGAGATGATGCAGGTTTTGGTTCCATAATATTTAATTTTTGTGGATGAATGACAAAAATATATGGTCTTTGTTGATTGTACCAAATACTTTTCCGGTTAAAGGTATTCCCAGAAATGCGTTGTTGGTACATTGGCTTGATAAATCTTTTTCTGAATAGGTATAAGGTTCATCCGGATTGAATAATGTGAGTACAGCCTCAGTATTTTCTTTTAATCCGTAATATGGCAGATTGAAGACTTTGCGGATGTTTTCAGTTTGCATTTTTACAAAAAGATCAGGGGGAATACCGCAATTCCTGATGGCTGAAAAAACAGTTTCCAGTGTTTCCATTCCGTTTTTTGCTTTTTCAAATTCACATACCTTGTTGTCGTAATCCTGTGGATTGTGGTGGGAAGCGATAAAGTCAACCGTACCATCCAAAACAGCTTCTCTGAGAGCATCACGGTCTGATGGGGTCCTCAGAGGCGGATTCACTTTGAGCATAGTATTATAGTCTGTCAGGTTTTCATCGCTGAAAAAAAGATGATACGGAGTGACAGAGCAGGTTACCGGCAACCCTTCCTTCTTTGCTTTTTTTATCAGCTCAATACTTTTTCGTGTAGATATACCTGTGAAGTGGATTTTTGATTTGGTATATTTTACAAGTTCGATATCCCGGGCTACCATCAATTCCTCTGCAATAGCAGGTTTGCCGAGCATTCCCATTCTGGTAGATACAACACCTTCATTGATTAATCCATACCTGCCAATGCTTTTATCGTCAGGAAGCTGGATGAACGTGCCGTCAAATGCCAAAGTATATTCCAAAGCTTTTTGTAAAATCCCTGCTGATTGTATCGGCAGAAACCCGTCTGAGAAAGCGGCGGCCCCTGCATCGCGCATATCATAAATTTCAGCCAATGATTTTCCTTCCAGGTTTTGGGTAGCTGCTCCGATCGGGTGAACCGTTACCGGGGTCGGAATTGCTTTTGTAATGAGATAATCAATCTGACTTTTATTTTGGACTACTGGTGCAGTGTTGGGGACAATCATTACATCAGTATAACCTCCGGTAGCCGCGGCATTGGCTCCGGTTTCAATTGTTTCTTTATACTCTTCACCAGGATCACAAAAGTTTGCGAAACAATCCATCCATCCATAAGAAACATGCAGTCCTTCCAGCTGAATCATTTCTGTGTTTTCGGGTGACAGGTTGTGTCCGATCTCTTTGATCAAACCATCTTCAATAAATAAATCAGTTTTTTTTCCGTGTAAGGGATGTTCCGGAGAAACAAGAGTGGCGTTCTTAATTAAAATCCTCATGCAGATATGGGATATTTTTCGGGCAAAGGTAAAAGGAATTCTGTTGAGTGTGGATTTGAAAATTTAATTAAGAGGTTGGGAATAGTCCTTATTATTTTTTCATGACCCCAAATATTATTTCCGGTCTCTGTCAATTCAAAAGTTTACAGTTTGTAAAAAGTGAAAACATCTTTCATTTCTATTTTTCCAGAATATTTCCGTTCAATATTTGTACAACACTTACTCTTTTATTCTCATAATAATCGGGTTCGCTGCTGCCGGACAGAAAAACCGGTTGGAAATTGAAGGTGTGAAATGGCGCAAATTGAGGATCATTCAGATTCTGCATAAAGGAATTATTATACTTC
Organism: Chitinophagaceae bacterium; assembly: GCA_017307735.1. GTDB lineage: Bacteria > Bacteroidota > Bacteroidia > Chitinophagales > Chitinophagaceae > Ginsengibacter. The sequence continues at coordinate 36,947 of JAFKGR010000012.1, forward strand.
AATAAAATATTGATAAAATAATAAGCGGCCTCAAAACCTTTGGATACCATGTCTGACGGCCTTGCCCTGTATTTGGTAAAATATTGATTTCCCAAAAAAACCGAGAATGCGTTCTTTGTATTATCCGTATGGGGAGTGGTGAAAAGAATCGGGAAATCTTTAAAACTGTTTTTCTGGTAAAACTCTTTGAATCCATCCCAATTGGGCATTCCGATCAATGTAATGTTTTTTGATTGCTGAAGTGAATAACAGGCATCTGCAACATTCAGAGAAAAATCTTCATCAAGGCTTGCCCCGACTATGATTGCCGGTTTGGTGGTATCAATCAGCATGGCAAGTTGGCTCCCGTTAATGCTGTCCACCGCAATGGACCTGAATTTCAAAAGTGACCCGGAGGTTTTCCGGTTGATTTCATGAAGCATATTGTCAATCCGGTTGTCATTCCTTTTTTTTATCAAAAGGATCTGATCGGTGCCATGCTTTTGCAAAAGGTAGCTGTATATTCCTTCAATATGGCTTTTCAAAGTGCTGTTGACAATTGCCAGATATGGGTTTTCCCTTATTCCACCATCGTTAGGATAGGTGTCGGATATAAACGGGATTTCTTTTTTAAGCGCAAAGCGGGCGAGTTCCTGGTATTCCGGCTCTCTTACAGATCCGATAATCAGGTTCATGTTATCGAGTTGCCCGTATTGAATCATCCAGGGAATGGATCTGTCGAGGCTTTTGGAATCTATAATATAAACTTCAACGGATGAATTATTTCTTTGGATCGTATCGAGTGCAATGGTTGCCCCCTGCACGAAGTCGAGACCAGCCTTGCTTATTGAGGGGATTTTGTTTGGGTTGCTGGCGTATGCAGAGTCAAGATATAATGGCGCTACGATTGCAATTTTGAACTTCTGATTTTGAATTACTTCCTGAGCATCGATTCGCGATGAAAATGCCATACATAAAAAAGCAAAAAAAAGAAATCTCGTCATATTATAAATTTTACTCCCACTCAATGGTGGCCGGCGGTTTGCTGCTGATGTCGAAAACAACACGGTTGACTCCTTTTACACGATTGATAATTTCATTGCTCACATGGCCAAGGAAATCGTAATCAAGTTTTGCCCAGTCAGCGGTCATTCCATCAACTGAAGTTACTGCCCTGAGTGCAACGGTGGATTCATACGTTCGTTCATCGCCCATTACACCAACACTTTTCACAGGCAACAAGATAACTCCTGCCTGCCAAACAGTTGCATACAATCCTGATTTTTGCAATTCTGTAATAAAAATATCATCAGCTCTCTGTAAAATATCAACCTTGTCCGGTGTCACTTCACCGAGAATCCTGATTGCCAATCCCGGGCCGGGGAATGGATGCCTGTTTAGAATTTCAGAAGGAATTCCCAATTCAGTGCCGACTCTTCTTACTTCGTCCTTAAACAACATCCGCAAAGGTTCAATAAGTTTGAGATTCATGTGAGCCGGCAAACCTCCTACATTGTGATGCGATTTGATAGTCACCGACGGGCCATGTACGGAAACAGATTCGATTACATCGGGATAAATGGTTCCCTGACCGAGAAATTCAATTCCTTTAAGAGAGCGTGCTTCTTTATCAAAAACTTCTATAAAAGTTCCTCCGATAATTTTACGTTTTAATTCGGGTTCGGAATGTCCTTTCAACTTTGTATAGAATTGTTCACTGGCATTTACACCCTTTACATTCAGCCCCATATTTTTATAGCTATGGAGAACCTGTTCAAACTCGTTTCTTCTTAATAAACCATGATCTACGAATATTCCGTGCAGCCGGTTCCCAATGGCTTTATGGATGAGCACTGCAGCCACCGTACTATCAACTCCGCCGCTTAGGGCCATAATTACTTCTCCGTTCCCAACCTGATTTTTAATATGACTGACAGTATCATTTATAAAATGTTCAGGCGTCCAGTCACATTTACAATGGCAGATTTTAGTCAGAAAGTTTTTCAGAATTTTTTTCCCTTCTTCAGAATGATAAACTTCCGGATGAAACTGAAGCCCAAAAAACTTTTTACCCTGATCAGCGATTTCAAAAGCCGCTACGGGGATTTGAGGAGTGGAACCCGTAATAGAAAATCCATCCGGGATTTTTGTGATAGTATCACTGTGGCTCATCCATACATTGCTGTCCTGATTTACATCGTCAAGTAAAAGGGATTTTTTTTCGAGATGAAGATGCGATCTTCCATATTCACGTTTGTCACTTTTCTCCACCGTGCCTCCAAAAGCTTTTGCCATCAACTGTGCCCCGTAACAAATGCCGAGAACAGGTAAATTTCCAAAGCCGGCAAAATCAATTTTCGGGTGATCTTTTTCATTGACAGAAAAAGGTGAGCCTGATAAAATTATCCCTTTTACATCGTTTGCCATTTCAATTTGCTTATTAAAGGGAATGATTTCACAATAAACATTAAACTCTCTCAGAGATCTGCCAATTAGCTGGGTGTATTGTGACCCAAAGTCTAAAATGATAATTTTTTCTGCCATGTGGTGCGAAGATAATCTGTTTAATAAACCTTGTACCTTACTTTTACAATACTAAAAGGAAACGTTATGAAAAGTTGCGTACTTTTTCTGTTTGTTGCAATTTCCGGAATCGGGTGCAACGCAATCAAAGGAAATGGAAATATCAAAGAAGAAAACCGCCAGGTGCCGGATTTTGTTTCCGTTAAAACCGTGGGTTCCATTGATGTGGAATTCAATCCCGGAACGGCTATCGGTGTAAAAGTAATTTCCGATGAAAACGTGATACCGTATGTGGTCACCGAAGTCTCGGATGGCGAATTGCGGATACATTACAAGGAAGGTGTCTCCATTGCAAACAGCCATACGCATGTCGTGGTCTCTGCGCCAACGGTCAAACAGTTTAGCAGCGGAGGCAGCGGAAATATCAGTTCAAAAGTACCGATTGAAAGCAACCAGATTATTGAGCTGCGCTCCACCGGATCGGGTGATATCAATGTGCAGGTAAATGCGCCCGCTGTGAAAATTGTGGGTACCGGTTCAGGTGATTTTAAAATAGGTGGATTTACAAAAGACATGACGGCTGTTATGTCGGGTAGCGGAGATTTGGATTGTAAAGACTTGAAGGCCGAAACGGTAGATATCAAAATTGCAGGGAGTTCCGATGCCAAAGTTTTTGCCAGCAATACCCTGAAAGCAAATATTTCCGGCAGTGGCAATATATTGTACTGGGGAAATCCCTCCCTTCCATCCATCAGTGTTTCAGGCAGTGGAAAGGTGAAAGCAGGAGAGGGGAACTGATTTGCTTTAGGAAGGTGGTTGTGTACCGCTACTTCTAAAATAGTTTTATTTCGAGCTTTAATTGCATCAGTCCCGGTTCCTATTCTTAGCTACTCTTAAGGTGACCCAAATTAATGCATGGACTTGTATTTTTTAATAGCTGTCAATAAGTTTCATATTGCGTCGATAATAGACGGAGAACTGGTTTCATTTGCTAAAAACACTGACTACGATAATGCTTACATATCTCTTATGAGTTTTATGAAAAAGGTTTTTAATATCAAAAGCCAAATATGCGATGGTTAAAAGTTCGAATACAATTGACAGTCCATAACATTAAGCAATTGGCCGGTTAATAGAATACCAGTGATCTTTAGTTGTCCATTAATCTCGATTTCACAAATAAATATCAGCTTTTTGTATTTACCTTCGACTGTAGTTTTTTACCCGATAGCTATCAGGTCGGCTAACGGTCGGGCGAAAGGAACATTGAATATCCGCCCATCACCAAGTCTTAACCGTTGCATGACACCAAAAACTTACCACTCAATTCTTGTATAGAATAATTTAGATTTTATTAACTAATAGAATTATTCGAAATGGAAGGTCCGCCTTCAAACCTGCAATCGGTTTTACAACTTGATGAAAAATCAAAAGTTGTACAAACTTACCAATTGAAAAAAGTTCTTGGTGTGGCATTCGGTATAGCCCTGATGGTTGGTAGTGTAATTGGTGCGGGCATATTGCGTACTCCGGGTACTGTTGCACATTATCTTCAAAATTACTGGCTCATTATTGGTTGCTGGATTTTTGGAGGTATTTATGTTTTAATAGCTGTTAACACTTATGCGGAATTAAGCACCATGTTACCGAAAGCCGGCGGCGGATATAATTAAGTCAAGAGAGCGTATGGTAATTATGCAGGTTTTATCAGTGGATGGTTTCAGTTTTTGGTAATTGGAATATCACCTGCGTACTATTGTATTCTTATAGGCGAGTATTTTCCCATGTTATTTCCTTCGCTACTCGGAAGTGAAAAATTAATTGCGATCGCTTTTCTGACCTCCTTCACCTTTTATCATCTAACAGGTGTAAAAAACGGCAGCATAATTCAACAGCTAACTTGTATTATCAAAGTTGTTTGTTTTATGATGATCATTATTGCCTGTTATAATTTTGCCGGGATTAAATTGGGAAATGGACAAACCATTTCATTAAATACAGTTATCAAAGGCAGTATTTTCCTGGCGATTTTTAAATCCCTTGAACTGATAACGGGTACTTACAGCGGGTGGGATAATCTTTCAATTTTTGCAGAAGAGGACAAAAACCCCGGTAAAAATATACCGCGCTCTTATTTCACCGGAGCAATAATCGTAATGCTGATCTATGTCCTCATCAATATGGCTTTTCTGCACATGGTACCCATTTCAGCTATGGCGAATTCCAAATTGGCAGCCGCTGATGCGGCAAATATGGTTTTTGGAAATAAAGGAGCCACCATTGTAACAATGATAGCACTGCTATCCATTATCGGAGCTTTCAATGGTCACATTATGGCAATTCCCAGAACTCTTTTTGGATTGAGACGGAATGGTTTCTTTTTGGTAAATGGTACTTACGTTAATAAGAAGGGAACTCCTGTTACTGCCCTTCTTTTTTCTTCTTTACAAAATCTTGTGCTTATCATTATTGGATCGTTTGACATTCTTTATGCACTCGGAGGGTTTATGGCGCTGATCGTCCCGGGGCTCGTCTTTGCGTCATTAATCAAACTTCGAATAAAAGAACCTGACCTGTCCAGGCCATATCATACCTGTGGTTATCCTTATACACCCATCCTGATGATTTTAATGACGACGGCATTGTTTGTTGGTTTTGCACTTGGCGACATTCCGAATTTTATTGTAATTGCAGGAATTACATTATTATCCTACCCTGTATATATATTGTTTGTAAAGAAAATACCAAGTGGTATTTGCGTGTAATCTGTAACCGTTAATCCGCTTTTACCCCATGCTTTAATGTGTGAGCGTATCTCATCGGCCTTTGTCCTGTTCCTGTTCTTCATCCCGCAAATTTCCTTACCCGGAATATCCATGAGAAAATGGGGCTGGTCAATGGGTTACGAAACAACAAATCGTTTTATAGAGCTTTCAAAAACTAATCTTTATCAATACTCGAAAACACCAAATCATTTAAAAATTCAACTATCTCAGTCACTTTATCATTTTTGCTAAAATCGGTAAGTGATGAAAGATTATGCATAAAGAAATTTTGAAAGTGAGCCACTTCGACAATGGTAGAAGCTAATGATATGGGATATTTGTATTTGGGATTACATTCTAAAATAACCTCGCCAATCAAAGTGCATAGATCCTTATACGGCTGGAAAAACCGCTGCTTATTGTTTTTTTCAACTTGTTTGGTCAGATAGGCCTTAGAACCTTCTGCTACAATCACAGGATGAAGTAAGCCTTCATCAATATAACTGGTTTGTTTATCATCCTCAACAGGAAACGTTAATAACCTTATTATTTTTCGAAGTTTATCCTTAGGATATTTAATATTATTGGTCTGATAGTTTATTTGATAGGTCAACCAGCCAAAATACCATGCAGTAATATAAATCAATAATTTATGCTTGTTCTCAAAATATCTGTATATCCCTGCCTCTGTTGAACCGATGTCTTCAGCAAGTTTTTTAAAAGTGAAAGATTCGAAACCCAACTTATAAATAAGTTCAATACTTTGCTTAAGAATTTTTCTTCCCAGCTCGGTATCTTCCGGGTCACGGATATACAACCGTTTATTCATTTTCATTTTAAACTGAACTTTCATATAAGTTTTATTTATCTGAAATCATCGGCAACAAAGCTAATGAGAAAGTTTTACATTCTTTTATGATAGTTTTACTATTAAATATTATTGTGTTACTATTTTTGCGACCAGGAAAATAAATAAATGGAAGCATTAACAGAAACCCTGCAGCACCTGATAGATCCTGATTGGATAATGAAGAATGGCGGATTGTATCTGGTCCTGCTGATTTTATTTACAGAGACCGGAGTGATCATCGGCTTTTTTCTGCCCGGAGATCCTCTTTTATTTATTTCCGGAATGATAATGGCTTCTGCCGATGAAACTCCATACCCTTTCACCAACCAGGTTCTTAATCTCCCATTCTGGATGGCATTATTTGCTGGCTCAACAATTTTGGGAAACTTCTTTGGATATTGGTTTGGATATAAATTTAAACATCTTGTAAACAGGAAAGAAGATACCTGGTTTTTAAAACGAAAGCATGTCCAAACAGCACACGATTTTTATGTTAAAAGAGGCGGCTTCGCTATTGCTATCGCCCGATTTTTACCGATTGTAAGAACTTTTGCTCCAATTATAGCCGGTGCAGTAGAAATGAATTTTAAAAAGTTTGCTTTCTACAATGTTGTGGGAGCAATTGTTTGGGTTGGAAGTATTACTTCATTGGGTTACGCCTTAGGCGACAATCCATGGGTTAAAACCAACTTAGAATATATTTTGATAGGATTGGTACTAATAGTAACCACACCCGTAATTATTAAGCTATTCAAAAAGAAAGAAGATCCATTAACCATATAATAAAAAACAGAATTATGAACAATCTCAAATTATTACCCATTATCGCTTTCGCTATCTTATGGTCGGCAAATGCGAATGCACAGAAAGCAAAACTTTCCAATGACAAAATTCCGGATGAAATCACCAATTATATCAATCACAACTTCAAAGACCACAAAATCAGAAGGGCTGCAAAAGAAGTTGATAAGGATAAAACAGAATATGAAATAATACTGAATAAAAAAGTAGAGCTGGAATTTGACGGGGATTATAAAATTAAGGAAATAGAGTCAAAACATGGAATACCATCTCAACTTCTTCCTTCCCGGCTGCTTGAATATATTAAAGTTCACTATCCCGATTTTAAAATAATTGAGTGGGAGTTAAATGAGGACGGACATAAAGTTGAACTAAGCAATAAAACTGAAATCCGGTTTAACGCCAACGGAGATTATATCCAATAAAATTGTCAAACAATCTATTTAAAAAAAAGAAAATCATGAAATGTCCTAATTGCAATGTAGCCTTAGTAATGGCAGACCGTAGCGGAATTGAAATTGATTATTGTCCGGATTGCCGGGGGATTTGGCTTGACCTTGGAGAACTTGATAAAATTATCGAACGATCAGTTCAACAGCCGGCAGCTCCTCACAGAAACAGCTATCCTGAAAAAGGATATAATTATTCTGAAAGGGATCATTATTATAAAAAGAAAAAGGGATTCTTAGGAGATTTATTTGATTTTTAACCTTACCTATAGCATAGCGTATGATAGTTTGGACAACACTAATCTTAGTAGTGGTAGTCGCATTAATATTAGATCTTGGGGTATTTAACCGCAAGCCCCATGAGATAAAAACAAAGGAAGCAGCAATCTGGACAAGTGTCTGGGTAGCATGTGCCATATTTTTTTCCGGAATAATTTATCTTTCATTTCAGAATGACTGGATTGCAAACCCGACAAACTTAACACCAACAAATGCGGTATTAAAATACGTAACAGGGTATTTGATAGAATTATCCCTGAGCGTTGATAATATATTTATCATTGCGCTGATCTTTTCTTCCTTCGCAATACCCAAGAAATATCAACACGAAGTACTCTTTTACGGGGTTTTGGGTGCGATTGTCTTCAGAGCGTTAATGATTTTTTTTGGAGTAGCTCTCATTACAAAATTTAGCTGGATGATTTATGTTTTCGGGGTATTCCTGATTTTAACGGCTCTTAAAATGTTGTTTACCCATGGAAAAGAAAAGGATGTTAAGGATTTTAAAATCTATAAGTGGATTAAAAAAGTTTATCCTGTGAGTACAACGGTATATAATGACAAATTTTTTATTAAGAAAGGAGGAATAAAATTTGCGACTCCACTTTTTGTTGCGCTGATTATTATCGAACTGACAGACATTCTTTTTGCCATAGACAGCATTCCGGCAATTTTAGCTATTACGGCAGATCCGTTTATCGTTTTTAGCTCCAACATTCTTGCCATAATGGGGCTAAGGTCTATGTTCTTTCTAATAGTTGGAATGTTAGATAAATTCAGGTACATCAGCTACAGTCTGGTTGTGATTTTGGCGTTTGTCGGAATAAAAATGATTATCTCTCATCATGTGGAAATTCCCGAATGGTTGTCACTTGGAGTAATCGTAATGTCATTGGCCGGAGGAATGGCGGCGTCTAAACTAATAAGAAAAACGGTGGCTGAATAAGAAACCACTGGCAACATTAATATGAAATCGATATCTTTATTCATACTTCCGATTCTGCTTTTTTCATTTAGACAGGCAGTCAAAGTGAGACACTATAAAGAAGGTGCAATCTTCAGGTATAGATTAACAACTGAAGTTTACCACAATGATAAATTTGCAATCAAAACAAAATCCGTTTCCCGGCATACGGTTGTAAAAGATTCCGGATTTCTTTCTGAAGAAGTAAAGTAGCCCCACAAAACCTTATATACGCCAAAAGATACAGTTAACCCTGTCAGCGTTGCCCAAAAAGTCAAGCCGTATGAAATATCACTTTCACCGCAAAGTAAAGTGCTGCTTCCCAAATTGACGGTACCTGAAATGGCAGGTGATATCACAGACCTGAATACCATTTTGTGTTGCACTTGCACCGGCCCTGAATGCTCAAAAATAATCCACTGAAAATCCGGAGCCTACAGATGATAAACTAAGGCAGGGCAACTTTGCCGATAGCATGGAAGTGTTATACGGCACAGATTGTTTTCAGGTAACACAAAAACTCATAACAACTAATAGATTTTATACGGTAATTGAAACCGTATTCTTCCCGCCACCTTCATTCTGCTTCGTTCCATTGATAGACACGATTCGAAAGAAATCATTTGAAGTGAGCAAAAGCAATGGGTAAATCGTTGAGGCTTCAATGACGAACTTTTTAATGCTGGGAATGAGATATAATGCTTCAAAGGATTTGAAAACATACGCAAGTGTAACAAACTCAATTCGGCTATCAGCATTGCAATCATCAAAAATCATTAAACCATTGCCACTATTTTGGTTTTGCCAAACTATCAGCCGGAAATTTACTTTCCATTTCTTGCACTGCAGATTGTGCCCAGTTTTCGATAGCAGATTTTTGTTCGGCATTCAAAACCGCATTCCGGTGCAATAAGGTATAAGAAGTCATTGGCATTTCGCCATCTTTAACTTCCTTGATGATCTCTTTGAATTTTTTATAACGCTTGTAAGCAGGGTAGGTTGCAAATTCAGAAAAGTTCAGTTCATCCTTTCCTTCGACAATGTGATCGCTTAAAACCCATGCAACGGGTTGAATCTTGGAATACCAGGGATATTGGGTTGTATTGCTATGACAGTCGTAGCAGGATATCTTTAATGTCTGATGAACATCCCCCGGTACCGGGTTGATTGCCTCTATCTGGTTAGCCGCAATTTCTTCTCCGGCATTCTGTTCCGGTTTAATAAATTGTATAATGATAAGGCCAAGCACCACTATGATCAGAAGGACTTTAAGAGCTCTTTTCATAATTAAATAATTTATTTTATGAAACTAAATAAAAAGAAAATAAGTTCAATATCTTTTTTGACCTTTTAAAAAAATATTTTTCGCGGTTCCTCCAATCCGGTTTGCGTAAAAACTCAGTTTCTCCGTTATGAAGTTTAAAGATAAATATCAACCCGGGTTAAGTGAACTTTTTTATTATGAAGAAAATTACTTACAAATTGGGAGACCACGTCAGATGGAATTCTAAGACAGATTCCAGACCGAAGTGAAATTATTTGTACATGATTTCGTAATATTCATCTGCCATCCGGTTGCTATCGAAGCGGATTTGCACATCTCTCATTCCGTTTTTGATGATTTGCCGCCACGTGTCATAATCAGAATAATACAATGGAAGAATTTCATTTTCGATGATTTCATATAATTTATCCATATCGAATTTATCCTGTTCTTCCGTAGTCATGTTGGTATAGTCCACAGGTGGTACAACAAATCCATTGTTGCCATTGTTGATGAATTCGCGAATCCATCCGTCATTGGTACTCAGGTTGACAGCGCCATTCATTGCGGCAGTCATACCGCTTGTTCCGCTTGCTTCCCGTGGCACCCTCGGATTGTTTAACCAAACGTCTGACAATTGTTTCAAACGTTTGCTGAGGGTTAACTCATATCCGGTCAATACAGCCATGTTCTTGTATTGTTTGCTCAGGTTTACCAGATAATTAAAATCAGAAATGGCAGGGTAGTCGAGAGGATAAGGTTTACCGGCGAAAATCAACTGAACAGGATATTTTGAATTATTGAGCAATGCTTCAAACCTGTCTTTATCGCGTGTCAGCAGATCTGCTCTTTTGTATCCGGCAAACCTTCTTGCCCAAACGATGGTCAGGACATTTGGATCCATTACTTTCCCTGTCTGATCGGCAACTATTTCAAGGGTTCTGGATTTTAAATGTTTTTTCCTGTCGTCAAACCATTGATCGTTTTTGTCGATCATGGCACGGTACAATTGTTTGTCGGCCCAATACCTCCAGTTCTGGGCATTTGTAATGGCTTTGATTTCGCAGATCCCCTCATATTTGGACCACATCTGTCTGCTCACTTCCCCATGCAACTGACTTACGCCATTCGCAAGGTGTGCAAATTTGAGAGCTGCCAGCGAGTGATTGAATTTATCATCTGTAATTCCGGTGAGTTCACGCACCTCATCTATAGATAGTCCGGAAAAATAACTCATGTCATAACAGAGTTGCATGTCATGTTTTTCGTTTCCGGCTTCTTCGGGAGTATGTGTTGTGAAAACAATTCTTTTTTTTACTTCTTCAATTTTTTTTCCATATTTCTGATACAGGTAAAATGCTGCACTCACTCCGTGCGCTTCATTAAGATGATAGATTTCCGGATTGAAATTGATTGCTTCCAAAAGCTTTGCACCTCCGGCACCCAATAAAATAAACTGGGCCATTTTGGTAGCTGCATTTCCGTCGTACAGTCTGTTTGTTATTGTTCTGGAAATATGATCGTTTTCTTCGAGATCGGTTGACATCAGGAAGAGCGGGGCACTTTTGAAGGTTTCAGGATTCAGATACAATACTTTGACCCAAACCGGATGATCGTGAATATTTAATTGAAAACGGATACCGGTGTCTTCAAGGAAATTGTAAATTTTTTCAATCCAAACCACCTTTAACGTCTGGTCACTGTTTCTTGCCTGGTCATAATATCCTTCTCTCCACAGAATTCCGATGCCAATGAGGTTTTGCCGCAGGTCGTAAGCGCTTCTTAAATGTGAACCGGAAAGAAAACCGAGCCCGCCGCTATATATTTTGAGAGGTTGATGAATGGCGTATTCCATAGAAAAATAAGCGACTCTTTTCTGGTATCTTTCTTCGATTTTGTAGGGTATTGTGTAATTCTTGAAATCCATCTTTTTCTTTAACAAATGATAATTAGGGGGCAATATTAAATGAAAATAAGTTTTCCGCCTACATTCTGGATAAATTATTGTGTGTAGAGTACACACGAATTGACCGATGGGAATAATAGAAGTTTATATCTGTTTTGAATGATTACCATTGAGATACCGGATCAAATTAATCAAAATAATTATTTGATTTTTTTTCAGAGAAGTTTGACAACTTTTCTGCGAATGTAAATTTAGATTTGAATTGGATAAAAATCCGCGTTTATTGCCACTTCACATGGTTTGTAATTTAGGATAGGCAATACCGTGAGATGGATATTTTTTACAGTTTGTTTTTATTGGATTTTGCAATTTGCAAATTGTTGTAGTTTTGCCGCTTGCAGTTTTTTTAAGATTACTAAAGGAGGAAAGTTGCCAAAGAAAATTTCAAAAATAGGAGTACTTACATCAGGAGGTGATGCACCAGGAATGAATGCCGCTATCAGAGCCGTTGTCAGGACCGGTATTTATTTTGGGATGGAAGTGTATGGAGTTATGAGAGGTTATGCCGGTCTGCTGGAAGGTGATATCTTTAAAATGGAGAGCAAGAGCGTTGCCAATATTATCCAGCGCGGAGGCACCATGTTGAAAACAGCCCGTTGCAAGGAATTCTTTACAAAAGAAGGAAGGCAACAGGGGTACGAGAATTTGAAGAAACATGGCATTGAAGGATTGATCGTGATTGGCGGTGATGGTTCTTTCAGAGGCGCCCAGATTTTCAGTTCTGAATATGATATTGCCTGCATCGGTTTACCGGGTACGATTGATAAAGACATTGCCGGAACAGATTTCACCATCGGATTTGACACAGCAGTAAATACTGCGGTGGAAGCAATAGACAAAGTAAGAGATACCGCAGATTCCCATGACAGGCTTTTTATTATTGAAGTCATGGGCCGCGATTCTGGCTATATTGCTCTTCATAGCGGAATTGCCACAGGTGCAGAAAATATTTTGATCCCGGAAAAGAAAACCGATGTTGAAGAAGTTATCCGTGCGATGAAGGAAAAACACCGCCGTAAAAAACTGGTAAATATCATTGTGGTAGCTGAAGGAGATGAATTTGGAGCAAACGAACTTTCTACTTTAATCAGAGAAAATATACCAAACCAGGAAGTACGGGTTTGTATTTTAGGCCATATTCAAAGAGGTGGATCGCCCACTTGTCTCGACAGGCTGATTGCAAGCCGTATGGGTTATTCCGCTGTTGAATGTTTACTTGAGGGCAGATATAATGTTTTCGTAGGTATTCAAAATAACCGGATGCATTACATCCCTCTGGACAAAGCCGTAAAAAAGAAACAAAGTGTAAGTGACGAATGGATGAAGATTGTGAAAATCCTGTCCTCTTAGCATACAATACAAATTGAGAAACCATTAAATCGAATCATGTCGAAAAATTTAAAGAAGTATCTCCATCAGGAGATGGATAAAAAAGCAGGACTGGAACACTCTGCGAAAAGGACAAAAATTGTTGCAACCATCGGCCCTTCATGTGATAATTATGAAACCATATTGCAATTGGTAAAAAGCGGGGTAAATGTATTCAGGCTTAATTTTTCACATGGCACACATGAGGATAAGGCAAAGGTGATAGAAATTATCAGGAAGATCAATGAAACCATGCCTTATAACATCGCCATACTCGCAGATTTGCAAGGCCCTAAATTGCGGATTGGCGATATTGAAAACAATGCACTTCAGATAAATCCCGGAGACAAACTGGTTTTTACCAATGAAAAATGTATTGGCAATAAGGAAAGGATTTATGTCAGCTATCCAAGCCTTCACCATGACGTGGTTCCCGGAAACATTATTCTGATTGATGATGGCAAACTCGAGGTGCGGGTTATAAGAATTAAACCCAACAATGACGTCGAAGTTGAAGTTGTAATGGGAGGGATTCTATCGAGTAAGAAAGGAATCAATCTTCCTGACACCAAGATCAGTTTGCCGGCACTGACCAAAAAAGATCTGGAAGATCTTAAGTTTATCATAGCCAGTGAGGTGGATTGGATAGCACTTTCTTTTGTAAGGAAAGTACAGGATATCGTTGATCTGAAAAAGATACTAAAGGAAAATAACAGCAAGAGCAAAGTAATTGCCAAGATTGAAAAACCGGAAGCCCTGACGAATATCAGGGAAATAATTCTGGAGAGTGATGGCATCATGATAGCGAGAGGCGATCTGGGAGTAGAATTGCCGGTTGAAAAAGTGCCGCTGATCCAAAAGGAATTGATACGTAAATGTATGCACCGTGCCAAGCCGGTTATTGTGGCCACCCAGATGATGGAAAGTATGATGGAACGGATAAAACCCAACAGAAGCGAAATCACTGATGTTGCCAATGCAGTTATTGAAGGTGCGGATGCACTCATGCTCAGCGGAGAAACAGCAGCAGGAAAATATCCGGTGCTGGTGATTCAGACAATGACCAAAATAATCATGGAAATAGAACGCAAGGCGTATGATTACAACCGGGATGATATCCTTTCCCCACAGCCGCACTCACCATCATTTCTGAGTGATGCAATTTGTTACAGTGCATGTAAACTGGCAGAGGATCTTAATTCGGATGCACTCATTGGGATGACACAAAGCGGATATACCGGATTTATGCTGAGCAGTTATCGCCCTAAAGCATCTCTCTATGTATTCAGTAAGGAAAAAACACTGATCAACCAATTGAGTCTGAGCTGGGGTGTCCGCGCATTTTTTTATGATGAGGAAGTCAGCCTGGATGATATATTCTTTGATCAGATAAGTATTTTGAAGGAGCGGGGATTCATTAAATCGGGCGATGTGGTTGTAAACACAGGAAGTACGCCGGTAAATAAACATTTGCCAACCAATGTGGTAAAGGTTACCAGGGTTGCAGAGTAAGATAAAAGGATAAGAATTTGCGGACTGCGAACATAATTTTAATTAGTTTTGCTTTTTAATGCAACTTTCTACCAAACATCTTTTAGGCATTAAAGATTTGCAACTCAGCGATATCGAGCTGATTCTTTCCACCGCAAAGCAATTTAAGGAAGTATTACAAAGGCCAATAAAGAAGGTGCCCTCTCTGAGAGATGTCACCATTGTCAATCTATTTTATGAAAACAGCACACGGACACGGATGTCTTTTGAACTGGCTGAAAAAAGGCTTAGTGCGGATGTGATGAACTTTTCTGCCTCAGGCTCTTCTGTATCCAAAGGTGAAACCCTGCTTGATACGGTGAGGAATATTCTCTCCATGAAAATTGATCTTGTCGTGATGAGGCACAGCGCTTCAGGGGCGCCACATTTCCTGGCAAAGCATATTCCGGTGTCAATTGTCAATGCAGGAGACGGAATCAATGAACATCCCACACAGGCACTTCTTGACGCCTTTTCCATTATTGAAAATGTGGGTGAACTAAAAGGGAGAAAGGTTACCATTGTCGGGGATATCATGCATTCAAGAGTGGCTATGAGCGATATCTATCTTTTGAAAAAAGCAGGCGCTGAAGTGATGGTGGCCGGCCCTCCAACGTTAATCCCAAAATATATTTCTGAATCTTTTGATGTAAGAGTGGAGTACAACCTGAAAAAAGCGCTGCAATGGTGTGATGTAGCCAATGTACTCAGGATACAATTGGAAAGGCAACATCAGGTTTTGTTTTCTACGTTAAGGGAATACAGCCTTTCTTATGGAATTAATAAACGTCTTCTGGACAGCCTTGGAAAGAAAATTACGATTATGCATCCCGGGCCAATAAACAGGGGAGTGGAACTGAACAGTGATGTTGCAGATTCAGATCAATCCATTATTTTGCACCAGGTGGAAAATGGAGTAGCAGTCAGAATGGCTGTTTTATTTCTGTTGAGTAACCGCTCTGCTCTAAACTAATTAATTTATGGAAGAAAGAATTTGTCTTTTTCCGGGGACATTTGATCCGGTCACCCTGGGCCATACGGATATTATCAACCGGTCATTACCGCTTTTTGATAAATTTTATATCGGACTCGGACGCAACAGTTCCAAAACTACCTTGTTCAGCGAAGAACAACGGCTTGCCTGGATAAAAGAAGTTTATAAGGATGTACCTAAAGTTGAGGTTCTTGCCTATGATGGGCTTACCGTCGAATGTTGCCGTAGAATCGGAGCCAGATATATTCTCAGAGGGATACGATATGTGAATGACTTCGAATACGAAAAAGCAATAGCAGATATGAACAGAAGTATTAGTGACGGAATTGAAACTATATACCTCACCTGCCTTCCCATTTTTACATCTGTTGCAAGTACTTTGATCAGAGATGTGTATCGCAACGGCGGAAATGTGTCATTATTTTTACCTGTACCTGTTGTAAAAACCTTATACCCAAAACAAGAATTATGATTTGGTTTCAGAAAGATTTGGAATTAAAACAATTGAACTCATTGTTGAATAATACGATGGGGGGATATCTCGATTTGAAATTTACTGCCATCGGAGATGATTATTTACGTATGTCCATGCCTGTTACTGAAAAGACCAGGCAACCTTACGGCTTCATCCATGGCGGTGCCAATTGTGTATTGATAGAAACCATTGGGAGCATCGGATCAGCGCTGGTAATTGATATTCAAAAATATTACTGCGTGGGTATCGAGATCAATGCAAATCATTTGAGAAGTGTTACCCAAGGCAGTGTGGAAGCAATTGCACGCCCATTGCATCTTGGAAAATCTACACATGTATGGGAAGTCAAAATTCAAAATGAGGAGGGAAAACTGACCTGTGCAGGCCGGTTGACAGTAGCCATTTTAAAACATAAAGTTCCTGCTTAGTGCTGATATGTTTTTGAAATGATATCTCTGATAGTTGCGTAGGTTTTGTGCAGATATTCATGTAATTCATTTCTGTCTATCCATTTCACCTGATGAATGTCTTCGTCCAGTTGAGGTGTGAGTTTTTCATTTCCATTGTACTTCATCAGAAACCAATGGCATTCTTTTAAAATCAGATTCCCATCTAACTTGTAAGAATGATAAGTAATTCCAAGGTATTCTGTTATTGAAAGTTTATGGATTCCGGTTTCCTCACCCACCTCACGTATAGCACAATCCCTGATATCTTCTCCCTTTTCCAGCGTTCCTTTTGGCAAGTCCCAGACGCCGCGCCTGAATATCATCAGCAATTGATTTTTTTCATTAATCACCAATCCGCCGCCAGCTTTGACAAGGGTAAAGTTTTTCAGTACTTCGTTTTTTATACGCTCAAAGTTTTCACCGGTGATAATACCCTCATTGGTATCAGTCTTCCACATTTTATTAATAAACCTGGCCAATTCATTTGTGTTATTAGTAAAATGAAGTATCCGTGTTCCCGGTTTTTCTGAATGTGCATTTTTCTGATCTGAAATCGTAAGTGGAGTATTATTAAAGTAAATTTTAAGTAGGCTCATAAATATTATTTTTGTGTCATGACAAACCAAAAAGCGGTAGCGCAAAAGCTACTCCAAATAAAAGCAATAAAATTAAATCTTGCGGAGCCATTTACCTGGGCAAGCGGATGGAAGAGCCCGATATATTGTGATAACCGGAAGGCGTTATCGTTTCCTTATGTCAGAGAATTTATCAAGTCTGAGTTGTGTGATACCATTTTTTCAACATTTCCGGATGCTGAAGTCATTGCAGGGGTGGCTACGGCAGGCATCCCATGGGGGGCTATGGTTGCAGATCAGCTAAAACTGCCTTTTATTTATGTACGCGGAAAAGCCAAAGATCATGGTTTGGGGAATCAGATTGAAGGTTCGGTTGAAGGTAGCAAAAAGGTGGTACTTGTGGAAGATCTGATTTCAACAGGAATGAGCAGTCTGAAGGCCGCGGATGTACTTTTGGAAAACGGAATGACCATTGAAGGAATGGTTTCCATATTTAATTATGGATTTGATGAATCTGCCAATGCTTTTAAAGAACACAATATCAGGTTGATTTCGCTGACCAATTATGATGCCCTGGTAAAAGAAGCCATCGAACTGAAATACATTACGCAGGATGATGAAAAAGCGCTGTTAAACTGGCGAAAGAAACCTGCTGAATGGGGTACATTTGTTTAAACAGCCGGATATGAGAACTTTAATTACATCATTTATTTTATTTCTGATAGTTGCCCCCGGAAGGACAATTTCACAGACAAAACCAGTTGAAAAAGCCGTTATTTCAGTGCCGGGTGCACAGGATGAAGCCTGTAAAGAGAGAATTGAAAATTACCTGAGAAGAGAAGATGGTATCATTTCATCAAATTTGAATTATCACCGGCGTACGCTGACAGTGAAATGGTACACAGACAGAACCAATATTGAAAACATCAAAACTGCTGTTGCAAACCTGGGGTATGATGCAGGTGATGTAAAGGCAAATCCGGAAGCTTATTACAGGTTGCCTGTAACCTGCCGGCACGTACCTCTTGACACTAATAATAAGTCTGATAGTACGAAGAGGAATTAGCCTACGATTCTGTGAAGCGTGAGGGATAAAAACATTTGATTAAAACGAAATTGTGGAAATCTGATTTCGTATTGTAATAATTCCGTTGATTAAAATTCTACAAACAATCCGTGTGTTGTAATCACGAAATATCTTCTCAAATAGTTGGGAAAACCTTTAGCAGGCATTAGCCAAATGTACCGGATCCCCGGCCTCGTTGTTGGGACATCATCACAAAGGATTAAATGTCACTTTTATCTTGTTGACGAGGTGCCGGATCCAATTATTAAAAATTTCTACCAATCCCGGTATGATCTCTAATATTTCTATTTAAAATCAAACTGCTTTTTTGATTCAAAACCATTCCGATCCGGAAAAAAGCATAAATCCATGTTGCAGACAGGGAAAACTCAGAAGAAGGAGAATTTTTGTTTACTCTCATAATTGACCGGAAAGTTTAAAAATAAGTTACCCTTTCCGGCTTTTATTTTTCCAGTCAACTTAACCATTACCTCTTTGTTGAATAATGCGCTAAATGCATTTTTAAATGCGTTTCTCATATCCAGTTCAAATTTTACCGGTAAAATGAAATTGCCATTTTTTGGAATGCGAATGAGAGAATCGGATGTGCTGTGCCCAAGGAGAGTTCCGTTAATAAAAATGTCCAGATCTGTCCTTTTCAATTGCATCCCAAAATTATTCGGATTGTAATATTCTAAATCGAGTGAGACAGTTGCATTGTTGAAGCCCAGACTTTTTATAGCAAAATTGTGGTAAGTCTTATACTCCAGGGGGCGGGGAGTACTGCATGACATTATGACGAAAGTGCAGGCAGTTATTAAAGCTAATTTTTTCACACCGTAAAAATAGGATAGAAGGACTGAACAGAAAAAGCTATTTTTTTGTCACAGAAACTTAGCAATCTATGAAAATAGAATTAATTTTTAAATCTAAAATATGTAGGTGCTATAAATGATGTATAATTAACTGATCTATAGCTATTAATAGTATGTTATCTACTATACATATCTAAGTATTTGACACGACGAAGTGATGTTTCATTTGAATTATTATAAAATCCGTGAAACGATAATTTATAAATTAATTTAATTAATCTATAAACAGATAAACAGGTAATTACAAAATATACCTTTAGTTTAAGTTATAAAGTATGTTAGATTGAAGTTTGTTACTATATATGAACCTTCAAAAAACTTCTTTCTATGATTTGCAGCGCAAAAAAATATTGGCGGTGAAGTCTTGGATATGTAAATATGACAGATGTAAAAATTTTGCCAGTGATTGATCCGAAAAATTCTGATGCGGGAATTATCCTCATAGAACCATTTTCAACCGGCAATTGAGATTTCTTGTTTTGAATGAAAATTGAGTGAAGAGGTTTTTTTCTCGCAAACCCTGATGACTTGATTTGAGATAAACTTTAAATGTGCGGATTGATATTTACCTCCTGGGCGGGATAATATCCCTTTAATATAGCTGTTTAACTTGCGTGTATTAAATTAAAAATAAAATATAGGCCTTAATTTAAATATTACATTAAATAAAATAGTGCGATAGTATATGTTATCTAATAACTGTACTATTAATAAATATTTCATCTAAAAAAATGATCTCAGTAATTTTACGGTATTGCAAAAGTAGAATCCGGTTTTTATGTTTGCATTATCAAACTGAAAAACACTTACCTCGTATTCAGTTTCTGATTTATAATCCTCCCATTCTTAGAAGGGCCTTATTAAAAAAATTTGAAACCTAAACCATGAGTATGAACCAAAACTCTACCTCTTCTATTTTTGAGACCCTGGAAGAATTTTTAAAATTATTGTTCTTCCCGAAAGACAACCTGATACCAGCTCCTGTCATATTGAAAAGTAAGAGATTATAATTAATAATTTCTTCAGGAATTGTATTCCCTTCTCATTTCAATTATCAAAGGTTAAGAGTGAGTTTTGTGATTTGTATTATGTTATAAATATTTGAGACAGTGTTATTTATATAAATTAAAATAGTTTTCTTTGGGGGTTACAGAACCAACTGGTTCTTAACAAAACGCCGCATTTCTATGCGGCGCTTTTATTTTTGGAAAATGCCTTTACAGTGATAACGGTTCACCAATCTTTAAAATAGCAAAATTCCCTGACGATTATTTTAGATGAAATAGTAGGTAGAAATAAATATTGTAGGATGGGAGATAGGTGATTCCGGAAAATTAGACCGTCAGCAATCCTTTAAAAGTTCTGAGAAGTAAAAAAGTAGGTAAAAATGGAGTTCGAAGAACCCTGCTTAATCTCCTTTTCTCCGGTTAATTTCGTCCCGGATTGAGGCTGCCCGGATATAATCTTCCCGTTCCAACACTTCATTCAGCAGATCTTCCAGCTCCTTTAAAGTCATTTTTTTCAGGTCATCACCCACGCTTTCGTCGTGGGTAACCACAACTCTTTTCTCCGATTCTTCTTCTCCCTTTACTACTCCGGCGCTGACTAAAATATGATCATAGGTATAAATCGGGCAACCAAATCTTACTGCCAGAGCCACGGCATCAGAGGTGCGAGAATCTATTTCAACTGTTTCGTTTTCGGTTGAACAAACTAACCGCGAATAAAAAATACCCTCCTGCAAATCGTTGATAATTACTTCATGAAGGTCAATATTAAATGCAAGCATGAAATTTTTCATGAGGTCATGTGTGAGCGGTCGACTTGGTTTCATTCTTTCCAGGGCAACAGCAATGGCCTGGGCTTCAAATCCACCGATGACAATGGGCAATCTTCTTAAACCATTCACTTCTCCCAATACCACTGCATAAGAATGTGTTTGGGTAATACTATGTGACAGTGCGACTATTTCCAACTCTATTTTCTTCATCTCACTCACCTTGCATTATTTTTTTAAGGTTTAAGGTAAAATCCGGGAATTATTATGTTTTTATTTCTGGCCTTTTAGTTTTTTTACAGCTTCTGTAATCTTTGGCACCACTTCAAAAGCGTCTCCCACAATTCCGTAATCTGCCGCCTTGAAGAAAGGGGCTTCCGGATCTTTGTTTATAACTACAATGGTTTTGCTTCTGTTTACTCCTGCCAGATGCTGAATAGCCCCTGAAATACCAATTGCAAAATACATGTTGGGAGCAATGGTTAATCCGGTTTGGCCCACATGTTCATGATGCGGGCGCCATCCGCTGTCGCTTACCGGCCTGCTACATGCCGTAGCAGCCCCAAGCGCTTTAGCCAAATCAGTTACAATTCCCCAGTTTTCTGGTCCTTTCAAACCGCGTCCACCACTCACCACAAGCTCAGCTTCTGCCAGGGGAACTTCGCCTTTCACCACATTTACTTCTCTGACGTTTACCTTGCGCCGGGGTATTTGTGTGGTAATGTTCTCTATAGTCGCGGTACCGCTTCCTTCAGTAACCTTGAATGCATTTGCATTAAGGGTTATTATTTTGATATCAGTTTTAATTTCAACGTTTGCAAAAGCTTTTCCGCTGAAAACTGATTTTTTGACTTTAAAGCCATTAGAAGTATCTGGTAAACCAACTGCACCACTTATCAATCCTGATTTTAACCTTACTGACAGTCGCGGGGCAATGGCTTTTCCATTAAAATTATTTGATAAGACTACTACATTACTGCCAGAACTCTTAACCGTATCTGCAATGAGAGCTGTATAAATTTCATCATCAAACTGGTTCAACTGAGCATCTGCGGCATGATATATTTTCTTTATTCCGTATTTACCTAAAGATTGCAGGTCATCTTTTACTTCGCCCAAAACAATTCCATTGGCTTCGGTCCCCGTCTGCTCAGCAATTTTAGCTGCAAAGGAGGCTGCTTCGAAACTACTCTTTTTTACATGTCCCTCAGCCTGATCCAGGAAAACTAATACACTCATATCTGTAAATTAAAAATGTTTGTAATTAAAAAACTTTTGCTTCTTCATGTAACAGACGTACCAACTCTTCGGGATTGTCTGCCGGAATCATCTTTACCCCTTGTTTTGGAGCCGGAAGTTCAAATGAACTTATGCTGGTCAGCGGATCAATTGCAACCGGTTCGATCGCTTTGAGTGGTTTCGTACGCGCACTCATTATGCCGCGCATATTGGGGATACGTTGTTCTGCCATCCCTTTTTGGCAACTTACAACTATCGGTAAAGCTGCTTCGTCCACTTCTTCACCTCCTTCTATTTCACGTGTAATGGTGGCTGTGTTTCCATTCAATTCAAATTTTGTAGCCAGCGAAATATAGGGCAGTTCTAAAAATTCGGCTATCATGCCGCCAACGGAAGAACCATTGTAATCAATGGTTTCTTTTCCGGTGAAAATAAGATCGTAATGTTGTTCTTTGGCAAGATTTACAATTTGACCGGCCACATAATAGTCGTCTCCCGGATGCGAATTAATTCTAAATGCTTCATCGCCACCAAGTGCAAGAGCTTTGCGGATAATTGCATCATTTTCTGCGGGACCTACATGTACCAGGTGAATGATGGTTGAAGGATCTTTTTCCTTCAGTTCAATCGCCCGTACCAATGCATACCATTCATCATAGGGGTTAATTATAAACTGAACCCCGCTTTCATTAAATTTGGTATCATTATCTGTAAAGGAAATTTTGGCTGTTGTGTCTGGCGTTTTGCTTATGCAAACTAATATCTTCATGACATCACTTTTTAGGTTTGCGAAGATACTAAGTATCAAAAAAGAAAAAAAGTAATTGGTTGATAACCTACAAGAGATCAAAGAAACCTGATATTCATTTCTAATCCTTTTTAGGGAGAACTTTCATTATTTGTATCCGCCTGTTTACAAAAGGAAGTTGTTTTTACCAGAGATTTGTAACCTCAACTTTTATATATGTCACTGGTTACTCAGTTCGAAAATTTTGTAAAACAAAATCATCTTTTCCAAAAGAATGATTTGCTTTTATTGACGGTCAGCGGTGGAAGAGATTCGGTTTCACTTTGTGAACTTTGCCACCGTTGCGGATTTAATTTTGAAATTGCGCATTGTAATTTTCAACTCAGGGGGGAAGAGAGTATGAGGGATGAAGCCTTTGTCAAAAACCTTGCAGCACAATATGGTGCCCCGGTTCATGTTGTCAGGTTTGATACAAAAAAATATTCGGAGAGAAATAAAATTTCTATTCAGGTGGCAGCACGCGAACTCAGGTACAAATGGTTTGATGAATTGTCAAATGAACTTAAAAAGAAGAACAGCCGCGTATTCATTGTAACTGCTCATCATGCCAATGATAATATTGAAACTCTTTTAATGAATTTTCTGAAAGGTACCGGGATTGATGGCCTGCAGGGAATCCCGGTAAAAAATAAAAATATCGTACGTCCTCTTTTGTTTGCAAAAAGGGAAGAGATTAATGAATTTGTTAATGAAAATAATCTGCAATTTGTAGAAGACTCCTCAAATCTTTTGGATAAATATACCCGGAATTATATCCGGCTTCAGTTGATCCCGTCGATCAAAAAAATTATACCCGCAGTTGAAGATAATCTCATTGGAAACATCAACCGGTTTCACGACATTAAAAATATCTATGAAGAATCCATTGAAGAAATCTGTAATAAAATAGTTGAGAAGAAAGGAAATGAATACCACATCCCTGTTTTGAAACTTTTGAAAAGAAATGGATTCAGAGCCATTCTTTTTGAAATTATAAAGAGATTCAACTTTTCATCCCGCCAGTTAGAAGAAGTGGTAAAGTTGTTATATGCCGATAGCGGCAAATTTGTTTTATCGGAAACCCACCGGATAATCCGCGACAGAAAATGGCTGATTATAGTTCCGGTAAAAAGTGAAGAGGCAAATCATATTCTGATTGGTAAAAATGACAACAGGATTGTGTTTCGCCAAGGAGAAATTTTATTGAAGGAATATCAATGGACCAAAGAGAAAAAAATCTCTTCTGAATCTTATATTGCAATGCTGGATGCCAAAGAAATTATTTTTCCCCTTATTCTGAGGCCATGGAAGAAAGGCGATTATTTTTATCCGCTCGGAATGGCCAAGAAAAAAAAACTGAGCCGGTTTTTTGTTGATCAGAAGTTATCAATAGTGGATAAAGAAAAGGTTTGGGTTTTGGAAAGTAATAAAAAAATCCTGTGGGTTATTGGCTTGCGAATTGACAACAGATTTAAGGTTACAGAAAAAACAAAATCGGTCTGGAGAATTGCGTTTAATAAGTCTGAAACAACTGATCCATCTTCATATTCTTCACCTGGTAAATGAAGTTTTGCAGAACCGGAAAATTTGAAAAGAGGTTACAAACAATAATCAGAAAAATTATTCCAAACACGGCGCCCCAGATGTGTGCATTGTGGTTGATCCTTGAGCCGCCCCGTTTTCCGAGATAATAAGAAATAACGAGAAACAGGATTCCGAAAATAAAACCGGGTATAAATATGGGTATAAAAATAAGGCCGATACCCTGAAGAGGATTGAGAAGAATAAATGCGAATACCACTGCAGACACTGCGCCCGAAGCCCCCAGACTGCTATACTGGTAATTCCCTTTGTATTTTTTATAATCCGGAATTACAGAAAATATCAGTGCAAGTACATATAAAAGGATATAGAACAATTTTCCCTGAACGGTTCCGAACAATGAAATAAAAGCATCTTCAATGAATCCGCCAAATAGATAAAATGCATACATATTAAATATCAGGTGCATCAAATCGGCGTGGATAAATCCGTAGGTAAAGAACCTGTAAAACTGGTTCTTGTCGTGAACCCAGGCGGGGTAGAAGATCAGATCGTTGAGGATTTTTCTTGAACCAAAGGCTGATAAAGATACCAGGCAGGTGATGATAATGATTATTATTGTCAGAGATAAATGCATAAAAAAGTTGCCAAACCTACAAAAAATCAGGAATGATGATATTTTTCATTTCTGATGATGGTGCACGCACGATAAATTTGCTCGGCGAGAATCAACCGCACTAATTGATGAGGAAAAGTTAATTCAGAAAGGCTCCAGATGAAATTGCATCTTTTCAATAAATGCTGATTCAATCCAAAAGCACCGCCAATAATAAAAATCAGGTTCTTTACACTTTGAATGGATTGTTTTTCAATAAAAGCTGCTAATGCCGGTGAAGTCATCTGTTTTCCGTGCTCGTCGAGGCCCACCAAAAAATCATCAGGGCCGATGTTTTTTAAAAGCAATTCTGATTCTGCCAGCATTTGTTCATGTTGATCAGTTATCTTTTTTGCCGGGAATATTTTCCATTCCAGCGGATAATAATGACCGATTCGGGCGGAGAAATCATCAATGGCTTTTTTGATTTGCGGATCATGTGGTTTCCCGATGGCACGGATAAATATTTTCATTTTTTGATTTGAATAGAAGTTGCCAAGTTAATCTCAATCTTTATTTCATTAAAATATTTCCTTTGATCATTGTATAAGATTTGATTATTCTGATGAAGGGATTTTTTTTATTGAGGCAGAGCCTTTGAAATATTTGAAATAGTTTTAGCCATGAAAATAATCTTTTAAAAATGCCCTTTAATTATTTTATCAAATGCTGTTTGCTTTTTTTCTTTCTGAATTTTCCACCAACCACTTTTAACACGCGGAGGATTCAGCATGTCCGGGATTCTTTTGCAAAGGGTGCAGATGTCAGTTGGATTACAGAAATGGAAGACGGAGGTAGAAAGTTCTATAATAAAAACGGGCATCAGGAAGATATTTTCAAGATTCTGAAAGGACTTGGAATGAATACGGTCCGTTTCAGAATTTGGGTAAACCCGGTAAATAAATACAATAGTATCAAAGATGTAATTTCAAAATGTAACCGTGCAAAAGCAGCAGGGATGCGCATCATGATAGATTTGCATTACAGTGATTCGTGGGCTGACCCCGGGAAACAGACCATTCCGGCAGGTTGGGCAGGGCAGAATTTTTCAACTTTGAAAACCACTTTGTCAAATTACACTTCAGCAACTATGAATACCTTATTGCAATCGAAAATTACACCGGAGTGGGTTCAAATAGGCAATGAAACCAATGATGGAATGTTGTGGCCCGTTGGAAAAGCTTCGGTCAATATGAGCCATTTTGCTCAACTGGTTCAGGCTGGTTCAGAAGCCGTGAAATCAGTTTTTCCATCCGCAAAAATAATCATACATCTGTCTAACGGTTATGATCACACGATGTATAGATGGATGTTTGACAGCCTTATGGCCAATCATGTTCATTGGGATGTGATTGGAATGTCGTTGTATCCATCCCCACCTACATGGCAAACTTTGAATGAACAATGCCTCTCCAATATGAGAGACATGATTCAACGTTATGGCAAGGAAGTGATGGTTGTGGAATGTGGAATGAAATGGGATCAGCCTTTGATTGCCAAACGATTTTTATCGGACCTGATTTACAAAGTAAAATCTCTTCCCAAACAAAAAGGTTTAGGTGTTTTGTATTGGGAGCCGGAATCTTATAATCATTGGAAAGGATATAAACTCGGAGCTTTTAACGATTCAGGAAAGCCAACCAAAGCATTGGATGCGTTTAAATGAAAACAGAAATTGTAAATTTTTGTTTCCGGATATTGAGAAGATGAATAAATGATATCCGTTTCCGGAACTGAATGACCGCTATGAAAGGTCTGAAAAATCATTGAATTAACCAATGATCTGAATTGTGATTTCAGAAGTAGATTTTAAAAAAAATAACATAACTCAAACAGATAAATCAGTTTTCATTCAGTTTATTCTACAAGCTTTGTGTTATGTTAAAGATGTTGTGTTTTGCCATTTGCACATTTTTAAGTAATTCAGTTTTCTCTCAAACAAATTATTTAATCTCAGGCAAAATCACGGATAAGACAAATGGCAAATCTCTTGTAAACGCAACAGTACATTTACGGGGAAGCAAATTCAGCACCCTGTCGGGGTCAGACGGATCATTTTATTTAAACACTTCTCAATGGTATGACACACTCGAAGTGACCAGTGTTGGATTTTCCCCGGTGATTTTGATTTTGAATCCGAAACATTACACCGGTCTTAATCTCGAAATGTCTTCCAGTCCGACCCAGCTTCAGGGCGTTGTCGTTGATCTGTTCAGGAAGCCCGGAAAGCCTTTCATGGAGAAAGTTATTGAAGCCAAAAAGCAAAATAATCCTGCGCGGTTTCGGAGTTATCATTATGAAAGATATACAAGAAATGAACTGGATGTAGATAACCTTGATTTTCAGAAAGCAAAGGGAAAGGGATTCAAAAGCATTTTACTAAAAACCTATTCTGATGTGGATTCCAATGCGAAAACTGACAAAGAATTACCTGTTTATTTTGATGAAACGATCGCCCGGGTTTTCCATTCCACATCGCCGCGGATCGATGATGAAATCGTAACCGCAAAAAAGAATCTCGGTTTAAAAACCGATGTTTTATTCAGGAACCTGGATAAGTTTTCTTTTTATTTCAATATCTATGAAAACTGGATTCCGATATTTAATCAAACCTATGCAAGCCCGCTCAATGAACATGCGTTTGAATATTACAACTTTTATGAGGGCGATACAACCGTAGTGGGGGATATTACAATCCGGGAGGTAAGATTTACCCCAAAAAGAAATTATGAAAAAGCGTTCAGCGGAGTGTTGTGGATTGATGAAAACAGCCTCGCAGTGCAATCGTTTGTTATGCATCTGGCCAAAAATGATAATTTGAATTTTGTGAAGGATATCAGTTATTCCCAAAGTTATCAATTGGTTTACGACAGCATTTCAGATAAGATGGTTTATATGCCGGAGAAATATATTTCAGATGTAAAATTTGAAAGTGGTCTTGACTTGTTGGGGATACCGGTTTCTGAAAATAAAAATTCAGTAAAGTTTGTTTTCAAAAATACGACTGTCCTGGCAAAGATGTATTTGAATACCGGGTCACCTTCCGACATCCTGAGTAATCTGATTAAGAAGGAACATCCGGTTGACGTGGACAAAACGGATGAATACTGGTCTGAAAACCGGCCGGACTCCCTGACCCTGCATGAAAAGAATATTTATAAAATGGTGGATTCGCTGCAGGAAAACCGCAGATTTCAACGGGATTTAAAATTAATCGCCTTTGCAGGTTCGGGAATGTGGAATTTTGGAAATCTGTTTAGCGCCGGCCCCTATTCTTTGTTTCTGAGTAATAACGTGCTTGAAGGCTGGCGTTTCAGGGTTGGGCTTTGGACGATGCCGGGAATCAGTAAACGGATAAACATTTTTGGCTATGGGGCGTATGGCACAAAAGACCATATTATGAAAGGACTGGTGGGTTTGAAATACGTTTGGAGTGAAACCCATTGGTCCAAAACCACAATTTCGTATAGCGGCGATTATGATTTTATTGTCAACCAGGATGATGAACTGGATAAAGACAATCTTATCAATACCGTGTTAAGAAAAAATATTCCTTTTTCAAGAGTCTTCATAAAGCAGGCATTGATCCGGCATGAACAATATATAACACATAATTTATCAACGGAGGCTCAGGCATCGTATGAAGAAATTATTCCAGATTTTATTTTTCGTTTTCGCCCTATTAATCCTGCTACTGATAAACCTTATGACAGCTTGTTTTCTTCAAAGCTTCCGGTGGCATCTGCTTCAATTGGGTTCAGATATGTAAAGAACGAACCTTTTACGGTTTTCAATTACGATTATATCAGGCACCGTGTTTACACGCCGGTATTGTTTGCCAGATATACTTTTGGGATCGAACTGAATAATGCACAGTTTAGTTTCAATAAATTGGAAATGGGAGTTGAACAATATTTGCGGGTGCCTCCCAAAATGTTGTTTTATTACAGATTAGAGGCGGGTAAGATATTTGGTACCCTGCCATATCTTTTATTGCATATCCCTGCCGGAAATGAATATTATGTAGCAAGCAAGTACGAATTCAATACCATGAATCCTTATGAATTTGCTTCCGACAGGTATGTAAGTCTTCACACCAGATTTACATTTGGGGGGTTATTGCTTGATAAAATTCCTTTGGTCAGAAAGCTCGGATGGCGCGAAAGGATTTCATTTAACAGTTATTGGGGAGATATGACAAACGCAAATATTCAATATAACAAAGGAGAACATTTTAAACTTATCGGCAATGTACCTTTTATGGAGGCAGGCGCAGGAATAGAGAATATTTTTCATCTTCTCAGCATTGAATACTTCCGCCGGTTGAATTATCTGAACCATCACAATGCACAAAGAGGCGGTGTTTACCTGGGAATGACATTGAACTTTTAAATTGATTTTAGGAAAGTGGAACTAATGGGATATCCAATCAATTAATTGAAGATTTTTGGTATTCAGATATCATTTCTGATATCAGCGGATACAGATTCATTTTCAGAAAGAATATCTTTTTGAAAAAAACAAATGATGAAACAATGTGAATTATCTGTGTATTGATAGTTTATTTGGGCATTGTGTATGGAAGCAATCTTTGAAGCAATTTCCAATCCTATTCCCGTACCAGGTTTTTGATTGTTTTGTTTTTGAAATCTTACAAACAATTTTTCTTTGTTGAGGCTTCCTTCTTCTGCGGAATTACAGATTGTAATTTCAGTATTGTCTGAAATAATATTTACCCGCGAATGGCTGGCAGAATGAAGAATTGCATTTTTCAAAAGATTGCCTGTCATAATATCGAATAAATATTTATTCCCTTTAATGGTTGCATCTCCTTTTGTCTCCAAAACCATTTTGATATTCTTCTGCACGGCAAAGTCTTCAAATTGATGTACACAGCTTTTTACAGACTGCTGAAGATGTATGTCATCTTTTGTGAGAAACTGATTATTTTCAATTTTGGTAAGAAGCAACAAGGTCTGGTTCATTTTTTTCATTTGCAAACCTGAGTTGTAGGCGGAGTTAATAAGTTCTGCCTGTTCTTCATTGATCGGAGAGGTTTGCATTAGAAGTTCCAGCTTGCCAAGAATAATGGAAAGGGGAGTCTGGAGTTCATGAGAAGCGTTTTCTGTAAATTCCTTTTGTGAATTGTAAAGTGCAACTGCCTTTTTACTGAGAATTTCGAGAGAGGTATTTAAATCATAAAATTCCTGGATGTCGGAGCGGGGCAATTGTAGAGTTTTCCTGCTGTTGATGCTGAAGGATTTTAATTTTCCGACTGTATCGTAAAAGGGCTTCCATATTTTGTGAGAGAGGCTTCTGTTGATCAGGTAAAGGCCTGTCAGCAGTACAATTAAAAGCCCAACCTGAATCCCGATTATCGATTGGATGAGATCGGTATTTTCGATGAGTGATTTCCTGATATGAATAAAGTAATTTCTGCCATTTACATTTCTGACACTTTCTAAAATACGATAGGTAACATTTTCCTGGTCGTCCTGAATAAAAATATTGCGTGATGATAACCGGGCTGGAGACACAGGTTGGTTGGTGAGCGTTATCCTGATATTGTCATTAAAAGAATTGTATTGTGCTACAGGCTTTTTAGCAAGTACTTTCAGAATTGCTTCTTCATGTTGTTGCAGGGATTCGTCAACACTATTAAAAATTGCATGCTGCAGGATCACATAAAAAACCGGAATGGATACAATGAGAGCTATAAATGAAAATAATAGGTAACGAAGTGATATTTTACTAACTAATTTCAAACTGTAAATTTATAACCCATGCCATAAACGGACTTGATATATTCGCCGACGCCGGCCTCAGTGAGTTTCTTTTTCAGATTTTTCATGTGAGCATAAAGGAAGTCAAAGTTATCGAACAAATCGACCTCACCATTTGAAATATGTTCTGCGATGGCATTTTTTGTAAGTACCCTGTTTTTGTTAATTCCCAGGTACAAAAGCAAATCATACTCCTTTCGGGTCAGATTTAAATATTTATTTCCGACACAAATCGT
Source organism: Chitinophagaceae bacterium (assembly GCA_017307735.1). Lineage (GTDB taxonomy): Bacteria > Bacteroidota > Bacteroidia > Chitinophagales > Chitinophagaceae > Ginsengibacter. The sequence continues at coordinate 68,138 of JAFKGR010000012.1, forward strand.
GCGTGCCACAGTGTCGATAACCAGATCATTTAAAATGATGGTTTTGTTTCCGTCAAGCCTTCTGCGGCGGATAACTGCTCCGATTCTTGCCCTTAATTCTGAAAGATGAAAAGGTTTGACGAGGTAATCATCTGCTCCCATATTTAACCCCTCAATTCTGTCTTCAATTGAGTTTTTTGCTGAGATGATAATAACTCCATCGGTTTTTTTATTGGCTTTCAATTCCTTCAATACATTCAATCCGTTTCCGTCGGGAAGAGAGATGTCGAGCAGGATACAATCATAGTCATAGCTTTCAACTTTACTGATAGCTGTTTTAAAGTCGGGCGCTATTTCACACAAATAATTTTCCTCTTTCAGGTAACTAATTATGTTTTTGCAAAGCTCTTTTTCGTCTTCAACCAACAAGAGTTTCATTTAAATCAGTTTGAGTAAAATAACCACTTAATTCTGAAAATATTCTGAAAAAAATGGCGGATTGATTTTGCTTTAATCCCTATTTGTGTTACGGATTTGTTATCATGAAAAATATTATAAACGGTCAGGCGCGGATGCTGGATCATAAATTGACTATTTAAAAAAGAGTTGCGTGTAACCCTGAAATTCCGACCGATGGTCGGGATGCTCTATTGGGTTGAGCTGTTATTTGAAATAAGTTCTTTAATTCTGAGGGAACTTTTCCATTTTTTAATAATCATTTCTCTTTTACGGGCCAGAGGATAAGAATCAAATTTTTCAGCATAAACGATAATCCAATCTTTTGCTTTGCCGGTAAAGCCCTTGTGATCGCTCAGGTGCTGTAAAAGTCTGAATTGTGGAGTAAGACTTGTGGAGCCAACATAAAACTTGTTTAAAGATTCAGAAAATAATATGTACAGGAAGGCTTGCATGATAAAGAAAGTGAAACCCTGTCCGGTGAAGGGCAGGGTAAGCTGTTTGTGACCCCGATAGGATTCAAACCTATAACCTTTTGATCCGTAGTCAAATGCTCTATTCAATTGAGCTACGGGGCCATTTCTCCTTTTCTGTTGAAAGGAGCGCAAAAATAGCAAAATATTTTCTCCTTTCTTTCTACTTTGGAATGAAATCAATATTTCACTCCAAAGTTCTGATCATAAATGGCGGGTTGATATGTTATTGACAGGAATTAAGGATCCGGACCATGTTCCGGACAAAATCATTTTACACCCTGAAAATTAGATTATGTTGTTGAATTCAAAATTCCAATATTTATACCGATAGGATATCCGTAATAGTCCAATAAAATTGGCCTAAATGGCTATCACATTTCCAATTTTCGAGACAGCCGGTATAATACCAATGATTTATGGGCTATAATAAAATTCATTTTGGTATAATACGTTCAGGGAGGCGTTCAAAATAAAGAAATAAAAACTTTGTCTGGTGAAGAGCAGGGTAAGATTTTTGTGACCCCGAAATCACGGCCTTTGGTCGGGAAAACCTATAACCTTCCCGACCGATGGTCGGGATGCTCTATTCAATTGAGCTACGGGGCCATTTCTCCTTTTCTGTTGAAAGGAGCGTAAAAATAGCAAAATATTTTCTCCTTTTTTTCTACTTTGGAATGAAATCAATATTTCACTCCAAAGTTCTGATCATTAATGGCGGGTTGATATGTTATTGACAGGAATTAAGGATCCGGACCATGTTCCCGCCAAAATCATTTTACACTCTGAAAATTAGATTATGATGTTGAATTCAAAATTCCAATATTTATACCGATAGGATATCCGTAATAGTCCAATAAAATTGGCCTAAACGGCTATCACATTTTCAATTTTCGAGACAGACGGTATAATACCAATGATTTATGGGCTATAATAAAATTCATTTTGGTATAATATGTTCAGGGAGGCGTTTAAAATAAAGAAATAAAAACTTTGTCTGGTGAAGAGCAGGGTAGTTGATTGTGACCCCGATATCCCGGCCTTTGGTCGGGAAAACCTATAACCTTCCCGACCGATGGTCGGGATGCTCTATTCAATTGAGCTACGGGGCCATTTCTCCTTTTCTGTTGAAAGGAGCGCAAAAATAGCAAAATATTTTCTCCTTTCTTTCTACTTTGGAATGAAATCAATATTTCACTCCAAAGTTCTGATCATAAATGGCGGGTTGATATTTTATTGACAGGAATTAAAGATCCGGACCATGTTCCGGACAAAATCATTTTACACCCTCAAATTCAGATTTTGCTGTCGAGTTGAAAATTTCAATATTTATATTTATTTATAATTTCAGAGTTTTGAATTCAAATGCTTTCCCCATGTATTTTTCTTAAAATCGTTTTATGGAATCATATTTTAAAGTGAAAACCAAAGATCTAAGATCCGGATTGACTGCAATTACCAGGGTAGGACTGAGGTTTGACAGGAGCTCTATGCTCAAAATAAATGTCCTTACAGATACTATTCAGATTTCAACGACCGGCATAACCAGGGTTATGAAAGCGGAAACGGAGGGTCTGGCAGATTTAATATTACCAGCCCTGGTTTTGAAAGGGTATGCAAGTACAAATAATTCAAAAGAAATTTCTTTCAGGGTTACTGAAGGTGAATTGAGATGTGGCTCATTTATTTTTCGTTCCCCCTTTATCAAAATTGAAACTGTATTTAATTTGCCGGAAGATCCGCTCCCTATTAACCATTCCCTCATTCAGAGGCTCAGACAGAATGTGAAGCGATCTCCCGGGGAAATTGAAAGACTTAACCTGAAGCCTGTCATGGAAGCTGATGAAGAAAAAATAAAACACCAGATAGAAAAAGCCCTCAAATATCTGGGTGCTTATGATATTAACTTTGATGATTTGCACGATTTGATTCAAAAGAAGATAGATCAGTAGTATTACTCTTCGGATTTCCCTTAACCCGGATATTATTCATTCGGAAAAGTCCGGCCTGAAATCCTTGAAGATATTGTCACTGTTTTTTTACGATAGGCAATCTCTTTCCTTCCCAATTTTTAAGTCCTCCTCTCAGATTGAAGACTTTAAATCCATCGGCTTCTAATATTTTTGCGGCTTTCAATCCACGCACTCCTGTTCTGCAATAAACGAAAACCGGTTTATTTTTATCAAGCAGAGGAATGTGATTAATCAACGTGGAATCGAGGACGTTATAATTCACTGCGCCTTTTATAAATCCATCTGCATACTCCTCAGGCCTGCGTACATCGATTAGCTGAATATCTTTTAGTTTATCAATTTTCTTCTGAAACTTTTCAACGGAGATGGTTTTTATTTTTCCGGTATTTTGGGAAAATCCATGATTAGAAATTCCGAGAGTGATGGCTGAAAAAAGAAGAAGGATTTTTAAAACAGATACTTTCATAATTGGCTGAAATATTTTTTTTCAATACACAAAACTAACGAGGATGACCAAAGGATTTTTTTTGCATTGAAAAGTATTTACTTAACAACAGACAAAAGTTCTCCTTCTGTTTGTGCTCTTTGGTAGTCTTCCGGTATCCCAATATCAATGAAAAAAACATCTTGAATATTTCCGAAAATTTTACCTTTTTCGGTTACTTTCTTTTCAAGGAAATCCGTTTCAAATGAAAATTTATCCGGAAGAGATTCATTTAGAATTGCCCGCTTTTCCAACAAATAAATTCCGCCATTGATCAATCCCTGTTCTCTGAATTCTTTTTCTTTGAAAACCCGGATACTGCCGTCGGCATACAACTCCACTGAACCGTAGCGGCTGAAATTGATCATGGGTTTTAAAGCCACGGTACATGTGACTTTATAATAATTATGATAAAGCTCAAGTTGGTTTAAATCGATCTTAAAAAAAGTGTCTCCATTACAAATTAATACCCTTTCAGTCTTTGACTTGCCGAGGGCAAGTTTGATGGCTCCTCCGGTTCCGAGTGGTTCATCTTCGGTTACATACGAATAATTTAGTTTTGGGAATTTTTGATTCAAAAATTCTATGATCATTTCAGATTTATATCCCAGCGAAAAAATGAAATGCCTGATATTTTTTTTAGATAAATAAGTGATGAGATATTCCAGAAAGGGCCGTCCATCCACCAGCGCAAGGCACTTGGGACGGTCGCTGACTACAGACCTGAGCCTTGTTCCCAATCCGCCGGCAAGGATGATAGCTTCTTCAATCATTTCTTTCTGCAAAATAATTTTCTTCTACCAACTGGCAGATAATGTGGCCAATCAGGATGTGGCTTTCCTGAATTCGAGGCGTATCATCAGACGGAACATTAATGAGCAGATCAGCACTCTCCTTTAATTTTCCCCCGGTCGATCCGGTAAAAGCAATGGTAGCCATTCCTTTCACTTTTGCAGCATCAAAAGCATTGATAATGTTTTTGCTGTTGCCTGAAGTGCTGAGACCGATCAGTACATCACCTGGTTTTCCGGTGCCGAGAATCAATCTGCTATAAATCACATCGTAGCTGTAATCATTGGCTACGGCTGTCAGATAACTTGTATTGCAATGTAGGGCTTCTGCCGGCAAGGCATCTCTGTCTTTGTAAAATCTTCCGCTGAATTCCGCTGCCAGATGTTGAGCATCTGAAGCGCTGCCTCCGTTTCCGCAAAAGAGAACCTTGTTCCCTTTCCGAAAAGCCGAAACAATCAGTGTGACACAATCCATCACTGTCATTAACAGATGGCTGTCGTGCAAAATCTTTTCTTTTGTATCAATCGATCTTTGAATAAGATCCTTTATTTTATCCATAAAGATTGTTTAAATGACTTTGAATTAAATTGACCAGGTTGTCAATCCATATTTTGTAAAATTGTATTCTCTGACAGATCCGCCAAATTTACTAAGGCAGTTCATCACTTTGTATCTGTTATTTCCGGGGCAATAAAAAAACATAAATCCGCCACCTCCGGCGCCACTGATTTTGCCTCCGGTGGCTCCAGCTTTTTTTGCTTCTTCATAAATAGAATCGAGAAACGGATTGGAAATATTGTGGGCCATTTTTCTCTTTTGTTGAAACCCGAAATCCATTATTTCACCGAACTCATCCAGCCTGCCCATCAACAATGCTTCTTTCATCATTCTCGCCTGTTCTTTCAATTCGTGCATGGCGCTGATACTCTTCTTGTTTTTTTCATTTACATTTTTTACTTGCTCTTTAATTATCACCGCACTCTCCCTGCTGGTTTGTGTGAAATAGAGCAGGATGTTGTTTGCAAGTTCATGCATGTACTCAGGCCTGATGCGCAGCGGATTTACAATGACCTTGTCATCCGCATAAAATTCCATGAAGTTGAATCCTCCGAATGTTGCGGCATATTGATCCTGTTTTCCGCCGGCAAGTTGTAAATCTTTTCTTTCAATCTGGTAAGCATAATGTGCAAGATCATAATCGCCGAGGGCCAGTTTCTGCCATTCGGTAAATGCGCCGAGAATGGCTACCACAAGGGTAGAGGAGGTTCCCAATCCCGAACCTGAGGGAGCGTCCACATAGGTGGTTAAACGAAAACCATGTTTGATGGAATTGTATCTCTTTTGAATGCTGTTGTAAACACCTTTCAGTAAATCCAGTGTTCCGTCGATGGGAAGTTCTTTCATAAACCTGAATTCCTGCCGCTCGTTTCGGTCGGCAGCCTCCACGACTATTTTTTTCTCATCAAGAACTTCTATAGTGGCATAAGCAAAAAGAGAGATCGTTGCATTAAGAATAGCCCCGCCATATTTATCGCTGTAAGGGCTAACATCGGTACCGCCGCCGGCCAATCCAATTCGCAAGGGCGCTTTACTCCTGAAAATCATTTCCAATATTTATGGTATTTCAAAGATAGGTATTGTGAAATTTTTGCAGGAGAATTGAATTCCTGAAATGCTGTTTTGGGGATAATAAAATTGAATGGATCAGGAAAACAAGAAAGGATCAAATCGAAAAGATAGCGGGCTTTCCTGAATGATAAGGGTATCGGATAAAAATAAACCGTATCTGTGATGGATACGGTTTATCTGAATAATTTACCAGCCTTTTTTTGCAACTCCGTCTTTGATGGCCTGGTTTGCATTTTCTTCACTCAGCATAGTAGTCATCTTATTTCCTTTTCCGTCGTGACCCTGCGCCATGTAGCCGCCACGGGATGTCTTGGTAATTACTGCATCTTGCATCGGAACATTCTTCTGTTTTGTTTTCATGCAATAGGCGGTTATTGGTTTTGCCATAATGTTTGTTTTTTAGTTTGATTAATTTTTTTATGGTTCCTGCACTGAACAGAATATGTAAATATAAAGTTTTATGATTACTTGCCATTATCATTCAGCCCGCCAGATTAATTATAATCTTCCGTGGCAGTTTTTATATTTCTTTCCGCTTCCGCAGGGGCAAGGATCATTTCTTCCGATTTTTGGCTCGGCAATTACAGGTTCATGTTTTGCGCTTTCCGAAGGATCATTGTATTCATTTTCGCTATTCATATATTCAGGGCCGCCATTTCCTGCGGGTGCACCGGCAAAGGCTTCTTTCCTCTGGCGGAGTTTGCTCATATCTGTTTTTCTTTTTCTTTCATCGAGTGCACTGCTTGCGCGGGTCTGTTCTACCGGTATCTGGCAGTGTGCAAGGAAGCTGACGATTTCTTTATTAACTGAATCATTCATTTGCTTGAAGGCATTGAAAGCTTCAATCTTGTAAATTACCAGCGGATCTTTCTGTTCGTATCCTGCAGTGGATTGTACGCTGTGACGCAGATCGTCCATTGCGCGAAGATGTTCTTTCCATGCATCGTCTATCAACGAAAGTGTTACGTTTCTTTCCAGTGCATTGATGAGCGCTTCCCCGTTTGTAGAAATGGTCTTATCGATGTTTGCAATGATATTGAGAGCTTTCTTTCCGTCTGTAAAAGGAACTGCCACATTGATGATTCCGGCACTTTGATCTTTTCTTATATTCTTAATTACAGGTAAAGTATTTTCAGCCAGCGACTTCATTTTTCCCCGGTACTGGCCTTTGGCTTCATAATAAAGTTTTTCTGCCAATGAACCGGTATCAGTGCTTCCAAGTTCCTCATCGGTAATAGAAGTATCTATTCCAAAATTCATAATGACATTCAATTTGAACTCATTGAAATTGTCCATTTCTTTAAAAGCAGAAATGAGACCATCTGCGACAGAATAGAATGCATTGTCCAGATCGAGCGCCAGCCTTTCTCCAAACAAAGCGTGATTCCTCTTGCCATAGATCACATTTCTTTGCTTGTTCATTACATCATCATATTCCAGCAATCTTTTTCTGATTCCAAAGTTATTTTCCTCCACTTTTTTTTGTGCTCTTTCTATGCTCTTTGAGATCATGCTGTGCTGGATAACCTCTCCGTCTTTGTATCCCATCCTGTCCATAAGGGAAGCGATCTTTTCACTTCCGAACATACGCATCAGATCATCTTCCAGCGATACATAAAACTGAGACGAACCCGGATCTCCCTGCCTTCCTGAACGGCCACGCAACTGACGGTCAACGCGCCGGCTTTCATGTCTTTCAGTACCCACAATGGCAAGGCCTCCGGCTTCTTTAACTCCCGGCCCGAGCTTGATATCTGTACCACGTCCGGCCATGTTGGTAGCGATGGTAACGGTTCCCGCCTTTCCGGCGTCTGCCACTACCTGGGCTTCGCGGGCATGTTGTTTTGCATTCAATACATTGTGTGCGATCTGTTTTTGCTGCATCATTCTGCTGAGCAATTCACTCACCTCCACCGAAGTAGTACCCACCAAAACAGGCCTTCCCGCCTTGATGAGGCTTTCCACCTGATCAATAACAGCTTTGTATTTTTCCCTTTTTGTTTTGTACACCAGATCCTGACCATCTGTACGGATTACAGGAAGATTGGTAGGGATAGAAACCACGTCCAGTTTGTAAATATCCCAGAATTCTGCAGCTTCTGTTTCGGCAGTACCTGTCATACCGGCCAGCTTGTGATACATCCTGAAATAGTTCTGGAGTGTAATGGTGGCGTAGGTTTGAGTGGCGCTTTCAATCTTCACATTTTCCTTGGCTTCAATCGCCTGGTGCAGGCCATCTGAATAACGGCGGCCTTCCATGATACGTCCGGTTTGTTCATCCACAATTTTCACCTGCCCGTCAATTACCACATATTCATCGTCTCTTTCAAACAGGGTATAGGCTTTGAGCAATTGCTGAACGGTGTGAATCCTTTCGGCTTTTATGCTGTAATCGTCCAGAAGCCGTTCTTTCTCTTCAAGCTTTTTCTCCGGTGCCAAATCACCTTTTTCGATGTCAGCCAGTTTGGCTCCAATATCCGGAAGTATAAAGAATTCAGGATCTTCACCACTCTTGGTGATTAAGGCAATCCCTTTATCTGTTAATTGAACTGAATTATTTTTTTCGTCGATGACAAAGTATAAACCTTCATCAACGATGTGCATATTTTTTTCCTGGTCAGCAAGAAAGTGATTTTCTGTTTTTTGCAATTTCACTCTCATTCCCGGTTCACTCAGGTATTTAATCAATGCGCTGTTTTTGGGAAGCCCGCGATGTGATCTGTACAAAGCCAGACCACCATCGTTCTCTTCAAATCCGTCATTGCCTTCGGAGATTTTTTTCTTTGCATCAATTAAAAAAGCATTGGCAACTTTTCTTTGTGCTTCAACAATTTTTTCAACCCTCGGTTTCAGTTGGTCAAACTCCTGTTTATCGCCTTGCGGAATCGGACCTGAAATAATCAATGGAGTTCTCGCATCATCAATCAACACACTATCCACTTCATCCACCATGGCAAAATGGTGTTTACCCTGAACCATTTCTTCGGGTGTGTGAACCATGTTGTCACGCAAATAATCGAAACCGAATTCATTGTTGGTTCCATAAATTACATCGCACTTATAAGCTTTTTGCCTTTCCTGGCTATTGGGCTGATACCTGTCAATACAATCAACCGTAAGTCCGAGCCATTCAAAAATGGGTCCGTTCCATTCACTATCACGTTTGGCCAGATAATCATTTACCGTAACAATATGAACACCTAAATCTGTAAGCCCGTTGAGGTAGGCCGGTAGGGTAGATACCAACGTCTTTCCTTCACCTGTGGCCATTTCAGCAATTTTTCCCTGATGCAAAACTATACCACCAATCAACTGCACATCATAATGCACCATGTTCCAGGTAATTTCATTGCCCCCTGCCACCCAGTGATTTTGAAAAATGGATTTGTCTCCGTCGATCTGAATATAATTTTTGGTAATGCTTAAATTTTTATCCAGTTCAGTTGCCGTGGAAATCATTTGGGGGGTTTCAACAAAACGGCGGCAGGTTTCTTTTACCACTGCAAAAGCCTCCGGCAAAATCTCATTCAGTACTTCTTCTATTTTTTTGTCGCGATCGTCTTTCAATTTGTCAATAGCCTGATACAATTCATCTCTGCCCGAGATGTCGGCTGAGTCAAGTGAATCCGCTTCCATCTGTTTTGAATTGATTTCTGCGTCAATTTCTTTGACATATTCTTTTACCTTCTGTTTGAACTCGTTGGTTTTATTTCGCAGTTCGTCATTGGTTAAAGTTTTGTATTGGTCAAAGAAAGAATTGATTTTGGTTACCATTGGCAGAATGGTCTTCACGTCTTTCTGGCTTTTATTACCGCCAAACATCATGGATAGGAACCCTGGCATATAGAATTAATAAGTTTTCAAGATTAAATTGAGTCGTCAAACTGTATGCAAAAGATGATTGAGCAGCCACTTTGACAGAAGGACAAAGTTACAAAATACTGAAGAGCTCTCCAGAAATAGTACTTTGCTATAACAAAAATTTCGTGTTAAAAAAGACAATTTCAAATCGTGAATATTTTGATCTTCAAATAAATATTACCTTACAATTAAATATCAGTTGTAAACCAAAAGAACTGTCACCATCATGAAAACAGCAACTCAATGGCTTTCTGAATATGGCGAAAGCCATCAAAACCCAACCAACAAACGGGTTCACTGGATTTGTGTACCTCTGATTTTTCTCTCTGTAACAGGTCTTTTGTATAGTATCAAAATCCCTGTGGTACATAACATGGCAGTAATTGTTCTCATTCTTGCCATGATTTACTATTTCAGGCTTTCCCTTTCACTCGGGATTGGGATGTTGGTATTTTCGTGCATTTGCCTGGGAATTTGTTTTTGGGTTCAAAGGCATGTTCCCTACCCACTGTGGCTTCTCTCTCTGATTGTATTTGTACTTGCCTGGATTGGCCAGTTTTACGGGCACAGGGTTGAGGGCAAGAAACCTTCTTTCTTCAAAGACCTTCAATTTCTGTTGATTGGCCCGATGTGGATAATGAGTTTTATCTACAAAAAAATCAATATCAGTTTTTGACAGTTTCAAAAAGGCCGTGATGTAATTGTACCAACGCTTTTTCCTTGTATTCTTCCGGAACCAATATGCTCACGTTGTGCTGGCTGCCGCCAAAGCTGACCATGCGGACAGGAACATTGCTCAGGCTGTCAAAAATTTTGATAAGTACATTCGGGGTACTGGCAATTTTATTTCCAACAATACAAATGATGGCCTGCCCGCGGTCAATCATGATTCGTCCGTACATTTCCAATTCTTTAGTGATTTCTTCAAGGTGGGAATCATTATCGATGGTGAGAGATACAGCTACTTCTGAAGTGGTGATCATGTCAATTGGGGTTTGATATTTTTCAAACACCTCAAAAATTTTTCTTAGGAAGCCATAAGCAAGAAGCATTCTTGTGCTTTTTATTTTGATGGCGATGATATTGTCTTTGGCCGCAATCGCCTTGGCGCCTTCGGTTTCAGTTTTTGCTTCGATCAATGTCCCGGGAGAATCAGGCTCCATCGTGTCTAATAGTTTTACCGGAAAATTAAAATACTGGGCCGGCCAGATGCTGGCAGGGTGGAGGATCTTTGCTCCAAAATAGGCAAGCTCTGCAGCTTCGCTGAAACTTAGCTGGTGAACAGGCACAGTATCTTTTACGATTCTCGGATCGTTGTTGTGCATCCCGTCTATGTCGGTCCAGATTTCACAAACACTTGCTCCGACAGCCGCTGCAATCAGTGATGCGGTGTAATCACTCCCGCCTCTTTTCAAATTGTCCACTTCGCCGCGTGAGTTCCTGCAAATAAATCCCTGGGTAATGAAAAGCTTTTCATCCGGATGTTGTTTCAAAACATGCGAAAGTTTTACTTTGATGCTCCCCACCTGAGGTTCGTTCGCTGCATCAATCGTCATAAAATCCAGTGCGGGCAACCATATATGATGTATCCCTGATTCACGGAGATAAGCGCTGAATATTTTGGTACTCAACAATTCTCCCTGGGCCAGGATGTCTTTGCTTAATGATTCGCTGTAAGAAATTTTTAAAATGATATTTAGGAATTCAAAGTGCTCTTCCAGAATGTGTTTACCTTCTGCCAGTCCATCCCTGGTTTTCAGCAATTCGGCGATGAAGTCTTCGTAATGTTTTTTAAGGTTGTCAATGAGTTCTTTTGCTTTGGATTTTTCTCCCTTGTTCAGGTTATTTCCGATTTCTACGAGAGAGTTGGTAGTCCCGCTCAGGGCGCTCATTACAACAATTTTTGACTCATTGTCTTTGGTGATCAAACCAGCAATCGACCTCATCCTGTCTGGACGGCCCACACTGGTACCACCAAACTTCATCACTTTCATGTGGAAGGAGTATTATTTATTTTGAAAAATTTTTTTAGGAATACAAAAATAAAAACGAAGTAATTAAAATATCGGTAAATGAATTTCAATGTTTTGAACTGTCAGTTAATACAATAATCTTACCCTGATTGTATTGGGAACCTCTTTCAAAAGCTGAAGTGCATTTCTCGAAAGTTTTTTATCCAGATCGAGAACCACATAACCAATCTTTTCATTTGTCTTCAGGTATTGCCCGGAAATGTTGATCTGATGTTGGGATAAGGTGGAGTTGATCGCAGACAAAACTCCCGGAACATTGTGATGAATGTGCAGGATGCGATGGGCGCCCGGATGCAATGGAAGATTCAATGCAGGTACCGTATGTGACCCTGTGGTAATTCCCATTTCCAGATAATCGAACAATTTCTGGCTTACATTTTCCCCGATGTGTACCTGGGCTTCTTCTGTGCTACCGCCAATGTGAGGAGTGAGTATCACATTTGAAAGTCCCTGTAACGGGCTCGAGAAATGTGAACCGTTTTTTTCAGGTTCTTCCGGATATACATCAACGGCAGCTCCCGAAATTTGCTTTTCCTTCAACAATGTACTCAATGTATTCAGATCGACCACATTCCCGCGGGAATAGTTGATGAGAATAGAGCCCTTCTTGAAAAACTTAAAATTATTTTTGTTTACCAGATTTTTTGTTGAGGGCAATCCCGGTACATGAAGAGTGACAATATCAGCCTCCGACAAAACCTCTTTCATTGTTTTTTTACCGATGGCATTGCCTAATGGCATTTTGGTTTCCACATCGTAAAAAATCACTCTCATTCCCAGGGATTCTGCCAGTACGCTCAATTGGCTTCCGATATTTCCGTAGCCGATAATTCCAAGGGTTTTGCCTCGAAGTTCATGACTTCCATGTGATTCTTTTAACCAAATTCCCTCATGTGCTGCTTTGTTCTTGTCAGGAATCCTGCGGATAAGCATGATGCTGCTGGCGATCACCAGCTCGGCAACCGAACGGGTATTGCTGTAAGGTGCATTGAAAACGCAGATACCTTCTTCTGTAGCGGTTTTCAAATCGACCTGATTGGTGCCTATACAGAAACATCCGATGGCCTGCAATTTTTCGGCTGCGTGCAATATTTCAGAGGTCAACTGAGTTTTAGATCTGATGCCTAACAAGTGAACGTTTTTGATTTCTTTTTTAAGTTCATCAGGAGGCAGGCTTGAAGGAAGTGTCTTAACGGAGGTGTAACCTGCTTGTAAAAATTTTTTCGGAGCGACCGGACTGATGTTTTCCAGAAAAAGGATATTTATTTTTTCTTTAGGAAAACTGGTTAGATTTTTTTCAACCATTCTTTAAATACTAATGTAATATTGCAAATATATACCCTAAACCCAATCGAAAGATTTGTGATGAATTCAAATTCAATAAAGAATTTTCTTTTTTTAGTTGTAATTTCTTCTTTTTTGTATTCCTGTCAATCCGGAAATGGCCGTGAAAGATTACCGGAAGCAGAGGCTGAAGGCTATAAAGCTCCGGTACCCTGTGTCATCCCCTCAGATAAACTAAAATACTACAAAGACAACATTGAAGATTTTTATCAGAAATATCTGGTCAGGTCAGGGTTTAACGGAGGTATTCTGGTAGCCAAGGGAGGATGTGTTGTTTATGAAAATTATCATGGATTTTTTGATCTGAGAAAAAAAGATACGCTGAATTCACACAGCGCTTTTCATCTGGCTTCCATTTCAAAAACCTTTACAGCAATGGCTACACTGAAATTGATTCAGGATGGCAAGCTCTCACTAAACGATAGTATTCAGAAATTTTTTCCGGCATTTCCCTATCATGGTGTCACAGTCAAATTGTTATTAAATCACAGAAGCGGGCTGCCTAATTACCTCTACTTTATGCAAGACCTTGGATGGCCTCAACATCAGTATTGTACCAATGAAGATGTGTTGGATTACCTTATTAAATATAAACCTGCCGGAACAGGAAGGCCGGATACACACTTCAGTTATTGCAACACCAATTATTCTTTGCTCGGCCTCATCATAGAAAAGGTATCCGGGATGAGTTATGAGGACTTTTTGAAAAAAACTTTTTTTATCCCCTTGGGGATGAAAGATACTTATGTATTCAATATGGCGAGAGACAGCGCCAGGGCGATGAAATCTTACGATTACCGGGGCCGCATGGAGCCATACACTTTTTTGGATCAGGGATTTGGCGATAAGAATGTATATAGTACACCGGAAGATATGTTGAAGTGGGACCAGGCGCTTTACACCAATCAGATTTTTTCAAAAGAAACACTTGAAGAAGCTTACACACCATACAGCAACGAACGTCCGGGCATTCGAAACTATGGTTTTGGGTGGAGGATGAATATTTTTCCGGATGGCAAAAAAGTGATTTATCACAATGGATGGTGGCATGGAAACAATACAGTCTTTATAAGAAGTATTCAGGACTCTGTGACCATTATTGTATTGGGAAATAAATATGACCGCAATATTTATCAGGCAAAAAAGATTGCAGAAATATTTGATGGCGGTCGCTCGATCAGTGATGAATAACAGCCTGCCTGTTTGCGGCTTTATGAATGCAGATTTATAAGAGTTGCACTTTTAAAAAATATTTTTTGCGATTTTTGCGGTTTTATAAAAAATAGTGTTAAGTTTGGTCTCCGAACTAATACACCATGTTAAAAACTGACCGCCTAGAGTATATTATTCATCAGGTGAACCTGCACAATAAGGTTTTGCTGAACAACCTGAGTGAGCAGCTAAATGTAAGCAACGATACTATTCGCAGAGATTTGCAGGAATTGTCGGATTCAGGGCAAATCATTAAAATCCATGGAGGAGCCATTTCACTTTCCTTTCATAATGGCAGCAGATCCGGCAAAGATGTTTACGCATATACACAAAAGAAATTAATTGCAAAAAAAGCAGTCCGCCTGGTTACGGAGAATATGTTTGTGCTATCGGGAGGGGGTACCACCGTCATTGAGATGGCCAAAGAACTACCCGCAGAATTGAATGCCACCTTTATTTCAGGAAGCCTTGCGGCATTGATTGAATATTGCAAACATCCGCTGCTGAATGTAATTGCTATTGGAGACAAAGTGAATAAAGCCTCAAAGATCACTGTAGGCCCGGAAGCCATTTCCAAAATCAAAGAACTGAAAGCTGATATATGTTTTATGGGTATCAATGCCATCAGTGTGGAGGAAGGAATTTCAGAGCAGGATTGGGAGATAGTACAGGTTAAGAAAGCCATGATTGAGGCCTCCCGTAAACTTGTTTGCCTCACGATATCAGAAAAAATAAATTCAAGGCAACCCATTCCCATTTGTGGAGTGGACAAGATCGATGTGCTGATAACAGAATTATCGGCAGACGATCCGAAACTGCAGCCATATAAAGAAGCTGGGATAGAAGTCATATAAATATTTAAATTCAAAAACACTCATTATGAGAAAATCAATCACTTTCCTTTTCTTATTCCTCATTTTGGGCTCAATGCAATGTCTATTTGCTCAGGAACGGACAGTAACCGGAACTGTCCTGTCGAGCGATAATACTCCAATTGCAGGAGCTTCAGTTGTTGTAAGAGGAACCATGACAGGAACACAGACAGACGAATCCGGTAAATTCACAATAAAAGCCAATACTGGCCAGGTACTCGAAGTTTCTTTTATTGGGTTTGAGCCAAAACTGGTAAAGGTAGAAGGATCAAGCACCATGAATATCGTACTGAATGCCAGGAGCAAATCCATGGATGATGTGGTGATCGTAGGATACGGGACACAAAAAAGAGGTGATGTTACTGGTGCGATTTCTACGGTGAATGTTAAAAACACATTGGTTGCCAGGCCTATTGCCGATGTTGGAAGGGGCCTTCAGGGAGCCGTTTCGGGTTTGAGTGTGGTTATTCCCAGCGGAGAAGTTGGGTCAGATCCTATTTTGAAAATCAGGGGGGCAATAACCTCATTCAGGGGAAGCAGTGAACCGCTTATCCTGCTCGACAATGTTGAGATACCAAGCATTCAGGTTGTAAATCCAAATGATATTGCTTCTATTTCCATTTTAAAAGATGCGGCTGCCGCATCTATTTATGGAGCCAAAGCATCAAACGGGGTTATTCTTATTACAACAAAAAAAGGTTCAGGAACCGCTAAACCGCAGGTTACTTATTCTGGTAATCTTTCCTGGCAAAATGTCTGGAAAGATCTTAAAATGGGTAGGGTAGATGCGATGAAATATACTCTCGATGCGGCTCACAGGGTTGGAACGTTTAGTCCGACAGGTGCATTTTATTATGTTGACCAGGGTAGTTATGATAAAGCTGTACAATGGGATAAACAATATGGCGGAAGCATTGGTCCAAATGATCCGACAGTTTTCGGAAGAGACTGGTATGTACAGGGAGCAAGCAATCAGAAAATGGGGGTCAGGACCTATAACCCATATGATTACATGGTTAAGGAATGGCCGTTGACTCAACAGCACGATATTTCCATAGGGCAAACACTTGGTAAAACCTCATATAATATTGGCTTGGGTTATCTGGATCAGAGTGGTATGATTAAACCGGCCAAGAAGGATGAATATACCCGTTATAATGCTTCACTCAGACTTTCAAGCGAGATCAATAAACATATTACGATTCGTGGAGGTACTATTTTCTCAAGGAGAAATAAGGAGTACCCTTATGCTACAATTTCGACTACGGCAGACCCCTGGTTATACCTCTATAGATGGAGCCCTGTGTATCCCTTTGGAAATGACCAGAACGGCGATCCAATACGCAGTCCTGTGAGTGAATACGGAGAAGCGAATACAGCGAATATATTAGATAATTATGTGAACGTTACTTTGGGAACAACCCTGAATTTTACTAAAGAGTGGAGTTTAAATTTTGATTATACTTTTAGCAATCAGGAGGAAGACTGGAAAAGGCCAGGAACAAGATTTACAGCCCGGAATTCATGGTCGGCCCCAAAACAGAGATTTGATGCAGATGGCAATCCCGTATATGTAGATAGTACCGGAAATGTAGTGCAATCAACGGCTCCCGGAGCAATGAAGGCATTTGACCTGTCACTTGATACCTATACTGCCCCCGGTGCAAATCCGGATCATATTATCCGTAGTGCATCTAATTTTTATAGCAATACGATCAATGCATACTCTACTTATAATCTGGACCTGACACCCGATCATCATTTCAAGGTTATGCTCGGTATAAACCGCGTGGCATCCACAACTGAATGGCAGTATCAACGGGTGAACCAGTTGACAGATATTCATAATCCCGAATTCAATTTTGCAGTGGGCACACCACCAACTGTAGATGGTGATAAGACATGGGAATCCCAATTGGGTTATTTCGGCCGTATTAATTATTCTTACAAGGATAGATATTTAATTGAAGGAAACCTTCGCCGGGATGGATCTTCAAAGTTTCCCCGGGATTTATGGTGGAGATGGTTTCCCTCGGTTTCAGCCGGCTGGATAGTAACCAATGAAACCTTTATGGCAAAACAAAACCTTTTCAGTTTTATGAAAGTGAGGGGTTCGTGGGGGTCTATTGGAGATCAAACGGTGCCCAATACTCTGTATATGCCATTAATGTCAAGTGGTTTATCAAACTGGATCGGAGGAAATGGGGCACAGGTTATAGTGGTCGGTACCCCACCCGCTATTGTTCATAACATTACCTGGCAAAATATTGAAACTAAAAATCTTGGATTGGATCTTGGATTGTTAGAAAATCAGGTGACTGTCACCTTTGATTTGTATCAAAGGGATACAAAGAATATGATTGTACCTATGGAAGGTATTCCTCTAACCTATGGTACAGGTGCGCCTCAAGGTAATTTTGGTTCACTTCGTACCAACGGATGGGAATTAACGGTGGAATTGAATCATAGATTTGCGAATGGGCTGGGCGTTAATTTCAGGGGAAATATCTCCAATTCCAAAACCAGTATCCTTGAATATGGATCATCTACGGGAGTAAATAGCAATTATAATGGGAAAGATATAGGAGAAATATGGGGATATCGAACAGACAGGTTGTATCAACTGAGTGATTTTGATCTTGACGCAAACGGAAAGCTTCAATTGATTACGTTAACTGCCGACGACGTTCCTGCAAAATATGTCGGCAAGAAAGCATATAAGTTGAAGCCGGGTAAAAATGGAGAAAAACCTGTTTATCAGGTATTCTTGCAGAATAGTTCGAACTTTTTCTTTGGCCCCGGAGATGTGAAATTTAAAGATCTGAATGGCGATGGAATAATAGATAATGGAAGCGCTTTGTTGTCAAACCATGGCGATTTGGATGTGATTGGCAACTCTAATCCAAGATATCAATATGGTTTTAGAATTGGTGCCGATTATAAGGGATTCGACTTCAGCGCATTCTTTCAGGGAGTCGGTAGCAGACAGGTTTGGGGAAATGGTTTTCTGGCAATTCCGGGATATAACTCCGCCGACGGTGCAATGCCTGAAGCTATTGCCAGCAATTACTGGACACCCGAACATACCGATGCATTTTATCCCGCAGCATACAATAATGGCGGAAGCAATGCAGCCAACAATATGCAGGTTCAGGACAGGTATCTCTTGAATATGGCTTATCTGAGGTTGAAAAACCTGACAATTGGATATACATTTTCCAAAGGTTGGGTGAATAAGGCTGGTGTGAATTCTTTCAGAGTTTACGGAGCCTTGGAAAACTTTATCACATGGGATCATTTGAATGGATTGCCGATTGATCCTGAGTATATAGATGGATATTCAATGTGGAACACTTCCGGCTATAATTTAAGCCGGACAGGAATGGGTACCCCAGCCTTTAAGAGTGCATCTGTAGGCGTTCAATTAACCTTTTAAAATTTAAAGTTATGAGTATTAAATATGTTTTTGGCCTTGGAATAGCATGTTTGCTGTTCACTTCGTGCAAAAAAGATTTTTTGGACAGGCCACCTTTGACAAGCTATGTAGATGCGAACGGCCAATTCTGGAGAAATGAAGATGATATCCGCATGTTTGCAAACGGTTTTTATCCCAATTATTTTAATGGGTACAATACTTCCTTTACCGCGGATTATGCACCCTTGAGAGGTTATGCTTTTAATGATGATGTAACCGGAAAAAATGTTCAGTCAAATTTTGAAAGCAATGTTCCGTCCTCCCGCGGATCTACTTCTGAAGGTGCAGCCTGGCTATCTCAATATGCGGGGCCCACTTGGGATTTTGCATGGGTACGTAAGGCAAATATTTTGATTGACAGAATAAATACAATTGCAAAACCGAATATATCAGATGAGGCGTTCAGGCATTGGACAGCAGTTGGACGATTTTTCAGGGGATATGAATATTCGAGGTTAGTGAGTGTATTTGGTGATGTACCTTATTTTGGCCGTGTCGTTAAGGAGGATGAACTGGATACTTTGTATAAAGACCGGGATCCGAGAGGTCTGGTTATGGACAAGGTTTATGATGATTTTCAGTATGTGCTGGCAAATATGAGGACAGATGACGGCGCACAGAATTTAAACAAATATATTGCTGCCGCCTTCATTTCGAGGTTTATGTTATTTGAGGGAACGTACGAACATTATCATAATATTGATGATACCCGTGCACAAAAATATTTGGAACTTGCTGTACAGGCAGCAGAGGTAGTCATGAACAGTAATAAATGGAGTTTTGGGAGCGATTTTAAATCATTGTTTGCATCAGACAAATTAAATGGTAATCCTGAAGTATTAATGTATAGGACCTATGATGCAGCATTGAGTATAACTCACTGTATCGGTTCTTATTCCAATGGAACCGAAACTGTTGGTGTGGATCCAAATCTGGTTCTTGCAAAATCATTTATCATGAATGATGGAAACGTTTGGGAACATTCATCAATTCCTAAGGCAGATAGTTTCTCCACTGCAAATATGGCTAAAACAAGAGATCCAAGATTTGAAGCCTCTTTTATGGATGTGCCGAATCCTGCAGCTGCAACCCTTTTGTATGGATATAAGTTTGCCTCAAGAGATGCCATCACTTTTATTGGCAAAACCTATCCTCCGGCATGGGGTAGTAACACAAACACCAGTGACGCTCCCGTTATAAGGCTGGCTGAAGTGGTATTAAACTGGATTGAGGCGAAAGCAGTTTTAGCACAGTATTTTGGCGGACCTGCAATTGCACAGGGAGACATCGATAGGTCTATTAATGCAATCAGAAACAGACCTCTTGATGCAGGTGCTATTGCAAAAGGAGTTCAAAAAACCGCTCCGCTTATGTTGGCTTCATTGCCGGATGATCCGGCACGGGATGCAGATGTTTCGCCCCTTATTTGGGAAATTCGCAGAGAAAGACGTATGGAATTTGTATTTGAAGGATTCAGATTGTTAGATATTAAACGATGGAATAAAATCAAGTATATGGATTACAGTACTAATCCGGATTATTTCCTTGGTCCCTGGGTAAATCTTCCGGTAGAATTACCTACCGCACTTTCATCCGGAACAATTGGAAAGGTAAAAGTACAAAAGGCTGATGGCACCAGAGTAACATGGAACGGAACCAATCAAAGTGATATGGTTGGTTATTGGGTAGTTGAAAATGCTGTAAACCGCAATTCCTTTACAGATCAGGTTTATATGTCCCCGGTTGGCCTTGCTCAAATTAACGACTACCAGGACAAAGGTTATACCCTTTCCCAAACAACAGGTTGGTGATTTTTAATTTGTGTTATAATTAGACCTAACCCGTACAGAAATGTGCGGGTTTTTTTTGATCTGTTATTACGAAGAAACTTTGTTTTCTTTTGATTTGATTGGATATGAATACCCGGTCGTTTTTTAGTTGATTGCAAATTCTTTTTCACTTTTTTTGCAGGTTTTGCGGTTTTTAACATATTACCTCGTTATATTTGAAGTACGATCTTGCCAAATATGCAAAAAATTGACCGCCACGACTTCATCATCCACCAGGTAAATCTGCATAACAAAGTTTTGCTGAACGACCTTACCGAGCAGTTGCATGTGAGCAATGATACCATTCGCAGAGATTTACAAGAGTTGTCGGACACAGGAAAAGTTATCAAAATCCATGGCGGAGCCATTTCGCTTTCTTTTCAAAATGGCAGCAGATCCGGCAAAGATGTTTACGCATATACGCAGAAGAAATTAATTGCAAAGAAGGCGGTTGGCCTCGTGCAGGAGAACATGTTTGTAATATCCGGTGGAGGGACAACGGTTATAGAGATGGCAAAAGAATTGCCGGAAGGCTTGACCGCCACTTTTATTTCAGGGAGCCTTCCGGTACTGATTGAATATTGCAAACATCCATTGCTCGATGTAATAGCCATCGGAGACAAGGTGAATAAAACATCAAGAATCACTGTAGGCCCGGAAGCCATTTCCAAAATAAAGGAATTGAAAGCGGATATATGTTTTATGGGAATTAATGCCATCAGTGTAGAAGATGGAATTTCAGAACTGGATTGGGAAATAGTTCAGGTGAAGAAAGCCATGATAGAGGCTTCGCGGAAACTGGTTTGCCTGACGATATCAGAAAAGATAAATTCAAGGCAACCCATTACCATTTGCGGAGTGGATAAGATTGATGTACTGATTACCGAGTTGTCACCGGATGACCCTTTACTTCAACCTTATGTGAGAGCTGGCATCACAGTATTATAAACAAAACTTTTTATGCAAAAGCAGCGAATGAACAGAAAACTGTTGTCTTTAAGAAAATCAAAATCGACTTTATAATAAATATCCATTCACTTTTAAAAAATCAAAATGAGAAAATTTGTTACAGCTTTATTTGTATTGTTTTTAATACAGGTGAGCTACGGCACTTTTGCCCAACAAAGAACCGTTACAGGAACGGTATTGTCTTCCGACGGAACCCCTGTGGACGGAGCATCAATCCTTATTAAAGGGAAGACCACAGGGACGAAATCCTCACCCGATGGCAGGTTTACCATTAGTGCAAGCCCTGGTGATGTATTGCTGATCAGTTCCGTAGGTTACCTGACAAGGGAGTTCAAAGTCGGGAATTCAACTTCTGTTACAATCACTGTTCAAAAAGGAAGTGGCCAGGAATTAACAGGAGTTGTGGTGACAGCCCTGGGTATCAAAAAAGAACAAAGATCACTCGGTTATTCTGTCACGGAATTGAATTCTAATGAACTGATGAAAAATAAAAATGTGAATGTTATTAATTCTCTGGCCGGTAAAGTACCCGGAGTTAATATCACTCAGTTTAGTGGTGCTGCCGGTGCAGGAGCTTCCATTACGATCCGTGGTGGAACCTCAACATCAGAAACCAGGCAAAACCAGCCTTTAATCGTAGTTGATGGGATTATTTATGATAATTCAACAACAGTTACAGGCAATACGGGTACTGATGGTTTGTCGCGCAGTAACACAACTTATTCAGATCGTATCATGGATATCAATCCCTAGGATATTGAATCGCTGACTGTTTTGAAAGGTGCCGCTGCCGCAGCTTTGTATGGTTCCCGTGCTGCTGACGGTGTAGTTCTTATTACCACTAAGAAGGGTGAAGAGGGTAGAGTGCGCGTGGATTTCAATAGCAAGATAAGCACCTCATGGGCAAATAAATTGCCTGAGGTGCAAACTGAGTTTGGCCCTGGTGTATATTCAACCAACGGAGTATTAAGCACAGACGGTGTTTATAGTTCATGGGGGCCAAAAATTCCTGCTGACAGTACGATCTATGATAATATTGGAAATTTCTTCCGCCACGGGGTTATTTATGATAATAATGTGAATGTATCCGGCGGTTCAAAAAATGGTTCTTTTTATTTGTCAGGTTCTAATTTTAAACAAACAGGTATTGTTCCTGGTACGGATTATGACAAGACAACTTTTCGTTTTAACGGAGAACAGAAATACGGAAACCTCACAATTAACGCAAATACAGCTTATTCAGTTGCCAATACCAATAGAACATTGAC
Organism: Chitinophagaceae bacterium; assembly: GCA_017307735.1. Classification (GTDB taxonomy): domain Bacteria; phylum Bacteroidota; class Bacteroidia; order Chitinophagales; family Chitinophagaceae; genus Ginsengibacter. The sequence continues at coordinate 90,787 of JAFKGR010000012.1, forward strand.
GACTGCTGGTTTATGGGCAGGACTTGGATATAGCGGGGTTGGAAGTATGCAGGCATTGTATGGCTGGCCTACCACATACAATATCAAAAATTACATAAATCCTGACGGATCCCAGCATCGTATCTATGCAGGTACACTTCTTTTGGAAGACGATAGAGACAATCCTTACTGGATCATCAATGAGGATAATTTAACATCCAAAACCGATCGGTTTACCGGCGGCGTCAATGCCAATTATAAAGTCACAAATTGGTGGGACGTTACTGCGCGCTTAGGTTATGATCAATATACAACTAACGATTATACCTATATTGCTCCGGGATCTGCCCTGGCTCCTTTATTTCAGAATGGACGCCTTAGCAAGGATATGGTGAATTATACGTATATCACAACCACTGTGATGACCAATTTTCATAAAACCATTGGCGATTTTGATGCCCATCTGTTGTTAGGAACTACCTCTGAAGACTTTAATACAAAAAATCAAAACCTTTGGGGATACGCATTTAGTACACCAGGTACGATCAGCTTTAACAATATGGAAAATACCAATAAATTCTTTACCGATGCAACTACGAGGAGACGACTCGTAGGGGCTTATGGTGAAGTGGGGGCGTCATATAAAAGCATGGTATATTTGACTGCAACCGGTCGTAACGACTGGTCATCAACATTGCCTCAGCAAAACTGGTCTTATTTTTATCCTTCGGTCAGCGGTTCTTTCATCTTTACCCAATTGCTGCCTGCAAGCAATATCCTTACATTCGGGAAGTTGCGTGCAAGCTGGGCAAGAGTTGGAAAGGATGCTAATCCTTATGCAACCAACACATACGAAAATCCTCCGATTACCATTGGTAATTTTATGGGGGTTGGTAATCAGTACTATTCAGGTAATCCAAATTTGATTCCTGAAATTCAAACTTCATGGGAAGTGGGTGGAACATTCAGATTTTTAAATGATCGTTTGGGTTTGGATTATACGTACTATCACAATGAAACCAAAAATCAAATTGCACAACCACGTTTGGCGCAATCCGGCGGGTTCATTTTCAGTGCACTTAATTCAGGTTCTGTTATTAATAATGGAATGGAAGTGGCTATTAATGGTAAAATAGTTTCTCAAAAAGATTTCACATGGGATGCAACGCTGAATTTTTCATACAACAGAGGCAGGTTAGGTGCTTTCCTCCCTGGCGTAGCTTATTTTTACCCGACCGATGCTCAGTTTGGTACCATCAAATCAGCATCTATTCCCAACGGCGGTTATTTTCTTGGGATGACGGGCCAGTCTTATCTGCATGCTAACGATGCCAACGGGAAAGAAATACCCAACGGGCCTTACCAGATTGACCCAACTACCGGATTATACAAAATGAATACCGCAGTTCTGGTTGTAGGTAACCGTGAACCCGATTATATCGGTGGTTTTGTAAATACCTTGAGATATAAAAATTTAACCCTGAACTTCCTTCTGGATATAAGAATTGGGGGGGATGTATTCAACGGTACTGAATATGCAATGGTGATAAATGGCCTGAGCAAACAAACACTTTTGAACGACCGCCAATCGGTAACTATAACCGGGGTTAACAGTGGATCAGGTACTGATACCACGATCACTTACAATGCGAATCAATCTTATACCATTGGCAGTACTACCTATTCCGGTACAAATATGATTCAAAGATATTGGTCAAATTATGCAGCCAATTCATATAACTTCATTACCTCAGTCAACTGGCTGAAACTTCGCTCGGTATCTTTAACTTATGACTTCTCCAATGTATTGAAGAATCAGAAAGTTATTAAGGGGCTTACTGCAACAGTAGTGGGAACCAATTTATTGACCTGGACTAATTATAAAGGAATGGATCCCGAAGTAAGTGCCGCCGGAGGAACAGGAGGTTCCGGTTCTACAGGTATTGACTATCTCGGTGTACCGGCAGTGGCCAGTTTCTCATTCGGAGTAAATGTTAAGTTTTAAACGCTAAAACCAAAATCATGAAAGAAACAAAATATATTCTTATAGGGTGCATTCTCCTGGTGAGTTTCGCCTCATGTAAAAAGTGGTTGGATGTCAATACCGACCCTGATAATCCAAACAATCAAAGTGTTTTATTGGAAAACCGCGTGCCATGGATCCAACACTTTTACCAGTACACGGCTGGGGTAACAAATTATCGTACTTCGCTTCAGGCAGGGGTTTATTATAGCAATACCGGTGCCGGTAATAGCTTCAGTACCACATGGCAATGTTCAAGTGCCAATTCAACTACACCATATCAAACCTGGTTTGTGGAAGTTTCTTCCAACGTGGTCGATTTGTATAATTCTGCCCAGAAGCAGGGAGCCTATCACTATATGGCAGTTGCAGATGTTTTTAATGCATTGGGTTATATGCAAATGTTGGACCTCTATGGTGAAATGCCTTACACAGAAGCGGGAACGGGAAATCCCAGTCCTAAACCTGATGACGGCAAGACCATTTATAACGGTTGTATGGCTCATTTAAATGAAGCTATCAGCCTGTTCAATAAACCTCAGGAAACGGGTGCTCCATCACTGGCTTCCGGCGATTTATGGAATGGGGGAGATGTTAGTAAATGGATCAAGTTATGCTGGGGATTAAAGGCTCGCTATATGCTTAAACTCTCAAAAAAAGCAGATTTGTTTAATGCTGATTCTGTTCTGTATTGTTTATCGCAGGGCCCCCAATCCAATGCGGACAACACAGTTGGGCCAGGTTACAACAACAGTACTGTTACAGATTATCTTTATGGTGACCCTGTGGTAACAAATGGCAACTTTGATTATGCAGCTTATGGAAATTCGATCCGAATTTCTCAATACTATTACAACCTGCTGACCGATATGAATGGTTCAGGAGTGGTTGACCCGCGTATGTCTAAAATTGTGCCCGCTACGATGGTTAATGTCCGGTTAAATGGTTCAGGTCAGGTAGATTCTTATGACTGGAAGCGGTCTGTCGGTGTAGATTCTTACGGCGCAGCAACGCGGTTGCTAAAGGGGGGAGGTACTTCCATTCAGACGGCAAGTTATGCTGCTACACCGCAGAAGATTGTATATAATATTACAGATGCTACCGATCATGCAAATTTTGTGGATTCCCTGGTAAAAATGGATAAGATTCCCGGCCAGGATTATGCAGATAGTGGTACTTATGTAAGAGTAACTTATCCGGCAGGATCAATCTACATCAATAGTTCCAACTATATATATGCCGGAGATACGGCTTACGTAAGCATGCGAAGCAATGCACTTGCCACATCAGGCAATCCTGCTCAGCCTGCCAATGATGTAAACTGGTATCCTACCAAAGATGCTTATTCAGCCGGGGTGATAGGTTCTACAGGATCTTTCCAGGTTCGTCCCGTTTCCGACCAGGAAATACTCACCTATCATGAAATGTGTTTTATCAAAGCAGAAGTGGAACTGAGAAAAGGGGATGCTGCAGATGCTTATACCGCCTATCTCGCAGGCATCAGGGCACATTTTGATTTAATGCAAGCCAAGCTTGCAGAATGGCAGGGGGCCGGGTTTGACAAAAATGCTGCGGGTGTTGTTGTTCCGGATATGCAACCTATGAATCCTGCTGATATTACCGCTTATCTTGCCAGTGGTGCAGTTGCGCAAAGCGCTGGCTCTTTGACGATGGCAGATATCATGCTGCAAAAATATATTGCAATGGGGTGTAGTCTCGAAAACTGGAATGATATGCGCCGGTTCGATTTCAGTGCCGGTGATATTGGTGGTTTTGGTGTTGTTTATCCCGGGTATCAGAGAGGTCCGTTATTTACCGGTTCAGCCCAGCTTACCGGTGGCGCCCCCAATGATCCCAGGTACTGGATGCGCCGTTGGATGTTACCTCCAACTTATGAACTCAATTACAACTCGATCCATACTCTCGCATTAAACCCTCATGCCGCAGATCCAAATATCTGGAGTATGCCGGTTTGGTGGGATTGTGCAACGGATGATCAATATTATGGTTATCTGAAGTAAAATAAGCCATTGAAAGTTTTCAGTTTTAAAAATTTTCAATCAGTGGTTTATTAATTTGATGATTTTAATTACGTGTCATTATTTTAAAAAGCCCGGGTATTTTGCCCGGGTTTTTTTCATTTATTCTTCTTTTGCATGAGATCAATACCTTTGCCCGAGAATTGATTTGAAACCGCTTTTCCTTTTAAATTATTGAAAAAGTAAACCACAATCCGGTTAATTAATGGGAAGAGATTAAATTTCCTTCCCTGCAATTTCTGCCGGTGCCTGAACAAATCATATTTTAGAAAGAGGCTGGTTTCAATTGATTTCAAACCTTTGAATTAAAGAAAAAACAAACAATATGTCAAACACAATGACTGGAAACCTGGATGGTACAACGACTACGATTACCCTGAAAGGGAAACCTGTGCATACAGTTGGAAAATTGCCACCAACCGGAACACAATTAAAAGATTTTACCCTGACAACCCTTTCACTGGAAGAAAAAACACTGAATGATTTCAAAGGAACTTTTCTGGTACTTAATATTTTTCCGAGTATCAATACACCGGTGTGTGCTGCTTCGGTCAGGGAATTCAACAAGGCTGCCGCCGGAATGAAGAATACAAAAGTGCTTTGTATATCAAAAGACCTTCCCTTTGCCCAGAAGCAATTTTGTGGCGCTGAAGGAATTGAGAATGTAGAGATGCTCTCAGACTTCAGAAATGATTTCGGACATGAGTTTGGAGTGCAAATGGCGGATGGCCCGTTGAAAGGATTGCTGAGCCGTGCGGTCATCGTAACCGATCCTCAGGGAAAAATTATTTATGAACAACAGGTTCCTGAAATTGGCCAGGAGCCTGATTATGCAGCCGCTTTAGCAGCGCTGAAAAACTGAAAAAGATAATCATCGTTTCTTTTAGAAGCCTCCCTTTGACTTTTAAACCGGAAGGGGGAGAAACAGGTTTGTTTAGTATCATTATAAACAAAATGCATAAGAAAAAATAATTGCGTCTGAAGGCGGTAAATTTTTATTCTTCAAATTTCGTCAGCTAAGGCAAACGATAATGTGAGGAAGATCTGTTGCCATTGCAGTTTCTCATCTCCTGGCTAAAATTGAAAAGAGAAATTGTGATGTGATGTAAGCTGTTCATTCATGATCACTTCAGCTATCTGTTAGCATTTGCTTGAAATATCCATTGCCATTGGCTTCAGCCAACGGACCAAAAATTATTTGTTTTATCTGCTTCAGCTTCATTATCTCTTTTGAATGACTGACTTTTATTATGCCGCATTCCCGAAAAACAAATACGAAAGAAATATTGCTGTTACGATGGCCACCAAATCGGCCATCAACATGGCTCCGATCGAATAACGAATATTCTTGACTGATACAGCTCCGTAATAAACTGCCACTACATAAAAGGTAGTATCTGACGATCCCTGTAGAACAGATGACAAACTTCCGGCAAATGAATTACTCCCGTATGTTGTCATGGTATCTATCATCATCCCGCGGGCAGCGCTGCCACTGAGCGGACGTATAAGCGCCGTTGGCAACCCCGGAACAAAGCGGGTATCAACCCCGATCATGACAAAGAAGTTTCTCATGCCGTCAATGATAAATTCAAAAACGCCGCTTGTGCGAAGCAGGCTGATGGCCACCAACATGCCGACCAGATAAGGAATTATTTTTACAGCAATTTCAAATCCGCCTTTGGCGCCTTCAATAAACGAACCGAAAATATCTATTTTCTTATAAACACCTCCGAGGATAATAATGAAGAAAATAAACAGAATAAGTCCGTTACTCAGGATTCCTGAAAAGGTCTGCACTCCTTCAGTAGAAAGATGTTTCAGGTAAACGACAAGCAATGCAATGGCTGAAGAAATACCCAGCAGCCAAAGCAAAATGGCAGGTTGAAGAATATTGATCCGTTGTTTGAAAGAAACGATCAACAGCGCTGCAAGCGTGGAAGCAAACGTGGCAATCATGCACGGAATAAAAATATCTGTCGGGTCAGTAGCATGCAGGGAAGCGCGGATGGCAATAATGCTCACAGGTATTAATGTCAGCCCGGATGCATGCAGGCACAGAAACATGATTTGAGAATTGCTCGCAGTTTCTTTATGCGGGTTCAGTTCCTGAAGGCTTTCCATCGCTTTCAATCCAAAAGGCGTGGCCGCATTATCAAGCCCCAGCAAATTGGCCGAAAAGTTCATCACCATGTGGCCCATGGCAGGATGGCCTTTGGGCAGTTCCGGAAAAAGTTTTGAAAAGAAAGGTGCAATTATTCGCGAGAGCAGATTAATGCCTCCTGCTTTTTCTGCAATACTCATAAAGCCCATAAACAGAGCCATGATTCCAATCAGATTGATGGAAATATCCACAGCGGTTTTTGAAGTACCGATCACACCGTCCGCCGATTGTTTGTAATAGGCAATGTATTGGCCTGAGCTGTCTTTGGTATAAACCGTTGTGCCATCCACATATTGCTTATTGCTATGAATTGTTTTGAGAATAATGGGTTCAAGGCTTGCCGTATCCAAAGTCCGTGTTTGTGAAGTATCACCGGCACTTCCTGATACCATTCTGCTGAAAATATTGGTGTTGTTTTTGGTAAAAACTGCCTGAAAAGTGGCAGCGAGGATAGCAACGATAAAAAAAGCTGCCCAGATTCTGCTTAACGCCATAAACTGATTTAAAAGAAACTAAGGTAGCTAAAAACAGTTTTGAATTTTTGTTTAAAGTGATTTATTCATTTTTCTTATAGAATTCCTTTGGATAACTTATTGTAATTTGTGCGCTATTTGAGAAATAAAATTTCGTGTATGGGGAAGAAGACCCGTGAAAAGATGGGGAGATATGTAAATGGCGTTGTTGATATTACAAAATCAGGTATGGGATATGTAATCGTGGAAGGCAGGAGTGAAGATGTCCTGATCCGCCCCAATGACCTGAATAAAGCAATGAACGGAGATACTGTAAGGGTGAGGCTGAAAGATAAAAATGGAAGCAAGCGTACAGAAGGTGTGGTCACTGAAATACTGACCAGAAAGCAAAGTGAATTTATCGGCAAAATAGAATTGAGCGATCATTTTGCATTCTTTGTTCCGGCATCAAACCAGACGATTCCTGATTTTTATATCAGTGGAGAAAATCTGAATGGCGCCAAAGACAATGATCAGGTTATTGTTCAATTAATCGGGTGGGGAAAAGGTGAAAGAAAACCCGAAGGCAAAGTGCTGTCCGTTCTCGACATAAAAAATTTGAATGATCTCGCCATGAAAGAGATCATTGTTCAAAATGGTTTCAGTATCAATTTTCCCAAAGAAGTCCTGGATTCGGCAGATGTCCTCGATCCTGCGATAACTTCAGCAGAACTTTCAAGGAGGCGTGATTTCAGAGATGTGCTGACCATTACCATTGATCCGGTGGATGCCAAAGATTTTGACGATGCCCTTTCTTTTAAAAAATTAGACAACGGGGATTTTGAAATAGGTGTTCATATTGCCGATGTAAGTCATTTTCTGAAAGAAGGTTCTGCTCTCGATGCAGAAGCTTATAAAAGAGCTACCAGCGTTTATCTTCCCGACCGGGTGGTACCGATGTTGCCCGAAAAGATTTCAAATGAACTTTGCAGTCTGAGGCCCCTTGAAGAGAAATATTGTTTCTCCGCGGTATTCGTCATTTCTGAAAAATATAAAATTAAAGACTCCTGGTTTGGCAAAACCGTTATCAAAAGCGATCACCGGTTTAATTATGATGAAGTCCAGAAAACGATTGAAACCGGTGAAGGGATTTATAAGGATGAAATTATCCAGTTAAATACGATTGCTAAAAATTTCAGAAGGGAAAGATTTAGAAAAGGGGCGATTAATTTTTCAAGTATCGAAGTCAGGTTTTTGTTGGATGCAGAAGGGAGGCCGCGTGGAATTATTTTGAAAGAAAGTAAGGAGGCTCATCAGTTAATCGAAGAATTTATGCTGGTAGCCAACAGGGAAGTTGCCAGTTATGTCAGTAACCAAAAGGTAAAGGACCCCATCCCTTTTCCATACCGGGTGCATGATATACCGGATGAAGAAAAACTGAAACCATTTGTTGCTTTTGCAAAAAAATTCGGTTACCATTTTGATATGCGCGACGAGAGAGCAGTGGCCCGGTCGTTCAATCAGATGTTGGAAGATGTAAAAGGGAAACCCGAACAGCATGTACTTGAACAATTGGGGATCCGCACAATGGCAAAGGCAGAATACAGAACTAAAAATATAGGTCACTATGGACTTGGGTTCAGGAATTATTGTCATTTTACTTCTCCGATTCGCCGGTATCCGGATGTGATGGTACACCGGATTCTGGAACAGGTATTGAGTAATAAAATATCGCCGGATGAAAAAATGGACGACAAATGTAAACATTGCAGTGAGCAGGAGAGGGCAGCGATGGAGGCCGAGCGTGCAGCAAATAAGTATGAACAGGTTTTGTATATGAGCGATAAACTCGGACAGGAACTGGAAGGCGTAATCAGCGGAGTCGCATCTTTTGGTTTTTGGGTGGAAACAGTAAATGAAAAATGTGAAGGGCTGGTTAGTGTAAAAGATCTTTCCGATTATGATGATTTCCGCCATGATGAAACCGATTATTCATTGGTGGGTATCCGTACAGGAAGAAAGTTCCGGATGGGAGATTCAGTAAAAGTGATTCTCACTGCGGCCAATATCGAAAAAAGGCAGTTGGATTTTGAATGGGTTCCGGTAAACCAGTCTATAAAAAAGCGTGTTGCTTATCACCCGAAAAAAGTAAAGAAATAATTAAGAAGAAGAAATGAATAACGTTTTAACGGAGTTTGCAGGGCTTTATGAAAAGTTTGAATCTCAATTTAACAACAGGCATTTTCCCGAAAAACCAGAAAAGCTTTATGATGCAGCAGAACATTATCTTTCACTGAGAGGCAAACGCATCCGCCCGGTTTTGTGCCTGATGGGCAATGAACTTTTTGCTCCTTTGAAACAAGATGCTTTTTTTGCCGCCAATGCCATAGAACTCTTCCACAACTTTACACTCGTGCATGATGATATTATGGATCATGCTGTTTTGCGCAGGGGCCATCAAACCGTGCACAAGCTTTATGGAGAATCGACTGCACTCCTGGCAGGAGATGTCATGTTGATTCAGGCATATGATTATTTAAGTAAAATCAATACAACTCATCTTCCGAAAGTGTTGTCATTATTTGCGGATGCAGCAAAGAAAGTTTGCGAAGGGCAGCAACTCGATATGGAATTTGAAAACCGCGACCATGTCTCCCTGGATGATTATGTAAATATGATCAGTTTGAAAACTTCGGTATTGCTTGCTGCAAGCCTGAGGATCGGAAGTGTATTGGGAGGAGCTGGCCCTGCCAACCAGGAAAATCTATATTCATTCGGAAAAAATCTTGGAATTGCATTTCAGATTCAGGATGATTATCTGGATGCATTTGGCAATGCCGAAAAATTCGGAAAGAAGCATGGCGGAGATATCATGTCCAATAAAAAAACATTTCTGCACCTGCGTGCGATGAATGTATTGGAAGATGGGAAAAAAGTGGAATATGCAAAACTTTTGCAGGGAAATGATGAGACCAAAATCGAACCCATTATCCGTATTTACAGATCGTGTGGTGTGGATGAATGGGCGAAAAAACTGAAACAAAAATATTTTGATCTTGCACTAAAGCACCTCGAAGAAGTGGCGGTGGTAAGTGTAAGAAAAAACAGCCTCATACATCTTGCAGAATCCCTGATGGAAAGGCAATCCTGATTGTTGTTCTTTAAAAATAACTTCCATGAAATACGTATTTAAATTCTTTGTGGCAGTCTTTTTTATCCTGAACTTTAGTAATTCACATGCCCAAAGAAAGAAGTTGCGGGTTATAGCTTATTATGCCGGGCCAGCGCAAAGAATCGATAGTTTTGAAATCGGAAAACTCACAGATCTTATTTATTGTTTTGGCCATTTGAAAGGAGATAGTTTTAATATTCTCAGGCCATTGGGCTACGAAACTATTCAAAAGATGGTGGGCTGGAAACAGAAAAATCCCGGATTGAAAGTGATTTTGAGTTTAGGAGGTTGGGGAGGATGCCAGACCTGTTCCGAAGTTTTTTCAACACAGGACGGAAGGTCAGGTTTTGCACATTCTGTAAAGGATGTTTTGACCGAAACCAGCGCAGATGGAATTGATTTGGATTGGGAATATCCTGTCATAGAAGGTTTCCCGGGACATAGCCACAAACCTGAAGACAAAGAAAATTTCACGTCACTTCTGAAAACACTTAGAGATTCACTCGGAAAAAAACATTTGATCACCTTTGCAGCCGGTGGTTTTCAAAAATATCTTGATTCAGCTATCGATTGGAAACAAGTGGTGAAGTATGTGAACTATATCAACCTGATGACCTATGATTTGGTGAGCGGGTATTCTACTATAACCGGCCACCACACAGCATTGTACTCTGCCAATCCTCAAATGGAAAGTACTGACAGAGCTGTTGAATTTTTGTTGAAGGCCGGTGTGCCTTCCCGTAAAATCGTTATCGGCGCTGCCTTTTATGGAAGGATATGGGCAAACGTGCCGGATACCAATCATGGTTTGTATCAACCGGGTACTTTTCAACGTATGATTGGCTTTTCGCAAATAGATTCTTTATTCAAAACAAATTCCGGATACACACAATATTGGGATCCTGTTGTGAAAGCGCCCTATGCCTACAACCCCGCAGAAAAATTATTTATGACTTATGATGACAGAAGGTCTATGGAGATCAAGACAGAATATGCTATCAAAAAGAAGTTGGCTGGTATCATGTTCTGGCAATTGGGCAATGATGACGAACGGGGCGGATTGCTCGATGCAATTTGGAAAGTGAAGGAAGGAATGGTGAAACCAAAATAAATTTCGAAGCAGAATAAATTCAATCATTCTTTTTTAAAGAGCTATTCAAGAATATAGTAACTGAAATCAGAACTGGTAATAGAAGTCCCTGGTAAGGTTGATCTTTTGAGAATCAAAATAAATGTCAGGATCCCCTAACATCAGGAATCGAAATCCCGGATGGAGAATGCAATTCTTTATAGACGAAACAGGAACTATTATTTCAGAATTTTTTGTTATTCCCAATCGTAGGAAATATTCAATTTGATATCCGGATGGATGCTTTTTGCTACCGGGCAATTGGTGCCGGTTCTTTCGAGGATAATCTGTGTTTTTTCTTCCTTTTGTTTTGGAAGTTTGACAGCCACATCAATGCCTGAAACCCTTCTTGGATCGGAAGCCATGTGCTTGGTGACACCGGCTTTGGCGCCATCGATATTTACTCCCATATCATTTGCTTTGATTCCCATGGTGGTCAGCATGCAAGTAGCCAATGCCACACATAAAGAATCGGTGGGAGAGAAGCGTTCTCCTTTTCCGTGATTGTCTGTTGGGGCATCAGTTTCAAATTTGCTTCCGCTCTGTAAATGGATTGCATCACATCTTAAGTTTCCTTTGTATTCTATTTGTGCTGTCATTATGTAATTTTTGTAAATTTACATTTACAATATCAAATCTCAATAATGCGCAACCTCGTACCTCTCATTCTTTTTCTGATAGTACCTTATTTTTCTTTTGCCCAAAATTCCCGAAAGGAAAGGCAGGAAAAAAGGCGTGAACATATTAACCAGTTAATCCGGCAGGATGAAGAAGGTGTCATTGCCTATAGAAAAAGTTTTGCTTTCGGGATCCGGCTTACCAACGACGGTTATGGAATTTCATTTGAAAAAGGAGTTGCGAGTTCTGTGAAAAGAACTACACTTTATCAGTTGACCCTTACGGAACGGAAAGATCATAAAGAACAAAAACTGGGAAGCAAATATCCCTATTCAACTCCTCTCGTATATGGAAAAATCAACTTTTTCTATCCGGTCAGGCTGGGTGTGCAGGAGCAGTTTTTACTGGGCAATAAATCAAATAAAAATGGAGTGTCTGTAACGGGAAATGTGGGCGGAGGCTTTGTAGCAGGCCTTTTGCGGCCTTATTATGTGCAGGTGGAAAGCGGGAACAGCATACAATATGTAAAGTATAATTCTGCGGACAGTTTTGATTTCATCAACAATCCTATTGGCGGGCCATCGCTCGGCAAGGGATGGAGCGATATGAAAGTTACACCGGGAATATATACGAAGGCAGCCATGAGATTTGATTATGGAAGGTTCAATGAAGTGATTGCTGCACTCGAAGTAGGAATTACCGCGGAATATTATACAAAGGGTATCCCGATTATGCTTTATAACAAGGAACGAAAATTTTTCTTCGGCTCCTATGTTTCTATTTTATTTGGCAAAAGAAAATAGAGCAGCCAGATGAAAATGATAAAATTGATTTTTCTTTTCCTGATTATTTCCGGGTATTCTTATTCTCAAAGTGCACCTGCATTCTGGAATGATATTGCCTCCTTTAAGAAAAGCGATTCCTCTCATTTTCCACCCAAAGATGCTGTTCTTTTTGTTGGAAGTTCTTCCATTCGTTTCTGGACAACCATTCAGCAGGATTTTTCAAATGATTCCATCATCAACCGGGGATTTGGTGGTTCCACTCTTCCGGATGTGACAAGGTATTTTTATGACATTATATTTCCCTATTCGCCCAAAAAAATATTTGTGTATTGCGGTGAAAATGATTTGGCCGCCCCTTATTATGCTTCTGCAAAAGAGGTTTTAAAGCGTTTTGAAACCTTGTTTTGCATGATGAGAACAAATTTTCCGAAGGCAACCATTAGTTTCATCAGCATCAAGCCAAGCCCTTCCAGAAAATCCATTCAACCTGAAATTATAAAAGCCAATTTCCTCGTGCGCCAATTTTTAAAAGATAAAAAGAATACCCATTTTATCGATGTGTATAAATTTATGGCAGATAAAAATGGCAATATCAGGGGTGATATTTTCAGGCCTGATGAATTGCACATGAACAGGAAAGGTTATGAAATCTGGATCAGAGAAGTAAAACCTTATCTAAACAATTGAATTAAGCAATAACTTATGAGGATTTTTTTATTATCCTTTCTTTTTTTCAGCGCTAACAGTCATGCACAAACGAATTGGAGAAATATTGATTTGCATTACGGTGAGTTGCCTTCATCATTCCATGTGTATGAATCAAAAGATTCTGTCAATGGCAAACCCAACATCATGTATTATGCCATTGCAAGCCTAAACAGCCCTGATCTTCATTTCACATCGGATACTACCCTGAACCGAAGACTGACACCCGCACAATATTTTAAAAAAAATGACAGTCCATTGCTGGTAGTCAATGCAGGTTTTTTTTCGTTTGCTACAAATCGCAATTTAAATACTGTGGTTCTGGATGGAAAACTGGTGGCAATAAACGAGCAAAGCATCAGAGAACATGGCGCTGACAGCAATAAATATTTTCACTCTTTTTTCGGCACATTCGGAATTATGAAAAATAACCGTCCGGATATTGCATGGACTTTTTCGGATTCTTCTGCCGGCATTTTGTATGCTGCACAGAAACCGGTTCCCTTTGTTGTTTCTGACCGGGCTGCATTCACAAAAAAAGATTTGATGAAGATCCATCACGCACGTTTTAAAAAGTGGAAAGTTGAAACAGCAGTAGGTGGCGGGCCGGTACTGGTTCAAAACGGCGAGGTTAGTGTAACAAACAATGAGGAAAGAAAATTTTATGGTAAGGCAATTTATGACCGGCATCCGAGAACGGCTATCGGGTACACGAAAAATAATGAGATTGTGATTTTTGTTTGTGAAGGGCGAAGCGATTCCGCAGCGGGGTTGACATTGCCTCAGATGGCTAAGATTTTAAAAGATATCGGTTGCGTGGAAGCGTTGAATCTGGATGGCGGAGGAAGTACCTGCATGCTTGTTAACGGATTGCCCGTGAATACACCATCTTCAAAAGGAATTGAAAGAGCGGTTCCATCTGTTTTTATGATTAAGCAAAAATAAAATTGGGATCTGGTGATAAATTAGAAATTGGCAGATTGAAATGTAATCTGATCTTCCGTATTTTCTAATGAGCCTTATTATTAAGAAGTTTTTCAAATTATTGATATCTGCAAAAAAACTTCCATCCTGGACGGGATGGAAGTTTAGCTTGTTGAGGCACGTTGAATCAGTAGGGTTTTTCAAGGGATCAACAACGGAAGATTCTGGTTTGGTATTTCAAAGCGGATGATCATTTCACCCAATCAGCAATAAATATGTTGATGTCGTGGGTGTTTTTATTATTTCTTGTGCTGCTGAATATAATTTGTTTTCCATCCGGACTGAACATCGGAAACGCATCAAATACATTATCCTGGCTTATTTTTTCCAGCCCGTTTCCCTTAAGGTCTGTCAGATACATATTGAACGGGAATCCCTTGGGATATTCAAAGTCGCTGCAGAAAATAATATGTTTGCCATCCGGTGTGAAGTTGGGAGCCCAGTTAGCTTTATCGAGAAAGGTAACCTGATGGGCATTGCTTCCGTCGGCATTGGCAATCCAAACTTCCATATTTGTTGGCGCTACCAAACCCTTTGAAAGGAGATCTTTATAATCGGTAATTTCTTCTTTTGTTTTGGGACGGCTTGTTCGCCAAACGATTTTCTTGCCATCGGGACTGAACCAGGCGCCACCGTCATATCCGAGTGTATTGGTAATTTGCTTTACATCACTTCCATCCAGATTCATTGTGTAGAGATCTAAGTCACCGTTACGTATAGACGTAAATACGATTTTGTCTCCCTTGGGTGAAATGGTGGCTTCGGCATCATAACCCGGAGTGTTTGTAAGTTGCCTGATGATATGGCCGCTGGTATCTGCTTCAAAAATATCGTAGCTATCGTAAATAGGCCACAGATAACGTTTGCTTTTATCGGGTACCGGAGGACAATCTGTTGAACCCAGATGTGTACTTGCGTACAAAATATGTTTTCCATCCGGATAAAAATATGCGCATGTGGTTCTTCCTGTTCCGGTGCTTACCAGTTTAGGTTGAAACTCTTCACCTGGTGCAGGAATTTTACCCATCCAGATCTGGTCACACATAATCCCGTCTTTGGTATTATTTTTCTGAAAAACAATATATTTTCCATCATAGCTGAAATAAGCTTCTGCATTGGTTCCGTCAAAAGTCAGTTGCCGTACATTTTTAAAATGTTTTTCACCGGGATAGTGAATGGTATCTGAAGCTGCCAAACTCTGTCCTTTGACATTTAAACCGGGCAAAATGGTAAATAAGAAAAAAATTGGGAATAGAAATTTTATACTTCTCATCATGTTAACTTTAGAAGGTCACAAATTTAAACCAAGACTCAGGTGTAGTTTCTTTCTCAGTGTCAGTATTCTGTCATAAAATATTTCGTTCTTTGTTGTTTAAATTTGCTGCATGGGTAATCCAAAAGTTATTTTGAGCTTTTTGGTTGTGTGTCTTGCGCTATCCTGCACAAGTAATGACAAGAATAAAAAACAAACCTCATTGAAAGGAAGCAGAATTGAAATTTTGAGTAACGAAGTGGCCCAATATCCTGATTCTGCAATCCTTGTTCAGAAATTAATTGAGGCCTATCGTGAACAGGGAAATTATGACAGTGCAATTGCTGTGGCAAAACGGAGTATAGTCACAGATACATCCAATGCTTATCTGTTTAATATTTTAGCGACATTGTATTTTGAAAATACGGACACCGTCAATGCTATTCACGCTTTGCAAAAGGCGATTGAAATTTACCCTTTGCCTGAATATTATGTCGCGCTGGGCACAGTGTATGCAGAAATGAAAAATAAAGATGCACTGATGATTGCTGATTTATTATTGAAAAATCCAGGTGAAAAAAACCACGATGATGCCTATTTTATCAAGGGAATGTTTTATAACTATGCCGGCTCACCGCAAAATGCCATTAAGGAATTGGATAGTTGCCTGGATCTGAATTATACCTACATGTATGCCTATCGCGAAAAAGCCATCGCTCTTTCAGCCCTGAATAAAAATGATTTGGCTTTGAAAGCATTAAAACGCGCAGTGACACTTCAGAACAATTATGATGAAGGTTATTATTACATGGGTAAAATTTATGAGAAACTTCATCAAAATGACAGCGCAATGCAGAGTTATCAGAATGCACTTTTGTATGACAATAATTACAGTGAAGCAAAGGAAGCGCTGGATAGTTTGCAAAACATTAAATCAAAACAATAAAAATGCCCTTAGTTGCACCTTCTCTGCTTGCTTCCGATTTCCTTCATCTGGACCGCGAGTGTAAAATGCTGGATCAAAGTGAAGCTGATTATTTTCATCTTGATGTCATGGATGGCAGGTTTGTTCCGAATATCAGCTATGGATTGCCGGTTATCAAACAATTGCGGAAAACCACTAAAAAGTTTTTCGACGTACACCTCATGATTGTAGAGCCTGAAAAATATGCAGAAGCATTTAAAGACGCTGGAGCCGATGGGCTTACCGTGCATTATGAAGCCTGTGCCCACCTTCACAGAAATATCCAGCAAATACACCAATTGGGAATGAGGGCGGGCGTGGCCATCAATCCGCATACCACAGTGGATCTTCTGAAAGATGTAATTAATGATATTGATCTGGTTTTGCTGATGAGTGTGAATCCGGGTTTTGGCGGACAAAAATTTATTCCTCACAGCATTGAAAAAATCAAGGATTTGAAAGCGTTGATTCAGCGGTACAATTCAAAAGCATTGATCGAAGTCGATGGCGGGGTATCAACTGAAAATGCAAATGAAATTGTCCGGGCAGGAGCCGATGTGCTGGTAGCCGGTAGTTCGGTGTTCAATGCCCCGGATCCGGCGGACGTGATTCTTCGGTTAAAAAATGCGGGTAAATAATCTCCCTTCTCTTTTTTAAAGACTGTCTCTCATTTGTTTTAAAACTGCAGCGCTCTGCTTAACCCAATCGTTTTCCTTGGGATCCCATTTGTACTTTTTCAAAATCATGTGAAGTACCATTGCATAGGCTTTTTCAGCCTGATCGTTATTGTAAAACACGTCCTTCCATTTCGGGTTCAGGCTTTCATCTTTTTGAAGACCGATTCCGCCGGTGTACCAATTAAAGGCATTGGGTAATCCAACAAACGATACCCTGTCAGCGCCGCCTCTCTTGTATCCTTCCAGATAATATTGATAAAACCTGACGAAGTCCCTGCACCTTTCTCTGATCTGATCGTCACTTTCAGGTTGTTTGGGTTTAATGGTCCATGCAAAATTTTGTTTGCTGAACGGATTGGTATTGATATCCGGCCACCAGGTGTTGGTAGCTGAATAAAAGAGATCGGAAGTCTGATCTTTTAATTTTCTTTCCAGCAGCAGGGTGTCCTTATTCAAAACTTTGATGATGTAGTTTCCTTTATCACCATTTTCGTATTGGGTAGAAATATTAACTCCGTCTCTGGTAAAAGTTGCGCGATAAGTTTCTCCTCCCGGATTTTCGAGCAATTCGCCGTTATTCATAAATACGATTCCGGGCAATATATCTTTCCCATCTTGTTTGTCAATGATGTCGCGCCCCATCGGATGATCGGCATCGCTGAGAGTCCAGTATTGATACAAAAGGGAAGCCGTGTCTTTGCGGTCGGCAGCCGTCATCATATCTGCATCTTTTTTCTTGTTTGAAGTCGAGCATTGAATCAGGAAGATCAATAGCAATAACGGTAATTTTCTCATGGGTTAAATGTAAAGTTTTTTGGTAAAGTATTTTTTATTAATTGAATTTATTGAAAAAGCGATTCTCTTATTATCATTTATTTTGAGATCATAATTCCTTAAGCCACTACAATTTTCCGTTCTTTGCAAAAATTATCAATTTCAGTCATGGGATATACAGTGGCAATTACCGGGAGGCCAAATGTGGGGAAGAGTACATTCTTCAACAGAATGATTGGGGAGAGAAAAGCCATTGTGGACAACATCAGTGGCGTGACACGCGACCGCCAATACGGAACAGCGGATTGGGCCGGTAAAACATTTGACCTCATTGATACCGGCGGATTTGTGTCCAATAGTGAGGACATATTTGAAAAGGAAATCCGCAAGCAGGTCCATACGGCTATTGAAGAAGCAAATGCCATCGTGTTTATGACAGATGTCACTACAGGGATCACGAGTCTTGACGATGAGATGGCCGATATGTTGAGAAGGACAAAAAAACCTGTCTATCTGGTAGTGAACAAAGTGGATAATTATCAACGCCAGTTGGATGCAGCAGAATTTTATGGATTGGGATTTGAAAAGCTTTTCCAACTGTCGAGTATCTCAGGAAGCGGTACAGGTGAGTTATTGGATGAAATTGTAAAGGATATTCCCGAGGAAGAAAAAAAGGAGGAAACAGCGTTGCCGAAATTTGCAATTATCGGCCAACCCAACGTAGGAAAATCATCTTTGCTCAATGCGCTGATTGGGACAGAAAGAACCATTGTCAGCAATGTTGCCGGTACGACACGCGACTCCGTGCATACACTTTATAATTTGTATGGTAAAGAATTTATACTGATAGATACTGCTGGTATCAGAAAGAAAACAAAAGTGGACGAAGATCTGGAATTTTATTCGGTAATACGCGCTATCAAAGCCGTTGATGAAGCGGATGTGTGCCTTTTACTTTTGGATGCCGAAAAGGGAATTACTGCACAGGATTTGAATATTTTTGCGACCGCAGTGAAAAAAGGGAAGGGGATAGTGGTGCTGGTGAATAAATGGGATACGGTAAAAAAGGAAACCAATACCCCAAGAGATTACGAAAAACAATTGAAACAAAAACTGGCACCGTTTACAGACGTACCCATTTTGTTTATTTCAGCCCTGGAAAAAACCAGGATTTTTCAGGCCATTGAAACCGCGTTGGAGGTTTATGAAAACCGGAAGATTAAAATACCCACCTCAAAGTTGAACGATGTCATTCAGAAGTCAATGGAATCGTATCATCCGCCGATGGTTCGGGGCCATGCACTCAAAATCAAATATGCTACCCAGATTCCGCATGTGGTTCCTTCGTTTGCCTTTTTCTGCAATTTTCCCGAAGCTGTCAAGAAGCCTTACCGGAATTATCTGGAAAACCAACTGAGGGCAAATTTCAAGTTGACCGGTGTGCCAATACGGTTATTTTTCAGGAAGAAATAGGGGAGTTTGATTTCTTTGAAAGTTATTTCTGAATTATTTTTTGGAAAAGTAAAACCTTTACAAACCTGGTAATAGAGTACCAGATTGGTAAAGAATGTTTAAATCAGGGTGAATAATTTCTTGTTCCAAAAAAATTACCTAATTCGACACCCAACTTGTTTATACTATTTTGTGTAAACAGCAAAAGGAAATATATTTGCTAATCAATTTTAAATCAAATTTTTGAATGAGTGAAGGTATAGAGTTGCTCGAAGAACGGGCTAACAGAGAGTACAAATATGGTTTCACCACAAACATCGAAACGGATACCGTACAAAAGGGATTAAGTGATGAAATAATACGCCTCATATCTGCAAAGAAAAATGAACCGGAATGGCTGCTTGAATTCCGTTTAAAAGCTTTCCATCACTGGCAAACCCTCGAAATGCCAAGGTGGGCACATGTCAAGTTCCCGGAAATCGATTTTCAGGACATTATTTATTATGCCGCCCCTAAAACCAAGAAAGCAAAGCCGGGCAGCCTGGATGAAGTGGATCCGGAATTGCTCAAGACCCTGGATAAATTGGGTATCAGCCTTAAAGAACAAAAACGGTTGTCAGGCGTAGCAGTAGATGTCGTAATGGACAGCACTTCCGTTGCCACCACTTTCCAATCGCAGCTTGCCGAAAAAGGTATCATCTTCAGTTCTATCAGTGAGGCTATTCAAAAGCACCCTGACCTGGTGAGGAAATACCTGGGATCTGTGGTTCCCATGACAGATAACTTTTTTGCAGCTTTAAATTCTGCTGTATTTACCGATGGCTCCTTCTGCTATATTCCAAAAGGTGTGCGTTGCCCGATGGAACTTTCTACCTACTTCCGTATCAACCAGGAAAATTCCGGACAGTTTGAGCGGACCCTGATTGTTTGCGAAGATGGTGCGTATGTCAGTTATCTGGAAGGCTGTACCGCTCCCCGCAGGGATGATAACCAGTTGCATGCAGCCATTGTGGAAATGATTGCAGGGGATAACGCTGAAATAAAATATAGTACCGTTCAGAACTGGTATCCCGGAGATGCCAATGGAGTTGGAGGTGTTTTCAACTTCGTTACCAAACGCGGAATGTGCAGAGGACACCATTCTAAAATATCCTGGACACAGGTTGAAACGGGATCCGCCATCACCTGGAAATATCCAAGTGTGATTTTGAAAGGCGATTACAGCATTGGTGAATTTTATTCTGTGGCGCTTACTACCGGATTTCAACAAGCCGATACCGGCACCAAGATGCAGCATATCGGAAAAAATACCCGTAGCCGGATTGTTTCAAAAGGAATCAGCGCAGGCAAGAGCCAGAACAGCTATCGCGGTTTGGTAAGAGCAGCAAAAACGGCTGATAATGCAAGAAATTATTCCCAGTGCGATTCATTATTACTCGGTGATAAATGTGGCGCTCATACATTCCCTTATATTGAATCCAAGAATAATACAGCTATTATTGAACACGAAGCCACTACTTCAAAAATCGGAGAAGACCAGTTATTTTATTGCCAGCAGCGCGGTATAGACCCTGAAAAAGCCGTTGCCCTGATTGTAACCGGATTTGCCAAAGAAGTTATGAACAACCTTCCGATGGAATTTGCCATTGAGGCTCAGAAATTACTTGCTGTAAGCCTTGAAGGAAGTGTCGGATAATAAATCATTAAACAAAAAATCTAAAAGTAAACTACACAAATGTTATCGATAAAGAACATCCATGCTTCCATAGATGGCAAGCAGATTTTGAAAGGTTTGAACCTGGAAGTAAAAGCCGGGGAAGTTCATGCCATCATGGGTCCGAATGGAGGTGGAAAAAGTACGCTGGCTTCTGTCCTCGCAGGAAGACCCGAATTTGAAGTTACTGATGGTACCGCTGAATTTGAAGGAAAAGATCTGCTGGAAATGTCGCCCGAGGACAGGGCAAAAGAAGGCCTGTTTCTCGCTTTTCAATATCCCGTTGAAATTCCCGGTGTGAATACCACCAATTTTATCAAAACAGCTTTAAATGAAAAAAGAAAATATCAGGGGTTGCAACCACTTGATTCAGCTTCATTCCTGAAATTATTGAGAGAAAAAGCTGCATTGCTTGAACTCGATAAATCGTTGCTCAGCCGTTCATTGAATGAAGGATTTTCAGGTGGTGAAAAAAAGAGAAATGAAATTTTCCAAATGGCAGTCCTTGACCCGAAACTCACTATTTTGGATGAAACTGATAGTGGACTTGACATTGATGCGCTGCGCATTGTGGCAAAAGGCGTAAACACATTGAGAAATGAAAGCCACGCCATCGTTGCCATTACACACTATCAAAGATTGCTGAATTATCTGAAACCGGACTTTGTCCATGTATTGATGAATGGAAGAATAGTGAAATCGGGTGGTAAAGAACTTGCACTTGAACTTGAAGAGAAAGGCTATGACTTTATCAAAGAAGAATTAAAGGAAGGCCTGTTGCTTAATTAAAGAAAACCATGAATACGATACATACAGATTATTTGAAAGATGATTTTGAGTCGTTGTTGTCTGCCCAGCCGGATAGCGCTTTGAACGGATGGAGAAAGGAAGGATTCGACAATTTTACGAAACTCGGATTGCCGACTTTAAAGAATGAATTCTGGAAATATACAGGGGTAGCAAGACTATTTGTGAAAGATTACGGGGTGCCTGGCGGTGAATGCACAATAGATGAAAGCATAATAAAAAAAGCAGCTATCCCGGGATCCGAAGATTTTAATCAGCTTGTTATCATCAATGGCAAATACATCCCTCAATATTCGAATATTCAGGAAACAGAAGGAATAGAAATCTGTTCGCTGGATGAAGCTGCCAAAGGTAAATATCATGATGTGGTGCAGGAATATTTTGGCAAGAGCGGCCTGTTTTTGAAAGATGGTATTTATGCTTTAAATACTTCTTTTTTTGATGGCGCTGTATTTATTCTGATTAAGAAAAATCATACCATTTCAAACCCAGTTTACTTCAATCATATTTTTGATACCACTCAAAACCACCTGCTGGCAAGCCCCAGGAGCCTTGTCATTGTTGAAGAAAATGCGAATGTAAGCCTCATTGAGAGCTATTGCACAAATGGGAGTATGGACAGTCTGAGCAATGAAGTGATGGAAGTGGTGGCAAAGGATAACAGCCATGTGGAAGTTTACAGGATCCAGAATGACCAGCCCACAGGGAGCCATGTCGGTACAACACACATTCGCCAGGTAGGAAAATGTTTTGTAAATACCGTAGTTGTTTCAATGGATGGCGGAATGATCAGAAACAATACCAATGTGATAATGGAAAAAGAAGGAAATGAAGCTCATCTTTACGGGCTTTATTTTCTGAAAGGCCATACGCATGTAGATAATCATACTCTTGTTGATAATTCAAAACCGCGCGGTTTAAGTAATGAATTGTACAAAGGAATTATGGATGATTATTCTACAGGGATTTTCAGTGGCAGAATACTGGTAAGGCCTGATGCGCAGAAGATTGATGCCTATCAGACAAATAATAACATCCTCATTTCCGACAAGGCAACGGTGAATACAAAACCGCAATTGGAAATCTATGCTGATGATGTGAAATGTTCACACGGTTGTACAGTTGGACGTTTGGATGAAGAAGCTTTGTATTACCTGAGGACGCGTGGTATTGACAAAGATTTGGCACAGGCCATGCTTTTAAAGGCATTTGCAGAAGATATTGTTAACCATATTAAAGTGGCCAGTGTGAAGGATTATGTGAATAAACTGATAGCAACACGGCTGAACATGGAAGATTAATTTTGAAAAAATAAATGAAATAAAGAAAATGGAAGCCACGGTGGAAGTAACCAAGGAATTTGATGTTCATGAAATCAGGCAAAGGTTTCCTGTGCTGACCCGCATTGTCAATAAAAAACCGCTTATCTATTTTGATAATGCTGCCACTGCCCAAAAGCCTGATGTGGTAATAGATGCATTGGATTATTACTATAAAAAGTATAATGCAAATATTCACCGCGGAATTCATGCACTTGCAGAAGAAGCAACATCGGCATACGAAGCAACACGTACGGCGGTCCATAAATTTTTGAATTCAAAGTTTCGCGAAGAAATTATTTTCACCAGCGGCACCACCGAATCCATCAATCTGGTCGCCTATACCTGGGCAAGAAAAAATATTAAAAAAGGTGATGAGATCATCGTCAGTACGATGGAACACCACAGTAACATTGTGCCCTGGCAACTTGTATGTGAAGAAAAAGGCGCCAGACTGAAAGTGATCCCGGTGAATGATCGTGGCGAACTGGATATGGAGGCTTACAAATCTTTGTTGTCTGAAAAGACAAAGATTGTTTCGGTGGCACACGTTTCCAATGTGCTGGGCACCATTAACCCGGTGAAAGAAATTGTAAAGTATGCGCATGAAGCAGGTGCAATAACGCTGATTGATGGAGCACAATCAACCGTGCATCTGAATATTGATGTGCAGGATATCGATTGCGATTTCTTTGCTTTCTCTGCTCATAAAGTATATGGGCCGGGTGGAGTAGGGGTATTGTATGGAAAGAAAAAAATACTTGAAGAAATGCCTGTTTTCAAAGGCGGCGGAGAAATGATCAGTGAAGTGACTTTTGAAAAAACCACGTATAATGAACTGCCTTACAAATTTGAGGCAGGAACGCCTAATGTGGGAGATGTAATTGTGTTTAAAAGATCACTGGAATTTCTTGAAAAAACCGGAAGGAAAAATATTCATAAGTACGAACAAGAATTATTAAAATATGCTACCGGCGCTTTTAAAGAAATAGAAGGATTGAGAATTATCGGCACCGCGAAAAATAAAACGGGAGTGATTTCTTTCCTGTTGGATAAAATCCACCCACAGGATATCGGTGTCCTTTTGGATCAGCAGGGAATTGCAGTGAGAACCGGACACCATTGTGCCCAGCCTCTGATGGATCGTTTCGGAATAAAGGGTACGGCAAGGGCTTCTTTTGCAATGTATAATACCCGTGAAGAAGTTGACCGGTTTGTGGTGGCATTGAGGAAAGCAAAAAAAATGTTGCAGTAAAATGCAGTTTACAAGTATAAGTGAAAGGGAGAAAGAGATTGTAGATAATTTCTCTCTGTTTGATGATTGGGAAGGGAAGTATGAATACCTGATTGATTTGGGAAAAAAACTGGAACCTCTGGATGATAAATACCGCAAGGAGGAAAATATCATCAAAGGGTGCCAGAGCACGGTCTGGCTGGTTGCCGATTACAGAGATGGCAGGATTTTTTTTAAAGCAGACAGTGATGCGATTATTGTCCGGGGATTGGTGAGTATGCTTATTGAAGTTTTGTCTGGACAAACACCCGAAGATGTGCTGAGTGCAAAGATGGAATTCATCAAAGAGATAGGGATGATGCAGCACCTGGCGCAAACGAGAAGCAATGGGTTGGTGAGTATGATAAAACAAATGAAAAATTATGCTATTGCATTTCATTCAATTCATTCATAAAAAGAAAGATTATGGATTCAGATGAATTAAGAAATAAAGTTATCGAGGTCATCAAAACGATTTATGATCCTGAAATCCCGGTTGATATCTGGGAACTTGGGCTTATCTATTCCATAGATATTTTGCCAATCAACAATGTTCAGATTACAATGACATTGACCGCACCGAGTTGTCCTTCGGCACAGGATATTCCGGCTGAAGTGGAACAGAAGGTGAAAGCTATGGAAGAAGTAGGAGAAGTAAGTGTGGAAGTAGTTTGGGATCCGGCATGGGATAGAAGTATGATGAGTGAAACCGCCATGGTAGAACTCGGATTTATGTAATGAAAAAATTTGTGTTGATATGAAAATCTCATCACAGGAAGAATACGGAATCCGGATTTTATTAAGAATTGCACGGAATGGCGGTACTATGAATATGAGTATCCCGGTGTTAAGCCAGTTGGAAGGCCTCAGCCCCGCTTATGTCGGGAAGTTGACGGGTTTATTGAGGAAAGCCGGTTTCATCAACAGCAATCCGGGAAACGTTGGCGGTTACATCCTCTCAAGGCCGGCTTCTGAAATCAATATCAACCAGGTGTTGAAATCGTTGGGCGGATCTCTCTACAATGCAAAATTTTGTAAAGGTTTTACGGGAGCCAACGGTTCCTGTGTCA
Source organism: Chitinophagaceae bacterium (assembly GCA_017307735.1). GTDB lineage: Bacteria > Bacteroidota > Bacteroidia > Chitinophagales > Chitinophagaceae > Ginsengibacter. Next base: position 116,139 of record JAFKGR010000012.1, read on the forward strand.
ATGCAATGGATTGTTCCATACGTTCACTTTGGAGGACTATTCAAACTGCAGTTGACAAGGTTTTAAACCAGGTGTCTTTGGAAGATCTGATCAAAGGCGAAAAAGAATCCGTGAAAACATTGATGAGCTATTTGTGATATTGTAAATTTTTACAGAAAAGCCCTTACTACTGCATAGCTGATAAAAATCAGAACAAGGATGATAATAATATAAATGTAAAGCCAGGGGAGGTCTTTGATTTCCCTTTTTTGTTTTTTCTCCTTTTTGATTTTAAGTTGTTTACTCAACCTGCTTTCAATCTCACTTTTGATTTTGGGTAATTTTTTTCTGCTTTCCAAAAGCTGAAGGCCTTCTGAAGCATCATTCAGAAGGTCGGAATCCAATAAAGCTTTTTCCACCTCATAACTTTCGTTATGGTCCAGCTCTCCATTAAGGTATTTCAACAACATCTCATCGCTGACGTTGCCCCGGCTGAATAACGGATTATTTAATTCTTCTTCCATGGAAGGTTCTTTTATTTGTTATTTTCATGCATCAGAAGTTCAAGGTTTCTTTTTCCATTTTGCAGATAACTTTTTACCTGTGAAATACTGTAACCCGTCAGTTGACTTATTTCAGCATAACTTTTTTTCTGCAAATAGAAATAATCAAGGCATTGGCGTTGTCCGGGTTTCAGTTTGGAAAGATTTTCATGAAGTTCATTTAATAATCTTTCTTTGTTTTTACGGGATTCCCTGTCATCCGCATCCTCTGCAATCTGAATGTTGTCATTCCATTCCGCGGGAACATTTTTATGATTCCGGATTTGCATCAGGCAATAATTTTTTGCCACCATATAAATCCAGCTTTTAAAATAAGTTACCTCGTATTTTTTTAATTCGTCAATGACCTTTACAAAGATCTGTTGTACACTATCGCGTGCATCTTCCTCATTTTTCAAATACTTCATACAAACCCCGAAAAGCAACAGCGAATAACGTGGCAACAAAATACCCAGCCATTTATTGTTCCCGTCATTCCGAAAGTTTTTCAACAATTCCTCATCACTCATATTTGAATCCCCGTATTGCTGCAATTTTCTTATTGTTTTAGATTACTATCTCTTCCACATGATCCGTGCCTAAAGTGTAGATGGGAAATTAAGTAAATTCCATATTACATTTGCTAAAACTAAGCAATCTAAGGAATGGAATACAGAGTGACCTGTGTGCCGGTGTGCCCGGTTAGAAAAGATCCGGCCCACAGAAGTGAAATGATTTCCCAATTGTTATTTGGCGAAAAATGCATCTTGATGGAATCCATTGATGGATGGGAAAAAGTTCAGGCAAAATACGATGGTTATGAAGGTTGGGTGCAAAGTGGACAGGTGACAGTCATTGATGAACATAAATTCAATAAAAAAGACAACCTGTTGACAGAAGGGCTGGTTAATGAAATCGATTTCAATGGCTACAATATGATGATCCCGATTGGATGTTCGCTGAGTGCTTTCAATAGCGGACTTACACCCTGGAATAAAAACAGCGTTAAGTACAAAGGAGAATTTTGGGATATTGAAAATGTAAAATTTTCAGGAAAAGCTATCAGACAATTTTCTTTCAGGTTTCTTAACACCTCTTATTTGTGGGGAGGAAAGTCTGTTTATGGGATTGATTGCAGCGGTTTTGTACAGACTGTTTATAAATTTTTTGACAAGTATATTCCACGCGACTCTTCCCAGCAAGCCGAAGAAGGAGAAACCATCGATTTTCTTCAATCTGCAAAATGCGGTGATCTTGCTTTTTTTGACAATGAAGACGGGAAAATTGTTCATGTGGGAATGTTGTTGAATTCTGATGAAATTATCCATTCATCTACCAAAGTCAGGATTGATAAAATTGATAACCACGGAATCGTAAACAGAGATACCAACAAAAGGACACATCATTTAAGGATCATCAAAAGATTTTTTTTAGAATAATAAAAAAGGCTGCCTCAAAACGAAACAGCCTATTATCCAAATTCAAAAACTGATAGTCCAAAAAAAGTTAATCGGAGAGCAAGGCCTTCGTAATGAAGTCGGTACCATTGCTTATCCTTAAATAATATATTCCTCTGACAGGCAGTACAACCTGATCAGTTATAAAATTTTCACCGGTGATTATATTTTGCTGATGACGGTAAAATACCCTTCCCGTTGCATCGGTGATGAAAATCTGTGCAGTATTATTGGTAGCGCTGTTTATATCGAGGTTCAGTTTCCCCGCAGTTCCATTGAGGGAGGCAGATTTAATAGAAAAATCAGGAGCATTTTTCATCTCAACAGTAACAGTTTTGCTGAATGTATAAGCTCCGTCAAGGTCAGCCATTTTTAATCTGTAGTAATTTATTCCTCTCAGCGGGTTTACATCTCTGTAATAATATTGTTTTATTGTAGCTGAGTTTCCGGCTGCATTGGTAGTTCCGATTTTGGTAAAATTTTGTCCATCGGTACTTCTCTGAATTTCAAAATAACTGCTGTTTGACTCTGATGCAGTTCCCCAATCGAGCAATACGTCGTTTTTATCCGGCTTCGCCGTAAAGTGATCCATGGTGATTGGTAAAGCTGACCTGGTTCCTATTGAATTCTGTGCAATCCATTCATAAATATTCATAGAAGTTCCCTCTATATTAAATTTAGTTGGGGTAGTTCCTCCGCCACCATAAAACGAACTCCAGCAACAATGTCCGCCATTTCCGAAATCGGTTTGAATGTAAATCCCGGATCCGGGTACTGCTGAATTCATTCCGGCGACTACCATATCGTTTTGCCGGTAATCGTTCACCTGTTCAAAGATTAAATAGTTTTCCCCGGCCAGCGCCACGGGACCATAGGTATCGTTGTAAGACTGCTGTAATTTTTCATCACCATTTACAGGTACTACGGATTCAACTCCAACCAACGCTTTCACATCATTGGGATAGGAATAAGAATATTTCAATGAAGCCCATCCTCCCATGCTCAGGCCTGTCATATAGACCTCGCCAATCCGGTACATGGTTTTCAAAAGATCAATCCTTTGTTTCACATCGCCAACGCCCGGCCATGCCCATGCGGGTTGCAGGCTGATGACAATAAATTTGACGCCCAACGATTCTCCGTTCCATCCCTGGGTAATGTATGCCCCGGGGCCATTAAGAATTGCAAGTGATGGATCAGTACCAACTTCGCCCAATCCCGGGATGAAAATGATTGTTCTGTATTTCGTTTGTGGGTTCAGGTTATAGTCTGATGGCAAATACACATAAGCATTCCAACCGTTGACGATGGTCAGCTTTTGTTGAGCGGTAGAATGATATGAATTGAAAAGGAGAAAACAAAACATCAGGAATATTCCATAATGTTTCAGTACAGGTTGGTTTTTCATATTTCTTTTCTTTAGATTCAAAAAATTAAATCTTTCTCACCTAAATTGGTTAGCTCTCGGGTTTGGTCAGAACCCTTGATATCGGATTTTCCAAAATAGAAACGGGATACTACCGTCTTTATTTTAAAGAATGCAAAAATAGAGTATTAGTGCTTTTCAATATCGAAAAACTCACAATGTGGCTGTGTAAAAACCAGTTGATTTTTAATAACCGGATGTAGAAATTACTAATATCGTAAATCGGTAATATGTCATAGATCAGAATAATATTATTTAATGAGCATCGCTATTCCATAAGCGCAGGCCGCAGCTACAGCCCCGGTCAACATGACCTTGACAGCTCCTTTGAACAAAGGGACACCTGTCATTTTGCTCTTGAATGTGCCGAATATAAAAAGGCTGATCAATGCGAGTACCGCTGAATAGGTAATGGCTTCGCGTGAGTTTTCAATAAAGAAATAGGGAAGTAGCGGGATGATACCTCCCATGGCGTAGGACAGGCCGATATTGGCTGCGCTCTTTCGGGCACGTTTGGGATCGGGCATGTCGAGTCCCAATTCAAACTTCATCATAAAGTTGACCCAATGCTTTTTGTCTTTGATTATTTCGTGGGTAGCCTGGGATTGAACTTCTTCACTTAATCCAAGTTCTCTGAAAAAAGTTCTCACTTCCTCAGTTTCCACTTCCGGAAGTTTTTCAACTTCATCTTCCTCGCGTTTTAGTTCATTGTAATAATGTTCCTGTTCGGTCTGGCCCGCAAGATATCCTCCCAATCCCATAGCTATACTGCCCGCTGCTATTTCTGCCAAACCGGCAACAATAACTATGGAACTATCGCTAACTGCACCTGTCAGCCCGGCTGCCAATGCAAACGGAACAGTCAGCCCGTCGCTCATGCCAATCACTACATCTTTCAGGAAATCTGAACTTAACAGATGTTGCTCTTTGTGTCCCTCCATATTTTTAAGATTGTAGGCCACAAAGGTAGCGGCCTCGATTTTCATTTTCAGAAACAGAAGTAGAAAAAGAGAATAATTATTAAAACAAAAGATTCACCCCTGAAGCCAGTTTCTGCTCGTGTTCGAGCAGCCACTCTTTTCTTTCAATTCCGCCCCCATAACCCGTTAGCGATCCATTGCTTCCAATAACCCTGTGGCAGGGAATGATGATGGAAACAGGATTTTTTCCGTTAGCCGCTCCTACAGCTCTGACGCTTAGCGGATTGCCGATTTGAATGGCCAGCTCTTTATAACTGATGGTTTTGCCAAATGGAATTTTCTCAAGCTGTTTCCAGACACTTTTCTGGAATTCGGTTCCCCTTAATTCAACAGGCAAATCGAATGAAGTTCTTTTCCCATTGAAATATTCGATAAGCTGTTGCTGACACAATTCAAATATTTCTCTGTCTGCCGTATTGCAATTTGATGGGGTCTTGTGTTTTTTTGGGCGAAATTCAACTTCTGTAACTTTTTGATTTTCCACCTGGATCTGAAGATTGCCAATCGGCGAATCCATATTAAAAAAAGGCATCTTGTATTTATTCTGCCAAAATCTTGGCAATGGTAATCAAATCATTTTTCATCTGGCTCTGTTCCGGTTTTTCAAAGCATTTCGCAAGTTCTTCCAGAAGGTACCTGATCACCTGTTTGTTGTTTAACGGCCTGTAATAGGAAGCCACTGAAGGAACCGAAATACGCTGAAAATAATTCTTTACATCTTTTTGGCTGTAAACCTGGCCATTGAGTGGATCGATAAAGAAACTGATTTTTTCTTCCTGTTGCTGAATCGGATGGGCATAACGATAACCTGAATCAAAATAGGCGAGAATAAATTGCCGTGGAATCTGAATGGCTTTGACCGGAACATCCAGCATCTGGCAAAGTGAGAGGTACAGGATGCCATTGGAAAGTGCATTGCCACGTTTGTTCTCAACAAGTTTTGTCACCAGAAAATCTTCCGGCAAATCATAACTTATTTCATTGCCCCGCAATTTGTAATAGCTAAATAAGATACCCGAAATAACGCCCGCCTGTTCCAGTGAAGTGAGATAACTATTAAGTTCAAGCCAGATATTCCTTCTGATTTTTTCCACTTCATGCAGCGTCTGGTTGGGTTGTTGATCGGGATTAATAAATTTTGAAACAAGCAGCGCCCCCTGCATCAGGTCACGGTCATCATTTTTCCAGTTAATAAATTCCTCCTGAAGATCCCTGAAATTCAACTTGTGAATTATCAGTGCTATGCGTGCCTGCAATGCTTCGTCGGGAGTATTTTCCCACAGATTTTCGAGATTGGGTAAAATTCCACGTCCGAGTGAAACGATTTTGTCAGATACGGAGTGAAAAACTTCCTCATCAGGGTCATCAATAAGATGAAAAAGGGCTGATATTTCTTTGTTTTCAATCATGCTATCATATTTTGGTAGCCGCACATGAGTAAAGATAGAAAAAGAATTTTTCTGATAAAAGCGATCTGTAAATCATTTTTTTCTGATATTTTAATGGACTGCATTGCTCTTGATCCGGTATTGCAAAAGAAAATCTTTAAAGTTTACTTTTGCGTTTCTATGACGAGATTATCTGTAAACATAAATAAAATTGCCTGGTTAAGAAATGCCAGGGGTGGAAATGTGCCTGATGTGGTACAATGCGCTATTGATATTCAAAAGTTTGGAGCAGAAGGCATCACTGTTCACCCGCGGCCCGATGAAAGGCATATTCGGTACAAAGATGTGTTTGATCTGAAAAAAATAATTAACACTGAATTTAATATCGAAGGAAATCCGAAAGAGAAAAAGTTTGTCGATCTGGTACTTGCCAATAAGCCGGATCAGGTAACATTGGTTCCGGACGCACAGGCACAAATCACCTCGGATCACGGGTGGGACATAAAAAATAACATGGATTTTCTAAAAGAAATCATTTCTGTTTTTAAAAATGCAGGGATCCGCACCAGCATTTTTATAGATCCCGATCCGCACATACCTGCACTTGCGAAAGAAACGGGAACAGACAGGGTTGAACTTTATACGGAAAGTTACGCAAGCGCTTTTGAAAGAGGAGAGAGGCAAACCGCCATTGATCCGTTTATTGCAACTGCAAAAGCAGCAACAGATGCAGGACTCGGGATGAATGCCGGGCACGATTTAAATTTACAGAATCTGCAGTTTTTCATTCAACACATTCCGCAGATTGCCGAAGTATCTATTGGTCATGCTTTGATTTCAGATGCACTGTATTTCGGTCTGGAAAATACAGTGCAGTTATACAAACGAAAGTTGCTGAGATAAGTTTTACATTTTTGTCAGGGTAATTCAATCACTTTACAATCCCTGATGTCTTTGCCATCAATTACAATGGTGACAAGCGTTTTCACTTTGTGCCAGCCTTGTCTTCCTGCCGCTCCGGGGTTGATGTATAAAAGCCTGAGGTTTTGATCGTACATGATTCTAAGTATGTGTGAGTGTCCGGAAATAAATAAATCCGGATGGTGAATGGCAAGCTGTTCCTTTGTTTCTTTGTTGTATCTGGGAGGATAACCACCGATATGGCGGATCATCACTTTTACTTTTTCGCAATAAAAAATATTTTGTTCGGGATAAAGCTGATGAATATTCCGGTCATCAATATTTCCATAAACACCTTTCAGCGGTTTTATGTTTTCAAGCATTTCCGCAACTCCGCTTCCAAAATCTCCGCCATGCCATATCTCATCACAATCTTTGAAATAATTCTGCACCTCTTCATGCAGGAATCCGTGTGTATCAGAAATAATACCGATCTTTTTCACGTGAGAAACTTTTTGAGTTCAAAGTAAATTGAAACTTTCAACTTTGACATAAAATTTAAAATATTCAATCATCATGAAAGCATTTGTCAATGCTGTAATTTTTTCTGGTAACCATTTTATAAAAGACAAAGCGCTTGTTGTAGAGGATGGGATGATTCGGGGCGTTTGTGAAATGAACCAACTCTCTGCTGATACACCCAGAGTTGATTGTGACGGAGGATATCTTGTTCCGGGTTTTATTGATCTTCAGATTTATGGGGCTGGGAAGATTCTTTTTTCTCAATATACCGATTCCGAATCGCTCCAATCGGTGGCATCTCAATTGGTAAAATCGGGGACAACTTCTTTTTTCATTACGCTTGCTACAAACAGCTTTGAAGTTTTCAATAAAGCCGTGGATGTTGTAAAACAAAACAGGCATCAGGCAGTAAAAGGGATTCAATTGGAAGGACCGTTTTTGAATCCCTTGAAGAAAGGCGCACACATCACAAAATATATTTGCAAACCTGATTACCAAAAGCTGAATTTATTTTTGAAAAGAGCAGATGGCGTTATCAAAATGATGACACTCGCTCCCGAAGTCTGTGATAAAAGAACGATCGGATTGCTGAATAACAATGGAGTGCTTGTTTCTGCCGGGCACAGCAATGCCACATTTGAAGAGGCACAAAAAGGATTTGACCGGGGAATTAAGACGGTGACTCATTTATACAATGCCATGTCACCTTTGCACCACCGGGCTCCGGGTTTGCCGGGTGCGGTTTTCCTGAACGAAAATGCAATGGCGAGTATCATTGCAGATGGGATTCACGTAAGTTTTGAAATGGTAAAAATCGCAAAGAGAATAATGGGTAAAAGGCTTTTTTATATTACGGATGCAGTAGCAGAATGTAAGGAAGGGCCTTACCGCCATATAAAAAAGAAAGACAGGTATGTTTTACCAAACGGCATATTGTCCGGTTCAAAACTGACGATGGTGAAGGCTGTCAGGAATGGAGTAACTCAAGTGGGTATTGATCTGGCAGAATCAATTAGAATGGCTTCTGAATACCCGGCAGATTTGGCGGGCTTCAAAAAAGAAGGAAAAATTATGAAAGGGTACAAAGCAAATCTGAATTGCCTGACCAAAGATTTAAAATTAAAGTTTACGGTTTTTAACGGAGAAATGGTTTTATGAAAAAACAAATGAAATATTTTTTCGGGTTTCTTTTGCTTTATTCTAACGTGTATGGACAAACGAATGTCAGTTGGTCTCATGGAGGAATCATACGGGGTGATACCACCCAAAAATCCATTGCACTTATTTTTAGCGCCGACGCGGATGGGGAAGGTGTTCCTTTTATTGACAGCGTACTGCATTCGGAAAATATAAAAGGTTCATTTTTCTTTACAGGTAATTATTTGACAAACCCAGAAAACAAAATGTGGATTGAAAGCCTGATAAATCATGGAAATTATATCAGCACTCACTCTTACGGGCATTTGCTTTATTGCGACTGGGCCAACAGGGACAGCTTGCTTGTAACGCAGGAGACTTTTAATTCGGATATGGACAAATCGTTTGCAATATTGAAGCAGTTTGACATCTTGAAATCAAAGGCATCTTATTTTTTACCTCCTTATGAATGGTATAATGATACCATCTCTACCTGGGCCAGGCAAGCCGGCCTTCAGGTTATTGAATTTACACCGGGCACTTACAGCAATGCAGATTACACCACTCCTGATATGGGAAAGAAATACCTTTCATCAAATACAATTTTCAATCGGATACTTCATTTTGAATCTGCGCATAAGTCAGGACTTAATGGTTTCTTTCTTTTGGTTCATGCCGGATCTTCGCCTCTCAGAACAGATAAATTTTATTGGAAATTACCAGCACTTTTAAAAGTATTGAAATCGAAGGGGTACCGGTTTTTCAGGGTAGATGAATTGATTGAGGGAAAAAGAATTGGTAATGAATATTGAGGATGCCGCATTACTCATTTTACAAAAAAACCCAAGACAGGTTTTAGATTTTATTTAGCATGGTTGTTTCATATCCGAAAGTCAAAGGATATTTAAGAGGTATTTGAACTTTATAAAAATATTATATAAGGATTGCCAAACCGGAGGTATAAGCTTGTGTTACCTTTGGGTACTATATTTTGTATGAAGGTTTTTCTGATCCTTTTTATTACATCAGTTTGTGCCGGTCATCTGGTACTTCAGTCCAGGGCACATCACGAAGGTTTATGGAAACCCATAGAAGATAGTTTACAACATGTAGAAAGCTTTTTCAGGCCACGTTCCAAAATGCATAAAAAAATTTGCAAGGTTCAAAATTATCCGGGGAGAACTTCCCTGCCGGTATATGAGAATATGCATTTTAAATACAGCATACAATCCTGCTTCGGAACCAGGCAGATTCCATCAGAATTTCTGATTAACCACAGTTATGGTATAACTTCTGAAAAAAAGTTAACCTCCATTTCACCGGATATTTTTAGCCCTCCACCGGAATCATATATTTAAATGGATTTTTAGTTTATCCAATTTTCTATTCTGTTTTTTAATTACTCATTCGATAACTCGAATACGATTTTGTATCCGGTTATATCCCTCATGAATTTGAATTAGATGAAATGAAGCAGTTTATTTTATTCATTTACCTCTTATTGATGGTAAAAATTTCTCCTGCACAAAACGATATTTCAGAGAAAGGAAGAGATACATTGAGGCTGACAATCAGCGAAGCGGAAACTATGTTTCTAAATAAAAATCTCGATTTGATTGCACAAAGATTCAGCATTGATTCTGCCAAGGCAACTGTCATTACTGCCAGGTTGTTTGATAATCCGGAATTAGATTTTTCAAATGCATTTTATAATCCGGATTCACACAATTTTTTTGGCCCTGAAGTTTCTGCACAGATTTCCCAATTGATCAGGCTTGCCGGAAAGAGAAAGAAGGCGGTAAACTTTGCAAAGTCTGGTGTTGATGTGGCACAGTTTCAGTTTTATGATCTGATGCGTACGCTGAGGTTCATTTTGCGAAATGATTTTTATAATATTTATTTTCTGCAACAATCGGCAGGAGTTTATGAGACGGAAATTGCTTCACTCAAAGATATTGTTTCTGCCTATCGCGAACAGGTAAATAAAGGCAATATTGCTCCTGCAGATTTACTTAGGATCCAATCGCAGCTTTATACCCTGGAGGCTGAATACAACAACCTGCAAACAAATATTAATCAGATTCAGATCGAATTCAAAGGAATGATCAGGGCGAATCCGCTACAATATTTCCTGCCGGAACCCGATTTGAATGACCTGAATGAAAACGCAGTTTCTGCGACAAGTTATCAGGCGTTGATCGACTCAGCAATGATAAACCGGCCTGATCTGAAAGCATTAAATGCAGGTATTGATCAAAGTAAATATAACCTGGTATTGCAAAAATCTTATGCAACTCCGGACATTACGGTTAATGCAAACTATGACAGACTGGGAAGTTACATCAGGAACTACAATGCCATCGGAATTTCAGTTCCGCTTCCTTTATTCAACAGAAACCAGGGAAATATCCAGAATGCCAGAGTTCAATTGGATGTGAGTAAAACAATTTATGAAGCCGAGATGGATAAAGTTAAAAATGAGGTTACGGCTAATTACATTACCGCCTTGCAATCGCAAAAACTTTTGCAAAGCATCGATCCCCGATTCCAGGATAATATGAAGAAATTAATTGAGCAGGTAACCCTCAATTTTCAAAAGAGAAATATATCCATTCTCGAATTTTTAGATCATTATGATGCCTATAAACAAAATGTTCTTCAGATTAATGAATTGCGCTTTAATGAAATGAGCGCACTTGAACAATTGAATCTTTCCATAGGCAAAACCCTATTCAACAAGTAATTCTAAACAAATAATGAGATGAACAGATTGAATTATTTTTCATTGTTATTCTTAGCAGGATCATTTATTTTTTCAAGTTGCAAAACCACCACACAGGTTCCTGATCCTAAAAAAAAGTTTGTCATTTCGGATTCTCTGTTCAAAACAATTCAGATTGACAGTGTCACACAATCTGCGATGGTGGATGCGCTTAACCTCACTGGACAGGTTGCCTTCAATGAAGATAAGGTTGCCAGAATTTACCCGATGGTCAGCGGGAATATTGGCGGAATCTCTGTTGAACCCGGAGATTATGTCAGAAAAGGGCAGGTGCTCGGCGTAATCCAAAGTGCTGAAATGGCCGGTTATGGAAATGATGTGGTTACCTCTAAAACTAATTTATTAATCGCCGGGAAAAACCTGGATGCAGCCGAGGATATGTTCAAAAGCGGATTGGTTTCTCAAAAAGATTTGGCAACAACCCGTGAACTGTATAAGCAGGCTCAGGCGCAGTTGATCCGGTCGACTGAAGTTCTCCGGATCAATGGCGGAAATACTGCCGCAAAATTTGTCGTGCGTTCACCTATTGATGGTTTTGTTGTCGAGAAGCAGGTGAATAATAACATGAGTATTCGTCCGGATAATGCCAATGACTTATTTACCATTTCAGATTTAAAAGATGTATGGGTATATGCAAACGTGTATGAATCAAATATCAGCAAAGTGCATTTGGGAGATGCCGTTCAGATCACCACACTTTCATATCCAAACAAAATATTTTACGGAAAGATTGATAAAATTTTAAATGTTCTCGATCCCACAAATAAGGTGATGAAGGTGAGAGTGGTATTACCCAATCCGGGCTATCTTTTAAAACCTCAGATGTTTGCCAGTGTAAGTGTAGTTAACAAAACCAATCAGGAATCTCTGAGTGTTCCATCGGGCGCCATCATTTTTGAAAACAGCCAGTATTTTATTTTGATTTATAAAAGTAATTCCGATGTGACAATTACTCCTGTTCAGTTGATCGGCAGCAATGGCGGCCGTAGTTACATCACAGGCCCCATCAGAGCCGGCGATAAAATCATTGGTTCCAATGCTGTTCTGATTTATAGTGCATTAAATTCTTAAACCGGAAAAAACTATCTCATGTTAAAGTTTCTGAGATCGATCATTTCATTTTCATTAAAGTATAAATATTTCACCCTTTTTGCGACACTTGTATTGTTGGTCGGAGGGATTATCACATTCAGAAATATGCCGATTGAAGCCTTTCCGGATGTCACGAATACCGAGGTTTCTATTGTTACCCAATGGCCGGGCCGCAGTGCAGAGGAAGTTGAAAAGTTTATCACCATCCCCATTGAAACATCTCTGAATCCTGTGCAGAAAAAAACAAGCCTCCGGTCAACGAGTATTTTCGGTTTGTCGTTTGTAAAATTAATTTTTGAGGATAATGTCACCTATGAAGAGGCGCGGGTTCAGATCAATAATCTTTTGTCCAATGCAGATCTTCCTCCGGGGATTACACCACAAGTGCAACCACCTACCGGCCCTACCGGAGAAATTTACCGCTATTCACTAAGGAGCAAAATCCGTGATGTCAGAGAATTAAAAACCCTTCAGGACTGGGTTATTGACCGCCAACTGCGTTCTGTGCCCGGAGTAGGGGATGTGGTAAGTTTTGGTGGAGAAACAAAAGCTTACGAGGTACAAGTTGATCCCGGAAAGATGGCATCTCTTGGGCTGACTCCTCTCGATGTATTCAATGCCGTTACAAAAAGTAACATCAACATTGGAGGAGATATCATCAATCAGAATGATCAGGCCTATGTTGTGCGTGGTATTGGCTTGCTGAATGATATCAATGAAATTAAAAACATCATTATCCAAAATATCAATGGTGTTCCTGTTTTGGTCAAAGACATTGCAAACGTTAAGATATCGAACCTGCCACGGCTGGGCCATGTAGGCAGGACAGAAGCCGTTGAAGATTCCACAGGGAAGCGCACAATCCGGGATGAAAATGATGTGGTGGAAGCCATCGTACTGATGCGAAAAGGTGCTAATCCAAGTGAAGTGATAGCGGCATTAAAATCGAAAGTGGATAAAATCAACAACCAGATATTGCCCGCAGATACGAAGATTGTGCCCTATTACAATCGTGAAAATCTGATCGACTTTGCGACAGGTACCGTACTGCATAACCTGATTGAGGGAATATTACTGGTGACGCTGGTGGTTTCTTTATTCATGTTTAACTGGCGCACCACATTGATTGTTTCCATTATTATTCCTCTTTCCCTGCTTTTCGCTTTCATCTGCCTTCGATTGATGAATATGTCAGCAAATCTTTTGTCTTTGGGAGCTGTGGATTTTGGGATCATCATTGATGGTTCGGTTGTGATGGTGGAGGGAATGTTCGTCATTCTCGATAGAAAAGCCCGAGAGGTCGGAATGTCAAGATTCAACAGGCTGGCGAAACTTGGCCTGATAAAGAAAAACGGCGCTGATTTGGGGAAAGCCATTTTTTTCGCCAAGCTGATTATCATCGCGGCATTGGTCCCTGTTTTTTCTTTCCAGAAAGTGGAAGGAAAATTGTTTTCACCACTGGCCTACACGTTGGGTTTTGCTTTGCTGGGTGGTTTGATTTTAACTCTGACACTTGTCCCGGTTTTAATCAGTTTGTTGCTAAGAAAAAATGTAAAGGAAAAACACAATCCTGTTGTCCATAATTTGAGCAATTGGATGCTGAATGGATTCGATTTCAGTGTGAAATACAAAAAAGCGGCATTGGTTTCTTCTGTATTCCTGATAGCTGTGGGGCTGTATTCATTTAAGTTTCTTGGCTCTGAATTTTTACCCGAATTGGATGAAGGTTCTATTTATATCAGGGTTCAGTTGCCCTATAGCGTTTCATTGGAAAAATCTGTTGAAGTAGCCAGGTTTGTACGTGAAAAAGTAGCTTCTTTTCCTCAGGTAAAAACCGTGGTTTCACAGACGGGCCGTCCTGACGATGGAACGGATGTAACCGGATTTTACAATAATGAATTTATGGTCATTTTGTATCCCGAAAACTCCTGGAAGCCAAAGATTTCCAAAGAGAAATTAATTTCTGAAATGAACAAATCACTTTCGGTCATTCCTGGCGCCGATCTTAATTTCTCCCAGCCCATTTCGGATAATATTGAAGAAGCTGTTTCCGGAGTTAAAGGTTCTATCGTTGTAAAAATATTTGGGGATTCTCTGAACTATATGGAAAGCAAAGCGGAAGAAGTACGGGATGTACTCGCTAAAGTACACGGGATAACGGATCTTGGAGTTATTTATAATATCGGGCAGCCTGAATTGGACATCGATCTTGATCAGCAAAAAATGGCATTGTATGGTGTGTCAACCGCCGATGCAAGCGCAGTTATTGAAATGGCTATCGGTGGTAAAGCGGCTTCACAGTTGTTCGAAGGAATTGAAAAGTTTGACATCCGGGTTCGCATTCCGGAACAGTACAGAGAAAATGCAAATGAAATCGGAAATCTGCTGGTGCCCACTGAAAGCGGATCGAAGGTACCGGTAAAGGAAATTGCAACCATTACCACCAAGACAGGGCCTTGCCTTATTTTCAGGGATGACAATCAAAGATACTCGGCAGTGAAATTCTCTGTGCGAAACCGGGATATGGGAAGTGCAATTAAAGAAGCACAACAAAAGATGAAAAATGTGGTAACACTCAAAAATGGTTATTCAATGATCTGGCAGGGCGATTTTGAGAATGCGCAACGGGCCACGCACAGATTGCAACAGGTGGTGCCCATCAGTTTGTTGCTCATTTTTATTCTCCTTTATAGCATGTTTGGCAATTTTAAAGACGCACTTCTTGTTTTTTTGAATGTGCCTTTTGCCATTGTCGGGGGGATCGCTGCTTTGTTTGTTACGGGTACTAATTTCAGCATCTCTGCCGGAATAGGATTTATAGCGTTGTTTGGTATTTGTATTTTGTTTGGTGTTTTGATTATTACAGAGGTCAAGCATAACCTGGAGCCTTCTCAAAGAACAAAACACAAAACATTGATAAATGCAATCAGAGAAGGAGTACGCACACGAATAAGACCGGTGATGATGACTGCATTTATGGATGCAGTGGGGCTTTTTCCCGCAGCTATATCTTCAGGTATCGGTTCCGAAAGTTCAAAACCTCTTGCACGTGTTATTATCGGTGGTGTATTGTGTGCCATGTTTTTTTCCATTTGGATATTCCCTTTATTCATAGAAAAAGCTTACGGAAAACTTGAATACAAACGGAGCCGGAAGAATAGTACTTTATAAAGATGTTACAGAAAATATTGTGGCTATCGACTGCTTATCTTTGGAAACGAAAGGAGAACATTTTGCCAACAAAACTGTTCCGGGAATGTTTACCTGTAAATCTAAAACAGAAATTATCATGGATGACAAAGTAAAAATCAGGCCACTGGATCTTAAAAAGGAATGGGAGGTTTTGGATAAATTATTATGGGATTTGCACAAATCGGAAAAGGAAATGAATCCGCGCACTGCCAACTGGCCGGTGATCAGGGACAGGTATTTTGAGTATTTGGATGATTGCATTAAAGACAATGAAGGGGTTGTTCTGGTGGCTGAAGTGGATGGAAAAGTAGCAGGATTTATTTTCGGATATCTTGACGAACCGGATGGCAGCGATTTTGGAGGAGGGAATGGAGATGATTTATATGTCTCAGATGGATTTGTGAAACCGGAATTCGAAAATATGAATGTTTATGGGATGCTTAATGAAGCCTTTGAAAACCATTTCAAAAAATTTGCTGTCCGACGGATTTATCGATATACGCTGGTTGAGAATGAGAATATGAATAAATGGTTGAAAAACCAGGGATACGATCCAATCCGGATTGTTTACGAAAAATGGTTGAGATAGCCGGATAAGGATTATTTCAGAACTAAAAGGAAAGAGAAGGTTGAGATCATACCGGAATTCTTAGGCACCGGCAATGAAACTTCACGCCCGCTTCACATGTAAGTAAATCAAAAAGTTTTTTTTCTGCTAAACATTTTCCGCTTTGGCAGCCTTGTTGGCAAGTTGGCCGCAGGCAGCATCTATATCTTTGCCACGGCTCAATCTCAGGCGGGTATTTACTTTGTGCGCTGCCAGATAATCCATAAAACGATGAATTACGTTTAGCTCAGGTTTTTCGAAATGAGCATTTTCAATTGGATTGTATTCTATCACGTTGATCAGCTTTACCGGTATTTTTCTGTATAGTTTTATTAACTGATCGGCATCTTTCAATGAATCATTGAAATCCTTGAAAAGGATATATTCGAAGGTGATTTCGTTCTGGGTTTTTTCATAAAAATAATTGAGCGCTTCCACGAGGGATGCGATGTTATTTTTGTCATTGATCGGCATAATCCGGCTTCTTTTTTCATCAAAGGCTGCGTGAAGCGAAACAGCGAGATTAAATTTTACCCCATCATCTCCCAGTTGTTTAATCATTTTTGAAACCCCGGATGTGGAAACCGTTATCCTGCGCGGGCTCATGCCCAATCCATCTTCTGCTGTTACACGTTCAATAGATTTCATGACATTCCTGTAATTGAGCATAGGCTCACCCATTCCCATATAAACCACATTGCTCAGTTTTTTCCCGCTTGTCTGCAAAGCCAGTTCATTCAGAAAAACCACCTGGTCATATATTTCATCAAAACTCAGATTGCGGATCCGGCCCAGATATCCGGTCGCACAAAATTTGCAATTCAGGCTGCATCCCACCTGACAACTCACACACGCCGTTTGCCTTCCTTCGGCAGGAATAAGAACCCCTTCCATAATATTGCCATCAGAAGTTTTAAAACCGGCTTTGATGGTTCCATCGTGGCTGTGCTGTGAGGTGTACATTGAAATAGCGGGCAATGAAAATTCTTTTTTCATCTCCTCTCTCAATTCATGGCTCAGGTTGGTCATGTCGTCAATTGACAGCGCATGTTTTTTCCAAATCCACTCCCAGACCTGCTTTGCCCGGTATTTCTTTTCTCCTTTTGAAAGAAACCATTCATTGATTTCATCAGGACTGAGTGTCCGGATGTTTTTTAAGAAAGCCATTTTGCAAAATTATATAGTATAGAAATGATTTGCAGGAAGTAGGGAAAAACTACTGTTAATTCAACTCTGATAACATAAAAAATGGCAAGTTACTTACATCGCACCGCTCAACCACATTACCCTTGCTACCTTCCGGTCCTGGGGGATTGAGCAGGAGCTGGTCGTATAAGACTTGCCGTTGCAAATATAAGATTATCCCTTACTAAAAGTCCAATCAATGCATGACACTCTGCAAAATTTTTTGTGAAATCCCAACTTAATTGTTTTCCAAGCCCGTTTTATTGTTTCAGGAAAGAAGCTGATTTGTCACCTGCTTTTACAAAGTAAATACCCGGAGTTAATTGAGATATGTTCAATTCCACTTTGGATGAATTTTGAATAGAAATAATAATTCTTCCTGTTACATCCTGTCCGGCAGAACTGAAAACTCTCAATCCCGTAAAGATTCCCGAACTACCTTCCAGGGTAAGTTTTGCGAAAGCGGGATTGGGATAGGCAATCAATGTTATTTTGCCCTGATCTGTTTTAACTGTGTTGACAGATGATATCAGGGTTTTTCCATCAAGGTCGTATTCGACAAGGCGATAGTAGGACTGGCCCGTGATAGGAAATTTATCGATGGTGGAATATTTTAAATTCTGTGTGGAGTTTCCTGCGGCCTGCAACGTTTGAACTGTTTGCCATTGAGTACCCTCTTTTGAACGCTGTAATTCAAAGCGGCTGGTGTTCATTTCATTGGCAGTTTCCCAGGAAGCAACCACTTCATTGTTGCGATTGACAACTGTGGAAAATGATACAAGCTTCAAAGGTACTATTTGTGTACTGGTAAGCGACAAGTCGTCAAAATAAGCATCTACTGAAGATCCGTTAAATGGATAACTCTTCAGCGTGATCCTCACTTTTCTGGTTCCCGGAGGAGCTGTAATGGTTGAAGTATATTCTGTCCATACACCTTTGTCACTCTGTAATCCGGTATTGTATGAAACCAGTAAATTATCAGATGCTCCCAAATATTCAACGAGCATGAGTGATCCGTCGGGTGGGGTCTGATTATAAACCTGCATGAATCCGGTGAATGTAAAATTCCGGTTACCGGCATCGATGTCAGCGGCCATGCTTGATACATCTACCACCTGATAGATTTGTCCTTTCACTGAATTACATCCTGAAAAGAAGAAATAATTTCCTCCATGAGCAGCAGGGAAACCGTTTTGATTTCCCGGGATTCTCCAATCGGAGGATCCAAAGCAGGAAGTTCCCTGTGATACAATGGTCCAGCCTGTTGTGGTCGGCGATTCAGCGCCCGGATTTACAATTAAATTTTGAGCATCAGTTTGATATGTGGCGAACAGAATACATAGAACTGAGAAGTATAGTTTCAGATTCATAAGAGATTATAAAATGGTATTGAGCACAAAGTAAAATAAAATAAGATAGAAATATCTTTTTGGAGCCAATTTATTTTACCGCTTTTACCTATCGTAACCTTTTGAAATTGTCGCGGCTGTATGTACCTGGTAAAGCATGATTTCCCGCTTTGAAGTCAAGGTTGACATATTTGATATTATTTAGCTCAGTCAGGTTATAAACGATAGTTGCTAAATAATTGTATGCGCCGGTATCTCCGGATTCATTGGTCAACTTCTCACTGTTGGGGATTGAGATATAAATAGTATCGTTCGAAATGGCTTTGAATTCGAGTTGAATATCCGGATAACTTGTATTCAGCGCACCAACCAATTGCTGAGGAGATAACTGACCCAAAGTATTATTCCCGGGTTTTACGAGTTTTTCAACAGTCTTGTTTTTCAATGTTTCTACTTTCCATAGCGAAGGAATATTTACAATCTGGTTGTGCAATTCAGAAGTATCAATCTCTTCTGTCCCTGCATTTACCGTGTCTGTAGGTACTTCATTTGGATTTGAATTTTCAGACGAGTGGCACGCAGAGATGATGAAAGCGAAAATGAAAAGAACAGGAGTGATACGTTTCATATAGGATTCCTTTATTACAAACTTATTCTATAATTGGAAAGATGACAGACAAATTTATTACAATGTTTCCCGACCGGAAAATTTATTGTACCGAACTTTTGGGAAGAATATTTTGGTCTTAATTTCCCTTTCAATACGGATCAAAGATATTGCCGGAGGCAGTAGCAAATAAATTAATCCCTATTTTTATTGCTTAAAAACTCATTTCTTATGAAAAAAATTTCCCTGCTTTCTTGTTTCTTTTTGATCTCTTTTTTTTCTTTCGCCCAGAACCAGGACAGCATTTGGTTTGTAAATAATTATACAAAAGTGGAGGAATACATTCCGATGCGCGATGGCGTCAGGCTTTTTACGGCAGTGTATATCCCAAAAGATACAACTTCGCAACACCCCTTTCTGATGACGAGGACGCCTTATAGTTGCCGCCCCTACGGTGCAAATAATTATACTCCGATGTGGAACAGCTACAAAATGAAGCTGGCAAGGTCAGGTTACATTTTTGTGTTTCAGGATGTGCGTGGCCGTTATATGAGCGAGGGTGTTTTTGAAGATGTCAGGCCATTCAATAAAGACAAAAAGGGAAAAGAAACGGATGAGGCGAGTGATACCTACGATGCCATCGACTGGCTGATACACAATACAAAAAATAACAACGGTAAGGTTGCTGTAACAGGTACTTCCTATCCCGGGTTCTATTCCACGGAAGCAGCGCTCAGCGGGCATCCGGCCCTGGTGGCAGTGAGTCCGCAGGCGCCGGTAACGGATTGGTTTATGGGAGATGATTTCCATCACAAAGGAGCTTTTTTTATCATGGATGCTTTTTCTTTTTATCCGTTTTTCGGTACACCCCATCCAAAACCTTCTACCACATACACACGTGGATTTTCTTTCAAATCGGATGATAACTACAATGCATACCTGAAAACAGGTGCGCTTAAAAATTTCGCGAAACTGATGGGCGACAGCATTCCTTTCTGGAAAGATCTTTATGATCATCCCAATTATGATGCATGGTGGCAGGCAAGAAATGCGCGTACCGGGTTGTACAATGTAAAGCCGGCCATGCTTTGGGTGGGTGGATTGTTTGATGCAGAAGACTGCTTTGGCGCATGGAATTGTTTCAAAGCGACAGAATCGCAAAGCCCGGAAACAAACAACAAGATTGTGATGGGGCCATGGTATCACGGGCAATGGAGCAGGGAGGGCAGCTTCATGGGCAATGTGAGATTCGGTCAGAATACTTCTGAATTTTTTCAGGACAGTATTGAAATCCCATTCTTCAATCATTACCTTTTAAATAATCCTGATCCGGGTTTGGATAAAGCCAACATTTTCTTTTCCGGAGAAAATCAATGGCATCGTTTTGATCAATGGCCTCCAAAAAATGTCAGTGAAGAAAATCTTTACCTGATGGACAATGCCAAGTTGTCTCTCGGAAAAGCGCCCACCGGGAAAAACAGTTATGATCAATATGTGAGTGATCCGGCACATCCGGTTCCCTATACGGCAGGAATCCATTTTCGCCGTACAAGGGAGTACATGACCGACGACCAGCGTTTTGCTTCACGCCGTACCGATGTACTTTCTTATGAAACGGATACTTTGCCAAAAGACATTACACTGGCAGGTCCGGTTATTGCAGATTTGCTGGCTTCCATTTCTACCACTGATGCAGATTTTGTGGTAAAACTCATTGATGTTTTTCCTGATGATTTCGATTATCCTGCCGATTGGAAAGGGAATGGGGAAAATTATCCGATGGGCGGATATGAAATGCTGGTCAGGGCAGAGATTATGAGAGGAAAATTCAGGAATAGTTTTGAGAAACCTGAACCTTTTGTTCCCGGCAAGATTTCTGAAGTGAAATGGGAATTGCCCGATGTGGCTCACACTTTCAAAAAAGGGCACCGGATTATGATTCAGATTCAAAGCAGTTGGTTCCCGCTGGCTGATAGCAATCCGCAAAAGTTTGAAGATATCTACCAGGCCAATGATAGTGATTTTCAAAAATCCACTATTCGCATTTATCACGATGCGGCTCATCCATCAAGAATTATTTTACCTGTATTACAATAAAAAATGTTCAAAAAATTCCTGTTCTTCCTTTGTCTGGCGCCGCTTGTTTCGTGTGCCCAGCGCGAAGGAAATTATGTAAGAGACAATTACATCAAGATTGATACAACCATTATTATGCGCGATGGTGTAAAGCTCTACACGATTATTTATGTACCCAAAGACAATACCCGGACATATCCGATCCTGATGGAGCGAACGCCTTATTCTGCCGGGCCTTACAGCGAAAATAATTATAAAATGCGCATCGGACCAAACAGCAATTTGATGCATGATAAATACATTTTTGTTTATCAGGATGTGCGCGGCAGGTACATGAGTGAAGGGCACAACAAAGAAGTAACACCTTATATCTCCGATAAAAAATCCAATAAAGATGTTGATGAAAGCAGCGATACGTATGACACCGTTGACTGGCTCGTAAAAAATATTAAAGGCAATGATGGCAAAGTTGGAATTTACGGAATTTCTTATCCGGGCTTTTATTCCACTGCATCTCTGCCTGGCGCACATCCGGCAATTAAAGCCGTCAGCCCGCAGGCGCCGGTTACGGATGAATTTATCGGAGATGATGCCAATCACAACGGCGCTTTCTTTTTACTCGATAATTTTTCCTTCATGAATTATTTCGGGAAGGAGAGGAGCGGCCCGGTAAAAGATTATGGAGGAGTAATGTTTCCACTTAAAACAAATGACGTGTATGATTTCTTTATGAAACTTGGCCCTGTAAAAAATTCGCAGAGCGAAGAATATTTCAATCACCGTTCTTACATCTGGAATCAGTACCTGGAACACGATACTTATGATCATTACTGGCAAAGCAGAAATATCAGGCCCTATTTGAAGGACATAAAAATTCCAACACTTGTTGTGGGAGGATGGTTTGATGCGGAAGATTTATTCGGTTCTTTGCACACTTTTCAGGCTATTGACAGGCAGGGAGGCTCAAATGATTTTCTCGTGATGGGGCCGTGGACACATGGTGCATGGGCGTCCGGATCATGGACTAAATTTGGCAGTTATGATTTTGGAAACAATACATCAAAATATTTTCAGGATTCCATTGAGACACGTTTTTTTAATTATTACCTGAAGGGTGAGGGCAGTTTTGATAACAACAAAGCCACTGTATTTGAAACCGGAAAAAACGAGTGGAGCCAGTTTAAAACCTGGCCGCCTGCAAATACCCATCCGGTCAATTACTATCTGACATCTTCCAAAAGTTTATCGCCCGTAAAAGAGAGAAAGCAAAAAGCGTTTTTGTCTTATGTCAGCGATCCGTCTAACCCTGTCCCTTATACGGGAAAAGTGATGGGCCGCCGGAACAATGAATACATGGCAGAAGATCAGTCTTTTGCTTCATCGCGAAAAGATGTATTGTCTTTCTCTTCTGCTGAATTAAAAAATGATTTGACAATTGCTGGTCCGTTGCAGGCTGAGTTGTATGTAAGCCTGAATACCACAGATGCAGATTTTATTGTGAAAATTATCGACGAAGTTCCGTTGCCTTCGAATGATGTAGCAGATAAGAATGCAGCAGGTTCTGGTTTCTATCAAAGGCTTGTCAGGGCTGAGGTATTCCGTGGAAAATTCAGGAATGATTATACAAAGCCTGAACCATTTATTCCCGGAAAAATCGATAAAGTTCATATCAATCTCAACGATGTTTTTCATGAATTTAAAAAGGGGCATCGCATCATGGTTCAGGTGCAAAGCAGTTGGTTCCCGTTGGTGGATATGAATCCCCAAAAGTTTATGAAGATCCCGGAAGCCAATGCAAGTGATTTTCAGAAAGCAGAAATTAAGATTTATACCGATAAGTCACATCCGTCTTCGATAACATTGCCGGTAATGAATTAGATCAAAGCGGGGTGGTCAAATTCTTTTTGTAACACCATTTGTATTCCTCTTCCCACAGGCGGATGGGGATACATGCCTGTAGCATTCATTACCGGCCAACAGATTTATTTGGATCAATAATTTGAAATCCTCCGGTCAAATTTTAATTGATGTATTGCAAAATGTTTTTACGATAAGAGGCTCTGGAAATTTATTCTTTGGGGTTATTTTCTAACCATTGAGTTATCTCCGGAAGAGGAGGAGTCATTGCTTCATAAACTGCATCTTCAATAGCGCCTCTGATATTGTATCTGTAAAGCTCATTGCTTCTTGTTGGATTGACGCGATTGCTCAAAAAAACATAAACCAGATTGTATTCCGGATCAACCCAGACGGCTGTTCCTGTATAACCCGTATGACCGAAGGTGAGGGGAGATGCAAACCTCGATGGATACGGCCGCCTGTCTGTGGTCGTATAATTGTCTTTTTGCGGTTTGTCAAAACCAATTCCTCTTCTGCTGATGGAACTGTTGTAAGCGGTAAATAGTTTGACAGTCTCTGGTTTGATATATTGCCTGCCATTAAAATTTCCATCGTTTAACAGCATTTGAAAAATAGCACCAATGTCCCCGGCGTTACTGAATAATCCTGCATGTCCCGAAACACCTCCAAACATTGCGGCACCTTCGTCATGTACATCTCCATGCAAATGCTGATGGCGGAAATAAGTGTCCCATTCTGTGGGGGCAATTAAGGATGTGTCAAAGTGGTTTCGCGGATTAAACCCAATCGAAGTAAGTCCCATGGGTTTGTAAAAATTTTCATAGACAAACTTATCAATACGCAATCCTGAAATGGCTTGTACTATATCTCCCATCAAAATAAAATCGTTGTCGCTGTAGAGATATTTTGCCGGCAGAATGAGCTTGCTGTCGACGATGCTCTGGTCCATTGTTTTCCAGTAATCGCTGCGCAAATAAAGATGTTGTGCCACTCTTACACCAAACTCAGCCGAAGAATCCGAACGGTAGAATTCCGGTAAGGGTGTTTTGGTTGCGGTATCAATGGTTTTAAGATAAAAGACAACATCCGGAACCAGTCCGGCCTGATGAAGCATGATATCTCTGATATTCAAATCAGATTTGTCGCTGTGCCTTACCCACGGCAAGTACGTTCCCAAAGTTTTATCCAGCCTGAGTTTGCCTTCGTCATACAACTTCATTGTGCTGATGGTGGTGGCTGCCACTTTAGTAACTGATGCCATATCAAAAATACTGTTGACCGTCATCGGCGTAGGATCGTCGTAACTGTAGGTGCCATAAGCTTTTTCAAATACGATTTTTCCATTGCGCATGATTAAGACCACGCAACCGGGATAGGCTTTTTTATCTATCCCGAGAATGGCGATGGAATCAATCGCAGAGGCCATTTTTTTCCCGTTTAAACCTTCAGACTCGGGTGTAGCAAATGGCAAAATCTCCCGGGAAAGAATTTTGCCGGATTGTTGTTCCGAAAATAATTTGTTCACCTGTGTAGCATTTTTATTGGATGTCTGGGAAAATACGACAACTGCCGGAGCCAGGAGCAGAAAGAGAATGAAGGAAATTTTTTGCATTGCCAATCAGAAATTTTTTAGAAATGAAGGTAAGTGAAAGTGATAAAAAACAGAAACGGGATTGGGAAACAATGAATCGAACTAATGATTTGCTCCCGGTCTGATTTTCTATGACAGCTTTCCTATATTCAATGCTACTGTAACTATCTTTTTATGATTTTAAACAGGAGAATACTACTCCCTTTAATTAATTCGCATGGTTCATTTCCCTGTTACCTTCCGGAGTAGCAGCCATCCTTTTCATGTTTTGTTCAGCAGTTCTTGTGAAAGAATTTTATCCCGTACGGAAATAAAATAACAGCCTCTTCAGGAGCGGGGTATAATTTTTGTGAACAATGTAGGTTGCTGTTTATAAAAAGGATAAATAATAATCTTAATTAAAAGACAATGGAAACCAGTCAAATCAAATCCCTCAACGCTAAATTGAATAACTCTATAGATGCGCTGCTTCCCGAACTGGAAACCATCTATAAAGACATTCATCAGAATCCCGAATTATCCATGCAGGAAGTTCGCACTTCAAAAATAGCTGCCGATTATTTGACCAAATATCATTTTGAAGTAACCACCAATGTGGGCGCTCATGGCGTGGTCGGGTTGATGAAAAATGGCGATGGTCCCGTGGTGATGCTGCGTGCTGATATGGACGCGCTTCCTGTCACGGAGACAACAGGGTTGCCGTATGCGAGCACAAAAGTAGCCAGGGATGAAGAAGGAAAAGAGGTGGGCGTATCTCATGTATGCGGGCACGATATACACGTGACATGGCTGATGGGCGCTTCAAGATTATTTTCGGAAAATAAAGCGCTGTGGAAGGGAACATTGATGGTTGTTTTTCAGCCGGGCGAAGAAGTGGGCAGGGGAGCGCAAAGCATGATTGATGCCGGTATGATGAATCGTTTTCCCAAACCGGACATTATTTTAGGACAGCATGTGATGGTGGGCGAAGCGGGCACTGTGGGTTACAGAAGCGGAGCCATTCTTTCTGCCGGAAATAGTATCAAGGTGAAACTTTTCGGACGGGGCGCACACGGCTCCTATCCGCAAACATCCATTGACCCGGTTATCATGGCGTCTGCTACTGCAATGCGATTGCAAACCATTGTTTCGCGCGAAGTAGCTCCTAAGGAAACCGCTGTGTTAACCATAGGTTCTTTGCAGGCCGGAACAAAGGAAAATATTATCCCGGAAGATGCTACGCTAAAATTGAATATCCGAACTTTTAACGATGGTGTGAAAGAACATATCCTTTCTGCTGTAAAACGTATATGCGATGCAGAAAGTGCGGCCTCCAATGCGCCGCAGATGCCTGAATACACAAATTTAGACAGCTACCCCCTGACCGAAAATGATGCCGAAGCAACGGCGAAAGTGGCGGCTGCTTTTAAGGCTCAGTTTGGCGAAAATGTTCACGAAACGCAGCCTGCAGCAGCGAGTGAAGATTTCAGCATATTCGGCAGAAACTGGAAGGTGCCTTATGTTTTTTGGTTTGTCGGAGGAACGGATCCGAAAACATACAGAGACGCCATTAAAAATAATCAGTTAAATTCCATTCCGAGCAATCACTCACCTAAGTTTGCACCTGTTATTCATCCTACTTTAAAAACAGGATTGCAGGCAATGATGACAGCGGCAGCAGCCTGGCTTTAGCAAATTTTCAACAATCATTAGAAAATGGAAAAGCTACATACCTTTTATTATTTCCTTGATCTGGCGGGGACTTTTGCTTTCGCTATCAGCGGTGCAACGGCAGCAAGAGAACGCGGTCTTGATTTATTCGGTATTTGTGCCATTGCCTTTACAGTTGCCTGTGGCGGTGGAATCATCCGCGACCTTTGCATTGGGGCGGTTCCTCCCGCCGGGTTAACAACCTGGTATTATCTTGCCACATCTCTCGTGGCTGCTGTCATGACCATAAGTTTATTTCCATTGGTGCAAAAAATAAACCGGCCTGTTATTTTATTTGATGCTGCGGGGCTTTCATTGTTTGCCGTTACAGGCGCACGAAAGGTGTTATTTTTTGGTCACAATGCTGAAGTAGCTGTATTGCTTGGCGTTGTTACAGCCGTTGGCGGTGGAATCATCCGCGACATTTTGCTAAACAGGATTCCGGTGGTATTGGAAAAAGAAATTTATGCTTCCGCAGCCTTTTTAGGTGCATTGATTGTGGTGGCGGGAAATTATTTTCATTGGCTGACGATGGATTGGTTGTCTGTAATCGGTTTGGTGGTTTGTTTCCTGTTGCGTATGCTGGCGCTGCGCTATCATTGGAACCTGCCGGTTTTTTCAAATGAGAAAACCGGTACGGAAGATAAAAGTTGATTTTATCTTTCAAAAAACATTGGATAAAAAAGATTAGAAAAATAATGCAATAAGAAACAGCTTTACGTTATGAAAAAAATAGGATTTTTATCTTTCGGGCATTGGGGCGATCATCCTTCATACAAAACCCGTTCGGCAGGTGATGCGTTGCTGCAGTCTGTTGACCTGGCTGTAGCCGCTGAAGAAATGGGTTTGGATGGCGCATATTTTCGCGTCCATCATTTTGCACAACAATTGGGTTCGCCCTTTCCGTTGCTGGCTGCCATTGGCGCTAAAACTAAGAAAATAGAAATAGGGACGGCTGTAATTGACATGCGCTATGAAAATCCTTTGTATATGGCTGAAGATGCCGGCGCTGCCGATTTAATTTCCGGCGGACGGTTGCAGTTGGGCATCAGCAGGGGTTCACCGGAACAGGTCATTGACGGCTGGCGTTATTTCGGTTATGAGCCAAAGGATGGCGAAGATGATGCCGCTATGGCGCGTCGCAAGGCGATGGTGTTTCTGGAAAAACTAAAAGGCATTGGTTTTGCCCGGCCCAATCCCAGGCCGATGTTTCCGAATCCATCCGGCTTATTGCGATTAGAGCCTTATTCTGAAGGCTTGCGCGAACGTATCTGGTGGGGTGCAGGCTCCAATGCCACGGCTATATGGGCTGCTGAAAATGGTATGAATCTTCAAAGCTCTACTTTAAAAGAAAATGAAAGTGGAAAACCCTTTCATGTGCAACAGGCCGAACAAATCAGGTTTTACAAAGAGGCATGGAAAAAAGCAGGCCACAAACGTGAACCGCGGGTTTCGGTAAGCCGATCAATATTTGCCCTGGTGAATGACATGGATCATTATTACTTTGGCAACGAGGCGGAGCGAACCGACGAGATTGGATTTATAGAAAAAAACAAACAGGCCATTTTTGGAAGAAGTTATGCCGCCGAACCCGATCAGCTCATTAAAGAACTGGCCAAAGATGAAGCCATCCGGGAAGCAGATACCCTGCTGCTAACCGTACCCAGTACGCTGGGCGTTGATTATAATGTGCATGTGCTGTCAGCCATATTGGAACATGTGGCGCCGGAATTAGGCTGGCGTTGAGCATCAGGTGAGACAGAGGGCTATGCATAGCGAAAGATTTGATAACCGGCATTTTTTTACACACTTATTTTCACTTTCTAAAATATAAAAAATGAAAGTCTTTAGCAGTCCCCTTATTGCCAGAGAGTTACTTTAAAAGTATCTAATTTTACTGGTAATTAATCCATCAGAAAAGAATGATAACCATAGACAATTACTTAGACAGCCATTATATACACCGTAGCAATTGGTTAAGAGCAGCGGTTTTGGGGGCAAATGACGGTATTATTTCTATTTCAAGTCTTGCCATTGGTGTGGCAACAGCGGGTACGGCGAGGGAACCTGTTTTATTGGCGACGATTGCAGGACTCGTTGCCGGGGCATTATCTATGGCTGCAGGAGAATATGTTTCTGTTAGTTCACAATCGGACCTTGAAAAATCTGATATTGAAAGAGAAAGAAAAGAACTGGAGGAAATGCCTGAA
This sequence comes from Chitinophagaceae bacterium, assembly GCA_017307735.1. Taxonomy (GTDB): domain Bacteria; phylum Bacteroidota; class Bacteroidia; order Chitinophagales; family Chitinophagaceae; genus Ginsengibacter. Next base: position 144,710 of record JAFKGR010000012.1, read on the forward strand.
ACAGAACTGAAAATTCTGGGAGAGATTTATGAAAGAAGGGGATTAAAAAAAGAAACGGCATTGCAGGTAGCCAAAGAGCTGACTGAGTTTGATGCGCTTGGTGCCCACACCAGGGACGAATTGGGTATTAATGAAGTTAGCAAGGCAAACCCATTACAGGCAGCTTTTGCTTCAGCCGCGGCATTTATCGGAGGTGGCATTTTACCTCTTATTGTTACCATTTTTGCACCCGTAAAAAATATGGAATATTCCCTTTATGGAGTTACTATTATTTCCTTGATAATACTGGGTGGCCTATCAGGAAGATCCGGAGGAACTGGTATCGCGAAACCGATTATCAGAATTGTGATTTGGGGAATTATTGCAATGGCATTATCTACCCTTGTAGGATATCTCTTTAGTGTTAATGTTTAATTTTAAAATTTAATATTATGGAATTCAAAACACCCGCCAGTCTCCACGAAGAACATGAAGCATTACACAAAGCGCTAAAAACGGCAACAGGATATTCCGGTAAAACCGGTGAAGCCGCAAAAGTGGTTGCTAAAGTGCTGCATCCGCATTTTATAAAGGAAGAAGAATATGCATTGCCACCCTTGGGTTTATTGCCTTTGCTCGCAGAAGGGAAAATTTTACCGGAGATGAAACCGGTCATATCAATGACCGATAAACTTAAATTGGAGTTACCCGAAATGCTTGAAGAGCATAAAGAAATAGAGTCTGCCTTGAAAGAATTGATAAAAGCATCAAAGGCAGAGAATCACCCTGATGCAACTACTTTTGCGGAACAGTTAATGGAACATGCTAAAACGGAGGAGACGATATCGTATCCGACAGCCATATTAATCGGGGAATATTTGAAGTTGAAACTGAAATAAACTTTTAGTAACCGGCTAAGCGAAATTCAAAACACAAATTATGAAGGTTGTTCCATTAGCCGAAGGAAAATCATTTATTGCAAAGCAGGTGCCGGCCAATGCCATTGGCAATGGTTGGTTTTATTTGCTGCAGGTTGCAACGTGAAATACATTATTTCCCAAATCCCGAAGGGATTAAATGTTTATAGCATAGGATTGGTGAGACGTGGTGCGACCCCAACGGGGTCGTATATTCGTTACTCCATTTGTTTCTATAAACATTTGACCCTTTCAGGGTCGTATTATCTTTCTCCCATTTTGTTTCTTTAAATATTTGACCCTTTCAGGGTCCTGGTCGTGAAATACATTATTTCCCCAAATCCCGAAGGGATTAAATGTTTATAGCATAGGATTGGTGAGACGTGGTGCGACCCCGACGGGGTCGTATTATTCTCCATTTGTTTCTATAAATATTTGACCCTTTCAGGGTCTTGATCCCCGAATACATTATTTCTTCAAATCCCGAAGGGATTAAATGTTTATAGCACAGGATTGATGAGGCGAGGTGCGACTCCATTTGTTTCTATAAACATTTGACCCCTTTCAGGGTCTTGATCCCCGAATACATTATTTCTTCAAATCCCGAAGGGATTAAATGTTTATAGCATAGGATTGGTGAGACGTGGTGCGACCCCGACGGGGTCGTATATTCATTACTCCATTTTGTTTTTATAAACATTTGACCCTTTCAGGGTCGTATTATCTTTCTCCCATTTTGTTTCTATAAATATTTGACCCTTTCAGGGTCTTGGTCCCGGAATACATTATTTCTTCAAATCCCGAAGGGATTAAATGTTTATAGCATAGGATTGGTGAGACGTGGTGCGACCCCGACGGGGTCGTATATTAATTATTGCATTTGTTTCTATAAACATTTGACCCTTTCAGGGTCGTATTATCTTTCTCCCATTTTGTTTCTATAAATATTTGACCTCTTTCAGGGTCCTGATCGTGAAATACATTCAAATAAATATTCTGATTGGCTCACCATCAAATTGCGGGTCTGCAAACAGGTCTGTTGCATTTCTGAAATCTAAAATGGTAAAATATAGTTTACCGTATTCTTCATTGATTCGTGTTCCTCTGCCAATGATTTGTTTGAATTTGGTCATTGAATTGATGTTGCTGTCCAACACAATTACCTTACAGGTTTGAGCGTCAACACCAGTGGTCATCAATTCGGAAGTAGTGGCAATGACAGGATATTTTTCTTCGGGATTGATGAAATTGACCGGTTCCCGTTTACCTTCATCATTATCACCTGTGATCTGCATTACATATTTGTGATTATCAGCTACCAGGTCGGCATTGTGTTTTGCCAATGCGGTTCTCATTCTTTCCGCGTGATCTATGTCCACACAAAACACAATGGTTTTGGCAAACCGGTCATTCTTTCAAAAATCCGTATTCATACACTTTCGGCTCTATTTTATCAGCAAGCTGGCTGAGTTTTTCTCTCAGTTCGCCAATTAAATGCATGTAAGTTTCGTCTGAACTTTTGTTGTTCATTTTTCCGGCTTCGTTTCTGCCTTGAAAATGTTCTCTTATGTCGTAAAGGGAAGCGTTAACATTACAGTTAGGTTGTGCATGATAATATTTCCAAAGTTCACGGCCTGCGTCTAAAACTGCTGTTGCTTCGGTGGAAAATTTTAGAGCTGAATGACCATAGGATTGTTCCGGTTCAAATAGTAAGGATAGCGTATAACCGGACTTTGTGGGAGGTTTGGGTTTTCCTTTTATAAAATCTGTCATAAAATTACTTTCAAATTTCTCTCTGGCGTTTACTTCTTGTTCGGTAAACGGAATCCAGTGATTCGTCCCATATTTACTTTGAATATCATTGCTGAAAAGGGTAAAAGCAAGGCAATCATTTTGAAACTCTTTATCAGATTTCCATCCATCATTCGGATAAGTAAACTGATCCCGGTCATTCAGCCATGTAGCCTCTATGCAATGGCGAACAGCATAATATATGCCCACTTCAATAATATTGCCGTCAGTTACCCATGTGCCTCTTGGATGTGGAAGCTGGTTCTTATCGTTGATAATAAAAACAAAATTTGTATTTTGAAAATCGTTTCCCTTGGCAGAAATAAATCCGATATTCATTTGATGTGGTTTCTTACGCGTGGTAATGAGCCAATCATTGATTGATTTTTTTTCTTTATCAATAAAAAAAGATTTAGTTGAAACCAGTTCACCGTTTTCATCATAAACATCTGCATCAATAGTATCAAAAGGTTCATTTTCGTTAGTATCCCAGATAAAAAAACCGATTGGAAATTTCCCCTTTACATTATCAAACGTGTTTGCGGGTACAACAAAAAGGCTTTCAAGTTTTGCTTTAAACAAATTTCTAAACTCCTCAAAATTGGGTGCTTGAAGCGTTTTTAATGTGGAAAACTGAGCAATAGTTGCACCTGGAATTTCACAATAAATTCTGGTTAAAAACTGAACGAAAAGTTCTCTTCCTGCAATACCAATTTTATTAAGATATCGCTTATACACTTCATTTAATACAGCTACATTTTTTTTGTTCTCCTTATGACCTGTTATGGTTGCTGTACTTGCAGCTTCTGCATAGGGCGGGTTGATATACACCACCAACTTTTTTCGTTTTTCCGGATTGTTGATGATTTTCTGTAGTGGCTCAGGCAATTTGCTGAACTCATCATTCAGAAAGTCAAACTGAAAAACATGATCGTGCAAAAGGTTTGCTCCATTATTTATCCGGTCATGCATTACTTCCACATCCTGATTATCCAGTGTAGATGCCCAGATATTATACTTATTTGTAAGGCCGGCAAGCAAATTACCTGTGCCTGCGGCACAATCCCAAACATAATATTCATCCTGCCAGTCGTCGCCCAAAACATCTGTTAGATATTTTTGGGAAAGTTCCACCCAAATTTGAGGTGTGAAGAAACTTCCCTTCCGTTCCCTTACATCCTGAGGAACGAGTAAATCACGGCGTTCTACAATGTAATCCCAATATTCTTCTTTGGGTGGCCGGTCGTATTTATTCCAGAACTGTGTATGCCCCGTTTGATTGTCGGTAAAGTCTGTTCGCTTGCTGCTGAACATGCCCGCTTCATCAATTTTGCGGTCAAGTTCATAGTGGTCATGTCTGAGTAATACAAACAGTTTTTCTTTCAGCGTATTGTTATCCTCTGAGAGCAGGTCCGCAAGATAGAAGTCGCCATCAATAATTCCGTTTTTCTTGGCGGCATCCCAATTTACAGCAATGGTTGGTTTCACATTCTGCAGCCATTTGTTGTAAATAACCATAAAATTGTTTTTGTCAATTTTGGTTTTTGTCAAACCGAATTTGCCAACTATAAAGTTCTTTTTGATAAATTTCTTCAGATCGCGGTCATCACTCAAAAAGTTAAAGAGCAGTGCCTTGCTGTCAATGATTGTTTTTACTTTTTCGTGAATGATCGTAAACTCTTTTGTATCGCGGTTTGAAGGAGTTACGTTCCAGTTGAAATCGTTTATGTAAAATACCTCGTGAATATCGTTGTAGGGCACAAAAGCTATTTTTTCGCCATCAATAGCGCCTAACATGGCTGGCGGCAGATATTTGTCAAAAGTTCTCGCTTTGCCTATTGTAAGTATTAATTGCACAATAGAATTATAAACATCTGATGAACCTCTCTTTGCTTCTGCCCATAAAAGCGATTCTTGTTCAAACAGTTCTTTTTGGGATTGATGCATGCATACACAAAAATCAACGTTGCCAATGATTTTGGTGCAGTCGTATATCCAAAAATAGTCCTGAGCTACTTTGTTTTTTAATTCTTCTTCTCTTATGTTTTGATACTTCATGAGTGGTCTGTGTTCGTCAGTTACGGTATCGTTTTAAAATTGTTTCTGGTGTATAAGGTCTTTCAGCAGTTGGGGAAATAGTATTCTGTTCTGAAGGAACTCTTACCAAATTTATAATTTTCTTCCGGAATCCTGGTGACTGTGCTAATTTATATTTTGATGTACTTAAGAGATAATTTTCTTTGGTAATCAGGTTTTTTGCATTTATCTGCTTGAAAACGCTTCAGGGTTTTGCTATGCTTCAGTGCCATCGCTCCAAACGCCTGAAGGTTTTACAAGGCCCCCGGATGGCTTTCGAAAACCTTCAAGCGTTTCGCAGGGGTTTTGCGGGATGGGAAAACCTTGAAGTGTTTTGAAAAATTATCTCAATGATTCAGATTCAACATTATTAACCATGACAGCCTTCTGAGAAAACAAAATCAAAATAAGGTAATAAGGTTGATGGAACATAAACTTACTTTTCTACTAAGGTTTTAGGTCTTCCGGCACATTAAAATACTTTTTTCTGCCTGAAAACGCTTCAGGGTTTTGCTATGCTTCAGTGCCATCGCTCCAAACGCCTGAAGGTTTTGCTTGAAAACGCTTCAGGGTTTTGCTATGCTTCAGTGCCATCGCTCCAAACGCCTGAAGGTTTTACAAGGCCCCCGGATGGCTTTCGAAAACCTTATTAACCATGACCGCCTTCTGAGAAAACAAAATCAAAATAAGGTAATAAGGTGGATGGAACATAGACTTACTTTTCTACTAAGGTTTTAGTAATTCGGCACATTCAAAATATTAATTAGCCGGTATCTGTCAGAACCGTAACCTGACAAATAACAGAAATTACATTCAGGTTTTCTTTTTTGAAAGAATATTATTGAGGTATGGTATCATCATTTCCCGGATGAATCGGGGATAAAGTGTAAGTGTCCTTAAAATATTCTGTAAACTCTTTTTTCTCCTCGCAATTCCCGATGATAAAATTCAATTTCCTCACGGTAAAAAATCTTTTCGCATCAGCGGAAAACTTTTTCCCGACAAGAAATGGCAATTCACTTCCGGAAGGGGGCTTTTTTTACGGGAAAAATTTACCGATCGTGAGAAAAAAAATTTTTTACGGAGACAGAAATATTTTTCCAGGGGGCGAAAAACCATTTCCTGAAAATAAAAAAACATTTCGCGCTTTCGGAAACATTTCTCCCGGTAGCGAAAAACATTTTCCCGATAAGAAAAACCTATTTACCGCCGGGATGCTGATCGGAGCCGGGAGGCTATATCCATTTTACAACAGACAAATACGGACAAATACAGACAAATACGGACAAATACAGACAACGAAAAAATATTATGAATTTCCAAAGGTTAAAAATGGTAGCCACGATTTTGTGGCCAACCCATAAAATCATATTTTATGAAAATTTTGAAAGTCATCATCAACTACTCAAAGTTGACCGATGCAAATCTTCTGAGTAAGGCGGAGCACATTCTCCAAAGCATGACAGGCAATCCCGATTTTCCATCACCGGTTCCGACGCTTGCTGATGTCCAGACGGCCATCACTAAGTATAGTGCTGACCTGGTGCTGGCCCAGGGGCTGGGAAAAGTAAACATCGCCAACAAGAACCAGAGCCGGATGGAGCTGGAGAAGCTTCTGGCGCAACTCGGCATGTTTGTCATGTTTGTTGCCAACGGCGACGAAGCCAAGCTTGTTGGAAGCGGTTTTACGCTTGCCAAGACTCCCGAACCAGGCTACATTACCAACCCTGGCAACGTATCCCTGACCAACGGGAATACTTCGGGTGTGCTGGTGAGCGCCGTGAAGGGGCAGCGGGCGGTAAAAAGCTACCTTCACCAGATCACCGGCGACCCGCCCACCGAGGCCACTGTGTGGACAAGCAATGCCACGAGCAGAAGCAGATTTGTTTTTACAAACCTACAGCCCGGCAAGCAATACTGGATTCGTGTGGCGGCAGTTGCCAGCAACGACCAGATTGCTTTCAGCCCGGTAGCCAGCCAGTTTGCTCAGTAATTATGAGCGGCTTCCGCAGCATTCAAAGGCCGTTCAGGCATGCTGTACGGCCTTTTTTAAAACTTCTGTACTTCCCGGATAATAAAAAATACATATATAACGTTTCACCAATATACGCTTAATCCTAAATGTAAATTTTATGAGCGTTCCCAAAAAATCCACGCACATGAAGGCGCCATCCGCGCCTGCAGATGAGCAATCGCTTTCTACCGAATGGATGCTGAATGAGGATGCAATGAAAATGTTGCAATGCAGCCTGGGTACGCTGAAGAATCTTCGCAGCAAAAAACAACTTCCCTTCAGCAAAGTCGGCGGCATTATTTATTTCAATAGTGCGGACATACAGCAAATGCTGCTCAGGGCGCGCAGACGTTCCCTTCCATCTTTGGTGTTAATGATGAGCTGGTTGCCGGAATTGGTGATCTGTTGATTTACCGCCAGCCACAAGCAGTTGTGAGTTGTTGCATGCTGCTTTCAATCTTAAACGATAACCGGTCAGAAGGGTAATAGGGTGGATGTAACATAAACTTACTTCTCTACTAAGGTTTTAGGTCTTCCTGCACATCAAAATACTTTTTTCTGCCTGGAAACGCTTCAGGGTTTTGCTATGCTTCAGTGCCATCGCTCCAAACGCCTGAAGGTTTTGCTTGAAAACGCTTCAGGGTTTTGCTATGCTTCAGTGCCATCGCTCCAAACGCCTGAAGGTTTTACAAGGCCCCCGGATGGCTTTCGAAAAACCTTGAAGTGTTTTGAAAGCCTAAAGAAATAACCTTAGTAGAAAAATTATCTCAATGATTCAGATTCAACCTTATTAACCATTGCTTGAAAACGCTTCAGGGTTTTGCTATGCTTCAGTGCCATCGCTCCAAACGCCTGAAGGTTTTACAAGGCCCCCGGATGGCTTTCGAAAACCTTCAAGCGTTTCGCAGGGGTTTTGCGGGATGGGAAAACCTTGAAGTGTTTTGAAATCAGATTCAACCTTATTAACCATGACAGCCTTCTGAGAAAGCAAAATCAAAATAAGGTAATAAGGTGGATGTAGCATAGACTTACCTCTCTACTAAGGTTTTAGGTCTTCCTGCACATTAAAAATATAAATTTGCCTGCAGGTGGTTAGCCATTTGGTGAACCTATTGAAGTAGCGGATATTAAAGGCATCATCCTTGCGGCAGATGGCGGTTATACGTCTGTATAATTGTCTATCTTTTACAACAAATAAAATAAGATTTTCATTTAAATACTAAACATCAGGCAAACAGAACTAAGCGGAACGAAGTACCTTGGGCGTTGATTACAATGTGCATGTGTTGCCGTCCGTTCTACAGTTCATCGTGCCGGAATCAGGCTGGCGCTGAGAATTCGCGATAGGTGGATATTGTTACTGAATTTTAAAACTAATGATCATGAAAACTTCAATTGGAATTAATCCCAAACCACAGATAGAAGTTGCAATGATTGATTATAAAAACCATTGTTATTTTATCTGGAAAATATCAATATCAAAAAACGCTTTCATGTATGCCTGAAAAAAATAAATCACCGAAACAAATTCATTTGAATAACGGTACAAGGTTGAAACAACCTGTAAATGCGAAACAGGACCATGTGCTTGGAAATCCTGAGGCGCCCATCACGCTTGTGGAATATGGAAGCTATTTTTCAAATCCCTCTCATGTGGCTCATGAGGTGATCATCAATATCAGGGATCGGTTTGGCGACCAGTTAAGATATGTATATCGGCATTTGCCGCTTCCCGGTCATGAAGGAGCAAAGAAAGCAGCGATATTGGCTGAGTATGCAGCAGCGACCAACCAAAATTTCTGGGCGGTACATGAAAAATTAATTGATTGCAGTTCTGACGGAGATGTGGATATTGAAAAAGTAGCAAAGGATTTTAATTTGTTCATGCCCGATGATGTAAATGATCCGGCATTGGCGACGGCCAGGAGGTATGTGGAAGATGATATTCAGGGCGGACGAAAAAGCGGGGCTTTATTGGCTCCCACATTTTATATCAACAACCGCATGTATGAAGGTCCGTGGGATGAAAATTCGCTTAGCGAAGCGCTTCAGGGTTCTACCGGTTATCGCGTTAAGACGGCGGCGCTTGATTTTGTGAGATGGGGCCCGTCGGCTGGGATCGCTTTGCTTGTCATGGTGATTGTTGCATTGGTATGGGCTAATTGGGAGCCTTACGGCACTCAGTTTTTAGATTTCTGGCAAAAACCGTTTGGATTCCGTGCCGGTGCATTTTCTTTTGATCTTCCACTGATCAGGTGGATCAATGATGGCCTGCTCTCCATTTTCTTTTTGGTGGTTGGCCTGGAAGTGAAACGTGAATTTACCGTAGGCAGGTTAACCAAACCGCGTGCTGCAGGATTGCCGCTTATAGGTTCCATTGGAGGAGTGGTCATTCCGGCGCTTATTTATTTATTGATCGTTCCCTTTGGCCATTTAAGCATAGGATGGGGTACAACCATTTCCACCGACACAGCATTTGCCATTGCCATCATTGCTTTTTTAGGGAACCGGGTGCCGATAGAGTTACGGGTATTCCTGACTGTATGTGCCATTATAGATGATCTTGTTTCTATTTTAGTGGTAGCTGTTTTTTATACCGATGAAATCAGTGTTCCCTTTCTCGTGGCTGCAGGAGTGGTAACAGTTATTTTAATGCTCCTCAACAGATGGCGTTTTTACCGATTGATACCTTACGTGGTTCTTGGGTTGCTGCTCTGGTTTTTCCTGCATGAAGGAGGAATACATGCAACGTTAGCGGGTGTCATCCTGGCGTTGTGTATCCCGACCAGGCCTCCGGCAAACTTCAAATCGTTGAATGCGCAGGCACAAAGAGTTTTTAAGGCAGAAACTTATTTTGGTGCTACTCAGGATCGCGGGCTGTCCAAGCATTCAATAGAGATGTTGAATACGATCCACGACAGGTTGGAATCGCCGGCATCGCGGGTTTTGCACGGCATTGAACCCTGGTCAAGCTATTTTGTGTTGCCCATTTTTGCGCTTGCCAATTCCGGGGTAATCATAACCTCAGATGTTTTTACTACCGATCTGCAATTGATGATGGCCATTTTCTTTGGGCTGGTGGTAGGTAAACCCGCAGGGATCTTCCTATTTAGCTGGCTGGCCGTGCGGCTTAATATTGCCGATAAACCTGCCTCCTACAATTGGCGGCAATTATTCGGTGCCGGGGCATTGGCGGGAATAGGATTTACGATGTCGCTATTCATTGCATCCGAAGCTTTTCCGGTGCCGACAGATTTTGCTGCAGCAAAGATTGCCATTTTTATTGCGTCCATCGTGGCAGGTGTTTCGGGTACACTTATTTTATGGAAAAAAGTGGTGCCTGTTGCCCAAAACAGCGCTGAGGCTCAGTCAGGATAAATCACCGGATGTTTTTACCTATAACTTTTTCATAAATTGTGAGTAAACTTAAATTGAATAAAATAGCGGATAGAGACATCAACAAAATCAGGAAAAGCTGCATAAATTAAAAAGATAGTTATGGACTCGCTTTTTAAAATATTCAAAATTGACAAAGATGAAGCCGCCAAAATTTCGGCTTCGCCGGATGAACCGCATCAGCACGATTTTGAAGAACTCATTATCGCAGCAGAAGGGCAATTGGAACATTTTATTGACTTCAAGACTACCATTACTGATGCGTCGTTGGTTAGTTTTGTAACAAAAGGAAAAATCCATCGCGCTATTCCGAGAGTAAAAGATGGAAAATGTGATATGTGGGTTCTCCGGTTCAAAAGTGAACTTATTCCCGATACCATTTTTCAGCTTTATGCGTCCTATCACGACCACGCAACAATCCGATTACAGAGGGGTACGTTTTTCAACCGCCTGACGACTACCTGTGAGCTGATAAACTTGGAAATGCAGCAGGAAAATTCCGACCTCGGTATGGTGCGGCATCTGCTCAGCGCATTGTTGATGATGATCAGAACGGAAAGAAACAAAATGTCATCTTCCCAAAACTCAATATCAAACCACCAAAGTACCACTATCCATAACTTTCTCCGAATATTAGAAGAGAATTATCCCCGGCCCGTGGGTGTAGATTATTATGCTGAAAAATTATTCATGTCGGCCCGAAATCTGAATTTGATTTGCAAAAATATAATCAATCAAACGGTGAGCGAAGTCATTGAAACCCGGAAACTGATTGAAGCAAAAAATCAACTGACCCATTCCGATAAAAACATTTCTGAAATCGGTTTTGATCTGGGATTTAACGAAAAAGCCTATTTCACCAATGTGTTCAAAAGACGCACCGGACAAACCCCGACTGGATTCAGGACGGAGATGAGAAGGCTTCTTTCCTGATTTTACAACTCTTCTTCCTGATACCATTACGTACTGTCCGGAAAATGGTTGCAACTTTACATTATTAAATTATTTATCGTTTCATAATAATGAAATATAGTAGCAGTAATAAAAAATGAGACAGGTAAAAAAAGTAAACTGCTATTATGAAATAAAAAAAATCAAAAATATGGAAGCACTTAATAAAATAGCCGACTCTCTTGCCAGCACTCCCAAAATGCCCGTGCTGTTTTTGGGACATGGAAGCCCGATGAATGCTATTGAGGAAAATGAATTCGTGCAGGGGTTCAGAAAAGTGAGTGGTGAAATTCCCAAACCACAGGCCATTCTGTGTGTCAGCGCCCACTGGGAAACGCGCGGCACACAAATTACAGCCATGGAGAAACCTGTCACCATTCACGACTTTGGCGGTTTTCCCAAAGAACTTTTTGAAGTGCAATACCCTGCTCCCGGAAGTCCTGAATTAGCGAAAGAGACAAAATCCATCATCAAAAAAACGGATGTTGAATTGGACGATAAATGGGGATTGGATCATGGCGCATGGTCGGTTATCAAACATCTTTATCCAAAGGCAGATGTTCCGGTAATAGAATTGAGTTTAGATTATTATCAAACGCCACAATTCCATTACGAACTGGCGCAGGAGTTGAAACCGCTAAGAGAAAAAGGTGTATTGATTATAGGCAGTGGAAATATAGTTCACAATCTTCGGATGGTAGCCTGGCACAAACTGAATGAAGATTTTGGTTATGACTGGGCTTTGGAGGCAAATGAAAGAATGAAGAAATTTATTTTGGATGACGACCATAAGTCACTGATCAATTTCTCCCGGCAGGGTAAAGAATTTCAGATGGCTATTCCCACACCGGAACATTACCTGCCGTTGTTGTATGCACTGGCATTAAAAGAAAACAATGAAAGTCTTTCCTTATTCAATGACAAACCGGTGGGAGGCTCACTGTCTATGACCAGTGTGAAGATTGGTATTTCGTAAAAAGCATTTTATCAACTAAAAAATAAACATTATGAAAACTTCAATCGGAATTTCAGACGAAAACAGAAAGTCAGTGGCTATTGAGCTAAGCAAGCTCCTTGCCGACGAGGTAGTACTTTACATCAAAACACGCAATGCCCACTGGAACGTTGAAAGCAGCGACTTTCATGCCATGCACAAATTTTTTGAGGAGCAGTATGAACAGTTGGATGAAATAATGGATAACGTGGCAGAACGGATCCGTTCCATTGGCCACTATGCACCGGCCACTTTACAGAGTTTTTTGGAACTTACCCATCTTACCGAAAAAAGTGAAGAAAAAAACAACAGCCAGGGTTTTATTGAGTTGTTATTGGCAGATCACGAAAGCATCATTGAGTTTCTGAGGGGGAACATCAATCGTTTTGCAAACGACTTCAACGACCTCGGTACAAGTGATTTCATTACCGGATTGATGGAAGATCATGAAAAAATGGCCTGGATGCTGAGGGCACATCTTTGAAATCAGGCTGCCTCGCAGCAGGGAGATAAATAATTGGTTGCAATAAACAGGCGTATGTCAGAACTACCAAATGAATACGCCGGTCGGTGAGACACCGACCGGTAATGCAAGGTGTGAAGCAAAAATGTTTGGCTCAGCCAGTACTATTTATGGCATACTCAAAAACTAAATTGTACATTTAAAGAAAATATAAATTATGAAAAAGAATGTTTTAAAACTCGTTCTGCCGATAGCAGTATTTTTCATTTTTATCCTGGCCCAGGGATGCAACCAGTCGGGAAAAAACCAGGAGCAGGCGCCGTCCGATTCGACTGAACATGCAACAAGCGAAAGCCATGAACATGAAAGCATGTCATCAGACAGCCTTACACTAAACAATGGCGCCAAATGGAAAGCAGATGAACCTACCAATAAGAACGCCGGACTTCTTATCGCAACGGGTGATCAGTTTTCCAAAAATTCAAAGAGGACGCTGGAAGATTATCATGCCTTTGGGAATGATATCACTTCGGGGATCAACAAAATGATAAAAGAATGCACGATGGAAGGCAAAGAAGATGCGGCGCTTCATCTCTGGTTTCTTCCTTTGCTGCAGCAAACCGGCACTTTAAAAGACGCGAAAGACACAACAGGGTTGGGTAGTGTAACATCCGAAATGATTCATCGCTTAGAGATGTATAAAAACTATTTTGAATAGAATTTTAAAAAAAACAACCAACTGAATATTTGCGCTTTGACTGATATTATAAATGCACTTATAGAATGATTAAGACAGATTTCGCCGATTCTAAACAATTTAAAATTTAAAATTATGGAAACGAAAAATCTTGAAGCTTTAAGCAGATCAGCAAAACAGTGGTATTTATTACTAATACTGGGACTTATTTTTATAGCCATGGGAATATGGGTATTTTTTACTCCCGTAAGTTCTTTTGTTGCCCTGTCCATGTTCTTCGCGTTCACTTTTCTTATTTCCGGCATATTTGAAATCTCTTATGCCATCTCAAACAGAAAAACCATAGATAATTGGGGATGGAATCTGGTAGGGGGTATCATTGACTTAATTATTGGAATTATACTGATATCACATACCGGCGCCTCTATGGTATTCCTCATATTTTATGTGGGTTTTGCTTTAATCTTCAGATCTATCATGACCATCGGCTGGTCGGTTCAGTTAAATCGAATGGGCATCAAAAACTGGGGCTGGATATTGGTATGGGGTATTTTGGGATTGATCTTTTGTTTTATACTTCTTTGGAACCCATTGATCACCGGAATGGTCATTGTCATCTATCTTGGTGTTGCTTTCATAATGATTGGAATAGCACAAATTTTCCTGTCGTTACGGCTTAGAAAATTGAAAAAAGAGGGAATTTGATTTTTCGGGCGTTTGTAACTTAAAGTTGGTATTTATCTATTTACTACAGCAGATAAATTGCTGAGTAATGGTGGAACGCATTCAACTTTTTGTTGTGAACGCCTTCAAAAATTTAAATTACACCTTAATAAGTTTTTTATTCAACTTCACTTTTTATGAGCGGGCAGTTTCTTTTTGAGATTGGTTACAAAACAAATCTACATCAGAATTGCAATGAATAAAAATTTGCAGATGAAAGAAAATTACCAGCTCAGCAGAGAAGAAGCGGTCAACCGGCTTCAGACATCGTTTTCCGGTTTAAAGAGTGAAGTCATTCCTGCATTGCAAAAGAAATATGGAGAAAATCTTCTCCGGGAGGCCAAACAAAAAAGCAAATTTTCTATTTTTTTAGGGCAGTTTAATGATGTAATGATCATCATACTGATCATTGCTGCTGTCATCTCATTTATCGTAGGTGAACATACCGACGCGATTGTTATCATGGCCATCATTATAGGAAATGCATGGATGGGTTATTCGCAGGAAAGCAAGGCGGAGGCATCTATCAAAATGCTTAAAAAAATGGCTGCTCAATTTGCACTGGTATTGCGCGATGGCAAACCTGTAAAATTGGATGCCGCCAAATTATATCCCGGCGATGTGATTTTACTGGAAGCCGGCAGTATTGTACCCGCAGATGCAAGACTAATTGAAATAAGTTCTTTTAAAACGGATGAAGCATCGCTGACCGGGGAAAGTCATTCCATTGAAAAAATAACAGATGCAATAGCAGCGGATAACCTCGTTCCCGGCGATCAGCGCAATATGGTTTTTAAAGGAACGATAGTAAGCAACGGTTCTGCAAAAGCAGTAATAACAGCTACCGGTATGGACACCGAGATAGGGAAGATTGCGGAGCTGATGGATACCGGTTTTCAGAAAACACCCTTGCAAAAAAGGCTTGCCGTATTCAGTAAACAATTAGCGGTAATTGTCATCATTATTTGCGTTTTGGTTTTTGTATTAGGTCTTCAGAGAGGTACGCCTGCATTTCAAATGTTCCTGACCGCACTTTCGCTGGCAGTGGCCGCATTGCCCGAAGCGTTGCCCGCCGTTATAACCATTGCGCTTGCCCGAAGTGCCGGCCGTATGGTGAAGCAAAAAGCGCTGATAAGAAAACTTCCTGCAGTGGAAACATTGGGATCGGTTACTTACATCTGCACGGATAAAACCGGTACGCTTACCCAAAATATTATGACGGTTGAAAAATTGCAGTCAGCAGATAATAAAGATGAGTTGTTGAATTATGCAATGCTCTTAAATAATGAAGTAAAATTTTCGGACAAAGATGAATTGTTGGGGGATTCTACGGAAACAGCATTGGTAAACTATTCAATAAATCAGGGATACAAAAAAGTGGATGCGGATGAAAAATATTCGTTGGTGGCGACGCTGCCATTTGATTCGGAACGGATGAGGATGAGCACTCTGCACAACAGTGAAGGCAAATGGATCATGTTCACCAAAGGCGCTCCGGCAAAAGTGGCCGAAATACTTTCTGCAAAAGATAAAAGCAGTGCGAAAGGTTGGTTAGATACCAATAAAGAATGGGCCGCCAACGGACTGAGAGTTTTATTTTTTGCGTACAGGATTTTTGAACAACAGCCCACAAAAGCAGAACTGAGTTTGGAAAACGACATGGATTTTTTAGGAATGGCGGGCATGATTGACCCACCCCGTGAAGAAGTTGCCGACGCGATTCAGCAATGTAAAACTGCAGGAATAAAAACAGTGATGATAACCGGCGACCAGGCGCTTACGGCCAAAGCCATCGGGCAAAGACTGGGGATAACGGATAATAACGGAACTGCAATGACAGGAACAGAACTGCAAAAATTATCCGAAGAAGAATTGCAAAGTGAAGCGGAAAAAGTATTCGTGTATGCACGGGTGTCGCCTGAGCAGAAATTGAATATTGTAAAAGCCCTGCAGCACAATGGAGAGTTTGTGGCCATGACCGGTGACGGAGTAAATGATGCACCTTCTCTGAAACAGGCAGACATTGGATTGGCAATGGGCATCACAGGAACAGATGTGGCCAAAGAAGCGTCTGACATGATTTTGATGGATGATAATTTTGCCACCATCGTCAAAGCCGTAAAGGAAGGGCGAAGAATCTATGAGAACATCAGGAAATTTATTTTGTATGTGCTTTCCTGCAACCTCAGCGAAATTCTGACCCTGCTGATAGCGCCTTTGCTTGGCTTTGCTATTCCGTTGCTCCCCATTCATATTCTATGGATAAACCTGGTAACAGACGGCTTGCCCGGCATTGCGCTGGTGGCCGAACCTGCTGAAAAAGGGATTATGCAACAACCGCCCAGGCCACCAAAAGAAAATTTGTTTGCCGGCGGACTGGCGAAGAAAATAATATTATCAGGGATCGTGCTGACGCTGGCCGCAATATTTATTCAATGGTGGGCTGTGGGGCAGGGATATGATGTAAACACGCAACAAACCATGGTGTTCACCACATTGTGCTTTGTTCAATTGGCCAATGCACTTTCCAGCCGTTCATTTCATCATTCGCTGTTTGCCAAAGGAATATTTTACAACAAAACCATGTGGATGGCCATCTTTGTCACCATCATTCTTCAATTATTGCTTCTGTATGTTCCTTTCCTGCATCCGGTATTTAAAACTACAAGTTTAGGTCTGGGATCTATGAACATGATTCTGTTGGTTGCGATTGTTTCTTTATTGTTATTGGAGGTAATCAAATTCATAAATAATAAAGTAAGGCTGAATTAATGGTTGTTATCACGTGGGACGCATCCTGAAATTCAAAGCATCAAGGACATTTACTCTGAATTTCAAGACTGAAATTTTGACTTTTTGATTGTCATTTTTTCTAACCTCGCCGACAAAATTTCATTTTTTTAATGGCAAATTAGGATGGCACATAAGTTGAGTGCATTTTTTTAAAATCATTTTTTAACCAATTAAAAAGGAGGTAATTATGACACTCGTAAAAAGAAATGGAAGTTTGTTAAATCCATTGCCTATGCTTTTTGATGATTTCTTTAATCGGGATTTGTTCAACTGGGGAAACACAAATTTCTCTGACACCAACACTACAATTCCTGCGGTTAATATTAAAGAAACTGCGGAAGGTTATGAGGTGGAAGTAGCTGCCCCCGGAATGACGAAAAAGGATTTCAAGGTTGAACTGGATGGGAACTTGCTCACCATTAGTTCCGAAAGAACCAACGAAAGTGAGGAAAAGGAAAATGAGCGTTATGCCCGTAAAGAATTCAGCTATCAATCTTTCCAGAGAACTTTCACCTTACAGAAAGATGTAGTGGACATTGACAAAATTCAGGCGAAGTATGAGAATGGTTTATTGCATCTTCTTATTCCCAAAAAAGAGGAAGCAAAACAAAAGCCACCAAGGCTTATTCAAATTTCCTAATGGATAACTTCCTTCCAGCAAGAGTTGCTTTTTTAATAAGGCAACTCTTGTTGTTTACAATCGTTTCTGTATGACTTTTCTTTCAACAATAAATTTTGAAAAACTTTTAAAGAGCATTGTAATCATGCTTCTTACAATTTTATTGATTGGCTCTTAGCACCGACCTATAACATGAATGATTTAACCAGACTAAATAATATAGTATGGAAACACAATTTTATATAACGTTGACATTAAAGACACATAAAGGACTTGAAAGCTTTGCAAAATTCTTTATTGGAAACAATCGCCATCGTGCTTACGAGATATTCAAACAGTTGATAGGTTCGCATGATGTTAGCGAAGAAAATATTCTTTACTTTGACTTTTGGGAAATTGAAAAGGGATTACCTGTAAATCTTGATTTTATTGCTTGTACATTAAATCAATTGGCTGAGAATTGCCGCATCATTACCAAGGAATTATTCAAATTAGAAAATTTTGAAAGCCTGTAACCAGCTATCCAAACCCTGTAAAGGATAGTGTTTTACTTCACAAAAATGAATTATTTCCGGCTTTTTGTTCGTTTATTGTATTCAGTTCCAGCCGACCAATTAAGCCGTACAGTACACCGATATCCTGTGGATTTGGTTTGACCTTCGGTTAAAATGAATTGGATTTTTTTCAATCTATTTCAGTTTTTTAATCGTACTGTTTTTCAACAATGATTTCATCTGCGTAATGGCGACTCTGTTTAGTTCTTTCAATCGGTCGGTTTGGTGTAATTCTTTTCATATTAAAAGCGCATTGATGCTTTCCATATTGCTGAGTACTACCAATTGCTCAATGGTGGCTTCATCACGGATATTTCCTTTTACATCGGGATTTTGTTCCCTCCATTCTTTTGCGGTCATTCCGAATAAAGCGACATTCAGCAAATCGGCTTCGTTGGCATAGACTAAATTTTCCTGTTGTTTAGTGATTTCTTTGGGTATCAGATTTTCCTTGATAGCATCGGTGTGGATACGGTAATTGACTTTTGCCAAAGTGCGTTGAAAATTCCATTCTAATTTTGACTGATTATATTCTTCTCCTTTAAGTCGTTGAAACTCTTTTATCAGATAAATTTTGAACTGAGGGCTGATCAACATTCCAAATTCAAATGCAATATCCGGATGTGCATAAATTCCCCCATATCTGCCTGCTGTGGCTTTTAATCCAATGGCATTTGTTTTTTCAACCCATTCTTTCACACTCAGTTTGTAACTGTTCAGTCCAGCCTGACTTTTAATTATGGCGAATTCGCCATAATTAAATGCTGGATTATAAACACTTTCCCAAATTCCGAGATACTCAACGGTATTTCGGTTGCGAAGCCAATCAGAAATAAAGAAGTCTCCGTCTTTCGCTTTAAGCATATCCGTTAGAGAAATATATTCCTTGTTTTTATCAAGAATAACAGTTATTTCTTTGCCTTCAACTTCTATTTTCTTACTCTTAACCATAGTCCATTGTTTTGGCTTATAACAGGCAATTTACAAAAGTTAATCTGCCCTTTTTACACTGTCCAACGATTAATCCAATCCTGGTAACTAACTCTGCTATTTTCCACAATTCGCATCTTAAAACTATTTTAAAGAATGGCTTCTCTTGTTGATCAAAAGAATGCGGGAAACGATAAAATCATTCATCAACAAAAGCAAACTCTGCGAAAGATTCAACCTGAAATACAACCTGAAAACTGTAATTTTAGTTATGGAACACGAACATCACAACCAACATTCATTACCTGCAACCCATTCTGAAAGTGAACATCATGCGGACCACGCAGGGCATGATAAACATGCCGGCCATCATGTAGCTGATTTTTGGAAACGCTTTGTCATCAGCACGATCGTAACCATTCCTGTACTGTTATTATCACCGATGATCCAGCGATGGTTTGGATTTCAGATTTCATTTTCCGGCGATAAATATGTTTTGGCCATACTTTCCACCTTCATTTTTATTTATGGCGGCTATCCGTTTCTAAAAGGTTTATATGATGAAGTGAAAGACAATACCATTGGCATGATGACACTCATCGGTGTGGCCATTACCGTAGCATGGGCTTACAGCGTGGCGGTAACTTTTGGACTGAAAGGGATGGATTTTTATTGGGAGATGGCTACGCTGATAGACATCATGCTGATCGGTCATTACTTTGAAATGAAATCAGTCATGGGCGCTTCCCGCTCGCTTGAGCTGCTGGTGAAAATGATGCCTGCTACTGCACACCACATCATGGAAGGCCAAATTCACGAAATGCCTGTTGAACAATTAAAAATTGGCGATAAAGTTTTGGTCAAACCCGGCGAGAAAATTCCGGTGGATGGAATTGTTTTGGAAGGCGAAAGTTACTTAGATGAAAGCACGTTGACCGGTGAAAGCAAACCGGTGAAAAAAGAGAAAGGCAGCAAGGTTATCGGAGGTTCTGTCAACAGCAACGGTTCGCTGACAGTGCGGGTAACAAGCACCGGAAAAGACAGCTATCTGAACAAGATTGTGAAGCTGGTAGAGGATGCACAAAAAGTAAAATCAAAAACCCAAAACTTCGCCGATCGTGCTGCAAAGATTTTGACAATTGTGGCCCTGGGTGGGGGTGTCCTTACATTGGTGGTGTGGTTGATTTTGGGATACTCATTTGTATTTGCTTTGGAGCGCATGGTAACGGTGATGGTTATCTCTTGTCCCCACGCATTGGGATTGGCCGTGCCATTGGTGGTAGCCATTTCAACCTCCGTTTCTGCACAAAAGGGATTGCTTATTCGCAACCGGACGGCATTTGAAAACGCAAGGCTTATCACTACCATCATCTTTGATAAAACAGGGACGCTTACCAAAGGAACACATGAATTGCAGAAAGCGGTAAGTATTAATCCTCAGTTTGATGAAAAGGAATTGCTGCGGCTTGCATCGGGTGTTGAACAACATTCAGAACATTACATCGCACAGGGATTTCTCAGAAAAGCAAAGGAGATGGATATTAGCGTTCCAAAATCTGAAAAATTCAACTATCTCCCCGGACAAGGTTTGGAAGGAATCGTAGAAGGCAAAGCAATAAAAGTAGTGGGCCCGAATTATTTGAAGGGAAAAAATATTCCGGTTGATACCATACAAGATGAATCGGCAGCAACGATTGTTTATATTTTGATTGGTGATTCCGTAGCCGGATATTTTTCTTTTGCCGACCAAATTCGTGAAGATTCTTTTGAGGCCATTCAGGTTTTAAAAGACGCAGGAATCAAAAACCTCTTGCTGACGGGCGATAATGAGCGCGTGGCAAAAAAAGTAAATGACGAATTAAAAATGGACGGCTATTTCGCCAACGTATTGCCACACGAAAAATTAGAGAAGGTGAAAGAATTACAAAGCAGGGGTGAGTTTGTGGCCATGACGGGCGATGGAGTAAATGACGCACCGGCGCTTGCCCAGGCAGATGTGGGCATTGCGGTGGGTTCAGGGACAGATGTGGCAGCCGAAACGGCGGACATTATTCTGGTCAATTCTAACCCGAAAGACATCGCCAGCTTAATCCTTTTCGGTAAGGCTACCTACCGCAAGATGATTCAAAATCTTTGGTGGGCGGCTGGATATAATATTGTAGCCATTCCCTTAGCCGCGGGGGTTTTATACAAATGGGGTTTCTTGCTCAATCCAGCTATTGGCGCGGTGCTGATGAGCCTGAGTACGATTGTGGTAGCGCTGAATGCCCGGCTGTTGAAAAGGCAGTTGAAATAAAATGCGGTGAATGAATCCTTGTTTTATAAAAAAGCCAACTTTAAAGCCGCTATTAAATCCACTTAAAATTAAATTGGGATAAAACGATGAATTTAGTTACAAAGAATGGACCTGCTACTTGGCTGACTTTTTACAAAGAACCCTGTTTCATTTTCAGTTTTATTTTTTTAAAAAACTCCCTGTCCATCGCAGTTCTCCTGATTGGATGAATAATTTGTAATCGCCTGCATTTATTTGCGAAAGGGAAATCCATTGCGATTCATAATTCAGTTGCTTATGAAATAATAAACTTCCTTTCATATCATAAATAAAAACCTGCATTTTGGTAATATTGCTGTTCCCGGTTTTAATATACAACTGATTTTGAACTGACGGATTGGGATATACATTTTTGATGAAGGATGCAGTGGATTCCGGTTTTATGATAATAATGTTGGAATACGAATAATTGTTATCAAGGTCTGTCTGCTGAATACGATACTGGATAGGGCCTTTATCGCTGCTGGCCATATCCATCCAATTGTAAACTGTTGGAGTTTGAGAATTTCCGTCTGCGTATTTGGAATTCTTACTGCCTATTGTGACGAAGTTAAATTCATCATTGTATTTTCTTTCTATGTTAAAATGGCTATTGTTATATTCGGACATCGTAGTCCAGTTTAAATAAGCTGCATTGTTTTTCCATTGGCCTGAAAGCTGTAAACCGGTTACGGGTAATGCTGTTAACGATGTGCTCAATGTCCATCTTGAAAAATTATCAATACCCGTTTGCTCCACATAATTTTGAATTGCATCTTTGGTGCTGTACCCTTCGTTTACCCAATTGACATTATCATCGCTTTTGAATATTTCCAGGCTATTCTCATCGAGCGAATTTTTTTCTGCATCCAGGTAATTGATTCTTAGTGTGGCATTCAACGCTGTATTGTTTGTCGGAATAATATCATAATACCTGAAAATGCTGCTACCGTTTCCGGAGTTATTGACTTGTGACTGGTGGCCCCGCCGGATGATGGTGTTACCTAAGTCTTGGGAAGTTGTAATTACAGCGCCGAGGTTGCCCGGATTTGCTGATACAGGCGCATTTAAGACTGTAGAAAACAAAACCTGACCGCCGCTTGTCCCTGTAATGTGGCTGTTTTCATTTTCCCCTTCCAGAAGCCCTGTAGTTCCTAAATCAATATTATGATTATTCAGATCAATTAAATTGGAAGTAAAAACGATCTTATTTTTTACATTAATATCCGATCGCAGGGTGAGCAACCCGCTTCCGGTTTTGGCTATTTCCAGTTCGGAAAATGAAGTCGAGGCGTTTCCGGAAATGAAATTATTATTGACCCCGTTGAAGATAAATCTTCCATCAGCCGGAGCAGAAATGACGCCATCATTGACCAGGTCTATATCCTGAAGAGACACTTGCGCATTACCTGAGAGACTTAAAGTAGCGCCGGTAGAAATGTATAATTGTGTCCACCCGGTATTTGCAATAATGAGCATGACGATTACCGAAAAAATATTTTTCATAACCAACAATTTTATTATGGTTTGATTTAAGATTATTATTTAATTTCTTTTTTCAGTTGGTGCACTTCCTTTTGCAGAGATTGAATAAGTTGAAGCTGTTTTACAAAATCATCTTGCTGCTGCTTCACAGTATTTTCCAAATCCTTTATCATATTCTGCTGTTGCTGCACTGCTTTTACCAATGGCATGATGAACTGGCTGTAGGCAAGGCTGTAATGATCGTGGTCATTGTCCGGTGCATGAATGCCATCAAAATCATAGCCCAATTCTTTGGCTATTTTCTCTACATCCTGCGCCAGGAAGCCGGTATGCAATTGTCGCGGGCCGGTGTAAGATGCATGATGAACGTTGCTGTTACTGATAACTCCTGTCTTGGTGTAATGGGCTAATTTTTCTGTATCAAAATAATACGTTACCGGCTTAAGCCGGGTAATAAAATCGAGGCCGGGCACATTGTTTTTAATATTGTATTTGAACCGTGCATCCGAAGGGAAAGAATAAGCCACCTGGCCTTCAATGACTGTAACGGCCGTGTTGCCCAGTCGTATTTTATTACTTGCATTTACAATTGCACCGGAACCAATAGCTGTAGCATTAAAAAGTCCGCCATCACTCACATCTGCGCCATATCCTAAAGCAGTATTTCCCGATCCGGTTGTGTTGGTGTAAAGTGATTGGGCTCCAATGGCGGTATTGTTAAGTCCTTCTGTGTTGCTGTTGAGGACACTGAATCCATTGGCAGTGTTGTTCGTTCCGGTTGTGTTGTAATAGAGTGCACCGAATCCATTCGCGGTATTCTCAAATCCGGTTGTGTTGGCATAGAGTGCCTGACCTCCATTAGCTGTATTGGCTGATCCGTCTGTATTGTTGTGGAGCGCATAGAATCCGTTGGCGGTATTGTCTGATCCAGTTGTGTTTGAGTTTCCTGCAAGATATCCCCAAAATGAATTCCTAAGACCCTGGTCTATTTTTCCTGAGAGTTGATTGTTTACTTTAAATAAAAGTGGTTGATTATCCGTTGTTCCCAGAAACTGGGTATTGGGGTCCGTTCCACTGTTTCCGGTCAGGCTCCAGTTCTGTGCGCTGCCACTGCCGGAAATAATGGCCCATGCGCTTCCGTTGTAATAATAAAATCCCGGCGTATTATCTGTCTGATAAATAAGCAGACCGGTAGCCGGCGTAGCAATCAAATCTCGCTGGCTCTGGTTCATGCGCGGTATCAGTATTCCCTTGTCTGTGCTGGTAATATCCAGCTTTGCAGAAGCGTCAGGCGTAGTGGTACCGATGCCTACATTTTGTGCCATGCTCATACACGAAATGAATGTTGCCAGGAGAAGCAAAATTTGTTTTTTCATTTTATATTTTTTTAAGTGATGGATCGTTTTGTTTCGTTTTTCCCATCAAACTCACCATTGTATTTAATATTATCAATTTTTAAATCTGTTTCCCCGATACCTTTTTATGAAGATTCAACAGCAAGCCTGAGCATTTCTTCTGTATAGAACTCTCTTTTCTTAGCCTCTGTTTTTTCTGTAACATTATTTGCTACAACGTTATTTCTAATCATTTGTGAGAGGGAATTATTTAACGCAGCAACTACCTTCTTAGAAGATGGTTGTTGCGGGTTTCCATGGTTGTTGTAGCCATAACAACCATATTGATAACCGTCCTGAAATCAATTTCAAAACAGACATAAATTATTTATGTCAAAAAGAATTTGTGGATTCCTAAAAGGCGAGCAGAAGGTCATTTATGTGGTAAATTCCCCATAGTTTACCTCCTTTATTCGTCCTTTTTAAATCGTGTGCCCACAGGCCTCGTGCTATATGGTTACCCACTGCGTAGAGTATCATACTATACCCATTGCGCAAACCTCAGGCATGTTCAGTTCATTTCTGATATTTTCCTGAAACCATTTGCCCGCGCACGCGGCTCAGCGTCTCGCGGGTGATACCCAGGTAAGAGGCGATCATGTGTTGCGGAACCCTTTGAAGAATATGGGGAAAATTTTCAATCAGTTTCTGATATTTTTCCTCCGCTGTATTGCTGAATGATGCGATCAGCCTTCTTTGTGTGACGATCAGGTTATTCTGAATCAGGATACGGAAATAACGCTCAAAAGCCGGAACTTTTTCCAGGAGTAAATCCCAGGAAGGTTTGGAGATGAGCAGCAATTCGCAATCTTCCAAAGCCTCAATGTTGTACATAGACGGCTCTTCGGTCAGGAAACTGGCCAGATCGGCTGTCCACCAGCCTTCTAATGAAAATTGCAGCACATGTTCGGCCCCTTTTTCATCAATCACATAAGAGCGAAGCAATCCCTTTTCTACAAAAGCGGTGTATTTGCATACATCGCCTTCACCAAATAACAACCTTTTCCTGCGCAATTTTTTTGGTTGGAAAAGTGTTTTGCAATAGTCAAACTCCTCTTCGGTAATTGCGATGGTTTCGGTAACCTTCTTATGTAATAATTCATACATGCACGCAACTTTATTTTCCCTTCATTCAAAAGCAAAAATAAAGAATCAATGGATAAGGATGCCGGAAAGTAAAATCGGGATAAAGGATAAAGGCAGTTTCATTTTGGATAAGTTTATCAAGTGCTTAATTGGTTTTTAAAAAAGCAATGCAGATAATTACAAAACGCAACTCATTATGCCTTTATAAATAATTTCAGAAATAAATTCTATAAACTTAAAAGCGAAATCTCTTTAATAGTCCGAAAATCTTTCTGATTAAATGTTGCTACTTTGTAAATCCCTGACGCTAACCCAATACTTATAATTTCAAAATCATGAATTTTGAGTCCGAGCGGCCGATAGTGTTTAGCTAGGTTAAGCAAAATAGCAAAAGAATCTGGTGAAGGATAAATAATCTGAATCCTTTGAATGATTTCTGATAAAATTTTCAATGCTTTTTCAATTTCCAACCCATATCCGGAAGAACGGGTTGTGACCGTCAAAAATTCAACGAGGTTTTTAGATGTAGTAAAAAGCTGATGTTCAAAAACAGGATTATCTAAAATTTGACGAGACTTTTTAAAAAATTTGGAATCTTCATCAATGCCGTAGATTAGAATATTTGTATCGATGAGAAGCTTACTCATAAGCTATAGAACGAGTATTTTTTTTATCTAACTTGCCGCCGAGTTTAAGAGAAGAAATATGATTTTTAGCTGTCGTTTCTTTTGGTAGAGAAGATAAGTACAGGTAAACTTTCGCCATCTCTAATTCGGACAACTTTTCAATTACCTTTTTCAATTTCTCTTTGGTGATCATAAATACGACGATTAGTTAAATGCAATTTAAGAAAATCATAGCAGATTTCACAATGGAAAAGGCATTTGGCAATGGTGAGTGCCTGGTATATTTTGAGTGAGTTCCTAATTCCCTGCAGTAACAAAACCTTCACCATCGTAACGCTAACCAACAGTATTTTAAAGCTCAATCTTTGAACGAAGATCTCTTGGCGGCAATGGATATAATAGCTTTAAAAGACAAAATAAAACAGAAAGATTTCAAATTATTTTTCAAGAAAAGGAATCAGCGCCTTAATGAATGCATCAAATGCTTCAATATGCGGTAGGTGCCCTATATTGGGCAGTTCCACCAGTCTGGAATTGGGTATTTTATCGCGGGTCATTTTTCCCAGTTGGTCATAGCGCCCCAGTGTTTGGCGCACATCTTCGGTAACCAATGGTTTTCCCAATGCCGTGCGGTCGCGCGTTCCGATAATCAGCAGGGTGGGGGACTGGATATTTTTAAATTCATACACCACAGGTTGCGTAAATATCATTTCGTAGGTCAGGGCATTGTTCCACGCTATTCCCGGATAATCGGGGCTAAGCGTCCACCCGGCCAATACATTGACCATCGGGTCGTATTCCGGTTTCCATTTCCCGTCGTAATAGCTCTCCTGTTGGTAGGCTTTTATCTTATCGTAATTCGTGCTGAGCTCACGCTGATACCACCAATCCACATTTTTAAAAGGCACTTTTACTTTCCAGTCTTCCAGGCCAATAGGATTTTCCAGAATCAATTTTTCAGTAGTTTCCGGATACATCAAAGCAAAACGGGTGGCCAGCATTCCACCCATAGAATGCCCCAACACGGCTGTGCGTTCAATGCCGAGGTTGTCCAGCATGGCTTTGGTATTTTGGGCCAACTGTTGAAAACTGTACTGAAAATGGGCGGGTTTTGATGACTTTCCAAACCCTATTTGGTCCGGCACAATCACACGATATCCTTTTTGCAGCAATGCCTCGATGGTCGTTTTCCAGTAAGAACCATTAAAATTTTTACCGTGAAGCAACATGATGTTTTTTCCATTGGGATTCTTCGGTTGCACATCCATGTAGGCCATCCGTAAAGTTTGCTGCTGAACAGTTAAGTTGATAAATGCTACCGGATAGGGATATGTAAAATTGGTGAGATTGACATCCAGTTCTCTTATGGCCGATTTTTGAGCCAGGGCAGAAAAAGGAATTATTATCAGAAGGGTCAGGACAATTCTTTTCATTTTATTTTATTTTCGGTTGACACAATCAATAGCAAAACCTGCCGGGTTATCCTTAGCCTATCCTTTCCCTCTGGTGCTAAACCCGGCAGGTTTCAATCTTTACCACTAATGAGATTCATCAGGCATTCATGCCGCCATCAATTACCTGGGTGGTTCCTGTGATGAATTTACTTTCGTCACTTGCCAGGAAACGTACCAACTGCGCTATTTCAATAGGCTCTGCATAACGCGCAAGCGGGATAGAACTTTCAAATGTTTTCTTCATATTTGCTGCATCGCCTGGTGCATACCCATCCTCCAAAGAACGCATCATCCTGTTGTCAACCGGAGATGGATTAATAGTGTTCACTCTGATTTTTCTGGGAGCTACTTCAAGCGTCAGATTTCTCATCATTCCAACCACTGCATGTTTACTGGCAATATAAGCAGTTACATTAGGGCTGCCTGCAATCCCTGCGACAGATGAAGTCAGAATAATGCTTCCACCATCGTTCATTTGCGGCAAAACATATTTATTTCCCAGGAAAACTCCTTTTACATTTACGGCAATCACTTTGTCAAATACTTCTTCAGGATAATCCACAGTGGGCTTCACCACTCCTTCAATTCCGGCGTTGTTGAAAAACACATCAATTTTTCCAAAAGCTTTTACGGCATCATCCACGTAATGCTTCACGTCGGCAGCTTTGGTTACATCAGCCACGGTGTATTTCACATTGGGATTTCCCAATTCAGCAACGGCTGTTTTCAACTGGTTCTCGTTCATATCTACCAGCAAGACTTTTGCACCTTCTGCCAAAAATAGTTTGGCGGTTGTCTTTCCGATACTTCCAGCGCCGCCGGTAATAATGGCTACTTTGTTTTCTAATGTTTTCATCTTTTATAAATTTAAAGTGTGAATAATAAAAATGCTGTGATCTGCCAATCCATATTTTTGGATAGCCTATCCTTCCTGTCTGATGAACTCCCCGTCGGCTTTAATTCTTACCGCATCGCTAAGCACTGCCTCCGGAAAATTGGGGCCGAAATTAAAATCTGACCGTTTGAGTGTGCCGGTCAATTGAAATCCGGAAATGACGTCTTTGGATTGCGGATTTTCTATGGTACCTCTATACCAAAGATCCATTGCCACTTCTTTCGTGATGCCGCGCATTGTCAGATCGCCCAAAAGTTGGTAACGGTCTTTGCCCGTCTTCCTGATAGATTTGCTTTTGTAGGTCATCGTCGGATGTTTTGCCACGTCAAAAAAATCAGCGCTCCTCAGATGGTTGTCTCTCATCTTTACTTCGGTATTTATAGAATTTACATCCACCGTAAGTTCAAAAACAGCATCGCTGAAATCGGCTTTGTCCGCTGCGATGGTAGCATTAAAAGAGTTGAACAATCCATCTACTTCAGAAATGGTGGTGTGCACCACTCCAAAACTCAATTTGGAATGATTCGGGTCTGATTTCCATTTTGTTTGCGCTAATATGGTTAAGGAAAATACCATACCCAAAAGGGTTAGTGTGATTTTTTTAAAATTGTTCATGAGTTTGATTGTTTTAAAATTTAAAATAATGGTTATCTATAGTTTACCTGAATTCTTTTGTTAGTCGCAATTTCCATCCACCGAACAGGCAGCTCCATCACTGAGCTGAACCAGCTTATGCTCTTTTTCAAATTCGCCCCAGCTTTTCTTTAAGGCTCCCAAAAAGACTTCCGCAGGTTGTGCACCGGAAACGGCATATTTATCATTGAATACAAAGTACGGCACACCCCGGATCCCCAGCGACCTTGCCTCTGCCTCATCCTGTCTTACTTTATAGGCAAAATCATCTGAGCCAAGCGCTTCTTCCGTTTCTTTTTCACCAATGCCAATGGCAACACCTATTTGGAGAAGTTCTTTTTTATCGTCTATATTTCTTCCTTCCGAAAAATGAGCATTAAACAAAGCTTCTTCGGCCTTATTTCCCAGATTTTTGGTTTTTGCCAACTGAATGAGTTGATGTGCCTGAAAGGAATTGGCCACAACCGCTTTGTTGAAATTAAGCTTCAATCCCACGTCCTGTGCGGCGTGCACGGCATGTTGCGTCATCGCTTCTGCCTGACTTCTGCTGATGCCTTTGCTTTCGGCCAGATGATCCAGGGCATTTTTATCCGGATCGGTCTGTAAGTTCGGATCCAGCTCAAAACTGTGCCAGACAACTTCTACTTCGGATTTATTCGGGAATTCATCCAATGCTTTTTCAAACTTGTGTTTGCCGATGTAACAAAACGGGCATCTTACATCCGACCAGATATCTATTTTCATTTGTTTCATATTTCTTGTTTTTGTTTTTAAATAACGTGCCGATCATAAATCAGGCAAGGCTGAGTTGGCGCTTCCTGTTTGTCCACGCTGCATCCATACTTGCTTTACCACCACCGGCTATCAGGGAAATAATGATTAACCCGAATAACAATATAAAATATTCAATTCCTTCCGGTGTGCCGGCTGCCATTCCCCAATTCATAAAAAATCCGGAACCGAGATGTGCAGTTATTACAACTCCGATAAAGTTTGCAAGAATGGCAAATGCTGCAATACGCGTCATAAATCCGAAGAGAAGGAAGATGGAAGCAAAAAATTCAATGACAATTACCAGGAAGGCAAGAACCCACGGAATGTTGGCTCCTGTTGTAAAATATTGCATGGTACCTTCAAATCCACCGCCGCCAAACCAGCCCAACAATTTCTGTGCGCCATGCGGGAAAATAGTAATTGCAATAGCCAGCCTCGCAAATAAAGCGGTCCAATTGTTTGGATCTGTTTCAATGATTCTTTTCATAATTGAATGATGTGTTTTTAAAAAATTGATTTTTGTTTTTATTTTATTGATTTTAATTGCCGGATGCATACACTTCCGGATTAAAGATTTTTTCAGCTACTGCTTTGGCTTTTTCGTCGCCTGCAATTTGGATGTCGTGCGAAACCGGATCAATGGTTAATTGTACCCATTGCGTAGTTGGCAACAACTGTTGGAAAGATTTGAACGCATTGATTGAATCAGGTTGACCAGTCTTATCCAGTACATAAATTAATATTTTCTGATTCGTCACTTCCTTTATTTTTCCAACCAAAGCAGTATTAAAATCTACCGAACTATCAAATACAATGACGTCTGCCTCCCAGCAACCTTCCCGTTCACAGGTAATGACCTCAATATCGGCATCTGGCACACGATTTAATATCTGTCCGGACAATTCTTCAAAGTGATTACCTTCTTTGGCCACCAGAACAAGCGGATAATTTTCCGCTGCTAATCTTTCTATTAATTGGTTGCATGTTTTATCTGAATCACCTATAAATGCTATCGTTTCTTTCACCTTCATCACGTTGTAATTTTGTAATGCAAAAATACTCCGGGGTAAAGGCCCTTGCCAATGACATGGGACAAGAAATAGCATTGATCTATGTCACATTATTGGCGAAAAAAAGTTTATTGTTTTATAGCCGACGCGTCGTGATAGCAAGTGATATTTGCAATGCTTACAAACGAGAATTAATTGAAGGGTAATAACAATGCCTGGCCGGGATTCTCATTTAAAATTTTTACTGACCTTCTGCATCATCAAAACATTCTTGGAATTTATGTTCAACTCAAATATTAATTTGCATTAGCAGTTTTGATTCCCACGCATTAACAAAGTAAAAATTCAAACATCATGGTTCCCGACATTCAAAAAGAAAAAGCCGAACGGTTCCTGGAATTTCATAATGATAAAGAAATTTTAGTTCTTTTAAATTCGTGGGATCCCGGCAGTTCCCGGCTGGTGGAAGCGTCCGGGTATAAAGCCGTTGCCACTACAAGCATGGGAATCGCCGCTTCTTTGGGATCACGTGACTGTGAAGCCATTTCATTGGACCAAATGATTGACACGATTTCAGGAATTGTAAATGCCGTGCAGGTTCCGGTGACAGCCGATTTTGAGGCGGGATATGGAAATAATTTAGATGAAATTATTGAATCAGTTAAGAAGGTGATTGCAACAGGGGTTGTCGGTATCAACATTGAAGACAGCATTGATTTAAATCCGAAGTTGGTACATGAAATGGAATTTTGTGAAAGAATAGCAGCCATCAGGGCATTATCCGATTCCTTGGGATTTCATTTGGTGATCAATGCACGTACCGATTCATTTTATGTTTCCAAAGGATCAGAAAAAGAAAAATTATCCGTATCAATCAAACGTGGAAATAAATACCGCGAAGCCGGTGCAGATTGCATATTTGTGCAACCTGTTTGGGATAAAAAGATAATTACAACTTTAGTGAAAGAGATAAATGCACCGATCAATATCCTTGCTAATCCCGGAATCGGTGGGGGAATATTGCCGCCATCTGTTCATGAACTTCAGGATTTGGGTGTTGCCCGTTTAAGCCTGGGTTCCGGTGTAATGAAGGCTACTTTAGCTTTGATACAAAAGATTGCACGCGAACTATCTGAGAAAGGCACTTACCATGTTTTGTCAGATGCCTTAGCGCCGCTTTCTGAATCGGCAATGGCATACAAGATGGCCATTGGAATGATTGTAAAATAGGATGTGTGCTGACTTTTGCTGAATTTAGAAACAAGTTAGCTGGTGGAAATTCAAACGAATTTGAGGTTAATTAAAATTTAGATGTGATATGAAATTCAATTCCTTTGTTTCGTAGGTACCCTAAGGGCAGATGCACATTAAAATATTAAAATGTCAGGGTCTGAAGATCGCTTTCAATGAACATGGGTAAGTTCGATAAAGGTTAATCCGTTTCAGATAAAATTTTAAACTCATTACAAATGGAATCAAATGAAATTTTTCAGAAAGGGCAGCAATTGCCAAAGAAATGGTTTACAGGAAATGCCTTTTTAAATCCCCTGTTGGACCGCGACAAGAATAATGAATTTTCAGTGGGAGTAGTAACCTTTGAGGCCGGTGCAAGAACCAATTGGCACACACATCCGAAAGGACAGGTTTTGATTGTAATTGAAGGGAGCGGATTCTATCAGGAAAGGGGTAAACCTGCACGGGTAATTAAAAAAGGAGATGTGGTAAATATCCCTGAAGGTATTGAACATTGGCATGGCGCTTCATCATCCAGAAATCTGGTTCACATTGCAATTACCAATTTTAAAAATAACATCCAGGTCAATTGGCTTCAACCGGTAACAGACAATGAATATGCAAGTGTAGCTTTATAAAGTTAATTTTGCACAATTACTCCTGTTGTAAAAACAGTAAAACGCAAAACATGAGCCTGGAACCTTTTAAGAAGTTTATCAACAAAAAGAACAATGCAGCCATAAAAGAAAAAATTCATCAGGAAAAAAAAGCTGCAAAAAAGAAACGTGCCGCTGATATAGAAAAACATTTTTCCGAAAAGAGAAGCAAAAAGTTTCAACAGGATTTTCCGCAAAAATTTGATAAAAAGGAAAGACCCGGTTCAAAAAAATCTGAACAGCAATTTGGAAGTCCTGTTCCGTTAAACAAATTTCTTTCACACTGCGGTGTTGCATCACGCCGCGAAGCTGCAGAGATAGTGAAAGGCGGAAAAGTGAAAGTGAACGGAAACGTTGTAATAGAACCGGGATTCAGAGTCACTGAAAATGACACGATCACTTACAACAACAAAAAAGTTTTATTAGAGCAAGAGCTGGTTTACATTCTTCTGAATAAACCCAAAGATTTTATTACCACCACATCAGATCCAAAAGAAAGAAAAACTGTGATGCAGTTGATCAAAAATGCAACAACGGAAAGGGTTTACCCGGTGGGGCGTCTCGATCGTAATACATCCGGCGTTTTACTGATTACAAACGATGGCGAGCTTACGCAAAGATTAACTCACCCTTCTTTCAATGTGATGAAACTGTACGAAGTAAAGCTGGACAAGCCTTTGACAAGAAACCATTTTTCACAGATTCTCGATGGAGTCCGGCTTGAGGACGGAGAAATAAAACCCGATGCACTTGCTTATACAGATCAGCGTGAAAAGAATATCATTGGAATAGAATTGCACAGCGGACGCAACCGGATTGTAAGAAGAATATTTGAACATCTTGGGTACGAGGTGAAATCACTTGACAGAGTGATATACGCAGGGCTGACAAAGAAAAATGTGGAACGTGGCCATTGGCGCCATCTCAGCGAGGCAGAAGTGAGAAACCTTAAGCATTTAAGCAAGAGCAAAAAAACGGTCAGATAATGAAGCTGGAAATCTTGTATGAAACGAATGAATTAGTTGTTTTGAATAAACCATCAGGATTGCTTTCGATTCCTGAACGCTACGATGCCTCACAACCATCATTGGCAGAATATTTAAAAAGAAAATATCCCGGAATATTTGTAGTGCACCGTCTCGATAAAATGACCAGCGGTGTTATCATGTTTGCCAAAAATGCCGAAGCTCACAGATATTTTTCAATGGCATTTGAAAACAGAGAAATTCATAAAGAATATACGGGGATTGTGTTGGGGAGAATGACGGAGGAAAGTGGTACGATTGATGCCCCCATCGGAGAGAATAAATACAGGCGGGGAGAAATGATGGTATCCAAAAAGGGAAAGCCTGCCATTACCCATTTTGAAGTGATAGAATCTTTTTCCATGTTTTCGGTTGTCAGGTTCAAACCGGTTACAGGACGCACACATCAGATCCGCGTACATGCGCAATACATACATCATCCGCTGGCTGCCGATCCATTGTATGGAAATGGCAAACCTGTTTTTCTATCTTCCTTCAAAAAGAGTTTTCATCTTGGCAGGGATGATGAAGAGGAGAGGCCGCTATTGAAAAGGCTTGCTCTGCATGCTTCCGCAATTTCATTTAAAAATGAGAAAGGTGAAGACGTTATAGTTGAGGCACCACTGCCAAAGGATATGAAAGCATTGATTCAGCAGTTGAGGAAGAATGGGTGAGAAATATTCTGGATTGAGAGATAAAAGGTATTGTAGATTTTGGTTCTTTTATTATGTTTTCATAAATATCTGTTTCTTTATTATCAAAAATAAGATATATAGATTCGAATAAATTATTTTGATTTTTTATATTTGCATCCTTATGATGGTAAAGTCAGTTTTAAACGTCCGAAGATTTAATCTCAGGCACACTGCAGTAGAATGGGGGGTGAACACGTATAGAAAATAAGAAAATTTGCAATACCCAGCCCCGCACAACTTTGTACGGGGTTTTTCATAACCTTTTCTTCCGGTAGGCTAATTGAATAGACCGATTGGTTACGAACCATTAAATGGGGGTTTGACTCCCTCCCGGAAGACTAAAAATAAAGAAAACAGAAGCTATAAACATGATGAAATAAAATGACCAGGACAAAGTATTATCACCGTTTTCTTTGTCCGGCCCTTTCAATTAAAGAAATCTGTCAGGGAAAACCGTTGAATACCCAAAAATAACAACTGCTGTTTCATCTTGCCGTTTGCTCTGTTCTACTGAATTTTAGCTTACCTCTAAAGAATCTTGTATAAAAAGGAAGAGATTGAAAGATAAAGATTGTATCCATCTGCTATCAGTAGATTCTCTATACCTGCACTATACCATTTTCGCCCGGCTATTCAGAATGGCACGGAAAAGGTTTGAAGTATCATGGTCAAAAATATTCATGGTGACCAAACCGCTATAAGAAAAATAAATTCTCTCACGAAGCATATCTGAGACCTTTTAAGAAGGTTAAATACAAAAAAGATTGTCTATGTTTAAAATACAGCATGCTGTATTTTCGATGCTGGTCAGGTCTGACGTTCATCAGTATTTTATCAACCTCAACTTTTTTCTACCCGAAAAGTTTAATAAGATTCACTGCATTGTTTCTCTTCTTTGAGTACAAATAATTTAAACGTTCACTTTCTGAAAATGGTAGCTATTTTAGCTACTTTTGATTCTATACCCCAAACAGCAATAGTTGCTGTTTCCGGTATATTGCCAAAACCCGCTCAATAAGATATGGCCGATAACCAAAAAGAGGAATTGCTGACCAGTTTTGATATACTCAGGACAGAATATATAAAATTGCTGAATGATAAAGATGTATTACTCAATTGGGGGAAGCCGCAGTTAGAAGCTCTGTATTCGGTAAAAATCGGGGTTTACCAGGTTCAACTTTTGCAAATGCAGTTGAATATTCAGGCGCTCAAACGCAAGTTGGAAATGGCCAGAAGTCTGACTGCAAGGGGAATGCCTTTGGATGTAAATGCAATTGAGCTGATTGTTGCCGAAGAGCTTGCTGAAGCTGAAATGCAAATTATGGAACAGGCAGGAAAAATAGCATCCGATAAGGAATTACTTTCTAATTTGGAATCTCCCCAAAGGAGCGCTGAATTGAGAAGCCTTTTCAGGCAGTTGGCTAAAAGTCTTCATCCTGATGTCAATCCGGAATTAACACCCGAACAGGTTCAACTTTGGAATACCGTAAAACAGGCGTATAAAAGCGGAGACATAAAGAGACTAAAAGCATTGAAAATTGTTTATGATAAAGAGTTAAATAAATTCGACCTAAAGATTGCAGAACTTTCAGAAGAGGATTTATCATTGAGACTTGAGGTATTAAAGGAGGGTATCAAAGTGCTGAATGATGAAATTATCAAAATAAAAGATTCTTTTCCCTTTGATATGGAAGATAAAATTAAAGATGAAAACTGGGTTAAAAGCGAAAAAGAAAACATCGAAATGGAGATTGCAAAATTACGTTCCCTGGAGAGAGAACTAATTCTTGAGTATGAGTCAATAATAAATAATTATGGAGGATCAAAACCGGAGCTTAATTAAAGTAAATTCCTCTTTGCTGGCGGCATTGAGCAAAGGAACCCTCAGTATAAATGTAATGCCCAAAGATATTCTTGTGTTGGAATCTCTGGTGGCAGGGACGTCGTTCAGGAATTTGAAAGATGTTGAAAAATCGTTGAATAAGTCCGTCAGGCTTGAACTCAAAAGAGAACCCGATAACAAATATGATGATTTTGCCGTTGCGCTTTATTTTAAAAAAAACAAAGTTGGATTTTTACCGAGAGATAAGAACGAAACAATAGGCAGACTGATAGATGCTGGCAAGTCATTCTTTGCAACGATTACTGCAAAAGAGTGGGAGGGCAATTGGTTGAAAATTGAAATACAGGTGTATTTGAAAGATTGAAAAAAAATTATATCCGGGTTATTATTCAAAATTGAAAGAATAGCCCTATTTCAAGAGAATCCGAATCATCTTTTTTATTTTGTTGGTTTGTTTTTCAGACAGGAAAAACCACCTAATCAGAAAGTAATTTGTCAGGCAAACTGTTTACTTTTTTTGCATGTACAATCAGTATGCTTTCTTACATTTAT
The DNA here is from genome assembly GCA_017307735.1 of Chitinophagaceae bacterium. Taxonomy (GTDB): domain Bacteria; phylum Bacteroidota; class Bacteroidia; order Chitinophagales; family Chitinophagaceae; genus Ginsengibacter. The sequence goes on from JAFKGR010000012.1 coordinate 181,282, forward strand.
ACTGATACATTCTGGTTGGTGATACCTCTTTAGGGTATTGGCGGAATTTACCTGCCGGTTGTTTTATATTTCATTTTCCATATCCTGTGTAGATAATCTTGTGATGACTAAGAGAATGATTTGATTCAGAATTTTTAACAGTACAAAACAATCTTTATTCTGCCAGTTTAATAGAAATTGCTACACCACCACTCGGCGCCAGCCGTTGATTCAATTTTGTTTTTGATGTTATTTTCTTTTGATAAATGTGGTAGCTCTGCGGGTTCTTAATGTAATCGGCATCTTTCCCGTCTTCATAAATCGTGGCTATCCATTTTTTGGAAGGATCGAGGAAACTGAAATCTATTGTCATCGTTCTTGCATGTTCATCCGTAATTCCTCCCACAAACCATTCATCTTTACCCTTGGCTTTCCGTGCTTCCAGAATATATTCTCCCGGATACGCTTTCAGGATTTTTGTATCGTCCCAATCAACGGCTACGTCTTTGATAAATTGAAAAGCGTCAGGAAACCTTTCATAATTTTCTATCAGGTCGGCCGCCATTTGTAACGGACTGTACATCGTTACATACAATGCAAGCTGTTTTACCAAAGTTGTTTTTACAAATCGTTTATCACCCGGGAAATAATAATCCAGTTTTGTCTGAAAAATTCCAGGTGTATAATCCATCGGCCCGCCCATTAACCTTGTGAAAGGAAGGACAAGGGTATGATTGGGATTGTTCCCACCAAAGGCATCATACTCTGTACCGCGCGCAGCTTCTGCAGCAATCCAGTTTGGATAAGTTCTGCTTAATCCTGTCGGATGTACAGATTCGTGAGAATCGACCATCACTTTGTGTTTTGCTGCCTGGTCAACCACCCGTTGATAATGTTCAATCATCCATTGACTGTAATGATGTTCACCTCTCGGAATAATATTTCCAACGTAGCCGGTCTTTACGGCATCATACCCAAAATGGTTCATCAGTTTATAAGCGGTATCAAAATGCCTTTCATAATTTATAGCCGAAGAAGAGGTTTCATTATGCATGATCAGTTTTACACCTTTACTGTGTGCATAATCGTTCAGCATTTTAATGTCGAAGTCAGGGTAGGGGGTTACGAAATCGAAAACGTATTCTTTGGAATGGCCAAACCAATCTTCCCAACCTTCATCCCAACCTTCAACCAGTACAGCATCAAAACCGTTCTTTGCCGCAAAATCGATATAGTCTTTTACGTGCTGGTTATTTGCGCCGTGCGTACCGTTGGGTTTTAGTTTGGAATAATCTGTTACTCCGAGATGAATGTTGTTTGAGTTCGTATAACTCCATGTTGATTTTCCCATAATCATTTCCCACCAGACGCCGACGTATTTTACCGGTTTGATCCAATCGGTGATGGCATATTTAGTGGGTTCATTGAGATTCAGGATTAATTTGGAAGCAAGAATATCTTCTGCCCTGTCGGAAACTACAATCGTGCGCCACGGCGACCTCATTGGAGTTTGAATATAACCTTTCATTCCCTGAGCATCGGGAGTGAGGTGTGTTTTTAAAACGAAAGTTTTAGGATTCAGATCGAGATTCATTCCGGCATAATCGATCAAAGCAGCTTCATGGATATTGATAAACAACCCTTGTTTACTTTCCAGCATCAATGGAGTTTGCAAGGCCATCGGCACAATGGTTTGCGATGCATTCTGATCATAACTGTGATCAAAAAGTTTGGGAACTTCTGAAAGATTTGAAATGGTGTATTCATATTCTTCGGTATCATAATCTCCCGGAATCCACCAGGCCTTGTGATCTCCGTTGAGTGCAAATTCTGATTCTTCATCTTTGATCACAAAATAATTCAGGTTGGGTTGTTCAGGAAATTCGTAACGGAATCCAAGTCCGTCATCAAATACCCTGAACCTGATCCGGATGGTTCTTTGTGTTGATGGCTGATACAATTCCACACCCAATTCATTGTAATGATTCCGGATGGTTTTTACTTCTCCTAAAACCGGATTCCAGGTTTCGTCTTTTGTTGTCTGCGTTTCGTCTTTAATTTCAAAACCATTCATCAGAGAGGGAAGCTTTTCCAATTCCAAACCCAATCTGCTGGCTTTAATTACAGGGGTTCCTTTGTAATCCAGCGAATAATAAGGTACACTGTCAACCAGTTGGAAATGCATTGACAAATTGTTGTTTGGTGAGGTAATGGTTTGGCTGAAAACACTGACTGACCAGAAAATTACGGCCAGAAAAAAAATAAAGTTTCTACGCATACTAAACGTTATTGGTTGATTTTTTTCAGAAGTAATTTATTCTTTGCAAAGGAAATGATTTTTCCTGTCAGGTGTTTTTATAAATATCCAGCAGGCCTTCCGGTAATTCCACGTAAATAATTTTTTTCTTTTTGTCCACTTTTTTTAAAAAAGCTTCGTGAAGGGGAATCCACGCTTCTTTTTTATCAATGGTAATTTTGCAAAGTACCTGATGCGGCTGCTCTATGACTTCTTCAATTTTTCCGATAATTTTTTCCTTTTGAACGATTTGAAAACCCAGTAATGAAATAGCTGTCTGTGGTGAGGCGAGCCGGTGAAAATCATCTTCGCTTAACCAGACTTCTTTTTTCAGGTATTTTGCAGCTTTTTCTTTTGAATCAATTCCCTCGAGCAAAATGAAAGATTCTTCTTCGTTCTTTGCTTTTGAGCGTACAATAAACCAGGGGATAAATGAATTTTTTTTATCCTCAAGAAAAACGGGAGCGCCTTTTTCAAAAGTGCATTTTTTGCCGAGGGAATGTTTTAAAATCATTTCACCTTCAAATCCGTGAGAGGCTGCCAGTTTGCCGATTTTGAAATACTCCATTGAAAGCAAAAATAAATAAACAGGTTAGTTTTATTCGGATTTTAGCCAGGCAGAAAAAAGTTATTGGTTTGAGAAATTTGGAAAGTTAACCAGCCAATTAAAATTGTTACTTTTGCGCGCCTCAAAAATTGAAATAGAAAATGGCTGATTTGTCAAATTTTGATCCCAATTCTGCCGGTAACCCGAATAATAATATTTTCGGTTTGCCATTCAGTGAAGAAGAGTCAGGAGTTGTGATTCTACCCATCCCCTGGGAAGTGTCTGTGAGTTATAAGGCTGGTACTTCCAGAGCTCCGGAGAATATTTTTAAAGCAAGTTATCAGGTGGACCTGATTGATAATGATTTTCCTGACGGTTGGAAAAAGGGAATCTTTATGCAGGAACCCGACGATGAAATTTCGCAAAAAGGAGATTACCTGCGCAAAGAGGCTGAATTGTATATCAAATTTGTTACTGACGGCCACGATCTGTGTGAAAGTAAATTCATGACCAAAGTACTGAATGAACTGAATGAAGGAGGCGCATTTTTGAATGACTGGGTTTATGGGAAATGTAAAGATTTGTTAGAAAGGGGCAAACTGGTTGGCTTGCTGGGCGGCGACCACAGTACCCCTTTGGGATATTATAAAGCTTTGGGAGAAAAGTATTCTTCATTTGGGATCCTGCATATCGATGCCCATTGTGATTTGCGGGAAGCCTATGAAGGAATGACCTATTCTCATGCTTCCATTATGTACAATGCACTGAATGAAGTGCCTGCCATTTCAGGAATTGTACAGGTGGGAACACGTGATTATTCTCTCAGTGAAATTGATTTTATTAAAGACAGCAACGGCAGGGTGGTTACCTTTTTTGACAAGGATCTGAAAGAGAGGCAATATGATGGTGAAACCTGGAAAAAAATCTGTGAAGATATAGTTGACCGGCTTCCGGAAAATGTGTATTTAAGTTTTGATATTGACGGGCTGGATCCAAAACTTTGTCCAAATACGGGCACTCCGGTCCAGGGCGGATTGGAAACTGAGGAAGTATATTATCTGTTGCGTACCATGCTCAGAAAAGGTAAAAAATTAATCGGATTTGATTTGGTTGAAGTAGGGGTGAGCACAAGTGAATGGGATGAAAATGTGGGGGCGCGTGTTCTGTTTAAGCTTTGTAATCTATTAATGCGTAGTAATGAAAACTAAAGATCATTTTGTGATCGTATTGAAAAATGAGAAAATCTCTACATATAAAAAACTGGCTTTTGTTTTTGCAGGCATTAACCTTGTGCCCTTTGTTATTTTTTCTTTTTTCAAAAGCCTGATGCTTGTCGGCCTGTTGGGAGTTTTCTGTTTTATCGTCTATTTCGTTTTGAAACGTTATCTGAAAAAGAAATATTCCGGCAGGGTTGCTGCTATTGATGAATATCTGTTTTTTTTGCTTGCATCGGTGTGGTTAATGAAGAGTGTGGTAATGGCGTTGTCTTTATTGATAATCGGATTGTTATTCAAATTTGCTTTGAAGGAATTAAAATTTGTCTTTAAAAAAGAGGGGATCTATAAAGATTTTTTCCCGAAAAAAAAGTATGAATGGAGTGATCTGGATTTCATTATTTTAAAAGCAGGAATACTGACTATGAATTTCAAAGATGAAGGACTGATCCAGGGACCGGTTGAAAATGAATCGGAAAATGACGAACAGGAATTTAATTCTTTCGTCCTCGAACAATTACACCAAAAATAATCCGGGATTTTGCAGTAGCACTAAAAGCTACTGCAAAGTGTGTAATGGGTTGTGGGAAGCATCCCGGTAATCCCGACTTAGAAAGCCTTTGCGAAAAGGTTTTATTTGAGCATTAGGCTTTCTTAGTCGTTTTGCAGCCAACTGCAAAATTTGGGATAATTTCCATTTTCTGTTTGTCCACTCTTTTGCTTTTTAGGCATGCTGACTTTTAAAAATAAAAAAAGAGGTTACTTTTTGTAACCTCTGATTCGCAAAACCTGCGCTAAGAAAATGATTTGTTTTGAGGTTGCCTTCGTTTAAGAATCTTGTTGTTTGGGAGAATGTTTTTCGGAGTTTCCTTTTTTATTACCCCATTTTTTTCCGTTGTTTTCACTCTTTTTATTACCCCATTTTTTCCCGTTGTGCTGGCCGTCAGCTTTATATTTTTGCATCCTGTCCCTTTGTTCAGGAGTCAACACAGCACCCATTTTCTCCTGATTTGTCTTTCTGAGTTCATCCATCTTTTCTTTTTTCTGTTGGGCTGTGAGTGATTTGTCATCCACAATGGCTTTCCGGTTTTTGACGTTTTCTTCGCGGAGTGCTTTCATTTTGGCCTTTTGTTCAGGTGTAAGCTGAAGTTCCGCCATTCTTGAACGGTTGTCTTTCATTCTTTGGTCCCTACTGAAATTGGCTTTTTGTGATTTCCGTGTTGAATCTCTCCTGGATTGATTTGCCTGGGCCTGAACGCCGGCTGTAATAAAGAAGGCAGCGAAGGCAAGTAAAAGAAGTCTTTTCATTTTTATAAGTTTTTATTTGTTGACTGATAGATGATATCTTGAAAAAAAAGTTTAAGAGTGCACTTGCCTTTTAAAAATATTTAACAGGAACCGGGAATTTGTTCTTTTTTCCTTACTTCCATTTCCTGAATATAAACAACTATGCAAGTATTGGTACAAAGTGATTATGCTTAAAACCTCTTAACAGAAATCATAATCTATGAATCAATAATATTTATTGTTGATGTTTATCTCAGAGACAATATCTCACGGTATTTGGGTAATTGCCAAAACTGATCATCCACAATCAGTTCCAGTTTGTCGGCATGATACCTGATGTTGTCAAAGAATGGCTTTATCTGGTCGCAATACGCCAAAGCCCTTTCTCTTGAATTCTCAATAATATTTGCCTTCTTTCTGGCTTCAATCATCAATTTCACGTTTTTATTGATGGCATTTACATGCTCTGAGATTTTCAAAAGAATTTGCTTCTGAGCTGAAATCCCGTTTTCGTCAATACCAAGTTCCTTAAGCCCTTTGATATTTTTAATCAATACATTTTGGTATTTGATGGCAGCGGGCAAAATATAAGTTCCTGACATTTCACCAATGATGCGGGATTCTATCTGAATCTTTTTGATATAGTTTTCAAGTAAAACTTCATGCCGTGCTTCCAGTTCATTTTTGCTGAAAATATGATGCCTGCTGTACAATTGTTCTGCTTTTTCGCTCACCATGAGATCCAGCGCCAGGGGAGTGGTTTTGATATTCCCTAACCTTCTTTTTTCTGCTTCTTTTTCCCACGCATCACTGTATCCGTCTCCCTCAAATAGAATGGATTTACTTTCAATAATGAATTTTTGCACCACATGCAAAATCGCAATTTCCTTTTTCTCTCCGGCTTCAATCAGCGCGTCAACCTGGCTTTTGAAATTTACCAGGGTATCGGCCATAATGGTATTCAAAACAGTCATCGGTACTGCACAGTTTGCGGAAGCTCCTACAGCCCGGAATTCAAATTTGTTTCCTGTGAATGCAAACGGGGATGTTCTGTTGCGGTCGGTATTGTCCAGCAATAATTCCGGAATACTTTTGTGGATATCCAGCTTTAGCATCGCCTCGTCCTGTTCATCAAATTTGTCGCTTACTCTTTTCTCAATTTCTGATAATACATCTGTCAGGTACTGCCCGATAAAAATGGAAATAATTGCGGGCGGGGCTTCATTTCCCCCCAACCGGTGATCGTTTCCGGCCGAAGCAATGGAAGCACGAAGTAGATCTGAATTGTCATTCACCGCTTTAATGGTATTTACAAAGAAAGCGAGGAACATCAGATTTGTTTTGGGTGTTTTGCCGGGAGCCAGCAGATTGACACCGGTATTCGTTGCAAGGCTCCAGTTGTTGTGTTTCCCGCTGCCGTTCACTTTTGCAAATGGTTTTTCGTGAAGGAGAACCCTTAGTTTGTGATTCTTGGCAACACGTGTCATCAAATCCATGAGTAAAATATTGTGATCCACAGCGAGGTTTACTTCTTCATAAATGGGAGCACATTCAAACTGGCATGGAGCTACTTCATTGTGCCGGGTTTTCAATGGAATTCCCAACTTGTAGGCTTCTTCTTCAAAATCGCGCATGAAAGCATATACTCTTTCCGGGATAGCGCCAAAATAGTGATCCTCGAGTTGCTGGCCTTTTGCCGGGGCATGTCCAAAGACGGTTCTTCCGGTCATTAGCAGGTCGGGACGTGTGCTTGCAATGGAAGCATCAATTACAAAATATTCCTGTTCCCATCCAAGAGTCGGTATCACTGAAGTGATGTTCTTGTCAAAATACTGGCAAACATCGACCGCTGCTTTCTCAAGAGCTACTTTTGACCGTAGCAAAGGGGTTTTTGCATCGAGAGATTCTCCGGTATAGGAAACAAAGATGGTCGGGATACAAAGTGTCTTGCCATTTCTCATTTCGATAATGAATGGAGGGGAACTTGGGTCCCATGCCGTATATCCGCGTGCCTCGAAAGTAGCACGGAGTCCACCGCTGGGAAACGAAGAAGCATCCGGTTCCTGTTGAATTAGTGTGGCTCCGTCAAATTCTTCAATTGCCGTTCTGTCGCCTTTCAGGGTGAAAAAAGAATCGTGTTTCTCTGCCGTTGCGCCGGTCAGGGGTTGAAACCAGTGCGTATAGTGGGTAACACCTTTTGTCTCAGCCCAATTTTTAAGGGCGGAAGCAATCTGGTCTCCCATTTTACGGTCAATCTTGGTTTGGCTCCTGATAGATGAAACAAGGCTTTTAAAAGCTTCATCACTTAAAAACTCCCTTGCTTTTTTCAAATCAAAAACGTTTTCTCCGAAATAAGAAGATACTTTTTTTGTGACCGGGCCGTCGGGCAGATTATTATTTGCGAAATAATCATGAATGATACTTTGTCGTAATGTTTCCATTAAATTTTATAATTGTGCGACAAAATAAAGAAGAATTGAAATGAAAATGAAAATAAATTTACAGGCTGGTCATAAATATTAATAATACTAAGTATATTTCATAAATAGTCTAATGTTCCATATCTTTGCTTTATGGCAAAAGCAAAAGAAATAATCGTAAAAGAAAGCCTTCAGGAACTAAAGAGGATTTTGAAAAATGCCTCTTCCAGAATAAGACCCCGCATTCAGA